>CAWCRN010000022.1:0-155508 GCA_963797835.1 uncultured Solirubrobacterales bacterium
GCGCGGCGTAGGATGCGTCGAGCGTCGAGAATGTGATGACGATGAGGGACGCGGCCGCCCTGGCTCGGCCACACTCGCTCTTCTCGCGGCGCCTCGGCACGGCCGATAGCGCAGCCTGCGACAGGGGAAACGCTCGATCCCGCCTTCAGCGGCGACGGTATCCAGACGACCGACTTCGGCGATCTCAGCGTCGACTACGGCGCTGATCACGGGCACGGGATTGCGATCCAGGATGACGGGAAGATCGTCGCGGTGGGGTCCACAGGCGACGGCGGGATCGGGGAGCGGAACCACTTCGCGGTCGCGCGATACAAGACCGACGGCACCCTCGACACCAACTTCAGCGGGGATGGTCGGGACACCATCGACTTCGCGGGCCGCTATGAGTACGCGTCCAGCGTCGCGATCGACAGCCAAGACCGCATCGTCGTCGCGGGCCAAGCCTACATCGGCACCCCCGGCCAGGCCATCAATCAGGTCGCCCTGGCCTCGCTACGAGACGGACGGCGATCTCGACCAGACCTTCAGCGGCGACGGCCGCCAGACGGTCGGCCTCTACGACTTAGGGGGGCGGGGCATCGGCGTCGCGATCAGGATGACGACAAGATCGTCGTCGCCGGGGCCGCATCGGTGGCCTCGTGCACAGGCGCCAACGACTGCGTCGACTTCGGGCTCGCCCGCCTCGAGACGGACGGTGATCTCGACTCCACCTTCAGCGGCGACGGTCGCGCGGTGACCGACTTCCCCGGAGCCGACAGTAACGAAGGGGCCGTTGACGTGGCGATCGACAGCCAGGACAGGATCGTCGCAGGCGGTCAGTACGGCTCCGAGTCGCCGTTGGAACAGGACGCCGCGTTTGCCCGCTTTGACAGCGATGGCGACCTGGACCTCGGCTTCAGCGACGACGGAATGTTCGTCGAGTCCGAACGCCGGCGGTCAACGCGATCGCGATCGACGGGACCGACCAGGTCGTGGGAATCGGAACCGACTTCGGAGACTTCTCCGACGTAGACTTCGCGCTCGCCCGGGTCACCACTGGTGGGGCCCTCGACCCGAGCTTCGGCCAGGGTGGACGGCTGCGCACGGCGCTCCGGGCTTCTCCTCGTGGGACGAGGGTTACGCAGTCGCACTTCAGGCGGATGGCAAGATCGTCGCCGCGGGTCAGACGGATGAGGACCAGGGCGGCGGGTTGGCGTTCGGTGTAGTTCGCCTCACATCGAGCGGACAAGTTGACAGCGCCAAGGTCAGCACCCCGTTCGACTCGGCGTTGGCCTACGACCTCGCGATCGACGGTGACGGCAAGATCGTGCTGGCGGGAACCTCACATCAGACCAACACCGTCTTCGCCGACAAGCCCGACTTCACCCTGGTTCGGTACAGCTCGCTGGGCTTGCCGGACACAACCCCGCCCGAGACAACTATCACATCGGCTCCGCAGGTAGAGACGAGAAGGCGGTCTGCATGGTTCGAATTCACGTCGGATGAGCCGGCCTCGACCTTCGAATGCCGCCTGGATGACGATCCGTTTGAGGCCGGCATCCCGCCCTGGAGGTCTAACCATCTGAAGCGAGGGAGGCACAAGGTCCGGGTGCGCGCGACCGACCAGTCCCTTAACGCTGACCCGACTCCTACAGCCACACTTGGAGAGTTAAACGAGTAGGGCGACCCGTTCAAGCCCTGCGCACGATCGCCACGCTCTCCTGCGACATCGCCCCGCAGTATCTCGCCTCGCCGCGTCCTCGCCATTGGGCACCAACCACGTCCTGGTGCCCAAATCCAACGACATCCGCGGGCATCCACGGGTATCCGCGTCCGGGCGCCGCTGCGACCCGGCGGGCCAGATTCCGCTTTCTAAAGCCGAAACGGCGGGCCACGCCCGGAACGCCACCCTGGATCGCACCCAGGAGGTCGTCGGTTCGAGTCCGACTAGCTCCACTCTCGGGGTTGGTCCGCGCCGGCGCCGAGGCACTTCCGACGCTCTTGTTTCTCGCGCGAAGCGGGAGCCGCTCACTCGGATAGGGTCCGGACGCCTGGGAAGCGACACGGGCCCAAGGAAGGTCGTGAACTTCGAAACCAGCGTCAGGATCGAGCGGCCTGTGGATGAGGTCTTCGACTACGTCTCGGCGCTCCAAAACCTCCCGCGCTGGAACTCGGCCGTGCAAGCCGTCCGGCAGACCTCCTCCGGGACCCATGGCGTCGGGGCGACCTACTCGATGGTGCGGGAGCTACCCGGTGGTCGGGCGGAAAACGATCTCGAGGTCTTGGCCGTGCGAAGGCCCACCGAGTTCGACATCCGGACGACCTCGGGGCCAACGCCGTTTGTCTACCGATACCGCTTCACGGACGAGGGGGGCACGACCCTCGTAGAGCTCGCCGGCGAGGCGGCGCTCGGCGGTCTTGCCGGTGCGCTCGGGCCCCTCGCGTCGCGCGCCGTGAAGCGAGGCGTCGACGCCAACCTCGCCGACCTGAAGCGAATCCTCGAACAGGCCGCTGGGGACCCAGCGTTTACGTTCGCGTAACGAAACAGTGAGCGCTCCTCGCGCGGAGCGAAAGCAGCATGATGACTGCAGAACGAGTCCGTCCCACTGGGAGAGGAAGGGTTTAGGCGGCCGCCGGAACCGCGGCCCGCCGCGCGTCGAGACGCTCTCGTGACGAGGGATCGTGCGTCGGCAGGTAGACCGTCGGGCGTTGTGAAGCAAGCTCCTGGATGCGCCTCAGCGTGAGCGCCGCGGCGGCGGTGTCCGGGGATACCCCATCGACCGCCCCTCGCAGCATCAGCTCCTCTGTGTAGGAGGCGTCGCCGGCGAGGAAGAGGAGGGTATCCCCCTCCTCGACTACGACCGAGAGGTGACCAAGCGTGTGGCCCGGCGTTGAAACGAGATGAATGTCACCGGCCTCGGTCAGCGCGAGGCTGTGCGGAAAGGGTCCGAAGGGAGCGGAGGCGAAGTCGACCTGCCGGGGCTGGAACCACTCAGGCCAGCGCTGCGGGAGGAAGCCGCGCATCTTTCCGAGCGCTCCGGAGGCTCTGTCGAGCTCAACTCGGGAGACCAGGATCTCGCTCTCGGGAAAGTGGCTGAGCCCACCCGCGTGATCGGTATGAAGATGGGTCATCACCACCCAGCGGACGTTTGCAGGATCGATCCCGATGCGGCGCAGCGCCGGCCCTGCCTCCTCGCTTTCGGCCACCCATTCGCGTACGCCGAAGCGGAAATACGGATGCCAGCGCGGGAAGTAGCCGGCCGCCGCGACGCGGGCCGTCTCCCCGGTATCGACGGCGATTAGTCCTTCCGGGTGCTCGATCACCCAGAAGTAGATGGGCAAGCGGTCCGTCCATCGGCGGTCGAGCAGCGTGTTGAGGAGGCGGAGGGGACCGGGCCCGGAGCCTTCGCGCTGGCGCTCGTGGACGGCGACCTTTCCGGTCTCGATCGCATGGACCTTCATTCGCACCCGATATTCGCATGCCGACTAGACCCACGCCTGCGGTGACGAGGCAGCGCACTGCTCGGCTTCGCGCTAAGCGGAAGCCGAGGCGACTCCCAATAGGGAGATCGGGATAGGCCCAGCAGGTCGAGGAGCGCCGTGGCGGCTAGGCCCAAGGGCGACTCTGGCGTGAGAGACTCGGTTCACGCGGCCGGATCGGGACCGCGGACGCGACCGAGGGAGGTCCGATGGGAATTGAGGTGCACGGCGAGCCGGCCGAGGTCGAGGAGTTTCGCTCGACGGTCCTCGCGCCGCAGACCGAGGCCGAGGAGGCGTTTGTGACCAATGGGGATCCCGGGCCCAGAATGGATCTCTGGTCGAAGAACGACCCGGTGACGCTCTTCGGCGCGATCGGCATGTCCCAGTCCGGGTGGGACAAGCTGAGTGAGACGTTTACATGGGTCGCGTCGCGGTTCTCCGACGTCAGCGACTTCCACTTCGACGTCGAGCTCGTCGAGGTGGATGGCGGCATGGCCTACACCCTGGGTTTCGAGCGCTTCAACGGATCGATCGCCGGGCGCCCCGTGGAGCCCGTGTTGGTTCGCGTGACGCACATCTACCGGCGCGAGGACGGCGCCTGGAAGATCGTCCACCGCCACGCCGACAACCCGGGCCCCGACACCCGCATGGAGAGGCCATGAGCGGCGACGCCCGACCGATCCACGCGGCGCGGGGAGAGGGCGACTCGCTACGTAATCCGGTTGCGACGGCGGGGCCGCTCGAGATCAAGGCTCGCGGCGAGGAGACCGGTGGGGCGCTGACGGCCTGCGAGAGCGTCACGATGCCCGGGGAGGGCCCGCCCTTTCACAAGCACGCGGGCGAGGACGAGGTTATGTACTTCGTCGACGGAGTGTTTCGCCTGCGGATCGAAGATGGGGTCATGGATATGGCACCGGGTTCGTTCGCGTTCGTCCCGCGGGATACGCCCCACAGCTGGCAGAACGTGAGCGAGGGTAAGGCCCACATGCTCTTCGTCTTCACCCCCGCATCGCCGGGGATGGAGCGGTTCTTCGAGCGCTTCGCAGAGGTGGCCGGCGAGGGATCGGCTGTGCGGGAGGCCTTCGCGGCACTCGCGGAGGACGCGGGCATGACGGTCCTCGGTCCGCCGCTGGCGCAGTCCCACCCGCTTCCCTGAGTGAATGGGGACCCAAGTCGCCGAGGCGAGGATCGATTGATTGGGCACTAACAGCGTTTCTGGTGCCCGAATCCAACGACATCCGCATGCATCCACGCACATCCGCCGCCGGGCGCGCTACGTCCCAGCTGGACAGATTCCGCTTGCTAGAGCCAGATTGTGCGGGCTCTCGCCACCGAAACGTCGCCCTGGATCGCACCCAGGAGGTCGTCGGTTCGAGTCCGACTAGCTCCATCTCCGAAGTCCCTGCTCAGCGGTGCCTTCTGCAACCTGGGCTGAGCCCAGCCCAGAGGTCCCAGAGCCGCCAAATAACCCTCTGGTGCCCATTGGTGCCCAATGAGAGGGGCATGGGCCCTTCAAAAGTTCCGCTTTGCATGGAAAGCAGTCAACCCCAGCCGTTCTGACCGATGAGCGGCTCTTCCGTTCCTGCTGATGGCCGGGACAAGACGCCGTCGGCAAGAGATTGGCACGGTACGCTTGTCAGGTACAGGCACTGGGAGGGGCTGGATTTGGGTTCAAGGAAGCGCAGGTCTGCCGTAGCGATCATCGCGGCGACCGTCGCTGCCCTCGGGCTGGCATCTCTCGGAGGGGCCGCGGTTCCCGGCCAAAACGGCAGGATCGCGTTCGATCGCTACTCGAACGGATCCGACTTTGCGGACATCTTCACGATGAAGCCCGATGGCTCAGACCTGATCAAGCTCACCCGCCGCAGCCCGGAAGACGATGACACTCAGCCCGCCTACTCGCCGGACGGCAACGAATCGCCTGGACCCGTGACAACGACATATGGCTGATGAACTCGGACGGCAGCGGCAAGCTGCGCCTGACCCGCACCGGAGTGAACTACGGAGTTGCATTATCGCCCACGGGGAGAAAGCTCATTTGGACCCACATCGTGGGCCTGCACGACTACATCAAGGTGATGAAGCCGGACGGCAGCGGTACGCGCCGCGTCGGCGTTGAGGGCCTGAACCCCATTGCCGGGCTCGACCCCCACTGAGACACCGGGCGACGGCCATTGGGACCGCCTGCTTCAGCGGGTGCAGTGGCTCGCGAAGTGGCCGAGCGGCAGCTCGCTGCGATGGCGCGCGACCGCCCTGGCGGTCGCGCTGGTCTCGATTTGTGGCGCCGCCTGGCTCGTCGCAGAGCTCAACTGGCGTGACGAGCTGCCGCGATCCACGATCGCCGCCGTCGCTCTGGGGGCAATCGTCCTCGTGGTCCTGTGGCTGTTCGGGCCGAGCGGGTGGAAGAGCGCTCTCGGCATCCTCGGCGCCATCGGCGCCATCCTCGCGGTCGCCGGAACCGCTCTGGACCTGGATCAAAGGCTCCCCGATGGCCCGGCACCGGTTGGCGCCTTGGTCGACTGCCCGGACAATCCCAACGGCGATCAGCCCCACGGCTACGTGGCCTCCACGCAGATCGGCTACGCCTTGGTGCGAGCCGAACCCAACCTCCACTCACGAGTGCTGCTGCGTTATCCACCGGGTTGCCGACTCGCCTTCGACGGCTACTGCCTCGGAGAGCCCAAGGACGACTGGCGCTTTGACGTGCTCGATCCCGTCTGGCTTGCTCCGACCGCGACCGAGGGCTACGTGCCCTCGGCCGACATCAGGGCCGGTCCCGGCCCGGGCGCCCTCGACCTCCGTGACTGCGTCGGTGACGAAGAACTGCCGCGGCCGCCCGAGATAACTGCACCGCTTGCCAAGCGTCTGACCGGGCCCGTGGAGATCGCCGCCGCTGCACCCGGCGCCGTCCAGGTTGGCTTCGCCGTCTACTACCCGGAGCTCTCAGGTCGACCTGCCTCGGCCCGCTGGCACCAGATCGGGGTCGATCTCAACACCGGAGATGGAGCGACCGCAAGCTGGGATTCGCGCTCGGTGCCCGGCCAAGGCGATCGGCGCCCAGCATCGGTCACGCTGCTCGCCGTTCCGTGCTTGGGCCTCGAGTTCGCGGCCTCCGAAAGCGACCAGCGGACCTATGTGGTGGCCAACGGTGGCGGTCCTACGCCGACACGGATCTCGCCCCCGGCCGAGTTCAGCATCGAGGCACGTCAGATGGCGTGCGACAACGTCGAGCGCTAGCCGCAAACACGAGCCGGCGACTCACGGTGAACTCTTCCTCGTCCTCAGGCTCGGGCGGCCCCTTGGCAGCCAAGACCCTGGCCGATCTCAAGGCCCTCACCCTCGATGAGCGGAAGAAGGGGATCTCGGGTCCACCTCTCACCCGTCGAGAGCAGAAGGCCGTTAAGGACGACCAGCGAGGCTCTGCCCGCGGGTCCTAGGCATGTAGGCATTCGCTCGCGCCTCCGCCGGCGCGGCGCCTTCCATGCGAGGCAATTAAGTCTTGACGCGCACTCGCTCAAGGATCCGTGGGTGGTAGCGAGAAACGAATCGGGCCGGGTATACGTCCGCCGCTGCGACGCACGACTCAGGCGTGCCCGAGATGTGCGCTTTGCATGGAATGTCATAACGGGGCACCGCTGACCCCGAACTAAAAAGGGCCTCCGCCACGCTCACTAGAACGGCGGTTGTCACTGCTGTTCGGAGCGAGAGGAGACCCGGCATGAACTATGTCGGAATCGATTGGGCCTATGGGCGCGCCGCGTTCTGCGCCATGACCGAGGCAGGAGCAATCGCAAGCGAGGGCCTGATTCCGGCCGACCAGGATGGCCTCGCGAGGCTGGTCCTCAAGCACGGCACCGAGGTCAAGGCCTGCGTCGAGATGATGAGCGGCGCCGTCTGGGTTCGCGACCAGCTCGAGCTCGCGGGCTGGGAGGTCCAGGTCGCCCATGCGCGCAAGGTCCGCGACGTCGCCCCGCTCGCCTGCAAGACCGACAAGGTCGACGCCCGGGTCCTCGCCGAGCTTCGCCGGCGCGACCTGGTCCCGGCGCTATGGATCCCATCGCCCGAGGACCGGGCCCTGCGCGAGCTGCTGCGACGGCGGGCGCACCTAGTCAAGGCGCGCACCTCCCATCGCAACCGGATCTTCGGCCTGCTGACCCAGTTCGGCCTGCGGATCTCCCTGCGCCGACTGCGGCAGCCCGACGTGATCGAGCTGCTCATCCGCCGCGGCGTCCCCGAAGTCTGGCGGGCGTCGATCGCCGAGCACCTAGCTGAGATCGACCACCTCGACCGCCGCATCTCTCCGATCGACCGCGAGCTCAGTCCGATCGCGGGCTCTGATCCCCGAGCGGGGCTGCTGCAGACGATCCCGGGCGTCGGGCCGCTGATCAGCCTCACCTTCGCCTCGGAGATCGGCGAGGTCTCGCGCTTCTCGTCGGCCTCGAAGCTAGTCGGCTATGCCGGCCTCGCCCCGCGGATCAACCAGTCGGGCGAGCGCTCGGCGACCGGATCGCTCTCGAAGGCCGGATCCCGGACCCTTCGCTGGGCGGCGGTCGAGGCCGCCAACCAGGCCTGGCGCTCGTCGAATCCCTTCCATGAGCACTATCTGCGGATCGCCGCTCGCCACGGCAAGAACCCGGCGAAATCGGCGGTCGCGCGAAAGCTCTTGATCACGGCTTGGCACATGCTCTCGCGAGACCAACCCTTCCGTCACCCAACTGCCCCGGCAAGCTCCTCCCGCTTTCTGGCCGCCTGACGGCCCGGCATGGAATTGAGACGCCGCGGGCAGCTCCCACGAACGATCTGCGCCTCAGAGCGCCGAAAGAGAAATGAGCTCGACTCAACGATGACTGGGAGCCGAAGGTCGTGGGAGGTGGCGCCGGCGCTGCCTTGACAACGACACGTCAATCAAAGAGAAAGCGGCTATCTGGCCAGCCCTGGCTAGGCTGCGGTGCCGACGCTTGCAAACCGCATTTGCTTGGAGGACGCTGATGCCGGACACCACCTGCCACATGTCGATCTCGCTGGATGGCTTCGTCGCCGGGCCGGATCAGAGCCGGGAGAATCCGCTGGGGAAGCGCGGCAGGGAGGTTCATAGCTGGCACCTCGGCGACGAGCGCGCGAACGACGCCGACGCGACGGCAGAGGGCTGGCTCATGCGACCGCGCGGGGCCTACGTGATGGGCCGCAACATGTTCGGGCCGATCCGCGGCGAGTGGGATGAGGACTGGGATGGATGGTGGGGCTCCGAGCCGCCCTACCACGCGCCGGTCTTCGTGCTCACCCACCACGCCCGCGAGCCGATCGAGATGGAGGGCGGCACGAGCTTCCACTTCGTCACCCAGGGCTTCGAGGCTGCATACGCGCAGGCGCGTGAGACGGCCGGCGAGGATGGCATCGACATCGCGGGCGGCGCCTCGACCGTCCGTCAGGCGCTCGCCGCCGGAGTGATCGACGAACTCACGCTCGACGTGGCCCCCGTCCTGTTAGGGTCCGGCGAGCGGCTGTTCGACGGAGTCGAGTCACTCGGGTTCGAGCCGGTCGAGGTGCTCCACTCTCCGCTCGCCACGCACATCCGCTACCGGCGGGCGGGGTGAGTGAGGAAATAGCCGCTTTGGACGAGAAGCGACCATCTCATTAAGCAGCCAGGCGTACTCGCTCGACTATTCGCGGGTGGTAGCGAGAAACGAATCGGGCCCCCGCTATACGCGAAGCCCCTGCAGATGCCGGGGTTTCGCTTTTCGACGTCCCGGGGTGCCCGCAGCGGCTCGTACAGCGCCCCGGTGACCACCGGGGTGCGCTAGTGAGGTCGCTTGGCGCCGGGACGGCAGTCGGACGGTGTGCCCTGCTAGAAGTCACTCCGAGGCATGGATTCGCCGCCCGCCCTCCATGTAGGGCGTCACCTAGATGTCACCGAATCGGTCACGGGATGTCCCTGCGGGGGCAGATCATGACCAGCCTCCTCTGGCGATCGAGAGCTAGACCGGGCTCATAACCCGGAGGTCGCGGGTTCAATCCCGCCCCCGCTACTCCGGGAAGCCGCTCTGTGAGCGGGCTTCTGCTGTTCGTGCTCAGATCTTGCGCGACGGCGCGGGGCATCGATCGGCAGATCGGTGAAGTTGACCGCCGCCAGGCACGGTGGTACGGTCCCGGCCCGGCATCGTGGGAGTGCGATGCTGAACGGAAGAGGAAGCTGCCCCGCCGGGCCAGCCGGCCAGAATGGATTCCAAGCCCACCCAGCGCGCGGTAGTTCTTGGAGTCGCGATTACGGTCGCCGTCGCGGTGCTCGTCTATGTGGTCACCGACGAGCACTTCTTGCTCGAGATCGTCGCCGTCTTGATCGGGATCGTGATCGCCTTGCAGATCGAGATGCTCGCTCGCATCGAGCGCAGGGCGTCACGGGAGGACAGGTACTCGCGGGTGATGGCGGCGGCCGAGTCGGTCCCGTGGCTGGCGCCCGCGCTCGAGGAGATCGCGGAGGCTACGAGCAGGGTCGCCTCCCATCAAGAGCTGCGTCCGCTGCTTGATGTCGCCGAGAAGGAAGTCGAGCGCTCGAAGGAGAATCTGGCGACGCTCCGGCACGGAAAGTATCGCGCCGATGCAGCCGACACCACGATCCTGTTCGAGGAGACCGACCGCGCTGAGCGAAGGATGCTGGCCACGTTCCTCCAGCGATTCGACCTGGAGTGGTGGTCGTCGGAGCTGGGACGCGACTACTGGGCAGTGAACCGGCGAGCATTCGAGCGCGGGGTGGAGATTCAGCGCATCTTCATCTACGACGACTGGACACCCGAGCTAGAGCGGATCGTGCAAGCGCAGAGCCAAGCGGGCATAGACGTGATGGTCGTCGAAAGGGAAGCGCTTCCCAGAGACTGTCGGCTGGCGATGGTGATCTGGGACGACCGCTTGGTCTACCAGGGCGAGCTGAACTCGGACGGGGAGACGATCAATGTGCTGTATTCCGTCAGCAAAGCTGACGTCGATACGAGGCTGGACCAGTTCGCGCGGATCAAGCGACACGCGAAGCCGGCCGCCGATGTCATGACACTACGCTCGCCGGCGTAGCCCTCCCGCCTCGCCGAGACCCTTGGCCTCCCGCCATCGGCGCTCTTCTGCGGATCGCCTCGAGAGCGCGCTCTGCCTGGGACACGCACGAAGCAAGGGCCCGGGACCCTTGGGGGGGTGGCGTCGGACCCTTGCGGATCCGAAGCAGCTAGCGCTACGCTCGGCGCGATGACATCCGATGACCCAAAACGTGACATTCGGATGACGCTCTACAGCTGAGCTGTAGAGCTTCAGTCGGGCTCATAACCCTGAGGTCGCGGGTTCAAATCCCGCCCCCGCTATGTCTGTCGGTACGACGCTTGAGCCCCACTACGCCTGGAGGGCTTTCGCGTTCTCGAAGGCATCTACGACGGCCTCGGATACGGCGCCGTGAGTTCGACGCGCCGGTCGGCCTTGTCGTATTCGATCGTTCCGGCGGACAGCTCGATCCGGCTGGTCATCGCGCGCTCGCCTGCGAGCCGTCGAGCAGGTGCCGGCGCAGGAAGGACAGCTGTGCCTCGGCGGCGTGGTCGTGGCCACCCATGAAGGGCTCGTAGTGGCCACCGGGCAGGCGGACGACCTCTCCGCGGGGAGCTCGCTGGGCCGCGCGCACGGTCGGGCCGGCAGGCGCAACGCCATCATCGTCGTAGGCGAGCACCAGCAGGGGGCACTGCACGCGCGACGCGTGGCGGCCGGGCCGGTAGAAGCCGACGCGCAGCGCGGAGCGGGCGGCGACCTCCTGCTGCCAGTGGGGGTACTTGTCGTCGGGATTGAGCGCCTTGCTGCCGTTGAGGGCGTCGGGCGACGTGAGGGAGGTGACGGTCCCGGGCTCGCCGGCGAGGGGCACCAGCAGCGGGGCGCGTCCGACGAGGCCGCCGGCGGCATCCAAGAGCGCACGGCCGGTGAACCGCAGGAACCCGAGCGGGGTCTGATGGCGCATCGCGTTGGGCGTGACGGCCGGGCCGTCGACGAGCGGCGTCTGGGCGATCGCCGCCGCCAGATCCGGGTTGCGCGCCGCTACCGGGATGATGTGGCCGCCTGAGGCGGAGAAGCCCCAGATCGTGAGCCTGCGGGCGTCCACGCCGGGCAGGGTGCGGGCGAACGCGATCGCGGCCTGCCAGTCGGCGTGCTGCTCTCCGATGCGCGCGATCTGGCGCGGCTGACCACCGCTCTCCCCGAGATGGCGGTAGTCGAAAGCGAGCACCGCGAACCCGGCGTCGTTGAACCGCTTGGCGAACAGATCCGTGCCCGGCTCCTTGGTGACGGCGAGCCCGCCGGCCATGATCACGCACGCTCCGTTGGTCCCCGGGTAGTGCCAGGCGGCGCAGGTGGTGTCGCCGCTGGGGAAGCGAACCTTGCGCCGCTCGGCGGACGGCTGCGGCGCGGCGTCCGGTCCGGATTTGAGCGAAGTGGCCTGAGCGTCGGCCGTCTCGGCGTTACTGGGTGCAATGGGGGGGCTGGTTCCTTGCTTCACGTTCATGTCAGTTCCTTCTGGGTTGTGAGTCCACTACGCCCGTGCGGCCGCGGGCTCGGGGCCATGGTCGAGCTCGGGCCGGGCGCCGGGGCGCAGGAGGCTGCCGCAGACCACCGCGCCTATGGCGAAGATGGCCGCCGCCCACCAGAACGCGGTGGTGTATCCGTCTACGGCCGCCTGCTGCAGCACCTCGGGACCCGGCACGCGACCCGACAGGTAGTCGGTCGCGGCGGAGGCGGCCAGCGTGCTCAGCAGGGCGATGCCGATCGAGCCGCCGATCTGCTGCGAGGTGTTGACCATGCCCGACGCGACGCCGCTGTCCTTTTCCGGCACGACCGTGGCGGTCGCGAAGGACGGCGCCACGGTCATCCCGAAGCCGACCCCGATCAGGATCAACGATGGGAGGACGTGCGTGGCGTATCCCGTGTCGATGCCGATGCGCGTCAGGAGCACCATGCCGAGGCCGGCGGTGAGCATCCCGGCCGGGACGAGCGGGCGCGGGCCGATGCGGGCCAGCAGGCGGGTGCTCACGATCCCGACGGTGGGCGCGATCGAGAAGCTCAGTGGCAGAAACGCGAGTCCGGTCTCGAGCGCCGTGAAGCCCTTGGTGTCCTGCAGGTAGAAGGTGAGGAAAAGGAAGAGGCCGAAGAGACCGGCGCTGGCCGCTCCGATCGCGAGGAAGGAGGCGCCGCGGTCGCGGTCGGTGACCACCCGCAGCGGTAGCAGCGGGTGTGCGACCCGGCGCTGCAGGGCGACGAACGCGGCCAGCAGGACGGCGCTGCCGATCAGGAAGCCGACGGTGACGGGATCGCCCCAGCCGTCGGACGCTGCGCGCGCCAGGCCGAACACGAGCGCGAACAGGCCCGAAGACGCGGTGAGCGTGCCGGGGACGTCGAGCCGTGACCGCGAGGTCGCGGGGACATGGTGCAGGATCCGCGTGCCGGCGATCGCGGCCGGGACCGCGAAGGCGATCGACACGTACAGGCACCAGCGCCAGTCGAGCACCTCGGTCAGCGCGCCGCCGAGCAGCAGGCCGATGGCGCCGCCTGCGCCGGCGATCCCGGCGTAGATGCCGAAGGCCTTGCCGCGTTCGGCGGGGTCGGTGAATGTCGTGACCAGGAGCGAGAGGGCGGCAGGGGCGAGCAGCGCGCCGAAGGCGCCCTGCAGCGCGCGGGCCGCTACGAGCAGGTCGAAGCTCTGGGCGGCCCCGCCGAGGGCCGACGCGCCGGCGAAGCCGAGCAGGCCGGCCACGAACGTCCACTTGCGGCTGAAGAGGTCGGCGATGCGGCCGCCGAGCAGCAGCAGGCTGCCGAACGCCAGCGCATAGGCCGTGATCACCCACTGCCTGTCGTCGTCCGAGAAGCCGAGGTCCTGCTGGGCGGACGGGAGCGCGATGTTCACGATCGTCACGTCGAGCACGACCATCAGCTGGGCGATGCCGATGATCGCGAGGATCAGCCAGCGGCGGTTGTGATGGGTATCTGCGGAAGAGGACATGAGGGCCACCTTTCTATCCGGAGAGCAGTTCTCCGGTTACGATAGCACACAACTGGAGATATGATCTCCGGTTCTCTATCATGTGCCCGATGACTAACCCTGAGCCCGCCCCACTGCGTGCCGACGCCGAGCGCAACCGGCAGCGGCTGCTCGACGCCGCGCGCGAGGTGTTCGCCGCCCGAGGCCTCGACGTGACGCTCGACGAGATCGCTCGCCACGCCGGCGTCGGCACGGGGACGGCCTACCGGCGCTTCGCCAACAAGCACGCGCTGATAGAGGAGCTGATGGTCGACCGCCTCGGCGACGTCGAGGCGATCGCCAGGGAGTGCCTGGAGGAGCCCGACCCCTGGCTCGGGCTCTCCGGGTTCTTCGAGCGGGCGCTCGCGATGATGGCCTCCGACCGCGGGCTCAAGGACGTCATGTTCTCGGCCGGCCGCGGAGGCGAGCGGCTCGCCGCTGCGCGCCAGGAGGTAGCCAGGGTGGCGACGAAGCTCGTGCGACGGGCCGTCGAGGCGGGCGTGGTACGAAGCGACCTCGCGCCGACCGACCTCCCGCTCATCAACCTCATGCTCAACACCCTGATCGACTTCGGCCGCGAGGTCGAGCCCGACCTCTACCGGCGCTTCCTCGCAATCACGCTCGACGGGCTGCGGCCCCACCGGCAGGCGACAGAGCCGCTCCCCGTCGGGCCACTCGATCTCCCGCGCTTCGCGAAAGCCCTGGCCGACCAGCGGCGCTAGCGGCGGCGAGGGCACGCGCATCGCGGATATGAGACTCAGCCGCTACACGCCCAGCCACAATCACACTCCCTGCCGCGAGCGTCGCATTTGGCCTGCGGTTGCTTCCGATTACGCGAGATGCGAGCGTCACGATCGTCGCCGTAGCCTCCTGCTACTTCTCCTCGCGCGTTGCAGCAGCGGTCGGGTTGCCACCGCTAACCCAGCACAGCGCTATATGCAGGGGCGCGGCGCGGTCGTCCCACGACGCCTTCTGGACCACGAGGTCTCTGGAAGCTGAACTCGGAATCGGCGTATCGTGACTCGAAGAAGCTGAGGGAGAGGAGGCTCCGTGCCACTCGCAGACGCGGATCGGAACGGCGCGTGGTTGAACAAGCGGCCAGTTGTCGAGCAACTGGCCACCCCGATCGACAAGGCGATCGGGCTCGGTTGCAACGCTCCAAACCCGCACAACACCCAAGCTTGGAGGTTGCACAACACGTCCGAGCTGCAGACGTTGTTCTACGTCGATGAGTCACGCCTGCTGCGCGCGACCGACCCTCCGGCCAGGCAAATCCACATCGGTTGCGGCTGCTTCATCGAGACCTTGTCGGTAGGCGCGACCACGATGGGCTTCGGGACCAACGTCGAAGGCTTCCCAGAGGGAAGCTACGGCTTGGATGAGGTCGGCAATAAGCCGGTCGCCCGCATCTCGCTCGCTCCAGCTGCCGAAGCCCAACCCGATGAACTCTCTGACTGGATCTACGCCAGGCAGACAAACCGCCGGCCCTCTCACGGACGGGAGCCGGTGTCCGATCAGCAGTTTGCGGAGCTAACGCGGTCCGTACGAGATAGCGAAGTCGAGGTCATCGGCATCAACGACCGAGCGCGCATGGAGCCGCTCCTCGCGATCTTCGATCGCGCCATGACCATCGAGTGCGATACCCGCCACCTTTACGAGGAGACCCGCATCTGGTTTCGGTTCAACGAGCGTGAGCGTGCCGAGAAGCGCGACGGGCTCAGTCTGCCGGCGGCGGGCATTGTCGGTAGAAGCTTGCCTCTGCGGGAGTGGTATCTGAAGCACGGTGACCCGCGCCGCTGGCACAGCAAGCCGTCCATCAACGCCTACCTCAAACGCTTTCGGAAGGGTCTCGCAAGGGCGGACGGACTGCTCTTGCTGAAGACCGCGACCAACACACAAGAAGACTGGATCAAGGCAGGTCGGGCCTACGCCCGGGCCAGCTTGGCCGCCGCAAGGCTCGGCCTTCAGATGCATCCCTACAGCCAAGTCCTGCAGGAGTACCCCGAGATGAGCGATCTGCAACGCCAGTTCAACGACCTGATGGGGGTCGCAGGCGAGGAGAAAATACAGATGGCTGTCCGCCTCGGAAACGGACCGACGCCGTACTACTCGTACCGTCGGAACGGGGAGTCGCTGGTGAGCGACCAGGCTGGCACACGCACACTCTCGTAGACGGTGCGGGACCGGGTCAGCCGGATTTCGCTTGATAGAGCCGAAAGCTCCTGCTTCGGCATCAGAAAGGCACCTCGGATCGCACCCAGGAGGTCGTCGGTTCGAGTCCGACTAGCTGCATCCGACGGGTCACGCGAGCGGCGGATTCCTCGGTGTGCTCGAGTTCCTTGCGGGCGTCGTCGTCTCGGTCTCCGAGGAAACAACAGCCCCGCCGGCCAAGCGGGAATCGATCAGCTCCTCGGTGAGTTGGTGGCTACGGGGATAGCCGGTTACTGCGGAGATGAACTGCTCGCGCTCGAGCGCCAGAAGCCTCGTGGGACAAGTAGCGCGCACGGTCGCCGTCCTTGGAACGTCGCGGATGAGGGCAATCTCCCCAAACGACTCGCCCTCGCGCTCCGTACAGAGACGGACGCCATCCTCGACCACTGCCACCTCGCCCGCTTCGATCAAGTAGAAGCGGTCGCCCCGGTCCCCCTGCGTGATCACCTCGGTTCCTTGGTCGACCTCGACCGGCTCCATGTCGTGACATACCCGCTCGAGGGTGGTCACGGGGAGCGGCTGGAAGATCGCGTTGTTGCGCAGCAGCTCATAGCGGCGATGATCGACCGGGGTGCCGGTCTCAAACGCGTTCAGGGCCTTCCAGCGCAGCGCGGCGAACACCGGCAGCACCGCCCCCGCGGCGAGCAGCGCGCCACGAGTACCCAAGAGCGCGACGAGCAGCGGGGCGGCGATCGATCCGAGCGCCGCGGCGCCCAGGCGCGAGCTCTCCTGGAAGCCGAACACCCGCGCCAACACCTCATCGGATGCGAGCCGCTGCAGGAACGTCTTCCCCGGTACCTCGACCAGCGTGTAGCCGGCGCCGAAAAGGGCCATCCCCGCGTAGGCGGCTGCCGCGACGGGCCACCCGGCCATCAGCGCCGCCGCAGCACCGATCACAAGCGCGCCTCCGGTGATTCCCAACGCAAGCCTCCCGCGGTGGATGAGCATCGCCGCAACAGCGCCGGCGGCCAGGGCCCCGATTCCCCAGGCCGCGTTGAGGTATCCGACGCTGCTCTCTGCCAGGCCAATGAGCTCGAGAGCGACGACCACGATCAGGACGTCGATCATGCCCTCGAAGAAGACGAGAGCCGTGAGCGTCGCCACGAGAAGTCGGAGCCCATCGTCGGCAACGGTCGCCGCTGCGCCCGACATCGTCTGGCGAGCGACCCGGGCGAGCCTGATCGCCTCGACGTACTCCGGGCGTTCGTCCGGCGTCAGGCCGCCGAGGAGGATGGCGGCGGCGAGTGCGAGCCCGGCGGCGAGCCCGAAGACGAGCTCGGGCCCGCCGAGGGCGAGGAGGATGCCTGCGCCGATGGCTCCGGCGAGGAAGCCGCCGTTGTCCATCGCGCTCAGGGTGACGTTGGCTGCGGTGAGCTCCTGCGGCGTGTGTGCCAGCTTGGGCAGAAGCGCGGATTGGACCGGTAGGTAGGCGGCCGTGACCAGCGCGAAAACAGCGGCGGCGGCGAACACGAACCCCGGGGCGCTGTTGGCCGCCGCGGCGACCGTGGAAGCGGCAAGCACGAGGGTGGTCGCCACACTGCTCGCGATCAGGACGTTGCGGCGAGAATGCGTGTCGCCGAGAAGCCCGGCGAACGGCGCCGCGAAGGCTCCGGGCAGGAGGCGAAGGACCGCGACCAACCCGACCCCTGCCGCGCCGCTGATGTCAAACGCGTAGACGGCGAGGGCGATCGCATAAGTCCAGGTCGCGAATGACATCGCGCCCCAGGCGAGCAGCGCGCGGAGCAGATCGGGATTCTTGAAGACGGCAAGCGGCGCCTTCAACGACGCAAGGAGCCCGCCGACGTCCTTGTCGACCACCTGGCGACCCTATCCGAAGCGCGATTCCGGGATTTCGGTCGGCTCGCGACGCTGTCCCCATTGGGCACCAGCCGCGTTCTGGTGCCCACATCCAACGACATCCGCATGCATCCACGGGCATCCGCGCCCGGGCGGGGCGCGACCCAATCAACCGGATTCCGCTTGCTAGAGCCAAAAGCGCGAGCTCATGGGTCCGAAAGTCGTCCTGGATCGCACCCAGGAGGTCGCCGGTTCGAGTCCGGCTAGCTCCACTTTCAGTGGTTGGTCTGCGCCAACGCCGAGTCGCGTCCCGGGCTCTTCCTTCTCGCGCAAAGCAGGAGCGCGCTCTTTTCGTTCTCAGCCGTGGTGGGTGGCTCCCTCGCAGCTGCCTACGCGGCGGCGGAGTGGGCGGTGTGACGTCTGCCGAACCGCTGTCGTAGCTCATCCCGCAATTGACAGCATGTTCTTGATTCCGAGAGCGACTCGAACAGCGGCCTTTTGACCGGTCCTCAGGGGCTCTCGATCGTGGTCAAGAAGTCCTGGAACGCCTGGCGAGTGCGCCCGGCATCGCCGGTTGCATCGAGGTCCATTAGCAGGCCCCGGATGACAGCAAGCACGACGGTTGCCAGCTCGGGTCGGCCGAGGCTGCGCATGCCCTCCTCGAGGGGTACGAGCCAGTCGGTGGTTGCGGTGCGCCGGAAGCCCGGCCACAGTGGCTCGCCGGCGGTGTCGTGCAGCCTGCCGAACATGCGGAGGTAGGGCCGGCCGGGGGGCCCGGTCATCGCGGACCATGCGTGGCTCAGGGTTGCAGGGTAGGGCTCCTCGGGTCGGACGCGCAGGAGGTCGGTGAAGACCTTGACTTGGCGCTCTCGGGCCTGCCCAAGGATCTCGCGGAGTAGGCCGTCACGGGTTCCGAAGTGGTAGATCAGCATCCGGCTCGAGGTGCCTGCGGCGGACGCAAGCGGCCCGAGACGGTCGGGGAGCCCGCGCTCGAGTGAGTAGTCGGTGCAGGCGTCGAGGAGCCGCTGCCTGATCTGTGGCTGGCGCTGCCTTCCCACGGGGGCCATCTTTTCACGTAACGACCGCTACGTCTAACGTTGAAGACAGCAGATCGGAACAGACGAGGAGATCGTGATGAGAGTCGTTTTCGTGCACGGGGCATGTGTCAAGGACGGATCGTGGTGGTGGCACCTGACCGCCGAGCTGCTGGCGGAGAGGGACGTCGCCAGCGAGGCGCCCGCCCTGCCGAGCTGCGGAGAGACCGGTGAGCCAACTGATGCTCAGGGCCCGGGGCTGGTTGAGGACGTCGCCGCGGTCCGGGAATTGCTGACGGCGGGCGATGAGCCGACCGTCGTGGTCGCTCACAGCTACGGCGGCATCGTCACCGCGGAGGCAGCGGCGGGTGTCGACTCCGTGCGCCATCTGCTGTTCGTGTCGAGCTACCTGCCTAAGGTCGGGCAGAGCCTTTCCTCCTTCGGCGGCGAGGAGCCCGCTCCGTTTCTCGACATCGATCCCGAGGGCGGCACCTTCACCGTCCGGCCGGACGCCCTGATCGAGACGTTCCTCCAAGACTGCGATCCGGAGATCCAGCGACAGGCCACCGACAAAACGGCCCGGCAAAGCCTGGCGATCCTCGAGCAGCCGGTGCAGGCAGCAGCCTGGCAGCAACTGGCCTCGACGTACCTCGTCTGCGCCGAGGACCGCGGCACGCCTGTCGACCTGCAACGCGAGTTCGCCGGCAGGGCAGGCAGCGTCGCGGAACTCGATGCCGGCCATCACCCCTTCTTGTCGCAGCCGAGCGCCGTCCGCGACCTTGTTCTGAGTCTGTAAGGGCAGCCGGCTGCGCGCGGGCCAGCAAGAGCTTCTGCTGCAGGCCTACGCGGCTCATAACGTTTAGACATCGAGGCGCTGCTGGCCCGGGTCAGCGATGACGTCTCGATCGAAGTCGGGGTGAGCGCCCAGCAGGTCGAGCGCCCGATCATGACTCGCCCCTCGCCGGTCGGCACGGCCGCGATCGCCTCACCATCCAAGTAGAGAGGCGGGTGCCTCGCCGGTCGGCTCGGACAGGAGGCGAGCCCGCAAGTCCGGCCTCGCTCGAGTTGCGCGGCCGTGCAACTGCAAATCCGGATTCGCTTACACATCAGTAGACCCTTCCGTGCCGAACTACCGGATTCGTTGTTCCTTTCGCGTGATGCCGGCACTGCTCCTCGTCGCGCGAAGGAGGAGCGGGCCGGTCGCGGCCAAACATGCACAGTCCGCCTCGGAAGCGCAATGAATCGCGAGATACTGCGCGGGCGATGCCAGCTGCCGAGTCCGAGTTCCTTCGCGCGTTCCGAGAGGGCTTCGAGCAGGGGAATCGAGCCTGGAACGCGGGTGACATCAAGGCCGCCTACGCCACGCTTCCCGATCAGCTCGAGTATCGACTGGCGCCGACCTGGCCCGAGGCCCGGGTGCTGCGGAGCCGGGACGAGGTGATCGAGTTCTTCGAAGGGCTTCAGGAGACCTTTCCGGATGTGCGTACCGCGTCGCATGAGTACCTGGAGGGCGCTCTCGGAACCGTGGTCACCGGGTTTCGGGTCGCTGGGACGGGAAGAACGTCGGGCGCGGCAGGCGAGATGCAGATTTGGCAGGTCTGGGAAATCCAGGATCAGGACGATCTCACCGTGACGCGCGTGACTGAATTCACGAATCGACGAGAGGCCGTCGAAGCGGCCGGACTATCCGGGTAACTGCATTGGACGACGAGCAGAAACGGCGTCGACCTGATTGCGCGCTTCTCCCTTCGCGTGGGAGCGGCAGCGCGGACTTGGTGGTTCTCGAAGGGATCGCCATTGGGCACCAGCCCGGTTCTGGTGCCCAAATCGAACGACATCCGCATGCATCCAAGGACATCCGCGTCCGGACGCTCGGCGACCTAAGCAACCGAATTCCCCTTGCCAGAGCCGAAACCGCGAGGTTCCGTTTCTAAACGGCGCTCTGCATCGCACCCAGGAGGTCGTCGGTTCGAGTCCGACTAGCTCCACTTCGGGGGGTTGGTGCGCCGGCGCCGGAGGCCCTTCCGATGCTCTTGCTTCTCACGCGAAGCAGGAGCGACGCGTCGCCCGCGGTTAGGCGGGGACCGCGGCGACGCCGTGGCGGATCAGGCTCTCGGCGGTTTCGGAGATCGAGTCCTCGATCGGCCGGGGCGCCCAGCCGAGCGTCGTCCTCGCCTTCTCCGAGGAGAGCTCGGTTCGCTTTCCGAGCCCGCCGACCACAGAGCGAATGCCGGGGTCGAAGAGCGCCATCACGCGGACGAGCAGGTTCGGGACCGTCCGCGTCGGCACCTTCGCAGCCTCCTCCCCGAGCCGCTCGCGCAACACCTCGCCGATCTCGCCCATCCACAGGTACCGGTCGGCGGCGATGAAGCGCTCGCCGCCGGCCTCGGGCGCCGTCATCGCCCGGATCTCGAGATCGGCGACGTCGCGGACGTCGACGAGGCTGAAACCGAGCCGCGGCACCCCGGGCATGCCCTCGAGGAGGCGCTGCACGGCCTGCAGGGAGTAGGAGACGTCGTCGCTCAGCGTCGGGCCGATGATCGCGCCCGGGTTGACGACCGCGAGGCGATCCTCCTCGCCGCGCTCGCCAACTAGCTCCCAGGCCGCCCGCTCGGCGATCGTCTTCGAGCGCACGTAGGGCGTCAGCCCCGGGGCGTCGGGGTCAGTCCAATCGCCTTCGTCGAGCGGCCGGCTCGGCGCGCCGTCGGCGAGGCGGATCGCGGCGATCGAGGAGGTGACGACGACCCGCTCCACGCCGGCGTCGAGAGCGGCGCGCAGTACTCGCACGGTGCCCTCGCGCGCGGGCACGATCAGCTCGTCGGGGTCTTTCGGCTGCGCGGGTGGAAACGGCGAGGCGACGTGGAGGACGTAATCGCAGCCCGCGACGGCCTCGGCCCAGCCGTCGTCCGACATCAGCTCCGCGGCGAGCACCGTGAGCCGATCGCCCGGATCGACCTGCGAGCCGACCGCGGCCCGCACCCGGGGCTCGCGGGAGAGGCTTCGGACCGTCGTCCGCACGTCGTAGCCGCGGCGAAGGAGCTCGATCACGCACCAGCCGCCGAGAAACCCCGATCCGCCGCTGACGAGGACGGTCTGCCCCGAAGCTTCGCTCATCGCGGGGCCAGCCTAACCGGAGCGCGCCGTCGACCCGGTTGTGGGAGCTTGCCGGGTCGGTGAAGGCGATCGTTCAGGACACGTATGGCGGGACCGAGGTGCTCGCGCTGCGGGAAATCGAGAAGCCGGCGATCGCCGACGACCAGGTGCTCGTCGCCGTCGAGGCGGCGGGCGTCGACCAGGGCGTCTGGCACCTGATGAGCGGGCTTCCGTACATGGTGCGGATCATGGGCTTCGGATTGCGTGCGCCGAAGCTCCCCGTGCGCGGCACCGAGGTCGCGGGATGGGTCGAGGCGGTCGGCGCAGCGGTGACCCGATTTCGGCCCGGCGACGAGGTGTTCGGCGTCTGCAAGGGCTCGTTCGCCCAGTACGCGCCCGCCCGCGAGGACCGCCTGGCGCCGAAGCCGTCGAACGTGAGCTTCGAGCAGGCGGCCGCGGTCCCGGTCTCGGGCGGCACGGCGCTTCACAGCCTCCGCGACAGGGGCGAGCTCGAGGCCGGACAACAGGCGCTCATCATCGGCGCCGGCGGCGGCGTCGGGACTTTCGCCGTCCAGATGGCGAAGGCCTTCGGCGCCCACGTCACCGGCGTCTGCAGTGGCAGGAAGGCGGAGCTCGTCCGGTCGATCGGCGCCGACGAGACGATCGACTACACCCGCGAGGACTTCGCCGACGGCCGCCGCCAGTTCGACCTGATCGTCGACACCGCGGGCCGCCGCTCGCTCTCGCACCTTCGCCGTGCGCTAACCCCGCGGGGGACCCTTGTGATCGTCGGCGGCGAGGGCGGTGGGCGGTGGACCGGCGGCTTCGGGCGTCAGATCCTCCGCGCGCCCCTGCTCTCGCTGTTCGTCGGCCAGCGGCTTAGGCCGGTGATCTACGAGGAGCGCGCCGAGGACCTGGAGGTGCTGCGAGAGCGGATCGAGGCGGGCGAGGTGACGCCGGTCGTCGCCCGCACCTTCCCGCTCGCCGAGGCCTCCGAGGCGATCCGCTTCATGCACGACGGGGGCGCCGAGGGCAAGGTCGTGCTCAACGTAGGTCGTCGGTTCGAGTCCGACTAGCTCCATCTCCAAGACTCCCTGCCGGGGCGACGGTTGAGCGGTACCATCGCGATCGTGGGGTTGCGGGGAATCACACGCGCAGGGCTGTTGAGCGGCATCTCCGCATTGACGCTCGTCGGTGAGGCATCGGCCGCCCTCCCCGAGTACGTCCAGCACAGCAACACCGTCGCGGCGGACCAGAGCGGCGAGGCGTTCGCGACCTGTCCAGCGGGCACGCGCGTCGTCGGAGGGGGCGCCTACCTCAGCGGCAGCAGCCTCGAAACCGAGATCAAGTCCTCGGCACCCTACGACGGCGTCAGCGACAACGACACTCGCCCAGACGATGGCTGGGGCGCGGCGGGCAACGCCGGCCCGACCCAGGAGACGCTAACCACCCACGCGATCTGCGCCGAGCGTCGTCATATCCGCTACGCCTCGGCAAAGAGGGTGGTCGGGTTCGGTACGGAGCGCTCGGCCACGGCAGAGTGCCCGCGCGGCATGGTGGCGATCTCGGGCGGGATCAAGACCCCCCACAACGCCCTGACCCAGATCCGGCTGATGAGCAGCGGACCGGCCGGGGCGAGGCGGTGGACGGGCCGCATCGTGAACGACACGCTGGGGAGCATCAACATGAGGACCTGGGCGATCTGCGCCGACGCGAAGACGCGTACTGCGTCGAGCTTCAACGGCGTGCCGGTCTTCCTCGCCGACACCCAGGACTCGATGACGACCCCAGCCTGTTCCAGCCCCAAGTACGGCGTTACGGGGATCGCTGCTGCGGTGATCGGCACGCCTTCCGGGACGGAGATCGCCACCTTGATCCCTGTCGACCTCGACGCCGACGCCGACCCTTCGCCCAACGACGGGGCCAAGGCCTGGTTCAACAATCAGTCCGGCAGCGCCCAGCAGATGTCCGTCGCCGCTATCTGCGCCAAGCTCTGAGCCCGCGCGTGATCTCGCCTGTGCAAGGCTCCGCACGTGGACACGCCGATCGCCGACCTCCACTGCCACTACCCGATGCACCTGCCCGAGGCGGCGAGCGCACCCGACCGCTCGGTCCGCGGCAGGCCGTTCGCCGCGATGAGGTCGTTCGACCCCGACCCGTCGCTCCCGCGCCGCCTGCGTATGCGGGCGGCGTGGGTCGACCGGCTGCGCGCCTGGCTGCTGAGGCGCGCGGCCGAGAAGCTCAACTACCCCGGCCACGGCAACGCGGCCCAGCCCGGCGAGCCCGGGTGGCGCGTGAGCCTCGAGCGGCTGCGGCGCGGGGACGTGCGCTTCGTCTTCTCCGTGCTCTACCAACCCTTCGCCGAGCTCGACTTCGGCAGGTGGCCCGAGGGACGGCCCGAGGACGGGTACTTCCGGGCCCTCTTCGACCAGCTCACGGCGGTCGAAGGGGATCTTGCGAGGCTCGACCCGGAGGGCGAGCTCCACCGGATCATCCGCTCGGGCGCTGATCTGAAGGCGGCGCGGGAGGGCGGCCAAACCGCCTTCCTGCACTGCGTCGAGGGCGGCTTCCACCTGGGCGACGGCACCGCGAACGTGCGGCGAAACGTCGGCCTGCTCGCTGATGCCGGGGTCGTCTACATCACCCTCGCGCATTTCTTCTTCCGCCAGATCGCGAAGAACGCGAACGCCCTGCCCTTCCTCAAGGACTGGAGCTACCGGCTGCTCTTCTGGCAGTGGGGTCGCGACGTGACCAGGCTCGGCCGCGCGGCGATCGAGGAGATGTACGAGCGGCAAGTCCTGATCGACATCACCCACATGCGCGAGGACGCGATCGCGAAGACCTTTAATCTGCTCGAAGAGCTGGACCGAGAATCGGGCCGGGCGCCGTCGGACTACCCCGTGATCGCCACTCACGCCGCGTTCAGGTTCGGCGGCCAGCGCTACAACCTGACGCCCGAGACGATCCGGCGGATCGCCGATCGCGGCGGCGTGATTGGGCTGATCTTCGCCCAGCACCAGATCAACGAGCGCCTCTACGAGGGCGAGACGAAGACGATCGACGCGTCGCTGCCGATCCTGAAGCGCCACGTCGACGAGATCCGACGGCACGGCGGCCACGAGGTGCTGGCGATCGGCTCGGACTTCGATGGCTTCATCAAGCCCACCCTCGGCGGCTTCGACCACATCGACGATCTCGCCAAGCTCCGCGAGCACCTCGACGAACTCTGCCCCGACCACGGCCAGGGCTTCCTCTCGGGGAACGCGCTCAGGGTGCTGGAGACGACGTTCGCGGGGCGGGACCGCTAGCGCGGCGCACCGGGAGGCTGCTTAGACAGCGGGATCGGGGGCTCAAGGAGCCTGGCCTCCGGATGCTCCTCGTCGTAGCCGGGGGCCTCGAACCAGGGGCTCTCGCCACCAAACGTCGCCCTGGATCGCACCCAGGAGGTCGTCGGTTCGAGTCCGACTAGCTCCATCCCCGAAAAGCCCTGCACTTGTACGGATCTCTCGCTCTTGTCAGGGCTGGACTTGCCGGACTCTCGCCCTCTCCTGGTGCCCATTGAGCGCCTTGTCCTCGACACAACCGATTCCCGGGTGGCTCATGCTTGCGGCGGAAACGGCGGCTGGCTCCGAGTCAGGTCTACTGCTTGTCGCGCGAAGCGGCAGTCCGCATTGCCGGAGAGGGAGACTGTCTCGACATGAGCGCCCACCCGGATCCGGCCGATCCACCGCCGAGCAACCGAGCGATCGAGAACCTGATCGCAACATACGCCGAGCTCGTGGACGACGGCGATTTCCGAGGGGTTGGCACCCTCCTCGCGGACGCCACCTTCACGGGCGCCGCCGGGTCGGTGAGCGGCCGGGACGCGATCGAGAAGATGCTCCTGGACAACCTGATCGTCTACGACGACGGCACGCCGCGGACCAAGCACGTCACCACCAATATCGCGATCGAGGTCGACGAAGGGGCGGGCACGGCGGTCTCGCGTTCGTACTTCACCGCTCTTCAGGCGCTACCCGGAATGGCTCTGCAACCGATCGTTAGCGGTCGCTATCTAGACCGCTTCGAGCGCCGCGGCGGGCAGTGGCGCTTCGTGGAGAGGCGCGTCCGAACCGATCTCGTCGGCGACGTGAGCCGGCATCTGCGCCATACCGACGCCGGCCCGTAGTCCTCCCCGGCGCGCACTCGATCGTCGTGCAGAGCAAGAATCGAGCGGCCAAGGTCGGGGCGCGACAGGTTTCGCGGCCGAGGAACGAGGGCTCGGATCCGCCGCGATCGGACGCGCCTCGTGCGTTATGGCGCGATCACAAGACGGCTGATGTGGTCGCTCGTGACGGCGAATTCGCATCTCAGGTCCACCGTTTCGCCGGGGAAATCCCCTGTCAACCGAGCCGTCACCAGATGGCGACCGGCGCTTCCGGCCTCTCGGTCGAGGACCTCGGTCGTGTAGGTGTATTTGATCGCCGGTCCGGTCCGCCACGCGCGGATCTGGCCGAGCCCGTGGTAGGTCTTGCCCTCATCGACGACGGTCGCGTCGTCGCTGAACAACGAGACGAACCCGTCGACGTCGTGCGGATCGAGCTCGAAGTAGCGGCGCACCACGTCGGGAAGTCCGTCGAGCATTCCGAACGCCAAGTCTAGTAGTCCCCCCGCCTTGGAAGGGGACGAGACTCGCAGGGGAGAAGACCTGCCGCACGTCGCGCAAGGGAGGAGCGCGGAGGGGACGCGGTTGTGGCTCGTCAATACGGACAGCAGAGCAGGCGCCCGTCGCAGATCAGATGACCCACCGGACGTACCTGCCGTAGTGCCCAAAAGTCCCGCGGATTGCGGCTATACCCCCGATTTTCGACACCGTCGCGGTCGAAGTCGATCGCGAGCTCCGAATCCGGCGACAAATTGGTCCCGCGAACGTGGCAGAAAATTGGACCTTACGGGCCCGTGATCGATGATTCTGGCTGCGGATCGCAGTCACCGCATGTGCGGCCGTGGCTGCACCCGTAACCAACCGAATGGAGTGGAGATGGCCAAGCTGATCCATGCGGCGAATCGCAACGGGGCGAACCGATGCTGACCCAGGTGGCGGACGGCGTCTGGGTCCGACAGAGCGAGTGGGTCTGGACCAATTCCATCGTGGTGCGCGGGGAGGATGGGTTGATCCTGGTCGATCCCGGCATCAATGGTTCCGAGCTGAACCAGCTCGCGGATGACCTGGACCGGCTCGGCATTCCGGTGGTCGCAGGGTTCTCCACCCATCCCCACTTTGACCACCTGCTCTGGCACTCTCGGTTCGGCGACGTGCCGCGCTA
This sequence comes from uncultured Solirubrobacterales bacterium, assembly GCA_963797835.1. GTDB lineage: Bacteria > Actinomycetota > Thermoleophilia > Solirubrobacterales > 70-9 > JBDTSW01. The sequence continues at coordinate 26,931 of CAWCRN010000022.1, forward strand.
CGCCACCCCCGCCGGCGCCCACGTTGCCGGTGAAACCCGAGAGCAGCAGCAGCAGGCGGCGGCGGAGAGCGCGTCGGGCATCCCGCTCGAGCTGATCGCGCTCGTCACCCCGCTGCCCGCTGACGGCGGACCCGTGCCGGGCGAGATCATCGAGCATCAGGCGCACGCCATCGGCCACGCCGCGGTCCTCCTCGCGGGCCGTGGCGTCCTGCTCGCCGGCGACATGCTCTCCGATGTCCTGATCCCGCTCTTCGACCCTCGCCAAGACGATCAGGTGGGCGCCTACGAGACGGCACTCGACCGGCTGGGTGAGGCCGCCAGGCACGTCGATGTCGTGGTCCCCGGCCACGGCGCCGTCGCCGAGGGTCCCGAGGTGGCGGCCCGCCTCGCCGCCGATCGTGCCTACATCGACGCGCTGCGGCGAGGAGAGGAACCGGTCGACGCGCGTCTGGAGGCTGCGGACTGGCTCTCCGGCATCCACCAGTCGAACCGGGAGCAGGCCCGAGGACAGCCGGCCTTCTGATGGCTCGGGGGTCCTGGCGGGGCTGCCGTCCGTCGTGCGCGAGGCCATTGATCCCGGTGCGGCCGGCAGGAGGTTCCGCGGGCGCATCAGGGCATGGAACGGGAGGTCAGGGTCGGCAGCCGATTCTCACTTCAAACCGCCGACCCGTCGGATTGGGTACTCGAGACTGCGTGATGACCGTGCCTCCCCCTTGCAGGCGTCTGTCCGGAGCGCGAGCGTGCCGCCGGCCGTTGTTGCGATCATGCGGGCATGCCACGGCTTCGCGCGAAAGAGCGTGCGCGGCTACCCGACAGCGCGTTCGCATACATCGATTCGCGCGGCCGACGTCGGCTACCGATCAACGATGCGGCGCACGTCCGGAATGCCCTCGCCCGGTTCAGCCAGGTGGAGTTCGAGGACGAGGGCGCGCGGGACCGGGCGCGCAGCCGGCTTCTCAGGGCAGCGAAGAAGCACGGAATCATGCCCATTGGCTTCATCAGCGCGCAACTGCAGCCGCAACGGAAGCTGCCGAAAGGCCAGGTCACGTTCCTGCTGACCGACATCGAGGGCTCAACCGAGCTGCTTAGGCGCCTCAACGATGAATACGCTCAGCTACTCGCCGATGTTCGCCGTCGAGTGCGCACCGCGGTTCGACACGCCGGGGGGCACGAGGTGTCCGCCCGCGGCGACGATGTCTTCGCTGTGTTCGAACGCGGCTCCGCCGCACTAGAGGCCGCCCTGGCGATCCAGCGGGCGATGCAAACCGGCGGTTGGCCCGGGGGAAACGACGTGCGGCTGCGAATCGGCCTGCATCGCGGGCGTCCCACGCTCACCGAAACCGGCTACGTCGGCCTCTCGGTCCACGCCGCGGCGCGCATCTGCTTCGCGGGGCACGGCGGCCAAATCGTGTTGTCCTCTGCGGTTCGAGCGGCGGTCCTGGATTCGCTCCCAGAGGGGGTCAGCCTGCGGAGCATTGGCGCCTGGCGATTCCGCGGCCTGCCCGAGCCGGTGGATCTCTTCCAAGCGGACGCGGCTGACGTGCTGACCGACTTCCCGCCGCCAAGGTCGGCCGTCCCTGCCAAATAGTGCCTGCGATGACCGAGGCCAAGCCGGCTGCGGGCGACAAGAAAGTGCTGGTCCACGGTTGCCGCACGCTCGGTTCGAGTCCGGCTAGCTCCATTCCGGGTTGGTCTGTACCAAACGCCGAGGCCTTCCGAGGCTCTTGCTTCCCGCGCGAAGCGACAGTGGGCCCGTATCAGTCCGACTCATCGCGGGCGCGCACGTAGCGCTCGTAGATCACGCGCGAGCCGAACGTCCTGGTCTCGATCAGGTCCAGCGGGACGTCTTCGGTGACCGGCGGCAGGAACGGCGTGCCGCCACCGATGACGACCGGATAGCGGAACATGCGCAGCTCGTCGACGAGGCCGAGCTCGATAGCCGCCGCGGCGAGGCGGGCGCCGCCGATCGAGACGTCCTTGTCGGTCGCGGCGAGCGCCGCAGCGACCTCCTCGGCCACCGACGCCTCGGCGAGCCGGGCGTTGCCCTGGACGCTGTCGAGCGTACGGCTGAAGACGATCTTCGGGATCGCGCACCAGACGTCGGCGAACGCGGCCCTGAGCTCGTTGTCGCGCATCGACGGATCCGTCTCCCACACCAGCATCGTCTCGTAGAGCCTGCGGCCGAGCAGATACCCGCCGAGCTCGCGTACCTGCGCGAGTGTGAAAGCGAAACAGCTCGTCGCTGGGGGCGTCCACCCGAACCCGCCCTCGCGGTCGGCGATGAAGCCGTCCACCGAGACGCTCATCGAGTAGATCAGCATGGCTTCAATTCTGTCATCAGTGACCGATCGCGAGACGAGAACTCATCGTCGTGGGCCGTCTCAGACGAGCAGGAGAAGTGCCAGGAGGTCGCCGGTTCGAGTCCGACTAGCTCCATCCTTCGGAAGTCCTGCAAGGACGTGCTTTCCTTCGCCACCCCGGTACACACCAGCTCTGGCGACACTTCGCCGAAGTTCCAGGTGGTGCCCGTTGGTGCCCAATCGTCGGTTTTGAGTTCCTGCCGGGCAACGGCCGAGCGGCCCCGCCGCCCCTCAGCCGCAGATGCCGAATCCGGTTACGTTCTTAGCCGCGCCGGCGACATTGGTTGCGCTGGTGTTCGCTACGTCGTCTGGCAGAGAGTCGGCATCGTCATTGGCACGTCCGGGAAATCCGTCCCCGGGATAGGTGGAATTGGCGTGCCCTTGCGCGGCGTCGCCGTCGATCCGGACCCCGATGCCGAGCACATGGCGGGCCGCCGGGCAGTCGAGGAAGACGCCCCCCGCGTCTCCGGCCTTGAGAGTGCCCATGAACTGCCGATACCTCGGCTTCGTCTCGGCGCAGATCGCCACCACGCGCGTCCGCGGCTGCTCGCTGCCATAGAAGCGACCGCGCCACCCGTCGTCGGGCGCCTTGTCTCGATCGGCACCGTCGATCGGATATGACGAGTTGACCTGAGCAGCCGCCGGGGTACCGTCCTCTCCGGCCGCCGCGCCGCCCCCAACGACATGCGTGCCATCGGGGCAGCGCGCCGTCAACGTCCTCGCGGCGGGGGTGCCCTCCGGGAGCTTGCCGCCCTCGCGGCGGTACCGGAGCTCGCCCCCGTGGCAGACCGCGTGGGCGGAGATTTCCTGCAGCGATTGGCCGCCGGAGTATCCGACGGTCCGCCACGAGTCGGGGGTCCCGTCGAGAGGTGCCAGAAGGTCGACTGGATAGCCGCTGTACAGGGAATCCTCCGGCGACGCGCCCACCTGGAAACCGCCTCCCGTGGGCCGCGTGCCGACCGGGCAGTTGACGTCGACGGTCACCGGGTTGGGCGGCGTGAGGGTGCCTGTGTCGCGCAGGTATGAGACGCCGTCGACCGTGCCGAGCACCTCGTCGCCGGCTAGGGCTCCGCCCGGCACCGCCAGGACAGCGAGCGCGCATCCGCAGGTGGCGCCGATGATGCGCCGGGCCCTCGCTTCAAGTCCATTCATCCCTGGCGTCCCCCTTCAGTAGACGGCGGCGACACCCATGCTCTCACACGGCATTACGCCCAGCGCAAGCACCGGTTCCCCGGCGACAGTCGCCTACTCCCGCAGCCCGGCGGCTTCGAGGGCCTCGGCCGGATCGAGGCAGTTCCGCGTCCGGATCACGCGGTCCCCGGCGGCTGAACCGGTTGACTCGAACAGGGCGAACTCGCCGTTGGCGCAGACGTAGCGCAGGCCGCCCTCCCTCTCTTCGGCCGGCTCGAGTCCGAGCTTCTCGGCGTAGAACGCGCGCGCCCGTTCGAGGTCCTGCGCCGGAAGTCGCGCGGCGACCCTTCCGTTCTTCAGCCTCATCATCCCTCTCTTCGCGCCCTCAGCTCACCGCCTTCTTCACGAGCGCGCTGACCTTCTTCTCCTCGGCGGGGGTCAGCTTCTTCAGCGCGAACTCGGTCGGCCACATATTGCCCGCGTCGAGGTTCGCCGCGTCGTTGAAGCCGAGGGTCGCATACCTGGACTTGAACTTCCCCGCGTTCTTGAAGAAGCAGACGACCTTCTCGTCCTCGTTGCGATACGCGGGCATCCCATACCAAGTTCTCGGCACGAGGTCAGGAGCAGTGGCCTTGACGATCTCGTGGACCCGCTTGGCCATCGTGCGATCGGACCCCTTCATCTCGGCAATCTTTGCGAGCAGATCCTCTTCGCCCTCGGCCCTGCTCTTCTCGGCCTTCAGCTCCTTGGCGCGCTCCTTCATCGCGGCCTTTTCCTCGGCCGTGAACCCCTTCGACCGCCTGGTCTTTGTTGCGCTCATCTGCTCCTCCTTTGGGACTATTTGGTTGGTGGTGGCGCGGCGGTAGTTGTATGTGTGACGGTCAAGCGGACGCCGTCTCCTGTGCGAGCTCGGCGGCGACCACGGCAGCGCCGGCGCCGACGAGCCAGCTGAGCGGAGCGCCCGGCAGATAGCGCTCCATCAGACTCACCACTCGATTCGCCTCGTCCTCGCTGAGCTCCGCGCGGCCGCTTGCGACCCGCCCGATCGCCTCGCGCACCATCAGAAGGTAGCGGCGCTGATCGGCGAGGAGGGAGGGCACGAGGCGGGGTCCGTGGCCGACGTAGAGCGTGCGCACGCCGGCGAGCGCTTCCTCCGCGCGGTCTATGGCACGCAGCCACGCGCCCGTGTGCCCATCCGCCAGGTAGGCGTGCGTGCCGTTGAAAGCCAGATCACCGACGAACGCGGTGTCGCCGCCTCCGAGCAGCCAAACGGTCTCACTTTCGCTCTCGCAGGGCCCGAAGTCCCAGGCCGTAAACCTCAGGTCGCCGAGCTCCACGGATTCCTCGTCCGCAACCGTCCGGTTCGGGAATGTCGCGGTGGACGGCCACTCGTCCCCGAACATCGGCCCCCACTGGGCGCGCTTAGCCTCGTCCTTCGCGCGGATCTCGCGGTCGACGTCGCGCTGCGCGATCACCGGTACTTCGTCGCCCGAGAGCAAGTGGCCGATCGTGTTGTAGTGATCGGGGTGCGGGTGCGTGACCAGCACGCCAAGAAGCGGCTTCCTGAGCGCCTCAAAGCGCGCCCGAAAGGCGCGGCCGTCGGACACCAAAAGCGGCGCATCGATCGCTACCACCCCTTCGGCGCCCTCCACCAGGTAGGAGTTGACGAACAGCCCGCTCTCGCCGGAGCGGTACGTGTGCACAATCGGAGCCACGCCCCGAGGCTAGGGGAGGGCGTCCCGGGGGCCAACACGAATCCGATCTCAGCCGAGACCGAGAACGTATGAGGAGGCGTACGCTGCACCTAGCATGGTCGAGCTGCGCCACCTGCGCTACTTCATCGCCGTGGCGGAGGAGCTGAACTTCAGCCGCGCCGCGGAGCGAATACACATGGCCCAGCCTCCGCTCAGCGCCGCAATCCGACAGCTCGAACGCGACCTCGGCGTCGATCTCTTCGTCCGCACGACCCGCGAGGTGAAGCTAACCGAAGCCGGACACGCGTTCCTCGCCGGAGCGCGCCGGACGCTGGCGGATGCCGAACGGGCGGCCGAGGACGCCAAGCGCGCCGCTGCGGGCGAGCTCGGTCACCTCCGCCTCGCCTATTCCTGGAGCACCCGCTTCGAGACGCTGCCGGCGCTCGGCAGAGCGTTCCGGGCAACGCACCCGGACGTCGAGCTTCTTGCCCAGGAGATGTGGAACGCGCGGATGCCCCCGGCGTTCGCCAGCGGCAGCATCGACATCGCCCTCTCGCTCTGCCCCGAGATCGCCGCCGAGCTGCAGCTTGCCCCGATCCACAAGGAGCGCCTCGTAGCGCTGTTGCCCGAGGGCCATCCACTCGCGGGCGAGGAGGCGATCCCGCTCTCCGCGCTCGCCGACGAGGAATTCATCGTGTTCCCGCGGGAGATCGCGCCCCGGCTGTACGACGCCTTCATCTCAATCTTTCGCCGCGCCGGTTTCGAGCCGCGCGTGCGGGCCGAGTCTTTCCACACGGGATGGGACCTCGGCGTCCTCGCCGAAATCCCGGCTGTCGCCATGGCCCCGCAGACCGCTGCAGGCGGCCTCCCGGACGGGATCGTCCCGGTTGCGTTGAGCGAGCCGACCGACTCGCTGGAGACCAGCCTGGTCTGGCGCGCCGACGACAGCTCACCGACCGTCGCCGCTTTCGTGGGCGTCGCGCGCTCGGCCCTCGGGACTCTGACCGGCTCCGTCTAGCGCCATACGGCGTTCGTGTTGCTCGCGGCAACCGCCGGTCCTAGCCTCGGTCGCGTGAGCGCAGCAGTCGACATCCTCGACCCGGACCGGCCGAAGCGGATCGTGATCGTGGCGTCGAACCGGCCGTCTCCGAACAGACCGGCTGGCCGATCGGCTTCTGGTGGGCCGAGCTATCCCATCCGTTCCTGGAGTTCACCGAGCACGGCTACGAAGTCGACATCGCGAGCCCGGGGGGCGGCGCCCTCCAAGCGGACGCGTTCAGTGATCCGCGCGACGAGTCCGGATACTCGGCCGAGGATCTGATCAGCCTCGGCTTCATCAACTCGCCCACGCACATGAGGCTGGTCGAGGAAACAAAGCCGCTTGCCGAGATTCGCGTCGACGACTACGACGGCGCGCTCCTCGTCGGAGGTCAAGGTCCGATGTACACGTTCGTCGACAACGAGCGCGTGCACGACCTCGTCGGCGCCTTCCACGGGGCCGGCAAGGTGGCAGGGGTGATCTGCCACGCTGCGTGCGTGCTGCTCAAGACTCGCCTTTCGGACGGCACTCTGCTCGTCGACGGCAAGACTTGGACCGGGTTCGCGAACTCCGAGGAGCGCTACGCCGACGACTCCGCCGGACAGAGGATCCAGCCGTTCTGGATCGAGGACGAGGCGAGGAAGCTCGAGAACACCAACTTCATCGTCAGCGGCCGATTCAAGCCGCACGCCGTGCGCGACGGGGACCTGATCACGGGCCAGCAGCAGTACTCCGGGAGGGCGGCCGCGCGCCTGATGATCGAGGCGCTAGGGGTCTGAACGGGCCGAAAGCAGACCAATGCTCGCAAGCCACCCAGTCGACGTGATGATCCTGGCGACCGACCTGGGCGCGGCCAGGGAGTTCTACGGCGACAGGATCGGGCTGCAGGTGCTGATCGAGAGCGACGACTTCCTCACCTTCAAGTGCGGGGGTGACAGTCGCCTCGTAGTCACCCGAAGCTCCACCGGCACGAGTGAGTCCGAGACAAAGGCCTCTTGGCGGGTGAGCGACTTGACCGCCGAGGTCGCCGAGTTGCGTTCGCGCGGTGTCGAGGTCGAGGAATATGACGAGCCGAACCTGAAGACCGTCGACGGCATCGCCGACGTCGGCTTCGCACTCGCCGCCTGGCTCGTCGACCCCGATGGGAACTCGCTCGGGCTCTTGCAGTTCAAGGGCGCGGACTCGGGTTGAGCGGCGAGGGTGCAGCGAGCGGGGCCTCCTCGACGCCGCCGGAGCCCGGTCAAGGGCCCGTCACGACGACCGTAACCCGGCGCGTCCGACTCGGCCACGAGGCCGCGTACGAACAATTCCTCGCGGGGATCATCGCCGCGGCGAGCGAGTTCCCCGGTCATCTCGGGGTCGAGGTCTTCAAGCCCCAGAGCGCAAGCGCGGGGGACTATCGCACCGTGTACCGCTTCGACACCGCCGAGCACCTCGAGGCCTGGCTCGACTCCGACGAGCATGCGGCTTGGCTGAAGCGTGCCGAGCCACACGTGATCGGCCCCATGCGCACCAGCTTCGTGACCGGTCTCGAGAGCTGGTTCACGCTGCCCGGTCGGCCCGGCGTGCCCCCGCCGCCGTACAAGATGGCGCTGGTTACGTGGGCCACCATCTTCCCTCTGATCACTGCCATCGTCGCCATTACGGGCCCGTTGCTCGAAGGACTGCCACTCGCGGCGAGACTTGGGATAACGACTGCCCTCGCCGTTCCGCTGATGACGTGGGTCGTGATGCCCCGCGTGACCCGGCTCCTGAGCGGATGGCTATATCCCGAGCACCTCGCTCCGCCACCGACCCGGGAAACCGATACCCGTGATTGAGTCCCCAGAGCGTGAGGGGTTGCAACCTCCCGACCCCCGACGCTGGCGGGCCCTCGCGCTCCTCGGGACCGCGTTCTTCATGGTGATTCTCGACGGGACGATCGTCGTCACCGCGTTGCCGGTCATCGGTCACGAGCTCGGGCTGTCGACCGGGGGCCTGCAGTGGGTGATCAGCGCCTACCTGATCAGCTTCGGCGGCTTCCTCCTGCTCGGCGGCCGGAGCGCTGATCTGCTTGGACGTCGGCGCGTGTTCATGGCCGGGGTCGGCCTGTTCGTCGCCGCTTCGCTCGCGTGCGGCCTCGCCCCGGGAGCCGAGGTGCTGATCGCCGCGCGCGTCGTCCAGGGCGTTTCGGCAGCAATCATGGCGCCGACCGCGCTCTCGTTGCTGATGACCGTCTTTCCAGAGGGCCCGGAGCGCAACAAGGCGCTGGGGATCTGGGGTGGTATCGGCGGCGTCGGCGCCACCGCCGGCCTGCTGATCGGCGGGCCGATCACCGATGCGCTTGGCTGGGAGTGGATCTTCTTCATCAACGTCCCGATTGGCGTGGGCCTGCTCGCACTGACCCCGCGCCTTCTGCCCGAAAGCGTCGATCCCGACTGCGTCCGCTCGTTCGACGTCGGCGGCGCGGTGACCGTCACTGCCGGTGTGCTCGCCCTGGTGCTGGCGATCGCCGAGGCGCCGGACGCCGGCTGGGGCAGTCTGCAGACGATCGGGCTTCTCGCCGGCTCGGTGGCCCTGCTTGCGACGTTCGTCCGGATCGAGGCGCGCTCGCCTGGACCGCTCGTGCCGCTGCGGATCTTCCGCTCGCGCTCGCTGATCGGCGGCAACCTCGTGCTCCTCACGGCCGGGATGTGCGTCGACGGGACGCTCGTGATCGCCACCCTCTACGCCCAGGACGTGCTCGGGTACTCGACGATTCAGTTCGGGTTGATGACGGCCGTGCTGACGGTGATGTCGGTCGTCGGCGCATACACGGCGCAGAACCTCGTCGGGAAGGTCGGCCCAATGCCAGTGGCGCTCGCGGGAATGACCCTGATCGCAGGCGCGTGTGTCATGTTCACCCGGGTGTCGGTCGACGGCAGCTACCTCGACGACCTGTTCGTCGGATTCCTGCTTTTCGGCCCCGGGCTCGGCGCGGCGTTCGTCGCCTCGCAGATCGCGTCGCTTACCGGCGTTGCCGAGCGCGAGTCCGGGCTTGCGGCCGGCCTCGTCGACAGCGCCTTTCACGTCGGCTCCGCCCTCGGGATCGCCATCGTCACCACCGTCGTCGTCGCGCGAACGGAGGACGTTCTCGAGGGCGGCGGAGCCGAGCTCGGCGCGATCACCGAGGGGTTTCAGTCGGCGTTCGTCGCCGCAGTCGGCTTCGCAATCGTCGGGGCGCTGATGGCGCTCCTGTTCCTCGGACGAGGTTCGGCGGCCGAGGCTGAACCCGCTCCCACGGTATTGGCGCAGGAGCCATGAGCGCAAACCGCGATGCAGCCCAGGCGCGGATTGTCCTCGTTTCCCCTGGACAGGCCGAAGCGGCCGGTTCGATCCTCGCGAGTAGTCACGCCGATTATCCCTCCTTCCGGCACCTCTTCCCGGACGACCAGCGCCGGGCTCGCGCCCTGCGAGCGCTGTTCACCGGCGTCGCCCGTGACGCAGCCCGGCTCGGATCGGCGTACGGAGCACTCGGCAGTGACGGCGCCCTGAGCGGAATCGCGCTCTGGTTGGCCCCCGGGAAGTTTCCGTGGAGCGCCCTCAGGCAGCTTCGCGGCGCTGCCTGGATGCTGTCTGTCCTGCGCGCCTATCCGAGCTCGTTTCGAGCGTTCATGCAGACCGGGGCGAACGGCGCGCGCGTTCATCCCGCCGACCGACACTGGTATCTGGAGACGATGGGCGTCGCCCGGGGCGCCCAACGCCAGGGCCTTGGCGGCCGGCTGCTGGAGCCGGTGCTCGAGATCGCCGATCGCGACCAAGTCGACTGCTACCTCGAAACCGCGGAGCCGCGCAATGCCGAGTACTACGCTCGCCACGGTTTCGTCGTCGAGAATCCGGCCCTGCAGCTGGTGCCCGATGGCCCGGCTCACATCACCATGCGGCGCCAGCCGACGGCAGCGCCCTGATGCGAGACGAACCGCGACCTCTACTAAGGAAACAACCAATGGGAACGGAGGCACAAATCCAATGAACGCGAGGCCAACGCTGTACGAGTGGGCCGGAGGGGAGGCAGCGATCCGGCGGCTGATGGACTCCTTCTACGACCGCGTCGAGCGTGACGAGCTCCTCTCGCCGTACTTTCCCGGCGGGGTGAGCGAGGAGCACCGAGCGCACGTCAGCACCTGGTGGTCGGAGGTGCTGGGCGGCCCCGCCCGCTACACGGAGGACTTGGGCGGCTACGAGAAGATGCTCGCTCACCATCGCGGCCTTGCGATTGCGCCCGAGGAGCGGCATCGCTTCGTCTCGCTGCTCAGCTTCGCGGCCGACGACGCCGGCCTTCCGGACGACCCCGAGTTCCGCTCGGCGCTGGTCGCCTACGCCGAGTGGGGATCCCGCCTTGCGATGCACAACTCCCAGCCGGACGCCCAGGTCTTCGAGCACGCTCCTGTGCCTCGCTGGGGCTGGGGCGAGGCGCCCCCCTTTCAGCCCTAGGCAGACCTGCGCCTGGTCGCCTTCATCCGGGGCGGGTCGACAAGGCTCTGCTATTCGCGGAACGCGGCAGCGCCAGATCTCTGATCTCAGTCGTCCAGACTCCCCATGCTCAGGTTGACGGTCGTTCCCGTCATCCCGCTCGCCTTATCGGAAGCCATGAAGACCGCCACGTCGGCCATCTCCTCGAGCGTCATGAGCCGTCGCGCGTGGGTCGTGCGTGCGATGAACTCCTGCCACCGTTCCCAGGTCATCCCCGTGGCCTTTGCCTCGAAGACTTCCTTCAGCGAGCTTGTTTCCGGCATGCCGTGTGGTCGCAGACCGACCACGCGAATGCCCTGAGGTGCGAGTGCGGCGGAAAGATCTCGAGTGAGTGCCTCCTTGGCGGCCTGCGCCGGACCGTAGCCTCCGTTCAATGGGGTGCCCGTCCGCGAGGGGAGTGCGGTGACGGTCATGATCACCCCCGAGTTATTCGCGGCCATCCGCCGGGCCGCCAAGCGCGCGGTCAGGAAGTACGACGTGGCGTAGGCCGTGATCGGCAGGGAGAACTGTTCGAGATCCAGCTCGACCAGGGGCACACCCACGATGTTCGTGTCCGGGATCCCGACCGCGTTGAACGAGATATCGACGCGGCCCGCCTTGTCGATCACGGCCTGCAGATGCTGGTCCACGGCCCGCTCGTCCAGAGCGTCGACCTCCGCCGCCGCCGCCGATCCGCCGGCGGCAACGATGTCGTTGGCGACGGCTTCGACGGGTGCCAGTTTGCGCCCGGTGAGGTAAAGACTGGCCCCCTCAGGCGCAAAGGCCCGTGCGACAGCGCCGCCGACCGCGCCCCCGGCTCCGTAGATCACCGCAACCTTGTTCCTCAGCATCATCTCGCTCGCTCCTTCCGGACGTTCGGCGGCGGAATTGCCGCTCTGTCAGTACGGATACGGCGGGGGTCGGAAATCCATCGCTAGGACTCGATCGCGGCCGGGAGCCCGAAGCGCGGAACCAGCTCGGGATCGAGGAAGCTGGTGAAATCGGCGATCAGCTCACCGTCGAGCGTCAGCACGCTGATGCTGTGCGCAGCGAACCTCTCCCGCTCCTCCTCCCACTGGTACTTGGCGAACGCAAGCTGGCCGTTCGCCCGAACGGGGACGGCGCGCCAGCGCCTGTCGCTCGCAAGCACGACTGCCTCGAGGAAGGCGGATATCGCCTCGTGCCCCCGGTACCAGGTGGGTATCGGCGGCATCGTCATCGCCGCGTCGGCGGTCAACATCGCGACGACGGCGTCGACGTCAGCACGCTCCCAGGCGTCGACGTAGCGGTCGACGAGCTCGCGCAGGCCCTGGTCGTCGAGCGAGCTGAGCACCGCCTGCTGGCTGCGCTCGGGAAGCCGCTCGTCGACCGCCTTGTGAGCCCGCTGGAGCGCGCTGTCGATCCCGGTCGGGGTCGTCTCGAGCACCTCGGCCGTCTCGCGCGCCGAGAAGCCGAGGACGTCGCGGAGGACGAGCACCGCGCGCTGTCGCGCCGGCAGGTGCTGGAGCGCGGCGATGAAGGCGAGCTCGACGCTCTCGCGCTGCTCGTAGCGCGCCTCGGGACCGGCAAGCCCGTCCGCGATGCCGAATCGCTCATCAGGATAGGGCTCGACCCAAACCGTTTCGACCAAGGGCTCGGCCAGGCCGTCGTGCGGGTCCCCAGCCGGGACATAGTCGATCGGCAGCACCCGCTTGGGGCGTCGCTCGATCGCCCGCAGGCAGACATTGGTCGCGATCGCGTAGAGCCAAGAGCGCAGCGAGCTTCGCCCCTCGAAGCTCGCGAGCCCGCGCCAGGCGCGCAACAGGGTCTCCTGGAGCGCGTCCTCGGCGTCGTGCAGCGAGCCGAGCATCCGGTAGCAGTGGGCGTGCAGGACGCCGCGGTGGGGCTCCGCCAGCTGGGCGAAGGCGTCCTCGTCGCCGCCGCGGGCCGCCTCCAACAGCCGGCGCTCGTTCATGCCGTGCTCCGCGCGGACCGATGCCGGGCCTTGGGCTGCCAGAAGGCGATCTCGCCCCCGGAGGAGGTGCCGACGACGCTTCGCCACCCTGCCGGGCCCTCTCGTGGCTCGAGGAGGATGGACGCGCCGAGCTTGCACGCCCGGCCGGTGGCCGCGGCGATCTCGGCGACCTCGACGTAGGGCAGCCAGAGGGGGCGCTCGGTACCGCACTCCACGATCCCGCCCCCGAACCCGGCGCCGAGCTCGAGGGAGAGGTAGGAGCCGGCTCGCGTCTCGATCGATTCCGGGCGCCAGCCGCAGAGCTCCGCGTAGAGGTCGCGGGCCTGCGGCAGGTCACCCGTGTGGAGCTCCAGGTGGACGACCGGGTTGGTGCGGAGCGGCGTCATCGTCCCATTGGATCAGCTCGCGCCTCGGGCCTCGAGGGCCGGAACCGCATCGACGGGGACGGACTCGGCTGTCCGCGAGCGACCCGGCAGTGCGAGGGCGACGATCGCACCGATCAGCGAGAATCCCGCGAGGACTGCGACCGCAGGCGCGAACCCGTTGAGGAAGGCATCCGGCGAGGCGAAGCTGCCGGTGCCGGCGAACACCGCAGCAGCCACCGCGACCCCGAAGACACCGCCGAGCTCGCGCATCATGCTGTTGACGCCGGCGGCCTTGCCGAGATCCTGGAGGGAGAATGAGCCGACCACCGAGTTCTGCGCCGCGGGAATCGCCATCGAGACCCCGACGCCGGCGACGATCGACGGCGGCAGGAACTCCGAATAGGTGAGTCCGGAGTCGGCGATCAGCGCGATCCAGCCCATCCCGAGCGCCTGCAGCGACAGTCCGGCGACCATGAACGGACGCTCGCCGAAGCGGTCCACCAGGTTGCCGACGATCGGGGCGACGGTGATGAACGTGACCGTCCAGGGCATCAGTCGCAGGCCGGCGTCGAGCGGCGAGTAGCCAAGCGCCGTCTGCAGCATCTGCGCGAAGAAGAAGACGGCGCCGAACAGGGAGGCGAAGGTGAGGAAGATCGCTCCGTTGCCCGCCGAGAATGCGCGGGAGCGGAAGAAGCGCATCGGCACCATCGGCTCCGGCGCCCGCAACTCGCGGACGACGAACGCCACCACCAGCACCAGGCCGGCCGCGAGCGCTCCGATGATCTCGAGGCTGTCCCAGCCGGCGGAGTTCCCACGTACCAGCCCCCACACGATCGCGAAGCCGGCCGCGCTGATCAGCGCCAGACCGGGGAAGTCGAGGCCGGTGTCGCCGCCGTGACTCTCCTCGATCCGGTTGAGGACGAGCGGGATCGCGGCCAGGCCGATCGGCACGTTGAGCCAGAAGATCCAGGTCCAGTCGAGGCCCTCGGCGATCGCGCCGCCGACCAGCGGGCCCATCGCGACCGCGATCCCGGTGACCGCGCTGAAAAGGCCGATCGCGGCTCCTCGCTTCTCGGGCGGGAAGGCCGCGCTCAGCAGCGCGAGGCCCAGCGTCAGCACCAGCGCCGCGCCGGCCCCCTGGATTGCGCGGGCCGCGATCAGCCAGCCGACGGTGGGCGCGAGCGCGCTCGCCGCCGACGCGGCGGCGAACAGGCCCAACCCGATCGCGTAGAAGGCCCGGCGCCCGTATCGGTCGCCGATCGCGGCGGCAGTGATCAGCAGCACCGCGAAGCTCAGGTTGTACGCGTTCACCGTCCACTCCAGATCCTCGATCGAGGCACCCAGGTCGAGGCGGATCGTGCTCAGCGACGTCGACACCACGAGCGTGTCGAGGGCGGCCATCAGCGAGCCGATCGCGGTCAAGGCGACGACCCATGCGGTTGCCGTCTTCTTGCTCGGTTGAGTGAATCTCGAGCTCATCGGGGCTCCTCGCCTTCCCGTCGTTCGGCGGCGGGATTGCCGCTTTGGGAGTAGAGACACGGCGGGGGCCGGAAATCCATCGTTCGGCCGGGCGATTCGCGCAAGGGAGGGGGGCGAGGCTCCAACCCGTGCAGTAGCGGTGTAGCGGCCGAGCTCAGCCTGGCCGGACTAGCTCCATCGGCACCAGCTTGTAGGTGCAAGTGCCACTCTCGACGGCAGGGTCCTCGTCGCCGATCGCTCGCGCGGCCTGCTCGTCCTCGAGATCGAGCAGACCGAGGCCCCAGGGATCCTCCGGATCGAGCACGGGGCCGAACGCCAACGCCACGTCCCGATTCAGCAGGTCCTGCCAGTAGGCGACATGACGCTCCATCACCTCGGACTCCTCGGGGCTCATGTCCTGGGCAAAGGTGGGACGTGGCGGCAAGAGCCGGTAGAGGAAAGCCACTGAGCCGATTTTCTCATAGCCCGGACCGCTGTCGCTGCTCGCGCGGAGCAGCAGCGGGCAACAGCGGCTGGGTACGCGTCCCCAGGCTCAGGCAGCCGCGGACAGCCGACCCCGGTCGGCTGTCCGCCGGCCCGAGCACAGCTGCGCGTAGATTTCGGCGTAGTGAGCGCCGATCCGGCCGGCCGTGAAGCCCGCCGCGTAGCGCCTCGCACCGGCGAGGTCGGTCAGCGCCCGGCCTTCGAGCACATGACCGATCGCGTGGGCAAGGGCCTCGGGGTCATCGGGCGCCACCAGCACTCCACGGCGCTCGGCGAGGGTGAGCGGCAATCCCTCAACCGCACTACCGACCACGGGCACGCCGTAGGCCATCGCCGTGACCGCGGTCTGCGACCAAGCCTCGCGGCGCGAGGGGACCACGCACGCACTCGCCCCCGCCAGCCAGGGGCCAACTGGGATTTGCCAGCCGGCGAAATGGACGACCGAGCCAAGGCCGAGCTCCTCGACTCGCCGCCGGAGCTCGCCTACCAGGGCACCCGCGCCGAGCACGAACGTGGGCGGCGGACGGCGCATCAACCCCAGGGCTTCGATCAGCAGGTCCGGGCCCTTCTCGCGGTGGAGGCGGCCGGCGAAAACGAGGCGCGGGGAAGGAAGCTCCGGGTTGCGAACGGCCATCGGCGGCTCGATGGCCGAGCGGCCCTCGCGGAGCCGCGAGGGTGGCAGGCCCAAGCGAAGCGCCTCGGCTCCCGTCGCCGGCCCGTGGCCGAAGAAGGCGTCAACCCGCCGCAGCGCGCGGGCCATCTCCTGCTCCTGCGGGATGCTCGGCCAGCAGAGCTCATTGTGCTCGCTGGCGACCAGGGGCGTATCGTCGGGCACCGCCGCGCTCGCCGCCCACCAGCCGCCGAACATGTGGGCGTGGACGAGGTCCGCGTCAGCCAAGCGGGGGCGAAGCCAGCTCGCGAAGCCCTGCGAGCACTCGTACTGGAGGCCGGCTCCACGCCCCCAGACGTCGACCTCGACCGCGGCCCGGCGAAACAGGCGTGCCCCGTGGAGCGTCGCCTCGCCGGCGAGCACTCGGGAGACGATCCCGCGCTCGCCCAAGGCCCCAATGAGTCGCAACGCGCCCAGCTGCGCTCCGCCGGGCTCGAGACGGGCGATGACCCTCGCGACGAGCATCCCTTGTACCTCGAAATCCCTGCAAACGAGCATAGGTATCAGGCAGCCCAGGATGTTTCAAGACTGTGACCGGCGACCTCCGCCGGAGTCCCGGGCGACATGGATGGAGCGCGCCGACCCGATCGGCGCCGATATTGAGCTCACCACCCGACGTCTCGCGCACCGAACAGCTGCTCGCCTTCGCGCGAAGCGGAAGCAACATCCGACGCCAGGCCGTCTCACACCACTTACGTCTCGTTCGTTCTCCTATCGGATGTCTTCTGCGCGAACGATCTGGGTGGAGGTGGGAATCGATGATTCTGCGCTTTTGGAGAGGTTGGACTACCGAGGAGAACGCCGATCTCTACGACGGGATCGTCAGGGAGGTGCTGGCAGGCATTGCCGCGCGCGAGGTGGCTGGCTACCGCGGCGCCTACCTGGCGCGCCGTGAGCTAGGCGATGAGACCGAATTCGCAACGATCTTGCTCTTCGATTCGACCGAGTCGGTGCGTGCCTTTGCCGGGGACGACTACGAGATCGCCTATGTGCCCACGCAGGCCCGCGAGGTGCTAGCCCGCTTCGACGAGCGCTCGCTCCACTTCGAGATCCTGCTCACGCCCGAGGAGACGCAGTAGGGCAGTCGTGGGGCGTTCTCGATCGTATGGATACGACTCGACGCCGAAGCCGATCCAGCAGCCGAACCAGATGATGTGGAGGTAAACGAACAGCATCGATCCGGCGAACGCGGTGATCGCATCGGCGACCCGGTTCTGTCTTGCCTGCGCGCGTTCTTCGGCGTGCTTGAGCAGCTCTGGATTGATCGGGGGGCGCCGCCTGTTCGGGAACAGGAACCGCCCCAGCCTTGCGTGAAGCGACGTTCGGTTGTGCGACGGATTCGCTTTGGCCGGATCACTCGTTGGTGAACAGCCCTCCAGCGTCCTCGTTGCACTCGATGCTCGGTGGCTCCTCGCCAGGGTGGGCGAGCATCTGGTATTCGGGGGGGCCAGGACTGAAGTCCAGCGCGAACGCAGGCCTGAGCTTCCCGGCTCCGTAGTGATATCCGACCGTACCGGACCGGTTTCCGTACTCGGTGACGCCAATCAAGTGCATGCATTGATCGAAGGTGTCGAACTCCTCTACGGGCTCGCCCAGATCCTCGACGTCCTCAGCAAAGGAGGCGACCTCCTGGCGAACGTCTACCAACCGGTCGTTCAGCGACTCGCTTCGGGAGAGCTTGCTTAGACCCCGCGACCCGAGTGCCTTGCCGGAGGCCGCCGGCGCAGGCGCCTTGTCGACGCTCTCCCCCGGCTCGCCCCCGCACTCGCGGGCACTCGGGCCCGTGGGCGCAGGCGCTCCAGGGGTCTCATCCCCGCCCCGCCGCCGTATGGAGCCGTAGGAGGGTAGGTCGCCGCGCTCGAACCCCAGGAACATGTAATCGGGGTCGTCCCACTCGCTGACGTCGATGGTGATAGCGACCCTGTAGCCGGGCACCTCTCCCTCGCTCCCGAAGAGGTAGCCGAACCCCCCGTCGGGGTCTCCGTACTCGGTCACGGGCACCCAGGAGAGGCACGACTCGAACTCGTCGAAATGCTCGGACATATCCTCCAAGCGTCCTTCTCGCCGGTCGAGATCCCTCAACCTCCGCTCGAGTGCGCGGATCACCGAAAGGCGCGAGGGCGTGCCCGCACCTTGGCGTTTGGCAGGGTCCGCCGTCCCCGGGTTCCTCAGGCGTCCCGGGCTTGGTCGGAGCGCTCTGACAGGCGTCTCGGTGGTCGAACCTGAGGAAGGTGTAGTCGGGATTGCGTCGATTGGTGTCGATGGCGAGCGCGGGCCGGCGGTCGAGCCCGGTTCCGTCCCTCTCGTCGTAGTGGAAGCCGAAAGCGTGATCTTGGTCGCCGTATTCGCTCACCGGAACCCGCGTGAGGCAGTGGTTGAAGTGGCGGTAGCGCCTCGCGATCCTCTCCATGATCTCGATCCGGTGTTCGATGATGTCCACACGTCGTTCCAGGCTGCGTAGATCGTTTCCACGCACCGCAGGCGTACGCTCCTGGGGCGAGGTGTCGGGGGGTGCGGAAGCGGGTGCCGATGAGCTCGATGTCTCATCGGGCTGGGGGCTCGTGCCAGGAGATGGCCCAACCTCCGGGTCGGGTGCGCCGGGTTCGGTCGGCGCGACGGGCGCGGGAGGCGACACCAGGGTGCCTTCGACGGAGCCGACGTCGCACCCTTCGCCCAGGGGCCGGGCGACGCCACGCTGGTCGGAGGTGACGGGAGCGATGGGATCGATTCCGAACTGGCCGAGGTGCTGCTCCCCTTCGAGGTCATGTCCGAAGGGCGTGAAGTCGCACACGCCAGCGGGGATCCGGTCCAAGACGGGGCTCCCCGGCAGTGGCAACCGGGTCTCCCCGCGGCCGCCGTTGTCGGCCAGATGCGGGGCGAGCATCGGATCCCCGCCGATCACGTCGCTCGGGCCATCGAGGCCACAGGAGGCGTCGCTAACGAAGTTGTAGCCGAACGACTCCGGGCGTGAGACCCGGCAGTTGGGCCCGATCGGCTGGATCTGGCCGCCGACCGGCTCCGGGTCGGGTGGGCCGACGATCGAGCCGAAGGCCCGCAGGCCGGATCCCGCACCCACGTTGGCCGCGACCGGTGCGACGTTGTCGGCCACGGTCGAGTAGACCAGGCCCACGAGGCCGGCTGCGAGGACCCCGCCCCCCTCACCCTCGGCGTAATTGTGGCTGATCGTCGAGTTGGTCACGAATAGGTCGCTGCGAGCCCAGATGCCGCCGCCCACGTGCGCGAACGCGGCGTTGCGGGCGATCGTCGAGTTGATCACCGTCACGTCGGCCTCGCCCGAGATCGCCCCGCCGCGGTCGTCGGCGCGGTTGCCGTTCACGGTCGAGTTGACGATCGTCACGTCGCCCTCGAGGGTGAAGATCGCGCCGCCCGGGCCGTCGGCGGTGTTGCCGTCGACGGTCGAGTCGATCACGGTGACGTCGCCGTCCTCATCGGTGTAGATGGCGCCGCCGTCGCCGTCGGTGGTGTTGCCGTCGACGTGGGAGCGGACGACGAGGATGTCCCCGGTCGAGCCGAGCGCGCCGCCGGAGCCGTCGACGAGGTTGTCGCTCAGGATCGAGTCGAAGACCTGGATCCCGCCGCGCCGGGCGTAGACACCGCCGCCGTCGTCGTTGGCAAGGTTGCCGGTGATGACCGAGCGGATTACCGTCGCCTTGCGCTGAGAGAAGATCCCGCCACCGGGCTCCTCGGAGAGGTTCTCGTGGACGATCGAATCCATCACCACGATCTCGCCCCTGGTCGTGACCGCGGCGCCGGGACCGTCGTTGCCCCCACGGGTGAGGGTCACGTCCTTGATCAGGAGAAAGCCGGTGCCATTCTGGTTGAGCAGCCGCTTCTCGAAGCAGGTTTGCCTGATCGTGTGCCCGTTGCCATCGAGCGTCAGCGGGCGGAGCGACTCGCGGATCGGTCCACCGGTAAGGCACGAGCGCATGAAGATGTCCTGATTGAGCTCGATCCCGGTCACAAGTGGGTCCGCCCACGCGGCGCGGAGCTCGGCCTCCGTATCCACGGCGACGGGCGTGTCGGCGAACCACCCGTACGTGTGCTTGATTCGTCGGGCTCCCTCACGGCAGGTGACCCGCGCCTTGAATGCATTCGGCGTCTCGTTCGAGCGGTGCTCGCTGCACCGGTAGCCGTCCACGCGCCCGATGCAACGGGTGTCTCCGTCGCCTTGGCGGACACGGCACCTGTGATAGGCGCGGACGAACCGCTTGCCGGCCGCACAGCCGGTGTGGCGCACGCTGAGGGTGAGAATGGAGGCCTTGCCGGGCCCAGGTTCGTCCGCGAGCTTGCAGAAGCTCGGCGCGTGGGCTGCTGCCCGGGCGCCCCCCTGGGCGGCCGCCGTACCAGTGGCTACGGCGAGCAGGGCAAGGGCCGTGATCGATGCCAGCCCGAGCACTCGAGCCACGGAGACGCGTAGCGGCCGGCTCTCGGGCGCCGCAAACTGAGGCGCGGAGACGACAGAGTCGGTGGAGGGAGAATCAATCATCTTCGTCCTTTCGTCGGGCCGGGGCCGGCCCGAGGGTGGGTCATGTGGCTCTCCGGACCCCGACGCTCCAGCGGCCGGACAGGACGTCGACCACGAGTCGGGTGCCCTGCGCCATCTGCCACTCGGTCGGGTCCGGGAGCGGATCTGGACCCGGAACGCAGCTCCGAACCGGATCTGGAACGGCGCGCAGGACTTCGGTCATGGCCCCGAGGGTACGGGTCACAGGGCTCCCTTTGTTACTCCACTGGCTACTCCCTCGCAAGGCTCCCCCGGCCCTCGTGATCTGGGCCTGGGGCGGCGAGCCCGGGCTCAGCGTGGCTGCCGGACCGAGACCTTCGGCTGGTCACGCCCGGTGACCACGAGGTGCCCGTTGCCAGGCCCACGAATCCGTGGGTCGCCCAAACAGCACGGGGGCGCCGATGATGCCGCCGATCGCCGGTTCGAGTCCGGCTAGCTCCACTTTTTGGGGTCTGCGCCAACGCCGAATCCCACTCGAGGGTCCTACTTCTCGTGCATTTCAACAGCGAGCCCGATTCGGGCTACGGTTCGCGCGTGAGCCGGATTGAGCGGTTCGAATCCGCCGACGGGACAAGTCTCGCCTGCGATGTCGCGGGAGACGGACCGCCACTTGTACTCGTACACGGGACCGGCGCCGACCACACGCGCTGGGCGCCCGTGATCACCGCCCTCAGCGCCGACTTCACGACCTACGCGATGGATCGACGCGGGCGAGGGGCGAGCGCAGATGCCGAGCAGTACTCGATCGAGCTGGAGTTCGACGATGTCGCGGCCGTGATCGACGGGATCGGAGGCGACGTCGATGTGCTCGGTCACTCCCATGGTGCCGTGTGCTCGTTGGAGGCGACGCTGCGCACCCCGCGAGTCCGGCGGCTCGTCCTCTACGAGCCGCCTCTGCCGGTCGGCATCGAGATCTACCCGCCCGGTTTGATCGAGCGGCTGGACCAGCTCCTGGCCGCAGGAGACCATGACGGTGTCGTGGCGACGTTCTTTCGGGAGGTCGTCAGGATGCCTGAGGCCGAGCTGGACATCGTGCGTGCCGATCCGAGCTGGGAGGCACGGGTGGCGACGGCTCACACGATTCCTCGTGAACTGCGGATCGCCGATGCCTACGACCCCGACTTCGAGCGCTTCGCCACAGTTCGCGTTCCCACGCTCCTGCTCTTGGGCGGTGACAGCCCGTCGTTCCTCGTCGACCCAACGCGTCGCCTGCACGAATCCATCTCCAAGTCGACGCTGACGGTGATGCCGGGCCAGCAGCACGTTGCGATGAACACGGCACCCGATCTGTTCCTGGAGCACGTCATCGACTTTCTCGCCTGACGTTCGGGGCGCGGGAGCTCGAGATCGCCTATGGCACCAGCGAGCATCAATTGATTGGGACTAACCGCGTTCTGGTGCCCAAATCGAGCGACATCCGCGGGTACCCAGGGCTATCCGCTGCGGCGCCCCGCATCGCAGCCAGGAGGTCGCCGGTTCGAGTCCGGCTAGCTCCACCTCACGCTAGGTTGCAAGTGTGTCGGAGTTAGCCGTCAAGCACGTTGGCGGGCTGGCCTACCGCGAGGCAGAGCCGACACAGGCATCGGACCGTTCGCCGGCGCTCTGCATACACGGATGGCCACAGAGCTCCTACATGTGGCGTCACCTGCTACCCGCACTCGCGTCAACTGGGCGCAGGGCGTTGGCCCCGGATCTCTCCGGGTTCGGCGACTCGCCTCCCGATCCGCCGGGGACGTACGAGCGCCATGTCGCGGCGGTCGAACGCTTCCGCCACGAGACCGGGCTCGACCGGGTCGTGCTGGTTGTCCACGACACCGGCGGCCTGATCGGTTTGCGTTGGGCATGTGATCACCCGGACGCCGTCGCCGGACTGGTGATCACCAACACCGGCTTCTTCCCCGACCACGAGTGGATCGAGATCGCCAACACGATGCGTACTCCGATCCAGGGCGAGGCGCTCGTGGACAGCGTCTCACGGGAGGGGTTCGCCACCTTGCTAGAGGCGGCCTCAAGCGCGTTCGACGAGCGCGCATTAGATGAGTACTGGAAGGTGTTCTCCACCGCGGCAGGCCGCCGCGGCATGCTCGAGCTCTATCGCTCCTTCGACCTCGACGAGCTCAAGCCTTATCAGAGAAGGCTCGCGGCTCTTGAGGTGCCCACGCTGATCCTGTGGGGCCAACAGGACGAGTACCTCCCGCTCGATTACGCATCGCGTTTCGCGGAGCAGATTCCGAGTTCGAAGCTCGTATTGCTCGAAAGCGTTCGCCATTTCCTGTTCGAGGATGAGCCGGAGCGCTGCGCCCGGGAAGTGATCGACTTCCTGCAGCAATCGGATATCTGAGTACCGGGAAGGGCTCGGCTTGATGGCGACCGCGTTCGATCACAGGCTTCGAACGCCTCCGTTCTCGTGGGGTAGTCGCGCATGGTCACCGTCTTGCCATGCCGCCGTGCCTTGGGCCGCTCAGGACGCCGGCACCGCCGTGCGATCGAGGCTCACCGTCAGCGACGGGAGCAGCGCGACCGCTGCGGGACGATGGGGGATCGCTTGGTCGCTGGGGATGGCGACCGACTGGCCGTGTGTGGCGACACCGAAGCGGTCGGCACATTCCCGGTGCTGAACGGTGGTCGGGGTGACGACGCCCAGCTCCCGGGTCACGTTGATGCCGCAGTTGGAGCACTGGTCGACGTGATGCATGGCTATGCCACCTCTGCCCCGCCGATGATGCGTTCCTGGCTCATGCCCGGTACTTCGCACGGGAAGCTCGAGCGGATCAGTTCCACCTGTGAGCGCTGCTGGATCCTGCGGCGGGCTGCGGGGAGCAAGGCTTGGTCGCCCCGGCGCGGGCGTCAGCCGGGCTGGATGTTCTTGTTGTGGTGGAAGGCGTTGTCAGGGTCGTACTTGGCCTTGACCTCGGCGAGTCGCCGGTAGATCTGATCGCCGTAGGCCTCTCGAACCCGGCTGGAGTCGTCGTCGGAATCAAGGAAGTTGACGTAGACGCCGCCAGCGCGGTGCGGTTGGAGGGAGTGGAGGAACCGTCGCGCCCAAGCGGTCTCGGCCGCGGCGTGCTCGCCGGACTCGTCAGGGAGCCATACGGCGTCGATGATGATGTTGTGGGCCACGTCGCGACCGGCGTAGGCGGTGGCGTCGTGGGGGGCTCGGGCGACGGCGCCACCCATGTGGAACAGCGTCGCGTATGACCGGGGCGAGCCGGCGGCGTAGGCGTGATCGGCGATGACGGCGATGGCGTCGTCGGAGAGGCCTGCGAGGTTCGTCGCCTTCCAGTAGTAGTGCCACCCGTGGAGGACGCTGTCGTCGAGGCCGCCCTGGAAGGCGGCATACGGTGAGGGTGCGAGCAGGTCAACGAGCGGCGTCCCGAACCGGCGGAGGGCCCGCACCGCACGCTCGCCGTCATCGACGGCGCCGGCGTAGCAGCAGATGATGGCTACGGCCGGCCGCCAGTGCAGGTCCTCGGGGATGACCGGCAGTGGGGGGACGGTGCCGAGCCTGACGACGCTCCCCAGCTCGTCGGGCGCCTCGGCGGCGAAGTCCCTGTACCAGCGCAGCACGTCGGTGGTGTCGTCGGCCGCCCAGAAGACGGGCCCGGCCATCACGGTCGGGCCGAGGGGATGCAGAGCGAACCGGAACGAGGTGACGACGCCGAAGTTGCCGCCGCCGCCTCGCAGCGCCCAGAACAGATCCGGGTGTTCGTCGGCGGACGCCCGGATGATGCTGCCCTCGGCGGTGACCACCTCGGCGGCAAGCAGGTTGTCGACGGTGAGCCCGTGTTTGCGCATCAGGAAGCCGATGCCGCCGCCGAGGGTGAGCCCGGCGACGCCGGTGTGGCCCACGATGCCGCCGGTGGTGGCCAGAGCGTGGGCCTGCGTCTCGTGGTCGACGTCGCCCCACAGAGCACCACCCTGTACCCAGGCCGTGCGACCGGCGGGGTCGACCCACACGCCCCGCATCGCCGAGAGGTCGATGACGATCCCGTCGTCGCACACGGCGGTGCCGGCCACATTGTGGCCCCCGCCCCGTACGGCGATCTCCAGGCCGTGATCGCGCGCGAAGCGCACCGCCATGACCACATCGGCCACGCCCGTGCAGCGGGCGATGCAGGCCGGGTGGCGGTCAATCGCGCCATTCCAGATCCTGCGGGCAGTGTCGTAGCCGGGGCTGGTCGGCAGCAGCAGCTCTCCGCGGAACGATCCGCCGAGCTCGTCGGACGCGGTCGTCTCCAGGGGCGGTGCCTGTGGGGTCTGGATAGCGGTCATCTCGTCCTCCCAGCTGTGCTCAGTGTCCGGATAGCCATGCGAGCAACGTAGGCTTGCCGGCGCGGGCTGACTAGTTCTACTTTCGAACCAAGCGGTTCGAGTAACAGACCTTTGGCCGATCCGCGGCTAGCATGGTGGCGCGATGCGCAGCTACGCGCAGTACTGCCCGGTCGCCAAGGCCACCGAGATCCTCGGCGACCGCTGGACGCTTCTGATCGTGCGCGAGATGCTCGGCGGCGCGAGCGGCTTCAACGAGCTCCAACGCGGCCTCCCGGGGATCTCGCGCTCGGTCCTGACCGACCGCATGCGCGCGCTCGAGCGGTCCGAGGTCATCGAGCGCAGAACGGGCCCCAAAGGCCGCACCCTCGAGTATCGCCTCACTTCCGCCGGCCGTGACCTTCAGCCGGTCGTGCAGGCGATCGGGGAGTGGGGGGTTACCTGGTCGTTCACCGATCCCCGCCCCGAGGAGCTCGACCCCGACCTCTTGATCGTCTGGATGGCCCGGCACGTCGATCGCGAGCGGCTTCCGGCGGACCGCACGGTCGTCCAGTTCGACTTCCGCGACCCGGCGAAGCGCTACTGGATGGTGCTAGAGCCCTCCGAGGTCTCGGTCTGCCTCCAGCATCCCGGCTTCGACGTCGACCTCGAGGTCAGGGTCGACACCGCCACCCTCTACCGCGTCTATCTGGGGCGCGCCCAGTTGGGCGGCGCGATGCGCGCACGCAAGCTGACGATGAGCGGCCCGAGCGCGCTCCAGCGGGCCTTCGGGCGCTGGTTCGCCTGGAGCGCGTTCGCCCCGGCCAGCCGCCAGGCCGACGAGCGGCGTAGGGCGGCGTCGCGACTCGCGGGCCCCGAGAGGGTGCGGGTCGAACAGCACCAATGACCGGCGAGCTCAGCTCTCGATCAGGCGCTCGGCCATCCGGTCGAGGAACTTGCCCCAACCCTTAGCGGCGGCCTCGTAGCCCTCCGGCGACAGGCCGCCGCCGGTCTGGGTCATCTGCATCTCGGTCCGCCCGTCGCCGAGGTCGGTGAGGATGACCGTCACCAGCTCCTGCGAGTCGTCCCCGGGCTGGTCGGTGACCGTGAAGGAGAGCCGCTCGGGCGCGACGACCTCGCGGTACTCGCCCGCCCACTGGATCTCGCGTCGCCCCGGCCCGAAATACATCGTCAGGCGCCAGCGGCCGCCCGGCCGGACGTCCATCGAGACGGTGTCGAGGGGGCATTCCGCATCGGGGCCGCCGTACCAGTCCGCGAACCGCTCCGGCTCGGTCCACTCGCGCCAGACATCCTCGCGCGGCGCTTCGAACGCGCGGATGATCTCGATTCCTGGCTGCTGCTCACTCATCGGCGGCTTGCCGGAGGCGCACCTCGAGCCGGTCGAAGCCGGCCTCCCAGAAGCGACGGTATCGCTCGAGCCAGTCGACGGCCTCCTTGAGCGGCGCGCTCTGGAGCCGCGAGGGGCGCAGCTGCGCCGCGCGCCCGCGCGTGATCAATCCGGCGTGCTCCAGCACCTTCAGGTGCTTGGAGACGGCCTGGACCGTGATCGGGAACGGTTCTGCGAGCTCGGTCACCGTCGCCTCGCCCTCGGCGAGCCGCCCCAGGATCGCCCGCCGGGTCGGGTCGGCGAGGGCCGCAAAGGTTTCGCTGAGCTCATCGACTGCCACCTGTGTTCAACCAACCGGTTGAATATGGTATCCATTACACGGGACACAGACGACGAAAGGAGAACGGAATGGGAAGGATCGTGGTCACCGAGTTCGTGTCGCTCGACGGGGTGATGGAGGACCCCGGCGGCAGCGAGGACTTCAAGCACGGCGGCTGGAGCTTCGAGATCAGCCGCGGCGAGGAGGGCGACAAGTTCAAGCTCGACGAGACGATGGCGTCCGACGCGCTGCTGCTCGGGCGGGTCACCTACGAGGGCTTCGCCGAGTCCTGGCCGTCGCGTGACGACGAGGCGGGATTCGCCGACAAGTTCAACAGCATGCCCAAGTACGTGGTCTCCTCCACCCTCACCGACCCGGAGTGGAACAACTCGACGGTGATCAGCGCCGACCTGGCCGAGGAGGTTGCGAAGCTGAAGGAAGCCCACGACGGCGACATCGTCGTCCACGGCAGCGCCCGGCTCGTGCACGCGCTGCTCGACAACGACCTCGTCGACGAGCTGCGCCTGATGGTCTTCCCGGTCGTGCTCGGCGACGGCAAGCGCGTCTTCGGCGAGACCGCCGACAAGAAGCCGCTGACCCTGAAGGACTCGCAGACGGTCGGCGACGGGGTCGCGATCCTGGTCTACGAGCGCGCCGGTTAGACGACGAGGCGTGGCCCCTTGATCCTCCCATCGTGCGGGGTGAGATACTGGACCGGGGCGTGTCACAGGCAAACGCAAGAGGCCAAGGTCACGGCGTTGCCAGGCCCCGGCTGCTCCTTCTCCCTGGCTACTCCGAGCTGGAGTGGGTGATACGGCCACAGCTCGAGGAGTGGGCCGAGGTCGCCGTGTTCGATGCCCCCGGTGTGGGCGACGAGTCCCCGCCGGGCGCGTATGACAGCGCGGCCTTAGCCGAGCGCGCGGCAGCAGAGGTCGATCGGCTTGGATGGCAAAGCTGCGTCCTCGCCGCCGACGAGTTCACGATCGCGGCGGCCCTGAAGTTCGCGGCTCGGCAGCCGGACGCGGTCCAGGGGCTTGCGCTTGGACACGCCTGTCTGAGCTTCAGTCCCGACGCGGACCCGCCCGCGATCAACGCTGAGGTTGGCTCGGCGTTTGCCCAGGTCGCCGAGCTTGATGACCGCACGTTCATGCGCCACCTGACTCAGCTCACCCAAGGGTTCTACGGCGAGGAGCTCGCGGATCGCATGCTCGAGCGAATACCCACCGGGGTGGCGCAGGCGTATGTGCACGAGAACATGGCCGACCCGGGGGACTGGATCGAGGATGTGTTGCGGGATCTAAGGAAGCCCTTGCTCCTAGCCGAGCACGATCCGTGCCTTCTCTTCACCAGGGCGGGATACGAGGCCGCCGCCTCGGCCTTCCCCGACTCGATGCAGGTGACCTGCAAGGAGAAACCGACCGTAAGCCCTACCTTCGCCGAAGCCCTGCGCGAGTTCTGCCGGGAGGTCTCCTAGAACGGGTGCGACCCCTCGACGTTCTCCTGCGACATCGCCTATTCCTGAAGCCCGGCGGCTTCGCGGGCCTGCTGCCGCTCGGCGAACAGCTGGTAGCGCACGATCAGCCCGTCGCGCACGGTGAACACGGGATAGACCGTGGCCCCTGCGGCCAATGCGCCGCTGTGTCTTCCCCGGCCGAGCATGCGGGTGACGGCGAAAACGCACTCCCCGCAATCGGTCAGCTCTGCGACATCGATGTGCAAGTCCTCGAACTCGGCCATCCACGTTCGCCAGAACCGGCGGACGGCGGCGCGGCCGTGGTAGACGCCATCGAAGTCGCCGACACCAAGCGCGACCTCCCAGACCACCTCGGGCGCAAGCAGCGCCTCCGAGGCCCGAGCATCCTGCCCGCCTCGATTGAATGCGTCAAAGCCTCGCCGCACGACCTCCACGGTCTCGTCCGACATGGCCGGTCCAGTATCCCGCTTACCGCCGCGAGGTCAAGGTGAGCGCGTCCAAGCTCACCCGGAGAGGAGGGGAGCGGGGAGCAGGCGACCGCTCAGTGGTCGCAACCGAGGACTACGCGGCGGGAGCCGCTGCCTTGATCCGGTCCTCCACCGCGCTGCGCGCCCGGTCGATCGGCGCCGATTCCTGGCTGAGTGCGAATTGTGCGTTGGCGAGTGACAGGTAGGAGTCGAGCTCGAAGGCGAGCTGCTCGGCATCCTCTGCGGGATCGATCGCACCCTCGGCCTGGGCTTGGCGAACGGCCGTCTCAAGCTGCCGGGAGAACTCGTCCAGCACCTGAACCGCGCCGTCACGCACCGGACCCGGGCGCATGGCCATCTCGGCAGCGACCGACGCGAAGAAGCAGCCACCCGGGTAGAGGCCGCCTTCGACATACCGCAGGAAGTTCTCCACGAGCTGCCGCACCCGCTCGAGCCCGGTCCGGGCAGCCAGGGCTGGGTCGATCACCTGGGCGGTGAACACGTCGCGCGCCGCCTGGATCGTCGCGATCTGTAGCTCCTGCTTGGAGCCGAAGTGGGCGAAGAGGCCGCTCTTGCTCATCCCCACGGCCTTGGCCAGCCGGCTGATCGAGAGCCCGGTGATGCCCTCGACGGTGGCGAGCTGGCCAGCTTCGCGCAGGATCGCGTTGCGGCTGCGTTCGCCGTCGCTCCGCCGCCTGCGCGCTCCCGTCGTGGGCTCGTCACGGATCTCTGTGTCGGACATCACAGACAACTTAGCACGATCGGTCGTACACTCTCGCGCACAAGTACGGACGAACGATCGTACTAACTATAGGAGGTAGCGGTGACGACAGCAGGTGGAAGCGCGATGAGCGACCTCGGCCCGATCGGTCGGCTCGGACGGCTGGCTGCGGAGCATCGCGGGCGCGTATTCCTCGCCTGGGCGCTGATCGCAGTGGGCCTCGGCATCCTCGCCCCTCGGGTCGAGACGGCCCTCTCCGGCGCCGGGTGGCAGGCAAGCGGCTCCGAGTCCGTCCAGGCTCGAGAGCAGGTCGATCGGAACTTCGCCGGCGCGGGCGCCTACGCGCTCCAGGTCGTCGTCCACTCGCCAGACCAAGTGGCGGCAGCTCCTGCCTTCCGCAAGACGGCGCTCCGCGCAGAGCGAGTGCTGCGGCGCGATCCCGCCGTCGGCCGGGTCTCCCCACCGCAGCCGGGCGTCTCGGTCTCGCCCGACGGCCATACAGCCGTGATCCGGGCCGGGGCGGCCGCCGATGCGAACGCAATGGTCGACGCCGCTGAGCGCCTCAAGACGAGGCTTGCCGGCGTCGCCGCTCCGGGGGTTGCCGTCGACCTGACCGGCGCCTCAGGGATGTGGTCGGACTTCAACGAGGCGAACCGCGAGGCGATGCTCAAGTCCGAGCTCATCTCCTGGCCGGTGACGATGGCGATCCTGGTGCTCGCCTTCGGTTCGCTGGTGGCCGCGGGCCTGCCGCTGATGCTGACCATCGTCGGGCTGGTCGCCTCCGCGGGGCTGCTCTTCCTCGGAACGCTTGTCTCGCCGATCTCGATCTGGGCGATGAACTTCGCGCTGATGTTCGCGCTCGCGCTGGGCATCGACTACGCGCTCTTCGTGGTCGCTCGCTTCCGGGGCGCGCATTTCGGCCAGAGGCTCAACCCCGTCGACGCGGTCGCGGCGACGATGGACACGGCCGGCAAGGCCGTGCTCTTCTCGGGACTCACAGTCCTGGTCTCGCTCTCGGCGGTGATGCTGGTGCCGAGCCCCGCCTTCCGCTCGACCGCCTTGGGCATCATCGTCGCGGTCCTCTTCGTTCTGGCGGCAACACTGACGCTGCTGCCCGCGGTGCTCGCGAAGCTCGGCCCTCGGGTCGACCGCCTATCGCTTCCCTGGCTCCGCAGCGGCGACCAAAGCTCGCCACGCTTCGCCCGCTGGGGCGAGCGCCTCTGGCGCCGGCCATACCTCTTCGGTGGCCTCGCGCTCGTTGCTCTGCTGGCCCTTGCCCTACCCGTGCTCTCGCTGCGCACGGAGATGCCCTCGATCAAGGTCGTGCCGTCCGGCGATCACTCGCGGCAGGGCTATGAGCAGATCCAGGCGGGCTTTCGGACGGGGCGCGCCGGGCGCCCTCCAGATCGTCGCTCCGGCGGCAGCGGCACACGAGGCGATGACCACGGTGCGAGGGGATCCGGGCGTCGTCCGTTCCCTGCCGCCCGAGCCCGGTGACGGCGGCCTGGCGCTGATCGAGGCGATCCCCGCCGGCGATCCCTCGAGCCCCGAGCTGGGCGCGACGATCGACCGGCTGCGCTCCGAGCTTCCCTCCGGCGCGGTGGTCGGCGGCGCGGCGGCCGAGAACCATGATCTCGACGCTGCGCTGGCGGCGAAGACGCCCGTCGTGATCGGGGTGGTGCTGGCGCTCGGCTTCCTGCTCCTGCTCCTCGCGTTCCAGGCGCCCGTGGCGGCCGCGATCGGCGTGGTGCCAAACCTGCTCGCGACCGGCGCAGCCTTCGGGATCGCGAAGTGGATCTTCCAGGACGGCCACCTGGCCGGATTGCTCGGCTTCGAGCCGCAGGGCTTCTTGGATGCCTGGGCGCCCGTGTTCTTCTTCGCGATGATCTTCGCGATCTCGTTGGACTACACGGTCTTCCTGCTCTCCTCCGCCAAGGAGCACTGGGATCGCGAACATGACGCACGCAAGGCCATGGTCGCCGGGCTCGCTCACTCAGGGCGCGTGATCAACGCCGCCGGGGTGGTGATGGTGGCCGTCTTCTTCACCTTCGCCCTCTCGGGGCCCCTGCCTCCCAAGGAGATGGGCGTGATCCTCGGCGTCGCCGTGCTGCTGGACGCCTTCGTGGTTCGGCTGCTGCTCATGCCGGTGTTGCTGCGCCTCGCGGGGCCGGCCGCCTGGTATGTGCCGAGCTGGCTCGGACGCATCCTGCCGGACGTCCGCTTCGGCCACGGCGAGGCAACGCCCGCACGGAGCCCTGCATGACGGGCAGCCTTGCTGCGCAAGCGGGACTTCCGCCTCGTGGCCGGGGCGGTCGGGCTGTCGGCGTTCGGCGACTGGGTCGCGATCGTGGCGCTGGGGCTGCACGTCACAGGGATCGAGCGACTCCGGCTACGTGGTGGCCGCGCTCTGGGTGTGCCTGTTCGGGCCCTCCGTGGTGATGGCCGGTCACGCCGGGCTGCTCGTGGACAGGATCGAGACCAGACGGCTGCTCGCCGCCGTCTCGTCGCTGGGGGCCGTCGTCGCCGCGGTGCTCGCCTTCACGACCGGGACGGCGACGGTGCTCGCGCTCACGGCGGCCCTCGGCCTCGTCTTCGCGATCCTCCAGCCCGCAGAGTTCGCACTCGTGCCTCTCCTCGCCGGCGATCGCATCCAGGAGGCGAACGGCCACGTCGAGACGGCTCGCTACGTGGGCTTCGGCCTCGGCCCCGTTCTCGGGGGCCTCCTGTTCTCCGCCGGCGGGCTCGAGCTGGCGATGCTGGTCGATGCCGCGACCTTCGTGGCCGTGGCCGGTGCAGCGCTGGCGCTGCGGGTACGCCGCGACCCGAGCACGATCGAGGAAGCCGCAGTCCACGCCGCGCGCTCGCGACGGGGTCGCCTTCCTGTTCGGCGACCGGGTGCTGTCGCTGGTCGATGATCGTGGCGTTCAGCTCGCTTCTGTTCATGTCCGCGGTGTGGGTCGGCGAGCTGTTCTTCGTGCAGGACGTGCTTGGGCGGGGGGACGTCGCCTACGGGCTGTTCCTGTCCATCTGGACCATGGGAATGGCCGTCGGTGCGCTGCTGCTATCGCCCCGGGTGGCGGCGGGCGCGGTGGCCGCCACCGGCCTCGCCGCCGTCGCCGTCCAGGGCGCGGGCCTTGCCCTCCCCGCGTTGTGGCTCGGCTTCGGCTTCTTCCTGGCGTGCTCGTTCGCCGGCGGCCTGGCACACGGGGTGAAGAACGTCATGTTCCGAAGCCTGATCCACACTCGCGTTCCCGAGCGCCTTCACGGGCGCGTTTTCGCCGCCTACAACGGGATCCGTAACTCGGCCGAGCTGGGGGCCTTCGCCGCCGGCGGAATGCTGGTGGCGTTGATCGGCCCGAGCGGCACGCTCGCCTACGCCGGCGGCCTCTCTGCGGTCGCGGGGCTCGTCGGTCTGCTGGTGCTGCTGCGCATGCAAAGGGGGTGGGTCCCGGCCGGGCCCGTCGGTCCGGCGAGCGCGGTGGGTGGGAGCTCCGACCGCCGTGGCCCTGTCCAGCCGCCACCGGAGGTCGCGGCGGGCGTCCAGGCGTAGCAGAGAAGCATCCGAGCGATGAGGTCCTAGCCGCGGAGGAGCGTTCGCGCCAGTTCGGCGATCGTCTCCCGCGTCTGGCGCAGCGAAAGCCCGTATTCGCGCCGCAGCCACAGAAAGGACTCGAGGCTGGTCAGCATATGCAGGGTCGCTGCGGCTCGCGCCTCGCTCAAACCGCTTCGGAGCCGGCCCGCCCGCACCAGCCGCCGGGCCAGGCGCCGAATGTCGGCGCGCTGCTCCTCACGCTGGCGCTCGACGAGTGCGCTCGCGTCCGGCTCGAGGACGACGATCGCCTGGAGCTGCTCGTGGAAGAAGCCGTAGGCGTCCCAGATCGCGCAGGAAGCGCCGATCAGGGCCTCGAGCGCCTCCACCGGGTCATCGATCGCGAGCGCTTCTTGGATCGCCCGCATCTCGGGCCCCTCCATGCTGCTCGTGAAGAGCGCCTGGAGCACGCCGAGCTTCGAGCCGAAGCGATTGAACACCGTCGCCCGCGAGACGCCTGCCGCGGCGGCCAGCTCGTCCATGGTCGCTGTGTGGAAGGCGTTCTCCCTGATCAGACGCATGGCCGCCTCGAGGATGCGGTCGACGCTTTCCGGGGTGCCCCTCCGGCGTGCCGCGGTGTAGCTCCTCCTCGCCATGTCCACAGAGTAGTTGCCTGGCTTGCCGAGACTTAGACGCATATGCTAGACTTATAGTCTAGATGCTCAGTACACCACTCAGGAAGGAGCCCAGCATGACAACCAACACCGATGAGAGGCCCACTCTGGTCCTCGGCGGAACCGGCAAGACCGGCCGCCGGGTCGCGGAGCGGCTCGAGGCCCGCGGCCTGCCCGTACGCATAGGCTCGCGCTCAGGCCAGCCGCCGTTCGATTGGGAGGATCGCTCGACCTGGGCGCCCGCGCTGGACGGGGTGAAGGCTGCGTACGTCTCTTACTACCCCGATCTAGCGGTACCGGGCGCCGCAGAGACGGTCGGCTCGTTCGCCGAGCTGGCGGCGAAGGGCGGCGTCCCGCGGCTGGTGCTGCTGTCCGGGCGTGGCGAGCCCGAGGCCCAGCTGGCGGAGCAGGCCGTGCGCGCCGCCGGCGCCGAGGTGACGATCCTGCGCGCGGCCTGGTTCGCCCAGAACTTCAGCGAGAACTACCTGCTCGACGGGGTTCTGAGCGGCGAGGTCGTCCTGCCGGCCGGAGAGGTGCCCGAGCCGTTCGTCGACGCCGACGACATCGCAGACGTCGCGGTCTCGGCCCTGACCGACGACAAGCACACCGGACAGCTCTACGAGCTGAGCGGCCCTCGGCTGCTCTCCTTCGCGGATGCGGTCGAGGAGATCTCAGCTGCGGCCGGCCGCGAGATCCGCTACGTGCCGATCTCGATCGAGGAATTTGTCGCCGCCGCCTACGAGGATGTGCCCGCTGAGGCCGTCGAGCTCCTCACCTACCTATTCGGCGAGGTACTTGACGGCCGCAACGCCCACCTGGCGGATGGCGTCCAGCGGGCCCTGGGCCGGGAGCCTCGGGACTTCCGTGACTACGCTCGGGCCACGGCGGCCACGGGCGTGTGGAACAGCTCGCCCGTGGTCGCTAGCTGAGGACGATCGAGGTGCGGGTGGCTGTGGAGGCCGAATTTGACGAGCGTTCGGCCCCAATTTGCGTGGTACCAAGTGCTGACTCAGGACCTTATGCGCGGCGCCACCTCGGCGGCCACGAGCTCTATCTGCCGCTGCTCGTCTCCCAGGGGCCAGAGGAAGACCTGTTGACACCCGGCCTCGGCGTAGTTTGAGAGCAGCTCGGCGCAGTGCTCTGCGGGGCCAACGCACACTTGGTCGCGCAGCTCCTCGGGGTCGCGATTCAACAACGGAGCCAGCACCTCACGGAGAACTCGATCACGCTCTGCGCGCTCCTCCGTCACCCAAGTCCACATGGTCACGAGGGCGTTCGGGAATCCATCCGCGCCGCGATCCTGTTTGCGTAGCTCGCCAGCCAGCAGTTCGCATCCGGAGGCGAAGAGCTCGGGGGTCGTGTTGTACGCCGAGGCCAGCCACCCGTCGGCCAAGCGCGCAACCCGGCGGAGCCCCGCCTCCGAGCCCCAGCTTCCGATCCACAGCGGGACGCCGCCGTCCCGGAGTGGGGGCGGCGCCAGCTCGACCTCGGGCAGGGCGTAGTAGCGAGTGGCCTGCGGCTTCGGCCCGCGGCGAATCAGGGCGCGGAGCACCGTCACCGCCTCGTCGAAGCGCTTCCACCTGTCCTCGAACGGCACGCCGGTAGCGTCGTAGTCACGCCTGGTGGAGCCCGGACCGAGGCCGGCGATGAGCCGTCCGCCGGAGAGGACGTCGAGGGCGGCGAGCGTCTTCGCCAATGGCACCGGCCCCCGCAGGGCGACCAAGGAGATCGTCGTCGCCAGCGCCAGATCTCCAGAACGCTCGACCACCGCGGCGAGGGCGGTCGGCCCGTCGAGCCAGGGAGTGGAGAAGACGAAATGATCGTTGGCGGAGATGGAGGCAAAGCCGCATTCGCGTGCAGCGTCCACCGTCGATTGCACTCGCCCGAGCGACAGCCCCTCGTGGCCGAATTCCATCAGCGGCAGATGGACGCCGAGTTCCATGGCACCTCGATGCTGTCACAGGTGCCAGGCAATGCTTGGCGCGCCGATATTCGCCTCGGCGAGTTGATCGCCATTGGGCACCAGCCTCATTCTGGTGCCCAAATCCAACGACATCCGCATGGCATCAACGCTTGGGACGAGGACTCGCCTTGCCCGCGCGACCAGCGCTAGGCACTCGGGCACAAGGGGCTGGTCGATATGGTTCTGCTCATCGGCCTGTACCTGACGACGTGCGCGATCATCAACGCGTTCGAGGTCCCAGCTCCTGAGGCGGTCCGGTGAGCCGAACGTTGTAAATCGATGCGTCAAGGGGATCATCTGGCGCCCGTGTCGTTGGTCGGCCGGCGGGCCGTGCCGGCCGCCCAAGCCGCCCGCGAGCTGCTGGAGCGAAACCGCGTTCCGCATCGCTGGATCGACCTCGACGAGGATCCTGTCGGGCGAATGCTGGGCGACAGGCCGATCGCAG
Source organism: uncultured Solirubrobacterales bacterium (assembly GCA_963797835.1). Classification (GTDB taxonomy): domain Bacteria; phylum Actinomycetota; class Thermoleophilia; order Solirubrobacterales; family 70-9; genus JBDTSW01. The sequence goes on from CAWCRN010000022.1 coordinate 62,289, forward strand.
AGCGACCGCTGCCGGTCGCCCTGTTTGCCAACGGCGAGACGCTCGACGGCCCGCCAACTTACGTCGAGCCTTACCCGGGACAAGTCCGAGCCTCGGCTGTCGAGGACTACATCGCGTCGGCGTCGTGGCTGAGCGAACTCGCCCGCCGGGCCGGACTGCATTGCCAGCCAGAACGCGAGGAGTACGACCTCGCTGTCCTCGGCGCCGGGCCGGCCGGCCTCACCGCAGCGGTCTATGCGGCCTCGGAGGGTCTCAATGTCCTGGTCGTCGAGCGCATGGCTCCGGGCGGTCAAGCCGGTACGAGTTCGAGGATTGAGAACTACCCCGGGTTTGCCGACGGGGTCAGCGGCAGCGAGCTGGCTGAGAGCGCCTATCGGCAGGCGCTTCGCTTCGGAGCCGAGTTTCTGATCGGTGTCAACTTGGTGGGCAGCCGAGGCCGGGATGACGGGCTGGTCGATGTCGAGCTCACAAGCGGTGCGACCGTTAGGGCGCGCTCGGGGATCATCGCCTCCGGAGTTCGCTACCGCCGCCTCGAGGCACCCGGGGTAGAGGAGTTGGTTGGAAGCGGCGTCTACTACGGTGCGGCGCCCGGCGAGGCTGACGAATATCGCGACGCCAGCGTGGCGGTAGTGGGCGGCGCCAACTCCGCCGGCCAGGCGGCTCTCCACTTCGCCAGCGCGGCGGCACGGGTAACGATGCTCATCCGCGGGGACTCGATCGCCCGCGGGATGTCCCAGTACCTGGTCGAGCGGGTTGAGGCGAATGAGCGGATCGACGTCCGTACCCAAACACGCCTCCTTCGAGCCAGCGGCTCACCTCACCTGTCTGAGATCGAGGTCTCCGGGCCGAACGGCAGTGAGACGATCGGCGTCGACGGCCTCTTCCTCTTGATCGGTGGCGACCCACTGATCGCGACGGTGGAGAACTGGCTCGACGTCGACGAGCGCGGGTTTCTGCTCACCGGTCCGGATCTGCCGAGGGGGACAGGCGCCGGGCAGTGGTCGCTCGACCGCGAGCCCGGATTTCTCGAATCGAGCGTGCCGGGTGTCTTCGTGGCCGGCGACGTGCGCCACGGCTCGATCAAGCGCGTTGCCTCCGCGGTGGGCGAGGGGGCCATGGCCGTGGCGCTGGTCCACAGCTACCTGTCGTAGCGGGTCGTCGGTTAGAGGCTGACTCCCTGCAGCTGGGTAAGGTGCAGGCTGGTTCAAGGCTGGGGTCGGACCTACCGCCGGCCGCATGCATCGGGGACGAAACGGATGTCGTTATGACCGAGACAACCGGCGGAGGCATTGTCCGTCTGAGTGGGGAAGGCGAAACCACTTCGCTCTTCGGCGACACCTACGTAGTCAAGGTGGCTGGCGGCGACACCGGTGGAACGCTCGCGGTGATCGAGGCAGACCTCGCTCCCAAGAGCGGTGGGACGCCACTTCACGTGAACACACTGGAGGACGAGAACTACTACGTGATCGAGGGAACCCTCAACTTTCGGCTCGGCGAGCGCACCCTGGAAGCCCCGGCGGGAGCCTTCATCCACATTCCCAAGGGGACCGTGCATACCCATTGGAACGCCACGGACGCGCCAGTCAAGCTGTTGGCGTTTCCCGCTCCGGCCGGTTTCGAGACCTTCTTCGCCGACCTCGCCGAGCTGATGGCGAGTACGCCCGCCGGACCGCCGGACGAGAGCCGGATCGCGGCGGTTTACGAGAAGTACGGGCTGCAGGTGGTGGGACCGCCCCCGAGCAGCGAACGTTGAGCGCCGCGGTCAGCGTGGCTGGTCGAAGATCTCGCTCAGAAAGTGCGTCGCGATCCAAGCGGCCACCCGCGATGTGGCGCCAGACGGGTCGCGCGCCGGATTCAGCTCGACGACATCGAAGCCGACAACGCGACCTCGGCGCGCCACTTCGACCAGGATCGTGCGCAGCTGGCGGTAGCTGAGCCCACCAGGCTCCTGCAGCGAGTGCCCGGGGGCGATCGAGGAGTCCAGCACGTCGAGGTCGATCGAGACGTAGAGCGCCTTGGCCTCCGGGACGGTCTCGCGCACAACCACGTCGCCTCCTCGCTCGAGCACGTCGAGGCTGGTCGCCCACCGTCCACCCAACTCCCGGATCCCATCCATCTCGTCACGGTCCGCATTCCGGATCCCAAGCGCCGTGACGCTGCCCACGAACGGCAGCTCCGCCAGCCGCCGTAGCTGGCTCGCGCCCGTAAGGCGCGCGCCATCCAGCTCGTCGATGAAATCCATATGGGCGTCGATGTGAACGACGTCGAACTCCCCAAACGGCTCCATCCCTTGGCCGAGCGGATAGCTGATCGAGTGGTCGCCGCCGATCGCGACCATCAGGGCGCTGCGTTCGGCGATCCCGCGTGCGGCACCCGCGATCCGCCGGTAGTTCGCCTCGGTATCTGACCCCTGGATGGCGACGTCGCCGACGTCGGCCATTGTCACGCCGACCAGGTAGTCGCGGTCGGCCTCCACGTCGTACCAGCCCTCGGCGCCTGGGTCGGTCTCGGCGTCTGCCAGCCTCGGGTAGTAGAACTGCGCCACGCTCGCCTCACGGACAGCCGCGGGCCCCGCTCGCTGGCCAGTCGGGATGCCCGGCTCGGGCGTGCCGCCGTCGTAGGGCACGCCGAGGAACGCCACCTGTGCATCGAGCGTGTCAAGTGTGCGCCGGCCGGGCGATCCGAAGAATGTCCTTGGCGCGGGGTCGATCAAGGACGACTCGGGGTCCACATGCCCAGTATCTCGCCATTGAGTGGTCGTGCGGCTAGACGGATGTACGAGCGTCAATCTTCCCGGGAGCCATGGGGGTGACTACACTCAACTGCCTCGGGACAAGGACCGTCCCGGGGGGTGATGGCAGGAAGGATCCTCATGAGCTTGCGGCGGTGGCGTCCGGAGGGAGCGTCGCGGCGGCGCGTTGCCGTCGCGATCTTGCTCAACCTCTCCTCCGCGGCCGCGGCAATCGGCCTGTTCGTGTCGGTTGGCCCGGCTGCCGACTGGAGCGATCCGGCGCTCCTCGGCGCGCTCGGGCTGATCGCTGTGATCGCCTTCGCGGCCGAGGTCCGCCTCAAGCCGGCCATCGCGACGTACTTCGACTCGAGCATCGCGCTCGCGCTGATCGCTCTCGCCGTCGCGGGGCCGCTCCCGGCGCTCCTGATCTGGGTGATTCCGGACCTGCTGAGCCGGCTGGTGGTGCGCCAGGATCCGATCCTCTCGCCTGGCATGGTCGCGACCTGGAGCGGGTACGCGCTCGCACTACTGGCAGGAGATGCCGTCCTTACGGTTGCTGACCCCGCGACCCTCGTTGCCGCGGCGCCCGCGCTGTTCACTGCCGGGTGGGTGATGGCCTGCGTGGACTTCGCGGTTTCGGGCGTTCTCTTCGCGCCCTTTTACCAGGGCTATCGCGTCCGGCCACTGCTTCGCTCCGAGTTCCTCGACCTGACCCCGGCGGTCATGGCCGTGCTCGCGGTCACGGTGTGTGTCGCCGCTCTCATCACGGCGTGGGGTGTGTTCGCGCTGATGCCCCTTGCGCTGGTGATCCTGGTTCCCGAGCTTGCGATGGTTGCCCTGGCGCGGTCGCGATCCGTGGCGTGCCTCGATCCGGCGGAGGCCACTGCCGTCTATGCGAGTGCGCTCGCCGATCAGCTCGGGATCTCCCGTCACGAGCGCCGCCTGGTCGATGCCGCCGCGCGCCCGGCCGGAGACCCCCCGGCGGGCATGCCGCACCGCGTGGGCCCCGCCGCCCCGGACCCTCCGCTGACAGGCCTGGTCCTCCTTGGGGTCGATGAGCGCTGGGACGGCGCCGGACGCCCATTCGCGATCCCGGCCGCGTGCACGCTGCGCGCCAGCCGAGTGCTTGCGGTGGCGCGCGCCTGGAGCTCGCTGACCGCCGCCGGAACAGCTCGGCTGTCCCACACCGAGGCGATCCTCGACCTGACCCTGCGGGCCGGCCAGCAATTCGACCCGCAGGTCGTCGAGGCCGCGGCGGAGATCGTCGCAGCGGAATCGACGTTCACCGGGTCCATGGACTTCGAGCCGCGACTTCATCGCTGGCCGCTGCCGGCGGGCGTCCGCCGGTGGGGGTTCCAGGCGCTTGCGCCTCATCTCGGTGCCCGGGCGTAGCCTCGGCGGCTCACGCGCTCCTTCTGGCCGAGCCGCGCATGTGGTGACGCGCTGCGGACTCAGCCGGAGGCAGGCATTCCCTCGCGTGCGTCGAAGGGACACGCTCGCGTATCCCCGGCCACGCACCGAGCCAAGGAGGCAAGAATGGAGTCAGCGAGCACCGGTCGAAACGGAGATTCCGGATGGGCGGCCTTCGCAGGGTTCCTCATGTTCATCGTCGGGTCCCTCGATGCGCTCTGGGGGCTCGGCGGAATCCTCAACGACGACATCGTCGTCGTGGGCGGACAGGGGGCGATCATCGCCGACATCACGACGTGGGGCTGGGTGCATCTGATCCTGGGCTCGGCCGTCGCGCTGACGGGCGTGGGACTGTTGGTCGGAAGCGGCGTCGCCCGCTGGGTGGCGGTGCTTCTGCTGACCGTGAGTGCGATCTCGCAAATCGTCTGGTTCCCCGCCGCGCCGCTGTGGGCGTTCCTGCTCATCATCCTCGACGTGACGATCATCTATCAGCTGACCGCCCGTTGGAGCCAGCAGGCACGCTGGGACTGACCGCGCCACACGCGGCTGGGATGACCTAGGCCAGCAGTGAGTGGGGAGGCCGTCTTCTAGCGCACGCCTCCACCCAGCCTGGGTGGCTGTCACGGTTCACGGCGGGGCGAGGCGGGCACGGGCACGGGTACCCTGGCTCGGACCGTGCACGAGCCCGAGCTCCTGATCCTCGGCCTGTGCGTCGCGATCCCGGCGCTCAGCGTTATCGCTCGGCTGCTGGGCATCCCGTACCCGATCGTGCTCGTTCTCGGGGCGATTCCGCTCGGCTACATCCCGGGCGTCCCGCACGTCGAGCTGGATCCCGATCTGGTCCTGGTGATCTTCCTGCCGCCGCTGCTCTACGTGGCAGCCTTCTTCGCCGACCTGCGGGAACTGCGCGCGGCCGCTCGCGCGCTGTCGCTGACCTCGATCGGGCTGGTGCTGCTCACGACCTGTGCGGTCGCGGTCGTCGGCCACGAGCTCATCGGCCTGCCCTGGCCCGTCGCGTTCGCTCTCGGCGCCATCGTCTCGCCGACCGACCCCGTGGCCGCCACGGCGATCGCGCGACAGGTGGGCGCCCCCCGCCGGCTGGTGAACCTGATCGAGGGGGAGAGCTTGGTCAACGACGCCTCCGCGCTGATCGCCTACCGAGTCGCCGTGGCCGCCGCGATCGGAGGAAGCTTCTCGCTGTTCGATGCGACCGTCGACTTCGTCGTCGCGGTGGCCGGCGGCGTGGCGATCGGGCTCGCGGTCGGCGCCGCGATCGCCGAGGTCAGGCGGCGGCTCGACGACATACCGGTCGAGATCACCATCTCGATCTTCAGCGGCTACGCCGCCTACTTCTCGGCCGAGCGGCTCGGCGTCTCGGGTGTGCTCGCCGCGGTGACGACCGGGATCTACCTCGGTTGGCTCGCGCCCCAGATCTCAACCGCGCAGATGCGGCTTCAGGGCTTCGCCGTTTGGGAGGTGATCGTCTTCCTCCTCAACGCGGTGCTCTTCGTGCTCATCGGGCTTCAGCTCCCGAGCATCCTCGACGCGGTGTCGGAAATCGACGCGCCCACCCTCGCCGGCTACGCGTTGGCCACGATCGCGGTCGTCGTCGGCACCCGCTTTCTGTGGATGTTCACCGTCCCGTACATCATCCGAGCGCTCGACCGCCGCGCGAGCCAGGTCGAGCGCCGGGTCGGCCCGGGTCCTCGGCTGGTCGTGGGCTGGGCCGGGATGCGCGGGGCGGTCTCGCTGGCGGCGGCGCTGGCGCTGCCGCTGCAAACCGACGCGGGCGCGCCCCTCCCCGAGCGCGACCTGGTGATCTTCCTCGCCTACTGCGTCGTTGTGTTCACGGTCGTCGTCCAGGGGCTGACGTTGCCGGCGTTGATTCGCCGCCTCGGGGTGGTCGACGACGGCGCAGAGGAGGAGGCCGAGGAGCACGCCGCCCGCATCGCCGCAGCCGAGGCCGCGCTCGAGGCGCTGGACGGGCTCGCCGACGAGGAATGGACGCGCGAGGACACCCTCGAGCGGCTGCGGGCGGTTTACGGGTTCCGCCGCCGTCGCTTCGCCACCCTGCGCGGGGACCTCGAGGATCAGGACGGGATCGTCGACCGTTCGCTCGCCTACCAGCGCCTGATGCACGACGTGCTCGAGGCCCAGCGAGCGGCGATCGTGCAGCTGCGAAACGAGGGCCAGATCTCCAGCGACGTGATGCGCCGGGTCGTGCGCGACCTTGACCTGGAGGAGACCCGGCTGGAGATCTGAACCACCGCCCGGCCTGGACGCCGAACGGGTGCGTGTCCGTACCTCGAGACGTGAGCTCAGCCCGGCCGAAAGCCTGAGCAGAGCACCCTCATCCATGCGATCCGACCGTCCCTCTCCGTGAAGTAGGCCAGCTGTTCGACCAGGAAGGCGCCGTCCTCGTTGTGGCCCCGCAGCTGATAGGAGATGCGCTGGCGGTCCGCGAAGGCTGCGCCCTCGACCTCAAGCAGCTCGTCGACGTGATCGGACTCCTCGAACCAGCGCGGCAGGACCTCTGAGACCACCTGGCTCGCGGTCGAAGCCTCCCATGCGCGATTAGGTGTCAGCCCCCGAAAGTCGACCTCAGGATCCAGCAGCGAGGAGACCCGCTCGAAGTCCTTGTTGACCAGCGCTGCGGCGAAATCTCGTCCAACCGAGCTCACTTCGACTACCGGCCGGATACCGGCTCTGGCGCATCCGCGAAGCGCCGATGCCGGCCGAGGAGCTGCCCAACGCCCACGACCACCGGGAACAGGACGGCCTGCACCGGCCCTGGGACGTCCAGCATCCCGAACTCGTCGCTGTAGCGCCGCGACAGGTATGCCCCGTCGAACGCGCCCGGCCGCTTGCCCCCGTTGCGCCGCATCGAGGCGAAGATCTCCGTGAGGAAGTACTCGAGGTTGTCGGGCGGGCGGACGTAGCCGCTACAGACGAGCTCGTCGCCGCCCGCGTTCCAGAACCGGTGGGCCACGCCGGGAGCAAACGTCGCCGTCTCGCCGGGACCGGCCAGGTGCGGTTCCTCCCCCAAGACCTCGTAGCCCAGCGTGCCGCGTTCGACCGTCAGGGCTTCCTCCTGCAGATGATGGACGTGCATCGGCGGACCCGCTCCCGGGGAGACCTCGTTTCGGATCTCGAGGTACTCGCCCTCCTCGTCGCGGCCGACGCCGAGGAAGGTCAGTCGCTCGCCGCCGCCGTTCTCGATCGTGTGGGGATAGTCGCTCATGCCTGGCGCAGCCTAGGTGGTCGCCGCGTCCCCGAGGTACTGGTGGACGAAGGCGATGGCCATGCTGCCCTCGCCGACCGCAGCGGCGACGCGCTTCACCGGGCCGAGGCGCACGTCTCCACACGCGAAGATGCCGGGAACGCTCGTCTCCAGGAGGTAGGGATCGCGGTCGAGCTCCCACCTCCCGGTCCCGCGCATCTCGGCGCCCGTGAGCACGTAGCCGCGCTTGTCCCGCGCGATCTCGGGCGGGAGCCACCCCGTCTGCGCGTCCGCTCCGATGAAGATGAACAGGCCACCCGAATCGATCCGTGAGATCTCTCCGTTCTCCCTGTCGCGCACGTCGATCGCCTCCAGCGAGTCGGCGCCGTGCACGGCGGCCACCTCGGTGTTGACCATGGCGCTGATGTTCGGCCGCGTGTCGATCTGGTCGACCAGGTACTGCGACATGCGCTTCTCGAGGCGGTCGCCGCGGCAAAGGATGGTCACCGTGCGGGCATGCGCCGAGAAGAACAGGGCGGCCTGACCCGCCGAGTTGGCCGCCCCGACGATGTGGACGTCCAGGCCGTGGACATTGGGCGCCTCGCTGCGGGCGGCGCCGTAGGAGATGCCCTTCCCCGCAAGCCGGTCGAGCCCCTCCACCGAGAGGTGCCGCCACGCGACGCCGCAGGCGAGGATGATCGTCCGCGCCCGCAGGACGTCGCCGCCGTCGAGATACACCTCACGGGTCGCTGCGTCGATTCGCGTGATTTCCCGGGTCACGAGGATCTCGGCGCCCAGCCTCCGTGCCTGGTGGAGCGCGCGGCTCGCGAGCTCGTCCCCGGACACTCCGGACGGGAATCCCAGGTAGTTCTCGATTCGCGACGACGTGCCGGCCTGGCCGCCCGGAGCCTCCTGCTCGACCACGACCGCGCTCAGGCCCTCCGAAGACCCATACACCCCCGCGGCCAGGCCCGCGGGGCCGGCGCCCACGACCACGGTGTCGTACTCACCGGCGGCTGGCTCGGTCCCAAGGCCGAGCAGCTCGGCCACCCTGCGCGGCCGCGGCCGAATCACGGTCTTGCCGCCGACGACCTTGATCGCCGGCCAATCATCCTCGGCCGGCAGGCTGCCACCCCATTGCTCCTCCGCGTCCGGCGTTTCGGGCGTAAGCCAGCTGAACGTGATCTGGTTGCGGTCGAGGAAGGTCCGTAGCTCGCGGCACGACGCGTCCCAGCGTTGCCCCACCACGATCGCGCGCGGCTGCCGCCGCTCGGCGGCGAGGGCCTCCAGCCCGTGCGATCCGCCCATCCGGTGGCGCGCCAGCCGGCCGACCTGCACTCCGATGTCGGGCGCCATGGCCGCGACGGCGTGGTAGTCGTGAGCCTCGACCCGCATGACCCGCGACGCGTCCGCGGCGCGAAAGCCGACCGGAAACGCGGTTCCGAGCACCATGGGCACCTCGCCGAACAGGTCCCCGGGGCCACGCTCACCGAGCAGGCGCTCGATCCCGTCGACGAGCTTCACGGCTTCGATGCGGCCCTCGAGCACCGCGAAGAGGGCTCTTTCGTCGCCCTCGTCGGCCGCATACTCGCCCGGCGCGAGCCGGAGATCGGCCGCCGTCCGGCATAGGCGCGCCCGTTCATCAGCTCCGAGGGCGGCGAAGGCCTCGATCGAACCGATCTCCTCAGCGGTGACCATGCACCGGCAGCCTCGCAGGAACAGGCCCCGCCGGCCGTGCCAGGGTGTAAGCGTCGCACCACCCCTTCGCGCTCACCCGCCGGCGGCCGCGATCGCCTCCTCGGTCGTTCGGTACACCTCGCCGCGAATCACCATCCCGTCGCGCAGCTCCCAGAGATGCGCGAGGCGCGTCTCGATCTCCATCCCGCTCCCCCGTCCCGTGCCCGAGACCAGGACCTCGACCACCACCGCCGGTCCGACCTCGCGGAAGTCCTCGGCTTGAACGGTGTAATCGTCAAACGCCTCGAGGACCTCCTCGGAGGCGCGGATGAACCCCGTCGGACCCGTCCGCGTCCCCTCGACCGTGCCGGTGACCCCGAGGCCACCGCCACCCGCGAGCTCGGCGTCCGCGGCGAACAGGGCCGCGACGCCCTCCAGGTCGCCCGCGGCGAACATCTCGTAGCCGCGGCGGACGATCTCCAGGTTCTCGCCCGACATCCGGGGCAGTATCCCGCGTACGAAACGCGGCTGGTCTAGGCGAGCACTTCCTCGACGAAGGCGAGAACCTCGGGCGCGGCCGGGTTGATCAGGTGGCCACCCGCCACGATGGCGGTGCGGGCGTTGGGAAGGGCGGCGGCCATCGCCTCGCTCATCTCGCGCAGCTCGCTCGGTGAGTCCGAGGCGGCGACCACCAGCGCGGGCTGCTCGATCGTGGCGATCGCCGCGGCGTCCGGGTTCGTCTCGTCCACGTAGCCGAGCTCCGCGAGCAGCGGTGATCCGTTCGCGGTGAGGACGTCGCGGACGTCCTGCGGAAACGACTCCCAGGCGCCAGCGCCCATGACCTCCTCGATCAGGGCCGGGTACACGGCGTCAACGCCCTGGCGCGCCTCCACCTCGCGCAGGCGGTCGCGCACCCGGGCGGTCCAGGCCAGCGCCGCCGGCGAGACGCCGAGCGCGTCGCCCTCGAGTTGGACCATGGCCCGCACCCGGTCCGGATACCGAAGCGCGAGGTCGAGGGCGACGGCGCCGCCGTAGCTGCGGCCGATCACGATCGCGGGCGAGGCATCAAGCTCGTCGAGCAGCTCGGCCGCGTCGTCGGCCTGCTCGGCCACGGTCGTGTGCTCGTATGGCTCGGGTCGCTCGCTGCGTGCGCAGCCCCGCCGGTCGTAGGCGACGACGCGGCCGAGGCGGGCGAGCTCCTCCACCGCATCGGCCCAGAGCAGCGCGGTGCTGCCGCCGCCGTGGACGCAGAGGATCGGGGCCCCGCTGCCTTGCTCTGAGTAGTGGAGCCGGATCCCGTTGACCTGCGCCTCGGGCACCCGGCAAGCGTATCCCGGCCGGTGGCGAGCCGAGGCGCCGCCCGTGGTGCGGGGCGACGCCTCGATCGCCGGGTCCGTTCAGGCCGCGGCGTCGGCCGCGCCCGAGTAGCGCAGCGAGCCCGGTGTGTCGAGCAGCTCGCCGGTCTCGACGAGGGTCTTCAGGCCCGACAGGATCATCGGCCAGCCGCCCCACAGCTCCGAGTTGGCGCCGTCCGGGAGCTGGTCGTGGGTGACGGTGAGCTGGGTGGACTCCCCGACCGGCTCGAGCTCCCAGGTGACCCGGGACGTCCCGGCCGCCTTCACCTCGTCGCTCCAGAGCGCGTTGAAGCTCTGAACCAGCCGACGCGGCGGGTCGACCTCGAGGTTCTCGCCGGCGGAGATGTCCACGACACCCGGCACGCCGCCTTCGTAGGTCGACCCCTGGGTGTAGTCGGAGCGGGTCTCGATCCCGAAGCTGAACTTCGCCCGCTGCTCGGGGTCTGTGATCGCCTCCCACACCCGCTCGGGCGTCGCCTTGATGTAGATCTCGAACACCGTCAGGGTGCCCCTGCCGTTGACCACTGCGTATCGCTCATCGATCGCGTTCATGATTCCTCCTCGATCGTCTTCTTGAGCTCCGTGAGCGTCGCCGCCCAGGGCTCGGCGTATTTGCTCACCCACCTGTCGTGGATGAGCCGGATCGGGACGGGGTTCAGGTAGTGGAGCTTCTCGCGTCCGTTTCGCCTGGTCGTCACGAGACCCGCCTCCTCGAGCACCCTCAGGTGCTTCATGACGCCGAAACGCGTCATCGGCAGGCGCCGCTCGAGCGCCGTCAGCGACTGACCGTCGTGCTCGAACAGCTCGTCGAGCAGACCCCTTCGAGTCGGGTCGGCCAGGGCCTTGAACACCTCGTCCATGCCGAGGAGTATACGTGACCTTTTAGTCACATGTCAAGCCGAACCCCCGTCAGCCGCACTCCACCGCCTGCCCCGGCCGATGAGCAATCCGGCCGCCGGCGGTCTGAGCTATCAATGGGAGGCGACTTGGACGCGAACCTCACGGACCTACGCCGGTCGCTGGCCGGGGCGGCGATCGCCCCCGGCGATCCGGGCTACGACGCGCTGCGGCGCTGCTTCAATGCCCTGGTCGACCGCCGCCCGGCCGTGATCGTGCGCTGCCTCGGCAGCGAGGACGTCGCCGCGGGCTTCCAGTTCGCCGATCAGAACGGGCTGGAGGTGGCCGTTCGCGGCGGCGGCCACAACCCCGCGGGCCACTGCGTTTGCGACGGCGGGCTGGTGATCGACCTGACGATGATGCGGGGGGTTGACGTTGATGCCGAGAACCGCGTCGGCCGGGCGCAGGGCGGCGCCGCCTGGCTCGACTTCGATTCCGCCACTCAGGCGCACGGCCTGGCCACTCCGGGCGGCGTCGTCGGCTCAACCGGCGTCGCGGGCCTCACCTTCGGTGGCGGCATCGGCCACCTGACGGCGCAGCACGGCCTCACCTGCGACAACCTGCTCGGCGGGGAGGTCGTGGCGCCGGACGGGAGGACGGTGCACGCGGGCGAGGACGGGGATGGCGAGCTGCTCTGGGGACTGCGAGGCGGAGGCGGCAACTTCGGCGTCGCTACCAGGCTCGAGTTCCGGCTCCACCCGGTGACCCGGGTCGTGGGTGGACGCCTCGCTTACCTGGGCGATGGCGTGGGCGAGGCGCTTCGCGTGTTTCGCGGCATCGTCGCCGAGAGCCCTCGCGATCTCAGCTGCGCCGCCGAGCTGGGACTGGCCGAGTCGCTCGAGCCGGCTCTGGTCATCGCGCCGTGTTACACGGGCACCGAACGGGACCCCGATGCCCTGCGCGCGCTGCGCGCCGCGCCCGGGCTTGTCGACGACGGCGTCCGCGAGCACGGCTTCATCGCCCAGCAGCACCTGTTCAATCCCGCCTACGGCGAGGTTCGGCACTACTGGAAGGGCCATTTCGTGCGCGAGCTGCCGGACGAGTTGATCGACCTACTGCTGGAGCGGATGCGCGTCCTGGGACGCCCACCCGGGGCGATCCTGTCGAATCCCTGCACGGTGCCGCGAAGGACGCCGGCCCGGACGGCGGGGCCGTGGGCTTCCGCGGGGCGGCGTTCAACCTGAGCGCCATGGCGGGCTGGCGGGACCCGGGCCTTGACGAGGAGCAGATCGCCTGGGCACGCGAGACCGCGGCCGCGATGGAGCCCTGGTCGTTCACCGGTGGCGGCTACGTCAACTACATGCAGGCCGACGAGCCGATCGAGCGCGTGCGGGCCGCGTTCGGCGAGGCGGCGTTCGACCGCCTGCGGGCGCTGAAGGGCCGCTACGACCCGAACAACCTCCTGCGCCGGAACCAGAACATCCCGCCTCCCTAGGTCGGGCGCCTCGAGGCCGACGCCTGAGGCCGAGCGCCGATTAGTTTCGGCTCGCACCGGCGTCTACACGACTAGGCCGATGACGCGTGCTGCCGCCAGCCCAGTGGTCCATCTCGAGTTGCACACGTCCGACCTGGAGCGGGCCTGCGCCTTCTACGCCGATGTCTGCGGCTGGCGCACGGAACGACTCGAGGTCGGCGGGCGTCCGTACCAGGCCCTGGGGCTGGGCGGGGCAATGGACGGAGGGGTGGTGGAATGCGGGGCGGGGCGACCCCTGTGGCTGCCATACGTTGAGGTCCCCGACGTCGAGGCGGCGACCAGGCGCGCACGCGAGATGGGGGCGGCGGTGCCGCTGGAGCCGCGCGAGGGGCCGGCGGGCTGGCGCAGCGTCGTGGCCACGACTGCCGCCGGCGAGGTCGGTTTCTGGCAGCTCAGGTCACCCCCGCGATGACTTCGCGTCTCAGACCCGGTCTTAGGGGTACGTAAGCTCGAAGCAAGGAGACCTGAACGTGCCCGACTCTGGCCACGCCGACCGCAACCGCTGGATAGCCCTCTACGTGCTGTGCACCGGCATGCTCATGATCGTCCTCGACATCACCGTCGTGAACGTTGCGCTGCCGTCGATCCAGGAGGATCTCGGCTTCTCGGCGTCCGGCCTCGCCTGGGTCGTCAACGGATACCTGATCGCCTTCGGTGGGCTGCTGCTGCTCTCCGGACGCCTCGGCGACCTCCTGGGCCGCAAGAACATCTTCCTCGCCGGGCTGGCCGTCTTCGTCCTCGCGTCGCTGCTCTGCGGCGTCGCCCAGAGTCAGGAAGTGCTTGTGGCCGCTCGCTTCATCCAGGGGGTCGGCGGGGCGATGACCTCCGCGGTGGTCCTGGGCATGATCGTCACGATGTTCCCGGAGCCGCGCGACCAGGCGAAGGCGATCGGCGTCTTCGCGTTCGTCGCCTCCGCGGGGGGCTCGATCGGGCTGCTCGCCGGCGGCATCCTCACCGAGTCGATCAACTGGCACTGGATCTTCTTCATCAACATTCCGATCGGGATCGTCACGGCCGTGCTCGCCAACCGCCTGCTGGAGCGCGACAAGGGCATCGGTTTCGGCGGCGGGGCCGACGTTCCCGGGGCCGTGCTCATCACGTCGTCGCTCATGCTCGCCGTCTACACGATCGTGAAGCCGGCGGCCGAGCAGGGCTGGGGCGACCCCCAGACCCTCGCCCTGAGCGCCGTGTCGCTGGGGCTGCTGGGCGCATTCATCGCGCGCGAGGCCACCGCCGCGAACCCGCTGATGCCGCTGCGCATCTTCCGCTCGCGCAACATCGCCGGGGCCAACATCGTTCAGGCCCTCGCCGTCGCCGGGATGTTCGGCACCTTCTTCCTCGGATCGCTCTACCTCGAGCAGGTCAAGAACTACTCCCCGCTGGAGATCGGGCTCGCCTTCCTGCCCGCCACCCTGGTGATGGGCACGCTGTCGATCAAGTTCTCCGACCGGTTGGTGATCCGCTATGGGCCCAAGACGGTCCTGGTGCCCGGGCTCATCCTGATCACGATGTCCCTTCTCCTCTTCGCGCGGATCCCCGTGGACGCGACCTATGCGGTCGACCTGCTCCCGATCATGATCCTGCTGGGGCTCGGCGCCGGGACGTCGTTCCCGGCCCTGATGAAGCTCGCGATGTCGAGCGCGACCCCCGAGGATGCCGGCCTGGCCTCCGGCCTCGTCAACACCTCCGCCCAGGTGGGCGGCGCGATCGGCCTCGCGGTGCTCGCCACGGTCTCGGCGAACCGCACCGAGAGCCTCAGCGCCGACGGCGACCCGATCGCCTCCGCCCTCACCGGGGGCTATCACGTGGCGTTCTTCATCGCGGCCGCGCTCGTCGTCGCCTCCATCGTGGTCGCCCTGACGGTCGTCGAGGAGGTCTCCGAGCAGGAGATGCCCGAGGCCGCCAAGCCGGAGGGCGCACCCGCCGAGGGCGGCCCGCGCGAGCCCGCCTACTCCGAGTCCGCCTGAGACGACCTCAGGGCAGGGCGCCGAACCGGCCGGCTTCGACCAGGGCATCGAGTAGCGCCGGGTGATATGCGGCTTGATCTGCGACCCGAGCCCGAGCGCGAAGCGACCGCCTGAAAGGGCCTGGAGGTCGTTGGCCTGGAGCGCGACGGTCATCGGATTGCGGGCCAGCGCGACCGCGATCCCAGTCCCGATCTCGATCCGCTGCGTGCGCTCGGCGGCGATGGCGCTGGCAAGGAACGGGTCGACCTGCGTCTCGACCGCCCACCATCCGTCGAAGCCGTCGGCCTCGGCCTGCCGCGCGTTCTCCCCGGCGCCGTCGATCGTCGCGGCATACCCGCCCGCATCAACCTTCATCGCCGGGAGTCCTATCAGCGCATCGCCCGGCGTCGCAGCAGGAAACTACGCGCTGAGGGGGGCAAGAACGAGCGCTGGACGCTTTGGGGGGTCATGGACCCCTCAAATGTCCAGGCGGCGCTCAGGTCGTTCTGGACCTTGGTGGCGGCTCAGCACGGGGTCGTCTCGCGGGGGCAGTTGCTCGGACTCGGCTTCGGGGTGGACTGGATCAGGTGGAGGGTTCGGAGCGGGAAGCTGCATCCGGTTCGCCCTGGCGTGTATGCGGTAGGACGCCCGGAGCTCACTCGGGAGGGCCGCTGGATGGCGGCCGTTCTCTATTGCGGCGAGGCAGCCGCGCTCACCAACGGCAGCGCCGCCGCCCTCTTGGGGATCGAGAGCGAGCGACCCGGTCTGATCGAGATCGCGGTGCCCCCACATCGCCGACCACGCGGAGCGCCGGACATCACGGTGCTCCGGCGCATCATCCCCGCAGCCGACTGCACGACCCGCCGCGGGATTCCACTCACCTCACCAGCCAGAACCCTGCTCGACCTAGCGACCCACCTCTCTCCTCGCCGCCTGGAGGCCGCTGTCAACGCCGCGGACAAGAACGAGTTGATCGACCCACCCGCCCTCCGGGGGTACCTGGCCGAGCGCGAGGGTCAGCGGGGCGTACGCGCGCTACGAACGCTCCTCGATCACCACACGTTCCTCCTCACTGACTCGGAGCTTGAACGCCGCTTCGTCCCGATCGCCAAGCGGGCCGGGCTGCCCAAGCCCCTCACACGGCAGCGGGTGAACGGCTTCCGGGTCGACTTCTTCTGGCCCGAGCTGGGCCTGGTCGTCGAGACCGACGGCCTGCGCTACCACCGCACCCCGGCCCAGCAGGCCCGCGATCGGCTTCGCGACCAGAGGCACACCGCCGCGGGTCTCACCCCGCTTCGGTTCACCCACGCCCAGATCCGGTACGGGCCGCGCTACGTGGAGGCGACGCTACGCGCGGTAGCCGGGCGCCTCGGCCGGGGCTAAGCGGCGACCGAGAAGCGCAGGCCGGCGCGTGCGAAGCGGGGCGCCGAGGCGCTTCCGAGCGCCACGGACGGCGTGACGCACCCGGCGGTGTCGGGGGTGGCGCCGTCCTCCGCCATCAGCAGGCCCGCCTCGCCCAGCATCTTCGCGGCGGTGAGGTAGCCGGGGTGCCCGTCGGCGTCGATCTCGACGTGCGCCTCGTTGCCGCCCGTGGTGCGGGCGCGGATGTCCATCCGCCAGCGCCACGGCTCGAGGCGGTCGGGCTTGGGGCCGGCTCCGGAGGACGGCAACGCCCGGCTCAGGAACTTCGAGGCGGACTCGCCGACGGACGGGCGCGCCTGGGCGATCCGGCCGACCGCGGCCTGCGTTCCCCCCATGGCACACGCGGCCGCGTAGCGCAGCGGCAGGGTCAGGCCAGGGCCGTCGATGGACATTCCCTCGCGGTAGGCGAAAGGCTGGGCGTCGCCGATCGCGTCGCCCGCGCGCAGCGCGGCCGAGCGGTGGATGACCGCGGGGTTGATGAAGGCTGCGGGGCTCATCGGCGCCACCACCGACCCCTTCGTGCCCCTGCGTGGCGCGACCTTGATCGGGCTCAGCCGCTTGACCGCGTCCGCGAACCGCTGATCTTCCACCAGGCACGCAGGATCGGCGATGCACGCCGAGTCGGCGTCGCCCGCGGCCGCTGCGAGGCTCTGGAAGGTGCCGCCGGAGACGTAGTCGGAGGTCCGGGGCGGGGTGGGTACCTGCAGGGCGCGCAGCTCGAGGTCGACATCGGTGAGCGCTTCCCCCAGCGCTCCTCCGCGGCCTCGGCGGCGAGCAGCACCCCGAGGTCGGGGGGCAGCGCCTCGAACCCGCAGACCTGGACGACCTTGACCCCAGCCTCCGTCGCGGCGTCGTGGAACTCGGCCTGGATGCGCCGAACGAACGGGATCTCGCCGGTGAGGTCGGCGTAGTGGGTGCCGGCGCCGACGCACGCCTCGATCACCGGGCGCCCGTAAAGCGTGTAGGGGCCGACGAGGTTCACCACCGCCTTGGCGCGGGCCGCCATCGCCCGAAGCGAGTCCGGGTCGGAGACGTCGGCGACGAGGACCTCGGCGTCCGTAACGCCGACCTCCGCCAGCACGCCTTCCGCCTTCCCGGCGTCGCGCGCGCCAGCGGCCCAGCTCACGCCGTTCTCGGCCGCGCGCTCGGCAAGGTACGCGGCCACGCGCCGGCCGGTGACGCTGGTCGCGCCGAAGACGATTACGTCGAGATCCCGCTCGCTCATCGACATTGGAGCCTAGTCACGCCGCAGAGCGGCCGTGAGCAGGTCGGTCGCGAACGCCGCGACGCTGGCACGCACGCGCCTGGTGCCAAGCGGGAGAGGGCGGGCTAGCCGCAGGCCTGATCCGGGGTTTCGGCCCTTGGCGCCCTGCTCCCTGGTGGTGCGCCCCGGTCGCTCGGCCGCGGGGGTGGCAGGTCTCCCTGGCCGGCGGCGTAGCCGCAGGGCGGAAGGTAGAGCCGCCGCCGGACGCCGGGGAAAACTCCCTGTGAAAAACCCCCGCCACAACAAAATGCGACCGGGGGTGACGGTCTTGCCTGCCTCGCGCGTAGCCTTCGCACGAAATAAGCCTTCTCGTCACCTTCGAGATCGGAGCCCACTGGCTTTGCGGTTCCTCTCTCTCCCGGCTGCACTTGTCAACCTAGACGACGCGGTCGAGGCCCGCAAGGCGTGTTCCCGCAAGGTGCGGGAAAAAGTCGCTGGAATTCGGCGTCTTGGCCCCGATTCGCGGGCGCTCAGCGCCGCGAGGCGGCCGGCTCGGCCTTGGCGAGCTCCCTGAGGTTCCGGATCGCGCGGCCCGCGAGCAGCACGATCATCACCGCCGCGATCGCAAGCCCGATCACGTCCAGCACGGTCAGGTTCACCTCGACGACGGTGAAGTCGAGGCCCAGGCCGAGGGCCAGCGCCGTGTTCAGCGCGATCAGGATCAGCCGCATCTCCGTTGGTCCGACCAGCCCGTACCCGATCGAGAAGCGCCCGAAGGCCTGGCTCTCGAGGTAGACGTTGATCGAGAGGATCAGGTAGGCGACCACGATCAGGGTGCCGACCGACAGGAGCATGTACGGAGACAGCCCGAGGCCGATCCCGATCGCCGCGGTGGAGATCGCGTCGACCAGGTGATCCACGTAATAGCCGTACTTCGGCCGCTCGATCCCACGGACCCGCGCGAGGGTTCCGTCGAGGCTGTCGCCGAGCCACTGCACCACCAGGAGGGCGCTGGCCACCCACAGCCACGCGCTCGAGTCGTTGGAGAGCTGGTAGGCGGCGCATATCCCGAGCGAGGCTGCGACGCCCAGAAGCGTCAGGTCGTCGGGGAGGATGAAACGGGGCAGGCGGGCGGCGATCCATCGCAGCAGGCGCTTCTCCGGCTTCGCGAGGAGGAAGTTCGGCTCCCTGCTGGCCTCCACCGCCTTGGTCTCTGCCCCGGCCATGCCAGACGTACCCGAGCGGGAGGCGGCGGTTTCGTGCGATCGTGCCCGGCGATCTGATGCGCCCCGACCTGCCACTGATCCTGATCATCGTCGCCGTGGGCTTAGGACTGGCGTTGTTCGCTGACCCAAAGCCTCCGCCGGAGCCCAGCCCGGGCGCCGCCGGCGCTCCGGCTGCCGAGGCCCCGGACGTGGTCGACACCTTCCTCGCCGACTTCGACCCCGTCTTCGTCGACTGCTTCGGTCGGATCGAGGCCCGCGGCGCCGGCGCGATCGACCCCGACGACCGGGAGGCCGCCGTCGACGTGGTCAGCGCGCGGGTCGAGCGACTGCGCGACCTGGAGTTCGAGCACCCGGTCGAGGCCCGCTTCCTCGCGCCCGAGGCGCTGCGCGCACGCCTCGAGGGGCTGGTGGCGAAGGAACTGCCCCCGGGGGAGGTGGCACGCGAGGGCGAGGTGCTCCAGCAGCTGGGCGCGATCCCGCCTGCCGGCGACCTCTACGAGATCACCGAGGAGGCGCTCGGGTCGCAGGTGGTCGGCCTCTACGACACCCGCACGGGCGAGCTGCTCGTGCAGTCGCCCCCGGCCCCGGCCGAGGGTGAGGACGTGGCAGGCCTTGGTCCCGAGGAGGAGATCACGGTCGCCCACGAGCTGGAGCACGCCCTGGCCGACCAGGCGCTCGGGATCCGCGAGCGGGTCGGCACCCCGGCCGAGGTCGATCGCGAGCTGGCCTACGCCTCCGTGGTCGAGGGCGACGCAACCCTCCTGATGGAGCGCTACGCGCTGGCGTACGTCGGCCTGGCCGAGCAGCTCTCCCTGGGCGAGAACGTGCCTGGCCAGGACGAGTTCGCCGCGCTTCCGGACTACGTCCAGCGCTCGCTCGTCTTCCCCTACCTGGAGGGGCTTCGTCTCGTCTGCCACCGCTTCGTCGAGGGCGGCTGGGAGGCCGTCGATCGGCTCTACCGGCATCCCCCCACCGGGACCAACGAGGTGATCTTTCCCGACCGCTACGGGCTGGGACTCCAGACCGAGGTGGAGCTGCCGCCGGCCCCGGGCCCGGGCTGGGAATCCGTGGTCCAGCGCGAGCTCGGAGCGGCCGAGCTGGAGTGGCTGCTCCAAGCTCCCGGCGGGGACCCCGGGGCCGCGTTACCCGACACGCGCGAGCTGGTCTTCGGCTGGGCCGGCGGCGAGCTTGAGCTCTGGGAGCGAGCCGATGCGCGGGCGCTGGCCATCTCGCTCGCCGAGCTGGAAGGAACAGACACGCTCTGCGGCGCGCTCGGCGCCTGGTACCGGGCCGGGTGGCCGGACGCCGAGGTCCAGCCGGGCGAGGCGCCGGTCGAGCTCGAGTTCACCGAGCCCGGGCGCAGCGCCGTGCTTGCGTGCGGCGGCGATGAGGTGAGGATGGGTGTGGCGCCGGACCTCGAGACGGCGTCCAGGCTGGCCGCCCGCTCTACCATCACGCGACGATGAGAGTCGACCAGCTGCTCGGCACCGGTGGGCCCGTGTTCTCGTTCGAGTTCTTCCCCCCGAAGACACCGGAGGGGATGACCGCGCTCTTCGAGACGGTCGAGGCGCTGAGGCCGCTGGAGCCCGACTACGTCTCTGTCACCTACGGGGCCGGCGGCGCCACGCGCGACGGGACCGTGGAGATCGCCACCCGGATCCACGAGGAGCACGGGATCGAGGTGATGGCGCACCTGAGCTGCGTCGGCGAGACGCGCGAGGGCCTGGCGTCGATACTCGAGCGCTTCGGCGAGGCCGGCGTGGTGAACGTGCTGGCCCTGCGCGGCGACCCGCCGCGCGGCCGGGACGACTTCGAGCAGCCGGAGGGCGGGCTCGCCAGCGCCGCCGAGCTGACGGAGTTCATCCGCGAGCGCCACGACTACGCGATCGGCGGCGCCTGCTTCCCCGAGGTTCACCCGGAGGCCGACAGCCTCGACGCCGACCTGCGCTACCTGAAGACAAAGGTCGATGCCGGGGCCAGCTTCCTGATCACCCAGCTCTTCTTCGACAACCACGTCTACTGGGACTTCGTCGCGGCCGCCCGCGAGCACGGGATCGACGTGCCGATCATCCCGGGCGTGATCCCGATCGCCTCCTACGGCCAGGTGGCGCGGATCTGCAAGCTCTGCGATGCCTCGATCCCGGCCGAGCTGGACGCGGCGATGGGCTCGCTGGGCGGCGACCCCGAGGCCGAGGCGCTGCTGGGCGTCGCCTTCGCCGCGCGCCAGTGCGACGAGCTCCTGGCGGGCGGCGCACCGGGGATCCACTTCTACGCCCTCAACCGGGCACCCGGAGTGCGTGCCGTCCTCAGCGCCCTGCGTGCCTCGCGGCCGTGGGAGCGTGCCCGGCCCGTCGACGCCGCCACCTAGAATCACCGACCTCATGGCACCGCTCGAAGGCTCTCTTCGCCACGCAGGGCACCGCATCGCCTACGACGTCTACGGCGAAGGCGAGAACGTGATCGTGCTCGTCCACGGCCTGTTGATGAACCGGCGGATGTACGAGCGGCTGGGGCCCGAGCTGGCCGCCCGGGGCAACCGCGTGATCGCCGTCGACCTGCTGGGCCACGGCCGCTCCGACCGCCCGGTCGACCCGCGCCTCTACAACATGACCGCGTTCGCCGAGCAGGTTCGGGCGCTGATCGACCACCTCGAGCTCGACGCCCCCGTCGTCGGCGGGACGTCGCTGGGCGCCAACGTCGGCCTCGAGTTCGCCTCACGTCACCCCGAACGCGCCCGCGGCCTGTTCATCGAGATGCCCGTGCTGGACAACGCCCTGCTGGGCGCCGCGATGATCTTCACCCCGATGCTGATGGTCTTGCGCTTCGGTCAGGCCGTCCTGCGCCGGGTCGCTGCGGGCGCTCGGCGCATCCCGCGCACGGTTGGCCTGGTGGACATCGGCCTCGACTGGGTCCGCCAGGACCCCGAGCCTTCGCGTGCGGTGCTCGAGGGCATCCTGTTCGGGCGGACGGCGCCGCCCCGGGCCGAGCGCGAGGCGCTCCCGATGCCCGCGTTGATCGTGGGCCACCCCTCCGACCCGCTCCACCCCTTCTCCGACGCCGACATGCTCGCCGAGGAGATGCCGGGCGGGCGCCTGGTGGACGCCAACTCCATCCTCGAGTGGCGCCTCAACCCGGGGCGCCTCGACGATGAGCTCTCGCGGTTCCTCCACGAGGTCCACGCCGCCGCCCCGTCCGCGGGCAGGGCCGCCGCGTGAGCGCGCTTAGGTCCAGCTAAACCTTGATCCTCTAGCCTCATCGCCCCATGGCATCCCGCAAGGAGGAACAGGAGCGCCGCCGGGCTGAGCGTCTGGCCGCCGAGCAGCGCGAGTCGGCCTCTGCACAGCGGCGGCTGATGGCCGGCTACATCGTCGCCGGCGCGCTGACCCTGGCGGTGGTGATCGGGCTCGTGATCGTGCTCGGCAGCGGAGGTGGCGGTGACGGCTCCTCGAGCAGCGACTTCCCGGAGAACGCCCATATCCAGGCCCAGAGCGGATTCGACCACGACGTCCCGGTGGACGACCGCGAGGGCACGCCTCCGCCCGCGCTGGCCCAGGGCGACCTGGAGGCGGCCGCACGGCCGCCGGCTGTGAGCTCCAGCTGGACCTGGAGGAGGAGGGGAACACGCACGTCGAGCTCGAGCCCCCCGTGAAGTACAAGACCAACCCTCCGACCTCAGGCGACCACTTCGCCGAGCAGCAGGCGGACGGTGCATACATCGAGAAGCCGAACGAGATGTACACCACCCACTCGCTCGAACACGGCCGGATCGACATCCAGTACTCGCCCGACCTGTCCGAGGCCGATCAGCTCGAGCTGAAGGGCGTCTTCGACGAGTCCCCGGCCGGGGTGCTGTTCTTCCCCAACCCGGACATGCCCTACGACGTCGCCGCGACCGCCTGGACCCAGTTGATGGGCTGCGAGACCTACGAGGGCGCGGCGACGCTGGACGCGCTCAGGGACTTCCGCGACATCTACATCGGCCAGGGCCCGGAGGACGTCTCGCTCGTAACCGGCTGAGCGGCTGTTTGCATCTGCCGGGCCTGGCGCGCTAGCCTCGCTCGCGAGTTGGGATGCAGGGCCCGACAACTCGCCGTACTCGCCGTCGGCTCGCTCTTCCTGTGCGCCGCAGCGCCCGCGCGGGCTGAGCCCGGCGGCGCGCGACTTCGAGCAGCGCCTGAGCGGCGTGGACCGCGTGCACGCGAAGGGCGCGAGGCATCGCGGGGAGGAAACGGTCACGCACCGCAGCGCGGTGATCACCGCGCCGGCGAAGTTCGACGCCGTGGGCCTCGCGGGTGAGCTGCGCCCGGTGGAGATCCGCGCCCGCCCCGCCGGGGGCGCGTGGACCGAGTGGATCGAGGTCGGAGGCGGCGATCCGCTCTACGTGGTCGGCGGTGCCGACGAGTCCCAGCTTCGCACCCGGGGCTGGCGCCCGCAGGGGCGGCTCCACTACGTCGACGTCACGGTGTCGCCCGGGGCGAGCCCGGCGTCCGGCAAGCGAGGGACCCAGAGGCCGTCGATGATCAGCCGGAGCGGGTGGGGCGCGAATGGCGCCTGCGAGCCGCGCACCAGCCCGAGCTACGGCAGCGTGCGCGCGATCGCAGTCCACCACACGGTCACCTCCAACAGCTACAGCCGCGCCGAGTCCCGGGGGATCGTGCTGGCGATCTGCCGCTTCCACCGCAACGGCAACGGCTGGAACGACATCGGATACAGCGCCCTCGTCGACCGCTTCGGGCGTCTGTTCGAGGGGCGCGCGGGCGGGCCCTTCCTGCCCGTGATCGGCGCCCACGCGCAGGGCTACAACGCCCAGACGGCGGGGATCTCCATCATCGGCGACCACAGCACCGTCGCGCCGGAAGGCTCCGCGATCGCAGGCCTGGCCCGCTATATCGCGTTCCGGCTCGACCGCCTCGGCTTCCGGGCGCACGGCACGACGACCCTCACCTCCGCCGGCGGCGAGGCCAACCGCTACCCGGCGGGGGCCAAGGTGCGCCTGGGCCGGATCTTCACCCATCGCACCACCGGGATCACCGCCTGCCCCGGTGACGGGATGGTCCGGCGTATGGACGCCCTGCGCGACAAGGTCCGGCGGCGGATGGAGTAGCGCCTACGGAGCCCGGTACGCCGGGAAGAAGCCGCCCGCGTCGCGGCCCGCGGCGAGGCGCTCGTAGGCCTCGGGGTCGCACACGATCTCGTGGGTGATGAACGGAAGCTCGGCGTTCGCGAACCCCCGCTTGAAGCGCTCGAGGCCGTCGCCGGGCTTGACGCCGCCGCCGAGGTTGAGCGGGATCTCGAAGCTCACCCGCCAGCTCCATCATCCCCGCGACCACGTTCTTGAACGGCGAGGCGTCGAGGGCGGCGTCCGCGGTGCCGCCGAGGTAGTAGTGGAGCATGCCGTCGGAGAGGGCGGCGATCGCGCCGGCGCCGGGAAGACCCGGCCCGGCGGAGGCCGTGAGGAGCCAGGTGCCCTCCGTCCTCAGGATCGCGTCGAAGTAGGCGGCGTCGAAGAAGTAGCGGTCGGCGGCCTCGGTCCGCCGCATGGTCTCGGTGTAGAGGGAGTGAAACGCCGCACGCTCATCGGCCCTCGTCGCCGGCCCCGGCGTCGTCACCACCTCCCACCCCGCCCTCTCATTGCCCCGGATCTGCTCGCTCAGCCGAGCCCGGACGCTTGGCTCCCGCTCCGGGTCGTGGACCTGCACGACCGAGCGCTCGGTGCCGCCCGCGAAAGCCGGGGGACCGCCCACCCGGTCGCGCACGAAGAGGCTCACGATGCCCGGCGCCCGACCAGTCGACCGCGCCGGGATCGACCGGGCCGGCCCCCTCCGCCACCGTCGCGCCCGGGTAGCCGTAGGGCGAGATCGCGTCGGCCAGCCCGCTCGAGCTCGGCGACCTCCCGCACGATCACCGGCAGGAGGACCGGGCCGGCCTCGAGCGTGTGCGTGGCGCCCTCCGCGCCCAGGAACGCCGGCGAGCGGAAGAACTCCTCGCTCGCCGCCGCCGCGCCCCCGTCGGCGTGAAGCTCCGCTCGCACCGTCACTCGGCGGAGCCGTCGAAGTCCTCGGGCAGGAGGCCCCAGATCTGGTTGTCGATCGCCTCGTCGCCGCGGATGATCGCCTTCTTCAGCAGGCCCTCCTGACGAAACCCGAGCGAGGTGACGACCTTCTGAGCCGCCTCGTTGGTGGCGGGGATCTCGGCGTGGACACGGTGCGTGCCGAGCTCGTCGAAGGCGTAGACGCAGGCCTGCCGCTCCGCCGCCCTCGCGACCCCCTTCCCCCAGGCGGAGGGCTCGCCGACCAACACGGCCAGCTCGGGCCCGACGTCGCGGTCGAGCCCGAACAGGGCGACGAAGCCGACGGCGTCGTCGGAGCCGTCGATCGTGATCGCCCACTTGCGGTCGCGCGAGGTGTCCGTCGCCCGCTCGACCCAGTCCTTCGCGTCCTCGAGGCTGAAGCCCTCGCGGCGCCCGACCAGGTCCGCCGTCACCTGGTCGTCGTTGAACCAGCGGTGGACCGCCGGGGCGTCGTCCGGGCGGAAGTCGCGAAGCTCGACCATCGCGGCCATGACGCGTGAGGCTATCCGTAGAGCCCGTGGCCGGTGAGGAGCAGGCGGGCGGTGCGGGCGAGGATCCGCAGGTCCAGCAGCGCCGAGCGGTTCTCCACGTACCAGACGTCCAGCTCGATTCGCTCCTCCCAGGGGATGCCCGCGCGGCCGTTCACCTGGGCCCAGCCGGTGATCCCCGGCCTCACCTCCAGGCGCCGGCGCTGCCGCGGCGTGTACTGCTCCACCTGGGCCTCCAGGGTGGGGCGGGGGCCGACGATCGCAAGGTCGCCCCGCAGGACGTTGATCAGGTTCGGCAGCTCGTCCAGGGAGAACCGCCGCAGGAACGAGCCGACGCGGGTCACCCGCGGATCGCCCTCGAGCACGGGCGTGCCCACGCCCACGGGGTCGGCGCCGGGGTGCATCGTGCGGAGCTTCAGCAGCTCGAACGGCTCGCCGCGGAGGCCCGCGCGGCGCTGGCGGTAGATCACGGGCCCGCGAGAGTCGAGCTTGATCGCGACCGCGGCCAGCAGGAGCACCGGCGATAGCAGCACCAGCCCCGCAGTCGCGATCGCGACGTCAACGGCGCGGGGAAGCCCCGCGCGCGCCGGCGCCTGGTCCGCGCTCATCTGGTCCCCTCCACGCTCTCCCAGGTCCGCGGCACGCCGCGGCGAACGAGGTCCCAGAGCCCGGCGGCGCTGGCGAGCGTCACCGCCGCGTAGTAGCGGGCGATCAGGAGCGGGCGCAGCGGCAGCGCCCGCCCCAACAGCGCGGCGGCGATCAGGGCGAGCTGGGCGCCCATGGTGACGGCGTAGATCGTGCCCTCCCCGAGCAGGGCGATGTTTGTGCCCAGCGCCACGAGGTGCAGGATCGGCGTCGCGTAGCGCAGCAGGCGGTGCGAGTAGATCTCCAGCGCGTAGAGCGGACGGTAGCCGCGGGGGGAGAGCAGGCCCGTGTTCAGGATCGTGTTCCAGGCGCCGGTCATCATCCGCCGCTTGCGCGTGAACTCGCCCTCGATCGTCGGCGCCATCGGCTCGGTCGCTCGCGCCTCGGGCTCGTACAGGGCTCGCCAGCCGCGCTTCGCGAGCTCGAACGGGAACGAGATGTCCTGGCCGCGACCGGGTTCGAGCGGGATGTAGGCCTCGTGGCGGACGGCATTGATCGCACCGTTGCCGGCGGTGATCCCGCCAAGGCTCGACTCCATCCGGCGCACCGCCATCTCGTAGCGCCAGTACAGCCCCTCCTCGTTGGCGGCGCCACTGGGGGCGGTGAAGGCCACCTGCCCGCAGACGTAGCCGACGCCATCGGCGGCGAGGCTGTCGACCAGGCGGCGCAGCGCGTCGGGCTCCCAGCGGGCGTTGGCGTCGGCGAACGCCAGCACCTGGGCGTCCGAGCCCGCGACCGCCGCGTTCAGGGCCGCCACCTTGCCTCCGCGCTCGAGCTCGAGCACCCGGTCGGCGCCCGCCTCCCGCGCCCGTTCGGCGGTGCCATCGGTGCACCCGTCGCAGGCGACCACCAGCTCCAACCGCTCGCGCGGATAGTCCAGGGCGAGCGCGTTCGCGACCCAGCCGCCGATCACGTCCGCCTCGTCGTGCGCGGCGACGATCAGGCTGACGCGGGGCTCCCCCTCCCCGCCGAACGTCCCATGGGGGAGTGTGCGGGGCGTTCGGCGCAGCGCCGAGAGCGCGGCGAGCAGCAGCGGGTAGCCGACGTGCGTGTAGACGAGCAGGCCCACGGAGGCCCAGAAGGCGATCTCTAGTGCCTGCATGAGCAGGCGATTATGGCCGCAGCAGGCCTTCGTACAGGGCGATGTGCTGCGCCGCGATCCGATCCCACGAGTACGGGCCCGCCGCCGCAGCCACCGCGGCGGCGCCCAGCGCCTCGCGCTCGGAGGGGTCGCCGAGCAGCTCCACGAGGGCCGACGCGAGGGCGTCGGCGTCGCCTGACTCGAACAGCCGACCCGCGCCCAGTGCCGCGACCTCGGGGAACCCGCCGACGTCGCTCATCAGCACCGCGTTGCCGAACGCGAGCGCGGTGTACAGCACACCGGACTGCTCGGCGTCACGGTGCGGGAGCACCACGAGGTCCGCGCGGCGAAACAGCGCCGGGACCTCTGCGTCGGCGACGAACCTGGGGACGAACCGGACGGTCGCCTCGCAACGGCGGGCCATCTCCTCCAGCTCCGAGACGCCCGTCTCGAACGGGCGGCCCACCACCCACAGCTCGGCGCCGTGAACCTCGCGGAATGCCTCGAGCAGCAGCTCGATCCCCTTGTAGGGGCGCAGGAGGCCGAAGAACAGCACCACCGGCCCCTCCACGGCCGCGAGCTCCGGCGGCAGGGGCGTCTCCTCGGGCAGGCGCGTGAGGTAGTCGAGCGGGCCGTGCGGGATCACGTGGACGCGCTCCGGATCGATCCCCGCCTCGTCACGGAGCACGTTGGCCCCGTATTCCGAGAGCGCGACGAGCGCGTCCATGCGCCTGAGCAGGCGGCGATAGGGCTCCGCATGCCCCTCGCGCCAGGCGGCCGCGCGGAGCAGCCCATGGGGCGTCTGGACCAGTGGCCGGCCGCGCGGGAGCAGCCTGGCGTCGAGGCCGGGAACCGAGAGCCATTGAAAGTGGATGAGATCGGCGGCGCGGGAGCCCCGGCCCCGGTAGCGCAGCATGTCGACGAGGTGCTCGCCCGCGCGCACGGCCCGCCGGGCGCCGCCCACCGCGCGCCAGCCCGGCGGAGCGGCGGTAGAACGACGGCGTCACCGAATAGCCCTCTGCCGGGGGCACCGGTCCGTGTGCGAACTCGGTCGTGACCAGCTCCACCTCCGCCCCGGCGCGCGCGAGGGCCGCGCTGAGGGAGCGGTCGTAGGGCGGCGTGTAGGCCGGCGGATCGACGATCTGGACGTGCATGGGCGACGATTCTCCCGTGAAGCTCAGCTACTGCGTCGTCAACACCAGCGGGCGCGAGGACCTGCTCGCCTGTCTGGACGCCATCCGCGCGACCCATCCGGAGGGCACAGACGGCGAGGTCCTGGTCCTCGACAACGCCTCCGACGACGGCTCGCCCGAGGCCGTCCGCGGCTGGGTCAACGCCGCCGGCGCCTTCGGCGAGCAGGTGCGCCTGATCGAGCGCGACCGCCGCGCGGGCAAGGCCGAGAACGACACCCTGCTGCTGCGCGAGGCCGCCGGCGAGCTGTGCCTGCTGCTCAACGAGGACTCCGAGCTTCGCCCCGGGGCGGTCGAGGCGCTGATCGGCACCCTCGACGCCAACCCGCAGGCCGCGGCCGCCGGCGCCCGCCTCCTCAGCCCTGACGGACAGCGGCTCGCCTGCGCCTGGCGCCTCCCCGGCCTGGGCAGCTCGCTGGCACAGGCGCTCTTCCTCCACCGCCTCGTCGTCACGCAGAGCGCCGGCGACGAGACCCGCGAGGCCGGCTGGGTGCAGTCCTCGGCGATGCTGGTCCGCCGTGACGCCGCGGCCGGCGTCGACTACCTCGACCCCCGCTTCTTCGTCTACTCCGACGAGACCGACTTCGCCAAGCGCCTGCGCGACGCCGGCTGGACGATCCTGTTCGTGCCCGCGGCCGAGGCCGTCCACCACGAGCAGCTCGCGACCGACCGCTCGGCCGGCTCCCGCCGCGTCACCGAGTTCCACCGCGGCCGCGACACCTACATGCGAAAGCACCACGGACGCATCGCGGCCGCGATCGCCCGCGCGCTCTCGGCCTGGAGCTACGTCCCGCGCGCCCTGGCCGCCCTCGTCCTACCCGGCCACTCGGCCGGCTGGTACTGGCTCCACGCCCGCCGCGCCCTGCGGCCGTGGCAGGGCGAGGGCCTCGCCGAGGCGGCAGAGGCCTACAACCGCCGCCTCGCCCAACGGGGTCAGACCCCCAGCACCCCGTAGCGGGGTCAGACCCCGTTCACGGAAGTGTGACTTTCATGCCTGAGAGGCCTTCGCGGGTCTGACCCCCGGCGGGTCGTCGCGGGGTCTGACCCCGCTAGAGGGACGTTGACGGGGCTGGGCTAGAAGCTGCGGTCGGAGTCACGCGAGGCCTGCTCGAACGTCTCGGGCACGGCGCCCGCATGGGGATCCTCATCCAGTTCCCGCTCAGTGCCCCGTGAAGCGCTCCGCAGCTCGCCCAGGCGCGAGCTGATCGCCCCCGGCTCCATCCACCGCCGCACCTCCACCCGCTCCTCGCGGGAGAGGAACCCCGCCACGAACAGCACCACCGGGAACGCCAACCAGGCCAAGAGCCGCAGCGCGAACCCGTCCACCCCATCGGTCGGCAGCAGCAGGTCACCGCCCGCGATCAGCGCCGCGGAGACCGCGAGCACGAGCCCCAGCCGCCGCCACTCGTACGGGACGTGGAACAGCCGCTGGCTGAACACGTACATCAGCACCACCACGACGACGTAGGAGACCACCAGCGCGATCGCGGCGCCCACGATCCCCTCCTCGGGCACCAGCCAGAGGTTGAGCGCGATGTTGACCACCACGGCCGCCGCGGTCGCCGGCAGGCCGAACTCGGTCCGACCGGTGCGCCCGAGCACGACGACCATCGCCAGGTAGATCGCGTAGAGCGCGATCCCCGCCGCGATCGGTCCGATCACCTCGTAGGCGGCGAAGAACTCGTCGGCGGCCAACACCCGCACCAGCCAGCGCGCCTCGAGCCACAGCCCGACCACGGCGAACGCCAGTACCGCCGAGAACCACGTGACCAGGAGGGCGTAGGCGTTGCGCGCCTCGTCGTCGTCGCGGATCGAGTACGCGAGCGGCGGGAACGCGAGCTGGAACCCACGCGCCAGCACCTGGAGCCCGTTCGCGAACTTGACCGCCAGCGCGTAGAGCCCGGCCTCGGCGAGGCCGGCGAGGCGGACGATGATGATCCGGTCGATGAAGTTGAGCGAGTAGAGCGTCAGCTCGGCCGGCATCGTCGGCAGCCCGAACCGGACCATCCGCCGCAGGAGGAGCACGTCGGGTACGAGGCTGAGCCGGCGCCGCTCCTTCCACAGGAGGTAGGCGAGGAAGAACACGCCGGTGCCGAACGTCCCCAGCAGGATCCCGTCGGCCCCCATGTCCTCGACGACCACCAGGTAGACGGTGAACGGGATCGTCACCAGGACGTTGATCACGGTGATCGAGAAGTAGGCACGCGCCCGCTCGTCGAGGCGGAGCAGCGTGAGCGCGAACTCCCAGAGCGTCAGGGTCCAGAGGCCGAGGATCGCCAGGCGCGCCAGCCCGGCATCGGGCTCCTCGAGGAGCGCCTCCGAGATCGGCTCGGCGAAGGCGAGGGCGATCGCGGCCGCGATGGTCGTCGTCCACGCCAGCGAGGCGAAGCCCGTGGCCACGACGCGCTCGGGCCGCTCGCCGGCCAGGTAGTAGAAGCGCAGGATCGCCTCGATCACGCCGAAGCGGATCACGATCGACGCGGCGATCACCGATGCCAGCATCACCTCGGCGGCGCCGTAATCGGCCGGCGTCAGATACGCCGTGTAGATCGGCAGCAGGAAGACCGCGATCAGCTTCGAGACGACGCTCGAGGCCGTGTACGCCGCGCCCGTCGTCGCCAGCCGCCGCAGGTAGGTCATCAGCCCAGTCAGCCCTCGAGCCGGCGCAGCCCGACCGCCACGCCCAGGACGGCCCAGGTCGCCGGGTCGGTGAGGAAGCTCGCGTAGCCCAGGCTGTGAACCATCAGCGCCACCGCGGCCGCCGCCGCGGCGGCGCGGCCCGGCGAGGACGTCACCCCCGATCCGAACAGGGTCCACAGCATCGCCACGAGCAGGCCCACGTAGACCAGCACGCCGGGGATCCCCTGCTCGGCCGCCACGTTGATCGGCTCGGAGTGCGAGGCCGTGGTCTTCGTCTCACGGACCTCGTCGAAGAACGCGCGACCGAAGGCCCCCGAGCCCCAGCCGATGATCGGCTCTTCCTCGATCAGGTCGAAGCCCCCCTCGAGGAGTGCGCTGCGCCCGCTGGTCTCCTCGTCGAGGCCGCGAATGGGCCCGAGGTCGGAACGGTCGGCTCCGCCGGTGGTGGCGAAGACGATGCCGGTGAGGAGCACGGCCGCTCCGGCCAGCAGGCCTCCGCGCAGCCCGTAGCGCAGCACCGCCAGCACGCCCATGCCGGCGAGCAGCGCCGCCACGCTGGTGATCGAGTAGCTGAGCGCCAGGCCGGCCAGCATCAGCACTCCAGCGGCGGTGGCGAGCGCCGCCAGCCGGGCCCCGCGCGACCAGGCGATCGCCGCGCCCAGCGCGATCACGCCCAGCGCCAGGTACCGCCCCAGCACGTTCGGGTCGAAGAACAGCGAGTTGACGCGGAAGGCGGGCTTGAGCTGGTTCGAGTCGAGGAGCTCCTTGTTCAGGAACAGGTCGCGGGCCGCGTACTGGTAGAGGGCGACCAGAGCGACCCCCGCCCCGACGATCCCGATCGCGACGATGGCCGCGGTCAGGTTGGTGCGGGTCCCATCGGACCTCGGTGAGCTGCGTGAAGAGGATCGCGAAGGGGACGAGGAAGAACCCGGCGTTCTCCACCGCGTTCGAGAAGTCCTCGCTGTAGATGGACTGGATCGCGTAGAGGACGAGCGTCGCCGCGAGCGCTCGCCGCAGCCACACCACGGCCGGCGACTTCCTCGCCCGGCTCTGACGGTGCGCTCGCTGCCCAGCCCGGCGACGAACGCCGACGCGATCACCAGGTAGAGGGGGACCAGGAGGTTCGAGGTCTCGCCCCCGATCTGGAGCGGCACCCGCAGCGCCAGCGCTCCGAAGACGAGCACCGGCAGAGCCCACTCGAACCGCCGCACGATGGCCGCGCCGACGCCGACGGCGGCCACCAGTCCCACGACCGCCGTCGCGATCAACGCCGGGCTGTCGCGGGCCTCCACCACCTGCGAGTCGTCCCAGACGTCGCCCAGCACGAGCAGCGGCGCGGCGACCAGGGCGACGCCCACCGCGACCGGCTGCCAGCGGGCGCGGGGAGCGATGATCGCGGCCGCCGCGGCGCCGCACGCGAGGAGCATCCCGACGACTCCGAGGACGTCCGACATCACCCGCCCTCCCCGTCCTGGGTCCGCTCCGGCTCCTGCGGCGGCGGGCGCAGCAGGTCCATGCGCTTGGGGAAGACCATGTCGCGGCCGCTCTCGGGGAGGACCACCCGCAGGCGGTAGCGCCCGACTGGAGCCGGGTCACCCTCGTCGGTGGTGGCGTCCCACAGGTAGGTGACGGGCTCGCCCTCCGTGAGCGCCACGTCCTCGTCCAGCGTCTTCACCAGCACCAGGTCCCGCCCGACGATGTAGACCTCGGCGTGCGGGTCGCTCTCGCGGACGAAGAACTGGATCTCGGCCTTGTCGCGGACCCCGTCCCCGTTGGGCGTGATCACGTCCGGCAGACGCAGGACCTCGAGCACGAGCTCCGGCGACCGCGAGCCCACCACCAGCACCGTGGCCGCCAGCGCCGCCGCGAACAGGGCTATGAAGAGGGCCGTTGCCCGCGACGGCCTCATTGACGCCGCTAGTTGCCCGCGCCGGGGTCCGACCCGGCCCTGTCCTGACCCGCGATGACGACGAGGTCGGCCCCGTCGGCTAGGCGCTGCGCCTGGCGGTCGATCGGCTGGACGGGGACCGCGCCGAGCTTCGCCGAGAGGCGGCGCGCGGCCCGCTCGGAGCCGGGCTCGAACAGGACGACCGTCTGATCAACCGGCTCCGGAAAGGTCGTAACGGCCCCCAGCGCGAAGTCGTTCGCCTTGACGTCGTCCCCCACCTTCGCGCCGAGGCCGGGGACGGTCGTCCCGTTCAGGACCGCCACCGAAACGCCGGACGTGTCCACCCGGGCCGCCTTCGGCGCGCCCTCGTCGGTCTCCAGCAGGAGCTGGGAGCCGAAGATCCCGCCCACGGCGAGCAGGACCGCGCCCGCGGCGATCGCGGCAAGCCACTTGGGCTGAGTGACTCGATCGCGGAACCGGCGCCACCTTGGGTGCGGCAGGAGCGCCGCCCGCTCCATCGTCACCCGCTCCAACGCCGGGCGCTCGCTCGTCACGCGCGCCGCGGCGCCGCTGGGCTCCGTGACCTCCGCGGGCTGCTCGCCCGTCAGCCGCTCCAGCTCTGCCTCGGCGCGATCGAGGATCTGCTCGCTCGAGGCGGTGTCGGCGACCGGATGCTCGGGCTCGCGGTCCATCCAGTCGACCAGGCGCTTCAGGTCGCGCCGCTGGGAGAAATAGAGGGGCAGGAGGAGGACGATCCCGATGCCCGCCGCGATCGCGATCAGCGCCCCGGCCTGGTCGACTACGTCGGTGATCTCCATGTCGATCGGCTAGAACTGCGCGTCGTCGGCGCCGATCACGAGGACGAGCGGCGAGCCCTTGGCCGTCTGCTGGACATCCGGGCCGACCTCCGCGGTCTGGGTCTCGCCGAGCTGCTTCTCGATCTTCCGGGCGAGCTGGGCCGCGTCGCCCTCCTTGCCGGGCTTGAACATGACCACCGTCTCCGGGAATCCGGCCGGGGCGTTGGTGCGGACCCCAAGCGGATACCCGAGCTGCTTGACCACCTCGTCGGCGACCTTGTCGGCGAGCCCGGGAACGCCGACGACCTCGTCGGTCTGGGTCGCGTTCAGGACCGCCACCTCCGGCTTATCCTCCTTCCTCTTCTCCGCCTTGGCGGTGCCGGCCCCGTCGCCGTCGCCGCCGATGAGGCCGAAGCCGCTGGTGAGCACCCCGGCCGCGATCACCGCGGCGCCCAGCAGGCCGAGGATGATGCGCCCGTCGATCGGCAGGTGGCGGTCGAATGTCTCGTAGCGCGACCCCACGAAGCCGGTGATCGCGGCCCATGCACGCGAGAAGCGGCCCGGGCCCCTTCTCCTCGCCGTCTCCTCCCCTCGCGCCTCGGCTGCGGCCAGGGACGCGTCCGCGGCCTCCTTGGCGCGTTCGGGGGCGCGGCCCGCCCACTCCCGAAGGCGCCGCAGGTCGCGCGACTGCTGGAACAGGAGGAAGGCGAGGACCGCGAGGCCGACGAAGGCCGCCAGGCCCACGAACGGCCCGATCTTCTCGATCAGGTCCATATGAGGACGGGAAGGTTAGGCGTAGACCCCGACAGGGGGTCGGCCGGCGTCGCCGGCGTTAGGCGTCCAGCTCGACGGCGGCGGTCGACTCGGCTCCGCCCACGAGCTCGACCACGTGGTGCGGCGAGGTTCGTTTCGTCGCCCGAGGCCACCATCGCCTCCAGCTCGGCGACCGTGCGCTCGACCCAGTCGGCGTTGAGCGGATGCAGACGCGCTGCCCGCACGATCCGATCGGTTGCGGTCGGGCGGGCCTCCTCGTCGGCGTTGAACAGCTCCTCGTGGATCTTCTCCCCCGGCCTCGGCCCGGTGAACTCGATCGCGATGTCCGTCTCCGGCTCCTGGCCCGCCAGGGTGATCATGTTGCGAGCCAGGTCCACGATCCGGACCGGCTCGCCCATCTCCAGCACGAACACCTCGCCCGAGGCTCCGCCGAGGTCGGCCGCCTGGATCACGAGCTGGACCGCCTCGGGGATGGTCATGAAGTAGCGGGTCATCTCCGGGTGGGTCACGGTCACCGGCCCGCCTCGCTCGATCTGCGAGCGGAAGATCGGGACCACGCTGCCCGACGAGGCCAGCACGTTGCCGAATCGCACGCTGATGAACCGGGTGCGCGGGTGGCGCTGGCCCGCCGCGGCCATGATCCACTCCGCCATCGCCTTCGAGGCGCCCATCACGGTCTGCGGGTTCACCGCCTTGTCGGTCGAGACGAGCACGAACCGCTCGGCGCCGGCGACCGCTGCCGTCTCGGCGGTGACCCGGGTCGCGATCGCGTTGTTGCGCACGGCCTCGAGCGGGTTCGACTCCATCAGCGCCACGTGCTTGTAGGCGGCGGCGTGGAAGACGACCTCCGGCTTGAACCGCTGCATGACCTCGAGCATCCGGTCGCCCTCCTTGCAGTCGGCCAGCACGGACTCGACCGCGGTGAAGTGCCACTCGCCGGTCAGCTCGCGGTCGATCTCGAACAGCGGGCCCTCGGCGTGGTCGAGCAGGACCAGCAGACGAGGCCGGACCCGGGCGATCTGCCGCGACAGCTCGGCGCCGATCGAGCCGCCGGCGCCGGTCACAAGCACGATCCGGTCCTGGAGGTACGCGCCCACCCGGTCGAGCTCCATCACCACCGGGTCGCGGCCGAGGACGTCCTCGACCTGCACCTCGCGGAGCTGGCGGGTGAGCTGGACGCCGCCCCGCAGCAGCTCGAACACCGTGGGCAGGGTCTGCACACGGATGTCGCGCTCGCGGCAGGCGTGGACCACCTTCGCCCGCAGGGTCCCGGGAGCAGAGGGGATCGCGATGAAGACGTCATCGGGCTTCATCCGGTCGCAGATCTCGCCGATCTGGTCGGTGGTCCCGAGCACCTCCAGGCCGAGGTTCCGCATGCCGCGCTTGCGGGGGTCGTCGTCGATGAAGCCGATCGCCCGGTTGCCGAGGTTGGGGTTGAGCTGCATCTCGCGGACGACCATCTGGCCCCCCGAGCCGGCACCGACGATGAGCACCCGGCGCGCCTTGCGGCGCTGGGTGGCACGGGCGGGGCGCTCGGCGATCGTGCGGCGGAGCAGCCGGGCGCCGCCGGTCATCACGGTCAGCAGGAGGAAGTCGAAGACCACGACCGAGCGCGGCAGGTCGTCGGGATATGGCTGCGCGATCGCGAAGACGAGCACCAGCAGGGCCACGGCGACGAACGCGGCCCGAACCAGCGGCCAGAGGTCGGGCAGGCGGAAGTAGCGCCACCACTTCTGGTGCTGGCCGAACAGCTCGTACACGGCGGCCTGGCCCAGCGCGACGAACGCGATCGAGCCGAAGAGCATGTCCTCGTAGCGCTCGGGGATGCCCCCGGGGACGTCCAGGAAGCGCAGGTTGAAGGCGAGCGCGAACGCGCCGGCCGCCAGCAGGGCGTCGACCACGAACTGAAGCGCACGCCGCCTGATGGAGGGATCACGCCAGCGCGACATCGCCCCCGAGTTTAGAGGCGAACCGCAAGGCCCCGCCTATGATCCACGCCCTGCATGACCGACTTCATCGTCGACCCGATCGTCGAGTTTGCGACGGACTTCATCGATGCGGTGGGCCTGTTCGGCGTCTTCTTCCTGATGCTGCTCGAATCCGCGTGCCTACCCGTGCCCAGCGAGGCGATCATGCTCTTCGCCGGGTTCAACGTCTCCGAGGGGGACATGACCCTGTTCGGGATCGTCGCGGCGGGCGTGCTCGGCAACGTGGTCGGCTCGTGGCTGGCCTGGGCCGCCGGGTACTACGGCCGCATGGAGCTGCTGGAGAAGAACCGGCTGATCCACATCAACCACAAGCACCTCGACTGGGCCGACTCGTGGTTCCAGCGTCACGGCGACGCCACCGTGTTCTTCGCCCGGATGCTGCCGATCATCCGCACCTTCATCTCGTTGCCCGCGGGGATCGCCCGGATGCCGTTCTGGCGCTTCACGCTCCTCACCCTCCTGGGCTGCATCCCGTGGGTACTGATGCTGGGCGTGATCGGCAAGGAGGTGGGCGACCAATGGGAGGAGTGGCGGGACTACCTGCACTACGGCGACTACGTCGTCTTCGCCGCGGTCGTCGGCGGCATCATCTACCTGCTGATCCGCCGCCGTCGCGGCGGAACCCCGGGCCCGGCCGAGGCGGGCCCATAGCGCCCGACGGCGCGGCCTTGGGGAGCGCCGCCGACACACCGGGCCTCGGCCCCGCCCAGGCCGCACTCCTGGGCGCGATCCAGGGGCCGGCCGAGCTACTGCCGGTGTCCAGCTCGGCACACCTGAACCTCGTCCCGTGGCTGCTCGGCTGGCGCTGGCATGACGCCGAGCCGGAGTCACGGAAGAGCTTCGAGGTCGCCGTCCACGCGGGGGGCGCGGCGGCGCTCGTGATCGGGCAGCGCAGGCTGATCGCCAGCGAGCTGCGCTCGTTCGACCTGCGCCGGGCGGCCGTGGTCGCGCTCTCCTTCGTGCCGCCCGCCGTCGTCGGTTACCGCTTCGAGCGCCAGATCGAGGGCCGCTTCGGCGGGCCGGGCGCAACGGCGGCGGGCCTGGTGGCCGGCTCCCTCCTGATGCTCGCGGCCGACCGGCGCCCCCAGGACCGTGGGCCGGGCGATGCCGGCGCGCTCGACGGCCTGGCGCTGGGCCTGGCGCAGGCCACCGCGCTCATCCCCGGCGTCTCGCGCAACGGCGCCACGCTCGCGGCCGCCCGCTGTCGCGGGTTCACGCGCGAGCAGGCGAACCTGCTCTCGCGCACGGTGGCGCTGCCGGTGATCGTGGGCGCCGCCGCGCTCAAGGGTGCCCGCCTGCGCCGCCGCGGCGTCCGAGCGGGGCTGGGACAGGCCCTCGCCGCCGGCGTCGGCGCCTCCTTCCTCTCCACCCTCGCGTCGCAGCGCCTGATCGACCTGGTCGAGCGCGACCGCGCCCTGTGGCCCTACGCGGCGTACCGGGTGGGCCTGGCGGCCGCCGTGATCGCGCGCCTGCCGGCGCGCTCGGCTATGGGACGGTGATCGGCGGCGAGGTCGCGGGGTCGCACTGGCCCGCGCCCAGCTTCTTCCTGGTGACCTTCGCCCTGTAATCGCCCGAGGGGATCGGCGGCCCGCCGCGCTTGTTCGGGTTGTAGTACAGCCTCCAGACCCCGTTGTTGGTGGTCTTGGTGTCGGTGGCGATGTGCTCGAAGGGACCGCCGACGCTGTAGTACAGCTTCACCTTCCGGTCGCCCACGCAGGCGCCACGCGGCGAGTCAACGATGCCCTGGAGCGCATTCCTAGGAGGGTCGTTGTTGACCTCGATCGTGACCGACGACGGTGCGGCGACGGCCTGCGGTGCGGCGACGGCCGCGGCGATGAAAGCGGACATCAGGGCGGCGGCGATCAGGCGGTGTCTCTGCACGTGTTCCTCCTTGATCAACGTCTGCAGTACAGCGACCCTACCCCCGAGTCCATGCGGGGTCAACCATTCCGGTTGAATCCGCACCATGAGCGAGGCTTACGCGAGATCCGGCGTCAGCCAGCGCGCCGCAGACAGCGCGGTCGAGGCGCTGGTCGCGCACCTCGCCCAGATCGATCCCGGCAGGCCCTCGCGGGTGGTCCCGTTGCCGGGGCATTACGCCAGCGTGCTGCGGCTCGACGAGGCCACGGGCATCGCGTTCGGCACCGATGGCGTCGGGACCAAGATGGTGGTCGCCGAGCAGCTCGGCCGCTTCGAGACGATCGGGATCGACTGCATCGCGATGAACGTCAACGACCTGGTGTGCGTCGGGGCCGAGCCGATCGCGATGCTGGACTTCATCCTCTGTGCCGAGGCCGACCCCGAGGTGTGTGGGGCGATCGGGGAGGGCCTGCGACGGGGCGCCGAGCAGGCGGGGATCGAGATCCCCGGCGGCGAGATCGCCCAGGTGGGCGACGTGGTCGCGGGCTGGGAGCTCACGGGCAGCGCCATCGGCATCGTCGCCCTCGACGAGATCGTCACCGGCGAGCGGATCGCCCCGGGCGACGCCCTGATCGGCATCCCCTCCTCCGGGCTCCACTCGAACGGCTACACGCTCGCGCGCCGCGCCCTCGCCGATGTCCCCGTCGACGACGAGCGCCTCGGCAGGCCGCTCGGCGACGTGCTGCTCGAGCCGACGACGATCTACGTGCGCGCGGTGCTCGAGCTGCTGGGCTCGGACGTTGACGTGCGCGGCCTCGCCCACATCACCGGGGACGGGTTCAACAACCTGCTGCGGCTCTCGCGCCAGGTCGGCTACGAGATCGACTCCCCGCTCCCGGTGCCGGAGGTGTTCGGCCTCATCCAGGAGCTGGGCGAGGTCTCCGACGAGGAGATGTACGAGGTCTTCAACATGGGCCTCGGCTTCGTCTGCGTGGTGGCGGAGGGCGACGCGGACGCGGCTGCCGAGCTGCTCGCGGCGCACCACCCGGGCACGCGGCGCATCGGGTCGGTCACTTCCGCGGCCGGGTCAGTCGTTCGCAGCGGCTAGGGCGCCGGCGCCGCCGGTCGTCCGTTGGCGGCGCTGGGGCTGGGTAGGGAGGCCGGACCCGGGAAATGCCGCCAGTCCGCAGGGTTTACGGGATTGGGTCCGCATTCCGAACCCAATCTCGGAAACCTTCGCCGCGGCCGCCTCACGCCTCCCTCACCAGCCCAACCGACGCCAGCGGACGACCGGCCACGCTCGCACCCACCTGTATCGTCGAAGGCATGCAGACCGCCATCCTGATCTTCGACGAGCTGACCGCACTCGATGCCGTCGGGCCGTACGAGGTGTTCTCGCGCCTGCCCGGCACGAAGTTGGAGTTCGTCGCCGAGGAGGCCGGGCCGAAGCGCACGGACACGGGTGCCCTGTCGCTGGTCGCCGATCGCTCGATCGCCGACCTCGACCCCTCGGACGTCGACCTCCTTCTGGTTCCCGGCGGCCAGGGCAACCGCCGGCTCCTGGACGACGAGGGTGTGCTCGACTGGATCCGGGCCGTCCACGCAGCCAGCGAGTGGACGACCTCGGTCTGCACTGGCTCCCTGGTGCTGGGCGCGGCGGGCATCCTGGACGGCCTTCGCGCCACCAGCCACTGGGCCTATCTCGACCGCCTGGCCGACTACGGCGCGGTGCCCACGGCCGAGCGGGTGGTCGTCGAGGGCAAGGTCGTCACCGCCGCCGGCGTCTCGTCGGGGATCGACATGGCCCTCACGCTCGTGGGGGAGATGGCCGGGCCCGAGGTGGCGCAGGCGATCCAGCTCGGCATCGAGTACGACCCCGACCCGCCGTTCGACGCCGGTTCGCCGGCGAAGGCGCCACCGGCGATCGTCGAGTTCGTGCGAAGCCTGGAGCCTTTATAGGGCTGAGTGCTACCGTCGGAGGCATGCGAGGCGGGGCGTCCACGCTTGCCAGGCTCACGATCGGCGCCGTCGTGGTGGCGCTGCTTGCTGCGGGTATCCCGCTGGCCTGGGTATGGGTCGGCTCGCAGGTCCAGGGCGGCACCTCACCGAGCGCCACGGCCATCGCCACGGTGGTGGCCGGCTGCATGGCCTCCTACGGCTTCGTGGCCCTTCTGGCGGCCTGGGTCAAGGGCCGCAGCGACGTCGCCGCGCGCAAGGCCAGGCGCGAGCGCTACGCCTGGAACCGCAGCCTCCGCGACGAGCGCCAGACCGCGCCGGATACCAATTTCCTCGAGAACTGCCTCATCGCCACGACCATCGTGGTCGGCATCGTCGTCGCGGTCTGGTTCTTCCTCTACGGGAATCCCGGCGTCCCCCAGACCTAGCCGGGCCGCTCCCCCGGAGTCCGCTACCCGGACGCGTAGGATCGGTTGATACCGCCCATCCAAGGCGAACGGGAATCTCGACAATACGACCACACTGAGCGCTGAGGGGACACCAGGACTGACCAGCCCGATCGGCAGCACGCTGTCGGGGCGTTACCGGCTTGAGTCCAAGCTCGGCAGCGGCGGGATGTCCACGGTCTATCTCGCCCAGGACGAGACACTCGAACGCGCGGTCGCCGTGAAGGTCCTCCATGCCGGGATCTCGGACCAGCCCGACCAGATCGAGCGCTTTCGCCGCGAGGCGCGCGCCGTCGCGCAGCTGTCTCATCCCAACGTCGTCGCCGTAATCGACGCCGGCGAGGACGGCGGCCACCCCTACATCGTCTTCGAGTACGTCGAGGGCGAGACGCTGAAGCAGCGGATCGACCGCCTCGGGAAGCTGCCGGTGGACGAGGCGGCTGCCTACGCGATCGAGATCGGCCGCGGCCTTGCGGCCGCCCACGCGCGGATGCTCGTGCACCGCGACGTGAAGCCGCAGAACGTGCTGATCGACGCCGAGGGCAGAGCCAAGGTCACCGACTTCGGGATCGCCCTCTCGCTCGAGAGCGACGGCCTCACCAAGACCGGGCGGGTGCTGGGCACCACCGACTACGTCTCGCCCGAGCAGGCGATGGGCCAGGACGTCGACGCGCGCTCGGACATCTACTCGCTTGGGATCCTGCTCTACGAGATGCTGACCGGGCAGCCGCCCTTCCAGGCGGAGACCCTCGTGGGCGTCGCGATGAAGCACGTGAACGAGCCGATGCCGGACATCCAGGACGCCCGCCCTGAGGTCTCGGCCGCCCTCTCGGCGGTGATCGAGCGCGCGACCCAGAAGGAGCCCAAGCGGCGCTACCCCGACATGGCGGCGATGCTCACGGACCTCGAGGGAGCCCTGGACGTCGAGGTCACCCGCGCCGGCGGCGCCAGCGGCGAGGCAACCACGGTGATCGAATCCGTGCCCGAGCGCCGGCGCCTCCTCCCCGGCCGCCGGGTCTCGATCGCCGGGATCCTGCTCGTGCTCGCAGCGGCCGCGGCTGCCCTCGGGATCGCGGCTCTGACCGGCGACGACGACAAGCGTAAGCCGGCGGAGCCCGGCGCGCCGCCCTCGGGCGCCACGGTCGAGCTCGCCTCGGCCGAAGACTTCGACCCCGAGGGCGACAACCAGGAGCACTCCGAGGAGGTCGAGCAGGCGATCGACAGCAACCCGGACACCGCCTGGACCACCGAGACCTACGACGCCGGCCCCGGGCTCGACCTCTCGGGCAAGTCGGGTGTGGGCGTCCTCGTGGCGACCGCCGAGCCGGTGGCGGCGCGCGAGATGACGATCCAGTCGGCGGCCGGGGGCTGGTCGGGCGAGGTCTATGGCGCCGTGGACGGCCCGCCCGACGACCTGGCCGGGTGGGGCTCCCCGATCGCGACGATCACCGACGCCGAGACCGAGGAGACCGTGGCGCTGGACGCCACCTCCACGTCCCAGTACTACCTGCTGTGGATCACCGAGCTGACCGAGGGCGAGGGCGGCTTCGTGGTCGAGATCGGCGAGATCGAGCTGACGGCCTAGAACTCGTACGAGCGATCCTGCCGGTGGCGCTCGACGGCGAGCTGCACGAGCCTGTCGCAGACCTCGGGGTACGGCCGTCCGGAGGCCTCGAAGAGCTTCGCGAAGACGCTGGTGGAGGTGAAGCCGGGCATCGTGTTGATCTCGTTCACCAGCACCTCGCCGTCGTCGCGCACGAAGAAGTCGCAGCGCGCGAGTCCGCTCACGCCGGCCGCCCTGAAGGCCCGACGCGCAAGGTCGGTGAGGCGGGCCGTCGCCTCCTCGCCGATCGGGG
The DNA here is from genome assembly GCA_963797835.1 of uncultured Solirubrobacterales bacterium. Lineage (GTDB taxonomy): Bacteria > Actinomycetota > Thermoleophilia > Solirubrobacterales > 70-9 > JBDTSW01. Next base: position 104,530 of record CAWCRN010000022.1, read on the forward strand.
CAGGCACGATCAGGTCCATGCCGCCCGGCTTGTACTTGGCCTCGTAGTCGTACCAGTCGGCGTCGATCGTGATCTGACCCGGTAGCGAGACCTCCAGCTCGTCGTTCCCCATCACCGAGCACTCGACCTCGAGGCCGCCGCCGTGGGCCTCGACGATCACCCGCGGGTCGTGGCGCAGGGCCACCTGAACTGCGTCGTCGAGTTCGCGGCCTGGACCCTGCACCTTCGAGATGCCCACGCTCGATCCCAGCCGCGATGGCTTCACCCACAGTGGCCGGGCCATCGCACCGGCGATCTCGCGCCAGCCGTCCTCGCCCACCTCGCAGAACTCCACCTGCGGCAGGCCGTGGAAGGCGCAGAGGCGCTTGAAGACGAGCTTGTCCATCGCCACCGCCGCGGCCAGCACGCCCGGCCCGACGTACGGAACGTCCAGGCACTCGAGCAGCCCCTGGATGGTCCCGTCCTCGCCGAATGGCCCGTGCAGCGCCGGGAACACGGCGTCGGCATCCAGCATCCCGCCGGCGGGCGTGAGCGCCAGCGCCCCGCCGTCGTGCATGAACCGCCCGTCGCGCTCGATCAGCACCGGCACCGGCTCGTGGCCGGCCGCGGCGAGACCTTCGGCAACCGCTTTGCCGGACTCCAGCGATACCTCGTGCTCGCTGGAGCGCCCGCCGCTGAGGACGACCACCCTCATCGTCGCGCCCCCCGATCCGCCGGCGCCTTCGGGCTCTCGAACTGGCCGCTCGAGTCCGGCTCGGGCTCCGGCGGCGGTTCCTCGAACACTCCCACGACGATCGTCACAGTGTCGCCCATCTGCACGCGCGTGCCTGCGGCAGGAGCCTGGTCGATCACGCGCCCGTCCTCGGACTCGTCCTCGGTCGGCTCCTCGTCGACCACCACGTTGAGCCCGTCGCCGATCAGGTTCGCCCGCGCCGCCTCCTCGGTCTGGCCCTCCACGCCCGGCACGATCACCGATCCCGCGCCGGTGGAGACGATGATCGTGACCGTTTCGCCCTTCGGAAGCCTGGAGTTCGGTCCGGGGCTCTGTCCGATCACCTCGCCCTCCGGCTCGTCGGCGTCGCGGGTGTCGACGTCGACGATGAAGCCGAGGCGCTCCAGCGTCGACTCCGCCTCGGCCCGCTGGAGGCCGATCAGGCTGGGCAGCCTCACGACGTTTCGCCCCCGCGAGATCAAGAGCGTCACGGGCGACTGACACTCCACCTCCGAGCCGGCCTTCGGGCGGGTTCCGATCGCTTTCCCGGGCCTCACGCTCTGGGAGAACTGCTCCCGCGGGCGGACGAGGAGCTCCTCGCGCTGGAGCCGCCGCGTGGCCTTGGCCGCCGAGACCCCGGCCACCTGCGGCACCATCACGTCGAGTCCGGTCGAGACCGTGATCGTGACCGTGGAGCCCTCCTGCGCGTCCTCGCCGGCCCCCGGGTCCTGCTCGACGACGGAGTTCGGCTCCGAGCAGCCCGGCTCCGGGTTCACCTCGACGTCGAACCCGGCCGCCTCGAGCCGCTCCTCGCGCCTGCGCCTGGCTCGCCTCGAGAACGTTCGGGACCGCGACCTGCTCCGGCCGGGTGAGCGCGAACGCGGCCACACCGCCCAGGAGGAGCAGGATGCCGGCGATGATTGCCGCGCGCTTGCGGGTCATCCATCCGTCGCCCTGCTCCGCCTTCGCGGCCTCCTGCTCGGACCGCATCGCCGCCTCCGCCGGGTCGGCCCCCATGGCCGCTCCCGCCGCCGCACCCAGGCCGGCCGCCGCGGCCGCCCCCACCGCGCCGTAGGCCGCCGTGTCGCCGATCGAGGACGGGTCGGCCTCGGCGGCGTCCAGCGCGCGCGAGAACTCCGCGGCCGAGGCGAAGCGGTTGGCCGGGTCCTTGGCCAGGGCCTTGAGGACGACCGCGTCGAGCGCCGGGCTGACGTTGGGGTTCAGGTCGGAGGGCTTGCGCGGCTGCTCGGAGACCTGCTTCAGCGCGATCGTGACCGCGCTGTCGCCGTCGAAGGGAACCCGGCCGGTGAGCGCCTCGTAGAGGATGACGCCGATCGAGTAGATGTCCGAGGCGGCACCGACGTCCTGGCCCTGGGCCTGCTCGGGCGACAGGTAGTGGGCCGTTCCCAGCACCGACCCGGTCTGGGTGATCTCGGAGGCCCCGGCTCGGGCGATCCCGAAGTCGGTGACACGCGCGCGCCCCTCCTTGTCGACCATCACGTTGCCGGGCTTCATGTCGCGGTGCACCACGCCGCGCTCGTGCGCGAAGCGGGCGCCGGCCAGGATCTGGCGCGTGATCTCCACCGCCTCCCCCACCGAGAGGCCGCGCTCGATCAGGTCCTTGAGCGAGGCTCCCTCGACGTACTCCATCGCGATGTAGTGGGTGCCCTCCCACTCGCCGCGGTCGAAGATGCCGACCACGTTGGGGTGCTGGAGGCCGCCCGCGGACTGGGCCTCGCGGCGGAAACGCTCGACGAACTGCTTGTCCTGGGCGAAGCGCTCGTGCAGGATCTTGAGGGCAACGCGCCGGTCGAGGGTGGTGTCGTCGGCGAGCCAGACGTCGGCCATCCCGCCCGAGCCCAGCCGCGAGATCAGCCGGTAGCGGCCGCCGTCCACCTCCGTCCCCTGCTCCAGCCTCGCCAACGGTCTACCCCTCCAGCAGGGAATCCATCACCTGCGTGGCGATCGGCCCCGCCACCTCGCCGCCGAAGCAGCCGGTGCACTCCTCGATCATCGCGGCGACCGCGATCTGCGGGATCGTCGACCGGCGCGAAGCCGATGAACCAGGGGCGGTTAGGCTCGCTCTCGACGTCGATCTCGGCTGTCCCGGTCTTGCCCGCGAAGGTGCCGGCGCCGGTTACGACCGAGAGGCCGGCGGCGGTTCCCTCGTCGATGACGTTGTCATCATCTCGGTCACCTGCGCGGCGGTCTCCTCGCTAACCACCTGCGTCTGGGGGTCGGGGTCGAGCTCCCGGATCGTGCGGCCGTCCGGGTCCTTCGCCTCCAGCAGGAGCTCGGGCTCCATCAGCTCGCCGTCGTTGGCGATCGTCGCCGCCACCTCGGCCATCTGCAGCGGTGTACGCCGAGCAGGCGCTCCTCCGCCCTGGCCGATCGCCACCCGGCCGATGTCGACCGCGGCGCTCGATTCGAGCAGGCCCCGGCCGCGTCTCGTAGACGCCGCTCGGGGCCATCTGGTTGTCGGGGTAGTTGAGCTCCGGATCGCGAGTTGAAGCCGAAGCGGTCCATGTACTCGAAGTAGGTCTCGGTGCCGAGCCGCTCGCCCACCTGCGCCCAGTAGGTGTTGACGGAGTTCGTCAGCGCCTCGGTCGGCGTCGATGTCGCCGAAGGACTCGCCGCCCGCGTTCTCCAGCGGGAATCCCGAGATGTCCTTCGGCGAGTCCGCGTTGAGCACCGTGTCGGGCTCGATCTCCCCCGAGTCGAGCGCCGCCGACACCGTCACCACCTTCATCGTCGAGCCCGGCTGGTACGTGCCCTGGGTCGCGCGGTTAAAACGGGCCGGGCACGTCGGAGAGGTTGTACGGCGGTCTTGATCGCGTTCGGGTCGAAGCCCGGGATCGAGGCCAGCGACCTTGATCGCGCCGGTATCGGGCTCGATCGCGACCACGGAGCCGGCCCCGTTTGCTCCGGCGGTGCCCTGGGCCTGCTCGAGAAGCTGGGTGGCCAGCCGCTGCGCCTCGGCGTCGAGCGTGAGGGTGATGTCGGCGCCCTCGGGCGGCACGTCACGGAGCTGGTCGATGATCGACTCGAACTCGTTCTGCTCGCCAGAGAGCAGGTCGTTCTCCGACGAGCTCGATCCCGGTGCGCCCGACCTCGACGAAGGAGTAGCCGACCGGGTTGCCGAACGTGGCCGGATCGTCGGCCGGGTAGCGACGTACGAACACGGGCTGGTTGCCCCCGCCCTCGGGCAGGCTCTCGGCCAGCAGCACGCCGTCGGCGGTGGAGATCGTCCCGCGCGGGATCTGCTGCTCCTCGATCAGGGGGCGGCGGTTCTCGGGACGCTTCTCGAGCTCCTCCGCGTCGAACACCGCCCACTTCGACGTGAAGTAGACGAGCGTGCCGAACATGAGGAGGAAGAGCACGTAGAGGCGAACGACGGGGGCGTTCACGCGACCAGCCCCTCGAGGTCGTCGCCCGGCTGGCGCTGCGGCACGGGTTTTCGGGCCTCGTTCGAGACCATGAGGAGCAGCGCGACCAGGATCATGTTGGCCACCACCGAGGTGCCGCCGAAGGAGACGAACGGCAGGGTGACGCCGGTGAGCGGGATCACCTTGGTGACGCCGCCGATGATCACGAACGTCTGGAGGGCGAACACGGCGGTCAGGCCCGCAGCGAGAAGCTTCGAGAACCCGTCCTTCGCCATCACCGACGTCTTGAACCCGCGCGCGGTGATCAGGGCGTAGATCAGGATCAGGCCGGCGCCGCCGAACAGGCCCAGCTCGGAGACGATCACGGCGTAGATGAAGTCCGTGTGGGGCTCGGGCAGGATCGAGCCGCAGAACGGAAACGGCTCCTCGCAGCCGGACGGGAAGAACGGGCCGGGCAGGCGGATCAGCGACTCGCCGAGCCCGGTGCCGAAGAGGCCGCCGTCGGCCTGGGCGAACAGCGACTGCTGGATCTGGCCCGCGCCCTCCGGGGCGTTCTTCTCGAACGGGTCGAGCCAGATGTCAACGCGGTCCTGGACGTGCGGGGTGCGCTGCGCCAGGAACGCGGCGCCGGCGAAGAACAGGCCGAGGCCGGCCAGCACGTAGGAGATCCGCGAGGTCGCGACGTAGAGGACGGCGAGGAAGGCGCCGAAGAACATCAGCGAGCTGCCCAGGTCGCGGACGACGAACAGCATCAGCATCGCCGCGCCCCAGACGAACAGCAGCGGACCGAAATGCTTGAGCGGGGGGATCGTGACCCCCATGAATCTTCGCGCCGCGACCGAGAGCATCTCGCGGTTCTCTGCCAGGTAGGACGCGAGGAAGATGACCACGCCGATCTTCGCGAACTCCGACGGCTGGAACGACAGCGGCCCGAGGTTGACCTGGAGATAGGCCTCGTTGACCTGGTTTCGCAGCAGGAACGGGCTGAACAGCAGGAGGATCGAGCCGATCGCGATCAGGTAGCGGTAGCGCTCCAGGACGTGGTAGTCGCGCAGGAAGACGATCGTCATCGCGAACACCACCAGCCCCAGCAGGAACAGGCTCGCCTGTCGCACCGCCAGGTCCTCGTCGATCCGATAGATCATGATCAGGCCGACCGCCGAGAGGGCGGCGACGAGCGGGAACAGGTACGGGTCGGCGTAGGGCAGGCGCCAGCGCAGGAGCAGGTGGGCGGCGAGGCAGAGCGCGAAGAAGTAGCCGCCGTAGATCAGCGAGAGGTCGCCGATCTCATCGGAGCGCACGATGAAGACCGCGGTGAACCCGGCGATCACCAGTACCGCGACCGGGATCAGCGCGATCAGCTCGCGGTTTCGGGCGCTCATCGGCCGCTCAATTGCCGCCGCCGGGCGCGTCTGGCCGCCCGCCTGGCCGCCGCCCGCGTCACCTCCGCCCGCGCCGCCGCCGCCCGCGCCACCTCCGCCCGCGCCGCCGCCGCCGCCTCCGGCCTGGCCGCCACCGCCACCGCCACCGCCGCCTCCCGTCTGGCCGCCGGCCTGGCCCCCACCGCCGTCGCCGCCGGGCGCAGGCTCGACGCGGGACTCGAGCGAGTCGATCAGGCTCAGGGCGTCGTCCTTCGAGCGCAGCTCGTGGTTGGCGACGGTCTCCTGGTCCTGCTTCGAGAGCGAGGAGACCTGGACCGGGCTCGAGGAGACCTCGCTGTACAGCTCGATCCCGAGGGGCAGGTCGTAGGGAAGGCCGCGGAAGAGCGCGATGCGCCCGCCCTCGTCGCCGCCCAGGAAGTAGATCTGGCGGGCGCCGAGGACGGCGGCGGTGACGATGCCGGCGAGCACTAGGAGGGCGATCAGGACCTTCCCGGCGCGGCGCATGCCCGAGCGCCGCTTCGGCGGCTCCGCGGCGGCCCTGGCGCGCGCGGTCCGGGGCCGCTCGGCCGCCCTGGCGCGCGCGGCCTCCTCCACGGCTTCCCCCGTGAGGCCGGCATCCGCCGCCGTGGGGCCGACCAGCGTCGCCGTCTCGTCGACGGGCGCGGCGGCGCCCTCGCCGACGCGGAACAGGACGACGGTGATGTTGTCCCTGCCGCCGGCCATGTTGGCCTCCTCGACGAGCTGCTGGGCGGCGTCCTCCAGGCTGGCCGAGCGCGAGAGGATGGAGGCGATCTCGTCGTCCTTGACCATCGTCGTGAGGCCGTCGGAGCAGAGCAGGTAGACGTCGCCGGGCCTGGCGCGGTAGGTCATGGTGTCGACCTCCACCTCGCGCTCGGGGCCGAGGGCGCGGGTGATGATCGAGCGCTGCGGATGATCCTCGGCCTGCTCGGGGGTCAGCTTGCCCTGGCGCAGGAGCTCCTCGACGAGCGAGTGGTCCGACGGTGAGCATCCGCAGGTCGCCGTCGCGCAAGAGGTAGGCGCGGCTGTCGCCGACGTGGGCGAGGCTGACGTCGTCGCCGTCGATCAGCGCCGCGGTGAACGTCGTCCCCATGCCCGAGCGCGACTCGTCCTCGGCAGCGAGGTCGTTGATGCGGCGGTTCGCGGCGACCGCCACCGAGCGCAGATAGGCCTCGGGGGCGCTGTCGCCACGGTCGGCGGGGCCGAACGACTCGGCGGCGATCCGCGAGGCCACCTCGCCGGCCTGGGCGCCACCCATGCCGTCAGCGACGGCGAACACCGGGGAGCCGGCGAAGAACGAGTCCTCGTTGGCGGTCCGCTGGCGGCCCGTGTCGGAGAGGTAGGCCTGCTCGACGATCCTCAGGGTCACGAGCCACCTGCGGCGGCTTCGCCGCCTGAGACGCTGCTTTCGGGGCTAAAGCACCTCATCACTCACCCAGCTCCAGCTCGAACCGGAACTCGGTGTCGCCGATCCGGATCACGTCGAGGTCGTTCAGCAGGCTCTCCCCGCGCAGCTCCGCATCGTTGAGGTAGGTGCCGTTGGTGGAGTTCATGTCCTCCGCGTAGTAGCCGCCGGAGCGCGAGTAGATGCGTGCATGGACACCGGAGGCGAAACGGTCCTCGATGCGGACGTCGGAATCGGGCGAGCGCCCGATGGTGAGCCCGCCGAACAGGTCGAGGCGCTCGCCGACCTCGAGGCCGCCGCCCTTCAAGACCACGAGCGACGCGTCGGTGCCCGGCTCGCGGCCACCGGGGCCGATCGGGTGGAAGCCGGTCGCCTCGGGCGCCGGCGCCGAGGTCGTCCGCAGCTCCTTGAGCGCGCTGCGCGCGACCCAGAGCAGGAACAGGTAGAGCACGATCAGGAACCCGAACTTGAGCGCTACCGCTATCGGTTCCGTGTCCATCAGTGTTCGATGTCGAAGGTGAAGCTGGTGGTCCCGAGCGAGACGTGGTCGCCGGGCGACAGGCGCGAGCTCTCGACCTTCCGCCCGTTGACCTTGACGCCGTTGGTGGACCCCAGGTCCACGATCTGCCAGTCACCCGTGGAGGAGCGGCGAAGCTCGGCGTGGCGGCGTGAGATGTTGGGGTCGGCGAAGACGCAGTCGCACTCCCGCGAGCGCCCCAGCGAGGCGACGGGGCCGTCGAGGACGTAGCGCCGGTCGTCGAGCGAGACGATCGCTCGGGTCTCCGTGAGCGTGGGCGCGGGCGTCTTGCGGGCCTTCTTCTGCTGCTGCTTCGGAGGCACCGAGTAGACCATCGTGTGCCCCTGCTCGCCCTGCGCCGGCTCCTCGCCCTGGCGCTGGGGCGGCTTCACGAGCCGGGTCTGGATCCCGAACTCGCCTAGGCGCAGGCGCTCGTCGGTCTCGAGGTTCACCTCGGGCCGGGTGAGGAGCGCGTAGTCGTGCCGGCGGGCGTGCTCCAGGAGGTAGGCGGACAGCTCCTGGCCGAGCGAGCGCTCATACCCCTCGAAGCGCGAGCGGTCCTCCTCGGACATCCACACCGTGTACTGGTTGGGCACGTAGATGCGGGAGATCGAGGTGGTCTTGTGCGCGTCCATCTCCTTCGCGAGCTTGCGGGCGATCTCGACCGGCTGGACCTGCGAGGAGAAGGCACGGCTGAACACCCCTTCTACGAGGTTTTCGAGCCTCTGTTCCAGGTTGCGTAGAACGCTGATCGTCCACTCTCCCTAAGTCATGGCCTCGTGCGGGTTCGGGCCGTGCGAGACCCGCGGAGGGCGGGCGCGCGGTAGGGAATCCTAGTGGGCCTCTGGCGGCTTCTACGGGGCCGCCGCGGCCGCTGCGCGGGTGCCGGCGGGAGACTCCGCGGCGGGCTCGGGCGGTGGCGAGGGCGCCCTCGCGCGGTGCTCGGCCGCCACCGCGAGCAGGGCCGAGGCCGCGATGAGGAGCGGGGCCCAGTGCATGCCGCCGTCGCCGACCAGAGCCAGGACCGCCGCGAGCCCTGCCGCCCACACCAGCGCGCCAAAGGCGGCCATCGACAGGTGGCGGGCCTCGAGGATGCGGCCCAGCAGCGCCGCGGCGACGGCGAAGGCCGCCATGCCCAGGAGCGCCGGGCCCTCGAGCAGCGGGAGGACGAGGGCGTCGAACGCCTTTGCCGTGCTCGCGTCCCAGTTCACAGGAGGCGGGTCGAGCAGGCCCGCCGGCGGGGCGATGCCCAGCGCGGCGCACGCGGTCAGAAGCCAGCACCACCCGATCGCGCCCATGGCGAGCCGAGCCAGCGGCGTGCGCTCGAGCGCGGCGACGGCGGCGGGGTAGGCCCCGCCGGCCGAGAGCGCGCCGAGGCCCACGGCCGCCGCGGGCAGGGCCGCGCGGTCGAGCGAGGTGGCCGCGATCAGGGGCGGTGCGCCCAGGAGGGCCACGACCAGGGCGAGCCCCGGAAGACCGAGCGGGCCGGCCAGCGCCACGCACAACAGGACGAGACCGGCGAGCACGCTCGCGCGGCCGATGCCCGGCAGGCGCGCCGGCGCGCCGGCGTCGTCCGTGCGGCTCGCGGCAGGCACCGCGTAGTCGCAGTCGAGGTCCGGCCCGACGGCTTGGAGCGCCCGGCCCAGCTCCGCCAGCGGCGGGCGGTCGACCGGATCGGGCTCGAGGCAGGCGTCGACGACCTCGCACAGCTCGGCCGGCAGGTCCGGCCGGTAGGTGGCCAGCGACGGCAGCACAGATCCCATCGCCCGCGCCGTCTGCGCCGGGGTGGCCCGGCGGACGGGGTTCTCGCCCGCCCAGCACTCGAAGAGCGTCAGCGCGAGCGAGTAGGTGTCCGACTCGGGCCCCGCGTGCTCGCCCTCGGCCTGCTCCGGGGACATGTAGGCGAGGGTGCCGACCACCTCGCCCGGCGCCGTGAGCGTTGGCGCGCCGGCCAGGCTCGCGATCCCGAAGTCGGTCAGCTTCGCGCGCAGGCCGGCCCCGCCCTCGTCGCGCGCGATCACGTTCTGGGGCTTGACGTCGCGGTGGACGACGCCGCGCTCGTGGGCGTGCTCGAGCGCCTCGCAGACGTCGGCGCCGAGCTCGGCGACGTCGCGGTCGCAGAGCGAGCCGTCGCGGGCCAGCTCGTGGAGCGTCGAGCCGTGGATCAGCTCGCTCACCAGGAGCGCCCGGTGCCCTTCGATCCCGAACTCGAACAGCGCGACGATGCCCGGGTGGTTGAGGCGGGCCGCCGCCTGGGCCTCGCGGGCGACGCGCTCGGGCGCGCCGACCATCACCTCCTTGATGGCGACGTCGCGCTGGAGGCGCTCGTCGAAGGCCCGGTAGACGGTCCCCATCCCCCCCGACCCGATGCGCTCCTCGAGCCGAAACCTTTGCATCACGCGCTCGCCCACCATTCCGCTTTCCCCTTCGCCGCGGCCCGTCCGCCTCCTGCCTACCCACGCACGGCACACGCAGGGGGTCAGACCCCTTGAGTCGACCCCACTCATGGGGTCTGACCCCACCTCGCGCCGATCGGCACGAGCGCTGGAAGTGCCCTCCGCGGCAGGTTTCATACTGTGCGCCGCGAGGGCGAGGCATGTCCGGCCCCTCCGGGGCTCGGGTTCGACCCGCTCGAGGTGACCTTGGCTTTCCTGGACGACGACGACGAGCTCGGACCGGAGGAAACAGGCCGGTCAGGCCGCTATGGCGCTCCGCGCCAGCGCCCGTTCCTCGCCCGGCGCCTCCTGGCCCTGGCGGTCGGCGTCCTCATCGTCGTCCTGCTGGTCCTCGGGATCCGCGGCTGCCTCGACGCGCGCGAGGAGCGTGGCTTCGAGAACTACGTGCAGGACCTGGCGTCGATCGCCACCGAGTCCGAGCAGCTCTCGAAGGAGTTCTTCGGGCGCCTCCAGAATCCGGGCGACCTCACCGAGCTGAGCCTGAAGGCGGAGATCTCCGCCGACGAGAGCACGGCGGAGAACCTGCTCGAGCGCATCCAGGGCCTCGACACGCCGGATGAGCTGACCAAGGCCCAGAGCGAGCTCGACCTGGCCTTCGAGCTGCGCCGGGACGGGATCGCCGGCGTGGCCGAGGAGATCGACACCGCCCAGGCCAGGCAGGGCTCCGAGGACGCGGTCCAGCGGATCGCCAACTACATGCAGTACTTCCTGGCGAGCGACGTCCTCTACGGGCGGTCGAGGGGGGCGATCGAAACCGAGCTGGCCAACCAGGACATCGTTCCCGACGAGAAGCTCTCGGACGCCCCCTTCCTCCCGAACCTCGACTGGCTCGACCCCAACTACCTCCGGACCCTCCCCGGGATCGCCGGCGTCGCCGGCGGCGGCGAGTGCGAGGGCGTGTGCGGCATCGCCCTGGTGGTGGACGGAGGCGTCTCCATCAACGGCACGTTCCTAACCCCGGACGCAGCCACCACGGTCAGCGGGGGTGGCCCCTACGAACTGGAGGCCCAGGTCCAGAACCAGGGCGAGTCGGAGGTCACCGACGTGACCGTCGAGTACACGCTGTCGGGCGCCGAGACGAGCGAGGGTTCGACCACGATCCCGCGGATCGACGTCGGCGCCACCGAGTCGGCGATGCTCAACATCCAGCCCGAGCCGGCCTCCGGCGACGAGCTGACGCTGGAGGTCACGGCCGTCCCGGTGCCGGGCGAGGAGATCGCCGACAACAACACCGGGAGCTTCACGGTCCTCTTCGAGTAGCGCGGCGTCCGCTACCGTCGCGCGCCTGATGAAGGTCGCCTACCTCGGCCCGCCGGGGACCTACACGGACGATGCGCTGCGCGCAGCGGCGGACGAGGCCGCGATCGAGGCAGTCCCGCACGCCTCCGTGTTCGACACGATCGCCGCGGTGGAGAACGGCGAGGCCGACCGGGCGTTCGTACCGTTCGAGAACTCGATCGCGGGCGCCGTCCGCGCCACGCTCGACACCCTCGCGTTCGACGCCCACTCGGTCGCGATCGCCGGTGAGCACGATCATCCGATCCACCACAGCCTGATCGCCGCGCGCCCGCTGGAGCTGGAGGAGATCGAGGTGGTCGTATCGCACGAGCAGGCCGGCGCCCAGTGCGCGCGCTTCGTGCGCGAGCGGATCCCGGGCGCCGCGGTGCGCGGAGCCTCGAGCACGGCCGACGCCGTCCGGCAGGTGATCGATTCCGATCGGCCGTGGGCCGCCATCGGGGCCGCGATCACGGCCTCGCTCTACGACGGAGTCGTCCTCGCCGACCGGATCGAGGACGAGCCGGGCAACGTCACCAGGTTCGTCTGGATCGCCCCTCGGAGCGTCAGGCCCGAGGGCGCGGGCGAGTGGCGGACGACGCTGATCTTCTCCGAGCTGGGCGAGGACCACCCAGGCGCGCTGGTCGACGCCTTGACCGAGTTCTCCTCGCGTGCGGTCAACCTGACGCGCCTCGAGTCGCGGCCGCTGCGCCGGGAGCTGGGCCGGTACATGTTCTTCGTGGACCTGGAGGGCCGCAATACCGATGTGGACGTCGCGGCGGCCATCGGGGCGCTGCGCGGAAAGGCCGAGAACGTCCGCCTGCTGGGCAGCTACCCCGTCAACGCCGGTGGGGTGCCGGCAGCCTGATCGGCGCGGTCGACGTTCCCGGGGCACGCCCGCTCTAGAATCCACCGCGTCATGCACAAGGGGGTAGCACCAGTAGCCCTCAACGGCCACGCGCCGCACAATGGTCACGCCCTGGTGGGGCCTGGCGGGCGGGTCCTCGTCCTCAACGCCAGCTACGAGCCGATCAACGTCTGCACCATGCGCCGCGCCGCGGTGCTGGTGCTGAAGGAGCGCGCCGAGGTGCTCGAGGAGCGCGAGGGCGCGCTGCGCTCCGAGCGCCTGGAGATGCAGCGCCCGTGCGTGATCCGCCTCCACCGCTACGTCAGGATCCCCCGCGACGTGCACCGCCGCAAGATCACGCGCAAGGCCGTCCTCGCCCGCGACGCATGGACCTGCCAGTACTGCGGCCACCAGGCCTCCGGGCTCACGGTCGACCACGTGATCCCGCGCTCGCGCGGCGGCCTCTCCGAGTGGGACAACATCGTGGCCGCCTGCGCGCCGTGCAACCGCCGCAAGGGCAACCGCACCCCCCACGAGGCCCGCATGCACCCGTCGAAGCACCCGAGGCCCCCGGGGCCCACGGTCTTCATCCGGATCGCCTCCCCGCGCATCCCCGCGGCGTGGGAGAGCTACCTGCCCGGGCTGGCCAAGGCGGCCTAGCTTCGGCTCCCCGAGCCGCCCTCGGGGTTGCCCCCGATGTGCTCGGCGAGGAAGCTGCGGATCTCGCGCGCCGCGGCGCCGTCGTAGTAGTAGAGCGCGTACACGTGGCCGGCGTTGCGGTCCAGGAACCACTCGCTGTTCGGGAAGGTGTCGGCGACCTGGCGGCCCTCCCACGGCGTGGTTATGTCGTCGTGCTCGCCCGAGACCACGAGCACCGGAGCCTCGGTGGGCTCGTCGACGTCCGGGTCCGCCGGCGGCTCGTAGAGGTCGGTCGGGGCCGGCCACGTCAGGCAGTACAGGTATCCCACCGACGAAGACAGCGCGACCTCTCGCGGGGTGAAGGGCCCGAACGCCTCCTTGTCGTACTCCTCGATCGCCTGCTCGAGCTGCGCCCGGCGCTCCGGCTCGGCGGCGGACTTGTCCCAGATCATCGGGTAGTCGTTGCAGCTGAAGATCAGCTCGCCCGGGTAGGAGTAGCGGCGTTGCCTGTTGGCCCCGCGGACCCGGTACGTGGTCAGCTGCTTGTAGAGATCGGGGTCGCCCTGAAGGAGCTGCGTGATCGCCCTGTCGGCGACCAGGTAGGCCCGGGGCGCATCTGAGTATCCGCCTGCGATCAGGTCGATCAGCGGCCCGACGCTGATGCGCTGCTTACGCAGCTTCTCCGCGGCGCGATCGAGGCGGGTCAGCGGGTCGCCCTGGCAGCGCGGATCGCGGTCGCATACCTCCTTCAGCGACCGCTGGCCGGTGCGGATCAGGCTCGGGTACCAGGGATCCTCGCCGAAGACGGGGTAGGCGGAGTCGAGGACGAGCGCGTCGAGCGTCTCGCCATGGCGCCAGGCGTAGGACTGGGCGAGGAACGTCCCGTACGAGTCGCCATAGAGCGCGATGCTGTCGAAGCCGAGCGCCTCCCGGACGGAGTCGATGTCGTCGGCGGCGGCGGATGTCCGGTACGACTCGAAGTGCTTACCCAGTCGGCGAGCACAGTCGGAGAGGACGATCCACTCGGGTCCCCTCAGCTGCTGCACGTCCGGGCAGTCCACCGGCCGTGACTGGCCTGTGCCGCGCATGTCGACGAGCACCAGCTCGTGACGGTCGAGGAGCTTGCCGAAGACCCGGCGGTAGGCCTTGCCGGTGCCGGTCGACGCGTAGCCCGGCCCGCCCTCGACGGCGAAGATCGGGCCCAGCGAGGGCTTCGACCTATCGTCGCGCTCGCGGTAGGCGAAGCCGATCTTGGTCGTTCCGTAGCTCGCGTCCGCGCGCTCGAACGGCACCTCGATCTTGCCGCAGACATACTTGTTGGCCCGCGGCCGCCGCTTGCAAGGCTCCAGCTCGGCGACGTCCACGGGCTCGACGTCCGCCTGCGCAGGCGTGCGCTCCGACGGGTCGTTCTCGGTGCAGCCCGGGGCGAGCGCGATGCACGCCAGAGTCGCCGTGGCGATACCGGCAAGTCGTCCCCTGCTCGCCATTCTCCGAGGGTAGTGGCTCGCCCGGCAAATGGGCTAGCCCGCGCGGGCGACAGTCGCGCGAGCCAGGCGGGCCGCCGCTCCCGGCGCTTGGGAAAAGTAGAAGTTGGGCTCGATCGCCTCCAGCTCCAGCAGCACCGGGGATCCGTCCTCCGCCTGGAGAAGATCGACGCGGGCGTACAGCGGCACCGAACCGAACCGGCGCTCGAGTTCGGCGACCACGGCCGAAGCCGCCTCGATCTCCTGCGCGCTCGCCTCGCCGGCGGTCACGAGGTCCGGGTCGTACATCGCCTCGGCGGCGACGCCCAACCCGCCGTCGCGGATCGGCGCGACCTCGTCGGGTCGGAGGAAGGCCCGCTTGCGCAGGGCGTGGCTGAACTCACCGTCGAGCATCACCACGGCCGTCTCGCCGACCTCATCGACCGACGCGGTGAACGGCTGCACCATCGCGGTCTTGCCCTGCGCGTGGATCGACTCGACGAGCGCGAGCGCGGGCCCCGACTCGGCGGGGGAGAAACGCCCTGTGCTGTGGGCGCCGGCGGACACCGTCGGCTTCACCACGACCTCGCCGCTGAGCGCCGGCGGCGCCTCGCCCGGTGCGACGTACTCCGTCCTCACCACCGGGAGCCCGGCGGCGGCGAGATCGGCCATGTAGCGCTTGTCGCTGTTCCAGCGCACCAGCTCGGGCGGGTTGTGCAGCCTCTCGCCGATGGACTCCGCCCAGCGGACGAACTCGTCCCGGCGCTTCGAGTAGTCCCAGGTGCTCCGGATCAGGACCAGGTCGTAAGGGGCCCAGGCCGCGCCCCGGTCGTCCCAGGGCAGGAGCTCCGCAGCATCCGCCCCGGCCGCCCGAAGCTCATCGCACAACTCCTCGTCGTCCTTGGTGAACTCGGGGGGCATCTCGGTGAAGGTCGCGACCGCAATGCGCATCCGCCGATCCTAGAAAGCCGCCGGGGAAGAGTCGTTCCCGGTGGGCGATCCCCGGCCCCCTGCCGGCGCCCACAAGAGACGAGGCCGCCCCCGAAGGGACGGCCTCGCCAGGTGCGATTTCGGGTCGAGCGTCGGATCGGCTTGCGCTATGCGCTCGCCCGGCGGGCTGGGACATCTGCCCGCCTCGTCGGCTCGCCGGTGCCCGGGTTGGATTCCGCCCGGTCGGCTCGCACGGTGCCCGGCCCGGATCGCCGCTCGCGCGGCGGGGGGCCGGTGCGGCCTCCTAGCGGCCCTGCACCTCCAGCGTCCCGATAAGCATGTGACTCAGTCGGACCACCTCCTTTCTCTGGTGAATCCGATTCAAGCAGACCGGGGGGATGGGCTCGCGCTCAGCTTGCCGCCGATCCGGTGTTCGAGACCTCGTAGCCGAGGTCGTCAAGCAGCCAGCCGGCCACCCGTTCGAACTCGGCGACGTGCTCGTCCGGCATCTCGCGCTTCCAGACGCCGATCCGGTCGGTTCGGGGCGGCTCCTTGGTGAGCTCGTGGATCGCGACCCGGCGCTCGCCGCTCACGTGGCCGCGCGCGGTGGTGGAGCGCAGGTCGTAGCCGGGCTCCATGTCGCGCTTGATCTCGGCCATCCGCTCCTCGGCGCGCTCGTAGTAGCGCAGCATCACCGGGTCGAAGTCGAGCCGGACGAACTCGCAGATCCTCCGCAGCTCGGGCTCGGGGTCGATGATCAGGTCCTCGTAGCGAACCTCCACGTAGTGGCGTACGACATCTCCGTGCTCGCGGGTCTTCGCCACCCGCGACTTCCAGTGGCGCGCCTGCCGGGCAGGCCGGGGCGGGTTCTCCTTCTTCGCCATCAGCGACAGGCTGACGTCGCGGCCGTCGCGGATCAGGTGGATGAAGTGGGCCTCGGGCAGGACGCGGTCGATTCGCTTCATCGTCCAGCCATAGCCGGGGCTCTTGTCGCCCCAGCGGGGCTTGCCCTGGCGCTCGGCGTAGGTGCGGAAGAAGTAGCGCAGCCCTCGGTGAGGTTGAACGGCTGGATCGCCCCGAAGGCCTCGCGGATCTCCTCCGCGGTGAAGCCGAAGTCGGCGAACCGGCGGTGGCCCGTGAGCGAGTCCGCCACGTTCGTGGCGGGGTCGCCAGGCAGCTTCGACGCGTCGATCAGCTGCGGGATGAACTGCGTCTCGGGCGGGATCGCCAGCGCGGGGTGCGCGTCCAGCATCAGGCGCAGGACCGTCGTGCCCGAGCGCCCGTGCCCGACCACGAACGGGGCGGGGTCGAGCTTCGCCGCCTCGCGCTCGAGCCGGCGGCATGCGCGAGCTGCGCCCGTCGCAGGTTCCTCGGATGGCGGCAGTTCATCGGCCGCGATGATCTTAGACCGAGCGTGAGGCCGAGGACGGCGTGCGCCGCCGAGGCGCATCCCACGAGCTCCACGCTCTCGCGCCAGGAGCGCCCGCTCGCGCCATTCCGGGTCCACCTCGGTGGCCAGCTCCGGGTCGTAGAAGGAGGACGAGCCGGAGGGCTCCACGTCGTGGTGGATCAGGGCGGCTCGCACCTGGTCGTCCAGCGTCTCGGCCCGGTCGAAGTCGATCACCGGAAACGGCCGGCGCTCGAGCTCGGCCAGGAGCGCCCGGTTGTAGTGGCACCAGAGCGCCTCCCAGCCCTCTGCCGACAGCGGCGGGTCCTCGCGCTGGCGCGCGCGCTGCTGCTCGGGGCGCGGGCGGGCGGCGCGGCGCTCCAGCGACTCGCGCACCGCGACCGGGTTTCGGATCACCCCGATCGGCAGCGGATCGAGGTCGCGCCACAGGTCCATCACCAACACCATGCGAGGGTCCTTGACCGCCACCGGATCGCCCTCGAAGGTGGCCAGGACCTCGTCGCGCTCGCGGCGGTCGCCGGCGTCGACGGCGACGGAGGCGGGCGGGCGCGACCACGAGCCCCCGGCGCGCTCGAGGATGGACTCGTGGAGCCAGCGCAGCTGGCGGTTCTCGCGGTTCCCCCGCGGGTTGAAGGCGTTTCGCTCCGGCTTGAACAGGCCGGTGGACTGGTGCTCGTCGCCCGGCTTTCGCATCCAGCCGAACGTGATGCCGAAGCCCTGCATCACCCCGGCGACGGCGGAGGTGCCGCTGCGGTGCATCCCGAGGACCGTGATCAGGCGCCGCATGCGCCTCCCCTCAGACGTAGCCGAACTCGCGCAGGCCCGGGGCGCCTGCCTCGAGCACCGCCTCGAGCTCGTGGGCCGGCGCGTCGCGCCAGCGCCCGGTGGAAGGCGAGAGCTTGATCGTCTCGCGCGCCTGCTCCAGCACCGCATCGGTCACCGGGACCCCGAGGTGCTCGAGCAGACGAGCGGCGTGCGTGGCGGGGTCGGCGCACAGGTCCTCGTAGCGGACGACGAGGTGCGCGTCGCCCTTGAGCCGGCGCATGTACGCGAGGTTGACCAGGTTCAGCCGCGACCACAGCTCGATGAGCCGCACCGGCGCCGGCGCGTCACGCAGGTGCTCGGGAGTCAGCTCGCCGGCGTCGCCGAGGAGGTTCTGGTTCTTCGAGAAGGCCATGTCGCGGCCGTCGCGGACGAGCTGGGCCGTGATCGCGTCCGGCGCGACGGCGTTCAGCACCGGCAGCAGGTTCGTCGTCCGCGGGTTCTTCCAGCCCCACAGCGCGTCCGCGGAGGGGATGCCCTCGCGCTGGCGCTCGAGCGCGGCGCGCAGGTCGGCGACGATCTCGGCCGAGGGCTCGGGGATCTCGGCGTCCGGGTCCCTCTCGATCGCCTCCACCCATCCCGACTCCGTCAGGTACTCGGTGGACCAGCGCACCAGGAACGGCTTCAGCTCGAGCGAGTCAGTGGCCTTGTTCTGCTTCGGGCCCAGGTAGACGCCGGCGGCCTTCATGACCTCGGCGACGGCACGCGTGCCCGAGCCGCCCGTGCCCAGCACCACGAGCGGCGGGCGGGCCGCCTCGGCCCCCGTCCGGGCGCGGTCGAGGATGGATCGAAGCCGGGTCGCCATCGCGAAGGATCAAAGCAGGTCGCGGTAGAACTCGGGATCGGACTCGATCCGCGCGAACCACTCCGCGCTGAGCGCATCGTTTTGGTCCTTGAGGTCCTCGTTGATCCGGCGGACCTTGTTGAACCGCCGGTTCAGGCGCCGCTTCAGCTTCCCCTTCGGCAGGGCGCGGAGGAGCCGCATCCGCACGGTGTTCTCCTCCTCGTGGACGCCGCTGGCGGCGATCATCAGCCGCCCGCCGCGTGCCCGGCGGAACCCGGCCCCGTGGTGGTAGACGGCGTCGTCGTAGACGCCGAAGAAGAGCGGGTGGGCGTCGGTCTTGTTCGACCGCAGCAGCGGGCGCCAGTCGACGTCAAGCGCGTTCACGGCCTTCAGCACCCGGGCGCCGACGTCGGACACCTCACGGCCGACCGCGTTCGTCCACGAGTACCCGCCCTTGCGCCAGTCGCCGCCCAGCTCCCGCCAGAAGCCGACGGTGGTCAGGCAGAAGCACGGGTGCGGCTGCACGTCGGAGGCCTCGGCGCGCTTGACCGCGATCAGCGGGTGGTTGGCAAGGTCTTCGACGAGCGGCCCGAGGTCGGCGACCGGGAAGGCGTCGCCGTCGATGAAGAGCAGCGGGTCGTCGTCGGACTCGGCGTCGAAGGCGATCAGGTCCGCGAGCAGGTTGAGCTTCGTCGAGTGCTCGCGGATGTTCTCGTCGGAGGAGTAGTGGAACTTCCGCCGAGTGGTCCTCCTCGAGCCCGTTGAGGAAGGCGTAGACGCGGTAGGGCTTCGGGAGGTGGCGCTCGAGGTAGTCGAGCTGCACGTCGACCCAGCGGTCGTCGCGCCAGTGGACGGTGGCGACGTTGATCACGGGCGCGGCAATTCATGGCAGCGGGTGACCTTAGCGGGCGGCGCTGAGCCGCTGCCGAGTTCATAGCCCAGCTCGGAGAGCAGGTCGCCCGCCACGCGCTCGAACTCGGCGAGATCCTCGGGCGGCATCTCGGCGCGCCACTTGGCGACCCGGTCGGGCCGGGGCGGCTCCTTCGTGAGCTTGTGGAAGTCGAGACGGTCCGCCGCCTTGAACAGGGGGCGCTCGCGGTCCTCCGCGTTCTCGGTCCCGGCCTCGAGGTCGCGGTCGATCTCGCCCAGGCGCTCGCCGGCGCGCTCGTGGTAGCTCAGCATCGCCGGGTCGAAGTCGAGACGGACGAACTCGCAGATCCGCCGCAGCTCGGGCTCGGGGTCGGCGATCAGGCTCTCGTAGCGGACCTCCATGTAGTTCGGGACCTTGCCGCCCTGGCGGCGCGCGGTCTTCACCCGCCGCTTCCACCGCCGCGCGTGCTTGGCCGCGTTGGGGTGGTCGCTTCCGCGGCGAAGCTGGGAGAGGCGCACGTCGCGGCCGTCACGGATCAGGTGGACGAAGTGGGCCTCCTCGATCTCCGCCGCGATCGCGCCTGACGTGAAGCGCGTAGCCCGGGCTCTTGTCGCCCCAGCGGGGCTTGCCCTGGCTCGCCGCGTAGGCGCGGTAGAAGCCGCGCATCGCCTCGCCCAGGTCGAACGGCTCGACCGCCACGAAGGCGGAGCGGGCCTCCTCGGCGTCGAGGCCGAAGTCGGGCCAGCGGCGATGGCTCACCAGGTGGTCCGCCAGCTCCGCGGGCGTGGCGCCGGCGTCGCGGGCCTCGATCAGCTCCGGCAGGAGCTGGGTCTCGAACGGCACCGCGAGCTGCCCGTGGGCGTCCAGCATCATCCGCAGCAGGGTCGTCCCCGAGCGGGCGGCGCCGATGACGAACGGGGCGGGCTCGCGGCCGTTCACAAGTGGAATGCTAGAGCGAGCGAGCGGGTAGCTAACTTCAATCTGATGGCGGGTGAGCCAGCGATTGAGACAGAGGGCCTGTGTAAGTCCTACGGCGATGTCGAGGCGCTGTGCGGGGTCGATCTCGAGGTGGAAGCCGGCACCGTCTTCGGGCTGCTCGGGCCCAACGGTGCGGGCAAGACGACCGCGGTGCGGATCCTTACGACGCTGCTTCCGCCAAGCAGCGGAAGCGCCCGGGTCGACGGCCTCGACGTGGTGGACGATGCGGACGAGCTGCGAGGGCATATCGGCCTCGCCGGCCAGTACGCGGCCGTGGACGAGAACCTATCCGGGTTCGAGAACCTGGAGATGGTCGGGCGCCTCTACCACCGGCCGCGGAACGAAGCCCGCGAGCGGGGGAAGGAGCTACTCGAGCGCTTCGACCTCTCCGAGGCGGCCGACCGTCTGGTGAGGACCTACTCGGGCGGGATGCGCCGGCGGCTCGATCTCGCCGCCGCGCTGGTGATCCGGCCGCCCGTGATCTTCCTCGACGAGCCGACGACCGGGCTCGACCCCCGCAGCCGGCTGGGCATGTGGGAGGTGATCGAGCGCCGCCGCGCCGCCGGGACGACGGTGCTGCTCACGACGCAGTACCTGGACGAGGCGGACCGGCTGGCGGACAGGATCGCCGTGATCGATCACGGCAAGGTGATCGCCGAGGGGACCTCCGAGGAGCTGAAACTTCAGTTCGGCGGTGAGCGGCTCGAGGTCACGCTCCTCGACGGCGCCCACTCGGACGCCGCGCTGTCCGCCCTCGCATCGCTCGCGTGCGAACGACCCTCCGCCGACGACGGGATCGTGCGGGTCCCAGTGACCGAGCGGCGGGGCACGGTCGCACGGGCGGTGCGCCTCCTCGACGAGGCCCAGGTGGAGTTCGACGACATCACGATCCGCAGCCCGACGCTCGACGACGTCTTCCTGGCCCTCACGGGCCGGCCCCCGGAGCCCGAGGGCGATGCGGAAGGGGCCGAGGGCGATCCCGACCGGCCCGAAGCGGAGGTCGCCCAGTGAGCACGCTCAACTACGCCGTCGCCGACACCGTCGTCCTCGCCGAACGCAGCATCAAGCGGATCGCGCGCCAGCCCGACCTGTGGACGGCGTTCACGGTCCAGCCGGTCATGTTCGTGCTGCTGTTCGCGTATGTGTTCGGCGGGGCGATCGCCGTGCCGACGGAGTACGGCGACTACAAGGACTTCCTGATGCCCGGGATCATCGTCCAGGCGATGTCGTTCGGGGGATTCGTGACCGCGCTCTCGATCGCCGAGGACATGAAGCGCGGGCTCATCGACCGCTTCCGCTCCCTCCCGATGGCGCGCATCGCGGTCCTCAGCGGCCGCACCATCGCCGACATCGCCACGAACGCGGTTCAGCTCGCGATCATGATCGCCGTCGGGCTGCTCATCGGGTTCGCGTTCAACGCCTCGCCGGGCGAGGTCGTCGGCGGGCTCGCCCTGTGCCTCCTGATCGGTTACGCGTTCTCGTGGGTGTTCGCCTACATCGGGCTCACGGTCTCGAGCCCTGAGGCCGCGAACGCGTTCGGCTTCATCCTCATCTTCCCGCTCACGTTCCTCTCGTCGGCGTTCGTGCCACCCGAGACGCTGCCCCAGCCACTCGAGACGTTCGCGACCGACATCAACCCCTTCTCGTACATGGTGGACGCGGTCCGCGCGCTCTTCCTCGGCACCCCGGCCGGCAACGACGTCTGGGTCACCGTGCTGTGGTGCATCGGCCTGATCGTCGTGTTCGGCGCGCTGGCGGGCGCGAGGTACCGCAAGTCCGTCTCGACGTAGCCCGCGCTACTTAGCCCGTTCCGCAGTCGGCGCCGCGATAGCGAGGGCCGCGAGCGCGGCCACCAGGCCTGCTGCTCCTGCCAGGGCTCCCCGGGCCATGCCCACGCATCGTCCCGCCGGGCGCGGACCGGCGACGAAGCGAGGCGCCCCTCCGCCTCGAGGCGACGCTAGGCGAAGCCCTAGCCCGCGCCGTCGGCCTCAGGGCCGGCCGGCGCGGGCTTCGCGCCCTCCGCGGCCTGCTCGGCGACCAACTCTGCCTCCTCGGCGACGTCCGCGCCGCCGTCGGACTCGACGACGAGGGCCACCGCCGAGACGCGGTCGTCCTCGTCCTTCAGCTTCATCACCCGCACGCCCTGCGTCGCGCGGCCCATCTGCGAGATGCCGCCGGCCTGGGTGCGCTGGACCATCCCCTTCTCGGAGATGAACAGCAGGTCCTGGTGCTCGCGGACGATCAGCGCGCCGGCCAGGCCGCCCTTCTTCTCGGTCAGCTTGATCGTGAGGACCCCCTTCGTCCCCCGGCCCTTGACCGGGTACTCCGAGACCTGGGTGCGCTTGCCGTAGCCGTTCTCGGTGACTACGAAGAGCTCCGAGTCGTCGCGGGCGACGTCCATCGCCAGCACCCGGTTCGCGGCGCCGTTGATCTTGCCCGCGACGTTCATCCCCTTGACGCCGGAGGTGTCGCGGCCCATCGAGCGGACCTTCTTCTCGGAGAAGCGGGACGCGTGCCCCGACTTCGAGATCAGGAGCAGATCGTCGTCGCCGGTCGTGAGCCGGACCTGGACCAACTCGTCGCCGTCGCGGACCTTGATCGCGATGATCCCGTCGGCGCGGATCGGCGTGTTGTAGGAGGTGAACTCCGTCTTCTTCACCTGTCCCTTGGCGGTGGCGAAGGCGAGGAACTTCGCCTCCTGGAAGTCGCGCGTGGGGATCACCGCCATCACCTTCTCGCCGTCGCGCAGCGGCAGGACGTTGACGAGCGCCCGCCCCTTCGACGTCCGCGAGCCCTCGGGCAGCTCGTAGACCTTGAGCCGGTAGACCTTGCCGCGGTTGGTGAAGAACAGCAGCCAGTCGTGCGTGGAGCAGATGTGGAGGTGCTCGATGTAGTCGTCCTCCTTCAGGTCCATCCCCATCACGCCGACGCCGCCCCGGCGCTGCTGGCGGTAGGTCGCCACCGGCAGGCGCTTGACGTAGCCGGAGTGGGTGATCGAGATCACCATCTGCTGGTCGGCGATCATGTCCTCGACGTTCATGTCGCCCTCGAAGTGGGTGATCTCGGTGCGCCGCTCGTCGCCGTAGCGCTCCTCGATCTCGCTCAGCTCCTCGACGACGATCGTGTCGACCCGGGCCGGGTCGCCCAGGATCGCCCGCAGCTCGGCGATCCGCTCCACCAGCTCGGCGTGCTCGGCGCGGACCTTGTCGGACTCGAGCGCCGTCAGGCGTGACAGGCGCATGTCGAGGATCGCCTGCGCCTGCTCCTCCGACAGCGAGAACTTCTCCATCAGCCCCGCGCGCGCCTCGTCGGAGTCGGCCGAGCCGCGGATCAACTCGATGACCGCGTCGAGGTTGTCGAGCGCGATCAGCAGACCCTCGAGGATGTGCGCCCGGGCCTCGGCCTTGCGCAGCTCGAACTGGGTGCGGCGGGTGACGACCTCGCGCTGGTGGCCGACGTAGTGGCGGATCAACTCCTTCAGCGAAAGCGTCTTCGGCACCCCGTCGACCAGGGCCACCATGTTCACCCCGAACGTCGTCTGCATCTGGGTGTGCTTGTAGAGCTGGTTCAGGACCACGGCCGAGGGGTCACCGCCGCGCTTCAGCTCGATCACGAGGCGCATCCCGGAGCGATCCGACTCGTCGCGCAGGTCGGAGATCCCGTTGATCTTCTTCTCGCGGACGAGGTCGGCGATCTTCGTGATCAGGCCGCCGTCGCCGCCCTTCTTGACCATGAACGGCAGCTCGGTGACGATGATCGACTCCTTGCCGCCCTTCATCGGCTCGAAGTGCGCCCGCGCCCGGACCTTCACCGAGGCCCGACCCGACGCGTACGCGTCGCGGATGCCCTCCGCGCTCATCATCCCGCCGCCGGGGAAGTCGGGGCCCTTGACGTGCTCCATAAGCCCGGCGAGGTCGATCTCGGGATTCTCGATGTAAGCCTTGACCGCGCCGATCACCTCGCCCAGGTTGTGCGGCGGGATGTTCGTCGCCATCCCGACGGCGATGCCGGTCGCGCCGTTTGCCAGGAGGTTCGGGAACCGGGACGGCAGGACCAGGGGCTCCTGCTGCGACTCGTCGTAGTTGGGACCGAAGTCGACGGTGTCGGACTCGATCTCGCGCAGCATCTCCGTCGCGAGCCGGGCCAGGCGGGCCTCGGTGTAGCGCATCGCGGCCGGCGGATCGTCGTCGATCGAGCCGAAGTTGCCCTGGCCGTCGACGAGCGGGTAGCGCAGCGAGAAGTCCTGCGCCATCCGGGCCAGCGTGTCGTAGATGGCCGAGTCGCCGTGGGGGTGGTACTTGGCCATCACCTCGCCGACCACGAACGCCGACTTGCGGTACGGCCGGTTGGGCTGGAGCGCCAGGTCGTGCATCGCGAAGAGCACGCGGCGGTGCACCGGCTTGAGGCCGTCGCGCGCGTCGGGCAGGGCCCGGCCCACGATCACGCTCATCGCGTAGTCGAGGTAGGAGGAGCGCATCTCCTGGGTGAGCTCGCGCTCCTCGATGTTGCCCGTCAGGGCCGCGAGTGAGCCCTCCATCAGCCCGCTCCTCCGCCGGTGAGGTCCCTACACATCGAGGAACCTCACCTCCTTCGCGTGGCGCTCGATGAAGACCTTCCGCGGCTCCACCTTGTCGCCCATCAGGTCGGCGAACACGCGCTCGGCGAGGGCGGCGTCTTCGATCGTGACCCGGTCGAGGGTGCGGCTCTCCGGATCCATGGTGGTCTCACGAAGCTGCTCGGGGTTCATCTCGCCGAGGCCCTTGAAGCGCGAGATCGTGACTCCGTGCCGCGCCAGCTCGAGGACGCAACGGCGGAGCTCGGCGAACGAGTCCGCCGCCCTCGACCGCTCCCCGAGCGCGATCGCGAACGGCGGCCGCCCGACCTGCTTCAGGAGGTCGGCGTGAACCTCCACGAGCTTGCGGTAGTCCTGGGAGGTGAACAGTGCGCTGGGCAACCGGTGCGTGCGGGCGAGCCCGTCGCGGCGGGCGACGGCCTTCACCTCGAGCTCGTCCTCCGAGGAGGAGACGAGCTCGGTCTCGAACGGCTCCTCCGTCGGGTCGTCGGCCTCGATCAGCTTCTTGACGCCGGCGATCGTCGCTGCGCCCGCGTCCAGGATCTGCGACTCGGAGAGGAAGCGAACGGCCTCGTGGCCGAAGCCGGCCTGGAGCGCGTCGGCCCACCCTTCGTACTCGTTCAGCTTGCGGTTGAAGCGCTGCCAGCGAGCCTCGGTGAGCTTGACCGTCTTGCCCGCTGCGTCGGCGAGCTCGAAGTCCTCGATCTTGTCCCTCAGGAGCATTGCCTCCAGCTGGGACTCCTTCTCGATGTACGTCTGCTGCTTGCCGTTCTTGATGCCGTACAGAGGCGGCTTCGCGATGAACACGTAGCCGGCCTCGATCAGCTGGCGCATGTGCCTGAAGAGGAAGGTCAGCGCCAGGGTGCGGATATGGGCGCCGTCGACGTCGGCGTCCGTCGCGAGGATGACCTTGTGGTAGCGGGCGTCCTCGAGGTTGAACTCGTCGTCGCCCACACCGGTGCCGATCGCGGTGATCAGCGCCTGGATCTCGGTGTTCTGGAGAACCTTGTCGATCCGGCTCTTCTCGACGTTGATGATCTTGCCCCGCAGCGGCAGCACCGCCTGGGTGTTGCGGTCACGCGCCTGCTTCGCGGAGCCGCCCGCCGAGTCGCCCTCGACGATGAACAGCTCCGCCAGCGCCGGGTCGCGGACGGTGCAGTCGGCGAGCTTGCCGGGCAGGGTCGAGTTCTCGAGCGCCGACTTGCGCCGCGTGAGGTCGCGGGCCTTGCGCGCCGCCTGGCGGGCACGGGCTGCGTCGACGGTCTTGGAGACGATCCGCCGCGCCTCGGTGGGGTTCTCCTCGAAGAACTCGCCGAGCTTGCGGTTCACGGCCTCCTTCACCAGGCCCTCGACCGGCGGGTTGCCCAGCTTCGCCTTGGTCTGCCCCTCGAACTGCGGTTCGGCGAGCTTCACCGAGATCACCGCGGTGAGGCCCTCGCGGCAGTCGTCGCCGGTGAGGTTCTCGTCCTTCTCCTTCAAGAGGCCCTTGTCGCGGGCGTAGGCGTTCAGCGTTCGGGTCAGCGCCGAGCGGAAGCCGGACAGGTGCGAGCCGCCCTCGTGGGTGTTGATGTTGTTCGCGAACGTGAAGACCGACTCCTGGTAGGAGGAGTTCCACTGCATCGCCACCTCGACCTGGCCGTCCTCGGTCTCGTTCTCGAAGAACACGGTCTTGCGGTGGATCGTGTCCTTGTTCTCGTTCAGGAAGGCGACGAAGTCGACGATCCCGCCCTTGTAGTGGAAGCTGTCGCGCTGGCCGCCGCCGCGCTCGTCGACCAGCTCGATCTTGAGGCCGCGGGTGAGGAACGCCGTCTCGCGCATGCGCTCCGAGAGCGTCTGGTAGTCGAACTCGATCGTCTCGAAGACCTCGGCGTCGGGCAGGAAGGTGATCGTGGTGCCGGTGCCCTTCGCCTTCGCGCCCTTCGTCAGCTCGCCCTCGGGCTCGCCGCGGGCGAAGTCCTCGGTCCACGTGTACCCGTCGCGGCGCACCTCGAGGTGGAGGCGCTCGGAGAGCGCGTTCACGACCGAGACGCCCACGCCGTGGAGGCCGCCGGAAACCTTGTAGCCCCCGCCGTCGCCGAACTTGCCGCCGGCGTGCAGCGTGGTCAGGACGACCTCGGCGGCCGGGCGCTTCTCCTCGGAATGCTCGTCGACCGGGATGCCGCGCCCGTCGTCGACGACCGTGACGCTGTTGTCGGGGTGGATCGTGATCGTGATCTCGTCGCAGTGGCCGGCCAGCGCCTCGTCCACCGAGTTGTCGACGACCTCGTAGACCAGGTGATGGAGGCCGCGGGGACCGGTCGACCCGATGTACATGCCCGGGCGCTTTCGCACCGGGTCGAGGCCGCGAAGGACGGTGATCTCCTTCGAGCCGTAGTCGCCGCCGCCGTTGGGCGGTGCCTTGGTGGCCTTGCGGGACTTCTTCGTGGCGGCCGCCTTGGCCGCGCTCTGCTTCTTCTCGGACTCCGCCCGCTCGTCGGCGGCGCTCGTGCCTTCTGCCACTAAATCCTCTCGGTTTTCTACGTCATGGACCCGGTGAGGGGGCCCTTGGAGGCCCCGGCTGGAACCTGCCCACGGTCGATGGGGAAGCCCCGACCGGTCGGCCACGAGTGACCCCGGATCCAGACGGTGCGAGGCGTCCGTCCAAGTTCACATAAGGATAGCAGTCAGAGCCCCCGGAAAGCCGCCCGCTCTGCGCCAAAATCCCTGCAAATCACGCATAAAAGTGTGACGGCCGAAGCCGCTGGGGGCCGAGATCGGCCGGTGTGCGGATCCGTCCGCTCATACGGGGGTCAATCCCGCACACCCGGGCGGGCGGCGTCGGCGGCCGCGGAGCGGTCAGCGCGGGTCGTGGCGGGCGGCGTCGGCGGTGAACCGAAGCCGCGCAACCGGGGCCCCGCCTGCCTCGGAAAGGGCGCCGTTCAGGCGCTCGAGGAGCTCCGGCCCGAGCAGATCCAGCTCCTGGGCCCAGGTGGCGCTGCGGCAGGCGACCGTCACCACGCCGCCGCGCTCGGAGACGGGCTCGGCCTGGGCCGCGACCGCGGCTCCCGCCGCCTGGGCCCAGACGCCCTGGACTGCCGCCAGCGGGGTCGCGGGCGCCGCCTCCTCGCGCACGGCGCCGAGCGCGTCGCCGAGCCGGCGGGGACCGTGGCGGCTCACGCGGCCTCCGGGTTCGCCTCGGCGTCGTCCTCGGCCCGGCCGCCCGCGTCGCCCGCCGCAGCGATCACCCGTCCCTCGCGCATGCCCAGCTCCTCGCGGGGGCACTCCGCCGGCAGCTGGCCCGGCTCGGTCGCCGTGATCAGCGCCTGGCCGCCGCCGGCGACGAGCCGATCGCACAGGTGGGTGCGCCGGTCCGGGTCGAGCTCGGAGGTGACGTCGTCGAGCAGCATCAGCGGCGGCGGGCGTCCCTCCTCGATCAGGACCTCGCGCTCGGCGAACAGCAGCGCCAGGAGCGCGAGCCGCTGCTCGCCCTGCGAGCCGTAGCGGCGAAGGGCGCGGCCGTCGCGGCGGAGCGCCAGCTCGTCGAGGTGGGGGCCGTGCGTCGTGAAGCCGCGGTCGAGGTCCGCCTGCCGGCGCTCGGCCAGCTCGCCCGCGAGCTCCTCGGCGCTCGAGGCCTCGCTTCGGGGCCGGTAGGCGAGCGCGCACTCGCCGGCCAGGCCCAGCTCACCGGCGGCCGATGCGAACGGCGGCGCCAGCTCCTCGGCGGCGGCGGCGCGGATCTCCATCAGCTCGGCGCCGGCGCCGGATAGCTCCGCATCCCAGGCATCCAGCGAGCCCTCCGCGGCCGACCCGCCGCGGACCCGCCCGAGCAGCGCGTTCCGTTGCGCGAGCGCCCGGCCGTAGCGCCGCCTCGCCTCCGCCCGCGCCGGCCACAGCGCCGCGCAGAAGCGGTCGAGATGGGCGCGGCGGGCGGCGGGCGGGCCCTTGACGAGCACGAGCCGGTCCGGCATGAACACCGAGAGGGCGGGGCGGAGCTCGGCGTCCGCGGCGACGTCCACCGTCCGGCCATCGACCTGATGGCGCCGCTCGCCGCGCGCGCTCGATGGCGCACCGGAAGGTGCGGTGACCGCCTGGCAGGGTCCTCGTCCCAGACCTCAACCTCAACTCGGGCCAGAGGCTCGCCGAAGGCGATCGCCTCGCGGTCGGCCTTCGTCCGCGGCGAGCGCCCGGCCAGTCCCAGGTAGAGCGCCTCGAGGAGGTTCGTCTTGCCGGCCGCGTTCGCGCCCCAGACCAGCGTGAGGCCGTCGCTGAGCGCGACGTCGGCGGGCGTCAGGTTGCGAAAGCCGAGCGTGCTGACGCGCCGGGCGCGCATCGGCGCCGCACCACCTCAGACGTTCAGCCGGATCGGCATCACGAGGTAGGAGTAGTCCTCCGCAGCCGACCGGGCGCAAGCAGGCCGGGGCGAAGCGGCGAGGAGACCTGGAGCGAGATCTCGTCGCCCTCGACGCTGTCCACGCCCTCCACGAAGAACTGCGGGTTGAAGGCGATCTCCATCGGCTCGCCGGAGTAGGGGGCGGGCATGCCCTCGCTGGCGTCGCCGATGTCCGGCGTCTCCGCGGCGA
The DNA here is from genome assembly GCA_963797835.1 of uncultured Solirubrobacterales bacterium. Classification (GTDB taxonomy): domain Bacteria; phylum Actinomycetota; class Thermoleophilia; order Solirubrobacterales; family 70-9; genus JBDTSW01. Next base: position 133,555 of record CAWCRN010000022.1, read on the forward strand.
CGGTCAGCTCGCCCTCCGCCAGCGCCAGGCGAAGCGGCGCGTTTCGCTGGGCGAGCTGGCTCACGCGGCGGCTCACCTCCAGGAGCTCCTCGCGCGGGAGCCGGACGTCGTGCTCGAACGACTCCGGGATGAGCTGGCGCCAGCTCGGGAACTGACCGTCGATCAGGCGGGAGCGAGAGGACGACGCTGCCGGCGCGGAAGATCGCCTGGTTCCGCGGCATCGCGATCTCCACCTCGTCGACCCCCTCGGCCGTGATCACGCGAGCCAGCTCGCGCAGCGCCCGGGCCGGGACGTTCGCCTCGATCGGCTCTCCCAGCGCGGCGCCCTCGAGCTCGGTGTGCTTGACCGAGAGCCGGTAGGAGTCGGTGGCCACCATCGTCAGCGTCGAGCCCTCGGCCTGGACCAGGACCCCGGTGAGGATCGGGCGCACCTCGTCGCGCGACGCGGCACGCGCGACGCGCTCGATCGTCTCGGCCAGCGGGGCCGCCGGCAGCTTCGCCGCGCTCGCCCTCAGCCTCGGGCAGGCGCGGGAAGTCCTCGGCCGCGAGCGTGCGGAGGTGAAAGCGGGCGCTGCCGGCGGTGATCTCCACGTCGCGCTGCTCGGGGCGGAGGGCCAGCGTCGCCTCGCCCTCGGGCAGGCTGCGCACGACGTCCACGAGGAGCCGGCCGGGCAGGAGCACCGTGCCGTCGCCCTCGACCTTAACGTCGTCCAGGGTCTGGGTGATGCCCAGCTCCATGTCGGTGGCGCGAACCGTCACGGCGCCGCCGGCCGTCTCGAGGTGGATGCCGCTGAGCGAAGGGAGGGTGCTGCGGCTCGAGACGGCGCGCCCGGCAAGCTGGAGCGCGTCGAACAGGGATTCACGTGAGATCGAGATCTTCATCGTCGTGGACTCTTCATCTTCCTATCTGGATCAGATGTATCTGAGCTGTGGATAAGGGGTGGAAACTAGTGGTAGCGCGCGGCGGAACGCGGTTCGGGGGCGGTGGATCAGCCCGGTGGATCACCCGCCCGGCCGGGGAGGGAACCGTCGGGACCGAGGTCGGCGTCGCCGGTTGTCCGCAGGTTGGCACGGACCCTGTGGACGGCGTCGGCGGTCTCGGATCCCGGCTCGAGCCGACCCGAGACGGCGCGAATGGCGTGCATGACGGTGGAGTGGTCGCGGTCGAACTCGCGGGCGATCTGGGCGAGCGAGAGGTCCGTCAGCTCGCGGGTGAGGTACATGGCGAGCTGACGGGCGCGGGCGACGCGCGGGCGTGCGCCGGGCGGAGAGGAGCTCCTCGCGGGGGACCTCGAGCACCGAGGCGACCGCGTCCTGGATCGCCGCGACCGTGGGCGTCGCGGCTCCGCCGGCGGGCAACGCCTCCGGCGGCTGCGAAGCGCCCGGTTCACGAGCGGGGTCGTGATCGGCTCGGAGAGGACCGACGACATCGCGACCACCCGCGTCATCGCCCCCTCCAGAAGGCGCACGTTGGCGGGCACCCGCCCGGCGATCGCCTCGAGCGCCATCGGGTCGGGAAGGTCGGGGGCGGAGCGCGCCGCCATCCGCCACAGCAGCGCGATCCGGGTCCGCAGGTCCGGGGGGTCGAGCTCGACGGTGAGGCCCCACTGGAAGCGGTCGCGCAGGCGCTCCGCGAGCTGAGCCAGGGCCGCGGGCGGGCGATCGCCGCACAGCACGATCTGCTTGCCGGCCGTGTGCAGGGCGTTGAAGGTGTGGACGAACTCCTCCTCGGTGCGGGCCTTGCCCTCGAGCACCTGGACGTCGTCGATGAGGAGCGCGTCGAGCTCGCGGTAGCGCTGCTTGAAGCGCTGTGGCCCGTCGGTTCGGAGCGCCCCGACGAACTCGCTGGTGAACCGCTCCGCGGTGGTCTGGTGGACGCTCAGCTGTGGGTGGTTTCGCGCCATGTACTCGGCGATCGCGCCCAGCAGGTGCGTCTTGCCCAGCCCGGGCGGGCCATGGAGGAAGAGGGGGTTGTACGCCTCCCCCGGCAGCTCGGCCACGGCCAGCGCCGCCGCGTGGGCGAGGCGGTTGCCGGGCCCGATCACGAACCGCTCGAAGGTGTGGGCGGGGTCGATCGGGGTCGCCACCGGGTCGCCCGGGACGGGGGCCCGGGCCCCGGCACCGCGCGGAGGCTCCGCGAACGAGACGCCGTCGAGGTCGGGAGCGCGGGCGACGACCGCCGCGGCGATCCGGTCGGAGTAGCGCCGCTCGGCCCAGCGGCGAACCGCCGCCGGCGCCGTCAGCACCAGCGAGGACTCGTGGATCGCGACGGCGGCGATCGGCTCCATCCACAACTGGAACGTGGTGGGCGGAAGCGACGCCCTGAGGTCCTCCCTCGCCGCCGCCCAGATCGCGCTCGCGTCGTCTGGAGGAACCTGCCCGGCCATCTCCGGCGACTATAGGTTCGCCCGCCGCGGCCGCCGAAGGCACTCGCCGCATTTCGCGCGAAAAGAAAAGGCGGCGTCCCTATACTGCCGACGCCCGCCGCCAGCAGCGTCAAAACCCCAGCCTCGCGGAGCCCTCACCTTGAAGCGGACCTACCAGCCGAAGAAGCGCAAGCGCGCCAAGACGCACGGCTTTCGTGCCCGCATGCGCACGCGCAGCGGTCGCCAGGTCCTCAAGCGCCGCCGGCGCAAGGGCCGCAAGAGGCTGACCCCCTAGGTATGCCCCCCGGGTCGGGCCCAGGGCGCAAGCGGGGGCGGCTCTCGCGCAGCGGCGACTTCGACCGGGTCTACCGCGAGGGCCGCTCGCACGGCAACCGCTACTTCGTGATGTACGCCTTCCCCCGGCCCGCGGGCGAGGAGGGCGACGCGGTGCGCCTGGGCGTCTCGGTCGGCCGCAAGGTGGGCGGGGCGGTGGATCGAAACGCGGTCAAGCGCGCGCTGCGGGAGGCGTTCTGGGGCCTCGACGAGGCGCCGCCGAACCACGACTTCGTGCTCGTCGCCCGCCCTGACGCTGCGGGTCTGGTTGAGCGTGAGGGAACCGCGGGGGTCGAGGCCGCGCTGCGCGAGCTGTTCGCCGAGGCCGCCTCCGGGGAGGCGGCGTAAAACGTGAAACGGTCCGCTGACGCTCTCGCGCGGATCCGCGCGGCCCTCGTCTGGGTCGTGCTGCTGCCGCTGCGCGCCTACTCGCGCCTGATCTCCCCGCTGCTGCCCGCGCGCTGCAAGTACTACCCGACCTGCTCGGCCTACGCCGAGGAGGCGGTCCGCACGCACGGGGTAATCCGCGGCGGCGCGCTCGCCGCATGGAGGATCGTGCGCTGCAATCCGTTCAGCCACGGCGGCGTCGACGAGGTGCCCCCGCCGCGCCACCGCCGCCGCGCCAGGCACGCCTGATGCTGCCCGTCGCCCACATCCTCCAGCCGATCATCGACGCCGCGAACTCGGTCCTCGAGTTCTTCGCCGTCGACATGAACCTCGGGTTCGGCGTCGCGATCATCCTGCTCACGTTCGTGACCCGGATCGTGATCCTGCCGCTCTCGATCCGCCAGATCAAGTCGATGCGCGCGCTCCAGGCGTACTCGCCGCAGATCAAGGAGCTGAACGAGCGCTACAAGGACGACCCCCAGCGCAAGCAGCGCGAGATGATGAACTTCTACAAGGAGAACAACATCAACCCGCTGGCGTCGTGCTTCCCGCTGCTGCTCCAGCTGCCGGTCTTCTTCGCCCTGTTCGAGCTGCTGCGAAGCGACGCGTTCAAGTCCGAGGTGCTCGCCTACGGCGACCCCGGGTTCCTGTTCATCCCCGACCTCACCGAGAAGGCGACGGGCGGAGTCCTGATCGCCCTGCTCATCATCTACTTCGTCACGATGGTCGCCTCGATGGCGATCACCGCCGCCCAGGCCGAGGGCGCCCAGCGGATCCTTCTCTTCGCGCTGCCGGTCATCTTCACGCCGTTCATCATCAGCTTCCCCGCCGGCCTCATCCTCTACTGGATCACGACCAACATCTGGACGATCGGCCAGCAGTACGTGGTCAAGGCCTTCTGGCCGGCGCCGCCGGTGGCGACGGTCGCGGAGGTCAAGGCCGCGAGGGCCCCGCCTCCCCCGCCGCGCAAGAAGAAGAAGCGGCGGTAGCTCCCGCGCGCCCAGCGACTGTCCTGTCGAGCCCACACGGTGTGTATGTAGGGCAGGACAGTCCAGCGCTGTGCCCGCGGGCCCAGCGGCTGGCCCGCGTCACGCCCGCCCAGTGCAAAGAACCCTGCACGCGGCGTGAACCCTCGCCATGCCTGCACGACGCCCCGGACGCACCCCACCGGCTTCGAAGTTCGCCACCCGACCGCCACTTCCTCCCCCCGTCTAGACTCGCCGCCCGATGGCCGCCGAGGCGACCGACACCTATCCGAGCGCCCCCGCCGAACGCGTCGAGGCGATCCTCGAGCGCGTGGTCGACGCCCTGGGGCTCGAGGCCGACGTCGTCGGTGGCCGAGGACGACGACCAGATCCTCGGCACGGTCGACGGCGAGGACGTCGGGCTGCTGATCGGCCGCCGCGGGCAGACGATCGACGCGATCCAGCTCCTCTGCTACCGCGCCGCGTTCCGGGGCGAGAAGGACCGAAAGCGGGTGGTCGTCGACGCCGCGGGCTACCGCGAACGCCGCCGCGAGCTGCTCGTCGGCCAGGCCGACCGGGCCGCGGAGCGCGCACTGGAGAGCGGCAAGGAGATCGAGCTGGAGCCGATGAGCGCCAGCGAGCGCAAGGTGGTGCACGACTACCTGGTCGAGCGCTCCGGGGTCGAGACGTTCAGCGAGGGCGAGGAGCCCGAGCGCTGCGTGATCGTCGCCCCCCTCGTCGCCGACGAGTGACCGACGCCGAGAGCGCACTGCTCGCGCGGGTGCCGGTGGAGGGCGTGGCGGCCCTTCGCGAGGTGATCGAGCTGATCGCAGGCGACCCGCACGCTCCCACGACCGTGCGCGACCCCCAGGAGGCCTGGCGCACGCACGTCCTCGACTCCCTCTCGGGGCTCGAGCTGGCCGAGCTGCGGGACGCCGCGCGCATCGCCGACGTCGGCGCCGGGGCCGGCTTCCCGGGGATCGCCCTGGCGGCCGCCCTGCCGGACGCGCACGTCGACCTGATCGAGGCGACCTCGCGCAAGTGCGAGTTCATGGCGTCGCTCCTCGACCGCGCGGGCATCAGGAACGCCCGTGTCGTCTGCCACCGCGCCGAGGAGTGGGGGGCTCCGCGCCCGCCCGACGGCGGCCGCGAGGATGCCGACGTCGTCACCGCGCGCGCCGTCGGCCGGCTCGCGACCCTCGCCGAATTGGCATCGCCGCTCCTGCGCGAGGGGGGCGCGCTCATCGCCTGGAAGGGCCGCCGCGATCCCGAGGAGGAGGCCGAGGCGGCGAGGGCCGCGGAGGCGCTGGCCATGCAGCCCGGCCCGGTTCGCCCCATGGCCGAGGCGGCCGGGTTCGAGCACCGCCACCTGTACGTGTTCACCAAGTCCGGGCCGACCCCGCCGGGCATCCCGCGCCGCCCGGGCATGGCGAAGAAGCGCCCCTTCGGGGGTCAGACCCCTTAAGTGGGGTCGACTCATGGGGTCTGACCCCTCTGTTGGGTGGCGCCGCCTGCGCCCCGGCTATCGTCGCCGCCAGCCGATGGGACGCGTCTACGCGATCGCAAACCAGAAGGGCGGGGTGGGGAAGACCACCACCGCCGTCAACACCGCCGCCTGCGTCGCCGCGCTCGGCCACCAGGTGCTGCTCGTGGACCTCGACCAGCAGTGCAACGCCACCGTCGCGCTGGGCGGCGACCGCGAGGCGCGGCCGTCCTCGTACGACTGCCTGACCGGCACGACGTCGGTCGCCGAGGCCGCTCGCCCCGCCGGGCCCGACAACCTCTGGCTCGTGCCGGCCAACCGCGACCTCGCCGGCGCCGCCGTCGAGCTGCCACGGATCGAGGGGTCCGAGCTTCACCTGCGCCAGCGCCTGGGGCCGGTGCGCGACCGCTTCGCCCTCACGCTGCTCGACTGCCCGCCCTCACTGGGCCCGGTGACCGTGAACGCCCTCGCCGCCGCCGACCGCGTGATCGTCCCCGTCCAGGCCGAGTACCTCGCGCTCGAGGGGCTGGTCCAGTTCCTCGACACGCTGGGCCTGATCCGCCGCGAGCTGAACCCGTCGCTGGTTCTGACCGGGGTCGTGATCACCATGCACGATGAGCGCACGCGCCTGGCGCAGGATGTCGAGCGCGAGCTCCGCGGACACTTCCCCGATCTTGTCTTCGACACAGTCATCCCGCGCAGCGTCAGGGTCGCCGAGGCCCCGAGCTTCGGCGTGCCGGTGCTACAGCACGATCCGTCCTCGCGGGGGTCGATCGCCTACGCCGAGCTGGCCGACGAGCTGGCGCGGCGCGAGGCGTCGGACTGGGTCGCGGTCTCACATAACCCTCAACCGCAGGTTGAGACTGGGCGGTGGCAGGTAACGAGGAGGATGGGATGACGGCGAACAGGGGAATGGGACGAGGCCTGGCGGCGATCCTGCCGAAGAGCGGGGCGGAGGAGCCCCGCTTCCGCGACATCCCCCCGGGGATGATCCAGCCGAACCCGAATCAGCCGCGCAAGCGCTTCGACTCCGACTCGATCGAGGCACTGGCGCGGTCGATGGCGGACGCCGGGGTGATCCAGCCGCTGATCGTGCGCCCGCTCGACGACGGCCGCTACGAGCTGATCGCCGGCGAGCGCCGCTGGCGGGCGGCGCAGCACGCCGGACTGGAGACCGTGCCGGCGCTGATCCGCGACGAGGACGAGCTGCAGCGGATGCAGATCGCCCTGATCGAGAACGTCTCCCGCGAGGACCTGAACCCTGTCGAGCAGGCGCGCGCCTGCGCGGCGCTGGTCGACGAGCTCGGCGTCTCCAAGGAGGAGCTGGGCCGCCGACTCGGCCGCAGCCGGGTCGCGATCTCGAACGCGATCCGCCTGCTCGACCTGCCGGACGAGGCGCTGGCGCTGCTCGAGGACGGCTCGCTCTCCGAGGGCCACGGCCGGGCGATCCTCCAGGTGAAGGAAGTCGACGAGCGCCGGGCGCTCGCGAAGGCCGCCGCCGCGTCCGGATGGTCGGTGCGCGAGACCGAGCGCCGCGCCAAGGCCGGGGTCGCCCCGGCGCCGAAGGCCGAGCCCCATCCCGACCAGGTCGAGGCCCTGCGCGAGGCGGAGGAGCGCCTCGAGTCGGCGCTCGGCACCGGCGTCGTCGTCAAGGCCGCCCGCAAGGGCGTACGCGCCGAGCTCCACTTCGACGACCTGGACGAGCTGCACGCGTTCGCCGAGCGCTCGGGGTAGGCGCCCCCGCCCTCAGCGGCGGCCAGAGGTCCGAGTCGGCGATCTCCAGCAGGTTGCCGGCCGGGTCGCGGAAGTAGAGCGAGCGGCCGCCACCCGGCCACTCCTCCTCGTGGGTCACCGCCACGCCTGCCTCGGCGAGCCGCGCGCGCCACGCGTCGTAGCCGCCGGGCGGCGCCAGGAGGCAGACGTGGCCGGCGCCCTCCGTCCCGTGGTCGGCGATCGGCTCGTCGCGCTCGGCCAGCATCTCGCGATCGAACAGCAGCAGCACGCCCGCGCCGCAGCGCAGGGCGGTGCCGTCGCCCCAGCCCGCGACGCGGCGCAGGCCGAGGGTCCCCTCGTAGAGCGCCAGCGTCTCCTCGCGAAGCTCGTGCGGGTAATACAGCGAGGTCTCCAGCACCCCGCGGAGCTCTCCGGCGCCTCGCTCATGGCCCGAGCCGCTCGATCCGCCAGCCCTCGCCCTCCCGCGTGTACCGGAACCGGTCGTGGAGGCGCCCGACCTGGCCCTGCCAGAACTCGATCTCGAGCGGATGGAGGATGAACCCGCCCCAGTGCTCGGGCCGCGGGATCTCCTCGCCGGCGAAGCGCTCCTCGACCTCGCGCACCCGCTCGTCCAGCTCCTCCCGCGACGCGAGCGGGCGGCTCTGCGGCGAGGCCCAGGCGCCGACGCGGCGGTCGGGCGGCCGGGTCTCGAAGTAGGCGTCGGACTCCTCCGCCGAGAGCCGCTCCACCGGACCCCGGATCCGCACCTGCCGGTCGAGCTCGCGCCAGTAGGCGACGATGGCCGCGAGCCGGTCGCCGCGAGTTGGCGTCCCTTCTCCGACTCGTAGTTCGTGTGGAAGCGAAAGCCCTCGGCGTCGAACCCCTTCAGCAGCACCATCCGCGCGTCGGGCATCCCGTCGTCGTCGACCGTCGCCAGGCAGATCGCGTCGGGCAGCGGCACCTCGGCCTCGGCGCGCTCCCACCACTCGGCGAACTGCGCGATCGGGTCGGCCGCGAGGTCGTCGCGGCGGAGCGGGGGCAGGTCGGGGCGGCGCGGCACGTTGCCCTTAGCTTCCTACAATGGGCGCCTCGGGCGATTAGCTCAGTTGGTTAGAGCGCATCTCTGATAAGGATGAGGTCCCTGGTTCGAATCCAGGATCGCCCACTTGCGCGTCTCGACGGAGTAGCGCGTACCAGCGCTTCGTCAGCGCAAACCGCCGGGGACCTCGCGCGCACGGTCGCAGGCGGCGGTGTCGAGGGCCTCGACCGTCTTCTGCAGCCAGTTCCGGAAGTAGCGCTGGCCGGCGAGGGCGTCGAAGATCTTGTTGCCGGCGCCCTTGGGGTCCATGCCCATGCGGCTGTCGACGAACGTGCCGCCCTGCGCCTCGGTGAGGAGGAAGCTGACATAGGTCCCCGTGTCGAGACATCTGATCGCCAGATGCTCCAGGTTCTCGAGCTCCTCGACCTCGAGCTCGGTCTCGTCGCGGCCGACGGGCATCTTCGTGACCTGGCGGTAGCGGCTGCCATGCTCGAACGCGTCGCCCCCGATCTCGACCACCCGCGGCCACCACTCCGGGTGGCGCTTGATGTCGCGGATCAGGCCCCAGACCACCCCGATCGGTGCGTCGATAAAGGCCTCGCGTCTGGCTTCGGACACGGTCCGTATTGTCGCAACCCCCACACGGTTGGAACGCCCAAACCGCCGCCGTCGTGAGGCTCCCTAGAATGCGCGTGAGGCGCGCTAGCGCGGCCGGGAGCTGATCACCTTGCAGCAGATGCAGATCTATGGCGTTTCCTTCGACATGGTCGGCAAGCAGCCGATCGTGCTCCTGAAGACCGTCGACGGCAACCGCTTCCTGCCGATCTGGATCGGCCACCCCGAGGCCGCCGCGATCCTGATGAAGCTCCAGGGCGCCTCGACCCCCAGGCCGATGACGCACGACCTGCTGTCCGACCTGCTCGAGCAGCTCGACGCCAAGTGCGAGAAGGTCTCGGTCACCGAGCTGCGCGACAACACCTTCTACGCGACGATCACGATCTCGATGAACGGCTCGGAGATGGAGATCGATTCGCGCCCGTCCGACGCGATCGCGCTGGCCGTCCGCACGCAGGCGCCGATCTTCGCCGCCGAGGACGTGATCGAGGAGTCCTCGATCGAGTTCGAGCACGAGGTCGAGGACCAGGAGGAGGTCGTCGAGAAGTTCAAGGACTTCCTCGACGAGGTCTCCCCCGAGGACTTCGCCGCCGGCGAGGAGTAGCGCGGCCCGCTGAGGCGGAGGGTGGCGCCGCTCGTCCGCGCCCTGATCCGGGACCGTCGCGGGCATACCGAGGGTCATCCCCAATAGACGGACCGGCGGTCCGCTGGGACGCTGGCATGGCTTCAATCGGAAACCATGTCTGGAGGACCCATGAACGACGAGCCCACCACCGAGCAGCAGCCGCCCGAGCCGGAGCCCGAGCGGCCGGCCTCCGAGTCCGCGCCGACGGCCGAGCAGACGAGCGGCCGCGGCAAGCTCGCCCGCAGCCGTTCGACCGGCATGCTGGCCGGCGTCGCGTCGGGCCTCGGCAAGCACTTCGACGTCGACCCGGTGATCTTCCGCATCGCGTTCGGCGTCTCGCTCTTCTTCGGCGGCTTCGGCGCGCTCGCCTACATCGCGCTTGCCCTCTTCCTGCCGGACGAGTCGGGCGAGCCGCTGGTGAAGAGCTCGCGCTGGGCGCTCGTGGCGGCGATCGTCGTGATCGGCCTGTTCCTGGTGCCCGCGATCGGCTGGGGCTGCTGGGGCGACGGCGGCGGCGCCTGGTTCGGGCTGTGGCTGATCATCCCCGCGGCGATCGCGATCGGCGCCTACGCGATCCTCAGGGATCGCGGCGGGCCCGGCTCGGCCACCGGCGCGCTGGCGGCGATCTTCATCGCCGGCGCCGCCGTCACCGGGTTCATCGTCCTCGCGTTCGTGGGCGCCGCGGTCACCGCGCTCGGCTTCGGCGAGATCGCCGCGGGCCTGGTCATCCTCGCCGGCATCGGCCTCGTGGTCGGCGCGTTCACCGGTGGCCTTCGCTGGCTGATCGTCCCGGCGCTCGCGCTGTCCGTGGGCGTCGGCGTCGCAGCCGCCGCGGACCTCGACGTCGAGGGGACGATCGGGCATCGCGAGTACGTGCCGCTGACCGTGTCCGAGATCCCGGACGACGGGTACGAGGTCGGCATCGGCCAGCTCGACGTCGACCTGCGCGAGCTCGACTGGGAGAGGGACGACGTCGTCGACCTGAACGTCGACGTCGGCATCGGCCAGGCGAACGTCCTGGTGCCCTCCGACGTCTGCGTCGAGGCCGACGTGAGCACGAAGAGCGGCTCGCTTGTCGTCGCGGGCGAGCAGCAGCAGGGCTTCGGCGCTGACCTCGAACAGGACGCTCCGACGACGGCGACGCCTCGCCTCGAGGTGAGCGGCGAGGTCCAGATCGGCGAACTGCGCGTCCTGAACGACGACGACCGCGAGCTCGGCGAGCGCCACGGCGGCGTGGATGGCGACGAACGCGACGAGATGCGCGAGGCCAGGGCGGCGGCGTGCGCGGTATGAGCAGCGGACCGGACACCACCGGCCTGGTCGCCGGCCTGTCGCTTGTGGCGCTGGGCGGGCTGTTGATGCTCGACCAGGCCGGCGCCCTCGAGCTGGACCTGGGATGGGCCGGCGTGGCGTTGACCGCCGCCGCCGGCCTCATCCTGCTCGTCAGCGGCCTTGCGCGCGAGCGCGAGAAGCCCTGATCCGCACCGGCGGCGTCACCATGTCGGCGTGAACGCGATCGCGCAGGCAGCCCCGTTCCGACGGGACCCCGAGACGGGGATCGTCGCCGGGGTGCTGTCGGGCCTGGCCGCCCGGCTCGGGACGGACCCCCTGCTGGTCCGCATCGTCTTCGTGGTCGTCGTCTTCGTCACCGGCGGCGTGGCCCTCCTCGCCTACGCGCTCGCCTGGGCGGTGGTGCCACCGGTGGGCGCCCGCACCACCCCGGGACGGCGCCGGGTCCGGGCGCTGACCCATCCCGGGTGGCGGGTCGCGGCGGGCGCCGCGCTCCTCGCCCTGTCGGCGCTCCTCGCCTTCCGCCAGCTCGGCATCTGGTGGAGCGACGCCCTCGTCTGGCCCCTGGTCCTGGCGGCGGGCGGGGCCGCGGTGCTTTGGCGGCAGTCCCGGGCGCTCGCCGAGCCGGACCTTCCCGCCGAGACCACGCCCGCCCCGGCGCCCCGCGCGAGCGGCGCCATCCCCGACCTCTACAAGGGCGGCTTCGGCATCGCCCTCGTGGTCGGGGCGGCGCTGCTGTTCCTGTCCGCCAACGACGCCCTCGGCGGGGTGCGCGACGCGGCGCTCGCTGCGATCGTCGCGGTGCTGGCGCTGGCGCTGATCCTGGCGCCGTTCCTGTGGCGGATGGGCCGCAACCTCGCCGCCGAGCGCGCCGAGCGGATCCGCTCCCAGGAGCGCGCCGAGCTCGCCGCTCACCTCCACGACTCGGTGCTCCAGACCCTGACCCTGATGCAGAAGCGCGCCTCCGACCCGCGCGAGGTCGCGACGCTCGCCCGCCGCCAGGAGCGCGAGCTGCGCTCGTGGCTGTTCGACTCAGAGCGCGCCGCCACCGACTCCTTCAGCACCGCCCTCCGCGCGGCGGCCGACGAGGTCGAGGACGCCCACGGGGTGCCGGTCGAGGTGGTCGAGGTGGGAGACGCCGAGCTCGACCCCGGCGCCGAGGCCGTGGTGGCGGCCGCGCGCGAGGCGCTGACCAACGCCGCCAAGTTCGCCCCCGACTCCGGCCCCGTCGCCCTCTACGCCGAGGCCGGCGACGGCCGGCTCCAGGTGTTCGTGCGCGACCGCGGGCCTGGCTTCGACCCCGGCGAGATCCCGGCCGACCGCCGCGGCGTGCGCGAGTCGATCGTGGGTCGCATGGAGCGCCACGGCGGCACCGCCAGGATCGACTCGGCCCCGGGCGAGGGCACCGAGGTCGAGCTGATGCTGGAGCGGAGCGGCTGATGGCCGCGGCGCCCACCGTCGTCATCGTCGACGACCACGAGATCTTCCGCTCGGGGGTGAAGGCCGAGCTGGAGGGCCTGGTGGACGTGCTCGCCGACGTCGGCTCGGTCGAGGAGGCGGTGCGCGCGATCACCGAGCTTCGCCCCGACGTCGTCCTGCTCGACGTCCACATGCCGGGCGGGGGCGGGGTGGAGGTGATCCGCAAGGTCACCGAGACGATGCCCGCCCAGCGCTTCCTCGCCCTCTCGGTGTCCGACGCGTCCGAGGACGTCATCGCCGTGGTCCGCGCCGGCGCCCGCGGCTACGTCACCAAGTCGATCTCCGGCCCCGAGCTGGCCGAGGCCGTCGGCCGGGTTCGCGACGGTGACGCCGTGTTCTCCCCGCGCCTCGCCGGGTTCGTCCTCGACGCCTTCGCGGGGCAGATCCCCGAGGAGCAGATCGACCCCGAGCTCGACCAGCTCACGATGCGCGAGCGCGAGGTCCTGCGCCTGATCGCCCGCGGCTACCTCTACAAGGAGGTGGCGCTGGAGCTCTCGATCTCCACCAAGACCGTGGAGGCCCACGTCTCAGCGGTGCTTCGAAAGCTCCAGCTCTCCAACCGCCACGAGCTCAGCCGCTGGGCGGCCGAACGCCGCCTCGTCGACTAGGCGGGCTCGAAGACCAGGCCGTGCTCCTCGCAGAGCTGCGGGATGGTCTCGGGCTTCGCCTCGAGCCCGTAGGCGGCGCCAAGCTCGCCGACCTTCTCCGGCGAGAACTCGCCCGCCGCGTTGATCCGGCCGAGCTCCTCGAAGTAGTGCTCGAAGCCGCCCGGAGCGATGATCTCGAGGATTCGGCAGGGCTCGTCGCCGGCGTTCCAGAAGGTGTGCCACTGGTCGCGCGGCTTGAACACCGTGTCGCCCACCTCCGCGTAGACGACGTCGTCGCCGAGCAGCGCGCCCATGCGCCCCTCCAGCACGAAGCTGTACTCGTCCTCGCGCGTGTGCTTGTGAAGCGGGGCCGCGAGATGCCGCGGGGCCATCGGGTGCTCGACCAGCGAGAACCCGCCCCCGGTCTCCTCCGTCCAGATCTTCATCTGGGCCCCGATCGAGCCCAGGTTGGCGAACAGGCCCTCGCCCGGCCCGATGATCCTCGGTCCCTGGGTGTGGTCGAAGCGCTTCAGCTCGGTGGTGGTTGCGGTGGTCACTTTTGGTCCTCCATGATTGGGTGAACAGTGGCGTGCGATGAATCTATAGCACAGGTCCGGCCCATCTGTCAATATTCATTAGACACCGATGCCTACCGAAACTGACAAGCGTCCCTACCGCAAGCGCGCGCGTGCCGAGCAGGAGGAGCGCACGCGGGAGCGCATCACCAAGGCGGCTGTGAAGCTCCACGGCTCGGTCGGGCCCGCCCAGACCACCGTCAGCGGCGTCGCGAAGGAGGCGGGGGTGCAGCGCGCCACCGTCTACCGCCACTTCCCGACCGAGGAGTCCCTGTTCGCCGCCTGCTCGGCCCACTGGTACTCGCTGAACCCGCCTCCCGACATCTCGAAATGGGCAGAGATCCGCGACCCGGCAGAGCGCCTTCGCACCGCGCTCGGCCAGCTCTATGAGTGGTACGAGTGGGCGGAGCCAATGCTCACGAACACGACCCGCGACGCACCGCTCGTGCCCGCGATGCGGAACGCGGCGGCGGGCCGGGCACGGATCACGGCGGCGATGGTGGACGCACTGATCCGCGGTCGCCGCGAGCGAGGCGCGCGCCGCCGTCGCATCGCCGCGGTGATCGGCCACGCGATCGAGTTCGCGACCTGGCGCTCCCTCGTGTGCGAGCAGGGGCTCGACGGCGACGATGCGGTGGAGATGATGGTCGGCCTCGCCGCCGTTGCCGCACCGGCGCGCTGATGCCGCTCGCGCTCAGCGGCCCGCTGCGCCGTGGCATCGAGCGCAGGTTCGCAGACCGGCCGTTCACGATCCGCTTTTGGGACAGCGCCGAGGTGCCTGCGACCCGTCCCGGCGGTCCCACCTTCACGGTGCGCTCCCCGCGTGCGGTCGGCCACGTCCTGCGCGCGCCCGGTCAGCTCGGATTGGGACGAGCCTACGTCTCCGGCGAGCTTGGCATCGACGACATCGACTCGGTGATCAGCCTGCTGGATGGGTGGCGGCCGCCGTCATTCGGGAGGGGCGACCGGACCCGGCTCGTGGCTGCCGCGGCGCTCGCCAACGGCGTGACACCTCTGCCACGGCCGCCGGCTGCCGAGCTCCGCCCGCGGGGACGACGCCGCTCGAAGGAGCGCGACGCGCGCTCGGTCCGACACCACTACGACGTCTCGAACGAGTTCTTCGCGCTCTTCCTCGACCGCTCGATGACATACAGCTGCGGTTTCTTCTCCCGCGCCGCAGGCTCCCTGGAGGAGGCCCAGGAGGCGAAGCTCGAGCTGAGCTGCGCCAAGCTCGGGCTTGAGCCAGGCCACCGGCTCCTGGACGTCGGGTGCGGCTGGGGCAGCCTCGCGATCCACGCGGCGTCGCTGTACCGGACGAGCGTCCTCGCGATCACGCTCTCAGAGGCGCAGGCGCGCCTGGCTCGGGAGCGAGCCGCGGAGGCCGGCGTCGGCGACCTGGTCGAGATTCGGGTGATGGACTACCGGGACCTCGCCGGCGAGCGCTTCGACGCGATCGCCTCGATCGGGATGGTCGAGCACGTCGGCGCCGAGCGCATCGACCTCTATGCCGAGCGGCTCGCGGCCCTGCTGCGTTCCGGCGGACGCCTCCTCAACCACGGCATCGCCCGGCTTCGCCACAGCGACCCCGAGGCGGGGTCCTTCTCGGAGCGCTACGTCTTCCCGGACGCCGACCCGCTGCCGCTGTCGAGAGTGGCACTGGCGCTGGAGCGGGCGGGGCTCGAGGTGGAGCATGTCGAGGGATTCGGAGCGGACTACGCGGAGACGCTGCGGCACTGGGCGCGGCGGCTGGATGAGAACGTGGACGAGGCCACCCGGCTCGCGGGAGCCGAACGGGTTCGCGTCTGGCGGCTCTACCTGCGGGCGGCCCGAAACGGCTTCGAGACCGGCTTCACCTCGATCTACCAGGTGCTGACGCGGCTGCGGGCCTAGGCAGCGGCGCCCGCCCGCGAAAGCGCCAGCTCGACCACCCGCGCGACCAGGTCCTCGAACGACATCCCCGCCGCCTCGGCCGACATGGGCAGGAGGCTGGTGTCGGTGAGGCCGGGGACGGCGTTCACCTCGAGCACCTCGGGGCCTTCATCGCCCAGCATCAGGTCGACGCGGGCGAAGCCCTCGCAGCGGAGCGCGTCCCAGGTGCCGCGAGTGGCGGCGGCCACCGCCTCCCGTTCGGCATCCGACAGCTCGGCCGGGCAGATGAACTCGGTGCGCCCGATCTCGTAGCGCGCCTCATACGAGTAGAGGTCCTCCTCCTTCGGCCGGATCTCCACGGCCGGCAGGACCTCGCCGTCGATCACCCCCACCGACAGCTCGCGCCCCGCCACGTGGCGCTCGAACAGCACGCGGTCGTCGTAGGAGAACGCGGTGAGGAGCGCCTGCGGCACGTCGTCGCGCCCGGCGGCGAACCTCACGCCCAGCGACGAGCCGCCGCGCGCCGGTTTGATCACCAGCGGGAACCCAAGCCGGGCCTCGATCTCCTCCAGGGCGTCGCCCGCGCCGAGCTCGCTGAATGCCGTCTGGCTGAACGAGACCCAGTCGGGCGTCGGCACCCCGCCATCGCGCAGGTCCTGCTTGGCGGCGGCCTTGTCGGTCGCGCGCCGGCAGGCGGGCACGCCGGGCCCGGTGTAGGGGAGGCCGAGGATCTCGAGCAGCTCCTGCACGGTCCCGTCCTCGCCGTCGGTGCCGTGCAGGGCGACGAAGGCGACGTCGGGGCGCTCGGCCTTGAGCCGCGACACGAGGTCGCTTCCGGCGTCGAGCGCCACCACCTCGTGCCCCAGGGAGGTGAGCGCGTCCTCCACCCGAGCCCCCGACCGCAGCGACACCTGGCGCTCCAGCGACCGCCCGCCCTTCAGCACGGCGACCTTCATCGCTCGCGCCTGAACGGGAGGACGTCGCCCTGGGGTGCTCTCGTCCGCGGGCGGGACCACTGGATGCTCGCCGGTGAGCGTCTCGTAGAGCTCGACCTGCTCGCTCACGACCTTGCCGATCCGCCGGATGCCCTCGCCGATCTGCTCCTCGTCGGACCCCGAGAAGTTGAGGCGCATCGACCCCGAGCCCCGCCCGTCGACGTAGGCGGCGGCGCCGGGGACGAAGGCGACGTTCTCCCGCAGGGCGCGGGCCAAGAGGTCGGTGGTGTCGAAGTAGTCGGGCAGGGTGGCCCACACGAACAGGCCGCCCTCGGGCGTGGTCCAGGTCGCCTGCTCGGGGAAGTGGCGCTCGAGCGACTCCAGCATCGCGTCGCGGCGGGAGCGGTAGTGGCCGATCAGGTCGTCGATGTAGGCGCCCCAGCTGCCCTCGCCGAAGTACTCGTTCACGAAGTACTGGGTGAGCGTGGAGCTGCACAGGTCGGAGGCCTGCTTGCCCAGCACGACCTTCTCCATCACCGGCGGCGGCGCGCACAGCCAGCCCAGGCGGATCCCGGGGGAGAGGATCTTCGAGAAGGTGCCGAGGTAGATCACGTAGTCGCCGCCGTCGAGCGCGTAGAGCGTCTCGACGGGCTCGCCGGAGTAGCGGAGGAGGCCGTACGGGTTGTCCTCGACCAGCAGCAGCTCGCGCTCGCGGGCGATCTCCACCAGCCGCCGCCGCCGCTCGGCCGACAGCGTCACGCCGGCCGGGTTCTGGAACGTCGGCACCGAGTAGATGAACTTGGGCCGGCGTCCCTCGGCGGCCAGCTCATCGAGCAGCTCCTCCAGGAGGTCGATCCGCATCCCCTCGGGGTCCATCTCGATCTGTCGCGTGTCCGCCTCGTACGAGCAGAACACGGGCACGGCGCCGGGGTAGGTCGGTGCCTCGCAGATGACCACGTCGCCCGGGTCGATCAGCGTCTTCGCCACCAGGTCGATCGCCTGCTGGCCACCGGTGGTGACGATGATGTCGCCGGTGTCGGGCCGCATCCCTTCGGCGGCCATCACCTCGGCGATGCACTCGCGGGTGCGCTCGAAGCCCTCGGTGGGCCCGTACTGGAGCGCCTCGGCCGAGGACTCCTGCGCGATCCTCGTCATCTGCGCGGCGAACGACTCGGGCGGGAAGGTGGACGTGTCCGGCAGGCCCCCGGCGAGCGAGATCACCTCGGGGCGGGCGGTGATCTCCATCAGGTCGCGCATCGCCGAGGAGCGCATCACCCGCGTGCGCTGGGCGAACAGGGAGGCGTAGCGCTCGAGGTCTCGCGCCGACGTGTGGGCGCGGCGATGCGGCATGGAAGAGGCCGAGCTCTCGCCCGGCCTCGGGTTCTCCGGGGCCTCCGGCACGCCGCGCAGTGTGGCGTACCCGAGGGCTCGAAGGTGCGCTATCGCTTGCGGCGCCGGCGTGCGTTCGGGCGCGCCGTTCGCTCCTTGGCCGGCTGGGCGGCCATTGCGGCGATGCGTGCTGCGGCGAAGATGCTTCCCATTGCGAATCCCTTCTCTCGTTGCTACTCGACGGTAGGGACTGATCGCTCCCGTGTGTGTGGGCTTCGCCCACACTTCGGAGCGCGTGTTGACCGCCGCACGCGCTGGGTAGGGTTCCGGCGCGGTGTACGACACCCTCCTGTTCCTGCATCTGCTCGGGGCCTTCATCACCTTCGTGACGGTCGGCGTCTTCTGCGCCTGGGGATTCGGCGCCCCGGTGCAGCGCGGCAGCTTCGCGCTCGCCGACTGGGCGTGGAACATGAGCGGGCTCCTGCTCCTCGTGTTCGGCGTCTGGCTCGCCCTCTACGTCGACGGCTACGCGCTGTGGGACGGGTGGATCCTCGGCGCCCTCGTGCTGCTGGGGGTCGCGAGCGTGTTCGGCGCCTGGGCGCGCCGTGACGCGCTCGAGGTGATCGCCGCCGACGGCTCCGCGTCCACGATCGCCGGCACCCGCGTGAACCTCTGGAACTGGCTGCGGACGATCTCGATCATCCTGATCCTCGTCCTCATGGTCTGGAAGCCGGGGGCTTAGATGGATCGTGCTCGCCACCATCCGCCCGGACGAGTGGAACTTCCCGCTGTTCCTCCACATCGTCGGCGCCATGGGCTTGGTCGGCGCGCTCTCGACCGCCGCCTACTACCTCTTCCGCGCCCGCCGCGACGGCTCGGCCGCCCTCACGCGGGTCGGGTTCCGAACGCTCCTGTTCGCCGGGATCCCGTCCTACCTCGTGAGCCGCCTCTCGGCGCAGTGGCTGCTCGACAAGGAGGGCCTCGGGGACGAGGACGCCTGGATCGACATCGGCTTCATCGTCACCGACGTCGGGGTCCTGTTGCTGCTCACCGCGACCATCGCGGCCGGCATCGCGGCCCGCCGCGCCGAGGGCTCGGTGGGGTCGGGCCCCGCGATCGCAGCCTGGTGCTGCTCGGTGCTCCTGGTCGCCTACACCGTCGCCCTCTGGGCGATGGCGACGAAGCCGGTCTAGCGGCCGATCCTGCCGCCCGCCGAGTAGTCGAGCACCGGCCACTCGGGCTGGGTGGCCGGGAAGACGTCCGTGGTGTCGCGGAGGGATTCCACCCTCGGCTGTCCTGCCCTGCTGTTGCAGTGCAACACCTATCCAGGACGGCTGCCGTCGCGGGGGCGGCGCGTTAGGCTCCCGCGCCCATGGACCTCTTCGAGGCAGGCTGCCAGGGCCTCGGGCTCGCGCTCGCGATCGGGATGTTCGGCGGTGCCATCGCCGGGCTCGCCGAGGGCCAGATCGAGGACGGCCGCCCCGTCACCGGCCTGCTGCTGGTGCTGGCGGCCGTGGGCGCCGGGATCGCGTTCGGCGCCTCGCTCAGCGCCGAGGACCACCCCGCTTGGCCTGGATGGGTGGCCGGCGCCGTGGTCGCCGGGTTCGCCCTGCTCGTGGTGGGCAGCGTGGTCGCCGGCGCCGCTCAGCGGGCGGGGGAAGGGGGTTCGGCCGCCTTCATCGCCGCGATCGCCGGCGCGGCCGCGCTCGTCCTCGCGCTGCTCTCGCTCACCCCGGCATCGCCGGTGTCGATCGTGGTGCTCCTCGCCCTCGCCTACATCGCGATCGGCCGCCGCCGCCGCGCCGAGCAGAAGTACGAGGGCCTGCGGATCCTGCGCGGCTAGCGCCCGGCGCTAGCCTCAGCCGTCCGTGCGCAAGCTCTGCCTGATCGTCGTCGACTCGCTTCGCACCGACATGCTCCACCGGACCGTGGCGGCCGGCGACGCGCCGAACTTCGCCGCCCTGCTCGAGCGCGGCGACCTGGTCGAGGACTGCGTCTCGTCCTTCCCGACGGTGACGCCCGTCTGCAACGCGGAGATCGTCACCGGCGCCGGCCCGGGCCGGGCGCCGGACGGCTCACCCGGGCACGGGATCATGGGGATGAACTGGTACCACCGGGTCGAGGGGCGCTACGTCGAGTACGGCAACTCGCTCGAGGCGACGCGCGCGTTCGGCCTCTTCCGCAGCCTCTACGACATCGTCTACAACCTCAACATGGCCCACCTCTCCAGCGAGGTGGAGACGGTGTTCGAGCGGCTGGGCGACCGCGGCGTGCGCACCGCCTGCACGCCGTTCCTCGTCTACCGCGGCCGGACCCGCCACGAGATGAGCCTCGACGGGATGCTGCGCAAGGTCGCGCTCGCGGCGAACTTCCGCCACGCCACCTGGGGCCCCGACGAGCTGTTCTGGGGCGAGCTCTACGCCAGCCGGCGCGTCCCCTGCAAGCCGACGCTGGCGCGGCCGGGCACCCGCGACGAGTACTCGGGCTGCGTCGGGCGCGAGCTGGTCCGCGACGACGCCTACGACTTCCTCCTCTTCAGCCTCCCCGACAACGACTACCACTCCCACAAGGAGGGGCCGGAGGGACAGGCGGACTCGATCGCCCTCGCCGACGCGGCGTTCGGCGAGCTGGTCGAGGCGGCGGGCGGGATCGACGCGTTCTGCGAGGAACACGCCGTGATCCTCACCGCCGACCACGCCCAGAGCGACGTGGCCGCCGGCTGGGACATGGCCGGGCTGATCGGGGCCGAGTGGCGGGTTCTCCAGCCGAACGACCCGACCCCGGACGCGGCTGAGGTGGCCGTAAGCCCCACGGCCCGCGCCGGCGCCGTCTACGTGCTCGCCCACGGGCGCCGGCGCCTGCGCGCCCACGCCGACGTGCGGGCGCGCATCGGCCGCTCCGAGGAGGCCGACCTGGCCGCCTGGCTCGCGGGGCCCGACGGCGAGCCGATCGAGCGCCCCGGCGTCGGCACCCCGGACCTCGACGGAGCGGAGGCCGTGATCGAGGCGGCCGCGGGCAGCCCGGCCGCCGGCAAGGAGCTCCGCTTCCGCCCGGGCGCGGGCGACACCGACGAGCGCGGCGACGGCTGGGACCTCGAAGGCGACCTCGCGGTGCTGGGACTCGAACGCGCCGACGGACGCCTCGTGAGCGCCACCCACCCGGACCCCTTGGGCCGTCTGTGGAGCGCGGTCACCTCGCCGCATGCCGGCGACGTGCTCGTCTCGCTCGCGCCCGGCTACGAGACGGTGGACTGGGGCGGGATGACCCACGTCGGCGGCGGCAGCCACGGGGCGCTGAGCGCCGAGGACTCCCTCGTGCCACTGCTCACCGTGGGGATGGAACCCGGGGCGACCGCCGACCGCGGCCGGTGGCGGATCTCGGATGTTGCCGGGCTGGTCACCCGGCACTTCGGCAGGGGCTAGACGGGGGCCGGCTCCAGGCCGAACGAGACGCCGGTCAGCTCCTCGGATACGTCCCACAACCGCCGTCCCAGCTCGGGGTCGTTGGCCCGCGACGTCGCCCGCACCTGGGTCGGGGCGCCGCGGGCCTCGCGGAACCCGTCCGGCCCGTAGAACTCCCCGCCCTCGACCCCCGGCGCCGTCGCGGCGTAGAGCTGCGGCAGGGTGCCGTCCTCGGCGCTCTGCGCCACCAGCGCGTTGCCGACCTTAAGCACCTGCTTCATCCACCCGGTCGGCCCGGCGCTCTGGAGGTTGGTCGCCGAGTAGCCCGGATGCGCGAGGACGCTCTTCACGGGCGAGCCCGCGGCCCGCAGGCGGCGGTCGAGCTCGATCCCGAAGGCGGCGTTGGCGAGCTTCGAGCGCTGGTAGGCCGCGCGCGGCTCGTAGCCGTGCTCCCAGCCGAGGTCGTCGAAGTCGATCCGCCCGGGGCGGTGCTCGAGGCTGGTGACGGTGACGACCCGCGGATCGCTGCCGCCGAGCTTGCCGAGGAGCAGGCCGGTGAGCGCGAAGTGGCCGAGGTGGTTGGTGCCGAACTGGAGCTCGAAGCCGTCCGCGGTCTCCGAGCGCGGCGGCATCATCACCCCGGCGTTGTTGACCAGCACGTCGAGGCGCGCGTGGTCGCCGGCGACCGCGGCGGCCAGCTCGCGAACCGACTTCAGGTCGGCGAGGTCCAGCACCCGCGCCTCGACCTTGGCGTCGGGCACCTGCTCGCGGATCTCGGCCTCGGCGGAGGCGCACTTGGCGTCGTCGCGGGCGGTGATGATCGCCGTCGCACCCGCCCTGGCCAGCTCGCGGGCGGTGATCGAGCCCCAGGCCGCTGTTGGCCCCGGTGACGAGGATGGTCCGGCCTGACTGGTCGGGAACCTGCTCGACGCTCCAGTCGCTCATCGCCCCGCCAACCCTAGC
>CAWCRN010000023.1:0-32857 GCA_963797835.1 uncultured Solirubrobacterales bacterium
CCGAGGTGATCGAAACGGCCGAGAAGCTGCGGCTGATCGGGATGCTCGCCGACTCGGGGCTGCGGCGGATCGAGGTGACCTCGTTCGTTCGCCCCGACGTGATTCCCCAGCTCGCCGACGCCGCCGAGGTGCTCAGCGGGCTCGAGCCCCGCGACGGCGTCGCCTACTCGGTGTTGATCCCGAATCGCAGGGGGCTCGACAACGCCCTCGAGCAGAGCGACCGCTTCCAGGAGGCGAACTTCTTCCTCTCCGCCTCAGAGACCCACAACCGCCAGAACGAAAACCGCACGGT
Organism: uncultured Solirubrobacterales bacterium; assembly: GCA_963797835.1. Taxonomy (GTDB): domain Bacteria; phylum Actinomycetota; class Thermoleophilia; order Solirubrobacterales; family 70-9; genus JBDTSW01. The sequence continues at coordinate 293 of CAWCRN010000023.1, forward strand.
CGCCGAGTCGCTGGCCGATCTCGAGGACACGATCAGCGCGGCGCGCGAGGCGGGACTGCGTGCGAGGGCTGATCTCGACCAGCTTCGGCTGCCCCTACGAGGGCGAGGTCCCGGTCGACAGGGTGTTCGAGATCGCCTCGGAGCTGGTCGGTTCGGCTGCGCGGAGATCGGTTCGGCGACACCACCGGGATGGCCAACCCCCGCCAGGTCAGAGAGTTCTTCGAGCGGGCCCCCGGGGAGCTCCCGGCGTCGAGCTAACCGCTCACTTCCACAACACCCGCGGCCAGGGCCTCGCCAACGTGCTCGCGGCGGTCGAAGCAGGGGTCAGATCTTCGAGAGCAGGTTCGGTGAGCTCGGCGGCTGCCCGGTGCCCCGGGGGCTACGGGCAACATCTCGAGCGAGGACCTGTCTCGATGCTGCACGAGATGGGTGTCGCGACGGGAGTCGAGCTGCCGAAGCTGATCGCGGCCTCCGCCGAGGCCCAGGGCGTGCTCGGCCGCCCGCTCGGCGCCCACGTCCTCGCCGCGGGGCCGGTCGATGGCGCCGCAGGGGATCGGCTCCCGCCATGCAGAGCGACCCGTTCCGCGCCGCGGCCGAGGCAAAGGATTTCTCGGCGATAGACGAGCTCTTCGCCGAGGACGTCAGCTTCTCGCAGCCCCGTTGTGTTCGAGCCATACCAGGGCCGCGAGGCGGTGCCCGCGCTGCTCGGGGCCGTGCTTCAGGTGTTCGAGGACTTCCGCTACACCGACCAGACCGAGACCGGCAAGACGGCCACGCTCGCGTTCAGCGCCCGCGCCGGCGGTCGCGACCTGCCGGGAATCGACCAGCTTCGCTTCGGGCCCAACGGCCGGATCCGCGAGATGGCGGTCTACATCAGGCCGATGAGCGGTTCAACGCGCTCGCGGAGGAGATGCGCGCGAAGCTCGAGAGCGGTCGGCGGCGTCGAGGCCGGGTCGCTTGGGGGCGGGTCCAGCGCACGCCCTCGGGGGCTGATTCGCCGAGCTGCCGCAGCGCCCGTCCCTGATGCGTTCGCGGCGGCTGCATACGCCCCCTGCGGACGCGCGCGGGAGCCGCACCACGGCCGCGCCGGGCTCAGGTGCTGCCGAAAGGGCCGCGCCGGCGCAGGTGCTGGCGAAGGACGTCGCGTGTGGTGACGTCGGTGTCGTCCGTTGAGTGAGCGAGCGCATGACAGCCGCCGCGCGACCCCAAGGGCGATCAGCTTCGGAAGCTCGGCGAATCAGCGAGGGAACGAATGGGAGACGCCGGCGCCCCGTCACCCTCACCCGCCCTACGGACAGCTGAGCCCCACGCGCCCGCAGAATTCCGGTCCGGGCTCAGCCGCGCCCCCAGCTGGTTGCGTACGGAGCCCTGCTAGGGGGTGCCGCTGGCGTGCAGGCTGTCGAGCTGGAACGGGTCGGCCGAGAGGTCGTAGAGCTCGGCCCTGTCGTCGGGGCCGTTGTCGATGTAGACCCAGGGCCCGCTGCGCACCCCGGCTGAGCCCCCGTAGGCCTGGCTCTCGAAGAGGACGTCCCGGGCCGTAGCGGCGACCGGGTTATGCGCCACAGGCAGCAGCGAGCGGCCGTCCATACGAGCCGGGGTCGTGCCAGTCAGAGCGGTGATCGTCGGAGCCAGGTCGACGTTGCTGACGGTCTGGTAGCGCACGCCGCCGGCGGGGAAGCCGGGACCGCGGACGATCAGCGGCACGCGCATCGCCTCCTCGTAGAGGTAGTTCTTGAACAGCAGCGCGGTGTGCGCCGAGCAGCAGGCCGTTGTCGGAGGTGAAGAAGATGTAGGTCTTGCGCTTGTCGCCGGCCTTCCGCACCCTGCCGACGATCCGCTTCGACCGCGTCGTCGACGGCGAGCAGGCTCTCAAGCCGGCCGCGGTAGCGGCGGTCGATGTCGGCGATCTCCTCGTCGCTCAGCGCGGCGTGTCCGCGATCGCCGGCCGGCTTGTCGCTGGCGTCAGCCTCGTCGAAGTTCGGCGCCTCGGGGCGCCTTCGCCCCCTCGTGGCGGCCCAGGTGGCGCGGCGCGGGCTCCGGATCGCGCGTCGCGCCGAACGCACGGCCGGCCTCGCCGTGGGGCGCGGTGGGGTTGAACCAGAGGAAGAACGGCTTCGGAATTCGGCGCCTGCCGCTTGACGAAGTCGACCGCCTTGCTCGGCGAGCACGTCGGTGACGTAGTTGCGGTCCCCGGCTTGTAGTAGCGGATCTTGCCCTGCTCGTTCAGCTTGTAGCGTAGCGGCGCTGGTCGAGGCCGCCGGTGAGCGCGTACCAGTCGGTCCAGCCCGGCGGGATCTCGCGGGCGTCGGTGACGGCTCGGGGATGCCGTCGTCGATCCCGTAGCCGTTCAGGTACTTGCCGACCATCGCGGTCCGGTAGCCCGAGGAGCGCAGCCAGACCGGCAGCGTGTTCGCGTGGTTGAGGCCGTTGTAGCCGTTCGGCAGGTCGGTGGTGAGACGCCGTGGTTGTGCGAGTACTGCCCGGTGAGGAAGGTCGCCCGCGAGGGGCAGCAGAGGGGAAAGGAGACGTAGCTGTTGCCGAAGGTGGTACCGGCGCCTCCGAGCAGGCGCGCGGTCAGGTCAGGCCGAGCATCGACTCGTTCTGGTCGTCGGTCATGACGACGATCACGTTCGGGCGCTTCTGCTTCGCGTCCGCATCTTGCGAGGCGCCTGCGCGCGCTCGCCCTTGGTCGGCCCGTCCTTCCGGCGCGGCCGGGCTCCGCGAGGCGGTCCGCAGCGGCGAGGGTGATAATCCCGCGCCCAGCGCAGCCGCAGGCGGCCGCATCCGCGCACGGCTCGCAATCGGCCCTGGCACCCCGGTAACGCCCCCGCCCCGGAGGTCGCGGTGATTGCGCTCACGAGCGGCCGCCCCAGCGACCGTCGCCAGTCAAACCTGTGGCGCACGCGGTCCGGCATCAAACCTCAAGGCTGCGGCCGTTAGCTCCGCGACCGTCCGTAACCCCTACACGGAGGAGTGTCGGAGGCATGGAGATAAACAAGGTCGGCGTCCTCGGCTGCGGGCTGATGGGCCACGGGATCACCCAGATCTGCGCCCAGACCGGCTGGGAGGTCGTCGTCCGCGAGGTCGACCAGGGCCGCTCGACAAGGGCATCGGCAAGATCGAGAAGCAGCTCGGCGGGCGGTCGAGAAGGGCAAGGTCGAGCAGGCCGACGCCGACGCCGTGCGCGGGCGGATCCGGGCACGCTCGACTACGCGCGACCTCGCCGACTGCGACCTCGTGATCGAGGCGATCACCGAGGACCTCGACGGGAAGCTCGAGATGTGGCGGGAGGTGGACGGGATCGTCAAGGACGAGGCCTACTTCGCCACCAACACCTCCTCGCTGCCGGTCGCCGACCAGGCCGCGGCGACCGGCGCGGCCGAGCGCTTCCTCGGGCTGCACTTCTTCAACCCCGCCCAGGTGATGCCGCTGCTCGAGGTCGTCCGGCCGAGGGAACGACCGACGAGGCCTACGACCTCGGCTTCGAGGTCGGCGAGGAGCTCGGCAAGACCACCGTCGCCGCCGGCGACAACCGCGGCTTCATCGTCAACCGGCTGCTGGTCCCCTACATGCTCGACGCGATCCGCGCCCACGAGCAGGGAGTCGGCTCGATCGAGGACATCGACGCGGGGATGATGGCCGGCGCCAGCCACCCGATGGGCCCGCTGACGCTCGCTGACTTCGTCGGGCTCGACACGCTGGCCTCGATCGCCGACGTGATGGTCGACGCCTACGGCGAGGACCGCTTCGCCGCGCCCGACACCCTGCGGAAGATGGTGGATGCAGGTGAATTTGGCCGCAAGTCCGGCAAGGGGTTCTACGATTACTCGGGTGAGAAGCCGGTCCCCGATCGATCAGGCAGGACCGGAGACCGCATGGGCGTGGACCAGACAGCCTCGACCGGATCCGCAACGCGACCTTCCCGAGCGTCGCGGCGGGGCTACGACAAGCAGCGAGGTCGAGAAGTTCCTCGCGCGGCTCGCCGACTGGCTCGAGACCGGCGGAGGGGACGAGTCGCGCTCCGAGACCGTGAAGCGCGAGCTGGAGCGCGTCGGCCAGCGGACCGGCGCGATCCTCGTCGCAGGCCGAGGAGCAGCGCCCAGCAGATCCGCGCCGAGGCCGAGGACGGAGGCGCGAGCGACGTCCGGAGCGAGCCGACGCCGACGCGGAGGAGCGCGGCCGAGGCGGACGCCTACGCCGACGCCGCCGCGAAGACGCGCGAGTCGCCGAGCGACCGCCAAGCGGCCGAGCAGGACGCCGGACGAGCCGACGCCGACGACGCCAGACGCGGCGCCGAGGCGCAGGCCCAGCCGGATCGTCGACGAGGGCAGCCGCCGCGAGGACGTCGAGTCGGTGATCGCGGACCTCGCCAGCGGCGCGACGAGGTGCTCGGCGAGATCGAGGCCGCTGAGGGCAGGTCGCGGAGGCGCGCGAGCGAGCACAGCCCGGCCGAGAGGGCGACCGCCGACGTGGCCGAGCAGCTCGAGCCGCCGCTCGCGACGAGGCGCGAGGACGAGCCGGAGCCCGAGAACCGAGCACCGACGAGCCAGGAGGACGCCGACAGCAGACGAGGCCAGACGCGGCGAGGACAGCCGCGAGGCCGACGCGGTCCGATGGGCGCCCGCTCAAGGCCTGAGCGGCCGCGATGAGCGAGATCGGCCCGGCGCTCGAGGCCGCCCTCGCGGGCGGCCCCGAGCGCCACCACCAGAAGATCGCCGAGCAGGGCAAGCTGCCGGTCCGCGAGCGGGTCGCGCGGCTGGTCGACCCGGGCTCCTTCGCCGAGGAGGCGCTGCTCGCCAACTGGGAGCAGGAGGGCCTCGGCGCCGACGGCGTCGTCACCGGGCATGGCCACGATCGCGGCGGCCGCGTCGCGCTGATGGCCAACGACCCGACGGTCAAGGCGGGCTCCTGGGGGCCGAAGACCGTCGAGAAGATCCTCCGCATCCAGGAGCGGGCGCTGGCGCTCCAGGTGCCGATGGTCTACCTGGTCGACTCGGCCGGGGCGCGGATCACCGACCAGGTGCAGATGTTCCCGGGCCGCCGCGGCGCCGGGCGGATCTTCTACAACGAGGTGCGGCTCTCGGGCCAGGTGCCGCAGGTCTGCCTGCTCTTCGGGCCGAGCGCCGCCGGCGGCGCCTACATCCCCGCCTTCTGCGACGTCGTGATCATGCGCGAGGGCAACGCCTCGATGTACCTGGGCTCGCCGCGGATGGCGCGAGATGGTGATCGGCGAGAAGGTGACGCTCGAGGAGATGGGCGGCGCGAAGATGCACACCGGCGTCTCCGGCTGCGGCCACTTCCTGGCCAAGAGCGACGAGGAGGCGATCGACCTCGCCCGGCGCTACCTCTCCTACATGCCGGCGAACTGGCGCGAGGCAGCCGCCCGCCGCCCCGCCGGCCGAGCCGGCGTCGGGCGCGCCGATCGCCGAGATCGTCCCGGCCGACGAGAACCGGCCCTTCGACATCGCGAGCTGATCGACTCGCTGCTCGACGCCGGCTCGCTTCCTCAGGTCCACGAGCGCTGGGCGAAGGAGCTGATCGTCGGCTACGCGCGGCTCGACGGCCGCGCGTCGGCATCGTCGCCAACCAGCCCAAGTACAAGGGCGGCGTGCTCTTCGTCGACTCGGCCGACAAGGCGGCCCGCTTCATCTGGACCTGCAACGCCTTCAACGTGCCGCTGCTCTTCCTCGCCGACGTGCCCGGCTTCATGATCGGCAAGGCGGTCGAGCGGCAGGGGATCATCCGCCACGGGGCGAAGATGATCAGCGCCGTCTCCGAGGCGACCGTGCCGAAGATCTCGGTGATCGTCCGCAAGGCCTACGGCGCCGGCCTCTACGCGATGGCCGGCCCGGCCTTCGAGCCCGACTGCTGCATCGCCCTGCCGCAGCGCTCGATCGCCGTGATGGGGCCGCAGGCCGCGATCAACGCCGTCTTCTTCAACCAGATCCAGGCGATCGAGGACGAGGCCGAGCGGGAGCGCTTCGTCGCGGAGAAGCGCGAGGAGTACTCCGAGGACATCGACATCCTCCACCTCGCCTCGGAGCTGGTCGTCGACGCCGTGATCGAGCCCGACGAGCTGCGCGGCGAGCTGGTCCGCCGCTTCGCGCTGGCGGCGAGCAAGGACCGCGCCTTCGCCGAGCGGCGCAACCCGGTCACGCCGGCCTAAGACCGCAGCTGGCGCCCTACGACTCCTCGATGGAGTTGCCCGACGAGGCGAGCTCGACGAAGTAGTCGAGCGCCGCGGGGTTGGCGAGCGAGTCGCGGCTGGCGGCCTTCTCGGGCGGGTCGCCCATCAGGATCCGCTTCACCGGCACCTCGAGCACCTTGCCGCTGAGGGTGCGCGGGACCTCGGCGATCTCGAAGACCTCGTCGGGGACGTGGCGCGGGGAGCACTGGCTCGCGGATGCGGCGCCGATCTCCTTGCGTCAGATCGTCGTCGAGCTCGGCGTCCTCGCGGAGGACGACGAAGAGCGGCATCCAGCCCTCGGTCCCCGGCCGGGGGAGGTCGACGACGAGGGCGTCGAGGATCTCGTCGACGGCCTGGACGGCGCGGTAGATCTCGCTCGTCCCCATGCGGACGCCGTAGCGGTTGATGGTCGAGTCCGAGCGGCCGTAGATGACGGCGGTGCCGCGCGAGGTGATCTCGATCCAGTCGCCGTGGCGCCAGACGCCCGGGTAATGCTCGAAGTAGCTGTCGCGGTAGCGGCTGCCGTCCTCGTCGCCCCAGAAGTAGACGGGCATCGAGGGCATCGGCTCGGTGACGACCAGCTCGCCGACCTCGTCGATCACGGAGTTGCCGTCTTCGTCGCAGGCCTCGACCGCGGCGCCGAGCGCGCGGGCCTGCAGCTCGCCGCGGTAGACCGGGAGGATGGGGACGCCGCCGACGAAGGCGGTGCAGACGTCGGTGCCGCCGCTGGTCGAGAAGAGCCAGGTGTCGCTCGCCGACGTGCTCGTAGATCCAGTCGAAGCCCTCGGGGGAGAGCGGGGAGCCGGTCGAGCCGACCGCCCGCAGGCGCGAGAGGTCGCGGCCGCTGCCGGGCTCGACGCCGGCCTTCATGCAGGCGGCGATGTAGGTGGCGCTGGTGCCGAAGCAGGTGACGCCGGCGCGCTCGGCGAGGTCCCAGAGGACGCCCATGTCGGGGTGGCCGGGGTTGCCGTCGTAGAGGACGATCGCGGCCGCGGGTCAGCAGGCCGGAGACGAGGAAGTTCCACATCATCCAGCCGGTCGTCGTGAACCAGAAGACGCGGTCGCCGGGCTGGGCGTCGACGTGGAGGTGGAGCTTCTTCAGGTGCTCGAGCAGGATGCCGCCCTGGCCCTGGACGATCGCCTTCGGCAGGCCGGTGGTGCCCGAGGAGTAGAGGACCCAGAGCGGGTGGTCGAAGGGGACCCGCTCGAAGCGCAGGCGGCGCGCCCGCGCCGAGCTCGGCGAGCTGGCCCAGGTCATCGGCGGCGGCCGCCGTCGCGCTCGAGGGGGGCAGGTCGGGCGAGGGCTCGAGGTAGGGGAGCGACGACGGTGCGCTCCAGGCTCGGCATCTGCCGCCTGCGAGCTCGGCGACGCGTCTCGCAGGCGGTCGAAGTCCTTGCCGCCGTAGCGGTAGCCGTCGACCGCGAACAGGACCTTGGGCTCGATCTGGGCGAAGCGGTCGACGACGCTGGACGGGCCGAAGTCGGGCGAGCAGCTCGACCAGATCGCGCCGAGGCTGGCGGTGGCGAGGAAGGCGATCGAGCGCCTCGGGGATGTTCGGGCAGGTAGGCGACGACGCGGTCGCCGCGCCCGACGCCGAGGGCGCGCAGGCCCTCGGCGACCGCGGCGACCTGCTGCGCGCAGCTCGCCCCAGCGTGAGCTCGCCCAGCTCGCGCAGCTCGGAGGCGTGCAGGACCGCGACCTCGTCGTCGTCCTTGCCGCGGAAGACGTGCTCGGCGTAGTTGAGGCGCGGTGCCGGCGAACCAGCTGGCGCCCGGCATCTCGCGCGCGCAGTGCCGAGCGACCGGCGCGTCGCGGCTCGCCGTCGGCCTGGACCTCGAAGTAGTCCCAGATCGACGCCCAGAAGGCCTCGAGGTCGTCGACCGACCAGCGCCAGAGCGCCTCGTAGTCGCGCACGGACGCCGCGCTCGGCGCGAGCCAGCGCATGTACGCGGTCATCCGCGAGCGCTCGATCGCCTCGGGGGATGGCTCCCAGAGCTTCTCGGGGATGCGTGCCGCCCTCGTCGCATGCGCTCAGCCCGTACGGGCGCCCGCGTCGCGGTCGAGCAGCCGCGCCAGGGCGACCACGAACTCGGTGGCCTGTGCCATCGCCGCCGCGTCGACGCGCGTCCGGGACGTCCTCGTGGGTGTGGTACAGGGCGGCCGGAGGCCGTCCTCGAGGCCGATGATCGAGATCGCGCGGAAGCCGCGGACGGCGGCGGGCAGGGCGTCGGTGTGCAAGGGCGAGCGCAGGGGCCGCGCGGCCCGCCTCGCGCGGCTCGGCGGCCGCGAGCGCCTCGCAGAGCTCGACCAGCTCGGCGGTCCATCGGGTAGCTGATCATCGCCCCCTCGCTGGTCAGGTAGTGGACCGTGCCGTAGGAGACCGAGTCGACGTTGACGAACAGGGTGCGCTCGCGGTCGAGCTCGTGGCGGTGGGCGCGGACGAAGGCGCGCATCCCCTCGCCGTGCGACTCCTCGGCGCCGGTGAGCACGACCCAGACGTCGAGGTTCGAAGGCGGCTCGTCGCTGCGCAGCTGCTCGGCGGCCGAGAGGACCGCGGCGACGCCCGAGGCGTTGTCGTAGGCGCCGGGAACGATCTTCGAGAGGGCGATGTCGGTCAGCAGGAAGGCGGCGACGATCAGCAGCACGGTCGGGACCAGCTGCGGGATCGCGACCCAGCTGGGCGTCGATGCCCGCCATCCGCAGGCCGATGATCGGCAGGAGCGGCACGATGCCCGCCCCAGAACATGATCCGGAACGGCCCGAGCAGGACGCGGGCGCGCTCCGAGAGGCGGCGAGCAAGCCGCAGCGACGCGCTCGCCGAAGACGAAGCCGGTCGGGGCAGCGTCGTAGTGGGCGAAGAGGATCAGGCGCGCCGGCGCCTGAGGGGTTGACCCGGGCGAGACGACGTTCTGCGAGGCACGGCGGAAGAGCAGTCTGCGCACGAGGTAGAAGCGGGTGTTCAGGTCCAGGTACATCGAGGTCGCCGCGAACAGCACGAGCGCGAAGCCGATCGGGGGCACGGAGATCGCGACGAGGCTGCCGGCGATGGCGAGCGCGACGTGATCGCGTGCACGAGCGCGTACTCGGGGGCACGTAGGTCGGCTCAAGCTCGGCGCGCCGTCCCATCCCGCGCAGCCGCCCGGCGAGCATGTTCGCCGCCCGGCGCTCGGCGTCGGTTCCGGGCCCGCGCCCCTCGAAGGAGCAGAGCTCCTCGATCAGCTGCTGGCGCCCCGCATCGTCCACGCCGCGGGATTATCGCCGGACGCGCGGTTATCGTTTCCCGCTGCGCCGGAGTGGCATGGAACGGTAGACAGCGATCGGCTCAAAACCGATGGTCCTTCGGGGCGTGTGGGTTCGAATCCCACCTCCGGCATCGCACCTCAGGGCGCGCTGCTGTTCGTGGAAAGCGACGTTTCGGCGAACGCGGGCACTCGTGACGCCTAGAGGCGTCATCAACGCCCCCTTCTGACCCAGCCGCCGTCCGCAGTCTCCCCCGTGAAGCTTTGGACCCGACGAGATTGTGAGCCTCCGCCGGCGACAGCCTCCCGGGCAGCTTGGCTCGACTTCGCGTGGTGACCCGGCGCCCTAGATGCCGCCGTACCGGGCCCGAAGCATTAAGGTCTTGGGCCCAATGAATCGGTCCATGAACGCGACAGGGCTCGCGCGAGCGATGGAGATCTGTTCCGGGCCCATTGCTCTCCAGGCGATGCAGAGTTGGTCGCACGTGTCGCAGAAGATCCTCCGTATGTCCGCTGACCGGTTCGCGAAGAGGTAGCGCGGATACACGTAGGTCTTGTTCGGGTGCCGGATTGTGTTCATGGACCGGCAGCCGTCGCTGTGAATCAAGCCTCGGAGAAGTGGCTTCGGCCGACGAGCCGCGATCGCCTGCTGCCATGTCGACAACTCGATCTTCCTCAGGTGCTTCTTGCGCTGCCCGTGCTGAGGAAAGAAGCAAGGCCACGCCCGCGACGATGAGCCCACCTCCACCGCGTTGTCCGGGCGCCTCAAGATGCCGACCCGATTGTTCGGCATCACCTCGCTCATTGCTTCCGCACATTCGCGAACGATGCCGGGGTACTTGCTATCCAATGTGATTCGCAGGCGAAACACGCCGCGACGCTGGGATGAGATGCAGCCGTCGCCGAGATACAGGCCGAGGAGATAGCAGTAGGCACGTTCGGCAGGTCGCTCCAATCGTGAGACTGCTGATTGCATCTCGGGCAACTTGCCCGTGTCCCCACGCCCGGTAGGACTCGCGATCGCCCGTGCCGCCAGTCGCGGACGGTGCTGCGTGGAATGTCCGTACTCCTCGAGATCTCGCAGTCGTTTAGGCCAGCATCGAGCAAGGAGAGAACGCTTTCGACCTGTTCGCGAGAACGCACGATCCGAGCGTTTCATCGGACCCGGCTGGCAACCGATCGCACCACGCCTAAGGGCAGGACTTGCCCCTCGAGTTGTCACACTTTCCTGACGCCATGTGCGGACGCTACACGCTCACCGACCCCGACCCCCGGATCCTGCGGTTGCGGTTCGGCCTCAGCGAGACGGCCGAGATCGAAAGCAGGCGCGGTTCAACGTCGCGCCGACCGACACGGTGCTGGCGGTGCGGACGGAACAAGGAGGGGGAGCGCGAGCCCGGGCGGCTGCGCTGGGGGTTGATCCCGCACTACGCCGATCCCGGACGCTCGGACCGGCTGCTGATCAACGCTCGGGCCGAGACGGTGGCCGAGGCGCCGGCGTTTCGCGACGCGTTCGACGAGCTTCCGCTGCCTGATCGTCGCCGACGGCTTCTACGAGTGGCAGCGCGACCGAGACGGGCAAGCAGCCGCTCTGGATCACGCGGCCCGAGCGCGAGCCGTTCGCGTTCGCCGGGCTCTGGGCCCGGGCGAAGCGGGAGGACGGCAGCGAGCTCTACTCCTGCACGATCGTCACCTGCCCGCCCAGCGAGTTGGTGGCGCCGATCCACGACCGGATGCCGGTGATCCTGGATCGCGACGGCCGAGGCGGCCTGGCTCGATCCGCGGACGCGACGCCGAGCGAGGCTGCTGGCGATGCTGGCGGCCGACCGACGAGCTGAGCGTGACCGAGGTCTCCGACGCGGTCAACAACGTCCGCGAGGACGGCCCGCACCTGCTCGACCCGCCGCTGAAGCTGTTCTAGGCGCTAGACTTCGTCGCCGATCGGGCGCTCTTCCTCGACGTGCCAGTTCTGGTTGAAGGCGACCATCGCGACCGCGATCAGGATCACCTGGACGGGGACGAGCAGGAGGGTGAGCAGCCCGAGCAGCTCCTCGGGCAGGAGCGGGCTGTCGAGGCCGTCCTTGGCGCGGTCGAACCAGGCGGGCGCGGCGATGCCGGCGAAGATCGCGAGGATGATCGCCAGCGCCGAGCGCACGGGCAGGACGCCGCGGTTCCACCGCGTGACCAGGTAGGCGAACAGCAGGTAGAGCAGCCACGTAGATGAGCGCGAAGATCTTGCCGCCCTCGAGGCGCTCCCAGCCGCCGATCGTGATCACCAGCGGCGAGCCCGGCCGAGAGCAGGAGCAGGAAGACGACGAGGGCGCTTGGCGCTCTTCGCCTCGGCCTTCTCCCGGTTGGGCCGCCATAACTCGTATCCGGGACGGATGGCTCCCGCTTCCATAGGCGGGAAGTATATGAGCTCCTGGGGACGAGCGCCACACGCAACCGCTCGGGCGCCTGATGCGGGCGGAGGGACTCGAACCCCCAAGCTCTTTCGAGCACCGGCACCTAAAGCCGGCGTGTCTTCCAGTTCCACCACGCCCGCGGGAAGCCCCGATTCTAGGGCGGACCCTGCCGGCTCGTCTGCCCGGAACGAAGACGCGCCGCGCGGAGGCGGCTCGTCTGAGAGCGGGGCACCCAGGACTCGAACCTGGAATCGCCGACTTTGGAGGCCGGTGCCTTAGCCAGTTTGGCCAGTGCCCCTAGGCGGCAAATCGTAGCCTGGCGTCAGCGCCGGGCTACCGCCCGGCGCCGCCGCCCGCTTCTTCTTCGGCTTCGGCGTTCTTCCGCTTCGGCAGCGGCACTCGGCTCGGGGCCCGTCGCGAGGCGGCATGAAGGACCGGCGCAGCGTCGCCGAACGCGGCCAGCTGGGCGAAGAGCCACTTGCGGACCGGCCGGTAGCGGGTCCGTTGGAGAGCTGCGCGCGGGGTCGCGCTTCATGTCGTAGAGCTCGGCCTGGCCGTTCGCGTAGAGGACGTAGAGGTAGCGGTCGGTGCGGATCGCGCGGTAGGCCGGGGCGAAGTTGCCGTTGGCCACGGACTTCGACGCCGGATCTTCTCCTGGTCGAGGTCCTTGACGCCGCTGCGGCCGGCCAGGCGCGCCTCTGCGACCTTGCCGCGCCGAGCGCTCGCCGCCTGCGGATCGAAGCCGGGGCTGCCCGTTGCCGGGGCCGGTGTCGGCCTCGATCAGCGAGCGGGCGGGTCGAGCGCAGCGAGTCGGGTTCTGCGCGTAGGGGAGCAGCGAGCGGCCGTCGAGCGCGGGGTCGGTCGAGCCCGTCGCGATCTCGAGCGATCGTCTGGGTGATGTCGAGCGAGGGAGACCAGCTCGTCGCTGAGCGACGCCGGCGGGGATGCCCGGGCCGCGGATCATCAGCGGCACGTTGGACGAGGGCTCGTAGGCCAGGTACTTGCCGCCGGCGATCCGGTGCTCGCCGCGGAAGAAGCCGTTGTCGGAGGCGAAGATGACGTAGGTGTCGTCGAGGATCCCCTCGCTCTCGAGCTCGGCGAGGATCGCGCCGACGGCCTCGTCGACCGATCGCAGCATCTCCAGGCGGCGGCGGCGCTCGAAGGTGATCGTCTTCTTGAGCGCCTTCCGAAGCCGCTTCTTCGCCTGCTTGCGCAGCCACTTCGGCTTGTCCGAGACGTTCTTCTCGTTGAAGGCCTGGAGCTTCGGCAGCGGTGCGGTCGAGAGCGAGGAGGTGGCGCGGGGCCGGGGTCGAAGGGGCGCGTGGGGGGCGTTGAACCAGAGGTTGATCAGGAACGGCGTCTGGGCGCCGGTGACGCCGTCGATGAACTCGACCGCCTTGTCGCCGCAGGACGTCGGTCTGGTACTCGCTCGTCCTGGTCGCCGTAGAAGCGTCGAGCTCGGGCGTGTCCCGGCGGGCCGCGGTCTTCTCGATCAGCGGCGTAGTTGAAGTAGAGGGGGCCCTCGGAGATCTTCCCGTACCACTCGTCCCAGCCCGGCGGCACCGGAACGGCGGCGCCAGGACCGGTCGGCGTAGCCGTTCAGGTACTTGCCGATGTGGACGTTGTAGTAGCCGGCGTCCTTGGTCCGGACCGGCAGCGCGTTCGCCTCCTGCGGCAGGAACGTTCCCAGCCGCCGAACGGCGGCGACGTTGCCGCGGACCAGATGGTTGTGCATGTACTGGCCGGTCAGCAGGCTGGCCCGGGACGGGCAGCAGAGGGGATAGGGGACGTAGGCCCGCCTGAAGGTCGCGCCCTCGCCGCCGATCAGCGACTGCACGTTCGGCATCGCCGACGAGCTCGTTGGACGGCCTGGTCGTCGGTGAGGATGAAGACGACGTTGTCGCCGGTGGCGGACTCGGCGTCGTTGGCGTTGACGCTGAGCGCTATCGCGCCCGCGGCGAGCGCGGCGACGACAGCGAGGGCCACCGCTTCGGGACGAATGGCTAGCCGCGTGGGGCTGTTGTCGATCAGCGATCGCATCGAGTCGGCGGGCCAGCGTAACGAGCGGGGCTTGCGGAACAAGCAGCAGTACCGCATCGATTGTGCGGACGTGCGCGAACTGCCATAGACGACGAACGGCACGGCGCGGTGGCCACGTGCGAGCGTTGCTCCTCGACCGGGACCGCTGGGCCAAAGCTAGAATCCGGCGTCACGCGGGCGAGGTGTCAACGGTTGCACACGAGCCTTCCAAGCTCGAGGAACGGGTTCGATTCCCGTCGCCCGCTTAGGCCCTAGGATCGGGCCGCACGCATCGGGGCGTGGCGCAGTCTGGTAGCGCATTCGGCTGGGGGCCGAAAGGTCGCTGGTTCAAATCCAGTCGCCCCGACTATCACCGCCCGCGTAGAGGGGTGCCCGGACGGTCAGCCCTCGGTGTTGGGATCCTCACGTAGTACCAGGCCTGGTACCCGCCCGCCGACTGAGGGTATGTTCTGGTCGTGGCGGAAGCCCGCGAGTCGAAGCGTCGGGGGTCCGACGAGCAGCGGACCCGGAAGCGGCGAGCGCAGGGATCGACGGTTGCCGCGTTGAACGCCTTCTCGGCCGCTGTCGACACGCGCCGCCGCCGCGACCTGAGGTTCCAAGAGCCTGACGACGCAATCGCGGCGCTGGCCGATGAGCTCGCCGCCGGCAACCTGCACGTCCCCCGCCTGCTGGTCCTTGACTCACTGGTCCGGCTCGCCCACAGGCGCGGAAGCGCGCTCGACGCTCACGACGCCGCGCTCGACAGGCTGCTCGAGCAGCTTGTCAGGGACGCGCAGGTGCCCGAGGGGGAGATCGGGGGCGCTGTCTCCACGGTCCGGGCCGCACTCGGTTCGGTCGCCTCGCTGAGCAACGTGCCGGCGGCTCCGCACCCGTGGCACGTCTTCGTACAGCGGGCGGGACGCGCTCTGCGGCTCAGCCGAGCCGAGATCGAGAAGCCGTTGTGCAACGACCGACAGGTCGTCGTCAAGGGCCCATACGAGGCCGTCGGGGTGACGGTGGAGTTCCATACGGACGCGAGCCCAGGCGAGCTGCGCCGCTTCTGCGATCCGAGATGCTGGCACGAGTGCAGCCCTTACCAGAGGGAGATGACCGAGTGGACCGGTCCCGGCGCGCGGCCAGTTGAGGATCGCGCCCCGGCAGGCTGGCGGCGCGACCTGCTCGAGACGGTGGAGCTCTCGCCGGGAAAGATGCTCGAGACGCCGCTGCGGTTCACCCACACGATCCAGGACCCCGACGATCCCAGTTGGGTCCATCTCGACTACGTGATGATCGGGGAGACGGATGACATCTGCGTCGACGAGGGGGCCCTCGACGTGAGGCGCGTCGCCACCGGCAGGCACGCGGGACGCACCCGGGTGACCGCGAAGAAGGCAATCCTCTTCAAGGACGAACTGCTCAGGGACTGGCCGACCGTCGCCTGTGACACCTTCTGGATGAGCCTTGTCATCGATGCCGCGGTGGGTTGCCTAGGCCCGGGCGCGGCATTAGAATCGAAGCTAGGCGAGCTCACGATGGCTGATAGCAAAGAAGTCCCGCTCACCGAGGTGATCGAGGGCGCCACAGCCGCGGCGCATCGGTCGATCAACGCCTACGAACGGCTCGCCAACGAGGCGGCCGACCAGCTGACCGGCGATTCCCCGGCCGAGGCAGACAAGTGGGTGCAGCTCTCCACCAGGGCCTGGGCCCAGGCGGCGCGGGACGCGGCGCAGGCGTGGACGACCTATGTGGGACTGCTGCAGGCCATCGCCGGGTCCGGCGAGGAGGAAGGCGGGCAATCCGCGCCCGGAAGCACCGACGAGAGCGACAGCGAGTCCGAGGGGAACGGAACGAATACCTGATGGCCGGGGCGCTGGATGACCTCATTGCGTCCGCGGTGCGAGGCTGGGGGACGGTGGCGCTGGCCTGGGTCGAGGCGATCAACGCGATGATGATCGCGGTGCTCGAACTGGCCGACGTCGAAAGCGGTCCACCGGGTTTCAACGAAGAGGAGGTCGTAGTGCCCGCGCAGCCCGGGGCGACTGCTCTGCATCCTGGGCCCTTTTCCGATTGGGACCACAATCAGCTCCCGGACGGGGCGCTGACCCTCGTCCCCGGCCAGGTCAACGCAGGCGAGGTCACGAGGGTGCTCCTGCGCGTGGAGCCGCCGGCGGGAACGGCGAGCGGCACCTACACGGGCTCGTTGCACGACCCCGTCGGCAACTGCCTGTGCGAGGACGCGGGCGTCTACGTCGTCGGCGATACGTCGCCCTGAGGAGGGGCGCCGGTTTCCGAATGCAGCGGCGCATCGCGATCCTCGGTGGCGGCATGGCCGGCTTGGCCGCAGCGTGGCGCCTGAGCGACCCCGACGGCGAGCCGGCCGAGGTCACCGTCTACCAGCGGGGCTGGCGGCTGGGCGGAAAGGGAGCGTCCTCCCGCGGGCCGAACGGGCGCATCGAGGAGCACGGACTCCACGTCTGGCTCGGCTTCTATGACAACGCGTTCCGGCTCCTTCGCTCCTGCTACCGCGAGCTCGATCGGCCGGGCACGGATCCGGCGTGCCCCATCAAGGATTGGGGCGAAGCCTTCTTCCCGGCCAGCACGATCGGGCTGGGACGGCCACAGGAGGCCGATTCGCCGCTCTGGCTCGCCGAGTTCCCCGAGAACGACATGCTGCCGGGGGGCGCGATCAGGGGTGACGAGCTGACCTCCGTCGACTTCCTTCAGCGGGGCCTGGCGCTGCTCGGGCGGTTCGGGGTCTCGCTCGAGTCCGGCTCGGCCCGGGAGCCGCGAGCCGTGTTGGCGTCCTCATCCGTCCATCCGGCGCTCGCGTCGCGCGATGCGCCTCCCGGAGCTGAGTTGTTTCGAGGCGCCCGCGCCGGGCTTCAGGCGATGGCCGGCGACGGAGGGTTGGGAGACGGGGACGCCGCGCGCAGGAGCAGCGAGCTGATGGAGCTGATGCTGACCATGCTGCGCGGGACGGTCGCCGATCGGCTGACAGTCCGCGGCTACGACTCCGTCGACCACCTCGACCTGCGGGAGTGGCTTGCCCGGCACGGGGCCTCGCAGAGCGCGATCGACTCGCCGCTGGTGCGCGGCCACTACGACCTCTCGTTCGCGTACGAGGAAGGCGATCCCAGCCGGCCGAGTTTCCCGGCCGGCCTGGCGCTCCATCTCGCGATGCGGATGTTCCTGGACTACAAGGGCGCGATGTTCTGGAAGACGAGGGCTGGGATGGGCGACGTCGTTTTCGCGCCGCTGTATCAGGCGCTCCGCCGGCGAGGGGTCCGCTTCCGTTTCTTTCATCGCCTGCACCGGCTGCACCTGTCGCCGGACGGGCGCTCCGTGGGCGGTGTCACCCTCGGGCGGCAGGCGAAGGTGATCGGTCAGGACTATGACCCCCTCGTCCGGATCCGAGGGCTCCCGGTGTTCGTCGATCGACCGGATCTGGCGCAGCTCGACGCCGGCCAGGAACTGCTCGGTCACGACCTGGAGTCACGTGGCTGTGGCTGGCCCGACGCCGCGCGGGTGAAGCTGACGGCGGGCGAGGATTACGACGCCCTCGTGCTCGCGGTCTCCGTGGGAATGGTGCCGCACACCTGCGGCGAGCTCCTCGAGGCGAGCGACCGCTGGAGAGAGATGGTCGCGCGTACTGGCACAGTTGCCACCCAGGCATTCCAGGCTTGGCTTCACGCCGACGAGCGCTCGCTCGGCTGGCGGTCGTCTGCCGCCACGGTGACCGGCTGCGGCGAGCCGTTCGAGACCTTCGCATCGACGAGTCACACGCTTCCTTTCGAGGAGTGGCCCAGCGACGAGCGACCGCTCACCTCGGCGGCCTTCTGCGCCGCGCTCCCGGAGACCGCGATCCGGGGAGGGGCCGACCCGGACGAGCTCGTGCGCGCTAACTCGGTCCGGTTCCTGGAGAGCCGCGCTCCGGCGCTGTGGCCAGAATCCGTCGGCGACGCAGGGGGATTCCGCTGGGACCTGCTCTGCGGCCACGGCAGCGATCCAGAAACTTCAGGTGCCGCGAGATTCGGCACCCAGTACTGGCGCGCGAACGTCGATCCCTCCGACCGCTACGTGCAGGCTCTGCCGGGCACCGGGGGGTACCGTCTTCGCGCCGACGGGAGCGGTTTCGACAACCTCTTCCTCGCCGGCGACTGGGTTGACACCGGATTGAACGCCGGCTGCATCGAGGCGGCCACCCTCGCCGGCATCCAGGCGGCGAACGCCATCCAGGGCCGGCGCATCGATGACGGCACCTCCGGCGGCTACCGGCCGCTGGGGGAACGCGATGCCGAGGCGGTCGTCCATGCCTGAGCGCGAGCCGTTCGACCCTGTGGCCGCGCTGCGCGCCATGGGCGACGTCCAGCGCGCCGGCCTCGAGGCGGCCGCTTCCGTCGTGGAGCGAATCCTCGAGGTGGGCAGGCATGGCTCGCGACCGCCCTATTCCTTCCATCTCCCGGCTCAGCCGGTGGACAGATCGGATTCGAATGGCGCGGACGCAAGCAATGGAGCCGGGTCCTCCGACTCCGCGGACACGGGCGCGGGCACGGACGCCGAGAGGGCGCGCGAGATGCGCCGCCTGCGCGCGGATGGTGAGCGCCTGCTGGAGATGTGGGGCGAGTGGATGCGCGTCTTGCTCGACGCCGCCATGGACGGCGCCGAGGCGGGTGCCGAGCGGGACGGCGCGGCTCATGCCGGGGAGCCGCTTCCGCTGGGGCCGGTCAAGGCCGGCCAGCGGGCCTCTGGCCGGGCCTGGCTGCACATCCTCGACGGGCCGCCCGGCCCGCCGGCCCGTCTCAGCGCGACGGCTCTGACCGCCCATGACGGCGCCACGATCGAGGCCCGGGCGAGCTTCAAGCCCCCGCTGCTCGAGAGCTTTGACCCGCGCTCCAGCCACGAGCTCACCGTCAGCATCGAGGTGCCCCCGGGAACGCGCCCGGGCGCCTACCACGGGCACGTGCTCGCGTCCGGCCTGCCCGAGGTCAGCCTTCCGGTACGCCTGGAGGTGACGGAATGAGCGGGGTGGCGGCCCCTTCGGTCGACGCGGAGCTGGCCGGTTATGCCGCGGTCACCCACGAGGCGATGAGAGCCTACCTGCCCGAATCCGAGCCGCGACAGCACCTCTGGGACCTGGTCGATGAGTATCCCAGGCGGGGCGGCAAGGCGATCCGGCCGGCGCTTTGCCTCGCGACGGCCGTCGCGTTCGGCGGCGAGCTCGACGAGGCACTGCCTTCGGCCGTCGCGCTGGAGCTGCTCCACAACGCCTTCCTGGTCCACGACGACATCCAGGACGCCAGTCGGCTGCGCCGCGGTCTGCCGACCCTCCACGCGCAGTACGGCGTGGCGCTGGCGCTCAACGCGGGAGACGCGCTTGCGCTCCTCGCCGGAGACGCCCTGCGCGACAACCGCCGGCTGCTCGGAAGCCGGCTGGCGGCACGGATCGGTGACGAGTTCGACCTGATGGCGAGACGGACCATCGAGGGCCAGGCGCGCGAGCTGGGCTGGCGTCGGGACGTCGTTCTCGACCTGGAGCCCGATGACTACCTGGACCTGATCATGCACAAGACCTGCTGGTACACGACGATCCATCCGCTGCGAGTGGGAGCCCTGATCGGCACCCTGGGACGCGCGGACCCCGATGCGCTCGTGTGGTTCGGCTTCTACCTCGGCGCGGCGTTCCAGATCCAGGATGACATCCTGAACCTGGTCGGCGACGAGGCGAAATACGGCAAGGAGTCATGCGGCGACCTCTATGAGGGCAAGCGGACGCTGATGGTCATTCACCTGCTCCGCGAGGTGCGAGGGGAGGACCGTCGCGCCGTCAGGCGATTCCTGGCGATGGACCGGGACCAGCGGGGTCAGGACGACGTCGCCGCAGTCCTCGCCCTGATGCACCGATACGGCAGCATCGAGTTCGCTCGCGAGTACGGCCTCGGCATCGCCAACGCGGCTGGCGAAGCGTTCGAGACCGCCTTCGCCGACCTGCCCGATTCACCCGAGCGCCGGTTCGTGCGCGAGCTGATCGCCTGGATGCTCGAACGAGAAGCCTGAACGCTAAGGGGGAAGGACGCCTCCGCGACCTTTCGAGCTTTTTCGCGTCTCGCCGAGGGATACTGCGAGGGCTATGGCGGAGCACAAGGCACAGCTCCTGCGGGCTGCGTTCGAGCGGTACGCACATGGGGATTTCAGTCCGATCGAGGCACTCGGGGACGACTTCGAGCTGATCGTCAGCCCCGAGGCGCCGGACGCCGGCACCTATCGCGGCGAGGAGGCGAGGCGCTGGCTCAGAGCATGGGTGGCCTCTTTCGAGGAGATGACCATCGAGGCCACCGAGATCGTGGAGTCCGGCGACAAGGTGCTGCTCGAGATGATCCAGCGCGGCCATCCGCCCGGCAGCGCCGCCTCCGTGGAGGGCCGCTGGTGGCAGGTGTCGACATTTCGCCACGGCGAGCTCGTCAGGGCCGAGATGTTCCGCGAGCGCACCCAAGCCCTCGAAGCCGCGGGGCTCCGCTGACTTCCTGAAAGGGACCGCTGCCCTGGGCAGGCTGCGAGCTCGAGAGCTTCGACATCCAGATACAGGTCTGTATCTGGGGGCCGAAAGGTCGCTGGTTCAAATCCAGTCGCCCCGACCTAGGAGGCCCGCGAGGTGAGCGAAAGAGGGGGAGAGAACGCCGGACCGCCCATGAGCCTGGGCGCGGGGCTGCGTCGCTGGTTCCTGCGGCCGCCCCGGCCTCACGGCGAGGTGATCGAGGACCGCAGGGTCAGCTTCCTCGAGCTCTTCCACGACCTCGTCTACGTGGTGCTCATCGGCCAGGTCGCGCACACGCTGGCCGAGGACGTCTCGTGGTCAGGAGTAGCTCGATTTCGCCGTGGTCTTCGGGCTGATCTGGATCGGCTGGTTCAACGGGGCCCAGTTCCACGAGCTGCATGGCCGCGAGGACGGTCGCAACCGCTCGTTCATCTTCCTGATGATGGGGATCCTCACCGTGCTCGCCGTCTTCACCGGGCACGCGGCGAGCACCGACGGGGAGGAGTTCGCTCTCATATACGCTGGGCTGCTCGCGGTCCTCGTCTGGCAGTGGGCTTCCGTGTACCGGATCGACCGGCTCGAGTACCGGCGGGGCGCGTTCGCATACCTCGCCGGGCTCGTGGTCTCGATCGGAGCGCTGATCGCCAGCTCGGGCATGGAGGACGCCGGGCGGCTGGCCGTCTGGGGCGCCATCGTGGTGGGCTCGATCGCCCTCGTTGTCGTGTACATACTGCGCACGTCCGATGACCGGCTTGGGATTCGGCCCACCGACTCGATGGTCGAGCGCTACGGGCTGTTCATCATCATCGTCCTGGGCGAGGTCGTCTTCGGCGTGGTCGACGGGCTGCAAGGGGTCGATGACCTCGACTTCCGGACGGTCGCGACGGGCGTTCTCGGGCTCAGCATCGCCTTCGGTTTCTGGTGGAGCTACTTCGACTACGTCGGGCGGCGACTGCCGCGGCCGGACGGCGGCTCGCTCGCGCTGTGGCTCTACGGCCAGCTCCCGATCGCGCTCGCGGTGGCGGCCGCGGGCGCCGGCGTGGTGAGCCTGATTGAGCACGCCGGCGACGCCCGCACGCCCGAGCCCACGAGCTGGCTGCTCGCCGGCTCGGTCTCGGCCCTGCTGATCGCGATGTCGCGATGATCGTCGCACTCGTCGACTACCAGAGGCTCGCCGCCCTCTATCGCCCGCTCACGGTGGCGTTGCTGCTCGGAGCGGCGGCTGCGCTGGCGATCGGCTGGGCCCGCCCCGCGCCCTGGCTGCTCGCGACGCTGCTGGCCCTGGTCCTGGTCGCGATCTGGTCCTTTGCGTTCGCCCGAACCCTGCGGACGACCGCGCCCGAACCCGGCTAGGACACGCCCCTCAACTCGCCCCGGTGTTCCGGGCTTCGATGGCCTTGACGGCCTTTCGGAAGGCGCCCTCCAACCTGCCCTTGCCAATGGTCCCGAGCACGAGGCCGAGCAGCCGTCCCTTCAGGTTCTTGCCCTCGCGCACCACGACGTAGTCCACTTCGGTCGTCCCGTCGGGCTGCGGCTTGAAGGTGTAGGTATGGCCCGAGCCGCCTCCCCAGGTGTTGGAGTCGGTGGTAGTGAGGACGACGCGGTTTGGATCGGACCAGTCGTAGTGCAGGCGTTCCCAGACGCCGCCTGAGCCCTCCGTGACGTCGGCCTCAGTGGCGCCCTTGTCATGCACCGTGAGCTCGTCGTCAGCGCTGTTCTCAAAGAGCTCCGAGCGGCCGGGCCCGAAGTCGGTGAGCCCGGCGACGAACTGCGCAGGCGTCGCCGTCGTCGTTTCCGTGAAGTGGATCGTGGACATCGCTCGCTCCTTGCGTGGAGGTCAGTGAAGTGTCGCCGTCCATCATCGCGGTTCGGGGGCGGGCCGTCGCGTCCGTGGAAGACCCCGGTCGAAGGCGGAGTCTGCGATCAGGAGTCCGACAGCCCGGCGGCTTCGAGGGCCTCCCCAAGGTCCAGCCCCCACTCGAAACGGGCAATCCTGCCCTCGCGGAGGGTCCAGGTATGAACCTCTTCCTGGACGAGCTCCCTCGAGCTTCCCCGGCTGCGGGTGTACCAGCCGACGGCGGCCACGACAGCATCGCCACAGTCGTACAGCTCCCGAAGCTCGTGGCGGGATGCCTCCCAGGGTTCGGCAAAGCGGCGCATGGCCTCTGCGACGGCGACGAGTCCCTGGTGAACGCCCGTTTCGACCGCATAGGGAGGATTGACGTACTCAATGTCGGCGGTCGCGAGCTCCAGGAGCTCGTCGGGATCCCGATCCATCATCCCCAAGTCGTAGACGCGGCGCATGATCTCGACGTTCTCCCTCGACATCGGCCGCCAGTATCTCGCAGCGAACCGCCGCTTCCATGCGCGGGTGTAGCCTCCCGCCCATGTTCTCCACGATCGCAGTGGGAACCGACGGCACTGACAGCGCCAAGCAGGCGGTCGCGCAGGCGATCGAGCTGGCCAAGCGCTACGACGCGGAGCTGGTGCTGATCAGCGCCTTCCAGGACTCGGGCACAGCGCCCAAGGATGATCCTGACGAGCGCCAGTGGGCCTACAGCACCTCGGCCCAGCTCCAGGCGATCCTGTCCCGGCTCGAGAACGACCTGAAGGCGGAGGGGGTTGCCTGCCGGACCCTGTTTGCCGAGGGCAACCCGGCCGACGTCCTGGTGCGGCTGGCGGAGGAGTGCGAGGCGGACGCGCTGGTGATCGGCAACAAGGGCATGCAGCGCCGGATGCTAGGAAGCGTTCCCAACTCGGTCACCCACAAGGCCCCCTGCTCGGTCTTCGTCGTCAAAACGACCTGATCGCTTCCAAGCGGGGCCCTAGTCCGGCGCTGCGGCGCTGAGCGCGAACGGGTTGCCCTCGGAGTCGCGGCAGATGGCCCAGCGCTCGCCGGGGTGGATCACCGAGCCGCCGAGCTCGCCGACGAGGGTGACCGCGGCCTCGAGGTCGGGGACGCTGAAGTAGGGGAGCGAGGCGGTGTCACCGGGGCCCGGGCCGCGCTCATGCACTCCGAGTCGCAGGCCGTCGCCCTCAGCCTCCCAGCCGGCTCCCTGCCGTGCCTCCCTCGGCTCCAACTCGGCGCCGAGCAGCCCGTGCCAGAAGCGGCGCGCGCGTTCGGCGTCGTCGGCGGGAAACTCGATCAGGGGTGCGGGCATGACCGCGAGTATGGCGGCCCGGCCGATCGGCGCTGAAGCTAGCCCGCCACGATCTTGCGCTAGTTGACGGTGAGCGTCCCTTCCATCCCCGCCTCGCGGTGGCCGGAAACGCTGCAGTAGAAGACGTAATTGCCTGCGTCCAGGTCCTCCGTCAGCGTGGTGGTCTCGCCGGTGATCACGTCGGTGCAGCCGATCGCGTTGCTGGCGCCGGTGTGGTAGACCAAGATCGCCTCCCCCGACGCGGCCGTCTCGCCGTCGTCGTCGATACAGAAGTCGTGTTCGGTCGAGGACGGGTTGTCGAACTCGAACGTGTTCTCGCCGGCCGATCCGCTGAGGGACTTCTGCACGTAGGCGAGCTCGCCGCCGGGATCCGCCTCGACGCCGATGGTCGCGCCACCACCGCCACCGCCACCGTCATCCGCACCACCGCCACCGTCATCGTCGTCCCCGCCGCAGGCGGCGAGCGCGAAGGGGACCAGCGCACAGAGAGCGATCAGGGCGAATTGCTTCCTCATCGAGATTCCCCTTCGTGCTGAAGTTCGCGCCGAGTCTAGCGCCGGGGCCCTCAGCGCGCCGCGATCTTGCGGAAGCTGCCGCGGAAGCGGTTGAGGTCGACCCGCCCCGAGATCCCCGCGATGCTGCCCGAGCTCGTGTACTGCCACACGGTCCAGCCCCTTCCCGCCCAGTTCGAGGCGGGGACGCTGGGCTTTCTCACGCCCCAGTTGGCCACCCACAGGCGGTGCCCCCGCCTGGCGAACTCCTGGGTGTTGCCGGTCGCCGACCAGCTGCTCGTATTCGTGTAGATCAGGGGACGAACCCCGAGCTGCTTTCGCACCCGCTTCACCCAGGTGCGAATCCACTTCTTCAGCGCGTTGGGGCCGGCCACCTCGAAGGGCGTCTCCACATCCAGCGCGGGGGCCAGGTCCTTGCGGCCGAGGTCGCCGACGCTGGCGATGAAGACGTCGGCCTCGGCCCGCGCGTCGGCGATCAGCTCGCCGTAGCTGCCTCCGTCGATGAAGGCCCGGTGGTAGGGCCCGACCCTGACACCCGCCGCGACGGCCCCGGCGTAGTTGGCGTCGTAGTTGGGGTCCGTGCCGCAGCTGTCGGGAACGACGGCGCAGTCATCGCCGCTGCCGCGGCTGGCGGCGACGAAGGCGAACCGCACACCGGCTCCTCTGACCTCGGTCCAGTCGATGTCGCCGTTGAATCGGGAGACGTCGATCCCCAGCCGGCCGGGGCCGGCCTGCGCCTGCGGCACCGCAGCCGCCAGCGCCGCCGCACAGAGCGCGACCAGCACCAGCACCCGATGCGCCCGCCTTCGTTCCACATCCATCAGAACACGCCCGAGGGTAGGCCAGAGCGCACGCGGGCGCGGTCGTCGCGGTTCAGACGACTTCGGGCGCCGGACCGACATCAGGGCTGACCGGCGGCGGCCCGTCCATCAACCCCAGCCGCCTCGCCAGCCAGCCGGCCGGCAGCGCCTGCACGAGCAGGGTCACGATCACCGCCAGGGCGACCACGCTCGCGTACAGCTCGATGTCGGGCACCCCGAGGCCGGCCAGGACCCCGACCAGCGCCGCCGGCACCACCCCCGTCTCGCGCGTCCAGCAGAGGAAGACCCGCTCGTTGCGCGTCCAGCCCCCGCCGCGGTCGGGAAGCGTGCAGGCATAGACCGTGAGCGGCCGCGCCAGCAGGATCAGGGCGGCGATCACCGCCAGCGCCGGCAGCAGGTTCGCCCCGAGATCGCCGAAGGGGATGTTGGCGCCCAGCACCAGGAACACGAACAGCGTCACCAGGTCGGCCAGGTTTGCCGCGAAGTCGCGCATCTCGCGCTCGTGCCGGGAGTGCATCGCCAGCCCGAGCTGCTCCATGTTGCCGACGATCAGCCCCGCGAGGAAGGCGCCGAGGTAGCCGCTGCCGCCCGCGGAGTCGAGCGAGAAGTAGCTGATCGTGACCACCATCAGCACGGCCGCCGCCGAGGACTCCCGCCAGATGCCGGCCCGGTTGCTGGAGATCGTCGCCGCCAGGAGCACGCCCGCGACGATGCCGAGCACGGTGCTGATCGCAAGGTCGACCGCAAACTCCTCGACCGGTGTCGCCAAGGAGCTGTCGCCTGAGATCAGCACTCCTGCGAAGGCGAGCGCCAGCACAGCGCCGGTCGGGTCGTTCAGCGCCGATTCGGCGACCACCGTCTGCGCGATCTTCGGCCGCAGCCGCGAGCGGATGAAGAGCGGGATCAGGATCGCCGGGTCGGTGGGGGCGAGCACCGCCCCCATCAGCAGCGCGGCCGTCCAGTCGAGGTCGAAGACGAAGTGCGCGACGGCGCCGGTGACGGCCGCGGTCAGCACCACCCCGGGCAGCGCCAGCATCGTCAGCCCCACCCAGACCCGGCGCAGCACTGGCAGCGACAGGTTCAGCCCCCCGTAGAAGAGGATCAGCGAGACGCCCAGGGTGAAGATCAGCTGGGCGCCGAAGGACTCAAGCGGGACATCGACGACGTCGAGCGCGGGGGGCCCCAACAGCGCCCCGAAGGCCAGCAGCACCAGCATCTCCGGCACGCGGATCAGGCTCGCGACGAAGCGTGCCGCCAGCGCGGCGCTGAGCAGCAGGCTCAACGTCAGGAGTACGTCTTCGGTCATCAGGCCTCGTCGTTCTCACCTTCATGCGGAGGGCGTTCCCTGGTCCTGCGCTCGCCCTCCAGGGCAAGGCGGGCGACGTCCTGCGCAGTCACCAGCAGCAGGATGATCACCATGCCGGCCCCGAGCGCGACCGCGATCAGGCGCTTTCGCGCCTCGTCGCGGTCATCGTCGAAGGCTGCATCGGCGGCGTCGGCACGGTCGGATTCCAGCGTGGCCAAACGCTCTGCGCTGGCCGCCGCCGCCTCGAAGCGGATGAGCTCGGGGCCCAGCAAGATCCGCTTCACCTCAGCGGCATTCCCGGCCTGCAGCTCGCGATAGGCGACCTCGTCCAGCCGGATGAAGGCGTCGAACTGCGTGCGCAGCTGGCTCAGCACCGACCTCTCCTCGGGACCGGTGAAGGCCTCCTCGGCGGTGGCCAGCTCGCCCTCCAGCTTCTCGGCCGTGTTCTCGAACAGGGTGCGGAAGCGCGAGCCCGGGTTTCCGTCGTAGCCGTAGGCCGTCTGCCAGCCGTTCATGTCGGTGACGCTGAACTTGATCTCGCGGGCCAGCGACTCGTCCTGGGCGGCCTCACGAACCTCGTCGAAACTGTCGCCGAGCTGCGACATCCCCTGCAGCGCCACGGCGGTCGTCGCCAGCGGCCCGAGGATGGTGAGCACGATCGCGGCGTAGAGCTTGGCCCGGATGGTCACGGTTCCAACCCGCCTATACGATCCCCGCCGCGATGCTCCTGTTCCTGATCACGGGCGCGGCGCCGCCGATTCTGGTCGTGACGCTGCTGATCATGTGCTACCTCACGGGCTACGAGCTGTGGAAGGAGCAGGACCTGCCGTTCATCTGGAAAGCATGGTGGGTGCTGTTCGTGCTGCTGCTGAACGTGATCGGCCTCGCGATCTTCTGGGCCTGGCTGCTGTACCGGCGGAGGCGGACCCGCCACGCGTAGGCGAAGCACTCGCGGCTAGTCCTGCTTGGCCCTGACGCGGTGCAGGCGGACGAGCTTCAGCGCCAGCTCCAGCGACAGCAGATCCTCGCTGGAGAGATCGAGTGAGGCGACCCGCTCGATGCGGTCGAGCCGCTGGCGCACGGTGTTGGGGTGCACGTATAAGGCGCGGGCACTGGTGGTGACGCTGCCCCGGTCGGAGAGGTACTGCTCGAGCGTCTCGACCAACCGCGCGCCTCGGCGGCGGTCGTACTCGATCAGCTTTTCGATCGACTGGCGGTAGCGGTCGCGGGGCGCGTCGTCCAGCTCCAGGTGCACGAGGTAGCGATAAGCGCCGAGCTGCTCGTATGAGACCGCGCCGCCCTCGGCTACGAGCGAGCTGCCGATGCGCGCAGCGTCGGCGGCCTCGCGCATGCGACGCCGTGCGCTGGCCGCGCCGCGGTCGACCTCGCTGAGCCCGACGACTAAGCCCTGATCGCGACCCAGCGGCTCGCAGGCGGCGCGCAGCCGCTCGATCCCATCCTCCTTGCCGGCCGGCAGCGGCGCCAACCCTCGCAACCGGTCGGGCCGCGAATCGAACAGGGCGCGAGGCCCGAGGCGGCGAAGCTGCGCCTCCATGGCCGGGGCGAGCTCGGAGAACACGGGGCTGCCCTCGGGGGCCTCCGAGGCCCGCTCAACGTGCAGAAACAGATGGGGTTGGCCAAGGTCGAATCCGGCCTCCATCGCCTTCGCCTCAGCCGCGTCGACCGAGCCCGCGGCGAGCGCGTCGAACATGTCCTTGACGGTGTTCTCGGCCGTCAGGCGCTCGATCAGCTCGGCCTTCTTCAGCCCGACCGAGGTCTGGTGCGCGACCGCTCCGAGCAGCTCGGCGTCGTCAGGACCGAACTCGCGGTCGTGGGCGATGCAGCAGAGGATGCCGAGCTGCTCGTCGCCCGCAACCAGCGGTGCCACCACCAGCTCGCTGTCGTCGAGGTCGGGCCACAGGGTCTTGGGGACCCGACCCCGCCCGCCCCGGCCGCGACCGTTGGCGCGCCGCATCAGGTCCAGCACCAGCGCCGTGCCGCCCGGACGTGGGCTGGGCTTGGCGGCGTCCCTTGGCTCCGAGCCCGCCAGCACGAGCTCGTCGGCCTCGGCGTCGAGGCGATAAATCTGGCAGGCGTCGGCGCCCAGCAGCTCACGGGCCCCGCGCGTGACGGCGATGTAGAGGTCCTCGAGCACCGTCACCGCCGCCAGCGCCTGGCTCAGCTGGGTCAGGGTCGTCAGCGCCTGCACGCGGCGGCGCGTCTCCTCGTAGAGCTGCGCGTTCTCGATCGCGCCGGCCACCAGCGAGGCGGTGTGCACGAGGAAGTTGAGGACCTCGTCGTCGAACTCGCGGGGCGCCGCAGTGTGCAGCACGGCCACACCCATCACCTCGCCGGCCTTGTCCAGGATCGGGACCGCCACCATCGACTGGAAGCGCTCCTCCTCCAGCTCCGGCACGTACTTCATGCGCTGGTCGGCCATCGCGTTCTCGGGGATGAACTCGGGGGCCTTGTTGCGGGCGACCCAGCCCGCGAGCCCCTCGTCCAGTCCAAGCTCCACTTTGCCCAGCAGCTGCCGGTACTGCGGCGAGGCCGCCCGCATCACCAGCCGCTCGCCCTCGAGGAAGTAGATGAAGCAGGCGTGGCAGCCGGTGGCGTCGGTGGCGATGTCGACGATCCCGCGCAGCACCCGGTCCAGATCCAGTGACGAGGAGACGGTCTTGATGACCGCGTACAGCGTCTCGTTCTCGCGACGCGCGTTGCGCAGCGCCTCGTCCTGCTGGACGTCGGCCACTGATGACGGACTCAACCGAACCTCCTCTCCTCCGTGCGGGCGGCGGCATCCTAGCCGTGGATGCCCGCGAGCAGTATGTGCGGACCCTACTCTCACACGGCCCGAAATATGTGGCGATTGGCTATTGCCGCGCAGCGGGGGTGCGGATATGTTCCGGCCGTTGGCGCTTGTGACGTTCGTGCCGTGAGTGTCCACTGCCCGTCGGGGCGAGGAAAGAGGGAGAGGTACGAGGATGATTGAAGCTCTCGTTGCTCAGGTTGAGACCTTGGAAGAGGCCGCCCCCGTCGAGAGCCTCACGCTCGACAGCGTGATCCTCGGCGAGCAGTTCTACTTCTTCACGGTCGTGCTGATGTGGCTGATCCACGTCGGCTTCATGACCTACGAGACGGGAGTCGCGCGCCGCAAGAACGCGCTCGCGACGGCAATGAAGAACATCCTCACGATCGCCGTGGTGACGCCCAGCTTCTACTACTTCGGCTGGTGGATCTACAACTGCAACCAGCCCGGCCTGCCGATCGGCCCCAACAGCTCGGACTTCACGAGCGTCGCCTGCCAGGGCGGCATCCCGTGGTCGGACACGTTTGGCCCGAACTTCACGAACAACATCAACCTGGTCTTCTTCCTGGCCTTCCTGCTGTTCTCGTGGACGACCGCGTCGATCATGTCCGGCGCGCTGCTCGAGCGCGTCAGGCTCTCGGCCTATCTGGTCCTCGCCGTGCTGCTGGGATCGGTCGTCTGGATCCTGGACGCCGCCTGGGGATGGAGCGCCGGCGGCTGGATGACGATGCGCTTCGGATTCCACGACTCGATCGCCTCCGGCGTCGTGCACGGCGTCTCGGGCGCCTTCACGCTCGGCGTGCTCTTCAACCTGGGGCCGCGGATCGGGAAGTACACGAAGGAGGGCTTGGCCCGGACCTTCAGACCTCACAACATCCACATGACGTTGATGGGCTTGATGCTCATCTTCACCGGCTTCTACGCGTTCTACGCGGCCTGCCTGGTGATCGTCTCGACCACCGTGCCGGGCTGGGCGAACATCTACCTGAGTCCGACCACCCTGGGGTCGATCGCGATGATCATCACCTTCGGGTTCGCCGGAGGGTTCACCGGGGCCTACTTCACGAGCCGTGGCGACCCGTTCTGGACGGTCTCGGGCGGTCTCGCCGGCGTGATCAGCGTCTCGGCGGGCGCGGACGTGTACGCGCCGACGCTGGGGTACCTGATCGCCGCGGTGACCGGCGGGCTCACGGTCTACGTGGGCAACTGGCTCGAGCAGAAGATGCGGGTCGACGACGTGGTCGGCGCGGTCGCGGTCCACGGGTTCGCCGGCTTCATGGGCGTGCTTTGGGTCGGTGTCTTCGCAGCGGGCTACCCGACAGGCTTGAACAATGTCGATAGCTCTATGTGGGGACAGCTGCTCGGATTCGCCGTGTTCCTGCCGCTTGGCTTCCTCTCCGGCTGGATCGCAGCGAGGATCCTGAAGATGCTGAACTTGCTGCGCGTGCCGCCCGAGGTTGAGGTCGACGGCCTTGACCAGGCCGAGTACCGCGAGGACATCCACGTGCCCGAGTTCGCGCACGCGGAGGACCTCGTGATCGAGCCCGACGGGACCAGGGTCCCGGCGACTGCGGTGCAAGCCGATGCCGTCAAGGACCTGGTGAGACTGTGACCCCCAGCGCGAGACGAAAGGAGGACGAATGCCAGCGATAATCGACAGCGCTCCGGATTGTGTGATCAGCGCTGAGGTTGACGGCACCGACGAGGCGAGTGTTACCGCCGCAGGCGAGGACTCCCTGGATTTCGTCGCCGGCGACAACTATTTCAGCGAGGAGTCGCCATGCGCCGGGTTCATGACCTTCGGCCCCGGCTCGACCTACGGCGAGGAAGGCGTGGGCGGCGAAAGCGCCTACATCATCCTGACCGTCGTCGGCATGGCCTTCATGGTGATCGCACTGATCGGGTGGGTGGTCTACGAGAACAAGCGACTCTTGACCTACGTCGCCAACGGCGGCAGGAAAGTGAGGCGGTAGCCAGATGGCCGGCAAGCAGATCAAGTTCCCACCGGAGCAGACCCACGTCAGGGGCTTCGAACTCGGGATGCTCGCGTTCTCGATCATCTGCGTGATCGTTGTGCTGATCGTGGTTCTGGGCACCGACATCGGGAACGAGTTCCGTCCCACCGTTTAGCGGCGGTCCGGTAGACATACGGGCGTGACGCCTTCCTGGGGTGATTCGGGCTTCTCGCTGAAGTCTGGGACCGCCGATGACCGAAAGCCGACCTGGCCACGCGTCGCCGTGCTCCTCGGGGTGCTGGCGCTCGCCTTCTTCGTGGCCAAGGGCTGCCAGGACCAACAGGTGCGGGTCACCGAGGAACAGGCGGTCGCAACCGCCGAGAAGCAGGTCGACTTCGATCCGACCTACGTTCAGGTCCGCCTGCTGCGCCAGGGCATCAACCGCCAGGCGTTCTGGTTCGTCTCGCTCTCGATTCCGATCGGGTTCGACGGCGATCGCCCCGATCTGTTCGAGGAGCTGAGCGTGGTCGAGATCGACGCTCGCACCGGCGAGGTGGCGAAGATCCAGGAGCAGAGCGAGGAGGACACCAAGGCGGCGGAGGCGGAGGCGGCCAGGCGCGACCAGAACGAGGCCGTCCAGCAGAAGCTGCAGGAATCGGGAGGGCAGGCTCCGAGATGAAGCTGCTGGTCCTGCAGCACATCTCCTGCGAGCATCCAGGCGCATTCTCCGAGGTGATCGAGGAGCGTGGGGTGGAGGCGGTCCCTGTCGAGCTCGACGAGGGCGAGGCGCTCCCCGACTGGCGGGACTTCGACGCGGTGCTGGCGATGGGGGGGCCGATGGGCGCCTACGACGATGCCGAGCATCCGTGGCTTGGCCCCGAGAAGGAGCTGGTGAGGGCGGCGGTCGACGGCGGCAAGCCGTTCCTCGGTGTCTGCCTGGGCGTGCAGCTCCTCGCGGCCGCCCTCGGCGCCGAGGTGCAGCCGATGCCGAACGGCGCCGAGGTCGGGCTGCTGCCGGTCGAGCTGACCGCCGAGGGACGCACGCACCCGCTATTTGACGGCATGCCCGAGCCGCTGATCTCGCTGCAGTGGCACGGCGACACCTTTGACCTACCGGAGGGCGCGACGCTGCTCGCCAGCTCGCCGGCCGCGCGGCACCAGGCCTTCCAGGCCGGCGAGGCCGGCTACGGGGTCCAGTTCCACATGGAGGTGACCGCCGAGATGGCTCGCGAGTGGGCCAAGGTGCCGGCCTACCGCAAGTCGCTGGCGCAGACGCTCGGCGAGGAGCGCGGGGCCGAGTTTCTGGCGGAGGTCGAGCGGCGCGCCGCCGAGCTCCACCCTGCGGCGAAACGGCTGTTCGGGAACTGGCTGGACCTGGCGTCGGGTTGAGCCCGCAGATCGCGGCGGGGCCTGATGCCGGATTGCGCCGGGGGCGGTTCACGTAACAAGCCGGCACTGAAGCCGGGTGACGGCCCGGCGGCGCGGTCAGTCCGAGCCTGGCGCTTTATGCCGCCATATCCGGCAAAAGGCGCCAGGCAACTGTCGCGGCGGGCTCATCGAGCCTTTCCCTGGCGCTTTGTGCCGCCATATCCGGCAAAAGGCGCCAACCACCTCGGAT
>CAWCRN010000024.1:0-581533 GCA_963797835.1 uncultured Solirubrobacterales bacterium
GCGGGCCTCAAGTGGAGGAGCGCAAGGAGAGCTAATGGCGCAGGACAACGTCGACGTAGTTCAGGGGGCCTGGGACGCCTGGGCCGCCGGGGACATCGAGGCGGCGACGGCGATCGTCGCCCCCGAGGGCGAGATCACGGCCCCGTCCTCGCTGCCATGGGGCGGGACCTTCCTGGGCCCGAGGGGTTTCGCGACTTCCTCGACCGGCCTGCTCAACCACTTCAGGGACTTCAAGGCCACGCCCGAGAAGGTGCTCGGCGCCGACGACGACCACGTGATCGTCACCGCGAACGTCCGCGGGCGGACCAAGGCGGGCGGCACGATCGAGAACAGGTCCGTCTGGGTCTACAAGCTGCGCGGCGGCCAGGTCGTGAGCGCCGAGACGTTCGCCGACACCGCGGCGATGCTGAAGGCGCTGGACCGCGGAATCCTGAGCTCGCTCTCGGTAGTCGTCGTCACCCATCGAGCCGCGAGGCGGTGGCCGCGACGCTGCCGGCGCTCGCGGCCGAGCTCGCCGACGGGGACGAGCTGATCGTCGTCGACAACGCCTCCATCGACGGCACCGTCGAGGCGGTCCGCCGCGGCGCCCGGGGCGACCGTGATCGAGACCGGCGCCAACCTCGGGTTCGCCGCCGCCTGCAACCGGGGCGCGCGAGGCGGCGGCGGCCCGCTCCTGTGCTTCCTCAACCCCGACGCCGCGCCGCAGCCGGGCTGGCGCGACGCGATCGCGGGCCCCGGCGGGCGGCGAGTGGGCCGCGTGGCAGGCGCTCGTGACCGCCGAGGACGGGGCCGTGGTCAACACCCGCGGTGGGGTCGTCCACTTCACCGGGATCGCCTGGGCGGGCGGCGCGGGCGAGCCGGCCGCGCCGACGCGGGCCCGGCGGGCGAGCCCGGCTTCGTCTCGGGCGCCTGCCTGGCGATCGGGCGCGAGCGGTTCGTGACGGCGGGCGGCTTTCCCGGCGAGTTCTTCCTCTACCACGAGGACGTGGACCTGTCGCTGCGACTGCGGCTTGGCGGGGGGCGGCTTGGCGTCGCGAGCGAGGCGGTGGTGGACCACGAGTACGAGTTCGAGAAGGGGGCGGCGAAGTGGCGCTACCTGGAGCGAAACCGCTGGGCGACGATCATCCGCACCTACCCGGCCGCGCTGATCGCCGTGCTGGTCCCGGGCCTGATCGCGACCGAGCTTGCGATCGTGGCCGTCTCGCTGGCCGGCGGCTGGTTCGGGCAGAAGGTCAGGGCCAAGCTGGACGTGATGCGCTGGCTGCCGCGCCTGCTGGCGCGAGCGCCGCGAGATCCAGTCGCGCCGGACGGTCTCGGCGCGCGAGTTCGCC
The DNA here is from genome assembly GCA_963797835.1 of uncultured Solirubrobacterales bacterium. Taxonomy (GTDB): domain Bacteria; phylum Actinomycetota; class Thermoleophilia; order Solirubrobacterales; family 70-9; genus JBDTSW01. The sequence goes on from CAWCRN010000024.1 coordinate 1,332, forward strand.
GCCGGCCTCGTCCCAGGGCTGGACTCGGCATACCTCGGCGCGGCGGGGCGCTCGCGGCTACTGGGCGTCCTGCTCGCCGGCCTACTGGCGCGTCGCCCTCGGCCTGCTGGGGCTCGGCCGGGGCTGAGCCGTTGCGCTCGGCGGGGCGGCGGGCTCGGGCGGCGCGCAGCTCGCCGTCCAGCCGGGCGACCTCCTGGGCGAGGATCTTGGTCTGCTCGGACAGGCGCGAGGTGGCGACCGAGAAGTGCAACAGCAGGAGGAACGCGACGGCGAACGCGGCGAGGAAGAGGCCGTTGGCCGGCACCTCGATGTTGAGCAGGTCGGTGCCCCACGCCAGCAGGTCGGTCCAGATCGCCAGCACCAGGAGCGCCCCGGCGACGATCATCCACAGCAGCGCGTAGCGCTCGGCCAGGTAGCGGCGGCGGACCAGCTCGAGCACCGCCAGGAAGATCAGCGCGGTGACGATCACGGCGACGACCTGAAGGCGGCCGTCGAGGCTGTCGGCGGCGAGCGGGAGCAGGCCGGCGGCGTCACTCCCCGCCCCTGCCGCGGCTCGCCGCCCGACACGGCGGCGCCCGGGGCGATCGGCTCGCCCTCGGGCGGTCGGGGTCGCCGTCCATCGGGGTCGGGCGGCGGCGGAACAGGCCGACGAACAGGGCCAGCAGCACCTTCGCCATGTAGTAGGCGCTGCGCGGGTAGTCGATCGAGCTGCGGCCGAAGCCGCGAGCGTTCATCCGCACCGGCACCTCGTGGATCCGCAGGTGGTGGGCGTGCAGCATCAGGATCGCCTCGACCTCCGGGTAGTCGTGCGGGTAGTCGCGGGCGAACAGCTCGATCCCGTGGCGGTTCGTCATCCGGAAGCCCGAGGTGGGGTCGGTGATCTTCTGGCGGGTGATCGCGGTCAGCACGACCGAGAAGATCAGGTTGCCGAGCCGCCGCCCGAGCGGCACCTTGTAGCCCGGGTCGCCGCGGAAGCGGCTGCCGTAGACCATGTCGGCCTGCCCGTCGACCTGGAGCGCGGCGACCATCTCGTCCAGGTAGGACGGGCTTGTGCTGCCCGTCGCCGTCGACCTGGACGGCGACGTCGTAGTCGTGTCGCAGCGCGTACTTGTAGCCCGACTGCATGGCGCCGCCGATGCCCGAGGTTGAACGGGTGCGTGATCACCGTCGCGCCGGCGGCCTCGGCCTCGGCGGCGGTCGAGTCGGTCGAGCCGTCGTCGACGACGAGCACGTCGAAGCCCGGCGCCGAGCGCCGATGTCGCGCACGACGCGCGCGACCATCCCCCCCTCGTTGTAGGCGGGGACGATCGCGAGCTTTCGCAGGCCGTCGGGCTCGGACATGCGGCGAATCAGGGTAGAGCGGGCGGGCCCGCCCCGTCGGTGGCGGCCGTGCAGGCGCGCAGGCGGCGCGCTCAATCACGCGTGGGTCAGGATCTCTTCGCGCTCGGCCAGGCGGTTTCGCCGCCGCGTCTCGGCCTCGCGCTGGCGGCGGTGCTCGTCGTCGGACTCGGCGATCAGCGGCGGCACCGGGATCGGCTTGCCGTGCTCGTCCACGGCGACCATCGTCAGGTAGGCGGTGGAGGTGTGGCGCTTCTCGCCGGTGCGCGGGCTCTCGGCCTCGACCCGCACGCCGACCTCCATCGAGGTCCGCCAGGCGGCGTTGACCGTGGCCGAGCAGGTGAGCAGCTCGCCGACGTTGACCGCGCTCGAGGAACGTCATCCGGTCCATCCCCGCGGTCACGACCCGCGTGCCGCAGTGGCGGACCGCGGCGACGCCGGCGGCCTCGTCGCAGAGCTTCATCACGATGCCGCCGTGGACGAACCCGGCGGAGTTCGCGTCCACGATGCCCATCCAGCGGATCAGGGCCGAGCGCGATGCGGACGCGGGCTTGGGCTCCTCGCGGCTCCATTCGGCGATCGTATGCCCTGTGGAGGGCAGACGAACTCGCGCGCCCTTGAGCGCCGGATCACCGAGTGCCGCCGCTGCCCGCGGCTGGTCGCGTGGCGGGAGGAGGTGGCCGCCGACCCGCCCAAGCGCCACCGCGGCGAGGCTACTGGGCGCGGCCGGTGCCGGCGTTCGGCGACCCGGCCGCGCGGATCGTGATCGTCGGCCTGGCGCCCGCGGCGAACGGCGCCAACCGCACCGGGCGGATGTTCACCGGCGACCGCTCGGGCGACTGGCTCTACGCCGCGCTTCACCGCGCGGGCTGGCGAACCAGCCCGACCGTCGACCGCGCGCGACGACGGGCTCGGCTGCACGACGTCTGCATCACCGCCGTCAACCGCTGCGCGCCGCCGCGAACAAGCCGACGCCGGACGAGCGCGACAACTGCCTGCCGTACCTGGTCGCGGAGCTGCGAGCTGCTCGAGCGGGTGCGGGTGATCGTCGCGCTCGGCTCGTTCGCCTGGGACGGGGCGCTGCGGGCGCTCCGCGCGGGCGGGGCCGAGATCCGGCGCCGAAGCCGCGCTTCGGGCACGGCGCCGAGGCGCGGGTCGGCGCGTACACGCTGCTGGGCTGCTTTCACCCCTCCCAGCAGAACACGTTCACCGGCAAGCTCACCGAGCCGATGCTCGACGCCGTGTTCGCCCGCGCCCGCGAGCTGGCGAAGCTCGGTACGTCGCGCTAGAGGCCGGCGGGCACGCGCTCGGGGCGGGCGAGGCCCTCGGCGCGGGCGGCGTCGGCGACCGCGTCGGCGACCGCGCGGTGGACGCCGGGTCGAGCGCGTCGGGGACCAGCTCCGACTCCTCGGTGAGCCCGGCGATCGCCCGGGCGGCGGCGAGCTTCATCCCGGTCGAGATCGCCTCCGCGCCGCTCACCAGCGCGCCGCGGAAGATGCCGGGGAAGCCGAGCACGTTGTTGACCAGCGAGCCGTCGGCGGCGAACGCGGCGCCGGCCTCGAGCGCGTCGCTTGGCGTGATCTCCGGGTCGGGGTTGGTGAGCGCGAGGATCACCTGGCCGTCGCGGACCATCTCGGGCTTGACCAGGCCGGGCACGCCGGTGGTGAGCACGACGATGTCGGCGCGCGCCATCACGTCGTCGAAGGCGGTCACCTCGATCCCGCGCTCGCGGGCGCGCTCGTGCGATGCCTCCTGCGGGTCGGAGGCGATCACCGCCGCCGCGCCCGCCTGGACGTCGAGCGTGGCGATCCCGAGCCCGGCGGCGCCCAGGCCGACCTGGCCGACGATCGCTCCGCGAGGCCGATCGCCGGCCTGGTCGCAGGCGACCAGGACCGCGGCGAGGGTGGAGACGGCGGTGCCGTGGACGTCGTCGTGCATGACCGGGATGTCGAGCGCGTCGATCAGGCGGGCCTCGATCTCGAAGCACTCGGGGGCGCGGATGTCCTCGAGGTGGATGGCGCCGAAGCCGGGGGCGATGCGGATCACCGTCTCGACGAACTCGTCGGGGTCGTCGGTGTCGATCAGCACCGGGCACGGCCGAGATGCCCGCCATCTGGGTGTAGAAGAGCGCCTTGCCCTCCATCACCGGCATCGAGGCGCCGGGGGCCGATGTCGCCCAGGCCCAGGACGCGGGTCCCGTTGGTGCAGATCGCGACCGTGCGGCCGATCATCGTGAAGCGGTTGGCGAGCGCGGGCTCCTCGGCGATCGCGGTGCACACGCGCGCCACGCCCGGGCGTGTAGACGTCGCGCATGTCCTGCACGGTCCTCATCGGGGTGAGCGCCTCGACCGCGAGCTTGCCGCCCTCGTGGCGGCGCAGCGCGCGGTCGTAGTAGGCGATGACGCGGACGCCGTCGACGCTGGCGAGGTCGCCGGCGACGCGCTTGGCCTGGCCGTGGTCGCGAACCTCCACGGAGATCTCGCGGATCGAGCGGTCGCGCCCGATCTGGACGGTGACGATGTCGCCGATCAGCCCCCTGGCCTCGGCGATCGCGCCGCAGACCTTGGCGAGCTGGCCGGAGACGTGGGGCTGCTCGATCCGGTAGACGTAGTCGACGGGCATCGGCGCGCCTAGTATCCCGCGCGGCACGTGGTCCCGGTGAACATCCCCAACGCCCTCACCATGCTGCGCATCGTCGCGGTGCCGGTGATCGTCGTGGCGCTGCTGGACGAGACGCCGAACGGCGACGTGATCGCCGCCGCGCTGTTCTCGCTGGCGGCGCTCACCGACGGGCTCGACGGCTACATCGCGCGGCGCCGCAGCCAGGTGACGACGTTCGGCAAGCTGATGGACCCGCTGGCCGACAAGCTGCTGGTCGTCGCGGCGCTGATCGCGCTGGTCTCGCTCGACCGGCTGGCCGCCTGGGTGGCGATGGTGATCATCGCCCGCGAGCTGGCGGTGACCGGCCTGCGCTCGCTCGCGGCCGAGCGGGGCGTGGTGATCGCGGCGAGCTGGCTGGGCAAGCTGAAGACGGCGCTCCAGGTGGGGGCGATCGTCGCGCTGATCGTCTGGGACCCGACGCCGCTCTGGGTCGACCTGCTGGTCTACGCCGCCGTCGCCGTCACGGTGATCAGCGGCGCCGACTACTTCGTGCGCCTGCGTGCGCACATGCGAGGAGCGAGGAGGCGCGGAGGAGGCGTCGGCCCCGCCCGTGGGGAGCGGCGAGCCCAGACGGGTCTGACCGGCGGCGAGCTAGCCGGCGCTGGGCGCCTCGAGCCACTCGCGCTTCGTGACGTGGTGGCGGGAGTGCTCGCCGGACTCGAGCTCGGCGAGGATCTCGGAGAGGTCGCCCGAGCGCTCGGCCACCACCGAGTGGCGGTGGATCGTCTCCAGGTTCTCCTGGCGGGCGAGCAGGAAGGCGCCGTCGCGCAGGGCCGGGTACGCCTCGGCGACGCGGCGGACCATCTCGCGCACGACGTCCTCGACGAAGCGGGGCTGCAGGTGCGCCTTCTCGACCACGGCGGCCTCGTCGGAGCGCTTCATCAGCTCGTAGATCTCCGAGCTCATCGACGACTCGACGATGTGGAGCAGGTCGCGGGCGTCGATCTCGAGGTCGGACGTCTCGGGCCGGCCGATGTGAAGCCGCCCGATGCCGCGCTGGTTGTGGGTGGCGACGGGCACGTGGCCGAAGATGCGCTCGATCTCGTCGTCGGTGAAGCCGTCGGCCGCGAGGCGCTCGCGGGCGCGGTCGGTGAGCAGGCCCTGGGCGCAGGGGCAGGCGGTCATCCCCTGCGCCTCGACGCCGGTGAGGGTGCGGGTGCCGCGCTCGGATGCGACGGCGGTGCCGAACAGGGTGTAGATCTCCTGGGTCGGCAGGTTCGAGACGGGGGTGGGGACGGTCTCGGGGTAGCGGGCGGCGATCGTTACCTCGGCGCGCAGGCCCTCCTGGCGCTCGCGGACGCGCTCGGCGATGTGGGCGGCCAGCTCCTCGGCGCGCAGGGTCTCCTTGAGGACGACCTCGTCGATCGCCTCGTTCACGACCTCCTCGAAGCGCGACATGTGGACGCCCGCCTGGCGGGGGTTGAGGTCGACGAAGGCACTCCAGCTCGGCGAAGAACAGCGAGTCCGAGGAGTTGACGCGGATCACCTTCTCGACGCCGCGAACGCCGACCCGGGTGAGGCTGACCTCGGTCGCGGGGCGGGATGCCTGGACGTCGGCGGAGGCGGGGGAGAGGGCGCTGCCGGAATCGGTCATGGCGTCTCAGGGTACCGAGGGCCGGTCGCCGGGCCCTCGTACGAATCCCTCCAGCGCGTCGTTGTGTGACGAACTGCACACGGCCGCGGGAGCGCTCCATATACTGCGCCGCGGCTCGCTAGCCGAGGAGGATGGCGGGGAAGTGGCTGAGAAGGGAGACGTTCTGCTGACCGACCGGGGCCAGCAGCAGCATGCCGAGGGGGCGGGGGACGCCCCGGCGAACGGCGCGGTACAGCTTCTGGGGGAGACGGAGGAGCTTCGGGCGCTCGTCGCGCAGGGCCAGGACAAGGGCTATCTCACCTTCGAGCAGATCGCCTCGACGCTCGAGGAGGTCGAGGTGACGAAGGAGCAGGTGCAGGGCCTGCACGCGCACCTGGTCGAGCAGGGCATCGACGTGATCGGCGAGGACGGCCTGCCCGCCTACAAGGAGGCGAAGGGGACGGCAGGCGAAGAAGCCGGAGCTCGATCTCACGGTCGAGCCCAGCCTCGACTCGCTGCGCCTCTACCTGCGCTCGATCGGGCAGGTGGAGCTGCTGACGGCCGACCAGGAGATCGAGCTGGCCAAGCGGATCGAGCGCGGCGACATGCAGGCGAAGCGCCACATGGTCGAGGCGAACCTGCGGCTGGTGGTCTCGATCGCGAAGGGGTATCTGGGCAGGGGGCTGGGGTTCCTCGACCTGATCCAGGAGGGGTCGCTGGGGCTGATCCGGGCGGTCGAGAAGTTCGACTACCGCCGCGGCTACAAGTTCTCCACGTACGCGACGTGGTGGATCCGCCAGGCGGTGACGCGGGCGATCGCCGACAAGGCGCGGACGATCCGGATCCCGGTCCACATGGTGGAGAAGCTGAACCGGGTGACCCACGTCGAGCGCCAGCTCGTCCAGCGGCTGGGGCGAGAGCCCGAGCCGGCGGAGATCGCGGAGGAGCTGAAGGTGACCGTGCGCGAGGTGCGGGACGTCCTGCGCGTGGCGCAGATGCCGGTCTCGCTCGAGAAGCCGATCGGCGACGAGGACGAGTCGGAGCTGGGCGACTTCGTCGCCGACGACGCGGTCGAGGAGCCGTTCGAGGCGGCCACCGAGAACCTTCAGCGCGAGGACATCCAGCGCGCGCTCGACGCTCTGCCCGAGCGCGAGCGCCAGGTGATCGAGCTTCGCTACGGGCTACGCGGGCACGAGCCGCTGACGCTGGAGGAGGTCGGCCGCGCGTTCGGCGTCACCCGCGAGCGGATCCGCCAGATCGAGAACAACACGCTGCGCAAGCTGAAGCAGCTTCCCGAGGCGCAGCGCCTGCGCAGGATGGGCTGATGGCGGGGGGCGCGTCGGGCCGCGCGTGCGGGCCGTCGGTTTCGCGCGGCGCTCAGCGGGAAGCCGCTGTCTTCCGCACCGAAAGGAGACAGCGATGCCAGAGAACATCGACGACGCCAAGGGCCAGGTCAAGGAGAAGGCCGGCCAGCTGACCGACGACAAGGACCTCGAGAACGAGGGCAAGGTCGATCAGGCGGCGGGGACCGTGAAGGAGAAGGTCGGCGACGCGGCCGACAAGGCCAAGGAGGCGCTGAGGCGCGACTAGCTGCGATTAAACGGGACAACGGATGGGGGATGGGGCTCGCGCCCGCGGGGGCTGACCAAGGCCGGTCAGTCCTCGCGGGCGTAGGGGTTGTAGGAGGGGTCGAGGGTCGGGTCCGCCGGCGCGGCGTCGGCCGGTTGCCCGGGTGGCGGCGAGCCGCCGAGCCGGCCGGTGTGGAACATCCACGCCAGTACGAAGTCGACGAGCCCGAGGCCCGCGATCGCGAAGTAGGCGGGCCCGACTGCGATCCCAACGCCGATCCCGATCGCGATCATCACGACCCCGCTCAGGATCATCGACCAGACCAGGATGCGGCGGTTCCGCTCAGGGTGGGCTCGGAGCCATCTGCTTGGTCGAGCCTATCGGCGGGTCAGCCGCGCTCAGCGTGCCCGGCGGGTGGTTCGCCGTCATGACGCGGAGCCCTCGTCCCGATCCCGACCGGCTGCAGGTCACCGGCTGGAAGGCGCGATGGCTGAAGCGGAGCTTCGGCCGAGGTTCTGGTGATTCGCCCGAGCTGCGGCCCTCCCGACGGCTCGATACGTCGAGGTCTTGGGCTGGATGGGGGAGGCGAGATTCGAACTTACGAAGGCTAAGGCAGCAACTTTACAGGCTGCCCGGTTCACCACTCCGGCGCTCCCCCGGCTCCGAGCTGATTCTAGGGCGGCCGCATCGCCATAGACGAGAGCCATGATCGGCCCGCCGGGGCTCGATCTCGAACTCCGAATACTTGGGTCCTCCGAGCCGACGTTCGTCGTGGCCTCGACGCGTGGCTGGAAGCAGCCACCGTCGCCCGTCGCCTACCAGCACGAACAGGTGGTCGACGCTGGCCGGGTCGAATCGTTTCGCGACGCCGGTCCAACTCTGGTTACCTCCGTTCGTCGCGAGTGGACCTGCCAGCGTCGTGACCGCACGGGGTGCGCTCACCGTACGGTCGAAGTCTTGACCTGGACCCGGAGCAGGCGTTCCCCGAACTCAGCGATCAGGTCGTAGTCGGGGCTGTGGCCGAGCGGGGTCGAGACTCGCGCCCCCTGGCGCGTCAGCCACTCGATCGCGGAGGCCTCGCCGAGGTCGCCCTGCTGGCGGCGGTTGATGAGCCTGTCCATGCTTCGACCGTAGGCGCCGGGCAGGCGGGAAACGGCCATTTCAAGGGCTGTCTCGCCCTTTGTCACACACTCGGCACGAAGCTGGCACCGTCCTGTTGCAGACGTACCCCGACGCCGCGGTCTCGGCCACCAGCCGGCTCAGGGCACGTGGAGTCTCGTCCGCGACGACGAGTTCCCCCTCTCGCTCTTCTACTCGCAGCTGAAGCCGCGCCTGGAGCCCGTGCTCGAGCGGCCGCTCCGCGAGGCCACCCCCGCCGCCGCTTGAGCCGGGCTTCAACCCGCTGCCCTAGCCTTCCGTAGCCCGTGGACGTCCGCCGGCTCCAGCTCGACCCTTTCTCCGTTTCGATCGGCGCCCTGCTCGCGCTCACCGTCGCCTTCGTCACGACCCGCAACGGTGCGGCGCTCGTCATGTGTGGCCTCTCCGTCGCCGGCCTGCTCGCCGCCCGGGTGGCCGGGTTCGAGAATCGCGCGCTGCTGCCGCTCGCGATCGGGCTCGGCGTGCTGCTGTGGATGGTCTGGATCGACCCGCCCACCACCCCGCGCCGAACCAGCGCCCTCGCCCACGCGGGCGGCGGAGCGCTGATCGGGTGGGCGCTCGCGGAGTACCTTCGCGCGCGAGTTCCGTGGCCACGCTGGGGCCTCGTCGCGATCGCCGCCGTGTTCGCCGTGACCGTGCTCTGGGAGATCGGTGAGGCGCTGGGCGACGCCATCCTGACCACCGGACTCGATCCGAACAGCATCGACTCCACATTCGACATCGCGTTCGGCACCATCGGCGGAGCCGCCACCGTCGCGCTCGCCTGGCTCTTCGCCCCGCGTGGCGATAGCGTGGTCCCATGATCGAGCTGGACGGCCGCATCGTCGCGATCGCCGGGGCCGGCGGCGGCCTCGGGCCGGTCGTCGCCCGCCGGCTCGCCGACGCCGGCGCCATCCTCGCCCTGACCGACGTCGACGCCGGCCGCCTCGCAGCGGTCGCCAAGGATCTCGAGCTGCCCGAGGAGCGGATCGACACCCGCGTCGTCGACCTGCTCGACGCCGATGACACCCGCGAATGGGTTGACCACCTCGAGGTTCGCTTCGGCCGGACGGATGCCCTCGTTCACCTGGTGGGCGGCTGGAAGGGTGGTGACCCCATAGCAACTACCCCGCTCGCCGACTACGAGTGGCTGCATGACCTGCTCGTCCACACCGTCCAGATCGCCACCCGGGCCTTCTACGACGCTCTCGCCGAGTCGCCGAACGGCCGCTTCGTCCTGGTCTCGTCGGCCCAGGCGCAGGCGCCCGACGGCACCAACGCCTCCTACGCCGCCACCAAGGCAGCTGCCGAGACCTGGACGCTCGCGCTCGCCGATTCGTTCCGCGACGCCGAGTCGGCCGCCACCGCCAACATCGTCGTCGTGAACGCCATCCTCACCGCGCAGACGCGGGAGGCCAACCCCGACAAGCCCTACAAGACGTTCACGCCCACCGAGGACATCGCCGAGGCGATCGCCTTCACCCTCTCCGATCACGCGGCGCGGATGAACGGCAAGCGCATCCCGCTCCACCCGTGACGGCGTGACGGACTTCGCGTCCGACAACCACGCCCGCGCCCACCCCGATGTGCTCGAGGCGATCGCGGCCGCCAACACCGGCTACGCCGCGGCCTACGGCGCCGACGACTGGACCGCTCAGGCCGAGGCCGCCTTCCGCGAGCACTTCGGGGACGCGGCGCGCGCCTACCCCGTCTTCAACGGCACCGGCGCCAACGTCGCCGCGATCGATGCGCTCACCAGCCCGTTCGAGGCCGTGATCTGCACCGACGTCGCCCACATGCACGTCGACGAGTGCGGTGCGCCCGAGCGCGTCGCCGGGACCAAGCTCCTCACCGTCGAGCACGCCGCCGGCAAGCTCACCGCCGAGGACGTCGGGCGCTGGGAGTCGAACCGCGGCGACGAGCATCGGGTGCAGCCGCGGGTCGTGTCGATCACCCAGGCGACCGAGCTCGGCACCGTCTACACGCTCGAGGAGACGCGCGAGATCTGCGACGCGGCGCACGGGCTCGGCATGCACGTCCACGTCGACGGTGCCCGGATCGCGAACGCCGCGGCCTCCCTGGGCGCCTCGCTGCGGGAGCTGACCACGGACGCCGGCGTGGACGTCGTCTCCTTCGGTGCGACCAAGAACGGCGCCCTGGTCGGCGACGCGGTCGTGATCCTCAACCCTGACCTCGGCGAGCACTTCCTGTTCACCCGCAAGCAACTGGGCCAGCTCGCCTCGAAGATGCGCTTCATCTCGGCGCAGCTCACCGCGCTCCTGGCCGACGACCTCTGGCTGCGAAATGCCTCACACGCGAACGAGATGGCGGCGCGCCTCGCCTCCGCCCTCGAGCCGGTGGATGGGGTGGACCTCGTCTACCCGGTCGAGGCCAACGGCGTCTTCGCCCGGCTCCCGCGCCCGGCGATCGACGGCCTTCTCGCCGACCTGCCCGGCGACCACCCGTTCTACGTCTGGGACGAGGCTGACGGCATCGTGCGCTGGATGTGCTCGTGGGACACGACGGCCGAGGAGGTCGACGCGTTCGCGGAGGCGGTCGGCGCGGCTGCTCGGCGCTAGAGTCACCCCGCGCCCGGATAGCTCAGTGGTAGAGCACTTGCATGGTAAGCAAGGGGTCGCGGGTTCAAATCCCGCTCCGGGCTCTAGCACTTGTGCCGCCCAGGGTTTCCGGGATTGGGGTCGCGATGCGAACCCAATCTGGAAAAGCCGCGGACTCCGCGCCAGCCAAACCCACGGACTCCGCGCCGGCCCCGCTGCGCATAGACTCGCGCCGATGGCTGACGCGCTTCTGGTCGTTCGCGAGGGAGCCGAGGCGGGGCGGGAGGTGCCGCTCACCGCGGCGATCACGATCGGGCGCACCGAGGGCGTCGATCTCGTCCTGGTGGACGCCGGGATCTCCCGCCAGCACGCCCGGATCTCCCCCGAGGGCATCGGGGCCGTGATCGAGGATCTCGGCTCCTCGAACGGGACCTTCGTCAACGCGGAGAGGATCGACGCCCCGCGCCGGCTGCGCGACGGCGACGAAATCCACCTCGGCAGCGCCCTGATCGCCTTCGTCGGCGGCACCGAGGAGACGCAGGTGATGGACCCCACCGACCCCGACGCCACCGAGGCCTTCCCCGGCCCCGGCGCCGCCGGAGCGGCCGCCGCGGGGGCCGCGGGGCCGGAGCAGCCGCCGCCGCGCAGCCGCCGACGCCGCCCACCCAGGACCCGGTCCCGCCACCCGAAGCTGCGCCACCCGAGGCGCCGGCGCCGCCCCCAGACGAGCCGCCGTGGGACCCGATCCCGATGCCCGAGCCGCGCGAGCCGGCCGCCCCGCAACCCGCCGCGCAGCAGCCGCCCCCGCCGCCCGCCGCCGCGACGCGAGCCGATCCCTCAGCCCGATCCAGCCGCCGCCGCGACGCCCAAGGAGAACGACTGGAACCTGCCGGCGCTCGGGGCGATCATCCTCGGCCCGCTCTCAATCGCGCTGATCATCTTCTCCTCGGGCTCCGGCTTCTACGCCGCCCTCCCGGTCGCGGTCACCGGCATCGCCCTCGGCACCATCGGTCGCAACAAGGTCGACCGCGGTGAGTCCACGCGCTACCGCAGCCTCGCCTCCGCCGGGCGCACCTTCGCGATCGTCGGCACCGTCCTCGCCGCGATCATCCTCGTCGCGGTGATCGCGATCAACCAACTCCTCGACGTCTCCGCCGAGAACCTCGACGAGCTGATCGACGAGGTCCGCGCAGAGATCGAGGGGAACATCAACTGACCGTGCGTTTCGCGCACCCGAAGAGCGGGCAGGTGCTCAGCATGCGAAGGCTCCTTAGCCTCGGATTCGTTCTCGTCGCCCTCACCGGCCTGGCCTGCGGCGATGACGACGACACCACCACCGTGACCGAGACGGCCCCCGCCGCTGAGACCACCACCGGCGAGGACACCACAACCTCGACGACCAGCAGCACGTCCACCACGAGCACCACGTCGACCACGACGTCCACCAAGGAAGACGACGACGACAAGGGTGGCGACGACGACAAGGGTGGCGACGACAACGGAGGCCACGGCGAGGGAGAGGGCGGTAACAGCGGCCCCGGCTAACCTGCCGCGTCGATGGACCTCGGGTTCACCGACGAGCAGCGCGACTTCGCCGAGGCGATCCGCGACTTCTGCCGCCGCGAGTGCGGCACCTCCGAGCAGCGCGAACGCCTGACGAACGGCCACACCGAGGGGCACTCGGCCGAGATCTACTCGAAGCTCGCCGAGCTGGGCTGGCTCGGTGTGACGATCGACGAGGAGCTGGGCGGGTCGGGCGGCGGCATGGTCGACGCCTGCATATTCATGGAGGAGACCTCGCGGGGGCTGGCGCCGATCAACGGCTACGCGACGACCCTGATCGTCGCGGGCGCCGTCCAACGGTTCGGCTCCGACGAGCAGAGGCGGAAGATCCTCGGCGGCATCGCGGGCGGCGCCGTCGAGGCGATCGCGATGACCGAGCCCGAGGCCGGCTCCGACGTCGGCTCGCTCACGACCTCCGCGGAGCGCGTGAACGGCGGCTACGTCCTCAACGGGCAGAAGGTGTTCTGCTCGAACGCCCACCTCGCCGACCACGTCCTCGTCGTCTGCCGGACGACCAAGGGCCCGTCCAAGCACGACGGCCTGACGATGATCTTCGTTCCCACCGACAACCCCCGGATGGAGATCAAGCCGATCGACACGCTCGGCGGCCGCGAGACCAACCACCTCTACCTCTCCGACTGCGAGGCGCCCGAGGACGCGGTCCTCGGCGAGGTCGACCAGGCGTGGACGCAGCTCATGGCCGGGCTCAACGTCGAGCGCCTGATCCTCGCCGCGACCATGCTCGGCATGGGCGAGCGAGCGTTCGACGACGCGCTCGCCTACGTCAAGGAGCGCCGCCAGTTCGGGCAGCCGATCGGCTCGTTCCAGGCGCTCCAGCACCGGCTCGCCGACATCGCCACCGACCTCGAGGCGGCGCGGCTCATGACCTACTCGGTCGCCGCCCAGGTGGACGCCGACCCCGACCGGATGCTCCCGAGGGAGGCGTCGATGGTGAAGCTGTTCGTGACCGAGGCCGCGCAGCGCGCCGCGCTCGGCGGGATGCAGATGATGGGCGGCTACGGCTACTCCTCCGAGTACGACATGGAGCGCCTCGTCCGCCAGACCCTCGTCTCCACCATCTACGGCGGCACCTCGGAGATCCAACGCAACATCATCGCCAAGACGCTGGGGCTTTAGGAGCCGGGCGGCTAGCGCGCAACTCGCGCCTGCGCGAGCGCGAGCCCGCCCAGGGCCACCGCCGCGACGGCGAGGATCACGATCCCCGCCGTCTGCACGCCGATGTCGGGCTTGTCGCGGAAGATCAGCCACCCGGCGATGATCAGCGCGGCCGCGCCGTGGGCGATCGCGCCCGCGCGGGCGGCGAGCGGCGCCACCTCGGGCCGCGGCGCCGCGGCCCAGAGCAGGTAGGCGAGGCCGAGCATGCCCGCGCCGCCGATCTGGGCGGTGAGGGCCGGGAGCCCCTGGGGCAGCTCGAGGGTCTCGTAGAGGCCGTCCCAGCTCGAGAGCAGCAGGTAGAGCGCGAGCACCAGCGACGCGGCGGCCGCCGCGCGAAGCGTTGAGGAAGCCGGCGAGGAATCCATGGTGCGCGCCTACGCTAGAGGCGCCCGCGGACGGTCCGTCGACGGCGGGCGGGGGCCGGCGCAGAAGCTCCAGGAACGGCCCGTCCCCGTGCGGGGAATCGCCCTCCAGCCAGGCGTGGGCCTTGAACGCGTCGCCGGGCTCGGTGACGCCCACGATCAGGTCGCGCGGCTCGCCGTGCGCCGCGTACCAGCTCTGAAGCACGATCGAGTTGACCAGGCAGGTATCGCCCCGGCGGCGAAGGGCGGCTCGCACGCCGCGCTCGGCCTCGGCGGGGAGGTCCGGCGGAGGGGGTGGGAATAGCGCGGCGTCCAGGCCGCCGCGGCGAGGCTTCGCCCGCGTTCGCCACGACGCCCTCAGCGCCCACCACGCCGCGCCGACGTTGGCCGAGCTGAACCGGCCGATGGTCGCCTCGCCCGGAGAGCCCCGACCTGGCGTTCCGGTCTCCACGACGCAAGCGTAGCCCGCACCCGGCCGGTGATCGGTCGTCTAGGCTGCCGGGCGAATGGCGGAGGAGTTGAGGGTTCGCGCCGACGCGGTCGAGTGGCGCCAGGTGGAGGGCGAGATCGTCGCGCTCGATCTGCGCCGCTCGCTCTACCTCGCGATCAACCCCAGCGGCGCCGCCCTCTGGCCGGCGCTGGTGGAGGGAGCCAGCCGCGAGGAGCTCGTCGACCGACTGTGCGCCGAGTGCGGCATCGACCGCGCCGTCGCCGAGCCCGACGTGGACGGCTTCCTCGCGGAGCTCGCGCGCCACGACCTGCTGGACGACTCGAGAAGCCGTCCCGTGCAAGGCACTGCTTGGCAGCGTCCCGGGCGGGGCATATGCTGCTTGAGTCGCGGGGAAGCCAACGTGCCGGGAGGTCGCTATGTCGCGGAGCACAGCCAGTCGTCGCGGGAGGTCCATCGTCAAGCGCGTTGGACTGACATGTGTATTGGCGCTCGGCGCCCTGGCCGTGGTGCCGGCGATCGCGTCGGCGGCAACCGCATCCATCACAGGGACAACGATCACCTTCGCGGACGGCGCTGTCGAGAGCAACGGCGTGACCGTCACGGTCGTCGGCGCGAACTACAGGTTCGCCGACGGCTCCGGCCCCGATCCGACCGCGGGCGCGGGGTGCACGGACACCGGCGCCACGGTCGATTGCCCCCTGGACCCCACCACGGCCGTTAGCGTTAACCTCGGCCTTCTCGCTGACACCTTCACGGCGGCCGGGGTCAGCCAGGATCCCTTCACTATCACCGACACGAGCGCTGCCATCGCAGGGTCGCAGACGTTCACCGGAAGCGAGGTGAACGACACCATCAGCTCGGGAGCTGCCGACGACACCCTGAACGGTGGCGCCGGCAACGACACGATCACCGGCGGCGACGGCGACGATGCCATTGACGGCGGCACCGGGAACGATCGGTTCAACGTCGGCTTCAACAACGGCGACACGGCCGGAGACGAGCTCACCGGCGGCGCCGATATCGACCGGGCTATCTACACCACTTGCGGGACGTCCGTCCAGGTCGTCATCGACGGGGCCAACAACGACGGAGGAACGTGCGGGAACGGCAGCACTGGGACCGACGACGTCCACACCGACGTCGAGTCGATCACGGGCAGCAACGTGGCCACCGACACTCTGACCGGCAGTTGCAGCCCGAACACGATCGCCGGCGACTCCGGGACCACCGACGGCGGGGCCGGCGGGGCCGACACGATCAACGGCGATGCGGCCGTGTGCGCTCCCAACGGCGGGGATTTCCTCGGCGGAGGCGAGGGCAACGACGTGTTCAACTGCGACGGGTCGGGCGCTGCAGGCTTCGACACAGTGACCTACGGCACTCCTTACGTAGACGCCGCTGCGCCGGGAATCAGCGTCACGCTCGACGACGCCGCAAACGACGGAGACGGCTTCGGAAACACCGACAACGTCAACGGCGACTGTGAGCGGATCATCGGCAACGCGCAGGCCGACACGATCAACGCCACCGCCGCCGACCAGGCCGTACAGCTGTTCGGCCGCGCCGGCGACGACACCCTGACCGACGGCCCGGGCAACGACCTGCTGAACGGCGAGGCGGACACCGACACGGCCAACTGCCCGAACGGCGGAACCAACGTCTCGATCAACAACGAGGGCGGCACCTGCATTGAGCCCAGCTAGGCCCCCTGCGTCAAGTTAAGGAGCCGTGTAGCAGGGCCCAGGGGCTTGACCCACACCTCCCGGGGCACTATGCTGGCCTAGTTCGAGGGGTCACGCCTTATTTCTGTGCCGGGAGGTTTCATGTCGTTGAGGGCAGCAAGTCGCCGCAAGGGTTCCATCGTCAAGCGCGCTGGACTGACGTTCGTGCTGGCGCTGGGCGCCCTGGCCGTGGTGCCGGCGATCGCGTCGGCCGGCAACGTGGCGACCGCCACTACGGTCATCACCTACACGGGAGACGGCTCCGCGGACACGGTGACGGTCACCGACTCGGGCGTTGACAGCTACACCATCGCCGAGACCGGTATCAGCTCGAGCAGCGCCAGCTGTATTGATGGCGGGGATACCGTCACCTGCACGGGAACTGCTTGGACCTCGGTCGTCGCAAACCTCGGCAACGGCGACGACGTTTTCACCGCCGCGGGAGTCAACGATGACCCCTTCACGATCGACGGTGGCAACGGCAACGACGGCAACGTCACCGGGAGCAGTGCCGACGACATCATTAACGGCGGGCTCGACAGCGACAACAGCACGGCAACCGGCCTGAGCGGTGGTCCCGGCAACGACACCATCAACGGTGGAACCGGAGGAGGAATCGGCGACATCATCAACGGCGACGCTGGCAACGATCTTCTCTACGGAGGTCTCGATGGAGCCGACGATCTCAACGGCGGCGCTGGCAACGACCGCATGGAGGGCGGGGACAACTCCGACGACTTCGATGGCGGTGCGGACCTGGACCGCGTGACCTATGGCTTGGGTGGCGGCGTGTTGTCCAACGCTTGCATCGCTGGAGATCCGGTCGCCATAACGATGGACAACGTGGCCAACGATGGCGGCTGTAACGCAGAAACCGTCGAGAACGTCCAGAGCTCGGTCGAGTCGATTACTGGCAGCACCTCCGACGGCGACACATACACCGGCAGTTGCTGTCCCAACACGTTCGCTGGCTCGATTGGCACGACGAGCGCTACGACGGACGGCGGCGACACCGATCACCGGTGATCCTGCGGCTTGCCTCGCCGCTGCCACGGACGGCACCGAGCACGGACTTCATCGGCGGCGGCGAGGGCAACGACGACTTCAACTGCGACGGCACAGGCCGACGACGCTGGTTTCGACACCGTCACCTACGGGCTCCGCCGTACACGGCGCGCGCCGAGGCATCAACGTCACGATCGGCGATGGCGCCAACGACAACGACGGCTTGGGGCAACGCTGGCCGAGAACGTCAATGGCGACATCGAGCGCATCATCGGAGACTCCGGCGCCGACACGATCGACGCAACGGCTCACGTGGTGCCGGCATCGGGGACCAGGTCGGTACAGCTGGGCGTCCAGCTTTCGGGCGGCTCGGAGACGACACCTGACCGACAGCACCTGGCGACGACCTGCTGAACGGCGAGGGCGGGACGGACACCGCCAACTGCGTCAACGGCGGCACGACATGGCGTTCGCTCGACAACGAGGACCGGCGGCTGCGAGCTGCCGTAGGCGCTGAAACCTGGGCTGGAGGTCGACCGGGGACGCGGTCGAGCCCTCGCCCAGGGCCGGGAAGAGATCAGCTGTAATGAGGTTCCGGACTCGTCTGATGCGCGAGCGGCGGCGCACTCCAGCCGCTCATCGTCGCGGGAGCGTGCCTGGTCGTCGCGGGCCTGGCGGTGCGGCGCCCTCAGGGACGAGTCGAGGAAGTTCTGCCGTTCCGTCCGACGAGATCCGGGAGACGGACTGCGACCTGCGAGCGCGGGCCAGGCGGTTTCAGGTGGATTCCGCGCGCCCATTCCCGGGTGGGAATGGCCCTGTCGTGCAGGCGCTTGACTCCACCCGCGAGGGCAGGAGGGTTGGCGCCTGCGGGCCCGGAACACAGGGCGAGGCGGGGAAGGCGACGGTCTACGTCTACTGCGGCAGGAAGGACCCGCTGCTCACCACCGCGTCGTCCGCGCCCACTCTGGTCGCCAAGGACGAGTTGGCCTCGATCCCGGCCGCTGTGCGGGTCGGGCGATGAGGCGGTGGCCGGCGGCTTCGAGTCGCCCGGACGCGCCGACCTTCCTAATCGCCTCGAAGCGCACCGCGCTCGACACCTGGGAGGTGTCGGTGGTCAACAACAGCCAGGGTCCCGCAGCTCTACACGGCCTTCGCCTACTGCGATTCGTCCGCGCCCGGACCTCAAGGAGAGGACGCGGACCCGCACCGCCGACGGGAACCAGGAGAAGTTCGGTCAGACCGTCGCCGCCGGCTGTCCGCAGGGCCGGAAGCTGCGCTCGGGCGGGTTCGAGATCGAGTACCTAGTCGAGGAGCCCGCCGAGGACAGCGACCTCGGGCTGGTCCATGCGTCGCGGCGGGACGGCGACGAGTGGCGGCTCACCGCCTTTGCGTTCCTCGGCCACCCCGAGATGACCGCGTACGCGTACTGCGACTGAGGCGCGCGCCGGGCCGGCGTCTCCGCGGCTATCGACGTCAGACTGTCTGCCATGGTGACTGGGCCCGCGCAGCTACTGCATGGTCTGCGGCTGAGCGGCGACGTGACCGTGCCGGGGGCGGCCAACGCGGAGGGTCCCGCCGACTTCGAGGTGCGGCTCAGCCCTCCTGAGGCGGTCCCAGACGTTCCGCCGGATGGCGAGGGGGTGGCGGCGCTTCCGGGGCCGGGCGCCGGCTACGCCGCGGCCCTGCGGGACGAGACGCTGACGGTTCGCTTCTTCGAGACCGCCGAGTTCGAGGTAGATCTGGCAGGCGGCACGATCGCCGCGCGACCCGCGCCGGGCCGGGGCGAGGCGATGGTGCCGGTGCTCCTCGCCGGGAACGTCCTCGCGCTCGATACTCGGCCTGCGGGGCGCGTGCGTGCTCCACGCGAGCGCCGTCGAGCTGGGCGGCTCGTGCGTCGCCTTCGCCGGGCGGCTCGGGAGCCGGCAAGTCGACGGCCGCGGCGCTCCTCTGTGCCGCCGGCGGAGCGCTGGTCAGCGACGACGCGGCGCGGGTCGAGGCGGACGGTGACGGGTTCTCCGTGCACCGTGGTCCTCAGGAGCTTCGCCTGCGCCCACAGGCAGAGGCCCTCGCCGAGCGTGTGGACGGGGCGAGGCGGACGACCGGGGACGAGCGCGTCGGGTGTCGAGGTGAGGGCGGCGCGGAGGACACGACGCGGCTGGGGGCGATCGTCTTCCCCCGGTGGCCGCGTGGCGAGAGCGAAGTTGCCGTGAGCCGGCTGGGAGAACGCGAGGCGCTGGAGGCGCTCCTGCGCTGCCCCCGGGTGATCGGCTGGCAGGCGCAGGGCCCGATCCGCGCCCACTTCCGCACCTGCCCGCAGATCGCCGAGGCGGTGCCTGCCTTCAGTCTCGAGCTTCCCCACGGGCGCCTGGACGATCCCGGACTGCCCGACGCCCTGCGGGACGCGCTGGCCGACGCCGGGGCGCTCGAGCAGACCCGCGCGACGTGAGCCTGCGCCCGCTCGCCAACCTGGTGGCCATCGTCACGTCCGGATCCGGATGAGCTTGAGCTCGTCCGCGAGCGGATCGAGGCCAGCGGCGATTTCGATCCTCCCTGGAGCCCCGCGCCGGGATGGCTGGTCGCCGTCGGCCGCTTCGCCGGGCACCACCCCCGACCCGGACGCGGTCCGCGCCGCGGGGCTCGCCTTCGCCCAGGGCCGCGACGAGGTGGGGATGGCCGGGCAGAGCTGGGAAGAGGTCGCGCGCATGGTCTCTGAGCGGCCTGAGAGGCTCGAGGAGCTGCCGGGCGACTTCGGCTTCATCCGGGTGCAGCCGACCGGGGAGGCGACCGTGGTGCGCTCCGCAGGCGGGCTCGTGCCGTTCTACGTGGCGGGGAGAGGGGGACGCTGGACCGTCGCCACCACCATGGCCAACCTGCTGCGGTTCCACCCCGGCCCGCTGGGGATCGATCCGCTGATCAACGCGATCTGGACGTCGGGTTACGACGCCGCGCCCGATCGGCGCACGTTCGTCGCCGGCGTCAAGGTGCTCGGGCGCGGCGAGTACGTGCGGCTGGGAGCGGGGAAGGCCGAGTTCGGCCGCTGGTGGGACCCGCGCCGGACGGCGGAGCCGCGGCCGTCGCCCGAGCACGCCGAGCGCCTTCGCTCCGCCCTCGTCGACACGCTCGAGCGCGAGCTGGATCCCGACGGCGAGAACCTGCTGGCGCTGAGCGGCGGCGTCGACTCGTCGGCCGTCGGCGCGCTCGCCGCGGGGCTCCTGGGCCGCGAGGTCAGCACGCTGACGTCGTCCCCGTCGAACGAGGCGGCCCGCGACCGCGACCTCGGCTACATCGACGCGCTCGACGAGGCCGTCGGGTTTCGCCGCCGCCGGAGGAGATCGTCGACGCCGAGCGCCGACTCGCCCTGCTGGACGAGCCGCGGAGTGCCGTTCCACGTCCTGCAGCCCTACCTCTGCCTGCTGCCGTCGGTGGCCCGGGATTGGCCCGTGACCGTGCTCGTCGGCGGTGAGTTCGCCGACCACACGGTCGGCTCGCTCCTGACGCTGCGCGACTGGGCTCGGCACACCACGCCGGCCGGAGCTGTGGCGCTCGCGCCGGGCGCTTCCGACGGGGCCAGCCGACGTCCGCCGGTGGTTCGTGCATCGGCTCCGCCTGCGCGCTTCGCCGCCCACCGATGCCGTGGCCCGAGGAGCTGCCGGCGATGGTGCGCCCCGAGCTTCGCGAGCCGAGTACGCCGAGTGGTGGCGCGAGCGGCGGCGCGCCGCCGCGCCGCGACGACGGGCCGATGCCCCACCTGGCGATGTTCCTCGAGCGTCAGGGCTTCCTCGGCATGCACTGGGAGGTGACCAGCTCGCTCGGCATCCGGCGGAGCTTCCCGTTCGTGTCCAGGGAGTTGCTGGAGCTGGGCTTCGAGTGCCACCCCTCGGAGCTGGTCGGCCCCGGCACGAAGCGGCTGCTGCGGACGGCACTGGCCGGGGACGTGCCGGCGCTCAACCTCGAGCGGCCCGACAAGGGCCACCCCGGCCCCGCGCAGGATCGGGCGCCGCGTCCGTGGTCGGGCGAGATCCCGGGCGTGCTCGACGCCGTCCTCGCGCCGGGCTGGCCACCGGATCACGAAATCGACTATTGGGATTTACACCGGGGTCGCCAACTGGTAGGTTTCGTCCGAGCATTCGAATGCGCTCGTGGGGGTAAGCCGCGAGCGGGTAAATGCCCCACTAACAGGGAAAGCGCATGAGATCTGAATCCGAATACCGCTCCGGTAGACAGTGGCGAGCGAGGCAGGGGCCTACGAGGCTCCCGCGATCGTCGTTCTGGGGACCTTCGCCGAGCTGACGCAGCAGGGAAACACCCCCGTCGACGAGCTGCTGAACGACGGCTCGATAGATCTGACCCCCTAGCCTGGGGGTCAACTTTGGGGACTTGGGCCCGCGTGGCTGCGCGGTCGTCGCAGCGGTTCGCCCTCAGCCCCACCCGTAGTTGTCGATCAGCCAGACGTTGCCGTACTTGGCAAGGTCGCCCCGGCGCTTTCCCGGCGGTCCCGTCGCGGTCGCCTGGCTTCCCGACACGCTCACGTTCGTGATCGTGGGGTTCCTGGCCGACGGGCCGTAGCCGCTCTGGTAGAGGACGATCGCGCCCTCGCACGGGGTTCCCTGCGTCTCGGGTGCGGCGGTGTGAACCTCCCGCTCCACGCGCTCGCGCCCCTCGGGCGAGAGCTGCGCGCAGGCCTGGGGCCCGTCCCCGCGCGAGATCGCCCGCAGGAAGTTGGTCAGCGTGTGGGCGACGGCCTGCTCGTCGGCGCTCGGGGGCGAGCCCGGGGGCACCTCGCCGACCGGGTGGCCGGGCGGGCCGAAGGGGCTGGGCGGCTCCTCGTTGGCGGTTCCCCCGGTTCCCCCGTTCGCGGGGCCCGAGCCCGAACCGCCCTCCTGGCCGCCGCCTGAGCCGCCGTTCCCGTTGCCCCCCGAGCCGCCGTTCTGCCCGCTCGGCTCCGCGGTCGGGACCTCGCCCGGGGGGACGGTGCCCTGGCCGGGGCCCGTTGGGCTCTCGGATGCGACGACGTCCGCGGCGTCGTCATCGTCGTCGCCTCCCGAGACCACGAGGGCCACGGGGATCGCGATCGCGAGCACGGCCACCGGCAGCAACACCTTCCACCAGCGCCGTCACGAACTCCCCTGCCTCCAACCACAGATCCGACACGCCCGCAGGCTAACAGCGTGCTCGCTGCCGGTGAGCCGATTAAGCTTCCCGCCGTCGCACGCTTGATCGCCGCCACCGAGACGCAGGGCATCCGTGTTCGAGGCCTGGTCAAGCGCTTCGGGCCGGTCGTCGCCCTCGACGGACTCGACCTCGACGTGAACCGGGGCGAGATCGTCGCCCTGCTCGGCCCCAACGGGGCCGGCAAGAGCACCCTGCTTCGGGTGCTGGGCACGACCGTCGAGCCCGACGCCGGGACCGCCAGCGTGCTGGGGGTGGACGTGGTCGCCGATCCCGTGGAGGCCCGCCGGCGGATCGGCCTGATGGTCGGCGACGAGCGGGCGCTCTACTGGCGCCTTACCGGGCGCGAGAACCTGACCTTCTTCGCGGCGCTTCACGGCCTCGGCCGGCGCGAGGGGCAGCGCCGCGCAGCCGAGCTCCTCGCGGCGGCCGGGCTCGAGCGAGGCGGCCGACCGCCGGGTGCTCGGCTACTCGTCGGGGATGCGGGCGCGGCTGCTGCTGGCCCGCGCGCTGGTCGCCGACCCACCCCTGCTGCTGCTCGACGAGCCCACCCGCAACCTCGATCCCCTCGCCGCCACCGGGTTCCGCGAGCTGGCGAGCGCCCTGGCCTCGGAGCAGGGGACGGGCATCCTCTTCGCCACCCACGACCTGCACGAGGCGGTTGCGATCGCCGCCCGCGTCGTCGTCCTCTCGGGCGGGCGCGTCGTGCTGGAGGAGCCGGCGAGCGGGATGGGGGCCGGGCGGCTCGAGGAGGCGTTCCTGGAGGCCGTCGCCGCCCGACCTCGGCAGGGGGAGGAGGAGGCGTGAGCTGGAGCTCCGTCGTCGCCGCCGTCCTTCGCCGGGACTGGCGCATCGCCACGTCCTACCGGGCGAGCTTCGTCCTCGAGCTGGGGTCGATCGTCTTCTTCCTCGCCCTGTTCTTCTACCTCGGGCGGCTGGTGAGCGAGGAGGAGCTGGCGGCGCGCGAGTCGCTGAGCGGCGACTACTTCGCCTTCGCCGCGGTCGGCATCGCCCTCTTCCGCATGGTCTCGCTGAGCCTCGCCGGGTTCGCGGCGAAGCTGCGCGAGGAGCAGACCACGGGGACCTTCGAGGCGCTGATGACGGCGCCGGTCAGCCCGGGCCTGATCGTCCTCGCCAGCAGCGCCTACGACCTGCTGCGCGGGGCGCTCTCGGGCCTCGTCGTGCTGCTGGCCGCCATCGTGATCTTCGGCCTCGACCTCGACCTCGCGGCGGGATCGCTGGCCACGGCCACCCTGGCCATCGTCGGCTCCCTGGGCCTCTTCGCGGCCTTCGGGGCGGCGGTCGCGGCCGTCATCGTCGTGCTTAAGCGGGCGACCGCCCTCCTCGGCCTCGCGCTCACCGCCCTGGCGCTCCTCGGCGGCGTCTACTTCCCGGTCGACGTGCTTCCGGCACCGCTCGAGGCGATCGCCGAGGCGAGCCCGTTCACCTGGGCCCTCGACGTGCTGCGCGACTCGCTGCTCGGGGGCGACGTCGATGCGGCCCAGCTGGTCGGTCTCTTCGCGTCGGTCGTCGTGCTAATGCCGCTCTGTCTCGCGGCCTTCGGCTGGGCGCTTCGCCGGGCGCGCAGGACCGGCACCCTGGCCAGCTACTAGGTTCCGCCGGGTCGTGGCCTCGAACCGCCCGCAGGTAGCAGTCGTTATCCCGGTCTGGGACGACTACGTCCGCTGGCTGCCGGAGGCCGTCGCGAGCGTGCGCGAGCAGGACCTGCCCGCCGACATCATCGTCGTCGACAACGCGTCCACGACGCCGGTTCCCGCCCTCGAGGGGGTCGAGGTCGTCCGGACGCCACGGCGCCTGAGCGCGGGCGCGGCGCGGAACCTCGGCCTGGCGCGAGGTGGAGAGCGAGTACGTCACCTTCCTCGACGCCGACGACCTCCTCCCCGAGGGGACGCTCCGGCATCTGTCCTCCCAGCTCGCGGCGCACCCGGAGGCCGCCGTCGGCGTGAGCTCGATCATGGAGGCGGAGACCGGACGGCGGCACCGCTCGCCGCGGCGCTTCGCGTTTGCGCTCGCTCGCCGCCCGCGCATGTTCGCGTTCGCCCACTCGATCTGGTCGATCTATCCGACCCAGGGGTGTGCGATGGCGCGGACGCGCGGAGGTCCGCGACGCGGGCGGCTACGCCGACGCGAGCGGAGGCGAGGACTGGGTGCTGGGGGTGTCGCTGGCGTTCCGCGGGCCGGTGGTGATGAGCGAGCGGGTCGGGCTCATCTACCGGCTCGGGGACGCATCGCTTTGGCGGGCGAATCTTTCCGGCGGGGGCCTGACGCGCGCCGCGGCGATGGTGCGCGAGCGGATCCGAAGCGACCCCGGGGTGCCGCGCTGGGCGCGCCTGGCTCTCCCCGTGGTCGCGCTGCTCCAGCTGCTCGTGATCTACGGGCTCCGCCCGCCGTACCGGGCCCTACGGTCGCTCATCCCGGCGCGCGCGGCGCCAGGCGAGGAGGGCGCCGGGGAGGCGGGGCAGCATCGCGAGCGGCCGCCAGACGTAGGCGGCGAGGAGTCCGACCGGCCCCCGGCGGGCGAGCGCTGAGTCGCGTCTGAGCTCCGCGGCCGGGGGGAACAGCTTGCGCCCCAGGAAGCGAAGCCGCGCGCCGAGCCCGTCCGCCGTCGCCATGTACTCGAGCCCGAGGACCAGCTCGCGCTGGGGGGCGGCATGGAGGGCGACCTCGGGCGGGCGGTCGGCCGCCAGCCCGAGCCTGTCCGCGAGCGCCGAGCCGGAGGGTGTGAGCCGAAGCCCGGTCGCGAACGCCGGGGTGGCCTCCACGCGCTGCGCCAGCCGGGCGGCCTCGCGCCAGCAGCTCTCGTCGGCGCGGTCGAGCGCGCGATCGAGGTCCTCGAGCGGCTTGCGATGCCCCTCGCCCCCGTGCTGTGCCGCGTGGAGCGCGACGTGGAGCGCCAGCCCGGGCGGCCTCAGCGTCTCCACCTCGATCCCGCCGACCCGAAGGCCGTCGACCTCGCCGCTCAGCTCCTGCCAGAGCGTGGCCGGCGGCGCCCCGACGCCGACGAGCGAGCGGTGGAGGTCAACGGTCTTCCCGTCGGGGCGCTTCCAGCTGTGGGCCAGCTCGCGCCAGCCGGGCTGCCCGTAGCCGAACCCGAGCTCGGAGAGCACGGTCTCGGCGTCGTTCATGCGGCCCTCCTCCACCAGCAGGTCGACGTCGCCGTAGGGGCGGAACTCCCCCTCATAGAGCCAGGCCGCGAGCGCGGGGCCCTTCAACAGGATCGGGCGCAGGCCGGCCTCGCGCAGCCCGGTGATGACCTCCGCGGCGACGAGATCGAGCTGGAGCGCGGCGACCGCGGGCGCCAGGCGCTCGCCCCGCGTGGCCGCTGGGTCTGCCTCCATCACCGGCCGAGATTACCCCCGCGACACTCGTATATGGTCGCGCCGTGTCCTCCGGAGAACGGGTCCTGGTCACCGGTGGCGCCGGCTTCATCGGCTCGAACCTGGTCGAGCGCCTCGTCCGCGAGGGCCGGCCGGTGCGGGTGCTCGACAACTTCGCGACGGGGCATCGCGGGAACCTGCAGCATCTGCTCGACGACGTCGAGCTGGTCGAGGGCGACGTCCAGAGCTACGAGCGCGCCCACAACGCCGTGCGCGGCTGTGACCTGGTCTTCCACGTCGCGGCCCTCCCCTCGGTGCCGCGCTCGATCCAGGACCCGCTGACGAGCCATGCCTCGAACGCCACCGGCACCCTGAACGTGCTGCTGGCGGCGCGGGACGAGGGCGTACGGCGGGTCGTCTTCTCCTCCTCCTCGTCGGTCTACGGCGCGAACCCGGAGCTGCCGAAGCGGGAGTCGATGGCGGCGCTCCCGATCAGCCCGTACGCGGTGGCGAAGCTCGCGGCGGAGAGCTACTGCCGGACGTTCTCGGAGGTCTACGGGCTGGAGACGGTCTCGCTGCGCTACTTCAACGTCTTCGGGCCGCGCCAGGACCCGCTCTCGCAGTACGCGGCCGTGATCCCTCGGTTCATCCTCGCGTTCCTCGACGGCGAGCGCCCGGTGGTGTACGGCGATGGCGAGCAGTCCCGCGACTTCACCTATGTCGACAACGCGGTCGACGCCAACGTGCTCGCGGCCGGCGCCGACGGGGTGGCGGGCGAGGCCTTCAACGTGGCCGGCGGCGCCCGCATCTCGCTGAACGACCTACTCGGCGCGATCCGGGCGCTAAGCGGGGGCGAGATCGAGGCCGTCCACGAGGAGGCGCGGCCGGGCGACATCAAGCACTCGCAGGCCGACGTCTCGCACGCCCGCGAGGCCCTCGGCTACGAGCCGGCGGTCGGCCTCACCGAGGGCCTGCGGCGCACCTTCCACTGGTACGAGTCGCGCGGGGAGACGGCGGGCCGCGGGGGCGTGGGGGCTTAGCCGGTTTCCGGGTATTTAACATTTTGTAGGGTTGCCACCGGCGCCGATCGCGTATAGGATCGGCTCAACCCTTGGGGGTATGGGGGAGGTCTTCCAATCGCCATGGGGTCGGGGTTGCGTCTATCGAGGAGGAAGGCCCCTATTCGTCATCTGATCACTGGAGGGGCTGGCTTCATCGGCTCGCACCTCGCCGACGCGCTCGTGGACCGCGGCGACGATGTGGTGCTCCTCGACGACCTCAGCACCGGCCGGCGGGAGAACGTCGAGCACCTGCTCGATCGCCGCCAGGCCGAGCTCGTGGAGGGCTCGACCTCCGACCAGGTGCTGGTCGAGGGGCTGATGTCCGGGGTGGACAGCTGCTTCCACCTCGCCTCGGCCGTCGGCGTGCAGCTGATCTGCGACCGCCCCCTCGACTCGCTGCTCCGCAACGTCCGCGGCGCCGACGTCGTCGCCGGCGCGGCCGCTCGTCACGACGTCCGGCTGCTGTTCTCGTCCACATCCGAGGTCTACGGCAAGGACAGCGTCGGGGCCCTCCACGAGCGCTCCGACCGGGTCCTGGGCCCGCCGCAGGTCGGCCGCTGGACCTACGCCAACGCCAAGGTGTTCGGCGAGATGGTGGTGCTCGGACACGTGGCCGAGCACGGCGCGCGGGGAGCCGTCGTTCGCCTCTTCAACACCGTGGGCCCGCGGCAGACGGGCGCCTACGGGATGGTCCTGCCGTCGTTCGTGCGCCAGGCGCTCGAGGGGGAGGAGCTGACCGTCTTCGGGGACGGCACACAGTCGCGCTGCTTCGCGCACGTCCTCGACGTGATCGCCGCGCTCTTGCTCGTCCACGAGTCGGACGACGCGGTGGGCGAGGTGTTCAACGTCGGCTCCTCGATGGAGATCACGATCTCGGAGCTGGCCGAGCGCGTGATCAAGCGCACCGGCTCGGACTCCAGCATTGGCTTCGTCCCCTTCGAGGAGGCGTACGGCGAGGGGTTCGAGGAGCTGGGCCGTCGCAAGCCCGACACCTCGGCGCTCGAGGAGCTGACCGGGTGGCGGCCCGAACTCACCGTGGACGACGCGATCGACGACGTGATCGACTACCAGCGGATGAAGCGCGGCGACGTGCTGGCCGAGCATGGCGACCACGAGGAGGAGCTCACCGCCCCGGATTCGGTGGGGGTGTAGGCGCCCGTCATGACGCCGTTCGCCGATATCCCAGATCTCGTCCGGCTCGCCGGCGCGCTCTTCGTGTCCTTCGGCGTCACCTACCTCCTGATCCCCCACGCTGCGCCGCCTCGCGGCGAGGACCCGGTTCTACGACGAGCCAGGCGGCTTCAAGCAGCACTCGGCGCCGACGCCGTACCTGGGCGGGCTGGCGGTGATGGCGGGGTTCTCGGTGGCCGCGATCGCCTTCGGCAGCGCCCTCGACGTGTACGCGGTCCTCTTCCTCTGCGCGCTCGCGCTCTGCGCCGTCGGCACGCTCGACGATCGCATCGGCCTCGGGATCGCGGTTCGCCTCGCGGTCCAGGTCGCGGTTGGAGTCGTGATCTGGTGGGCCGATCTCGGCTGGCAGTTCCTCGGTGATCCCGGCGACCTCGCGCTCACCGTCGTCTGGGTGGTGGGGCTCGTCAACGCGTTCAACCTGATGGACAACCTCGACGGGGCGACCGGCACCGTGGCGGCGGTGTCGACCGCCGGCGCCGGCGTCCTCGCCCTGATCGAGGGCCAGCCGCTCCTCGCCGGCCTCGCCTTCTCGGCGGCCGGAGCCTGTACCGCCTTCCTCCGCTTCAACCTCGCCCGGCCCTCGCGGATCTTCCTGGGCGACGGCGGCAGCATGCCGCTGGGCCTGATCGTGGCGGTGGTGATCGCCACGATGCCGGGGCGGTCGCTGGGGCTCGAGGACCTCTTCGCGCTGGTGCCGATCGCGGGGCTCGTGATCCTCGACACCTCCCTCGTCGTCGTCTCGCGCCTGCGTCGGGGCGCTCCGGTGCTGAGCGGTAGCCGCGACCACCTCAGCCACCGCCTGCTCGGCTGGACCGGCTCCGCCCGCGGCGTGGCCATGGTCCTGGCGGTGTACCCAGGGGCTTCTGTGCGTGCTGGCGATCGGCCTCTACCAGGCGGACGAGTGGGCCGTGGCGAT
The DNA here is from genome assembly GCA_963797835.1 of uncultured Solirubrobacterales bacterium. Classification (GTDB taxonomy): domain Bacteria; phylum Actinomycetota; class Thermoleophilia; order Solirubrobacterales; family 70-9; genus JBDTSW01. The sequence continues at coordinate 30,121 of CAWCRN010000024.1, forward strand.
CGGCGCGGCCGCCTACGTGGCCGCCGGGCTTGCGGTGATCGCGGTGCTCGAGCTGCCGGTCTGGCTTGGCCGCCGCGCCGCCGAACCCGTGGAGCAGTCGATCTGAACGTAAGCCCCGATGGGCATGGATGGTCTTGCTCTCACGCGCGGTGAACGTTAAGCTGGTCCCAATGCAGGGGGTCTGGCTCAAGTGCCTGTGGCTTGTGTGCCTGGGGCTGCTGGCGGGATGGCTCGCGGCGCCCGGGTCGGCGAGCGCTGCGGTCCCGGCGGGCTTCACCGACACCGACGTCGGGTTCACCGGCCTCGTGAACCCCACCGTCGTCCGCTTCGCCCCGGACGGCCGGGTGTTCGTCGCCGAGAAGAGCGGCCTGATCAAGGTCTTCGACAACCTCTCCGACACGACGCCCACGCAGTTCGCGGACCTGCGCACCAACACCTACAACTTCTGGGACCGCGGCATGCTCGGAATGGCCCTCGATCCCAACTTCGCGAGCAACGGCTTCGTCTACGTCATGTACGCGCACGACGCCGACATCGGCGGCACCGCCCCCAAGTGGGCACCAGCGCCCAATACAGCCGACGATCCCTGTCCCGACCCACCCGGGCCCAACGCGGATGGATGCGTGATCAGCGGGCGCATCTCCCGCCTCAACTCCGTGGGCGCCGAAACGGTCCTGGTCGAGGACTACTGCCAGCAGTACCCGAGCCACTCGGTTGGCGCCCTCGAGTTCGATAGCGCCGGGAACCTGTGGGCGTCCGGCGGCGACGGCGCCAGTTTCACCTTCGCCGACTTCGGCCAGGACGGCAACCCGGTCAACCCGTGCGCGGATCCGTCCAATGAGGGCGGGGCGCTCCGCAGCCAGGACCTCCGCACCCACCCCGTCGCCGGCGACGGCGTGACGCTCGACGGCACCCTGATCCGCATCAATCCCTCGACCGGCGCCGGCGTCGCGACCAACCCGCTGGCCGGCGATTCCAACGCCAACGCGCGCCGCGTCGTCGCCTACGGCGTGCGCAACCCCTTCCGGTTCACGATCTCCCCGGACAACGAGATCTACACCGGCGACGTCGGCTGGAGCACCTGGGAGGAGATCAACCGCTTCCCGGTTGGCACCGGAACCCTGCAGAACTTCGGCTGGCCCTGCTACGAGGGAAACAACTCGGGCGTGAGCGCCAACCAGCCGGGCTACGACGGCCTCAACCTTCCTATCTGCGAGACGCTCTACGGCGCCCCCGCGGGAACCGTGCAGGCACCGTTCTTCGCCTACAACCACGGGGCTGCGCTGGGGGCGAACTGCCAGGCCGGGTCCTCGTCGATCGCAGGCCTCGCGTTCAACACGGCCAACACCTTCCCCGTCGGCTACGACGGCGCGCTGTTCTTCGCCGACTACAGCCGCGACTGCATCTGGGTGATGACGACGGGCCCCGACGGGAAGCCGGACCCGACCACGGTGACGCCGTTCCAGGACACCGCCAGCAACCCCGTGAACCTCACGTTCGGGCCCGGCGGCTCCCTGTACTACCCGAACTTCGACACCGGGCAGGTCCGGCGGATCGCCTTCACGGGCACGCCGGCGCCGCCGTACGTCGTGAGCGAAGGGGGGGTCGTCACCTACCACGGGAGCAACGGCGTCGACAGCGTGACCGTTACCGAGCCTGGGACGACCTACCGATTCGACGAGGCCGGGATCAGCACTGCCGCTACCGGCGCATGCACAGACGGGGGCGCCTTCGTCACCTGCCCCAAGGCAGCACCAACTTCGGTCGTGATGAACATGGGCGGTGGGAACGACACCGCCACCGCGTCCGGCGTCACCGAGGACCCCTTCACGATCAGGGGCCAGGCTGGCAATGACACCCTCACCGCCACCGGCGCCGATGACACCCTGCACGGCGCCGCCGGTAACGACCGCCTCGACGGGGGAGGCAACACGGCCGCCGGCGACGAGCTGGCCGGCGGCGCCGACATCGACCGGGTTCTCTTCGGTACCTGCGGAACGGCGGTTACCGTGACCATCGCCACCTCCGCGGCCAGCGGCAACAACGACGGCTGCACCGACGGCTCCGGCGACACGGCGAACGATGACGTGTACCAGGACGTCGAGTCGTTCACCGGGACTGACTTCGGCGACACGATCACGGGCAACTGCCTTGCGAACACCTTCGTCGGCAGCGCCAACGTGGCCGCCAATGTCGCGCCGATCGACGGCAACGACACATTCAACGGCGATCCTGCTGGGTGCCTCGCCGCCGTCACCGACGGCACCGAGGCCGACTTCATGGGCGGCGGTGAGGGCAACGACACCTTCAACGGGGACGGCACAGGCAACGCCGGCTTCGACACGGTCACGTACGGCATCCCGTTCACCGGCCATGCGACCTCCGGGGCGCCGTGCGCCGTATCCGGAAACCGTGCTGTCGCGGTGACGTTCAACGACGCCGGCGACGACTGCGACGGCTTCGGCAACACCGGCGAGAACGTCAACGGCGATATCAACCGCCTGATCGGAAGCCCGCTCGCCGACTCACTGAACGCCACCACCGCCGCTCAGGCGGTGCAGCTCTTCGGACGCCTCGGCGACGACCTCCTCACCGATGGCCCGCTGGACGATCTGCTGAACGGCGAGGGTGGCACTGACACCGTGAGCTGCCCAAACGGCGGCACCGACGTGTCCATCAACAACGAGCTCGGCAGCTGCTGACCCGCCCGCTGAACGCGGGGCCGCCCCTACTGGTCGCTCGTGCCGCGCCGCAGGACGCCGGCGAGCCCGCGACGGGACCCGCCGTTGGCCGGGCCCCCATTGGAGGCGGCGTCCTGGGCCGGATCGCCGTAGCCGTAGCCGTAGCCGTAGGAGTAGAGACGGCCGGCCTTCGCCCCGGAGGCCACGACGCCGAGAATCGAGCCCCGCGCCGTCTGGATCACCTGGCGCGCCTTGAGGAGGGAGTCGCGCGTGGTGCTGTCGAGGCGCGCGACAAGCACGGTTCCTGAGACGTCCTCCAGCAGCGGGATGACGTCGCTCACGCTCAGGATCGGCGGCGAGTCGATGATCACGATGTCCGCCTGCTCGGCGAGCTCCGCCAGCAGCGCCTTCATCCGCTTCGAGCCGATCAGGACCGACGGGTTCGGCGGCGGAGTCGTGCACGGCAGCACGCGCAGAGCGCCCGACCCGAGCTGGCCGTCGATGGGGACCTCCACGAGGGCCTCCTCCAGCGGAACGTCGTCCATCAGCACGGACTCGAGGCCCGGCCCAGGATCGATCCCCAAGCGCTTTGCCGCCTGGGGCTTGCGGAGGTCGCCGTCGACGAGCACGACCCTGCGTTCGTCCATCGCCATTGCGACGGCCAGGTTGGTCGCCACCGTGGTCTTCCCCTCGCCGTGGCTTGGGCTGGTGACGAGCACCGTTGCGAGGGAGCGGTCGACGTTGAAGTAGGTCAGGTTCGCGCGAAGCGTCTGGAACGCCTCCCGGACGGCGTGGCTCGGCACCTGGCCGGGAAACGCGGAGTCGGGGATGACGGCGAGGAGGGGCTCGCCGATCAGTTCCTCCAGATCCGAGACGTCGCGGACGCGGCGGTCGAGGCGGTCGAGCAACGGGATCAGCCCGGCGGCTAGGAGGAGCGAGAAGACCAGGGCCAGCGTCGTGTTTCGCGTGGGATTTGGCGAGACCGGCGAGCTGGCCGGTATCGCCGGCTCGACCACGATGGTCGTGTCCCCCTGGGTCGCGCGCAGGCCCTTGAGCTCCTGGAGCTGCTGGATGAGGGCGTCGCGCGACGCCTCGTCCGTGGCGCCGCTCCCGAGCGTCGCGGCCTCCTCGGTGAGCACATCGATCGCGCGGTCGATGTCCTGCACGGCATCACGGGTGCGCCTGGTGGCGACCGCGTCCGCGAAGGCGTTGGCGATGTCGGCCGCGCGTTGAGGGTCCTCGTCCGTGGCCGTGATCGTGAGGAAGTCCGTCGTGGTGCCGCTGCTTCCCGAGTCATCGGTCGCGAGCGAGGCGTCTATGTGCCCCAGGAGCCCCCGTGCGGAGTCGCGGGGCTCGTCCAGCTCCTCGGCCGCCAGCTCGGCGACCAGCGTCGTCTCGATCAGCCGCGCGGCATCGTCGGCGTTCGAGGTCGCGACGCTGATCTGGTTCGTGAACAGCGCGGAGCTGACGGCGACGGCGCGCACCTGAAGCGTCGTGCTGGACTCGTACTCCTTCGGGAGCTGCTTCGAGATCGCGTAGACCGCGGCCGGGATCAGCAGGACCACGGCCGCAAGCAGCAGCTTGTGGCGCCACACCAAGCGCAGGTAGTGGCGCAGATCGCGAGAGGAGTCGCCTGCCATCGATCCGGAACTATAGGTGCCTAGCGGCCGGTAGTCAGCTGGTTGGGCTGGATCGGGACTGCCGCTCCAGCTCTGTTCGCAGCCGGCGGACCGCGCGGGAGAGGATCTGCTGCACGTTCGCGACGCTCAGGTCCAGCACCTCGGCGATCTCGGCTCGCCCTCAGGTCCCCGCCGAAGCGCAGCGCCAGGACGGAGCGGTCGCGGCGGCTGAGGCGCGACAGCGCCCCCTGAAGCTCGGGGTCCAGGCCCAGACTTTCCTCGGGGCCGGCCTCTACCGGCTGCTTGACCCCGGGGATGGCCTCCAGCGGCTCATCTGCTCGCCGTCGCCGCCAGTGGTCGGTCAGCGCGTTGCGGGCGATGGCGAGGAGCCAGGTCTTGGCGCTGGCGCGCTCCGGATCAAACGCGTTCCAGGAGCGGAGTGCCCGCTCGAACGTCACTTGCGTCAAGTCCTCGGCCTCCGACCGAGAGTCGGCCCGGTACGCGAGGTATCCGTACACGTCCCAGACGTGGTCCTCGTATGCCTTGATGAAGTCCGGTGTGCTCGGACGCTGCCTGGGCGCACTCAAGCCGCCGATGCTATCCGCAGGCCAGTGCGCCGACGCGGTCGGCTATCGTCGCGCGCCCGATGTGCGGCATCGCCGGAAAGGTGAGTGTTAGGGGGCCCGTGGACACCCGGCTGGTCGAGCGCATGTGCGAGCTGCTCGAGCACCGCGGCCCGGACTCGCGGGGGCTACACGCGGGCGATGGCGTCGCGCTCGGGATCCAGCGGCTGCGGATCATCGACCTCGAGACCGGCGACCAGCCGATCTACAACGAGGACCGCTCGGTCGCGGTCGTCCTCAACGGCGAGATCTACAACTACCGCGAGCTTCGCGAGCAGCTCGAGCGCCGCGGCCACACCTTCTCGACGCAGGTCGACACCGAGGTGATCGCGCACCTCTACGAGGAGCGCGGGCCGGGCCTGCGTCGACGAGCTGAGCGGGATGTTCGCGTTCGCCCTCTGGGACGAGCGCCGGCGCCGGCTGCTGCTCGCGCGCGACCGGGTCGGCAAGAAGCCGCTCTTCTACGCGAGCAGGCGACGGCTGGCTCGGCTTCGCGTCGGAGCTCAGGAGCTTGATGGTCGACCCGGAGATCCCCCGCGAGGTGGACCCGAGCGCGGTCGACTGCCTACCTCGCGCTACGGGTACGTCCCCTCCCCGTACTCGATCTGGCGCGACGTGCGCAAGCTCCCGCCCGCCCACACGCTCGGTCTGGGAGGACGGGCGCGCCCGGGTCGAGCCGCTACTGGGAGCTCGACTACTCGGCGCAAGCGCAGCGAGGATCCGCGCGAGCTGGAGCGAGGAGCTTCGCGCGCCTGGTCGGGCGCCGCGGTGCGCCGGCGGATGATCGCCGACGTGCCGCTGGGCGCCTTCCTCTCCGGGGGGGTCGACTCGTCGATCGTGGTCGTCGCGAGATGGCCGCCGCCTCGCCGGAGCCGGTGAAGACGTTCTCGATCGGCTTCGAGGCGAGGAGTACGACGAGCTGCCCACGCGCGCAGGGTCATCGCCGAGCGCTTCGCCACCGACCACCACGAGTTCGTCGTCGAGCCCGACGCGCTCGAGCTGATCCCGCGGCTCGTGAGGCACTACGGCGAGCCCTTCGCCGACTCCTCGGCGATCCCCAGCTTCTACCTGGCCGAGCTCACCCGGCGGCAGGTGACGGTGGCGCTCAACGGCGACGGCGGCGACGAGAGCTTCGCCGGCTACCTGCGCCACGTCGCCAACAGCATCACCGCCCGGATGGAGCACCTGCCGGCGTCGCCGGGCGCGCCGCAGCGGGCTGGGCCGGCGGATCCCCCGGCAGCCCGGCCACTTCAGCCTCCTCGCCCGCGCGCAGCGGCTGCTCGTGTCGCTGGACCTCCCCCCGGTCGAGCGCTACGCGAACCACGTCTCCATCTTCAACCCGCAGGAGCGCGCCGAGCTGCTGGCGCCCGAGCTTCGCCCGCGAGGTCGATCCCGGCCGGGCCAGGGACGTGATCGCTGCGGCCCTGGGAGGCGGCAGCGGGCTACGGCCCCCTCGACAGGCTGCTGGCGGTCGACGTCCAGACGTACCTGCCCGAGGACCTCCTGGTGAAGATGGACATCGCGACGATGGCGCACTCGCTGGAGGCGCGCTCGCCGCTTCTCGACCACACCGTGATGGAGTTCGCCGCCTCGCTGCCGCCCCGCCACAAGGCGCGCCGGACGAACAAGAAGTGGCTTCTGCAAGGCAGGCGTACCGCGGCCGGGTCCCGGACTCGATCCTCGACGGCGCCAAGAAGGGCTTCGCGCTGCCGCTCGGACCCTGGTTCCGCGACGAGCTGCGCGACTACGCCCGGGAGGTGCTCCTGGATCCCCGGGCGCTCGACCGCGGGTACACGCGGCGGGACGCGGTCGAACGGATCACTCGACACGCATGCGCAGGGGGCGGGGGACCGCTCACTCCAGATCTGGGCCCTGCTCATGCTCGAGCTCTGGCACCGGGAGTTCATCGACGAGCCCGGGCTCACCGCCGGCGGACGCGAGTGGCGCCGCGTCGCGATGACGCATAACGCCGCTCAGGCGTCGCTCAGAGCTGACGCAGGAGGCCCGCCACCTCGGGGGCCCAACGACGGTACGAGTACTCGCGCTCGACGAACGCGCGCGCAGCGCGGCCCAGCTCGCGCCTCGCGTCTGCGTCGCCCACCAGGCGCTCCAGCGCGGCAAGCCACTCATCCTCGCTGGTAGCCAGCACGCCGCGCTCGTCCCCGACCAGCGCCCGGTTCACACCCACTGGGCTTGCCACGGCGGGAACCCCGGCGGAGAAGTACTGGAGCAGCTTGTAGCCGCACTTTCCGCGTGTCCACTCGGTGTCCGGCATGGGCATGATCCCTATGTCGAACCCGGCCAGCTCATCGCGCTCGGTCTCAAGCGACCACGGTCGGTGCTCGATCCACGGGGCCGAGGCGCGCCTGCGTCTCGCGCTTCCCACCACGACGAGCTTCGCGCGAATCCTGCTGGAGTTCAGCCGATGGAAAACAGGCAGGACCGCTTCCAGGTACGGGCTCGTGGTGAGCGACCCGATCCATCCGACCCGGACGACCTCGCGATCCTCGTGGTCGTGAAGGGGCTGCAGATCGGGGTCGACGCACGAGGGGACGACCTCCACCCGGCGCGCCCGCTTGGCGGCGTGGTCCGCCAGGTAGGAGTTGCCGGCGAGCACCAGCCGCGCTCTGGAGAGGTAGGCGTAGCAGCGCTCGCGCTCGCGCTTTAGCCAGGCGAAGCGGTCGTGCCCGGGAAGCGTCGCTCCCACGAAGAGCGCGTCGTCGAAGTCGTAGACGTCCACCCGCGGGAGCGGCTCCCTCCCCGGGAGCGGCGTAAGTAGGCGCAGCCGCTGCACGAGCACCAGATCCGCATCCCGCGGACGGCGAAGCGCCACGCAGCCCGCTTCGTGCCAGTACGAGCCCCTTTCTCCAGGCCGGTGCCCTCGGCGAGCCGATGACCGCGTACTCGGGGTCGCTCAGCATCGGCTCGTAGCGCAGCTCGATCGAGTGCGGCGCTAGATGCGGGGCGAGGGAGGTGATGCGAACGCGTGCCCCCGGCGTCGAGGCCGGATACGCCGTCTGGGCCGAGACGACCAGCGGGGACGGGCTCGCCGTGTCCCGGCTAGGCTCTCGCGCATTCACGGCCCAGCGAACGTACCGGTTACGCGGTCGAGCCGCCCCCGGGTCCTCTACGTCAGCTACGACGGGATGGCCGAGCCTCTCGGTCGATCGCAAGTGGTCGCCTACCTCGAGCGGCTGGCGGCCGGTGCCGACGTGAGCCTGATCTCGTTCGAGAAGCCTGAGGACTCGCTTGAGGGACCAAGGGAAGCCCTCGACGCGGCCGGGGTGCGATGGCTTCCGATGCGTTACCACGGCCGTCCGCCCGTGGTAAGCACGTGGCGCGACGTGCGTGCCGGCACCAAGGCGATCCAGCGCGAGGCGCGGGAGACCTCGCCCGCACGTGATCCACGTCCGGAGCTACGTCCCGGCGCTGATGGCGCTCAGGTCGGGGGCCCTGGACAAGGCGCGCCTGCTCTTCGACATCCGCGGGCTTCTGGGCCGACGAGAGGGTCGAGGGCGGGATCTGGCGCCGCGGTCCCCTCTACCGGCTCGCGAAGTCGTACGAGCGTCGCTTCTTCGGCGAGGCCGACGCGGTGGTCACCCTGACGGAGCGATCGGTGCCGCACATCCGGCGCCTGGGGGTGAGGGCCGGCGTTCCGATCCGCGTCATCCCCACCTGTGTAGACACCGAACGGTTTGCGAACTCCACGCCCGCACCCGGCGGGCCTCGCGCGGTGTGGGCAGGCTCGTTGGGCACGTGGTACCGGTTCGACCTCGCGATTCGGCTCGCGCAGCACCTGGACATGCCGTTTGTCGTCCTGACCCGGCAGCGGGAGCTGGCCGAGCGAGCGCTGGACGGCCACCCCGCCGAGGTGCGCTCGGTGGAGCCGGGTCGATGCCCTCGGAGCTCCACGAGGGCGACGTGGGCCTGTGCCTGGTCAAGTCGTCGTTCTCCAAGGTCGCGTCGGCGCCCACCCGGTTCGCCGAGTACCTGGCGGCCGGCTGCCCGGTTGCCGTCACGCCCGGGGTGGGCGACCTCGAGGAGTTGGTCGAGGATTCGCGGCGTGGGCGTTGTGGTGCGAGGTGAGGAGGACGCGGATCTCGCCAAGGCGGCCGAGCGGCTGAGAGCGCTGTGTGCCGATCCCGGCTGCCCGGCGAAGGTGCCGTGAGCTCGCTGCGGAGCGCTTCGATCTCGCAATCGGCGTCGAGCGCTACGCGAGCCTGTACGAGGAACTGGCGGACCGAGCAGAGGCCAGATGACGTCCAGCGACGCCGCTCGTCAGCGTGGTCATCCCGGCGTACAACGCCGAGCGCTTCATCGCCGACGCGGTCCAGAGCGTGCTCGACCAGACGTACCCGCGCGTCGAGTGCGTGGTGATCGACGACGGCTCAACCGACGGGACGGCGGCGATGGTGGAGGGCTTCGGCGAGTCCGTCAGCTATGAACGCCAGCCGAATCAGGGAGTTTCGGCGGCCCGGAACCGCGGCGCCGAGCTGGCAGCGGGCGAGCTCTTGGCGTTCCTCGACGCGGACGACGTGTGGCTGCCCGATCGCGTCCGCATCATGGTTGCGCTGCTGGACACGAGAGCGCGCACGGCCGCCCTATGCGCGACGACGGTCGTCGACTCTGACCTGAACCAGATTGGCTCGTTGCGTGTAGATCCGACCCCCTCCGTGGAGAGCATGCTCCTGCAGGACGGGGGGCTGGTGTCCAGTAGCTCGAACCTGCTTATCAGCCGCAAACGCTTCGAGGCCGTGGGCGGGTTCGATCTCGATCTGTCGGTATCAGCGGACTGGGAGCTGCTCCTTCGCCTGGTGGGAGGCGGAGGCGTAGTGCACACGGACGAGGCGCTGGTTCTTTACCGGCGCCATCAGGGGAACATGAGCAGGGATATCGCCGGCATGGCACGGGACATGACGCACGCCTACGAGTCCGCCTTCAGGCGCCTCGTGCTACCGCGGGCGTTCCGGCGCCGGGCCTACGCGCGGCTGCATTGGATGCTTGCGGGTTCCTATCGAGACGTTGGTGAGCGCGCGTCGGCGGTCTCCCATCTCCTCCGCGCAACCACCAGCGATCCGCGGTTCACGGCGCGGCGGGCGGCCGGCAAGCTCAGTTGAGTGCTGCACGACGGGGTTATCCTGCGCGCCTTGCTGCGCGACAGATATCTCCGCTTGTTCAATCGACCTCTCGCCCGCCGAGGGTTACGGCTCATTTCGCTCCCCGTTGTGCAGGACGGAGCTCGGCTGAGTCTCTTCGAGAGCACCCGGATGCTCCGAGACGCCTTCTTCTACCTGCATAACGAGCGCATCCAAGGCGACTACATGGAGTTCGGCGTCTACGAGGGGCGGACATTCGTCGAAGCCTGGCATCTTGCCGACCATTTCAGCATGGACTTCATGCGGTTCATTGCGCTCGATTCCTTCGAGGGGCTTCCAACCAGTGGCGGTCCGTTTCACGCTGGGCAATTCGCCGCTCCTCGGGACACGTTTGAACGCACTGTGGACGCCCACAAGCTGCCCCGCTCGCGTCTACAGGTAGTTGAGGGATTCTTCGACGAGACTCTGAAGGATCGCTCGGGACTCCCAGCGGAGGCCGCCATTGCATGGGTCGATTGCGATCTGTATGAGTCGACCGTCCCCGTGCTCGACTACCTGACAGACGTGCTTGTGGACGGTGCGGTCATCTGCTTCGACGATTGGTTCACCCACCGCGCGGATCCGCGACAGGGCGAACAGCGAGCCTGTGCCGAGTGGCTCGCGAAGAACCCTGAGGTGTCCCTCGTGCCTTACCGCGGCTTCCATTGGGGGGGTCAGTCGTTCATTTTTCATCGCAAGACGTGACTGTCGCTATCTCCCACCGCTGACGCTCGATCATGGCTGGACAGCACCTGACCAGACCCCTCGAGGTCACCTACGTGAGCTGGACGGGCTCTGCGGGACCGTCACCTGAACGCGTTGATCGACCACGCCGACCCGGAGGAGGTCCGGTACTCCGTCCTCCTCCTCACCGGTAAGCCGGGTGACCCCCTCTACGACGAGTTGGCCCGACCGCGACACCCCGGTCCGATCACTCGGACTAAACGATGCGAAGCTCGTGACGATGCCTGCTGCCGCACGGTGGCTGAGAAGCGAACTCGGGAGCAGCCAGACCCGATGTCGTGCATAGCCTGCTCTTCTATCCGTCTCTGGCGACGGAGATCGCGCGGGCGCTGTCGCGATCCCCGGCGCCGTCACTTCTCGCCCGCCATCACGAGCTAAGGCATCACACGAGCACAAGCGCCTTCACATACGGCTGGACGGTTGGATGGCGAAACGCGCAAGCCGCGTGGTCGTCCCCTCGGAGGCGGTGCGAAAGGTGCTGACCGATCGCGAGGGGGTCCCAGCAGACCACGTCGACGTCATCCTCTACGGGCTCGACTGGGACAGGGTCGTCCGGGTGAACGCTGAGAGGGTGGCCGAGTGGAGGGCGCGGTTCAGTGGGCGGCCGGTTACTTGTTGCCGCGGGCCGCTTCGATCCAGCGAAGGACTACCCCACTCTGATCCGCGCGTTCGCACGCTTGGCGCAGGATGATCTGGACGTTCACCTCGCCATTGCGGGCGTGGGACTTCTGCGGGCTGAGGTCGAGGATCAGGTGAACCGAGCAGGGCTGACGGACAGGGTCACATTTCTCGGTTGGGTGCTCGGACGTATATGACCTCATGGCCGCCGCAGACGTCTTTGTGCAGTCATCGGTGGACGAAGCGCTGCCCCAGACGATCATCGAGGCCGCCGGCTTGGGGGTGCCGGTCGTAATGACCTCGGTCGGGGGCGCTCCAGAGATCCTCGACCCGAAAGGCCCAGCGGTGCCGGCGCGTGACGATGCCGCCTTCGCGGCGGCGACGCAGGGGCGTGCTTTCGGACCTACCGGCCCACAGGGAACGGGCCTCCGAGTATGCCTCGGTCGTTCGACAGCGATTCGGCGCGGAGCGGATGGCGCGGGAGTACGGCGCCGCTTACCGTCGCCTTGCCGCCGCCGAGCGAGCAACGGCAGCCAATGACCATCGCGGATCGGGCACGCGGTAGGGCGTACGCCGTTCTGGAGGGGATCGCCCCCAAGAGCGGCCTACCACGACGGATCAACGGCGAGGTGATTCGCTTCCCAGCCTCGCTATGCCCGCTACTACCCCCGGAGCTACCAACCTGGTACGTACCGCTTCCTGCGCGCTCACTGCCGGCCCGGTTCGGTCGTCATCGATGTGGGGGCCCACCTGGGGGTGCTCGCGGTACCGCTCGCACGACGAGTCGGACCTGAAGGGAGGGTGATCTGCTTCGAGCCCACCCCCGGGACTCGCGAGGTATTGATGCGGGTGGTCGAGTGCAATGGGCTCGAGGCAGTTATCGAAATTCAGCCTGAGGCTGTGAGCGATGCAGTTGGGGAGACTGTTCTAAACGTGCTCATCTCCCCGGCGGGGAACGCGAACAGCCTCGGGCCGGTGGCAGGGTCAGAAAGCATCGTCGTCCCGACGGTCACCCTGGATGTCGCCGTCGGGGAGACGATGGACGTCTCGTGCATGAAGGTGGACGCGGAGGGGGCAGAACTCGCGGTGCTCCGGGGGGCCGCCGGAACCATTCGCCGGTGCCAACCCGCGATCGCCCTCGACGTCCATCCGGGCCAGCTGTCGACGCTTGGTGGATCGCTCGACGAACTCTGGCAAGCGATAGCGGATCTGGGCTACTCGGTGCGCGGAGCCATTGGTCCAATGAGCAGGAGCGAGTTCGTGGAAGCCCAGGATCTGTTCGATATCGCTCTGCTTCCGGCGGCTTCTGCTGAGGTCCCGACCCCGAGCTAGCTCATGGGAGCGTCGGGCCGCCACCGGACCAGCTGGCGGATGATGCGAACGAGCTCATCGTCGCGATGCGGTAGGGAGAAGATTCGCGTCGTCGCGTGGTCAGCCCGCTCTCTGACGAGCCGCAGGGCCATGATCGCCAGGAACCAGTAGCCGATAAGGACCGCGAGTGCGGCTCCGGAGATCGACAGGAACTGCACCAGCACGACGGTGGCGGCCACGTTGATCGCCATCGCGCCGCAGACGAGCGATGAGACAAGCCACGGCGAGGCGACCCTGATCAAGAAGACTCGGCAGGGCCCTTCGATTGTGGTTGCGAGCAGGCCGAACATCAGGATGATGAACGGGAGCACCGAGCCGGCGAACTCGTCCCCGTAGACGAGCACCACGAACGGGTAGGCAAGCACCGAGGCCACCAGAACCGCAGCTAGGCCAAGCAGGAAGCTTTGGCGCGCGAACTCGAGAGTGAACCGTCTCCGCGTCGTCCTGTGCATGTCCGAGCTGTCGGGAGACGGCGGACACGCTGAGCGCTTGGGCGGCGAGAAGCATCGAATCGGCCAGCACCAGGGCGAGGGAGAACAGGCCCGCCGCCTCTGCGGAGAGAAGGACCGCGACCAGGATCAGGTCCAGCCGCGGGGTCAGCTGTATGGCCACGGAGGCCGGATGCAGCATCGTCCCCGTCTTGACCAGACGGCCGAAGAATGGAGGCGTCCACGCGTGGAATGAGCAACCCCGGGCGTGTTTCCCGTCCGACCAGCACGGCGAGAGCGATCCCGGTTGCCGCGAAGCCCGCCAGGGTGGCGGCCAGGGCCGAAGTGGGGGTGATCGAGTCCGCGATCAGCAGGCGCGAGGACGACGGCCAGCTGGACAACGGCTCCCGCCACGCTCGCGAGTCCGTGTGCCTTCAGCCGGCCGAGGAAGACCAGGATCTGCCCGGCCATCTGCGACGCCAGGAGGAACGGGATGGTCGAGCGACGCGAGGATGACCATGTCTCCGTCGCGCCGGCCAGGAACGCCGAGCTTTGTGTGATGCCGATGACCACCGAAATCCCAACCCCGATGGCGGACAGCGCAAGCGTGCACAGGGCCAGCGCCGGCAACGACCTGTTCCAGGGTCTGCTCCCTTGCGCGCGAGCAGGCGACTGGTGGCGAGCTCCAGAGTTAGGTGGGTGAGACCCATACGCCCCCGCTGACGGCGAGCGGAAGCGCGTACTGGGCCCGGCCGACCGGCCCGAGCTTCCGAGTGATGATGATCGTCGCCACGAACAGCAGCGCGTACTGGGCGATCCGCAGCCCGAGGTAGCTGAAGCTTCGGCTCTCCCCGAGCGGACTCGCAGGCTGCTGAAGCTCTGGGCGTCCCGGACTCGAGGAGCTCAGACTCAGCAGCGAGGAACTCATCCTCCGTTGGGCAAGCCGGTCGCGTCCCAGCCTCCCGAGCCGGGGTATCCCGCTTCCGCGCGTCTGCGGCTCACCGGCTGAGAGCCGGTTCGCGGTCGGCGTCGAGATCGATTGGAGGGGCAGAGGCGGTCATGTCAGGTGACTCTCGGCGCCCCAGCTCCCAAAGGGCCGCGAGGAGGCACAGGCCGACCGCGACCACGTGGGTCCGGTAGCGGAAGGCGGTGCCGGCGTTGCCGGCGCTGAGGGAGTAGGCGATGAGCACGAAGAACCCAAGATAGACGAGGGGGCCGACGCGGGCCATCACCGCCCCCCAGTTGCGTCTGATCGCCGCCACCAGGAACCCCATCGCCACAAGCGCGAAGACCGTCCCCACCAGGGCGAACTGCTGGCTGGTGCTTCCCAGCTGCCACGGATAGGGCCGGAACAGGACATCGCGGATCCGCTGAGGGAGGTTGGTCACGATCGCTTCCCGGCTCGAGAAGTCCACCTCCTCCAAGGAGAGATTGGCCTCGTCGGCCGCGTTCGCGGTCTGGGAGCTCTGAAGCCGCTCCAGGTTCTCCTCGGTTGAGGCCTCCAGAACCGTTGGCAAAGCGACAGCGGTGAGCAGGACGACCGAGGCGACCAACGGGAGTGCCCGGATCGATCCCTGCCGCTGGCTTCGTATGCCCGCGTGAAGCGTGATCGCGGCTCCCGCAGCGATCAGGAACCATGCGGCGTAGGGCCGAGTGGCAAGGGCGACCAGACAGCCTGCGGCGATGGGCAGCAGCGACCGGAAGTCGGCTCGCTTCCACATCATCGCGCCTCCGAAGGCGACCAGGCCGAGCGGCCAGGAGCATCGTCGATTCCTTGTGGACGATCGACGAGAAGAAGATGTTCCCGGGCTCGAACGCCAGGAGCCACGCGGCGAGCGTGGCCGCCCGGGGTCCTGCCAGCTCATACACAGCCGTTGCCAGCAGGACGATGCCGGCGAGCGCGATTCCCGCCTGGGTTACGCGAAGGGCGATGTCCGGCGAGTCGAGCACGCCGGCCTGCAGTGCGGTCTCGAACACGTGCAGCTTGGCTGTGAGGGCATCGGTCCAGTCACCGGAACCAAGGGAGTCGCGGCAACCTGCTGCGAGACCGTGATGATCCCGGGCTCATCGCCGCCCCTCAGCGAGCTGGCCACAGGGAGTGCAGAGATCCCGGCGGCGGCGAGCGTCCGGATCCCGAGCCCGACCAGGACGGGAGTCCCGATCCTGAGGCCTGGGCGCGTCCTCCCAGGATGCGCACGAGCAGAAGCAGCGCGTAGGCGACGGCGACGAGGGTTACAGCGTCGCAAGAATGTTGTGGATGCTCTGGTCGGTGAGATTCAGCAAGAGGCCCGCTCCCGGCCGTGACCATAGCCTCAGAGACTGCCCCTCGGAGCCATTTTGGCTGCCGCGCTGCGCCTGGCATCTAGACTCGCCACGCATTGACTGAGCTGAACGGCGAGAGGGTCACGAACGCGCTCACGGTCGATCTCGAGGACTGGTACCACGGCATCGAGCTTCCCCGGGACCGGTGGGCCGCATGCGAGGAACGCCTGGCCCCCGTGGTCGAGCGATTGCTGGGAGTGTTCGCCGAACATGATGCACGGGCCACGTTCTTCGTCCTCGGCGATGTCGCCGAGCGATACCCCGACCTGGTCGCCCGGATCGCCGACGCCGGCCATGAGATCGGCACCCACGGGACCTCGCACGAGTTCGTCTACAAGCAGGGGCCGGATCGGTTTCGAGCCGACATCGAGCGGTCGCTCGAGGCGCTCGCATCGCTGCGGCTGCGATCAGGTGATCGGCCACCGTGCTCCGTACTTCTCGATCACGCGGGAGTCGCTGTGGGCGCTCCCGATCCTCGCGGAGCTGGGGCTTCGCTACGACTCGAGCATCTTCCCGATCTCGAACTACCGCTATGGGATCCCCGACGCCGATCCGTGGCCGCACATGGTGGAGATCGAGGATGAGTCGCTGCTTCGAGTTCCCGATCTCGACCTGGCGCGTCGCCGGGCGCACGGTGCCGGTCGCCGGCGGCGCATACTTTCGGCTGCTTCCCTACTTTGTCACCCGTCGCGGCATAGCCGCCATCAACCGTTCCGGCAGGCCGGCGGTGTTCTACCTACATCCCTGGGAGCTTGATCCCGATCATCCACGCATCCCTCTCCCGCGCAGGATCGCGCTCACCCACTACGCGAACCTTCGAGCGACGGAGGGGCGCCTGCGCCGACTGCTCGACGAGTTCCGGTTCGCCCCCATGCGGGAGGTGATCGATGTCGGTTGAGGAGCAGGTACGGGCCCACTTCGACGCGGACGCGCGGCGGTTCGACCAGATCTACGAGCCGAAGAAGGGTCCCGGTCGGTTGGCTGGTCGACGAGGTCTGGCGCGGAGTGGTGCGGAAGCGGTTCGAGCTGACGCTGGAGCGACTGTCGCCGCTCGACGGGAGGAGCGTCCTGGACGTCGGCTGCGGCTCCGGGCGCTACTGCGTCGCGTTCGCGCTCAAGGGAGCGGAACGCGTGGTGGGCATCGACTACGCGCAGAACATGCTCGATCTGGCCGAACGCCACGCGGCGGAGGCGGATGTCGCGACAGACTGCGAGTTTCGTCGCGCGGAGTTCCCCGAGACCGGGGTGGCGGATGACGAGCGGTTCGACTACGCGACGGCGATGGGCTACTTCGACTACGTGTCCGACCCCGTGTCCCACCTCGAGCGGATCGCGGAGCTGACGACGCGTGGATTCGTCGCGAGCTTCCCGAAGTCGAGCGACTTCCGGGCGCCGGTTCGCCGCGTCCGCTTCAAGCTCAACCGCTGCCCGCTCTATCTCTACTCGCGGGCGACAGGTCGAGTCGCTGCTGTCGGCGGCCGGGGTCGACCGCCTACGAACTCGAGGATCTCGGCCGCGACTACATCGTGTTCGCCGGGCCTGAGATCTGAGCATGGCGCCAGAGCAGGCCCCCGAGCCCGTGCGCGTGCTTCACCTCATCACGCGGCTGATCGTCGGGGGCGCGCAGGAGAACACGCTCCTCACGGCCGAGGGCCTCAACCGCATGCCCGAGTACGAGGTGACGCTCGCCACCGGCGTGGACCGCGGGCGCGAGGGCGACCTCCTGGATCGGGCGCGGCGAGACCTTCGACGTCGTGGTCATTCCCGAGCTGGGCAGGAGCGTCCGCCCCTTGGCTGATCTCAAGGCCCTTGCGAGCCTGTATCGGCTGATCCGGCGTGGCCGCTTCGACATCGTCCACACCCATTCCTCGAAGGCGGGGGTGCTCGGGCGGCTCGCGGCCTGGCTCGCGGGCACGCCGATCATCGTCCACACGCTGCACAGCCTCGTCTTCCACGACTACCAGCCGTGGATCGTGAACCGGGCGTGGTGGGCGGTAAAGCGGGCCTTCGCGCCGATCACCGATCACTACCTGAGCGTCGCGGACGCGATCAGCGAGAAGGCGATCGCCGAGGGGATCGCACCCCGCGAGCGGTTCACGACGGTGTACAGCGGCATGGAGCTCGATTGGTTTCTCTCCTTCAACGGCGAAGCGTGGCGCCGTCCGAGCCGAGCTGGGGATTCCCGAGGACGCCCTGGTCGTCGGCAAGGTGGCCCGGCTCTCCCCGCTCAAGGGTCACGACCAGCTGCTCGAGGCCGCGCCGGGCATCGCCGCTGCCGCAGCCCGACGTCCGGTTTCTGCTGATCGGGGACGGCGACCTGCACGAGGAGGTGCGCGAGCGCGCCAGGGCGCTTGGGCTCGCCGAGAACTTCGTGCTTCCGGGCCTGATGCCGCGAGAGCGCATCCCGGAGATGCTCTCGGCGATGGACGTCGTGGTGCACACGTCGCTGAGAGAAGGGCTGCCCCGAGCGCTGCCGCAGGCGCTCGCGATGGGCAAGCCGTGCGTGGCGGTTGACCTCGACGGTGCGCCCGAGGTTGTCGTGCCGGGAAAGACGGGTTACCTGGTCCCGGCGAAGGACGCGCGGGCCCTCGCGGAGGCGGTGACGACGCTGCTCTCGGATCCAGACTTGCGCAGCCGGATGGGCGCCGCGGGCCGGGAGTTGGTGGACCCGGCCTTTCGCGCGGAGACCATGGTCAGCAGAACCGCAGAGGTGTACAGACGCCTCGAGCGAGCCAACTCGGTGAAGCTCGAGCGCTTCCGCGCTCAGAACCCGAGCGGTCCGGCGCCGGTGAGACCGAGCGCGGCGACCGCGAGCAGCAGCGAGCCGGCACCGCAGTAGCCGGCGACCAGCCGTCCGAGATGCCTGGGGCGCCAGGCGACCGGGCGCCTGCTCTCGGCCTCGATCAGCTGGGCCTTGAGCTCGGCGCGGAAGCCGGCGCGGGGGACCGGCCGCTCGCCCTCGAGGCGCTCGGCCAGCTCGTTGAGATCATCGGCCTCGCCGCGGTCGACGTACGGGCGAAGCTCGTGGAATAGGTCGCTCACGGGCCCGCCACCGGTTCGTTCAGTGGCTGATCCGCCGCGATCTGCTGCTCGGCCACGGAGTTGGCACTGGCGATGGCTCCGGAGTTCGGGTTGAGCTGGCGCGCCTCGCGGAACGACCGGACCGCCGCCGAAGCCTCGCCCGCCTCGGCCTCGATGCGCGAGCGCACCAGCCAGGTGCGCCAGTTGGTGGGTTCGGCCGCGGTGGCTTCACGGGCGGCAGCGACAGCCGCGGGGTAGTTGCCGGCGCGCTCCAGGAGGAGCGCCTGCTGAAGCGGCGGGCTGGCCGCGTACGGCTGGGCGGAGGCGGCCGACGACGCGTCCGAGAGGGCCGACTCGACATCGCCCGCGGCGGCCTGGGCCTGGCTGTCCTGGAGGTCGACGGCGCCGCTCAGCGGCAGCGCGATCGCGACAATGGCGCCAATGGAGAGGGCGGCCATCGCCGCCCGGCCGGCGTAGGGGCGGTAGCGGGCGAGCGCCCCGGCGGAGGCCGAGCGCCGGGAGCGGCGAGGCCGACTTCGGGCGTGCGGCCGGCGCCGACCACGATCGCGGCGAGGCCGAGGAAGACGATCGGCAGCACGCCCAGCTCCCAGACCCAGTCCACGGCGGCGGCGGCGAGGAAGCAGGCGCAGGCCGTGGTCGCGCCCGCGATGTACGGGCGCAGCTCGGGCGGCGCCCGCAGCACGCGGGCGACACCAAGGCCGAGGATCCCGATGCCGAAGCTGCCGATCAGCACCAGCCCCACGATGCCGAGCTCGGCCAGCGTGTCCATGTAGAGCGAGTGGGCGTCGCGGACGAACCCGGCGTAGAGGCCGTTGCGCGACCACCAGTACTCGAAGGTGCCCGGGCCGATCCCCTTGAGCGGATCGGTCTGGTTGGCGTCGACCGCCGACTCCCAGAACTGGTAGCGCCCACTGGACGAGACGTCGAGGAGCTGGGAGCCGCGCGCATCGTCGGCCTCAACCGCCGCGCCTTGCCCCTTGAACTCGTCGTACTTGTCGGAGATCTCGCCCGGCAGGCCCGCGGCGATCCCCACCACGATCGCGGCGAGGATGGCCACGCCGGCCGCCACGCTGCGCCTGCGCCCGCGTCGGGCGCATCCACGCGGGGCGCTCTCCGTAGCGGGCGACGAGGCCGATCCCGACCTGGAGCAGGGCGACGCCGGTGCAGACGACGAGCACGATCGCCAGGAGCTGGTCGCCCTCGCGCTGGGAGAGGTCGGTGACGAGGCCGCGATCCAGCGCGTCGCGCTGGGCGGCGGCGGCCAGCAGGATCGCCGAGCCCGCGCCGGATACGAGGACGGTGAGCAGCTTCGGCAGGCGGTCGTCGCTGAGCACCAGGAAGCCGAGGATGCCGATCGCCGCTATCGGGACCGACAGGCTTGACGTGGTGAACCACAGGGTCAGGACCGCGATCGGGATCGCGAAGGCGCCGAGGGCCTGGCCGGCGAGGGTGCGGGCCGAGCCCGCGACCGTCAAGAGCAGCGGGAGCGCCAGCGCCGCCAGGGCCCCGAGGCCGCTGGAATAGTTGAGCGGATAGGCGAGGCGGCGCTCGATCTCGATCCCGGGCAGGTACTCGCCGGTGATCTGCGCCGGGAACATCGAGGGCTCGAGCCGCGACAGCAGGGCGAGGCCGCAGACGACGGCCACCCCGGTTGCGAGCCCGTTGAACAGGTGACGCCAGCGCTCGCCGCCCTGGACCGAGAGGGCGAGGGCGAAGACGCCGAGGTACGCCGCGACGCGGGCGACCTCGATCGAGGTGCGCTCATCGCTCTCCGTCCAGCCGAACGAGAGAAGGGTCCAGGCGGCGAAGAGGCCGAGCAGGCCGAACATGACCCGGCCGGCCCGGGTGCCGCCCGCCACAGGCAGGGCGCCAATAGCAGTGCCGGCGAGCACGGCGGCCCACGCGATGAGGCCGATCTGGCTCCGCTCGACGGGCCCGTAGCCGCCGTTCTCGAGCGCGAGGTAGACGACGAGCGCCGCCGGCACCAGCCAGGCCGCGAAGCTCGCCGGGTCGAAGCGCCGCAGGGCTCCCACGCCCAGGCGCACGGGTGATTTCGCGACCGCTTCCATCGCTCGCCTACATATACGGGGGAACGCAGCCGATCCCGACAACTGATTTGTGGTTGGCGCAAACTGGTGTCAGCCCTCGGGGTGCCCGTCCGTATGTATGGGCGATGAGGCGGATTCCCTCCCTCGTGCTTCTCGCCTGCGCGGTGCTGCTCTTGAGCGCGTCGAGCGCGAGCGCGAAGAAGCCGTGCGATGACCGCAACACCGTCCCGCCCGGGAACTCGGAGGTCGATCAGTACACCGAGACGGTGCCGGGCGACTGCGGCAACGAGAAGGTGCCGGTCCCGGAGGCCGGCGACGACCCGGGCGCCTCGATCCCGGCCCCGACCCTCGCCGCGCTCGAGGAGCTGGGCCCCGACGGACGCGCGGCGGCGCTGCTGGCTGGCGGCGGGCCGGCCGGGTGGCGGCAACGCGGACGCGGACGCAGACGGGTCGGACGGTGACGCTCCATCCGCCGGGGACGCGCTGGGCGGTGCCAACCCTGCCGTCGTCATCGATTCGCCCGAGGACGAGGGCGGTTTCTTCAACGCCGTCGTGGATGCCCTCAGCGGAGAGGGCGGGCTGGGGTGGATCCTGCCGCTGGCGTTGATCGTCATCGCGGCGCAGGCCGTCATCGTCGTCGTTCGCAACCGCCGTTCGGCCTGACCGTGCGCCCGCTACACGTCCTTCTGCTCGCGCTCGCCTCAGGGAGCCTGGTCATTCCCAGCTCGGCCGCCGCGGCCCGCGGGCTGGAGGTCGGGCTGAGCGGATTCGGTGTTCACCGACCCGAGCGCCGAGACCCGGGACGTGTGGTTCGACCGTGCGGTGGATGCGCGCTCGGACCTGGTCCTGCTGCGGCGCGTCGTGGAACGGGATCGCGCCCGACGATCCGCTCCCCGGGTTCGACGCCCGCAACCCGAACGACCCGCAGTACAACTTCTCCCAGCTCGACGCGTCGGTCGCCGACGCAGCGGACCGTGGGTTTCGGATCGTGCTGCTGGCCACCGGTGCGCCCGACTTCGCTGAGGGCGAGAACCAGCCGGGATCGGTCGCCGACGGCACCTGGAAGCCGAAGCCCGGCGCGATCGAGGACTTCGGCCACGCCCTCGCCGAGCGCTACGACGGCACCGTGCGCCACTACCAGCTCTGGGCCGAGCCCAACCTCACCACCTATCTCACCCCGCAATACAAGTCGGGCAACCACGTCGCCGCGGTGCACTACCGCAAGATGATCAGCGCGTTCTTCGCCGGCGTGAACTCGGTGGACGAGCAGAACACCGTGATCACCGGGGGCACGGCCCCGTACGGCGATCCGTTCACGGGCGGCAACCGCACTCCGCCGGTCACCTTCTGGCGCAAGGTGCTGTGCCTGAAGGGGGACAAGCTGAAGCCCACCAGCTGCCCGCAGCCGGCCCGCTTCGACGCGCTGTCCCACCACCCGATCAACGTCGGCGAGCCGCGGCGCCACGCGCTCAACGACCTCGACGCCTCGACCCCCGACATCGGGCGGATCGAGCGCGTGCTCCGCAAGGCAGAGCAGACCGGCACGGTCGGCCCTGGCGGCCGCCATGCGCTCTGGGCGACCGAGATCTGGTGGGACTCGAAGCCGCCGGACCCGGGCGGCGTGCCGCAGGCGCAAGCACGCGCGCTGGCTCGCCGAATCGTTCTACCTGCTGTGGAAGCAGGGCGTGTCGCGGGTGGTCTGGTTCCAGATCCGCGACCAGGCGGCGAACGGCAACTTCCCGGGGACCCCGCAGACGGGCCTGTTCGAGATCGACGGAACCGAGAAGACGGCCTACCAGGCCTTCCGGTTCCCGTTCGTCGCCGACGAGCGCAAGGGCTCGAAGGTGGGCGTGTGGGGCAAGGCCCCGGCGGCCGGCCAGGTCGTCATCGAGCGCAAGCGCGGGGGCGACTGGCGCACCCTTCGGACGCTCGGCGTCGGCGCCAAGCGGGTCTTCGACTCGACGGTGAATCTGGACAAAGGGACCATCCGAGCCCGGTTCGGTGCGGAGGAAAGCATCCCATGGAGGGTGAATTGAACCTCCCAGGGGCAAAGGTTGCAACACGACCCGGTAATTCGGATAGGTTCAACAGAGGGGGTCCGGCGACGCCGCGCCCAGGCAAGCAGAAAGGAAGACGATGACACGTAACACGAGGTACCTCACGCTTGCGGCGGCCGTTACTGGC
Organism: uncultured Solirubrobacterales bacterium; assembly: GCA_963797835.1. Classification (GTDB taxonomy): domain Bacteria; phylum Actinomycetota; class Thermoleophilia; order Solirubrobacterales; family 70-9; genus JBDTSW01. The sequence continues at coordinate 52,936 of CAWCRN010000024.1, forward strand.
GCGCTGCTTGCCTGCGGCGCGATCGCATGGGCGGCGGTCACGCCGATCCCGCCCGGCGACTACGACTACGACGAGCTGCGCGCCCCAGGACGGCGTGGCCCTCCAGGGCGACGGCGCCGACGACACGATCAACGGCACCGCGCAGCGAGGACCTGCTCCGTGGCGGCGACGGCGACGACACCATCTCCGGGCTCGGCGACGCCGACTGCCTCCTGGGCCAGGCCGACAATGACAACATCAACGGCGGCGACGGCGATGACCGCTGGTCAAGGGCGGCCAGGGCAACGACACCGTGCACGGCGACGACGGCGACGACACCGTCAAGGGCGGCAAGGGCAACGACAAGCTCTTCGGCGACGGCGGCGAGGACACCGTCAACGCCGGCAAGGGCAACGACAAGGTGCACGGCGGCGCCGGGCCAGACAGGCTCAACTGCGGCAAGGGCAACGACGTTGCCTTCAAGCAGGGCGCGGACTCGATCTCCGGCACCTGCGAGAAGACGAAGCCGGAGAACTAAACCCACCGCCAGGTATATGCCGAGGGCCCCGCGATCGCGGGGCCCTCGCTATATTTGGGCCACCCTCGCGCATCCGCGCCGGGGTCTTTTTTCTGATTGGGGCCCGTTTTCGGGCGGCCCCAGGGACCTGAAGAGGACGAGTGGCCCGCGGAGACGTACGAATCGCTGTCACCCTCGCCTGCGAGGAGTGCAAGCGGCGCAACTACCAGTCGAACAAGTCGAGGCGTAACACGCCCGACCGGATCGAGCTGCGCAAGTACTGCCGCTGGTGCGGGCGCCACACCCCTCACAAGGAGACCCGCTAGCGGGCCCGGATGGCGAAGTCGAGGGCACAGCGAAAGGCCGAGCGCCGCAAGCGCGAGGCCCGGCAGGCCGCCCAGGCCGGCCAGGCCCGTACGGCCGAGTCGCAGGCCCAGCACGACACCCAGGTCCCGGAGTCGGCCGACGTGGTCGAGGCCGAGCTCGCCGAGCGCGGCGTCGACCTCGAGGCGCTGAGGGAGTCCGAGGACGCCCGAGGCGCCCGAGGCGCCCGAGGCGCCCGAGGCGCCCGGCGCCCGCTCGCGCGCCGACGTCGGCAAGCCCGCCGAGGTCGAGGCGGCGCCCGAGAAGGTCACCCGCCGCGAGCGCCGGCGCCAGGAGCGCGAGGAGCGCGAGCGGGCGAAGGCCTCGGAGGAGCGGCGCAAGCCGAAGGAGGAGCCGGTCGAGCGCCAGCGCGGGCGGGTGATCGGGTTCCTGATCTCATGCTGGGCCGAGCTGAAGCGCGTCCAGTGGCCCGACCGCGACACCCTGATCCAGGCCTCGGCCATCACGCTCATCTTCATCGCCGTCGCCGCTGCCTACCTCGGGGTGCTGGACGCCATCTTCTCCGAGCTGGTCAACATCGTCCTCTAGCCCCCCGGGCCCCAGACTTCCGACAACCCCTCAACAGAAAGCCTCCAACTAGATGTTCCGCTGGTACGTGATCAACACCTACTCGGGTCACGAGAACAAGGTCAAGCACAACCTCGAGCACCGAGTCGAGACGATGGCCCAGCGCGGCCGCGTCCGCCACGTCGTCGTGCCGACCGAGCAGGTCTCCGAGCTGAAGGACGGCCAGCGCGTCTCGGTCGAGAAGCGGACGATGCCCGGCTACGTCCTCGTCAACATGGAGATGACGGATGACGCTTGGAACCTGGTCAAGAACACGCCGGGCGTGACGGGCTTCGTCGGCTCGCGCAACAAGCCGATCCCGCTCTCGCAGCCCGAGGTCGACCGCCTGCTCCACCGCGAGACGGCCGAGCGCCCGAAGACGCAGGCCCAGTTCTCGGTGGGGGAGACCGTGAAGGTCATCTCGGGCCCGCTCTCGGACTTCTCCGGCGAGATCGCCGAGATCAACGAGGACGCCGCCAAGCTCAAGGTGCTGGTCTCGATCTTCGGCCGGGAGACCCCGGTCGAGGTCGGCTACGACCAGGTGAAGAAGGTCTAGGCGCCTCAGCCCTCGGGCTGCGCCGCGTCCAGATCCTCGAGGTCGGCCAGGTCGCGCATGCCCCCGGCCCCGCGCTTCATCGCCCGCAGGTCGTCGAGGGAGCAGACGGCGATCGCCACGCCCAGTACGTCCGCTTCGCTGGCCCGGGCGCGGAGCTCGTCATAGGGGGCCATCCCGGGGAAGCCCCGGAGCACGTCGAGGCGGCCCAGGTCGGTCTCGATCGTCACCTGCTGCTCGCGGCCGAGTGCGGCGGCGATCGAGGGTGCGCTGCTCAATAGCGCGTCCTGTTGCTGGACGTGACCACCCAGCGTCACGGCGGTCTCAGCGAGCCGCGCAAGGTTGGCCGGGTCGGGGTCGGCGACCACGTCCACGTCCTTGGTCCCCCGGACGACGCCCCATGCGTTGAGGGCGAGCCCACCGACGAGGACGAAGCCGATCTCGTCGGCGACCAGGCGGCGCAGCAACCGGTCGAACTGCGGCTCGGTCACCGGCGTGCAGCGACGCCCGCAAAGCGATGGAGCTTGTGGCTCAGCGCGATGCCCTCGGCGAGGTTCTCGCTGAGGCTGCGACGGGCGTCGGCCTGCAGCTGGCGCCGGCGAGCCGGATCGATCTCACGTCCGCGGCGGGTCGCGGTGGCTCCCATTGGGGCGAATGGTAGTTCCGCCGTCGACTCGCGTCGGGCGCTTCCGGCTATCCTCGCCGCCGCGATGGCGAAGAAGGTCCTCACCCTCATCAAGCTTCAGATCCCGGCGGGCGCCGCGAACCCGGCGCCCCCGGTCGGCCCCGCGCTGGGCCAGCACGGGGTCAACATCATGGAGTTCTGCAAGGCGTTCAACGCGCAGACCCAGCAGGACGCCGGCACGATCATCCCGGTCGAGATCACGGTCTACGAGGACCGCTCCTTCACCTTCATCACGAAGACGCCGCCCGCCGCCGTCCTGATCCGCGAGGCGATCGGGATCGACAAGGGCTCTGGCGAGCCGCACATCAACAAGGTCGGGACGATCACCGCCGATCAGATCCGCCAGATCGCCGAGCGCAAGATGCCCGACCTGAACGCGAACGACCTCGACGCCGCCTCCCGGATCATCGCCGGGACGGCGCGCTCGATGGGCGTCGACGTGGAGGGGCTCGAGTAGTGGCCCGCGGGAAGCGCTACCGCGCCGCCTACGAGAAGGTCGACCGCGACCGCGCCTACGACCCCGGCGAGGCCGTCGCGCTCGTGCGGGACACCGCCTCGGCCAAGTTCGACGAGACGGTCGAGCTGCACATGAAGCTCGGCCTCAACGTCCGCCACGCCGAGGAGCAGCTGCGCGGCACCCTCGCCCTGCCCAACGGCCTCGGCAAGGACGTGAGCATCGCCGTCTTCGCCGAGGGCGAGCAGGCCCGCGCCGCCCAGGAGGCGGGCGCCGAGTTCGTCGGCGCCCAGGACCTGGCCGAGCGGATCGAGGAGGGCTGGACCGACTTCGACGTCGCGATCTCGACCCCGGCGCTGATGGGCCCGGTCGTCTCCAAGCTCGGCCGCGTGCTCGGGCCGCAGGGCAAGATGCCGAACCCGAAGGTGGGGACGGTCACCGACGACATCGCCAAGGCCGTGGGCGAGGCCAAGTCGGGCAAGGTCGAGTACCGCACCGACCGCAACGCGAACGTCCACCTGACGATCGGCAAGGCGAGCTTCGGCGACAAGGCGCTGCTCGAGAACTACGCCGCGGTGGTCGACGAGATCAACCGCGCGAAGCCCGCGGCCGCGAAGGGCCGCTACATCCACTCGATCACGCTGACGACGGCGATGGGCCCGGGCGTCCGGGTCGACTCGGCGAAGATCCGCGAGGCGGAGATCCTCTCGAGTGGCGGGAACGGCGCGGAGCCGGCCGCCGAGGCGGAGGCCGCCGAGCCCGTCGCCGACGCGGAGGCCCCCGAGCCCGAGGCCGACGCGGAGCCCGCGGCCGAGGAGTAGCCCACTACACTGGCGCGTCCGACAACTTCGCCTGCCGAAGACCACTGGCCGGGGCAACCCGTAACTCCAGTGCAGGTGGCGCCGGAAGAGCACTCTTTCGAGCCCGCCTGCGTGCGGGCTTTTTCGTGAGATGAACAAGGAAGAGAAAGCAGCGGCGGTCGAGGAGATCGCGGAGGGCCTGAGCGGGGCCGAGGCGATCTTCGCCGTGGACTACCGCGGGATCAGCGTGCCGCAGGCTGCCGAGCTTCGCGGCAAGCTTGCCGAGGCCGACGCGGTCTTCAGCGTCGTCAAGAACCGGCTCGCCAAGCGCGCCGCCGAGCAGGCCGGCACCGAGGGCCTCGACGACCTGCTCGTCGGGCCCACCGCGCTGACCCTGATCAAGGGCGATCCGGTGACCGCCGCGAAGGCGATCTCGACCTTCTCCCGTGAGCACCACATCCTCGAATACAAGGGCGGGATCATGGACGGGGCGGCGCTCGACCCCGACACCTTCCAGGCGATCGCCCGCCTGCCCGGCCTCGAGGTCCTGCACGGCCAGCTCGTCGGGACGATCGCGAGCCCGCTGACGGGGCTTGCGGCCGGGCTGAACAACCTGATCTCGGGCCTCGGGCGCCAGCTCGCCCAGATCGCGGAGCAGGGGCTGGTGAGCGGGGAAGAGCCGGCGGCAGAGGAGGCTCCGGCTGAAGAGGAGGCCCCGGCGAAGGAGGAAGCCCCCGCCGAGGAGCCGGCCGCGGAGGCGGAGGAAGAGGGCGCCGACGCCGAGGAGGCTCCGGCCGCAGAGTCCGAGGGCGCCGACGGGGAGGAGACCCCGGAGGCCGATGAGGCTGGTGAGGAGGAGCCCCCGGCCGAGGAAGCCACGGCTGAGGAGGCCCCGCCGCCGAAGAGACTGACAATGACCAAGACGGATCCGCCGAGGAGGCTCCCGCAGACGACGCGGAGGCCGACGGCGAGGAGTCCGGCGAATCCGACGAGGAGGAATCAACTGATGGCTGAGACCAAGATGACCACCGAGAAGTGGATCGAGGAGCTGAAGGGCATCTCGGTGCTGGAGCTCTCCGAGCGCATCAAGGCGCTCGAGGAGGAGTTCGGCGTTTCCGCGACCGCCGTGGCGGCCGCCGCGCCGGCCGCCGCCGGCGATGGCGATGGCGCTGCGGCCGAGGAGGAGTCGAGCACCGTCGACGTCGTCCTCAACTCCGGCGGCGAGAAGAAGATCCAGGTGATCAAGGCCGTTCGCGCCGCCACGGGGCTGGGCCTCAAGGAGGCCAAGGCCCTGGTCGACGGCGCCCCGAAGCCCGTCAAGGAGGGCATCGACCGCGAGGAGGCCGAGAAGCTCAAGGCCGAGCTCGAGGAGGCCGGCGGAGAGGTCGAGCTGAAGTAGGGCTTCGGCGCCCGACTTTGCGGGATCTTGCCGCTATACGCGGCAGGAATCGACAAAGTCGGGCGAGGGTGGGGCGCCTCGCCTGAGCCGTGCGTGAGAAAAGCTTGCGGATGGCGAAGGCCGTGTGTTATCCTGCTGGGTCGCGCGTCGTTCGCCCAGACTTGCCCGGATCTCTCGCGCGGAGGTTCGTCATTGTTCTTCGACCACCTGAGGAGTCGCCCAGTTGGCCAGAGTTCCTGCTGCCCCTGTCATCCGGAGGTCCTTTTCCCGCCTCGAAACCCCAGTTGAAGTACCCCATCTGATCGACATCCAGCGCCGTTCGTTTGAGGCGCTCACCGACCCCAAGTCGGGGATGTTGCGGAACACCATCAACGACATCTCCCCGATCGAGGACTACACGGGGAACCTGGCCATCGTCTTCGGAGGCCTGAAGTTCGATGAGCCCACGCACACCGTGGAGGAGTGCCGCGAGAAGGACATCACCTACTCGCGGCCGCTCAACGTCACCGTCGCCTTCCAGAACCGCGACACCGGAGAGATCCGCGAGCAGACCGTCTTCATGGGTGATTTCCCGTGGATGACCGACCGCGGCACCTTCATCATCAACGGCACCGAGCGCGTCGTCGTGACCCAGCTCGTGCGCTCGCCCGGCGCCTACGTGATGGAGCCGAAGGACCGCGAGAAGCAGGTCTTCATCGCCAACCTGATGCCGGCGCGCGGCTCCTGGCTGGAGCTCGAGATCGACAAGAAGGGCCGCGTCTACGCGCGCATCGACCGCAAGCGCAAGCTGCCGGTCACCGTGCTGCTGCGGGCGATGGGCTACGTCACCGACGAGGAGATCCTGAAGCTCTTCGACAACTCGGTCTACATCCGCCACACGATCGAGGCCGACACCGAGCCCACCAAGACCGAGGAGGGCGCCCTGATCGAGCTGTTCAAGAAGCAGCGCCCGGGCGAGCCGCCGTCGGTGGACGCCGCCAAGGCGCTGCTCGAGCAGCTCTTCTTCGACCCGAAGCGCTACGACCTCACCCGGGTCGGCCGCTACAAGCTGAACGCCCGCCTCGATCTCGACGTCGACCTCGACACCCGCGTGCTCACCCGCGACGACATCGTCGCGCTGATCCGCGAGCTGGTGACGCTGCCGAAGATCCTCGAGCCCGAGCTCGAGAACGTCGACGAGGAGAACCCGGTCAAGGACTACGCGGCCGAGCTGGCGCTCGCCCCGCGCGAGGCGATCAAGGACCACCTCGACGAGTACGAGCACTTCGGCAACCGGCGCCTGCGCACCGTCGGCGAGCTGATCCAGGACGCGTTCCGGGTCGGTCTCTACCGCATGGAGCGCGTCGTCCGCGAGCGCCTCACGACCGAGGACTCCGACGCGATCACGCCGCAGACGATCATCAACATCCGCCCGGTCGTCGCGGCCATGAAGGAGTTCTTCGGCTCCTCGCAGCTCTCGCAGTTCATGCAGCAGACGAACTCGCTGGACGGCCTGACCCACCGCCGCCGCCTCTCGGCGCTCGGCGCCGGCGGGCTCACCCGCGAGCGCGCGCCGATCGAGGTCCGCGACGTGCACCCGACGCACTACGGCCGGATGTGCCCGATCGAGACGCCGGAGGGCCCGAACATCGGCCTGATCGGCTCGCTCTCCTCCTACGCGGAGGTGTCGGAGTTCGGGTTCGTCACCACCCCCTACCGGGTCGTCAAGGACGGGACTGTCACCAAGGAGATCGTCCACCTCGACGCCACCCAGGAGGAGGAGGACAACGTCATCGCCCAGGCGAACGCCGAGATCGATCCCAAGACCGGCAAGCTCAAGGGCCCGCAGGTCCTGTGCCGGATCGGTGAGGGCGACGTCGAGCTCACGGCTCCCAAGGAAGTCACCCTCATGGACGTCTCGCCGAGCCAGATCTGGTCGGTGGCGACGGCCCTGATCCCGTTCCTCGAGCACGACGACGCGAACCGCGCGCTGATGGGCTCGAACATGCAGCGCCAGGCCGTGCCGCTCCTGAAGCCCGAGGCGCCGTACATCGGCACCGGCATGGAGCACCGCGCCGCGGTCGACAGCGGCGACGTGCTGCTGGCCGAGGCCGACGGCGAGGTCACGTACGTCGACGCCGAGAAGCTCATCGTCACGAGCGGGTCGAAGAAGCACGAGTACGGGCTCGCCAAGTTCACGCGCTCGAACCAGGGGACGATCATCCACCAGGTACCGATCGTCGCCGTGGGCGACAAGGTGAAGGAGGGCGAGGTCCTGGCCGACGCCTCCTCGACCTCCGGCGGCGAGATCGCGCTGGGCAAGAACTGCCTGGTCGCCTTCATGTCATGGGAGGGCTACAACTTCGAGGACGCGATCATCCTCTCGAGCCGCCTGTTCAAGGACGACGAGCTCACCTCGATCCACATCGAGGAGTACGAGATCGACGCCCGCACCACCAAGCTCGGCGACGAGGAGATCACCCGGGACATCCCGAACCGCTCCGAGGACTCGCTGCGCAACCTCGACGAGCGCGGCATCGTCCGCATCGGCGCCGAGGTGATCTCGGGCGACCTGCTGGTCGGCAAGGTGACGCCGAAGGGCGAGACCGAGCTGACCGCGGAGGAGAAGCTGATCCGCGCGATCTTCAAGGAGAAGGCGCGTGAGGTCCGCGACACCTCGCTCAAGGTCCCGCACGGCGAGGGCGGCGTCGTCATCGACGTGCTCACCTTCGACCGCGACGAGGGCGACGACCTGCCGCCCGGCGTCAACAGCCTGGTCCGGGTGTACGTCGCGACCAAGCGCAAGATCGCCGAGGGCGACAAGCTCGCCGGCCGCCACGGGAACAAGGGCGTGATCTCGAAGATCGTGCCCGAGGAGGACATGCCGTTCCTGGAGGACGGCACGCCCGTGGACGTGATCCTGAACCCGCTCGGCGTGCCGAGCCGGATGAACATCGGCCAGATCCTCGAGACCCACCTCGGGTGGGTGGCCGCCAACGGTTGGTACGACGACGGCTCCGACGCCTACAAGCAGGCGAAGGCGAACGGCGGCGCTCCCGTGAAGGTGGCGACCTCCGTGTTCGACGGCGCCCGCGTCGAGGACGTCGACGAGGCACTCGAGCGCTGGCAGGAGGAGAACGCCGAGCGCGGGATCAACTTCGCGATCGACGACAAGGCCCCTCCGGGCAGCCGCGCCGGCGGCACCGTGAAGCTGTTCAACGGCCGCACCGGCGAGGAGTACGAGAACCGCGTCACCGTCGGCTACATGTACATCCTGAAGCTGCTGCACCTCGTGGACGACAAGATCCACGCCCGCTCGACGGGCCCCTACTCGCTCGTCACGCAGCAGCCGCTGGGCGGCAAGGCGCAGTTCGGCGGCCAGCGCTTCGGCGAGATGGAGGTGTGGGCGCTCGAGGCCTATGGCGCCGCGTACACGCTCCAGGAGATGCTCACGGTCAAGTCCGACGACACGGTTGGCCGCGTCAAGGCCTACGAGTCGATCGTGAAGTCCGAGAACATCCCCGAGCCGTCCATCCCCGAGTCGTTCAAGGTGCTCCTGAAGGAGATCCAGAGCCTCGGCCTCGACGTGAACCTGGTCGCCGACGAGACCGCGGTCGAGTTCGGCGAGGAGGACGACGAGCTGCTGCGCGCGGCCGAGGAACTCGGCATCGACCTCTCCGGCGTGCGCGCCGACGGCGAGGACGGCAAGAAGGGCGCGGCCGACGAGCGCGAGGAACAGGTCGTGGCCGAGGGTGAGGGCGGCTCCACGAACGGGGCGAAGGACGACGAGAAGGCGAAGGCGGAGAAGAAGTAATGGACATCAATAATTTCGACGCGATCGAGATCGGTCTCGCCTCCTCGAAGAAGATCCGTGGCTGGAGCCACGGCGAGGTCACGAAGCCGGAGACGATCAACTACAGGACGCTGAAGCCCGAGAAGGACGGCCTCTTCTGCGAGCGCATCTTCGGTCCCACCAAGGACTGGGAGTGCTACTGCGGCAAGTACAAGCGGGTCCGCTACAAGGGCATCGTCTGCGAGCGCTGCGGCGTGGAGGTCACCCGCTCGAAGGTCCGCCGTGACCGCATGGGCCACGTGGACCTGGCGGCTGCCGTCTCCCACATCTGGTTCTTCAAGGGCGTGCCGAGCCGCATCGGCTACCTGATCGACATGGCTCCGAAGGAGCTCGAGAAGGTCCTCTACTTCGCCGCTTCCATCGTCACCTGGATCGACGACGAGGCCCGCCAGAAGGACCTCAAGAAGCTCGAGAAGGAGGTCAAGAAGGTCCTGGACGGCTACACGGCCGACAAGGAGCAGCGCACCCAGGAGCTGGGTGAGGCGCTCAAGCGCCGGACCGACTGGCTCGAGGGCGAGGGCACCCAGAAGGACTTCGACCCCGAGGACGAGCTTTGGGCCGAGGGCCTGGGCGTGAAGCCCGACAAGCTCGACGACGCCGAGCGCACCAAGCTGGTCCGCGAGACGAAGAAGGCGGTCGACGCCGAGATCGCCGACACCGAGGCCTACCTCGACGACGCCATCGAGCGCATGGAGCAGGTCTGGGAGATCTTCCAGAAGATGGAGTTGAAGGAGGTCATCAACGACGAGGCCGTCTTCCGCGAGTTGAAGGACCGCTTCGGTTCCCCCTACGGCTGGGGCGAGTACTTCCGCGGCGGCATGGGCGCGGAGTCGATCCGCGACCTGCTGGACCAGGTCGACCTGGAGGCCGAGTGCGAGGAGCTCGAGCAGATGATCAACACCTCGAAGGGCCAGAAGCAGTCGCGCGCGGTGAAGCGCCTCAAGGTGGCCTCCTCGTTCCTGAACTCGGCCAACAAGCCCGAGTGGATGGTGCTCGACTGCGTGCCGGTGATCCCGCCGGAGCTGCGCCCGATGGTGCAGCTCGACGGCGGCCGGTTCGCGACGTCGGACTTGAACGACCTCTACCGGCGCGTCATCAACCGCAACAACCGGCTCAAGCGCCTGCTGGACCTGGGCGCCCCGGAGATCATCGTCAACAACGAGAAGCGGATGCTCCAGGAGGCCGTCGACGCGCTGTTCGACAACGGCCGGCGCGGGCGCCCCGTCACGGGCCCCGGCAACCGGGCGCTGAAGTCGCTCTCCGACATGCTCAAGGGCAAGCAGGGCCGCTTCCGCCAGAACCTGCTGGGCAAGCGCGTCGACTACTCCGGGCGATCGGTGATCGTCTCGGGCCCGTCGCTCAAGCTGCACCAGTGCGGGCTGCCGAAGCTGATGGCGCTCGAGCTGTTCAAGCCGTTCATCATGGCCCGCCTCGTCGAGCGCAAGGCCGTCCAGAACATCAAGGCGGCCAAGAAGATGGTCGACTCGATGATCCCGGAGGTCTGGGACGTCCTCGAGGAGGTCATCCACGAGCACCCGGTGCTGCTGAACCGCGCGCCGACGCTCCACCGCCTGGGCATCCAGGCGTTCGAGCCGGTGCTCGTCGAGGGCAAGGCGATCCAGATCCACCCGCTGGTCTGCCACGCGTTCAACGCCGACTTCGACGGCGACCAGATGGCCGTGCACGTGCCGCTCTCGGCCGAGGCACAGGCCGAGGCGCGGATCCTGATGCTGTCCTCGAACAACATCCTGAGCCCCGCGCACGGCGCGCCGCTGGCGACGCCCACCCAGGACATGGTGCTCGGCATCTACTACCTGACCTACGGCAAGGACCACGAGGAGCTCCAGGAGATCGACGAGAAGCTCCGGGAAAAGGGCGCCAAGGGCTCCAACCGCCCGCGTGTGTTTCGCACGGCCCAGGAGGCCGAGCTGGCCTACGAGAACGGGCTGGTGGAGCTGCACGACAACGCCGAGTACCGGCGCCCGGGCCACGAGCACTTCCTGACCACGGTCGGGCGGATCATCTTCAACGACCGCGTCGAGCGGTCGCTGGCCGATGCGCTCGAGGACGAGTACGACCCCGAGAAGTACGAGTTCGTCAACCGCTCGCTGAAGAAGCGGGACATCAACGAGATCGTCTCCGACCTCGTCGAGGCCTACGGCGCCCCCGCGGTCGCCCTGGTCCTGGACGCGTTCAAGGACCTCGGGTTCCACTTCGCCTCCCAGGCCGGGATCACGATCTCGAAGAACGACGTGATCTCGCCTCCGGACAAGGAGGAGATCCTCGACGGCTACGAGGACGAGGCCAAGAAGATCCACGACCAGTACGACGAGGGCTACATCACGGCCGAGGAGCGCAAGGACGCCGTCACGAACCTCTGGAACGAGGCCACGGACGAGGTCGCGAAAGCGATGCAGGACAACCTCGACCAGCTGAACCCGATCTACATGATGGCCGACTCCGGCGCCCGCGGATCGTTCAAGCAGATCCGCCAGCTCGCCGGGATGCGCGGCCTGATGGCCAACCCGAAGGGCGAGATCATCGAGCGGCCGATCAAGGCCAACTTCATGGAGGGCCTGTCGGTGCTCGAGTACTTCATCTCGACGCACGGTGCGCGAAAGGGCCTCGCCGACACCGCGCTGCGGACGGCCGACTCCGGCTACCTCACGCGCCGGCTCGTCGACGTCGCCCAGGACGTGATCGTGCGGTTGGAGGACTGCAAGACCAAGGCGTTCGGCGAGATGCCCCTCCGCAACGACGAGGGCGAGCTGAACCTCAACCTGGTCGGGCGAATCGCAGCGAAGAAGTTCGCGACCAAGCGCGGCCGGGAGCTGCTCAAGAAGGGCCAGGAGATCGACCTCCCCGACCTCGAGAAGAGCGCCGAGGCGTTCGGCGACGAGGAGGTGGCGGTCCCCGTCCGCTCGACGCTCAAGTGCGAGGCCGAGACCGGCGTTTGCCGCGCCTGCTACGGCGTGGCGCTGGCGACTGGGGCGATCGTCGAGACCGGCGACGCGGTGGGGATCATCGCGGCGCAGTCGATCGGCGAGCCCGGCACGCAGCTGACGATGCGCACCTTCCACACCGGCGGCGTCGCCGGGATGGACATCACGCAGGGCCTGCCCCGCGTGGTCGAGCTGTTCGAGGCGCGCAAGCCGAAGGGGCTGGCGCAGATCGCCGCCGTCGCCGGCAAGGTCTCGATCGAGGAGGGCGACAAGGGCACGACCTTGATCATCACCGACGCCAAGGGCGAGGACCACAAGTACACGTTCCCGCCGCGCTCGGTGCTGATGGTCAGCCACGGCGAGCGGATCGAGGAGGGACAACAGCTCAACGAGGGCTCGCTGGATCCCAAGGAGTCACTCGAGGTGCGCGGCCGCGACGCGACCGAGCGCTACCTCGTCTCCGAGGTCCAGCGGGTCTACAAGGCGCAGGGCGTGGACATCAACGACAAGCACATCGAGCTGATCGTGCGCCAGATGATGCGCAAGGTCCAGATCGACTCGAAGGGCTCGACGTCGCTCCTGCCCGGCCAGCTCGAGGACCGCTACAAGCTCAAGGAGCTGAACCGCAAGGTCAAGGAGGACGGTGGCACGCCCGCCAAGGCCTCCGAGGTCCTGCTGGGGATCACGAAGGCGTCGCTCGCGACGGAGTCGTTCCTCTCGGCGGCCTCCTTCCAGGAGACCACGAAGGTCCTGACCGACGCGGCGCTCGAGGGCAAGCGGGACAAGCTCGTGGGCCTGAAGGAGAACGTGATCATCGGCAAGCTGATTCCCGCCGCCACGGGCCTGCGCCACTACCGCTCGCTCGAGATCGAGCCCGTGGAGCCGGCCGAGCGCCCCGAGGAGGACATCCTCGACGAGGAGGAGCTGGCGGCCGAGCTGGGCCTGGGCGGCGACGGCGAGGGCGATTCGGCCGACCTCGAGGGCTTCGGCCCCTCGTTCGCCGACGAGCTCGAGGAGCTCGCCCAGGAGATCGAGTCGGGCGAGAGCTCGGCTGCCGAGTCGAACTAGGGCTCAGGCGCCCTCGCCGCTTCGGCGGGGGGCGTGCTATCGGCCGATTCGGTCGTCCGTTGAGCGATTTTGGGTGCTATAGCCCCCTAAATCGCTCAATCGATGGCTGGGACCGCCAACTCCGCCTCCCTACCCAGCCCAACCCGGCCGGCGGACGACCGCTTGCGCTGCGAGCCCTGGGCGGGTTTCGCTACGCGCGCTCGGCGGCGCCGCGGCCGTGGCTGCCGGCCCTGATGGGGGCGGGCGGCTTGGCCACGTGGATGCGCCCGCCCGGAGGGCAGTCCGGCACGGGCCGGGCATCCGGCGCGTGCGGCCCGCGGCGGGGCCCGCGCGGGTTGCGGGGCTCTCGACCCCAGCGGCGGAACTCGTGGTCGTCGGCGCTGCCCCCAGGGGCCTCCTCGGGCGCCGGCTGCTGGCGGAACGCCCACCAGACGAGGTAGAGCAGGAGCGCCACCGGAATCTTGAGCACGACGCCCAGGAAGAAGATGGGCAGGAATCCCTCCACTGCACGACCAGTGTAACCCGGTGAGCCGCTAGCGCTCGAACCCGTTCTCGGCCCAGGCGAGCATCGCCTCGACGTGGGCGTCGGTGATGCCCACGTCGGGCTCGCACGGGACCAGCAGGGTGGGCGCCTCGCGCTTGGCGGCCCAGGTGTGGCAGCTCGCGTCGAGGGAGTCGTCGACCCAGGCCAGCGGCCGGTCGCCGGCGTACTCCGCGAGGGCGTCGAGCTTCCAGTGAGCCGTGCCGAACTGGGCACGCCCGCCGAACGTGAGCGCGGGCAACTCGTGCTCGAGCCCGAGTATCAGGGGCAGGCGGTCGTTCGCGCGCTCCTCCCATCCGGTGGCCCAGATCAGCTCGAACGTCTCGCCCAGGCGCCGGATGCGCGGGCCCGCCTCGTCCGGGATGCAGTGTGCGACCCCGTCGATGAGGTGAAAGCGCCCCGGGAGCTGGTCGAGCGCCCCCTCGAAGCCGAACAGGCTGATCGTCCCGTCGACGTCGAGGGCGAGTATCGGCTTATCGTCGGGCACGGCCGCAGCCTAGCTACCGGTGCCCGCTACTATCCCGCGCTGTGCCGAGCACCAATCAGCTTGTGAGAAAGGGGCGAAAGCCCCAGAAGAAGAAGGTCACGACCCCGGGCCTCAAGTCGGGCCAGGGTCGCAAGGCCCGCGTCGCCGCTCCGCAGCGCCGAGGCGTCTGCACGCGCGTCGCCACCGTCACGCCGAAGAAGCCGAACTCGGCGCTCCGAAAGATCGCCCGTGTTCGCCTCACGAACGGGATGGAGGTCACCTCCTACATCCCGGGCGAGGGCCACAACCTCCAGGAGCACTCCGTCGTCCTCGTCCGCGGCGGCCGCGTCAAGGACCTGCCGGGCGTCCGCTACAAGGTCGTCCGCGGCACGCTCGACGCCGCCGGCGTCTCCGACCGCAAGCAGGGCCGTTCCCTGTACGGCGTGAAGAAGTAGCCGATGCCGCGTCGCGCCCGAGCAGCGATCCGTCCCGTCGAGCCGGACGCCCAGCACCGCAGCCGCCTGGTCCAGCAGGTGATCAACAAGGTCATGCTGGGCGGCAAGAAGTCGCTCGCCGAGGAGATCGTCTACGACGCGCTCGCGATCGTCGGCGAGCGCACCAGCCGCCCGCCGGTCGAGGTGCTCGACGAGGCGATCAAGGAGCTGACCCCCGTCCTCGAGGTGCGCTCCCGCCGCGTCGGCGGCGCGACCTACCAGGTGCCCGTCGAGGTGATCCCACGCCGGGCTCGCACCCTCGCCGTCCGCTGGCTCGTGCAGTTCGCACGTGCCCGCCGCGAGAAGTCCATGTCCCAACGCCTGGCGAACGAGATCATGGACGCGACCCAGCAGCAGGGCTCTGCCTGGAAGCGCAAGGACGACATCTACCGCATGGCCCAGGCCAACAAGGCCTTCGCGCACTACCGCTGGTAGGCGGGCCCTGCCGACAGGCAGCTGTCCTGGATGGCTGTCGCAGGACAACAGTAGGACAGGACAGCCGCTGTGCTGCTAGCCCGACTCGCTCTTGGCTTCCGTTGCCGTGGGCTTGTGGACCTCGTCGCCAAAGCCCTCCGCCTGCTCGATCATGGCCGTGCCTCGCGGGGGGCCGGGTTGCTCGCGGTCGGGGTTGCGCTTCGGCTCGCGCCCGCGGCCGGGGCGCAGGGAGGCGATCTGCTCCGAGGTGAGGGTCGCGAGGGCCGCGCCTGAGAGGGCGAGGCCCAGCGCGCCGATCAGCTCGAGCCAGAAGCCCGTCTGGGGGATCGCCTCGGCCTCGAAGAAGGACTGGCGGGGGTCGTCGAGCACGCCGATCTGGTTCGCGTCGGGGAGGACGACGAGCAGGAAGAGGAGGAGGGCGATGACGCCGCATGCGGCGACCGCCGTCGCGGCGGGCTTCGAGCCGGTGGCTATGGCCGCGAACATCGCGCCGACCGCGAAGACCGCCAGCACCGCCGGCGAATAGGAGTGGATGTCCACCGCGGACTGATCCGCGAGCGCCTCGCCGCCGGGCGGGACGAACTCGAACGTGGTCATCAGGTTCGATGCGAACAGCACCCCGGCCGAGGCCACGATCGCGTACGGGAGCAGCCGCTCGAGCGGGAACACCGCGCTGGGCTCCGGGGCGCTCACGAGCCACCTGCGGTGGCTTCGCCGCCCGACATGCCGGAACGGCCGAACGCAAGCCGGCGCCGGGGCCGCTTGGCGCCCGCCTCCCGCCTCCGGGCGGCGCGCTGCGGCCGCAGGGCCAAGGCCAGCAGCGGCCCACAGATCGCGATCACCGCGGCAGCGGTCACCTCGACCCAGAATGCACCAAGCAGGCGTGCTTCAGCGCCCACGAACTGGATCGCGGTCGCCCCTTCGTCCAGCCCGGCCGGGGCGTCGATGAAGACGGCGATGGCGAGCGCCAGGAGGCCCAGCGGGAACAGCAGGCGCGCCAGCCGCCAGCGGCCCAGCATCGACAGGATCACCAGCGCCGCGGCGCCGATCGCCACCGCCAGCAGCACGTATAGGTGCGCCGAGCCGGCGGTGCGCGTCGTCCCGGACACCTGGGGCGGCGGGGCGACCTGCTCGACCTCGGCGTAGGCCGGGACGCCCGCCCGGACCTCGCGGTAGTCGAGGAACTGGGAGGCGGCCAGGAGGACGCAGGCGGCCAGGGCCACGGCGCCGATCGCGCGGGCGGGCGTGAGCTCGCGGGCGGCGAAGCCGATCCCGCGCCGGGCCAGCGCCAGCGCCGCGAGCGCGATCGGGCGCAGGAAGCGCAGCACCGCCAGGATCGCGAGCCCCAGGCGCTCGGCCAGCCCCAGCGCCATCGACGCAGGGATGGCCAGCATCTCGCGGCCGATCGCGGCCACCTCGGCGAGTCCGGCCAGGATCGGCCCGCCGGCGCTCCCGGCCTTGCGCTCGAGCTGGCGATCGCGCCCCGGCTCGCGTGGCCGGCGCCCCCCGCCGGGCGTGTCGGAGCGTCGCCGCGGGCGGTCCTCATCACTCTTAGGGGGTGGCTCCGTGGCGCCCGATCTGCCCCCGTCACGTGGCTTCCTCAAGCGCATTCCGCCCCCGGGAGGACCCACGACCCTTTGCTATCATCACGCGTCACTCGTGCCTGGGTTGCGCCTGGGTTGCGCGTGGGAGTCCTTTCCATGGAGAGCCGCACAATATAAGCGTCGTCGGGCTGGTTCAGCGGTAGCGCTCGGGCCCGTTGCGGGCCTTTTTTGTGCGCTGATACCGGATCGGAGCCCCGCGTCCACCGTCCACGACCGGCGCGCGGGTTACCTCCAAGACGACGCAGCGACACGACTCCAAAAGCAGATGCCACGCACATTCCCACTCGAACGCACCCGGAACATCGGGATCATGGCTCACATCGACGCCGGTAAGACGACGACGACCGAGCGCATCCTCTACTACACCGGACGCACCCACAAGATGGGCGAGGTCCACGAGGGCGCCGCCGTGATGGACTGGATGGAGCAGGAGCAGGAGCGGGGCATCACGATCACCTCCGCCGCGACTGCGTGCGAGTGGAAGGACCACCGCATCAACATCATCGATACGCCCGGCCACGTGGACTTCACGGTCGAGGTCGAGCGCTCGCTGCGGGTGCTCGACGGTGCCATCGCCGTCTTCGACTCCGTCGCAGGCGTCGAGCCGCAGTCCGAGACCGTCTGGCGGCAGGCCGACAAGTACCGCGTGCCGCGCATCGCCTTCATCAACAAGATGGATCGCGTCGGTGCCGACTTCGACAAGGGCGTGAAGACGATGATCGAACGACTCGGCGCCCACCCGCTGCCGATCCAGCTCCCGATCGGGGCCGAGGACAACTTCCAGGGCATCGTCGACCTGATCGAGAACAAGGCCCTCGTCTGGAAGGACGAGCTCGGCGTCGAGTACGAGTACATCGACATCCCCGCCGAGCTCGAGGAGGCGGCCCACGACGCGCGCACCCACCTGATCGAGGCCTGCGCCGACTACGACGACGAGCTGATGGAGGCATACCTCGACGACCAGGAGATCCCCCACGAGCGGATCGCCAAGTCGCTTCACCGCGCCACCCTCGACCTCAAGGTCACTCCGGTCCTGTGCGGCTCCGCCTTCAAGAACAAGGGCGTGCAGCCCCTCCTCGACGCCATCGTCGAGCTTCTGCCCTCGCCGCTCGAGGTACCGGCCGTCACGGGCGTCGAGGTCTCCGGCAAGGGCGCCGGGGACGAGGGCGGCAAGGAGGTCGAGCGCCCGGCCGACGATGACGCGCCCTTCGCGGCGCTGGCCTTCAAGGTCATGACCGACCCCTATGTCGGCAAGCTCACCTACTTTCGCGTCTACTCCGGAAAGGTCCAGGCCGGCGGCCGCGTGCTGAACGCGACGACCGGCAAGACCGAGCGCATCGGCCGCCTGCTGATGATGCACGCGAACCACCGCGAGGAGATCGAGGAGGCCTTCGCCGGCGACATCGTGGCCGGGGTCGGGCTCAAGCAGACCTCGACCGGGGACACGCTGTGCGCGCCGGACGCTCCCGTCCTGCTGGAGACGATCGAGTTCCCCGAGCCCGTGATCGCGGTGGCGATCGAGCCGAAGACCAAGGCCGATCAGGAGAAGCTCTCCGCCTCGCTCGCCCGCCTCGGCGAGGAGGACCCGACCTTCCGCATCCAGTCCGACGAGGAGACCGGCCAGACCCTGATCCACGGCATGGGCGAGCTTCACCTCGAGGTGATCGTCGATCGCCTCCTGCGCGAGTTCAACGTCGACGCCAACGTCGGCCGCCCCCAGGTCGCCTATCGCGAGACGATCAAGGAGCGCGTCGAGAAGGTCGTGGGGCGCTTCGTCCGCCAGACCGGCGGCCGCGGCCAGTTCGGCCACGTCGTGATCAACCTCGAGCCGGCGCCCGCGGAGGGGTTCGACTTCGTCAACAAGATCAAGGGCGGCGCGATCCCCACCGAGTTCATCCCCGCCGTCGAGCAGGGGATCGAGGAGGCGCTCGGGTCCGGCGTCAAGGCCGGCTACCCGATGGTCGACACCCGCGTCGAGCTGATCGACGGCTCCTACCACGACGTCGACTCCTCCGAGATGGCTTTCAAGATCGCCGGCTCGATGGCCGTACAGGAGGCCGCCCGGCGCGCCAAGCCGGTGCTGCTCGAGCCCGTGATGGCGGTCGAGGTCGTGACCCCCGAGGAGTTCCTCGGGGACGTCATCGGCGACCTCTCGCGGCGCCGCGGCAAGGTCCAGGGCCAGGAGCCGCGCGGCAACGCGCTGGCGGTCCAGGCCTTCGTCCCGCTGGGCGAGATGTTCGGCTACGCCACCGACGTCCGCTCGTCCACCCAGGGCCGGGCCAGCTTCACGATGCAGTTCGAGCGCTACGAGGAAGTGCCCCGGAACATCGCCGAGCAGATCGTGGAGCAGGGCGCCGGAGAGCCGGTTGGGGCGGGCGCATGAGGAATCGGCCGCTTATTGCCTATATTCCACGGGTTCGCCCGCGGAACGCCGCAAGCGAGCACGCACCAGCGTGAGCGCCTGAACGACCTGCAAAGAACGTAGACCAGACTTCAGACGGAGAAATAAAGGAGCGAGATGTCCAAGGAGAAGTTCGAGCGCGATAAGCCGCACGTCAACGTCGGCACCATCGGTCACATCGACCACGGCAAGACGACGCTGACAGCGGCGATCACGAAGGTGCTCGCCGAGAAGGGCGGTGCCGAGGAGAAGACGTTCGACGAGATCGACAACGCTCCCGAGGAGAAGGAGCGCGGGATCACGATCGCCACCTCGCACGTCGAGTACCAGACCGACAACCGCCACTACGCGCACGTCGACTGCCCCGGCCACGCCGACTACGTGAAGAACATGATCACCGGCGCGGCGCAGATGGACGGAGCGATCCTCGTGGTCTCGGCGGTGGACGGCCCGATGCCGCAGACGCGGGAGCACATCCTGCTCGCGCGGCAGGTGAACGTGCCCTACGTGGTCGTCTTCCTCAACAAGACCGACATGGTCGACGACGAGGAGCTCGTCGAGCTGGTCGAGGAGGAGGTCAAGGACCTGCTCAAGGAGTACGACTTCCCGGGCGACGAGGTGCCGATCATCAAGGGCTCGGCGCTGAAGGCGCTGGAGGGCGACGAGGACGCGAAGAGCGCGATCATCGAGCTCGCCGACGCCCTCGACTCGTACATCCCAGAGCCCGAGCGCGAGCTCGACAAGCCCTTCCTGATGCCGATCGAGGACATCTTCTCGATCACCGGCCGCGGCACCGTCGCCACCGGCCGCATCGAGCAGGGCCAGGTAAACACGGGCGACGACGTCGAGATCGTGGGCATCAAGGACACCACGAAGACGGTCGTGACCGGCGTCGAGATGTTCCGCAAGATCCTCGACGAGGGGCTCGC
The DNA here is from genome assembly GCA_963797835.1 of uncultured Solirubrobacterales bacterium. Classification (GTDB taxonomy): domain Bacteria; phylum Actinomycetota; class Thermoleophilia; order Solirubrobacterales; family 70-9; genus JBDTSW01. The sequence continues at coordinate 72,965 of CAWCRN010000024.1, forward strand.
CGGCGACAACGTCGGCTGCCTGCTTCGAGGCACCAAGCGGGAGGACATCGAGCGCGGCCAGGTGCTGTGCAAGCCCGGCTCGATCACGCCGCACACCAAGTTCAAGTCCGAGGTCTACTGCCTGAAGAAGGAGGAGGGCGGCCGCCACACGCCGTTCTTCAGTGGCTACCGGCCTCAGTTCTACTTCCGGACCACCGACGTCACCGGGGTGTCGAACCTCCCCGAGGGGACGGAGATGGTGATGCCGGGAGACAACGTCGAGATGACGATCGAGCTGATCCAGCCGATCGCCATGGACCCGGGCCTTCGGTTCGCCATCCGCGAGGGCGGCCGCACGGTCGGGTCGGGGGTAGTGACCGAAGTCATCGAGTAAAGGCCAGTACGGGCCGGTCCACAGGGACCGGCCCTTTTTTCCGAGTGTTGGATACGACCCAGGGCGCAGCCCTCCCCGAGAGGGCCGCGCCCTGGCTGCGCAAGAAGAACGAAAGAGAAGAGAAGCGAGTAGATGGCCTCACTGGCCGCAACCAGGATCAGGATCCGCCTCAAGGCGTATGACCACGACGCGATCGATCGCGCCGCGCGCGAGATCGTCGAGACGGCGACCCGCACCGGCGCGACCGTGTCGGGCCCGGTTCCCCTGCCCACGGAGAAGAACGTCTACTGCGTGATCCGCTCCCCGTTCAAGGACAAGGATTCGCGCGAGCACTTCGAGATTCGCACCCACAAGCGGCTGATCGACATCCTCCAGCCGACCCCGAAGACGGTCGATTCACTCCAGCGCCTGGATGCGCTCCCCGCCGGCGTGGACATCGAGATCAAGACCTAGTGAGTGGCGGCATGGCAGCGATCATCGGCAAGAAGGTCGGGATGACCCAGGTCTTCCAGGAGGACGGCACCCGCGTGCCCGTCACCGTGATCGAGGCCGGCCCCTGCACCGTCACCGCCCTGCGCGTTCCCGACCGCGACGGGTACGAGGCGCTGCAGCTCGCCTTCGACGAGGTCGCCGAGCGCAAGCTGACCAAGGCGGAGCTGGGGCACCTGGCGAAGGCCGGGGCGCCGCCGTCGCGGACCCTGGTGGAGTTCCGCGACGAGGCGGGCGAGCACCAGGTCGGCGACCAGGTGACCGTCGCCGAGTTCGAGCCGGGCCAACGGGTGAAGGTCGCCGGCACCGGCGTCGGCAAGGGCTTTCAGGGGACCATCCGCCGCCACGGCCACTCGCGTGGCCCCGTCTCGCACGGCTCCCACAACGTCCGGGCGCCGGGCTCGATTGGCGCGAGCGCCGACCCCGCCCGCGTCTGGAAGGGCATGAAGATGCCGGGCCGGATGGGCGGCAAGCGGGCCACCCAGCGCCGCCTCGAGGTGGTCGAGGTCGACGCCGCGAACAACCTGCTGCTGGTCCGGGGCGCCGTTCCCGGGCCCAAGGGCGGCACCGTGGAGGTCCGGACGGATGGCTGATCCGAAGGCCCCCGTGCTGGGCAAGACCACCAAGGCCGACCTCCCAGGCGCCGTGTTCGGCGAGGAGTTCCACGAGTCGCTCGTTCACGAGGCGGCGCGCGCCGACCTGGCCGCGCGCCGTCGCGGCACCGCCTCGACCCTTGGACGCGGCGAGGTCGCGATGACGGGCGCGAAGGCATGGCGCCAGAAGGGCACCGGCCGCGCCCGCGCCGGCGCGCTCAGCGTGCCGCACCGCCGAGGCGGCGGCGTCGCCTTCGGCCCGACCCCCCGCGGGTACGCCTTCAAGGTCAACCGCAAGGCGCGCAGGCGCGCGCTGCGCTCGGCGCTGTCGGTGCACGCCGCCCGCGGCAGCATCGCCGTGATCGACGCCGGCGCCTATTCCGAGCCGTCCACGAAGACGGCGGCGGCGGCGCTCGCCAAGTGGGACGCCAAGGGGCCGACCACGATCGTCGTGGGCCCGGAGGAGAAGGCGCTGGTCAAGAGCTTTCGCAACATCCCCGGCGTCGAGGTACTGCGAGGCGAGCGCGCATCGGCGTCGCCGACATCCTCGCCGCGGGCTCGCTCGTCGCCTCGCAGGCGGCGCTCGAGGTGCTCGAGGCCCGCGCGGCCGAGGTGCACCGGAAGGCGGATGAGAGCTGATGGACCCCCGTCAGGTGATCATCGAGCCGGTCGTCTCCGAGAAGAGCTACGCGCTCATGGCGGACGGCAAGTACACGTTCCGGATCGACGACCGGGCCCAGAAGACGCAGGTAGCGAGGGCGGTCGAGGAGATCTTCGGCGTCACGGTGGTCGGCGTCCGCACCCTGAAGGTGCGTTCGAAGCCGAAGCGCCGCGGCATGTACAGCGGCCACACGCGAAGCTGGAAGAAGGCGATCGTGCAGCTGGCCCCGGGCGACCGGATCGAGCTGTTCGAGGGCGCGGCGGTGGCGGAGTGAGAGTCGCTGATGGCCGTTCGCAAGACAAAGCCGACCAGCCCGGGGCGCCGGTTCGCGACCTATCAGCTTCGCGAGGAGCTGACGACCGACGAGCCGAACAAGAAGCTCACCAAGGGCAAGTCGAAGAGCGGCGGGCGCAACGCCCACGGCCGCGTCACCTCACGCCATCGCGGCGGCGGGGCCAAGCGCCGCTACCGCCAGATCGACTTCAAGCGCCTCAAGGACGGCGTGCCCGCGAAGGTGGCGACGATCGAGTACGACCCGAACCGCACGACCTACATCGCGCTCCTCAACTACGCCGACGGCGCCAAGAGCTACATCCTCGCCCCGCAGGGCCTCGAGCCTGGCGACGTGGTCGAGTCGGGCGAGCGCGCCGACATCCGGCCTGGCAACGCGCTGCCGCTGCGCTCGATCCCGACCGGCACGATCGTCCACAACGTCGAGATGACCCCCGGCCAGGGCGGGCGGATGGGCCGCGCCGCCGGCTCCGCGATCCAGGTCGCGGCGAAGGAGGGGCCGATGGTGACGCTTCGCCTGCCCTCCTCGGAGATGCGCCTGGTCCGCGGCGACTGCCGCGCCACCGTGGGCACCCTCTCCAACGCCGAGCACCAGAACGTCACGATCGGCAAGGCCGGGCGCAAGCGCCACAAGGGCGTGCGCCCGCAGACGCGCGGCGTCGCGATGAACCCCGTCGACCACCCCCACGGCGGCGGCGAGGCCCACAAGACCCCGGGCGGGCACCCCCGCACCCCGTGGGGCAAGCCGACGCTGGGGTACCGCACACGCAAGAAGGGCAAGCGCTCGAACGCGATGATCGTCCGCGGCCGCAGGCGCGGCAAGCGCAAGGGAGGCAACCGCTAATGGGACGCTCGACCAAGAAGGGCCCGTTCGCCGAGGAGCGCCTGATGAAGCGCATCACCCAGATGAACGAGTCCGGCGACAAGCAGATGATCAAGACCTGGTCGCGTTCCTCGACCGTCTTCCCCGAGATGGTGGGGCACACCATCGCCGTCCACGACGGCCGCAAGCACGTGCCCGTGTTCGTCTCCGAGTCGATGGTGGGCCACAAGCTGGGCGAGTTCGCGCCGACGCGGACCTTCCGTTCGCACTCCGGCGCCGGGAGCAGGGCCGAGTGATGGCCGCGACCGAGACTCAGACCGACCCCCAGGCGCCCGCGGTGCGCGCCACGGCGCGCTTCGTGCGCGTCGCGCCCCGCAAGGCGCGCCTGGTCGCCGACCAGATCCGGGGGCTGGACGTCCCGGAGGCGCAGACCCTGCTGGAGTTCTCCTCCCGGGGCGCCGCGCGCGACCTCGCGAAGCTGGTCGCCTCGGCGGCCGCGAACGCCGAGAACAACCACGAGCTGGTCGCCGAGGACCTGCGCATCGCCGAGATCCGGGTCGACGAGGGCCCGACGCTGAAGCGCTGGCGCGCCCGCGCCAGGGGCCGCGCCACGCGGATCGAGAAGAAGACCTGCCACATGAGCGTCGTGCTGACGCCAATCGAGGACTAGCCGAGAGGAACTGATGGGACAGAAGATCCACCCCGAGGGCTTCCGAGTCGGCTACATCCACGACTGGAAGTCGACCTGGTTCAACAAGCGCGAGTTCGCCGACTACCTGCTCGAGGACCTGGCGATCCGGGACCACATCGAGACCAAGCTCGCCCACGCGGGGCTCTCGGACATCAAGATCACCAAGCAGCGGGGCGAGATCGAGGTGGACATCCACACCGCCCGTCCCGGGATCGTGATCGGCAAGTCGGGCTCGGAGGTCGACGCGCTTCGCCGCGACCTGCACCGGATCACCGGCAAGCCCGTGAAGGTGAACATCAAGGAGATCAAGCGCCCCGAGCTGGACGCCAAGCTGGTCGCGCAGTCGATCGCCGAGCAGCTTCAGAACCGCGTGGCCTTCCGCCGGGCGATGAAGCGCGCCCTCACCTCCGCCATGCGCTCCGGCGCGAAGGGCGTGAAGGTGCAGGTGTCGGGCCGTCTGGGCGGTGCCGAGATGGCGCGTACCGAGGGCTACTCGGACGGGCGCGTGCCGCTGCACACGCTGCGGGCGGACATCGACTACGGCTTCACCGAGGCGCGGACCACCACCGGACGGATCGGCGTCAAGTGCTGGATCAACAACGGCGAGGTGATGCCCGAGGGCTTCCGCACCGCCCAGGACGAGGACGAGGACGCGGTCGGCCCGCGCCCGGGGCGCCGTCGCCCCGGCGGCGATGGCCCGGGCAGAGGCCGCGGGCCCGGCGGAGGCCGGCCCCCGCAGAAGCCGGCCGAGGCACCGAAGCCGGCCCCAGCAGGCGCCGGCCAAGCCTGCACCGGCGGGGTCAGATCCCCAACCCGACGGAACTCCTGAGCCCCCCGCCGGCGAGGGGTCTGACCCCTCGTCCGCAGGAAAGGGTGACGCCTGATGCTGATGCCGAAGCGGGTCAAGTACCGCAAGCAGATGCGCGGTCGTCGCCGCGGCAACACGAAGGGCGGCAGCCAGGTCTCGTTCGGGGAGTACGGCCTGAAGGCGCTCGAGCGCGGCTGGGTGACCAACCGGCAGATCGAGGCCGCGCGAGTTGCGATGACCCGCAAGATCAAGCGCGGCGGGAAGGTCTGGATCAACATCTTCCCCGACAAGCCGTACACGAAGAAGCCGGCCGAGACGCGCATGGGCTCCGGCAAGGGCAACCCTGAGGGCTGGGTCGCCGTGGTGAAGCCGGGCCGGGTGATGTTCGAGCTGGCCGGGGTCGACGACGCCCTCGCCCGCGAGGCCATGACCCTGGCCGGCCACAAGCTTCCGATCAAGACCAAGGTCGTACGGCGCGAGGAGCGGAGCGGATGAAGGCATCCGACGTGCACGCACTGTCCGACCAGGACCTGGTCCAGGCGCTCAAGGACGCGCGGGAAGCGCAGTTCAGCCTGCGCTTTCGCCACGCGACCGGGGAGCTGGAGAACACCACCGCCCTCGGCGGCTCGCGCCGCGACCTGGCGCGCCTGAAGACCATCGCCCGCGAGCGCGGGATCGACATTGGCAAGGAACTGAAGTAGATGGCTGAAGAAGAGAACAACGAAGTCGAAGAGACCGAAGAGCCGAGCGCAGGGTCAGACCCGGTGGCTGAGGCTGCGCCCGAACAGACGGACGCGGGGTCAGACCCCGAACCCGAGGCGACGCCCGAACAGACGGACGCGGGGTCAGACCCCGAACCCGAGGCGACGCCCGAACCCGCGGACGACAAGGGGTCTGACCCCACATCTGGCGATACAGACGAAGCCGAGGCGCCCCTCACCCAAAAGCAGCTCCGGAAGCTCGAGCGCTCCAAGCACACCGCCGAGGCGAAGCCCGAGCGCTCCTCCGAGGAGCGCGCGGCCGAGCGCGCGGCGGGGCGCAAGCAGGCCGCGGGCAACCGCCGCCGCTACCGGCTGCGCACCCGCGGGCGCCGTGGCGAGCCGGCACAGGGAACTCCGCCGGCCGAGCGCAAGCCGGGGTCGCAGAAGGTCCGCCAGGGCGTCGTCGTCTCGGCGAAGGCCGACAAGACGATCACCGTGCGGATAGACGTCGCCCGCCGCCACCCGCAGTACGAGAAGGTCGTGCGCCGCAGCTCCACGCTGCACGCACACGACGACGGCAACCAGGCCCAGGAGGGTGACACCGTGCGCGTCGTCGAGACGCGCCCGCTCTCTCGCACCAAGCGCTGGCGCCTGGTCGAAGTGGTCGAGAAGGCTCGGTAGGGGGCGGAGCGAACCATGGTTCAGCAGGAGACACGCCTTCGCGTCGCCGACAACTCGGGCGCCCGCGAGATCCTGTGCATCCGCGTCAAGGGCGGGTCGCACCGCCGCTATGCCGGCGTCGGCGACGTGATCACGGCGACCGTCAAGCAGGCGACCCCGAACGGCGCGATCCGCAAGGGCGAGGTGGTCGAGGCCGTGGTCGTGCGGACCCGCAAGCAGCTGGGCCGCCCCGACGGCACCTACATCGCCTTCGACGAGAACGCAGCGGTGCTCATCGACCCCCAGGGCGCTCCGCGCGGGACCCGCATCTTCGGGCCCGTCGCCCGCGAGCTTCGCGACCGGAACTTCATGCGCATCATCTCGCTCGCACCGGAGGTGCTGTAGCGGATGGCCTCGATGCGAATTCGCCGCGACGACCAGGTCGTGATCACCGCCGGCAAGGACAAGGGCAAGACCGGCAAGGTGATCCGGACCGAGCCCGGACGCCACCGCGTCTTCGTCGAGGGCCTGAACATGGTCAAGCGTCACCAGCGCCCGCGCTCGGTCAAGGACACCCAGCGCGGCGGCGAGGCGGGCGGCATCATCGAGAAGGAGGGTCCGGTGGACGTCTCCAACGTGATGCTGGTCGACCCCACCGACAACCAGCCGACGCGCGTCGGCGTCCGCACGACCGACGCGGGCGAGCGCGAGCGCTACTCGAAGCGAACGGGCAAGTCGCTTGACTAGGACCGGCCGATGATGGAATCCGCAACAGCCCCAGAGTCTCAGCGCGCGGCGCCGCCGCCGCGGCTTCGCGAGCGCTACGCGTCGGAGGTCGCGCCCGCGCTCACCGAGCGCTTCGGCTACGGCAACCGGATGGAGGTGCCGAGGCTGGTCAAGATCGGGCTCAACATGGGCGTGGGCGAGGCCAAGACCTCGACTCCCGTGCTCGAGGCCGCGACCGAGCAGCTCGCCACGATCGCCGGCCAGGCGCCGAACGTGCGCCGCGCGAAGAAGTCGATCGCCTCGTTCAAGATCCGCGAGGGGATGCCCGTGGGCGTCGCCGTGACGCTGCGCGGCGCGCGGATGTGGGAGTTCCTCGACCGCCTGATCACGATCGCGATCCCGCGGATCCGCGACTTCCGAGGCCTCAATCCACGCTCGTTCGACGGCCGCGGGAACTACTCGATGGGCATCCGCGAGCAGCTGATCTTCCCCGAGGTCGACTACGACTCGATCGACGAGGTGCGGGGCCTCGACGTCACCATCGCGACCACCGCGAAGTCCGACGAGGAGGCGTTCGAGCTGCTCCTCGGCCTCGGCATGCCATTCTCTGAGGAGGGAAGGCCGGGGACCGAGGACACCGAGGCGGCCGCCGAGGAGGAGCGCCGCCACGAGGAGGCCCGCCTCCGGGCCGAGGCCGAGGCTGCCGCCCTCGAGCAGCTCAAGGCGGAGAACCCGGAGGCCTACGCCAAGCCCGTCAGGCCCGAGGAGGGCGAGGAGGGCGAGGAGGCCGGCGACGGCGAGGATGCCGCGCCGGACGCCTCCGAGAAGGAAACCGACTCAAGCGAAGAGAGCGAGTAACAAGCCGAGATGGCGAAGACATCGAAGATCGTCAAGCAGGGCCGAAAGCCCAAGTACAAGACCCGCGCCCACAACCGCTGCCGGCGGTGCGGGCGCTCGCGCGCCTACTACCGGAAGTTCGGGCTCTGCCGGGTGTGCCTCCGTGAGGCGGCGCACAACGGCTATATCCCCGGCCTGACCAAGTCCAGCTGGTAACCCCATGAGCGTCGTAACCGATCCAGTCTCCGACTACCTCACCCGCGTGCGCAATGGGCTCGCCGCCCAGCACGAGTCGGTTGAGATCCCGGCCTCCCGCCTGAAGCGGGAGCTGTCGCGCATCCTCGCCGAGCAGGGCTACATCACCGGGTTCGAGGTCGAGCCCACCGCCGCCGGCGAGGTGATCAAGGTGGACCTGAAGTACACGCAGGAGCGCCGTCCGGTGATCTCCGGCCTGCGCCGCGTGTCGCGCCCCGGGCGCCGCCACTACGTGTCGAGCGACGAGATCCCGCGCGTCCAGGGCGGGATGGGCACGGCGATCGTGTCCACGTCGTCGGGCGTGATGACCGGCCACGAGGCGAAGCAGAAGGGTGTAGGGGGCGAAGTCGTCGCGTTCATCTGGTGAGTCTGTGTGATGAGAAGCCGTAGCTCGAAAACCCTCAGGTCCAGCGCATGAGTCGCATCGGTAAGAAGCCGGTTCCCATCCCCGACGGCGTGAGCGTGGACGTCGCGCCCGGGCGCGTGTCGGTGAACGGGCCGAAGGGCGAGCTGAGCCAGGAGCTGAACCAGGAGATGGCGGTCGCCGTCGACGACGGCGAGCTTCATGTCACTCGCCCGTCCGACCGGAAGCCGCACCGTGCGCTCCACGGGTTGACGCGGAGCCTGATCGCGAACATGGTCGAGGGGGTCACCGACGGCTTCTCCAAGCAGCTCGAGATCCAGGGCGTGGGCTTTCGCGCGCGGCTTCAGGGCAAGTCCCTCGAGCTGAGCGTGGGCTACTCGCACCCGGTCTCGGTCCCCGCTCCGGACGGGATCGAGTTCGAGGTCCCGCAGCCCACCCAGATCATCATCCGGGGCATCGACAAGCAGCTCGTCGGCGAGACGGCCGCGCAGATCCGGCGCGTCCGCCCGCCCGAGCCCTACAAGGGCAAGGGCATCCGCTACGCCGGCGAGCACGTTCGCCGAAAGGTGGGCAAGCGAGCATGAGCGTCCAGACCAAGCCCCAGAAGCGACTGCGCCGGCGGCGCCGGGTTCGCGCGAAGGTGCGCGGCACCTCCGAGCGCCCGCGTCTGTCCGTGTTCCGATCGAACCGGGGCGTGTTCGCCCAGCTCATCGACGACGACCGCGGCCACACCGTCGCCTCGGTCACCTGGATCGAGCCCGAGCTCAAGAAGCTTGCCCGGCGCGAGCAGGCCAAGAAGGCCGGAGAGCTTCTTGCCTCGCGCGCCAAGGAGGCCGGGGTCGACACCTGCGTGTTCGACCGCGGCGGCTACCGCTACCACGGGCGAGTGCAGGCGCTCGCCGAAGGGGCCCGCGAGGGCGGCCTGAGGTTTTAGGGCGACCCGCTACCTTCACCGACCCATGCCAACGAACGTAGAGCTAGAGAGCGTCAGCCCGCAGGGCCTCGACCTGCAGGAGCGCGTGATCGAGATCAACCGTGTCGCCAAGGTCGTCAAGGGCGGCCGGCGCTTCTCGTTCACCGCCCTCGTGGCCGTGGGCGACGAGGACTCCGTCGTGGGCATCGGCTACGGCAAGGCCCGCGAGGTGCCGCTGGCGATCCAGAAGGCGGTCGAGAACGCGCGCAAGAGCCTCGTGCGGATCCCCAAGTACGGGCAGACGATCCCGCACCGCAACATCGGGCGCTTCGGCGCCGGCCACGTCGTCCTCCGCCCGGCCAGCCCGGGCACCGGCGTGATCGCGGGCGGCGGTGTGCGCGCCGTTCTGGAGCTTGCCGGCATCCGCGACGTCCTCTCGAAGAGCATCGGGAGCCAGAACCCGATCAACCTGGTGAAGGCCACCATGGACGGCCTGACGACCCTGCGCCGGCCCGAGCAGGTCGCGAAGCTCCGCGGCCTCTCGGTGAACCAGGTGCTCGGCATCGTCAAGGAGGACGGGGCGAAGGAGACCGTGACGGGACGGCGAGGCCGTTACGCCCGAGGCCGTAGCAGCAGACGCGGGGTCAGACCCCGTGCCTGCCGCGGCGCCTGAGCCGGATGCCAGCAAGGGGTCTGACCCCACATCTGGCACCGAGGGGTCTGACCCCGAATCTGGCGATGCAGCGGCCGATCCGCCGCCCGCCGAGGAGGCTCCGAGTGCCTGACGTCAAGCTCAAGCAGATCCGCTCCGCCAACGGCGCTTCCCCGGCCCAGCGCGACACCCTGCGCTCGCTGAAGCTCGGCCGGATCGGCAAGACCTCGACCATGGCCGAGAGCCCCCAACTCGAGGGCATGATCCGGACCGTTGATCATCTCGTGGAAGTGGAGAAGGGCTGATGGCCCGCCTCGACCCCGAGGAGATCCGGCTCGACAGCGTGCGCCCGAAGCCGGGCTCGCGCAGCGCGCGCAAGCGGGTCGGCCGCGGCGAGGGCTCGGGCCTGGGCAAGACCTCGGGCCGCGGTCATAAGGGCTACGGATCGCGTGCCGGCTCGAAGAGCAAGGCCGGATACGAGGGCGGGCAGAACCCGATCCACATGCGGATGCGAAAGCTTCGCGGGCCGAACAAGAAGACCTCGATGCCGTTCGAGCGCTTCCGGACCCACACGCAGCCGGTCAACCTCTCCGACCTCGACGCGCGATTCAAGTCGGGCGACGAGGTCACCCCAGACACTCTGCGCGCGGCGGGCCTGGCGAAGCGCCGCCACCCGGTGAAGGTCCTGGGCAGGGGCGAGATCTCCAAGAAGCTCACCGTGCGCGCTCACGGCTTCAGCGCCACCGCGCGCGAGAAGATCGAGAAGGCCGGCGGCACCGCAGAACTGATCGAGGAGTAGCCCTTGCTCCAGACGATCGCCAACGCCTTCGCGATCCCGGAGATTCGCCGCAAGCTGCTGTTCACGGCGGCGATGCTGGCGCTCTACCGGCTCGGCGCCTACATCCCGGCCCCCGGCGTCGACATCGAGACCGTCCAGAGCCTGGAGAACAACTTCGCCGGGTCCAACATCCTCGGCTTCCTCAACCTGTTCTCAGGCGGCAGCCTCTCGCGCCTCAGCCTGTTCGCGCTGGGGATCATGCCCTACATCACGGCCTCGATCATCCTCCAGCTCCTGACCGTGGTGGTGCCGGCGCTGGAGCGCCTCCAGAAGGAGGGCGAGGTCGGCCAGCAGAAGATCACCCAGTACACGCGCTACCTCACGGTCGCGCTCGCGTTCGCCCAGTCCGCCGGCTACGTCGCGCTCTTCCAGTCCGAGTCCTTCTCCGGCGGCGCCAACCCGCTGGGCCCGAACCCGACGTTCGCCACCGTGTTCCTGGTCGTGATCTCGCTCACGGCGGGGTGCACGCTGCTCATGTGGCTGGGCGAGCTGATCACCCAGCGCGGGATCGGTAACGGGATCTCGCTGATGATCTTCGCCTCGATCGCCGCCTCGATCCCGAGCGGGATCGCGGCGTGGTGGACCAACCCAGACCAGGTCTTCGTCGTGATGATGCCGTTCGTCGCGCTGGCCGTGATCGTCGGCATCGTCTTCGTCCAGGAGGGCCAGCGCCGGATCCCGGTGCAGTACGCCAAGCGGGTGGTCGGGCGGCGCATGACCACGGGCGGCTCGACCTACCTGCCGCTGCGCGTGAACATGGCCGGCGTCATCCCCGTGATCTTCGCCGCCTCGATCATGGCCTTCCCGCCGACGATCGGCCAGCTCATCAACACCCCGGCCGCGCTCGACTTCGCCGCCTTCTTCAGCCCCAACGGGTGGGCCTATGTGGTCGGCGAGGTGTTCTTCATCGTGATCTTCACCTACTTCTACACCGCCGTCACCTTCAACCCGGTCGACCAGGCGGACAACCTGAAGAAGTACGGGGGCTTCATCCCCGGCGTCAGACCCGGGCGACCTACCGCCGAATACCTGGACCGGATCCTGTCCAGGCTCACCTTCCCAGGGGCGCTCTACCTCGGCGCCGTCGCGGCGTTGCCGACGATCCTGATCAACCAGACGTCGGCCAACTTCTTCTTCGGCGGCACCTCGATCCTGATCGTGGTCGGCGTGGCCCTCGACACGGTCAAGCAGCTCGAGGCGCAGCTCATGATGCGCAACTACGAGGGTTTCCTGAAGTAGGTGCCGTGCAGTCGTCGGGCCCGTCGGGCGGCTGGTCGTCGATGCACTACGACGGACGACGGGAAGTCGGCCTACGTCACCTCCATCGACGACGACGCGATCGTCCGCTTCAAGCGCGAGCCATAACCGGTAGGCCGTCCTGTTCTACACCCCCACTGGGGGTGCTATCCAGGACAGCCCGCGCCGCAGCGACCCACTACGCTCCGCGGCCATGTCTGAGCTGAACCTCGTGTTGCTCGGCCCGCCCGGTTCCGGCAAGGGAACCCAGGGCGAGCGCCTGCAGGAGGACTTCCACCTGCCCTACTCGGCCACGGGGGACATCCTCCGCGCCGCGGTTCGCGAGGGCAGCGAGCTGGGCAACCAGGTCAAGGAGTACATGGACCGGGGCGACTTCGCGCCCGACGAGCTGATGGTGAACGTGATCGGGGAGCGCCTCGACGCCAAGGAGGCCGCCGACGGGTTCATCCTCGACGGCTTCCCGCGGACCCTGCGCCAAGCCGAGGCCCTCGATACCAAGCTGGCCGACCTCGGCCGCGACCTCTCGGTGGCGATCCTGATCGACGTCTCCGACGACGAGGTCGTGCGCCGCCTCGGCGGACGCCGCAGTTGCTCCAACGGCCACATCTTCCACATCGAGTCCGACCCTCCCAAGAACGAGGGGGTCTGTGACGTCTGTGGCGCCCAGCTCGAGGTCCGCGACGACGACAAGCCCGAGGTGATCCGTCACCGCCTCGACGAGTACCACGCCAAGACGGAGGCCCCGCTCGTCCCGTACTACGAGGAGCGAGGCATCCTCAAGCGCGTAGACGGCGACCGCCCGCCGGACGAGGTATCCGACCGGATTCGGGCGCTCCTCGCGACGTTGCGCATGGAGGAGGAGCTCTGAGGGCTCGGCCCTCGGAGTTACCCTCAGTGGGCACGATGTATCGCGGCGGAATCATCCTCAAGACGCCCGAGCAGCTCGAGCAGATGGCGGTGGCCGGCGCGATCCAGGCCCGCTGCCTGCGGATGCTGCGCACGAAGTGCCGCCCGGGCGTCACGACCGCCGACCTCGACCTCGCCGCCGAGCGCTTCATCGCCTCCCAGGGCGCGACCGCTTCGTTCAAGGGCTACCGCGGGTTTCCCGGGTCGATCTGCGCCTCGCCGAACTCGATGGTGGTGCACGGTATTCCAGGCCCACACGAGTTGGCCCGCGGCGACATCATCTCGCTCGACGTGGGGGTGACCAAGGACGGCTGGGTGGCCGACGCGGCGATGACGGTTCCGGTCGGGCCGATCTCCGAGGACGCGCAGAAGCTCCTCGACGTAACGAAGGCCTCGCTCTTCGCGGGTATCGAGCACGCGCGCCCCGGCAACCACCTGGGCGACGTCTCCCACGCGATCCAGGCGACGGTCGAACCGGAGGGTCTCTCGATCATCCGCACGCTCGTCGGCCATGGCATCGGCCGCGACATGCACGAGGACCCGCAGATCGCCAACTTCGGTGCGCCTGGCTCGGGCCCCGAGCTGGAGGCCGGCATGGTGCTGGCGATCGAGCCGATGGTGAACGCCGGCGGCCCTGAGGTCCGTGTCGGCGGCGACAACTGGGCCGTGTACTCCTCCGACGGCTCCCTGGCCGCCCACTTCGAGTTCACCGTCGCGGTCACCGAGAACGGCCCGCGCGTGCTCACCCCCTGGCACGAGGACTAGGCGCGCCTTGAAACCGCTCGTCGTCCACGAGGCGCCGGCGGCAGCGATCTTCTGGGCAGGTGTGGCCGGCTGGCTCGTTGGCGAGCTCGCCCTGATCCGCCGCACCGGCGCAGGTGGCGTCGCCAGCCGGGACGCCACGACCACGGCGCTCACGCTCACCGTCATGGCCGGAGTGGGGGCAGCGGTGTGGGCCGCATACGAGGCCACCGGGCTCACGATCGGCGGCCCGGGGTGGTGGCCGGTGGCGGCCGGCGCGGCGATGCTCGTCTCCGGTTTCGCGCTTCGCGTCTGGTCGGTGCGGACGCTGGGGCGCTTCTTCAAGTTCAGGGTGGTGGTCCAGGCGGGTCACCAGGTAGTCCAGTCGGGTCCCTACTCGCTGGTGCGCCACCCCAGCTACACGGGCATGGTGCTGTGCGCGGCCGGGATCGGCCTCATGCTCGGCAACTGGCTCTCGCTGGTCGCCGCGACCCTCCCGACGCTGATCGGCTTCACGATCAGGCTGCTGAGCGAGGAGCGCACGCTCCTGGGCGAGCTAGGCGAGCCCTACCGCGAGTACATGACCAGGACCTGGAGGCTCGTGCCACGGGTGTGGTGACCTCGCCCGGCGCCCTCTAAGCTGAATCCGTGAGCGAGGAGGCGGCTTCGGAGATCCGCGAGTCGGTGCTCGAGCTGATCGGCGAGACGCCACTCGTGCGGCTCTCGCGGCTCGAGCCGGGCCTGCGCACGCCGCTGGTCGCGAAGGTCGAGTTCATGAACCCGGGCGGCTCGGTCAAGGACCGCCCGGCCCTGGCGATGATCGAGGCCGCGGAGCGGGCCGGAGAGCTCCGCCCGGGAGGGACCATCGTCGAGCCGACGTCGGGCAACACCGGCCTCGGCCTGGCGATGGCAGCGGCCCTGCGCGGCTACAAGGTGATCGCCGTGATGCCCGACAAGATGAGCCGGGAGAAGATCGACACCCTGCGGGCGTTCGGAGCCGAGGTGGTCGTCTGCCCCACCGCCGTGGAGCCGGACGACCCGAAGTCCTACTACCGGGTGGCGGACCGCCTGACCGAGGAGATCAGCGGCGCGTTCCAGCCGAACCAGTACTTCAACGCCGCCAACCCACAGGCCCACTACGAGTCGACCGGGCCCGAGCTGTGGAGGCAGAGCGGGGGCCACATCACCCACCTGGTGATCGCTGTGGGGACCGGGGGGACGATCACCGGCGTCGGGCGCTACCTCAAGGAGCAGAGCCCCGAGCCTCCAGGTGATCGGAGCCGACCCCGAGGGCTCGATCTACTCGGGCGGGCCGGTGCATCCCTACCGGGTGGAGGGGATCGGCGAGGACTTCTGGCCCGACGCCCTCGACCGCGACGTGATCGACCGCTACGTCACGGTGTCCGACTCCGAGTCGTTCCTGATGGCCCGCCGCCTCGTCGCCCGCGAGGGCCTCTTCGCCGGCGGCTCCACCGGCACCGCGCTCTGCGCCGCCGTCCAGGTCGCCAGGGAGCTCGACGACCCCGAGGCGATGGTGGCGACGGTCCTGCCCGATGGCGGTCGCCCGTACGTCTCGAAGGTCTTCAACGACCACTGGATGCGCGAGCACGGCTACCTCCCGGACGAGGGGACGCCCACGGTGGGCGACGTGCTGGCGAGCAAGGGCGAGGTATCGCTGCTCACGGTCGGCAGCCACGACGTGGTCCAGCGCGCGCTCGAGCTGATGCGCGAGCACGGCGTCTCGCAGGTTCCCGTGGTCTCGGGCGAGGACGAGCGCGCGGTCGTCGGCACGGTGAGCGAACGCAGCCTGTTGCTGCGCTCGGCGGAGCATCCGGGGATCCTGGGCGAGCCGGTCACCGAGGCCCTCGACCCTCCGCTGCCCGAGCTGGCCGCGGGCGATCCGGTTGCGGATGCGATCCACATGCTCCGTGACGAGGGCAAGCCGGTGATCGTCGTCGACGACGGGCGGCCGCTGGGCATCCTCACCGCGCTGGACCTGATCGAGGCTCTCAACCGGTGAGCGACCCAGCTGAAGGGCGGCAGCCGCGGATCGACACCCGCGTCGTTCACGCCGGCCTCGATCCGGACCCCACCTACGGCTCGGTCATCCCGCCGATCCACCAGACCTCCACGTTCGTCCAGCCGCGGCCGGGCGAGTTCGCCGAGGACTATGACTACGCGCGCTCCGCCAACCCCACCCGGACCGCGCTCGAGCGGGCGCTCGGCGAGCTCGAGGGCGGCCACGCCAGCGCGTTCGCCAGCGGCATGGCGGCGACCCACGCGCTCCTCACCGCCGCGATGGAGGCGGGCGAGCACCTGATCCTGCCGCTCGACCTCTACGGCGGCACCTACCGCCTCGTCGACAAGGTGCTGGCGCGGTTCGGGCTCGCCTACGACCTCGTCGACCAGGTCGACCTCGATGCCGTGCGCGCCGTGGTGCGTCCCGAGACGACGCTGATCTGGGTCGAGACGCCCACGAACCCGCTTCTGAACCAGGTGGACATCGAAGGGGTGGTGGCCGCCGCCGAGGGCCGCGCCGTGGTCGTCGACAACACCTTCGCCACGCCCATCGTCCAGAGGCCGCTGGAGCTGGGCGCGACGGCCGTCGTGCACTCGACCACCAAGTACATCGGTGGCCACTCGGACGTCGTGGGCGGTGCGGTGATCGCGGCGGAGGCGGAGCTCCACGAGCGCGTCCGCTTCGTCCAGAACTCCGTCGGGGCGGTGCCGGGCCCATTCGACTGCTTCCTGGTCCACCGCGGCCTCCGCACGCTGGCCCTGCGGGTCGCCCGCCACACCGAGAACGGCCGTGCGGTGAGCGAGTGGCTGCGATCGGCTCCCGGGGCGGAGGACGTTCGCTGGCCCGGGTTCGGCGGCATGGTCTCGTTCCGCCACCCCGACGCCGCCGGGATCGCGGCCCGCACCGAGCTCTTCTCGCTCGCCGAGTCGCTGGGCGGGGTGGAGTCGCTGATCGAGGTCCCCGGGGCGATGACCCACCAGTCCGTCGCCGACTCCGCAGCGGCCGTGCCAGCCGATCTAGTCCGGCTCTCCTGCGGCATCGAGGCCGCCGACGACCTCATCGCGGACCTCCAGCAGGCCCTCTCCGGCTGACCGGATCCCAGCCTCCTCCGGCCGGCGTCTTGACATCCAGTTGCGAATCGTGCTAGGTTCCCGCCCGAACCCGATTCGATAATGTCGAATCCTGGTCGGATCCCGGGAAGGGATCCAAGGAGGAGAGGTATGGAGGAGTATTCGCTTCCTCAGCGGGCGCTGGCCGAGGTCATCGGCACCGCCCTTCTCGTTCTCGTCGGGCCCGGCTCCGTCGTTGCGGCGCTGGTCCTCGCCGGGGACTCGCAGCCGGCGATCACGGGGGCCGACCTGCTCGGCATCTCGTTCGCGTTCGGCCTCATCATCGCGGCGCTGGTGTACGCGATCGGCAAGGTCTCGGGCTGCCACATCAATCCGGCGGTAACGTTCGCACTCGCGCTGACCAAGCGGTTTCCGTGGCGTGAGGTGCCTGCATATTGCGGAGCTCAGCTCGTCGGCGGCACCCTCGGGGCGCTCGGGATCTGGGCCGCGTTCTCGCAGACCGGGATCGATCTCGGCCTCGGGCACGCCTCGTTCAACGAAGACACCTACAGCTGGGGCTCCGCGATGTTCGCGGAGGCGGTCGGTACCGGGATCCTCATGTTCGCGATCCTCGGCATCGTCGACAAGCGGTCGCCGAGCGACTTCGCGGGGCTGATCATCGGCGGCGTCGTCGTCGCGATCATCATGATCTTCGGCCCGATCACCGCGGCGTCGCTGAACCCGGCCCGCGCGTTCGGTCCCGAGGTCGTGCTCGGCCTGGGCGATGGCGCCACGACGTGGAGCCAGTTCATCCCGGTCTATGTCCTGCCCGGCCTGGTGGGAGCGGCGATCGCCGCATTCCTCTACGACTTCCTGGCAAAGCCCAGGATCGTGTCTCGGCCGATCAAGCAGGCGGTAACCCATCCGGACGAATTGACAGACAGCGCCGCTGACGGGGCCCGTGAGCCGGCCTCGGTCAGCTGAGAGGAGAGGGACAATGTCCGTAGCGACACAGTCACTGAAGAAGTTCATCAACGAGCCGGATGCGGTTGTCAAGGAGTCCCTCGTCGGGCTCGCGGCGGCGCACGGCGACCTGCTGCGCTACGACGCGGACGCTCAGATCGTCGTCCGCGCCGATGGCGCGGTCGATGGGAAGGTGGCGCTGGTCTCGGGCGGCGGCTCGGGGCACGAGCCGCTTCACGGCGGCTTCGTCGGGGCCGGAATGCTCGACGCCGCCTGTCCCGGGGAGGTATTCACATCCCCGGTCCCCGACCAGATGCTGGCCGCGACCAAGGCGGTCGACGGCGGCGCCGGAGTCATCCACATCGTCAAGAACTACACGGGCGACGTGATGAACTTCAAGCTGGCCGCCGAGGATGCGGAGGACGAGGGGATCGACGTCGAGTCGGTCCTCATCGACGATGACGTTGCGGTGCAGGACTCGCTCTACACGGCGGGGAGGCGTGGCGTGGGCGCCACGGTGCTGGTGGAGAAGCTCGCCGGCGCCGCGGCCGAGCGCGGCGACGACCTCGCCGCGGTCGTCGCCACCTGCCGGCGCGTGAACGAGGGCGCCCGGTCGTTTGGGATCGCGCTCTCATCCTGCATCCCGCCGGCGGCCGGCTCTGAGATCTTCGATCTCCCCGAGGGGGAGATGGAGGTCGGGATCGGGATCCACGGCGAGCCGGGACGGCGCCGGGAGGCCCTGGGGTCGGCGGCCGAGATCGCCGCGATCATGGTGGAGGCCGTTGCCAGCGACCTCGAGCCCGCCGAGGGTGCGAGGGTGCTGCCGTTCGTCAACGGCATGGGTGGTACCCCGCAGATCGAGTTGTACCTGCTCTACGGAGAGGTCGAGCGCTTGTTGCGCGAGGCCGGGCTCGAGCCGGTCCGCTCGCTGGTGGGCAGCTACATCACCTCGCTCGAGATGGCGGGCGCGTCGCTGACGCTGCTCGAGCTCGATGACGAGCTGGTGGAGCTGTGGGATGCTCCCGTGAACACGCCGGCGCTGCGCTGGGGAGCGTGAGCCGGACCTTGATCGGGATCACTGCATTGCAGGCCGCCACCGTCAGCACCTGGATCGAAGAGAGCGCCGCGTCGGTGCGTGAGAACGCCGACTATCTGACGCAGCTCGACTCCGCGATCGGTGACGGTGATCACGGGATCAACATGACCCGCGGCTTCGATGCGGTTACGAAGGCGCTGGCCGGGCAGGACCCTTCACTCCCGCCCGGCCAGCTGCTGGTCCTCGCCGGAAAGACCCTCGTCGCCACGGTCGGCGGCGCGAGCGGCCCGCTGTACGGGAGCGCCCTGCGCGCTGCCGGCAAGAGCCTCGGCAAGGCCGATGAGTTCGATGGTCAAGACCTCCTCGAAGCGCTCGAGGCGAGCGTCGTCGCCGTCCGGGAGCTCGGCGCGGCGGCCCCCGGGGACAAGACGATGGTGGATGCCCTGGTGCCGGCCGTCGATGCCCTGCGGAGCAACCTGGAGGCCGAGGCTCCGCTGTCGGACGGGCTCGCGGCAGCGGCCGCGGCAGCGGACGAGGGGGCTCGCGCGACCGTGCCGATGCAGGCACGCAAGGGCCGCGCCTCCTATCTCGGCGAACGGTCGATCGGTCACCAGGATCCGGGTGCGACCTCGTCGGCGCTGCTACTCGATGCGCTGCGGCGCGCCGTCGAGGCTGAGGCCTGAGGTCGATGACTCGCCGGGTCCTGGAGGGCTCGGGAGCGTCGCCTGGCCGTGCCGCGGGCGAGGCGCGCGTGCTGGGAGCCGTTCGCCACGCCGAGGGGACCGTCCCCGAAGAGCAGCGCGGCGAGGAGGCCCGCCGGGCGCTCGACGCGCTCCAGCGCTCGGCGGCGCAGATCGGTCTGTTGGCCGAGGGCCTTCGCCGCCGGGGCCGCGATGAGGACGCGCGGCTGGTCGAGACGG
The DNA here is from genome assembly GCA_963797835.1 of uncultured Solirubrobacterales bacterium. Classification (GTDB taxonomy): domain Bacteria; phylum Actinomycetota; class Thermoleophilia; order Solirubrobacterales; family 70-9; genus JBDTSW01. The sequence goes on from CAWCRN010000024.1 coordinate 92,532, forward strand.
GGGCGCTGATGGCCGAGGACCCCGAGCTGCGGGCGGCCGTGAAGGAGGCCACCACCGCGCGAGGGCTCCCCGCCGCTGCCGCGATCCTGGAATCCGCCGAGGCGGCCGCGAACGCGATCGCGGGCATCGACGACGAGACGCTCGCCGCCAGGGCCGACGACGTGCGAAGCCTCGGCCGCCGAGCCGCCGGACTGGCGGCCGGGGAGGAGGGGCCGGCAGCCGGGGCTGCGGAGTCCACGGTGCTGGTGGCGCCCGAGCTGGGGCCGGCGGACGTGCTCGAGCTGGATCACGGCATCGGCGGGATCGCGCTCGCGGCCGGCGGCGTCACGACCCACGCCGCCATCATCGCCCGATCGCTCGGCATCCCGATGGTGGTGGGGGCCGGCGCCGAGCTGTTGGACCTCGCCGAGGGCGCGCACATCGCGATCGACGGCACGGCCGGCACGGTGGTCGTCGACCCTGACCGGGAGGAGTTCGCCGAGGCGGCCGCGGCGATCGCCGCGCGCGTTCGCGCCCGCCGGCGCGCCGTGGCGAACCGTGACCTGCCCTCGTGCACCTCGGATGGACGCCGGGTCCGCGTGCTCGTGAACGCTGCGGGCGCCCAGGAGGTGGCCGCCGGCATCGAGGCGGGCGCCGACGGGATCGGCCTGCTCCGCACCGAGCTCGCGTTCCTCGAGAGCGGCCAGTGGCCCTCGGAGGCAGCCCACCGGCGGGCCTTGGAGCCGGTCGTCGAGGCCCTGGGGGAGGGTGGTTCCGCGACGGTCAGACTGCTGGATCTCGGTGGCGACAAGCGCCCTCCGTTCCTCGGCGACGACGAGCGCCGCGGGATCGAGCTGCTGCTGGACGTTCCCGGGGCGCTCGAGGCTCAGGTCGCGGCGATCATCGATTGCTGCGACGGGCTCGATCTGCGGCTGCTGCTCCCGATGGTGCGCGGGCCCGCCGACATCCGCCGCGTCCGCGAGGTGGTGGGGGCCGCGACGGTCCCGCCGCGGGATCGCCGGTCGTCGGGGCGATGATCGAGACCCGCCAGGCGGCCGAGGCCGCAGGGATGATCGCCGCCGAGGCGGATTTCCTGAGCATCGGGACGAACGACCTGACCGCGTCCGTCCTCGGCGCCGAGCGGAGCGCCGCGACCGCCGTGGCCGTCCACGACCTCGATCTGCTTCGTGCCCTGGCCGGGATCGCGCTCGCCGGAGCCGAGGCCGGGATCGCCGTCGAGGTCTGCGGCGAGATGGCGGGTGATCCCAGGATGATTCCGCTCCTCGTCGGGCTCGGGGTCGACGAGCTCAGCGTCGGCGCTGTCCGGGTCGGTGCCGTCCGTAGTGGGTGCGCGGGCTGTCCTACCTGGACGCGGTCAGGCTTGCCGGCCGCGCGCTCGCCGCCGACTCGGCCGGCGAGGTCTCGGCCCTGGTCGATCCGCTCGCCCGCGCCCTCGAGCTACGAGAGGCCGGCGACGCACCGGCGAGAGCCTCAACGGCAGCGCCGGCGTCGTCACCTTCGGCACTCAGCCTTAGCCCGGCGCCACCCTTCGCACCCAGGGCCAGGACCGCCATCAGGCTCTTGGCATTGGCGACCTGCCCGCCGTGTTCGACGCGGACGTCCGCCTCGAAGCCCATGGCGGCTCGTACGAAGTCGGCGGCCGGCCGCGCGTGCAGGTCCACCGTGGCCGGCAGCTGCGCGTCGGTTATGGCGGTCGTCTCAGATCTTGCTGGCACCGCGAGTCTCCTCCGCTGCCGCCAGGACCTCGTCCAGGGGCCGGCCGGCCGACGATGTCACCGCTGCGGCCACGGCGCCCTCGACCACCGGCGCGTCGGCCAGCCGGACCTTGCCGTTGCTGCGGCGCTCCAGGGCCTGCCGCACGGTGAGGACCGAGCTGCCGAGGTCGGCCAGGACGACGATGCCGTCGCCTGAGTCGGCCTGTTTCAGGGCGGTCGCGACGGCCTGCTCGTCGGTTCCCAGCCCCCCGTGGGCGTCGCCTCCCACCGGGAGGATGGAGACCTCATCGCCCGCCATCTCGGCGGCGAGCGCGGCCGTCCCCGTCGCGAGTTCCTGGCTGTGCGATACGACTACGATCCCGACCGGCATTCGTCTCCTCCGAACGATTCGTTGCGGGACGGTCGCAGCAGTTTACTATGTTGACGGCGATTCGACAATGCCGAATACGATGAAAGAGCGTTCGAAGACGGGAAAGGGGGGCCGGCGGGCCACGCGTGGTGCCGGCGGGGCACGGCGCGGCACGATCCAGTCGGTTGATCGGGCGGCGCGGATCCTCGGCGCGCTCGCCAGCGGGCCGCGCCGGCTCGGCGTCAGCGAGCTCGCCGAGCGGCTGGACCTGACCCGTCCGACGGTGCACGGCCTGCTCCAGACCCTCCAGGCCCACGGCTTCGTGGAGCAGGACCGAGACTCGGAGAAGTACCAGCTTGGCGCCGGCCTGCTCTATCTCGGCAACTCCTACCTCGACCTAAGCGAGCTGCGCTCGCGCTCCATCCTGCATTCAGAACGCCTCGCGCAGCGTACCGACGCCGCCGTCCGGGTGGGGGTGATGCACGGCGCGGAGGTGATCGTCGTCCACCACGTGTTCAGCCCCGAGCGTGCCTTCCAGGTGCTCGAGGTAGGCGCCCAGCTGCCGGTGCACGCCACCGCCCTGGGCAAGGCTCTGCTCGCCTTCGCCGACCCGAGCACGCTCGACGACCTGCTGGCCGAGCCACCGCCGAAGCTCACGGGGCGCACCCTGGGGGCGAAGGCGCTTCGTAGCGAGCTGCGCACCGTTCACGAGCGCGGCGTCGCTCGGGAGCGCGACGAAGCCGTCCTCGGCGAGTCGAGCCTAGCCTCCCCGATCTTCGACGACGCCGGCCTGGCGGTGGGAGCGATCGGCGCCGTCGGCGATACCGAGCGCATCCTTCCGCGCGGGCCCGCGAAGGGGATCACGGCGGCGGTTATCGAGGCGGCCAGGGGCATCTCGCGTGAGCTCGGGGCGGCCCGCTGGCCGCCCGGCTGAGCCGCGCCGCCTTGCTATCCTTCCCGGTCGGCCGCAAGGCCATTGTTTTGTGCCCGCTCGCCCGATTCATGGGGCCTGCGGGCCTTCTCCGTGAAAGTGATTGGATACGACCCCCCAGGAAGGGATTCGGGGAGCCGATGAAGGTTCGAACGTCCGTGAAGCCGATGTGTGAGCGTTGCCGGGTGATCCGGAGGCGCGGCGTCGTGCTGATCATCTGCTCGAACCCCCGGCACAAGCAGAGGCAGGGCTAGAAGCACCTTGGCACGCATCGCAGGGATCAACCTCCCGCTCAACAAGCGGATCGAGATCGGGCTCACCTACGTCCACGGCGTCGGCCGCTCGACCGCCCAGAAGATCCTCGCCGACACGGGGATCGACCCCAACACGTACGTCAAGGACCTGACCGACGACGAGGCCGTGAAGCTCCGCGAGGCGGTCGAGTCGCGCGAGGTCGAGGGCGACCTTCGCCGCGAGCGCTCGCAGAACATCAAGCGGCTGTCGGAGATCGGCGCCTATCGTGGCCTGCGCCACCGCCGCGGCCTTCCCGTGCGCGGCCAGCGCACGAAGACGAACGCCCGCGGGCGCAAGGGCCCGAAGCGCATGAGCGTGGCCGGCAAGCGCAAGGCGCCCACCCCGAAGTGAGGACCTGACCCATGCCGCAGCCACGAAAGAAGGGCGGCCGCCGCCGCGTCAAGAAGAACGTCCCATACGGCATCGCCCACATCAAGACCTCCTTCAACAACACCATCGTCACGATCACCGACCCCGAGGGCAACGTCGTCTGCTGGGAGTCCGCCGGCTCGGCCGGGTTCAAGGACTCGCGCAAGTCGACCCCGTTCGCGGCGCAGGTGACGGCCGACGCCGCCGCCCGCAAGGGGATGGAGCACGGGCTCGAGCGCGTCGAGGTCCACGCCAAGGGCGCCGGGTCCGGGCGCGACACCGCGATCCGTTCCCTGCAGGCCGCCGGCCTCCAGGTGACCACGGTCAAGGACGTCTCGCCACAGGCCCACAACGGCTGCCGCCCGAAGAAGCGGCGGAGGGGCTAGGCATGGCGCGGGAGACCGGACCCCAGTGCAAGCAGTGCCGCCGCGAGGGCCAGAAGCTGTTCCTGAAGGGCGAGCGGTGCTTCACCGAGAAGTGCGGCGTCGAGCGCCGTTCGTATCCGCCGGGCGAGCATGGCCGCGGCCGCGTGCGCGCGTCGGAGTACCGCAACCAGCTTCGCGAGAAGCAGAAGGCGCGCCGGTTCTACCAGCTGCTCGAGAAGCAGTTCCGCTCCTACTACATGAAGGCCTCGCGCCAGCCCGGCGTCACCGGCGACAACCTCCTCCGCCTCCTGGAGCGCCGGTTCGACAACGTGCTCGTGCGGCTCGGCTTTGCGGCATCGCGCCGCCAGGCCAGGCAGATGATCGGCCACGGGCACTGGCTCGTCAACGGCCGCCGAGTCGACATCCCGAGCTACCAGCTGCGCCCCGACGACGTGATCACGATCAAGCCCGAATCGCCCGCGACCGACGCGGTGCGCCGGGCGACCGAGCTGACGGCGGCGGTTCCGCCGTGGCTCCAGGCCGATCACGACGCCCTTACGGCGAAGGTGCTCCGCCTCCCCGAGCGCGACGAGATCGCGACGCCGGTGGACGAGCAGCTCATCGTCGAGCTCTACTCCAAGTAGGGCCCCCAACTTCAGCACCCGCAACGAGAGGAACCTATGACCACCCTGCCCGAGTTCCAGATCCCGAAGATCAGCAAGGAGGACGTCTCCGAAGAGAAGGGGACGTTCACGATCGAGCCCCTCGACAAGGGCTTCGGCTACACGTTCGGCAACAGCCTGCGCCGAGTGCTGCTGTCTTCGCTCGGAGGCGCAGCGATCAAGAGCGTGCGCATCGAGGGCGTCGCGCACGAGTTCTCGACCGTCCCCGGGGTGAAGGAGGACGTCACCGACGTCGTCCTCAATCTCAAGGACGTCGTGGTCCGGATGCACACCGACGCCGACGAGGTCGAGGCGCCCCTGGTGGCGACGGGCCCCGGCGAGGTCACGGCGAAGGACATCGACCTGCCGGCGGGGGTCGAGATCCTCAACCCCGAGGCGCCGATCGCGACCCTGGAGAAGCGCACCAAGCTCGAGATGTACCTCACGATCGGGCGCGGGCGCGGCTACTCCCCGGCCGAGGAGAACAAGAGCGAGGACCAGGCCATCGGCGTGATCCCGATCGACTCGATCTTCTCGCCGATCCGGCGCACCGCCTACTCGGTTGATGCGGCGCGCGTCGGCCAGCGGACCGACTTCGACAAGCTCTCGCTGGAGATCGAGACCGACGGGTCGATCGAGCCCGCCAGCGCATTGCGTGAGGCGGCCGAGCTCCTGATCAAGAGCCTGGCGATCTTCACCGACGCCGACCGGGTCGAGGAGCTGACCGCGCGTGACGCGATGGGCGCCCCCGACGCCGGGCTACCGGCCGCTCCGGCGGTGGAGGGCGATGACCGGCTGATCGAGGAGCTGGAGATCGGCGTGCGCGCCTACAACTGCCTGAAGCGCGCCGGCATCCAGACCGTGGGCGATCTGGTCCAGCGCTCCGAGTCGGAGCTGAACGCGATCCCGAACTTCGGCAAGCGCTCGACCGAGGAGGTCAAGGAGTCGCTGGTCGCGCTGGGGCTCTCCCTCCGCGACGAGTAACCGACGAGTACCGTTCTGGGCGCCAGCCGCCCGAGGGAAGACCATGCGCCACGCCAAGCAGCGACACAAGCTAAGCCGCGACTCCGCCCACCGGCGGTCGCTCCTGCGCAACCTGTCGCGGGACGTGATCGAGCACGAGCGGATCAGGACCAGCGAGGCGAAGGCGAAGGCCGTGAAGCCGAAGGTCGAGAAGCTGATCACCCTCGCCAAGCGCGGCGACCTCCACGCCCGCCGCCAGGCGCTCGCGGAGCTCGGGCAGGACAAGTTCATCGTCCACAAGCTCTTCGAGGAGATCGCCCCGCGCTACGCAGACCGCCAGGGTGGCTACACGCGGATCGTCAAGCTCGGCCCGCGGCGGTCGGACTCGACCGAGATGGTCTTCATCGAGCTGGTCTGAGGCGCCGCTCGTAAACCCCAGCCGGATGGCGCAGGGTTCCTCGGCACTGGGAGAGAGGGGTAACGATCCTGGTTAGGTGCCGCAGGACGACAGTAGGGCAGGATCTTCCGACCGAATACCGGCCTGCCGGGCCGCGATTGGCGAGTTCTTGCCGCTATCCGACTAGAACTCGCCAAGGGAGCACCGGAACCGCACGGATCCACCTCCCCTCGGTGCCCAGAACCCTCCACCCGGCGCCGTGCCCTGCTGGCCGTGCACCACGTCGGGTGCTTCCGTGACCACCTACCGACTCGACATCGCCTACGACGGTGCGCCCTTCGCCGGGTGGGCCGCGCAGCCGGGGCTGCGCACCGTGCAGGGGGAGCTGGAGGCCGGGCTCGAGCAGGTCCTGGGGGAGCGGGTCGCGCTCACCGTCGCCGGGCGCACCGACGCCGGCGTCCACGCCTGGGGGCAGGTGGCGAGCTTCGAGCTGGAGGGTGCGCTCGATCTGGACCTGCGCCGGGCACTCGATGCGGTGACGCCGCCCGAGATCTCCGTGCGCGCAGCGGCGCCGGCGGCCGGCGGCTTCGACGCCCGGCGCGACGCGAAGTCGCGGACGTACTGCTACCGGGTGCTTGCTTCACGGGTCGCGAGCCCGTTCGAGCATGGCCGTGCGCTCTGGTGGCCCTATCCGCTCGACCGGGAGGCGCTCGACCGCTGCGCCGAGGCGACGGCCGGAACCCACGACTTCACCGCCTTCACCCCGACCGACACCGAGCACGTCCGCTTCGAGCGCGACGTGATGCGCTGCGAGTGGGCCGAGGGCAGCGGCATCGGGCCGGCTCCCGTCCTCGAGCTCTGGATCGAGGCCGACGCGTTCATGCGCAACATGGTCCGGGCGCTGGTCGGGACGATGCTGGAGGTGGCCGCCGGGCGGCGCAAGGTGGAGGACTTCACCGCGCTGCTCGAGGGCGCCCCGCGCGAGCGCGGCGGCGAGACGGCGCCGGCGCACGGGCTCTACCTCGCCTCGGTGCGCTACTAGTGGATGACGCGCAGATGTCAGCGGACCGGGCACGGCGCGCACATGTCGGCCGACCGGCTCGGCGACTCCGGCAAGTCGGTCATCGTTAGGTCGCCGACCAGCCGCTCGGGCAGGCCGAAGCGCCCGAACAGCTCGGTGTCGCGGAACGCGATCACCGAGGTGATCCCGCGCTCGCCCAGCGCCAGCACGTCGAGCGCGATCGGGACGAAGGCGTCCGCGGCTGGATCGAGCCCGTAGGTGCCGAGCGCCGGCTGCCCGTTGGCGCGGTCGCGACGTAGCGAAGGCGGGGGGGAGGGCCGCCGGGCATGAGCCAGGAGTCCCCGATCGCGTCGCGGCCCTCGTACCACGCCTCGTACGGGGGCATCTCGAAGGTGACGTCCTCGGCAAGCATCGCGAGGATGGCCTCCACGTCGCCGTGCTCGAACGCCTCGCTGAAGCGCTCGACCAGGGCGCGGACCCGCTCGTCGCCCAGCGCCCGGCAGGTCACCTGCTGGCTGCGCTCGGGGAGGCGGCGATCGACGGTCTTGCGTGCGCGCTGGAGGGCGCTGTTGATCGAGGTGGCGGTGGTCTCGAGCGCCTCGGCCGCCTCGCGCGCAGAGAACCCCAGCACGTCGCGCAGGACGAGCGCGGCACGCTGGCGCGGTGGCAGGTGCTGAAGCGCGGCGATGAAGGCCAGCTCCACCGCCTCGCGCTGCTCGTAGCGGGCCTCGGGCGCCGCGTAGCCGTCGTCGAGGCCGAGCTGGCCGTCGGGGTAGGGCTCGATCCAGACCGATGCGTCGAGCGGATCGCCCGGGTCGACGCCCGGCTCGGACGCCGCCCCATAGTCGATCGGCAGCACCCGCTTCGGGCGCCGCGCGATCGAGTCGAGGCAGACACGGGTCGCGATCGTGTGTAGCCAGGTGCTGGTCGCGCTTCGTCCCTCGAAGCGGCCGAGCCCGCGCCAGGCCCGCACCAGCGCCTCCTGGAGCGCGTCGTCGGCGTCGTGAACCGAGCCCAGCATCCGGTAGCAGAGGGCGTGAAGCCGCGCCCGGTGCGGCTCGACCAGCGCGCGAAAGGCTCCCTCGTCGCCGCGGCTGGCCGTGGCCAGCAGCTCGGCCTCGTCGGGCATCGCGCTTGTGCGTGTCGGTGGCATCCCCTGACTGGTTAGACCGGCGGGCGGGCCGAAACTCGTCGCCCGGCCGATCAATTCCCGTATTCACCACCGGTCTAACCAGCGAAGGGTATGTCGGGCCAGCGAAATCAAGTCGTCCATCTCGAGCTGCACACGCCCAACCTTCCGCGCGCCGTCTCCTTCTACACCCGGCTCCTCGGCTGGGACGCCGAGCGGGTCAGCCTCGGCGCCGGCTCCTACCAAGCCGTTGAGCTGGGCGAGCGGATCGCCGGCGGTGTCGTCGAGCACGAGACCGGACAGGCCCTCTGGCTCCCCTACGTCCGCGTATGCAACGTCGCCGAGGCGACTGAGCGCGCCAGCGAGCTGGGAGCCGAGGTCAAGCTCGCCCCCCGCGAGGGCCCGGCGGGCTGGCGCAGCGTGATCGCCTCCCCGGACGCCGCCGCGGTGGCGCTCTGGCAGCCGAAGGAGGGCGGGCGATGACTTTCCGGGGTCGGCGTCGGTCGAAGAACCCGACGGAAGGATCCAACGAAAGAGAGATAGTCATGACGGCGGCCGGTCGCGCGTCGGAACGACGATCGAGATCTCCGGCGCGGGGGCGCTCGCGCCCTGATTGTGGCGCGCGGGCCCTCCATACAATCGAGCGCCGCGATGCGAGTGCTGATCACCAACGACGACGGCATCCAGGCCGACGGGCTGCACGCCCTGCGCGCGGCGGTCCAGGGCGTCGATGGCGTCGAGGTCCATGTCGTGGCGCCGGACTCCAACCGCAGCGCGATGGCGCGCTCGATCACCACCCGCTCGCCGCTCTGGGTCGAGGAGATGCGCTTCGACGACGGGACCAGCGGCTACGCCACCGACGGCACCCCGGTCGATTGCGTGCGCTTCGCCGACCTGGGCCTGATCGGAGAGCGCCCCGACCTGATCCTGTCGGGGATCAACCACGGCGCCAACCTCGGCGACGACGTGACGTACTCGGGCACGGTCGCGGCGGCCCTCGAGGGGATCGTGCTGGGGATCCCCGCGATCGCGGTCTCGCAGCAGTCGCTGAAGGGCGAGATGGGCTGGCATTTCGGGGGCAAGATGGACTTCACCGTCGCCGCGCGCCTGTGCGCCGGCATGGTCGAGCGGCTCTCCGACCATCCCCTGCCCGAGGGGACCCTGATCAACGTCAACTGCCCGAACGAGGTCACCGGGATCGAGGTCACCCGCCTCGGCAAGCGCCTCTACGACGACGAGATGCGCCTGGTCGAGGAGGCCGAGGACGGGCGCAAGCGCTACCGGATCTACGGGTTCGAGCCCTCGTTCGAGGACGAGCCGGGCACCGACCTCGCGGCCCAGGCCCGCGGCAGGATCTCCCTCACGCCGCTGCACTTCGACCTCACCTATCACGAGGCGCTCGACCCGGTTCGCGAGTGGGACCTCGACGGCCTGCTGGGGGCGGCGGGTACTCGGTGAGGTGCTCTAGCACCGAAACCGGCGTGTCAGGCGGCGAAGCCGCCGCAGGTGACTCGTGAGCAAGAAGCGAGCGGAGGAGCTGCGGCGCGAGATCGCCGGCCACGACCACTCCTACTACGTGCTCGACGATCCGACGATCGGCGACGACGAGTACGACGCGCTGCTGAACGAGCTGCGCGACCTCGAGGAGGCGAACCCCGAGCTTCGTACCCCCGACTCGCCGACGCAGCGGGTGGGCGGCAAGCCGCTCGACAAGTTCGAGCAGGTCGAGCACCCGGAGCCGATGCTCTCGCTCGGGAACGTCCGCGACGAGGAGGAGCTGCGGGCGTGGGAGGGCCGGATCCGCAACCTGCTGAAGCGCTTCGACATCGCCGCCGACCAGTTCGGCTACGTGACCGAGCCGAAGATCGACGGGCTCGCGATCTCGCTCGTGTACGAGGACGGGACGTTCGTTCGCGGCGCGACGCGCGGCGACGGGCGGATCGGCGAGGACGTCACCCACAACCTGCGAACGATCAAGGCCATTCCGCTCTCCATCCCCGACGCGCCGCCGCTGGTGGAGGTCCGCGGCGAGATCTACTTCCCGCGCAGCGGCTTCGCGGAGCTCAACGAGCGCCGCGCCGAGGCCGGCGAGCCCGCCTTCGCCAACCCACGCAACGCCGCCGCGGGCACCATCCGCCAGCTGGACCCCCAGATCGCCGCCGAGCGCCCGCTGTCGATGTGGTCGTACGGGATCGGGGCCGGCCTCGACCTGCCCACGCACTGGGACGAGCTGGAGTGGATGCGCGAGCGGGGCTTCCGCGTCGAGCCCGAGGTGGCGGTCCACGAGGCCGAGGACGAGGTGGTCGAGCGCTGCCTCTGGTGGGAGCAGCGCCGTGAGTCGCTCGACTACGAGATCGACGGCGTGGTCGTCAAGGTGAACGAGCGGGCGCTTTGGCGCGAGCTGGGCGTGGTCGGGCGCGAGCCCCGCTACGCGATCGCCTGGAAGTTCCCGCCGATCACGGCGACGACGAAGCTCAACCGAATCGTGTGGAACGTCGGGCGCACGGGCCACCTGATGCCGTTCGCGATGCTCGAGCCCGTGGGCGTGGGCGGCGTCACGGTGTCCACCGCCACCCTCCACAACGAGGAGGACCTGGCCCGCAAGGACGTCCGCGAGGGCGACGAGGTGGTGGTGACGCGCGCCGGGGACGTGATCCCGCAGGTGATCGCGCCCCTGATCCAGCGCCGCAAGGGCAGGCGGCTGCGAAAGCCCAAGCCGCCCAAGGAGTGCCCGGCGTGCGGGACGCCGACGGTGAAGCCGGAGGACTCCGTGTTCACGATCTGCCCCAACCGCCGCGGCTGCCCGGGACAGCGCTTCCAGCACGTGAAGCAGTTCGCGGGGGTGATGGACATCGAGGGGATGGGGGAGAAGCTCGCCCTGCGCTTCCTCGAGGAGGGCCTGATCTCCGACGTGGCCGACATCTACGACCTCACGGCCGAGCGCCTGGAGGAGCTCGAGGGCTTCGGCGAGACCTCGGCGCGCAACCTGATCGAGGCGATCGAGGCCTCGAAGGAGCAGCCGTTCGGGATCGTGCTGTTCGCCCTGGGGCTGCCGGGGGTCGGGTACGTGACCGCCCAGGCGCTGGCCGAGCACTTCGGCACGATCGACGCGCTCGTGAACGCCACGACCGAGCAGATCAAGAGGTCGAGGGCGTTGGGCCGATCCTCGCCGAGCAGCTCCGCGAGGAGTTCGCCGAGGAGGAGAACCTGGCGCTGATCTCAAAGCTGCGGGAGCGGGGACTGAAGCTCGAGCTCTCGGAGGCCGAGCGGCGCTCCGAGGAGGGCCCGCTGGACGGCAAGACGTTGGTGATCACCGGCACCCTCCCCGACCTCTCCCGCGAGCAGGCGACCAACCTGATCCGGCGCGCCGGCGGGAAGGTGACGGGCTCGGTCTCGAAGAAGACCGCATACGTGGTCGCCGGGGACAACCCCGGCACGAAGCTCGCGAAGGCGCAGGAGCTCGACGTCGAGATCATCGACGAGGCGGCGCTGCGCGACCTGGTGGGCGGCGCCGCCGAGGGCGTCGGCAAGGAGCCCACGCCGAACCTTCGGCGCTGATCGCCCGCAGCAGCCGCACGCCCCGCCTCAGGGCGCGATGCGGATGCCGATCGGGTTGGAGAGATCGGTTCCGTTCAGCAGGGTCTGATCCCCGGTCTCGAGATCGATGAGGAAGATCCCGCCGGTGCCGGACGGAGCCGTGTAGCGGCGACGGCGGCGGTGCGCTGTCGATCGGCGGGACCGAGGGACCGTGATCGACGGGCTCGTCGCAAGGTCTTCCGATCGGCGTCCCGGAGGTCCACCTTGAAGACGATACCGCGGCTTCGCGAACGTGGAGGTGTTCGTGACAAGAGCGCTGTTCGAGCCCACCAGTGTGAGCATCTGCGGGAACGTGAACTTGCCCCCCTCGCTCACAAAGGACTGCTTGCCGGTCTTGGGGTTGACCTAGAATCACACCTCCGGGGCCGGGGGAGCCCGCGTCGCTCACGAGCAGCTTGGCGCCGTCCACGACGATGCCGAACGGCGAGGTGAGCTCGCCCTTCTTTGTGATGAGCGATTGCTTCCCGGTCGCGATATCCACCTCGATGATCTTCCGCGGGGGTGAGTAGTCGGCGACGAACAGCGAGTCGCCCTTTCGCTCTATCGCGATCGGGTGCTTGAACAGCTGCTTGCCGCCGGCCGCGTCCGAGATGAAGTTGCTGGAGATCGCCGTCTGGGCCCCGGTGATGCTGTCAATCCGGCGGATCCCGCCGGGTCCCCCGAAGGCGTCGCGGTCCACCACGAAAATGTCGCCGTCCTCCGCGAAGGTGACGTCGGCGGGAAACGCAAAGGATCCGCTGGAGATCAAGGTGGCAGCGCCGGTTACCGGGTCCACCGCCTTGAGCGCCGTGTTTGCGGAGTCGGCGACGATGATGTCGCCTGAGTCGTAGAGCGATAGCCGGCCCCGCGCCGCTGCGGGAGCCGGGGCCGAGGGTGGCCACGCAGCGATGGCCAGACCGACATCGCGAGTAGGCCCTGCTCGTGGCAGCGCGAATCTGGCTCGTCATCTGGTCCCCCCCTTTTCCGGCTTCCCTGCCCGACTGGTTGTACGAGTCTACATTGCCGAGACCCTCGCCACGGCTACAGGCCGTAGCGGCGTCCGGAGCGGCCCACGTGGGCAGCAGTGACGCCGGGAGCTCCGTTACCAACGCACCAGCACGGAGTTTACTCGCGCCAGTCAGCCAGGAGCGGTATTCTGGTCTGGGGCGTGCCGGGAAGTCTGGTCGGCGTCGTAGCGACGTTCGACGAAAGGCACTCGATGAGTTCCCTCGGCCCACTTGCAGAGCGACTCGGATTCGGAATCAGCGCTCGGTGGCTTGTCTTTGTGCACGCCCAACGCCTGGACGCCGAGCTCGCTGAGGGGGTTCGACCATCGGTCAGTCCCGTTCATCAGCTGCGGGCTGATCACCTCCACCGGGCGCGAGTCCGGCGTCGCATCGCGTACGCCCTCAACCGGGCCGTGGCGGACTCCAGTCGGCCTGTCCGCCGCGGAACCTCGCAAGCGCCTTTGAACCGCATGGAGATTCGTTGCTGCCGCGAACAGCTACTCGCTCTGGCGACGTCGGTGGTCACCCTTGAGAACCCCCGAACGCAGGGGCTGGCTATCGCTTCTCGACTGGCGTTCGATGGCTGTGGGCCCCTGTTCTTCCAGCCCGAGACAGGTGGCGTGCTTGAACGTCTTGCGAACACGATCCAAGCCGCGGATGCTGCCCTCCGGGTCTCCGCGGAGTTCGACAATCCGTGTCGGCCGTCGGTGCCGCCGATCGGGTCGCCGCCGTCAGTGCCGTAGCCCACGGTGAGGACCGGCCCTCGCTACGGCCGGTAGCGGGCGATGGCCGCGGCCATCGCGTCCTGTGCGCGGCGGGCGGCGTCGACGTTCACGTTGTTGTTGACGATCGCGAAGACGACGGTTCCGTGGCCGGCGCGGCAGTAGCCGGACAGGGCGCTGACGTCGCTCAGCGTGCCCGTCTTCGCCCTGCACTTGCCCTCGGCCGCGGTCCCGCGCATGCGGCCGGCGAGGGTGCCCTCGCGGCCCGCCAGGGGCAGCGACTCGCGAAACGCGCCGCCGCCGCGCCCATTCCGCGCGGCCATCAGCAGGCGGGCGACCTGCCGGGGCGTGGCCTTGTTCGAGCGCCCGAGTCCCGAGCCGTCCACCGCCCGGTCACCGCTCGCGACACGCCGGGCGAAGTTCTCGACCCTCCGCGCGCCGATCTTGGTCGTGCCCTTCTGTGTGCGCGTCGCGGCCAGCCGCTTCAGGAGCATCTCGGCGAAGAAGTTGTTCGACGGCTTGTTCGTCGCGGCGATCAGCTTCGCGAGGGGCGGCGAGCGCACGGTCCCCAGCGGGTCCTGGGCGAGGATCTGCGGCGATGCCTCCGAGCGGCCGACGCCGCCTGCGACCGTCACGCCGGAGCGCTTCAGGCTGCGCTTGAGCGCCTTGGCGGCCTCGAGCGGGGGCGACGCCGCGTAGCCGTTGCCGTCGTAGCCGGAGTTGAACGAGAGCCCTGAGAGCGGGCTGAGGTAGGGCCCTGCGTTCCATCCCGTGGCGCTCACGCCGCGGCGGGTGTCGAAGACGCTGGCGTCGGCTCGGATGTCGCCCGAGATGCGCTCGATCCCCGCGGCGCGCACGTCCTTGGCGAGGTTGGAGATCCGGGTCAGGGGCAGGTTGTGGCCGCCGGCGAAGCCCTCGGTTCCCAGCGCCGGGTCGCCGTCGCCCACGAGCATCAGGTCGCCGTCGAGGCGCGTCCCGCCGGGCCCCACCTCCCCGCGCCTGTGGACGAGCGTGTGGAAGCGCCCCTCGGGGCCGAACCGGTCCATGGCCGCGGCCGTGGTGAACAGCTTCTGGTTCGAGGCCGGCACCAGGCGGTCGCGGGCGTTGGACGCGTACAGCCGCGCCCTGCGGTTGGCGTCGGCGTCCACCACGTAGGTCCCGCTGTGGCCGCCCGCGGAGCGCAGCGCGGCCTTCAGCCGGCGCTTCAGCTCCTCGCGGCCGATGCCCCCCTTGGCGGCCCGCTCGGAACCCTGTGCCGCGACGGGCGTGCGCGCCCCGGCGTCCGGCGTGGGCGGCCACGACGCCTGTGCCGGGGCCGCGAGCGCCACCGTGCACAGAAGGGCCAGGCCCGCCCCCGTGCCGCCTGCTCGAACCACAATGGCGCAGGGTAGCCGCCGCGCCCGCCATAATCCCCTGTCAGATGGGCAAGGTTGTCGAGCTCGACACGGCGAGCACGGAAACGCGGGGGCGGGCACGCAGGAGGCGAAAGCCCTCCAAGACCGCGCTCGTCCTGGGCGGCGGCGGCTTCACCGGTGGGGTGTACGAGATCGGCGCGCTGCGGGCGCTCGACCTGCTGGCCGTGAACCAGACGGTGAACGAGTTCGACGTGTACGTCGGGACCAGCGCCGGGTCGTTCATCTCCTCACTGGTGGCGAACGGGGTGACGCCGGAGGAGATGATGCGCGTGCTGAACCGCGACCTCACCTCGCCGCTTCGCGACATCGACCTGAAGATGCTGCTGCGGCCGAACTACCGCGGCATCGTCACCCGCGGCGTCCAGTTCCCGTTCCGCATGGTCGGCCTGGCCCGCCAGCTCGTGGGCCACGTCGGCGAGACCTCTGCCGTCGACCTCATGATGGGCCTGGCGAGCACCCTCCCGAACGGCTTCTACAGCGGTGACGGGATCGCGCGCTACGTGGAAGAGGCGCTCACCGATCCCGACCGCACCAACGACTTCCGGCTGCTCGAGCGCGAGCTCTACCTCACGGTCACGGACCTCGACACCACCGAGCGCATCGTGCTGGGCGAGGGCGAGTGGGCCGACGTGCCGATCTCCCAGGCCGTGGCGGCCTCGGGCGCTCTCCCGGGGGTCTACGAGCCGGTGAAGATCAAGGACCGCGAGTTCATCGACGGCGGCATCCGCTCGACCACGAACGTCGACGTCGCGGTCGAGCGCGGCGCCAAGTTCATCGTCGTCATCAACCCGATCGTCCCCTACGTCAACGAC
The DNA here is from genome assembly GCA_963797835.1 of uncultured Solirubrobacterales bacterium. Taxonomy (GTDB): domain Bacteria; phylum Actinomycetota; class Thermoleophilia; order Solirubrobacterales; family 70-9; genus JBDTSW01. The sequence goes on from CAWCRN010000024.1 coordinate 108,259, forward strand.
TTCTCCAAGCGGATCCCCACGATCACCGGCGACCGGGCGCGGCGGGTCTCGGACATGGGGGTGGGCGCGATCGCGAACCAGTCGTTCCGGGCTCTCTCCCACGACCGCCTGCACCGCGCGGTCAAGGACTGGCAGGAGGACTTCCCGGGCGTCGACATCATCCTGATCGAGCCCGAGCTGGACGACGAGCTGATGTTCGGCACGCCGATCCTCGACTACTCGAACCGGCTCGAGATCGCCAAGCACGGCTTCGAGTCGGTGACGCTCAAGCTCGCCCGCGACTACGACCGCTACAAGGCGATCGCCGAGCGCCACGGGATCGAGATCTCCGCCCGCCGCGTCCGCCACGTGCTCGAGCAGGTCGAGCGCGACCGCGGCAGGCTCTCCGCCTGGCGCCGGGTCCTGGAGCAGACGACCGCCGCGCTCCTGCGCCAGCAGCCGGGGGCTCGGGACGATGCGGACGAGGCGGCCGAAGCGGCGGCCGACGAGACGCCCCCGGCGTAGCGGGGCTCGCACAAGGGCTCAGCCGCGCTCGCGCGCGGCGCTACTCGCCGTAGAGCTGCTCGACCTCGCCCGCGTACTTGTCCGCGACCACGTTTCGCTTGACCTTCATCGTCGGGGTCAGCTCGCCGCCCTCCTGCGAGAGGTCCCGGGGCAGGATCTCGAACTTCTTCACCTGCTCCACCCGCGCGAACTTCTCGTTGACCTGGTCGAGGTGGGCCTGGATCGAGGCGCGCACCTTCTCGTCCTTCGCGAGCTCGGCGAGGTCGGAGGACAGGCCCTCCTCCTTCGCGTAGGCGGCCGAGGTCTCCGGGTCGAGCGTGACCAGGGCCACCAGGTACGGGCGGCGGTCGCCGATCACGACGCACTGGGAGATCAGCGGGTGCTGCTTGATCTCGGCCTCGAGGTTGGCCGGCGTGATGTTCTTGCCGCCCGCCGTGATGATGATGTCCTTCTTGCGGCCGGTGATCTTGATGAAGCCGTCGGAGTCGATCTCGCCGATGTCGCCGGTGTGGAGCCAGCCGTCGACGATCGTCTCGGCCGTCGCCTCGGGGTTCTTGTAGTAGCCCTGGAACACGTTGGGGCCCTTGACGAGGATCTCGCCGTCGTCGGCGATCTTGATCTCGACGCCCGGGAACGGCTTGCCGATCGTCCCGAACTTGAAGTCCTTCTCGGTCGCGATCGTCGCCGCGGTGGAGGTCTCGGTCATCCCCCAGCCCTCGAGCACGAGGACGCCCGCGGCGTCGAAGAAGCGCAGGATGTCGGGGTTGATCGGAGCGGCGCCGGAGACGGCCTGCTTCAGGTTGCCGCCGAAGATGGCACGGATCTTGGACAGCACCTGCTTGTCGGCGAAGCCGTACTGGAGCTTCAGGAGCGGGCCGGGCTCCTTGCCCTGGCGCTCCAGCTCGCGGACCTTGGAGCCGACCTTGATCGCCCAGTCGAAGATGGCCTTCTTCAGCCCGCCGGCCTTCTCGGCGTTGGAGATCGCGGCGCCGTGGATCTTCTCGAAGATCCTCGGAACGGACGGGAAGTAGGTGGGCTTCACCTCGGAGAGGTTGGGCACGATCTTCAGCGGGTCGCGCTCCCAGTAGGCGAGGGTCGCGCCGAGTGCGAAGCTGCCCAGCTGGATCAGCAGCGCGAAGGAGTGCGCCAGGGGCAGGAACAGGTAGGTGGTGCCCTCGGCGTCGATCACGCCGACCGAGATCACCATGTCCAGCATCGCGCGGTAGTTGCCGTGCGAGATCACGCAGCCCTTGGGCGGCCCCGTGGTGCCCGAGGTGTAGATGAAGGTGCAGATGTCGGAGGGCTCGACCGAGGAGTAGCGCTCCTCCCACTCGGAGTCGGGGCGCCCGGCGCCGCGCGCCGCGAGGTCCTCCATCGAGATCGCGTCGTCCGCCGAACCGGTCATCAGGATCACGTGCTCCAGGTCGGGGCACTGCGAGCGGATCGCCCGGATCTTCTCCAGCTGCGCCTCGTCCTCGACGATGACCGCCTTCGAGTCGGAGTTCTCAAGCACGTACTGGCACTCCTCGGGGCTGTTGGTCTGGTAGATCGGGACGACGGTCGCGCCGGCGGTGAGGGCCGCGAAGTCGAAGTAGGTCCACTCCGGCCGCGTGTTGGCCAGGATCGCGACCTTGTCGCCCTTCGCGATCCCGAGGTCGATCAGGCCGAGCGAGAGCTCCTTGACGGTGTCGCCGACCTCGGCGTAGGTGCGTCCGACCCACGACCCGGACTCGTCCTTGTAGAGGATCGCCCGCTTCGTGGCGTGCTGCTGCGCGGCGAGCGGCAGCAGGTCGGCGATGGTCTTCGACTCGACGCCGCTAGCCGCGGCAGGCGCAGTGGCAAGTTCCATGCACTGAAACTTACCGGCGGGAGGCCGCCGGCGCGCAGGGGTGGGGCTGGGCTCTAGTGGGCGGCCTGGGGCTGCTTGCTCGGGTCTGTGAGCTGGCGCAGCGAGGTGATGAACAGGGTCTTGTCGATACGGCCGTTGAAGATCGGTACGCCCATTTCCATGCATTTCGAGATGACCTCGCGCCGCTTCATGTTGACTTCGTCGGCGAGCTCGGTGGGCGTCAGGTGATTGGCCACGTATCTCCTCCTCGGGGTCGTTACATGGAGTTTTATCGCTCCTCGCGGATGTGTCAACGCTTTCTGTCGCAATTTGCGGACGGCCGAAACGCGGCCCAATATCGTTGTCCCCCATGACTGAGGGCGATAGCACCTTCCTCGAGTCCCTCATGGCGACCGAGCTGTACTCGATCGGCGCCTATTTCTGCGACGAGCACCCGGATCTGGTGGACGAGCTGGTGGCCCGCTCGGAGCAGATCGAGCGGCGCGGCCTCGAGGCTTACTCGGGCGACGAGGGGACCTCGGTCGAGGAGACCTTCGAGACGCTCCTGACCGGACTCGCGGTCCGGTACTACAAGGCGGTCGCGGGTTGAGCCGCCGCTCGCCGTGGCTGCCCCGGGTGCTGCTGGGGATCGGCGCCCTTGCCGTGATCGCGACCGTCGTGTCGATCGCCGTGGGCGAGGGGGGTCCGGACGCCCCGGCCGCCGAGGGCTTCAACGAGACCCAGAAGCTCCTGGCCGGGATCCAGCAGGAGGGGGCCGTGCTGGGCTCCGACGACGCCCCCGTGCTGATCACCGTCTACAACGACCTGCGCTGCATCCCCTGCGCCGAGTACCAGGTGGAGGAGATCGATCCGGTCATCGAGCGGTACGCGCGAGACGAGGAGGCGCAGTTCGAGTTCAGCCACTTCTCGCTCGGGCCCGAGCCGACCAGCCTCGCCGCTGTCGCCGCGACGGCCGCGGGGGAGCAGGGGCGCCAGTGGCAGTACATCGACCTGCTGATGCGCAACCTGGAGTCGGCCCGGGGCGACACCGACGAGGAGTTCCTGACGGACGTCGCGAGGGCCGTCCCGGAGCTGGAGCTTGAGCAATGGGAGGAGGACCGCCTGGCGCCGGAGACCCTGGAGATCGTCGCAGGCCGACGCCGACGAGGCGGTGGACCTGGAGCTTCAGGCCGACCCGGCCGTGATCGTGACCGGGCCCGGCGGCGAGCGCCGGCTCGAGGGCTCGCCCACCAGCGCCCAGATCGAGGCGGCGGTGGAGGAGGTCGGCTAGGCCGGGTCGCCCAAGCCCAGCGAGCGCGCCAGCCGGCGGGTGAGGAGGAGCAGGCCGATGATCACCGCGGCGCCGAGCCACAGCAACGGGTCGTCCAGCGACAGCTCCTCGAGGCGGCTGCCCAGGTAGACGAAGACGGCCGTCAGGGGCAGGTAGCCGACCGCGGTCGTCCACATGAACGTGAACACGGGCACACGCGCCGAGCCCGCCGCGTAGGAGAAGAAGCTGAACGGGACGATCGGAACCAGGCGCATGCCGAGCAGCAGCGTGATGCCTCCGCGCGTGACGATCCGCTCGTAGGCGGTCAGTCGCTCCCGGCCCAGCCAGCGCCACAGCAGGGGACGCGCCGCGTGGCGCCCGATCCAGTACGCGACGATCGCGTTCAGGAGCCAGCCGGCCATCAGCAGCGGCAGCCCGACCCCGAAGCCGTAGACGTACCCGGCGGCGGCGTTCAGGATCTCGGTCGGGTACCAGACGACGGCGTGGACCAGGCAGAGGGCCAGCACGATCATCGCGCCGCCGACGCCGAGCCCGCGCAGGTCCTCGCGCAGCGACTCGGTGTCGCCGCTCACGGCGTCGCCGAAGCCCGTGCGAAGCGGCTCGATCGCCAGCACGAGTGCCGCAAGGACGAGGATGCCCGCGAGGGTGATCGCGAGCGCCGCGCGGGGCGCACCGCCGGGCCCGGGCTCTGGGTCGCCGCCGTCGGGGGTTCCGGGCTCGGGGGCGGGCATCGGCTGAGTATGGCGACCGCGCGACCGGCCCTGTGATCACCCCGCGACCGCCCTAATATGGGCGTCTTCGGGGCGTGGCGCAGCCTGGTAGCGCGCACCGTTCGGGTCGGTGAGGTCCCCGGTTCAAATCCGGGCGCCCCGATTGGCTGAATCCCGCGACGCATGCGGGATTCAGCGTTTCTCGCAGAGCTCGTGGTAGCAATATGGTCGCGTTTACGAGTTCGCGCGGCCGATGACCGCTCGCGTGTGTGAAGCGCGATCGGGCGGTGAAGGCGGTATCAGTTCGGGCGACCTGCGATCAGGAATCGCCTGCTCCGTCGACCTTTCGGGTTGGCCACAAGGTACCGCGGGTGTGCACGGCTGGTGGCACGAATGTTCGGAGAGAGTTCGGAAGCGCTGATCGCAGCTGATCCTGCTTTGGCGGGAGCGGGTGCCGAGTGTGCGACTAGCCCCTTTGCTCTCGCGTTTCGTCTAGACTGGCCCGTCTCGCCGGAAGCATAGGTGGTCGACGAGACCAGCCAAATGCGACGAATTGGGCGTGAAAACCGGGTGTTCTCCTACTCGGCCCAGCATGAGCCCTGTGCTCACCTCGAACCCGGCGAGACGCTCCTGGTCGAGACGACCAACGCGTTCGGCGATCAGAAGTTCGAGCCGGGCGACACGCTGGAAGAGCTCGATCTTGAGCAGGCGGACCCGTTAACCGGTCCGCTCTACGTTGACACCGCCGAGGCCGGCGACACGCTCTCCGTCCATATCGAGGCGATCGACCTGGTTGGCGCCGGCGCGCAGGGGATCATCCCTGACTTCGGGATCCTCGAGTGGGAGAGCCTTCCGCTGCACTTCTTCGAGCCCGAGAACGGCCGGATCAAGTGGCTGCGGGGGATCGAGTTCGATATCCGGCCGAATCTGGGGGCGATGGGAGTGGCGCCTCGGGAGGGCTCCATTCCGAGCATCGATCCTGGTGACCACGGCGGTAACCAGGACACCAAGTACGTCTGTGCGGGCTCCACCATCTACTTCCCCGTCTTTCACCCCGGAGCGCTGCTGTTCCTGGGGGATTGCCATCAGATCCAGGGCGACGGCGAGCTCTGCGGCGTCGCGCCAGAAACGGATGCCGAGGTAACGCTCACGGTAGACGTCATCAAGGGGAAGGAGATCCGGCGCCCGCGGATCATGGCTGCAGACCGGTTCATGAACCTGGCGTCAGCCAAGACGCTCGAGGATGCGGTAAGGCTGGCGGTGCGTGACGCCGTCGACCTGTTGGTCGAGGAGAAGGGTCTCACTGAGGATGAGGCTTACCTGCTGATCACGGTCAAGGGCGACATCGAGATCTGCCAGGTCGTTGATCCACTGATGACGGTGCGAGTCGCAATGGACCGCGAGTTCTACGAGACGCTCGCGCCCCAATAACACGACACGGAGGTATGAGATGGAGGCAGCGGAAGTGGCCACGGGAGCGGAGGCGGATCGCGAGCAGGGTCTCCAGCAGCGAGCGATCGGCTTCTGGGGCGCTCTCGCGATGTCGATCGCGGCGATGGGCCCGCTGCTCGGTGCGCTCGGCGTCGCGCCACTGATCGTCTCCCAGGCCGGCTTTTCTGCCCCCTTCATCTTCATCATCTGTTGGATCGCGATGTTCGCCGTCGCGGTCACGATCGGGCGCTTCTCGGGCCTGCTCCCCGGAGCCGCCTCGATCTACTCCTACATCAGCCACGGGCTGGGGGAAAAGCTCGGCTTTCTCTCCGCCTGGCTTTCGTTCAGCTACTACATCCTCTTCGTACCGCTGCTCTTGGTCGCCTTCGGGATCTTCGCCGAGGGGATGGGAACGGACGTCTTCAGCATCTCGATCGACTGGTGGGTCTGGGCGGTGATCGCCGCCGCAATCGTGTTCGCGCTGGCGATCATCGGGATCAACCTCTCGATGCGGATCGACCTTGCGCTGGCGGTGATCGCCGATGGCTTCCTGGTGCTCGTCTCTTTGATCATCATCGCCAAGGTACTCGGCGACGGCGACTTCACCCTCGAGCCACTCGCTCCGACGAACGCGCCCGATGACTTCACCGGCCTCTCGCTCGCGCTCGCCTTCGGGGTGCTGATCTTCCTCGGCTTCGAGCAATCATTCGTGCTCGGCGAGGAGGTGAGCGACCCGCACGGAAACGTTCCGAAGGCGATCTACACGGCGCTCGCACTGGTCGGATCGGTCCTCTTCCTGGCGACGTTCGCGCTTGTGCTCGGCTTCGGCGAGAGCGGCATCGGCGAGCTCAACACGCTCTTCGGAGAAGAGGGGACGCCGTGGTTCGCCCTCGTCGAGGACAGGGTCGGATCAGGCTGGGTGGACGTGCTTCAGGTGATGATCGTGCTCTCGATCCTTAGCAACACGATCGCGAGCACGAACTCGGTGGTTCGGATCCAGTACGGGATGGGACGGGCACGCGCGCTTCCGCGCCAGCTCGGCTGGACGCTTCCAGATCGGCGCACGCCCTACGTCGCGATCACGTTGATGACGCTGCTCGGGCTCGCAATCACGCTGATCCCGGGGCTCGTTTGGAGCCCAGAGTCGCTGTTCGCCTTCCTGGGCTTCGGGATCGGCTTCGCCGCGGCGGTCTCGTTCATCTTGATCGCGCTCGCCGCGCTTCGCTACTTCCATCGCGAGCGCGGGACGGCGAGCAATTTCCGAAACTACGTTGTGCCGATCGTCGCGATCGTGATCCTGATTCCGGTGGTCTACACCTCGTTCTATCCAAGCCCGGGCTATCCGCTTAAGTGGGCGCCGTGGGTCGCGATCGGCTGGCTCGTGCTCGGCGCTATCTATCTGCTGTGGCGCGTCTCGCGCGAGCAGGAGATCGACCTCGACTACGCATTCCGCGAGGCTGGCGAGGAGGTGCCTCCCGAGGCGCTCGAAACCGAGCAACGTGATGTCGCCGAGCGTGACGGTCGAAACAGGAGCCGACTCCGCTCCCCTGGAGATCGCCAAGGGGACGGTTCGCCACACGATCGGGCCCGGCCATGAGCCCGTGGCGACGGTTCCTCCGGGAACGCGCCTTCGGGTCGAAACCGAGCTCAACATCGGCGATGTCCTTCACTCGCTCGAGGATCGTTTCGACGCCAGCATGCTGGATATCCCGTTCGTAAACCCGGTCACCGGACCGATCGCGATCGAGGGGGCAGGGAGGGAACACGTTCTGGCCTGCGACATCGAGGAGATGGAGCTGGTGCCGCCCGGGTTCACCGCGCTGGTGCCCGGGTTCGGCCCCTTCGTCGATTGGATCCGACGCCGCGACTTCGGCGAGCACTCGCGGGTCGTCGACGTGCGCGACGGCGAGGTTCACTGGGATGAGAAGACGCGGATCCCAGTGGCGCCGATGGTGGGGACGATCGCGACCTCGCCGCTGATCGACTCGATCAGCACGATCGACAACGGCCCCCACGGAGGCAACATCGACGTTCCCGAGGTCGGGCCGGGTGCTCGCCTTTTCCTTCCGATCGAGGTAAAGGGCGCCCATTTCTTCCTCGGCGACTGCCACGCCGTGCAGGGAGACGGCGAGCTTTGCGGGATCGGGGCGATCGAGATCAGGACCTACACGACGATCCGACTCGATCTCAGCCCAAGGCCCGAGAACATGGCTTGGCCGCGGATCGAGACCGCCGAGCACATCGGGGCGATCGCCTCGGCCCGTCCTTTGGAGGACGCCTTTCGGCTCGCGGTCGAGGAGCTGGTGGGGTGGATGGGTGAGGAGTACGGGTTCAGTGTGCCCGACGCGGTGATGCTCTTGGGACAGGTGGCCGAGGCGCGGTGCACGCAGGTAGTCAACCCCAAGTACACCTACATCGCCAAGATCGCCAAGCGGTATCTGCACTAGGGAAAGATCAGACCGCCCCTTGCCGTCCCCGTTCTTGGAGCTGGCCGTCAGGGGGGTTTCCTCGGTGCCCTTGCTGCACGGGACAGGATCGACGCCGTCTACGCGGCGCGGGAGCGGAGAGCCGCCAGGTGAATCGTGCCGGGATCGCCGTTCAGAGCAGCGAGCTGCGCCGACGTCGCCTCAGGGGACATCATGTCGTAGTTACCCGCGGTTAGGGGAACAACGAGGCGAGCACCTCCATTTCTTAAGTGATTCAGGAAGTGACGCAGCCCAGGAGTGACGAGCGCAGCCGCCGAGACTGAAAAGCGGCTCGCGGCCGAGGCGGCGGCCATGCTCGTCGAGGACGGCATGAGCGTCGGCCTGGGCACGGGTTCGACCGTGGCGCATCTGCTGCCGGCCCTGGCCGCGCGCCGGCTGACCCTCCGCTGCGTGGCGACGTCGCCGGCGACTGAGCAGGCGGCGCGCGAGCTGGGAATCGAGGTGGAGGACTTCACCCGCCTGGACCGCCTGGACATCGCGATCGACGGGGCCGACCAGGTCGCGCCCTCCGGCTGGCTGGTGAAGGGTGGAGGCGGCGCCCACAACCGCGAGAAGATCGCCGCCGCCGCGGCCGAGCGGTTCGTGGTCATCGCGGACTCGAGCAAGCCGGTCGAGCGGATCCAAGCCCCGATCCCCCTCGAGCTGTGGCGGTTCGGCCTCGCGGCGACCCTGCGGCGACTGGGCCGTGCCGAGCTACGGGAGGGCCCGCCGAGCCCCGACGGCGGCCTGATCGCCGACTACTCCGGCGAGGTGGGCGACCCCGCCGGGCTGGCCGCGACGCTCGACGCCGTCCCGGGCGTCGTCGCCCACGGACTGTTCGCGCCGGACCTCGTGTCCGATGTCCTCGTCGGTCGCGACGGCGACGTCGAGCGCCGGTCCATCTAACCCGCGGCGGCGGGGTCGGCGAGCACGATCGCGCCGGGGGCGTCGACGCGGCCCGCGGGGATCGAGGGATCGCCCGCGAGGAGCTTGGCGAGAGCGTCGCGCTTGTCGGCGCCCGCGATCAGCCAGAACACGCTTCGCGCCGCCGCCAGCGCCGGGTAGGTCAGCGTCATCCGGCGGCGCCCCTGGTACTCGCCGCCGGTCACGGCCACGATCGCGTCCTGCACCTCGAGCACCGGATCCCCCGGGACCAGCGAGGCCGTGTGGCCGTCGGGCCCGAGGCCGAGGTGGACCAGGTCGAGCGCCTCCGGAAGCGCCGCCGCGTAGCCGGCCGCGGCGGCCTCCGGGTCGGCCTCTGTCACGGGCATCGGCCGCAGCCGCTCCTGTGCCGGCGCCGGCATGCTCTCGCGCATGTGGGTGAGATTGCGGTCGGGGTCGCCGTCGGGCGCGATCCGCTCGTCGACCTGGAAGACGGCGACCGAGTCCCAGGGGATCACCTCGGCGCCCAGCCGCTCGCACATCAGCCACGGCTCGTGGCCGCCGCTGAGGGCGAGGGCGAAGCGGCCGCGCTCGGCGACGGCGGCGCGAGCGGCGGTGGCGATGAGGCCGGCACCCCTGGCCGCGAGCTCCTCCGCGGTGGCGTGGACCTCGAGGCTCGGCGAGGGCGGGGAGGCGCTCAGCTCGGCTTCTCCTCGTGGCCGCCGAACTGCTTTCGCATCGCCGAGAGCACCTTGCTCGCGAAGTCGTCGAGGCCGCGGGAGGAGAACCGCTCGTAGAGCGCGGTGGTCAGGACCGGCGCGGGCACGCCCTCCTCGATCGCGGCGATCGACGTCCAGCGGCCCTCGCCGGAGTCGGAGACCCGCCCCGCGTAGTCGGCGAGGTCGGGCGACTCGGCCAGGGCGGCGGCGGTGAGGTCGAGGAGCCAGGAGCCGACGACGCTGCCGCGCCGCCAGACCTCGGCCACCTCGGGCACGTCGATCTCGTAGCGGTAGTACTCGGGGTGCTCGAGCGGCGCCGTCTCGGCGTCCGCCTCGCGCTCGGCGCTGCCGGCGTCGGCGTTTCGCAGGATGTTGAGGCCCTCTGCGTAGGCCGCCATCAGCCCGTACTCGATCCCGTTGTGGACCATCTTCACGAAGTGGCCGGCGCCGGCGGGCCCGCAATGGAGGTAGCCGTTCTCGGCGGTCGATGGATCGCCCTCGCGGCCCGGGGTGCGCTGCGCCGAGTCGACCCCGGGGGCCAGGGTCGCGAAGATCGGGTCAAGACGCGCGACCGCTTCGTCGGGGCCGCCGATCATCAGGCAGTAGCCGCGCTCGAGGCCGAACACACCGCCCGAGGTGCCGCAGTCGACGTAGTCGATCCCGCGCTCCGCCAGCTCGGCGGCGCGGCGGATGTCATCGCGGTAATAGGAGTTGCCGCCGTCGATCACAGCGTCGCCGGCCTCGAGCACGTCCCCGACCGCCTTGACCGTGCTCTCGGTGATCTCGCCCGCCGGGACCATCACCCAGACCGCCCGGGGGGGCGCGAGCGCGCCGGCCAGCTCCGCGAGCGACGCGGCGGGGGTGGACCCTTCGCCGGCGAGCTGCTCGACCGCGCCGGGGTCGACGTCGTAGACCGCGCACCGGTGCCCGTCGCGCATCAGGCGCCGGGCGATGTTCGCGCCCATCCTGCCGAGGCCGACGATGCCAAGCTCGGAACTGCTCACTCGGGTTCCTCCCAGGTCGCTGTCGAGGGCGAGGTCATCGTATGCGAGGGGGTAGGGTGAGCCGAGTCGAGATGGAAGTCTCAACCGCGCCGACAGTCGCCTCCGCGCAGCACCGCGAGCCGGCCGATGTGCTCGTCGATCTTCGGGATCAGCGGCGATCTGGCCCGCAAGATGACCTTCCGTGCGCTCTACCGCCTCGAGCAGGCCGGGCGCCTGCCGTGTCCCGTGGTCGGGGTGGCGATCGACGACTGGGACTCGGACAAGCTCCGCGAGCACGCCCGCGCAGGCGATCGCGGCGAGCGTCGACGAGGCCGACCCGGAGGTCGTCGCCCGCCTCTGCGACCGGCTGAGCTATGTCGCCGGCGACTACGCCGACCCGCAGACGTTCGAGCGGCTGGCGAGCGCGATCGCGGGGGCCGAGCACCCCGTGTTCTACCTGGAGATCCCGCCGTCGCTGTTCGCTCGGGTGGTCCGCAGCCTCGGGGACGCGGGCCTCACAGAGGGCGCCCGGGTGGTGATCGAGAAGCCGTTCGGGCACGACCTTCCCTCGGCTCAGGAGCTGAACCGTGAGCTGAGCGAGGTGCTGAAGGAAGACCAGATCCTTCGCATCGACCATTTCCTCGGCAAGGAGCCGGTGCTGGACATCACCTACCTGCGGTTCGCCAACAGCCTGCTGGAGCCGGTCTGGAACCGGAACTACGTGGCCCACGTGCAGATCACCATGGCCGAGGACTTCGGCGTCGAGGGGCGTGGCGGCTTCTACGACCCGGTCGGCGCCCTGCGCGACGTCGTCCAGAACCACCTTCTTCAGGTGCTGGCGCTGATAGCCATGGAACCGCCGGCAGGCAACCAGATGGACCCGGTCCGCGCCAAGAAGCTGGAGCTCTTCAGGGCGATGCGGCCGGCGGACCCGCAGCGCTACGTGCGCGGCCAGTACGACGGGTACCAGGACGTCGACGGGGTCGCGCCGGGGTCGACGACCGAGACCTACGCGGCGCTCACGCTCGAGGTGGACAACTGGCGGTGGGCCGGGGTCCCCTTCTTCATCCGCGCGGGCAAGTGCCTGCCGGTGCGAGGGACCGAGGTCAACGTCGTCTTCCAACGGCCGCCGCGACTCGGCGTCGGCGACGGGAGCCGGCCCGAGCCGAACCAGCTGGTGATCCGGATCGACCCCAAGCCGGGGGCCCGGATCCGATTCCTGGCGAAGCAGGCCGGCGCCGACAGCTTCGAGCCGGCCGACCTCGAGGTCCTGTTCGAGAAGACGCCCGGCTCGGAGCCGGAGCCGTACGAGCGCCTCCTGGGCGACGCCCTGCGGGGCGACGGCCAGCTCTTCACGCGAGAGGATTCGGTCGAGGAGACCTGGCGGGTCGTGCAGCCCCTCCTCGACGACCCCGGGCCCGTCGATACCTACGCGGCCGGCTCCTGGGGCCCTGAGCGCGCGAACGCCCTTGTCAACGGCGTCTGCGAGTGGTACGAGCTATGGCCTCCATGAGCGCGTCCGAGATCCGCGGCGACATCGACACCGTCTGCGTGAACACGATTCGGACGCTCGCCATCGACGCGATCCAGAAGGCGAACTCGGGGCATCCCGGGACGCCGATGGCGATGGCGCCGGTGGCCTACACGCTGTGGCAGCGCTTCCTTCGCTTCGACCCCGCCGAGCCGATCTGGCCCAACCGCGACCGCTTCGTGCTCTCGGCCGGGCACGCGTCGATGCTGCTCTACGCGCTGCTTCACCTCAGTGGGGTCAAGGCCGTGGACCCCGACTACGAGGTCGTGGGCGAGCCGTCGGTGAGCCTCGACGACATCAAGACGTTCCGCCAGCTCGAATCGAAGGCCGCGGGCCACCCGGAGTACCGCTGGACCTCCGGCGTCGAGTGCACGACGGGTCCGCTGGGCCAGGGCATCGCCACCAGCGTCGGCATGGCCATCGCCGGCCGCTGGCAGGCGGCCCACTTCAACCGGCCCGGCTTCGAGCTGTTCGACTACGACGTCTACGCGCTCTGTGGCGACGGCTGCCTGATGGAGGGCGTCTCCAACGAGGCGGCGTCGATCGCCGGGCACGAGCGCCTCTCCAACCTCTGCTGGATCTACGACAACAACCACATCACGATCGACGGCCGCACCGAGATCACCTACACCGACGACGTCGCCGCACGCTTCCTCGGCTACGGCTGGCACGTGCTCCGCGTCGGCGACGCAAACGACGTCGGCATGGTGACCGCTTGCTTCGATGCCTTCCGCGCGGAGCAAGGGCGGCCGACGCTGATCGTGGTCGACAGCCACATCGGCTACGGCTCGCCCCACAAGCAGGACACGGCGGCGGCGCATGGCGAGCCGCTCGGCGCCGAGGAGGTGCGCGAGACCAAGCGAGCATACGGCTGGCCCGAGGACGCCGAGTTCCTCGTCCCCGAGGGCGTCTACGAGCACTTCGCCGCCGCGGATCGGCGGCGAGGGGCGGGGCGCTGCGGGCGGAGTGGGATGGCCTCGCTGGACGGCTACAGGCGGGAGCACGGCAGCCTGGAGGCCCAGGTCGGGCAGATGCAGCGCCGCGAGCTCCCCGAGGGCTGGGACAACGACGTGCCCGCGTTCACGCCGATCCTTACGGCCTCGCGACGCGCAAGGCGTCGAACGCCGTCCTGAACGCGATCGCGCCGAGGGTCCCGTGGCTCTTGGTCGGCTCGGCCGACCTCACCGGCTCGACCTCGGTCGGGCTCAGCTGCGACGGCGCCGAGCCGTTCGCGCCCGAGACGCCGGCGGGCCGCCAGCTCCATTACGGGGTTCGCGAGCACGAGTCGGCCGCCATCTCCAACGGGCTCTCGCTTTCGAAGGTGAGGCCGGTCTGGTCGACCTACCTCGTCTTCTCCGACTACGCGCGGCCCGCCATCCGGCTCTCTGCGCTGATGGAGCTGCCGGTGATCCACCTCTTCAGCCATGACTCGATCGGCCTCGGCGAGGACGGCCCCACCCACCAGCCGGTCGAGCACCTGGCCTCGCTGCGCGCGATCCCGGGCCTCAACGTCATCCGCCCCTGCGACGCGAACGAGACCGCGGAGGCGTGGCGCGTCGCGATGGAGCAGCACCACGGGCCCGTCGCGCTGGTCCTGACCCGCCAGGACGTCCCCGTCCTCGATCGCTCCCGCTACGCCCCGGCCGAGGGCCTGCGCCGCGGCGCGCTACGTGCTCGCCGACGCAGAGGGATCCGAGCCCGAGGTGATCCTCATCGCGACCGGCAGCGAGGTCGCACTGGCCGTCTCCGCCTATGAGGAGCTCGACGGCCGAGGGGATCGCGGCGCGGGTGGTCAGCCTGCCCTCCTTCCACATGTTCGACGCGCAGCCGCAGGACTATCAGCGACTCGGTGCTGCCGCCGGCGGTGGCGGCACGGGTCTCGATCGAGCAGGCATCCACGCTGGGCTGGGACCGCTACGTGGGCCCCGCCGGAGCGCGCATCGGGATGCACACGTTCGGCTCCTCGGCCCCGCTCAAGGACGTGACCAGGAAGTACGGGTTCACCCCCGAGAAGGTGGTCGAGACAGCCAAGGGGCTGCTCGGATGAAGCCGACTGGCGAGCTCCACGCGCTGGGCCAGAGCCTGTGGGTGGACAACATCACCCGGACGATGCTCGACGACGGCACCCTGGCGCGATACATCGACGAGCTCTCGCTGACGGGGCTCACCTCGAACCCGACGATCTTCGACAAGGCGATCGGCTCCGGCGACGCCTACGACGAGCAGATCGCGGAGCTCCACGACCGGGGGCTGGAGGGCGAGGATCTCTTCTTCGAGCTGGCCCTGGCGGACCTGCGCCGCGCCGCGAAGATGTTCGAGCCGATCAACGAGCGCAGCGACGACGTCGACGGCTGGGTCTCGCTCGAGGTCTCCCCGCTGCTCGCCGACGACGCCGCGGCCACGATCGCGCAGGTGCGCGACCTCCACGCGCGCGCCGACTGCAACGTCTTCATCAAGATCCCGGGCACCGAGGCCGGGCGCAGCGCGATCTCCGAGGCCATCTTCGCCGGCATCCCCGTGAACGTCACCCTGCTGTTCTCGGCCGACCATTACCTGGGCGCGGCCGAGGCCTTCATGCGCGGCCTCGAGCGGCGAATCGAGGCCGGGCTCGACCCCTCCGTCCCGTCGGTGGCGTCGCTCTTCATCAGCCGCTGGGACGTCGCCGTCGCCGAGGCGGTGGGCGAGGAGCTTCGCAACCGGCTCGGGATCGCCGTCGGCATGCGCACCTACCGTGCCTACCGCGACCTGCTCGACTCCGAGCGCTGGCAGCGGCTGGCGAACGAGGGCGCACGGCCCCAGCGGCTGCTGTGGGCGAGCACCGGGACCAAGGACCCGGGCGCCTCCGACGTGCTCTACGTGGAGGCCCTGGCCGCCCCGCTCACCGTCAACACCATGCCCGAGAAGACGCTCCTGGCGTTCGCCGACCATGGGCAGGTGGGGGAGCCGCTCGCGAGCGACGGCGGCGATGCGGAGGCGGTCCTCGGCGCCTTCGCGGACGCCGGCGTCGACGTGGACGCGCTCGCCGCCCGCCTCCAGCATGAGGGGGCGGAGTCATTCGCCGCCTCATGGCGTGACCTCCTCGCGACGGTCGCGGCGCAGTGACGCGGACGTGACACCGCTCCGCGAGCGCGACGCCTGGCAGGCGCTCGAGCGCCACCACGCCGAGGTGGGCCCGCTTCACCTGCGGGAGCTGTTCGCCGCCGACCCGGAGCGCGGGGAGCGGATGACGGCAGACGGCGCCGGGCTCCACCTCGACTACTCGAAGAACCGGATCACGGACGAGACCCTGAGCCTGCTGGAGCGCCTCGCGGATGAGTCCGGCGTCGCGGAGCGCCGCGACGCGATGTTCGCGGGCGAGCGGATCAACGTGTCCGAGGAGCGCTCGGCCCTCCACGCGGCACTGCGGATGCCGCGCGGGCGCTCGCTGCTTGTCGACGGCGTCGACGTCGTCGAGCAGGTCCACGAGGTGCTCGACCGGATGGCCGCGTTCTGCGGGCGCGTGCGTGGCGGCGAGTGGCGAGGGCACACGGGCCGCCCGATCCGAAACGTCGTCAACATCGGCATCGGGGGCTCGGACCTCGGCCCGGTGATGGCATACGAGGCGCTCCGCCACTACTCGAGGCGCCAGATGGCCTTCCGGTTCGTCTCCAACGTCGACGGCACCGACTTCGCCGAGGCCACCCGCGACCTCGATCCGGCCGAGACGCTGTTCGTGATCTCCTCGAAGACGTTCACGACGCTCGAGACCATGACCAACGCGAGGACGGCGCGCGAGTGGTCGCTGGCGGCGCTCGGGGAGCCCGACGCGATCGCGAAGCACTTCGTGGCGGTATCGACCAACGCCGAGGGCGTCGGCGAGTTCGGGATCGACACCGAGAACATGTTCGGGTTCTGGGACTGGGTCGGCGGTCGCTACTCGATGGATTCGGCGATCGGCCTCTCGACGATGCTCGCGATCGGCCCCGACCGCTTCGGCGAGATGCTCGCGGGCTTCCACGCGCTCGACGAGCATTTCCGCGAGGCGCCGCTCGCCCGCAACCTGCCGGCGCTGATGGGGCTGCTCGCGGTCTGGTACTCGGGCTTCTTCGACACCCAGACCCAGGGCGTCTTCCCCTACGACCGCTACCTGCTGCGCTTCCCCGCCTACCTCCAGCAGCTGACGATGGAGTCGAACGGCAAGCACGTCACGGTCGACGGGGCGCGCGTGGACTACGACACGGGCGCGATCTACTGGGGCGAGCCCGGGACGAACGGCCAGCACTCCTTCTACCAGCTGATCCACCAGGGGACGAGGCTGATCCCGTGCGACTTCATCGGCTTCCTCCACCCCCTCAACCCGCTCGGAGAGCATCACGACCTGCTGCTCTCGAACGTGTTCGCCCAGGGCGAGGCGCTGGCGTTCGGGCGGACCGCCGAGGAGGTGCGCGCCGAGGGCACCGCGGAGGCGGTCGTCCCGCACCGCGTGATGGAGGGCAACCGGCCCTCGAACACGATCCTCGCCGACCGCCTCACGCCGGCGACGCTCGGCAGCCTGGTGGCGCTGTACGAGCACAGCGTCTTCACCCAGGGCGTCGTCTGGGGCATCGATTCCTTCGACCAGTGGGGTGTCGAGCTGGGGAAGGTCCTCGCGCAGCGGATCGTGCCCGAGCTCCAGGCCGAGGTCGAGCCCACCCTCGCACACGACAGCTCCACCAACGCGTTGATCCGCCGCTACCGGGGCGCGCGAGCGGCCGGGCCGGACGCGGAGGAGCCCGGTGTCCCCTGACGGCCCGAGGGCCGTCCTCTTCGACATCGACGGCACCTTGATCCGCAGCGGCGGCGCGAGCGACCGCTCGTGGCAGCGCGCCTTCGCCGATCTCGAGGGGGTCGAGGTCGACATCCGGGCCACGACGGGCCGGGGGCTCCCGGACCCGGAGGTGGGAAGGCAGGCGTTCCGCGCGGTCATCGGCCGCGATCCGGCGCCGGAGGAGCTGGCGCGGCTCATGGAGCGCCGCCTCCGCTATCTCCCCGAGGAGGTCGAGCGCGCGGAGGGCTACCGCGTGCTGGATGGGGCCGAGGACCTGCTGGAGCGGCTGATCGACGAGGGCTTCCTCTTGGGGCTCACCACCGGCAACGTCGAGGCGGCTGCCCACATCAAGCTCTCCCGCGCGGGGCTCAACCGCTTCTTCAGCTTCGGCGGGTACGGCTCCGACTCGAGCGATCGCACCGAGCTCACGCGCAGGGCCGTGGAGCGCGCCGCGACGGTGGCCGGGACCGCGATCGATCCGGCCTCGATCCGGTCCGTCGGGGACACCACGCGCGACATCGAGGCCGGCCACGGCGCCGGGATCAGGGTCGTCGGGGTGGCGACCGGCGACTTCACGGTCGACCAGCTCGCCGACGCGGGGGCGGACTGGGCGATCGCCTCGCTCCGCGAATATCCGGACGACGTCCGACGCTCCGGGGAGCGGCCAGAATAGGGTCCTCGGGATGGACCCGAGGAGGAGGAGGAGGAGTCAATGAAGGCTCGGGGCGGTATCGACCTGGGCGGGACGAAGATCCAGACCGTCGTCGTCGACGGGCGAAACCAGGTTCGCGGCGAGGCCCGGCGCGAGACCCCGCGCAAGGGTGGCCCGGAGGACGTCGCGGCGGCGATGGCCGGCGCGATGGAGGGGGCGGCGAGCGCCGCGGGGGTGAGGACAGGCTCGCTCGTGGGCGTCGGCGTCGGCTCGCCCGGGCTGGTCGACGACCGCGCCGGGACCGTCACCGGCGCCCGGAACCTGCCGGGATGGAAGGGGTCCTTCGACCTGCGGAGAGCGCTCGGCGGACGCACTGGGGACGTCCGTCCACCTCGGCAACGACGTGCAGGTGGCAACCGATGCCGAGTACGCGCTTGGGGCCGCGCGCGAGTTCACCTCGCTCCTCGGGGTCTTCTGGGGGACGGGGGTCGGTGGGGGCCTGATACTCGACGGCAAGCCGTGGCTGGGCCGCGGCGGGGCCGCCGAGATCGGACACATGGTCGTCAGGCGCGACGGCGCCCACTGTCCGTGTGGGCGGCGGGGCTGCATGGAGGCCTACGCTGGGCGCGGGGCGATGGAGGCCCGCGCCCGCAAGCTCCAGGACGACGGCCACAAGACGGACCTCTTCAAGCTGATGAAGCACCACGACCGCGACCGGCTGACCAGTGGCATCTGGGCGCGGGCGCTGGAGCACGAGGACCCGATGGCCACGGACCTGATCGACCGGGCGATCGAGGCCCTCGGCGCGGGCATCGCGTCCGCAATCAACCTGCTTGACGTCGAGGCCGTGGTGATCGGGGGCGGCATGGGGGTCCGCTTCGGCGAGCCCTTCGCCGAGCGGATCCTGGCGGCCATGATGCCCCACCTGTTCGCGGACGACCGCCCGCCGGCGGTACGGGTCGCGGCGCTCGGAGACCTCGGGGGAGCGATCGGCGCGTCGCTGCTGGCGAGATGACCGAGCGGGCCATGCGCGTCGTCCTCGGCCTGCTCGGCCTCTACCACGTGCTCACCGGCGGGCTGGCGCTGCTCGCGCCCGGGACGTTCTTCGACGAGATCGGCCGCTACGGCGCCGAGAACCTCCACTACGTGGGCGACGTCGGCGCCTTCACCGCCGCTTACGGGATCGCGCTGCTCCTGGCCGTCGGCCGCCGCTCGTGGTGGGTGCCCATGCTCACTTTGGGGGCCATCTGGTACGGACTCCACGCGTTCAACCACCTCTTCGACACCGACGAGGCGCGCAGCGAGGCCCGCGGCTGGGCGGACACCCTGCTCCTGGCGGCCGGGGCCGTGGCCTTGGCGTGGCTGGCGAACGTCGCCGGGCGGATCAGCCTACGCCCTTCCTCGTCCTCGCAGTGAGAATCTTCGTCGCAGGCGCCAGCGGGGCGATCGGGAGGCCGCTGGTCGGGCAGCTCGTCGCCGCCGGCCACGACGTGACGGGGATGACGCGCCGCCCGCGAGCGCGCCGAGGAGATCACGGGCGCCGGGGCGAGGGGGGTCGTCTGCGACGTATTCGACGCCGACGCCCTGAACGAGGCTGTGGACGCCGCGCGGCCCAACGTCGTCATCCACCAGCTGACGGCGCTGCCTCAGGCTCTCGACATCTCGAAGCCCGACGCGTACACGGCGACGAACCGAGTCCGTACCGAGGGCACGGGCAACCTGATCGCGGCCGCTCAAGCGGCCGGAGCCCGCCGGATGGTCGCGCAGAGCATCTCGTTCCTCTATGCGCCCACGGGCGGCTGGGTCAAGACCGAGGAAGACCCGACGATGAAGGATGCCCCCGGCCACTTCGGCGCTGCCACCGCGGCGATGCTCGATGCCGAACGGCAGGTGGTGACGGCGGAGGGAATGGAAGGGCTGGTCCTGCGCTACGGGTTCTTCTACGGCCCGGGGACCGCCTACGCGGAGGATGGGCACTACGCCCGGGAGGCCAAGCGCCGCCGGCTCCCCGTCGTCGGCAAGGGGGATGGGATGGCCTCCTTCATCCACGTGGACGATGCGGCGGGCGCGACCGTCGCGGCGTGCGAGCGGGGCGCACCCGGGATCTACAACGTCACCGACGACGAGCCCGCCCGCCTGCGCGACTGGGCGCCGGCCTTCGCGGCCGCAGTGGGCGCGCCCCGTCCGCTGCGGATCCCGGCGTGGATCGCCCGCTTCGTCGCGGGCAAGGAACTGGTGGCGCTCGCACAGACCAGCCGCGCCGCGTCGAACGAGAAGGCCAAGCGCGAACTGGGCTGGGCACCCTCGATCCCCAGCTGGAGGCAGGGGTTTCGCGAGGCGCTCGCGTAGGCTTGGGTGCGGCTTCGCAGCAACCCCGAAGCGACTTCGCAGCAACCCCCGACGAAGGAGTACCGATGCCCTACGAGGTCCCCGACCTTCCCTACGAGCTACGACGCGCTCGAGCCTCACATCGACGAGCAGACGATGCGCATCCACCACGACAAGCACCACCAGGCGTACGTCGACAAGGCGAACGCCGCCCTGGAGGGCACCGAGTGGGCCGACAGGGACGTCGAGGAGGTCCTGAAGAACCTCTCGAGCCTGCCCGAGGACAAGCAGGCCCCGGTGCGAAACAACGCCGGCGGCCACGCCAACCACACGTTCTTCTGGCAGATCATGAGCCCCGACGGCGGCGGCGAGCCCTCGGGCGAGCTGGCCGACGCGATCAACGAGAAGTTCGGCAGCTTCGACGCGTTCAAGGAGGAGTTCAAGAACGCCGGCATCGGCCGCTTCGGGTCGGGCTGGGCCTGGCTCGTCCACGACGGCTCGGGCCTGGCGGTGACCTCCACCGCCAACCAGGACTCGCCGGTCTCCGACGGGCAGACGCCGCTCCTCGGCGCGGACGTCTGGGAGCACGCCTACTACCTGAAGTACCAGAACAGGCGCCCCGACTACCTGGACGCGTTCTGGAACGTCGTCAACTGGGACGAGGTCGCCCGGCGCTTCGGCGAGGCCGGCTGACCGGCGGGCGCGGGCGGGGCCGCCGGAGGGCGCCCCGCCAAAAGAGCGCCCGGTAACATCCCCGGCGCATTCGAGAGGTACTAAGGGGAGTTCGGCATGGACGCTGGCGGGCACGGAGCAGTTGTACGGAACGGACGAACGCGCGCCGCGCGCCGCTCGGTCGCGTTCGCAGTCGCGATCGCCGCGATGGCGCTGCCAGCGGCCGCGCTCGCCCACGTCGAGCGCCCGAGCTACTGGCCCGAGCCCGCCGCCGACACCGGAGTGACGCCCGCCGCCGGCGGCCAGATTCCCACCGCCCGCAGCCTCGACACCGCGCTCACCGGCGCCGACGAGACGCGCGTGGTGTGCAAGTCCAACTCGCTCGACCGCGCCGAGGATTCGATCAAGAAGGCGCGCCAGGACGGCTACAAGATCATTCCCTCGGAGGACAAGCGCAAGCTCAGCAAGTCCAAGGGCAAGGAGCTGCGCGCCCTCAACAAGGACCTCTTCGAGGCCTGCGAGTACCACAACATCCAGCTCGCCGTCACCGAGTCCGGCAACAACGACCGCATCGTCGTGATGCCCGGCCACTACACCGAGAAGCCGTCCCGCGAGGCGCTCACCCACGATCCCGCCTGCGACGAGTTCGAGAATCCCGATGGCTCGGTCACCTACGAGTACCAGGTGGTCTGCCCGAACGATCAGAGCCTGATCTTCGTCCAGGGCCGCGAGCTCGGCGCCTCCGATCCGCCCAATCCCCCGCTGGAGGACCGCCACGGCATCCCCGACGAGGGCGACTGCGTTCGCTGCAACCTCCAGATCGAGGGCTCCGGGGTCAGGCCGAACGACGTCCTCGTCGACGCCGCGACCGACCCCAAGGAGACGGAGCTGAAGGAGCTGGGCGTCCCGTTCAAGGACGTTGGCATCCGCGTCGATCGCGCCGACGGCTTCGTGCTGCGGAACATGACCTTCGCTCACGCCCTCGAGCACGGGGTCTACGTGATGGAGACCGACGGCTTCCTGATGGAGGACACGAAGTACTTCTACAACGGCGAGTACGGCACGCTGATGTTCCAGTCCGACCACGGCCTCGTCGACACCTGCGAGGGCATGGGGCACGGCGACTCGGCCATCTATCCGGGCTCCGCCGCCGACACCGGTGAGGACGCGGCCGACGACGACCCCGAGTTCTATCCCGATGCGCCGCGGACGTCGAACACGATGATCAACTGCGACATCCATCACAACACGCTCGGGTACTCGGGCACGATGGGTAACGGCACGCGGGTGACCGAGAGCCACTTCTGGGACAACGGAACGGCGATCGCCACCGACTCGCTCTACGCGGGCGGCCACCCCGGCTTCCCCCAGGACTCCGCGCAGTTCGACAACAACGAGATCTGGGCGAACAACTTCAACTCGTTCGAGGAGGACTCCGACGTCGTGCCCCGCGTGCCGGTGCCCGTGGGCGTCGGGATCCTCATCGCCGGCGGCAACAACAACCAGATCCACGACAACCTGATCTACGACAACTGGAAGCGCGGCACGATGCTGCTCACGCTCCCCGATCCGCTGTTCGACCGCGACACGGTGCTGAACACGACGTCGCATCGCAACGAGTACTTCGACAACGTGGTGGGCGAGCGCCCGAACGGGAAAGCGGACCCGAACGGCGTCGACTTCTGGTGGGATGCCGCGAACCCGTTCAACGACGGGCAGGACGACGTGATGACGAGCGGCGTCCTCGACAACTGCTGGTACGACAACGGCGATATCACGAGCGAGCCGCCGCCGCCGGACACGGCGGGCACCAACGAGCCCGGGCGCCTGCCAGCGCTCTGCGACAACGACACGGACGCCGATAACAGCTACGACGTCTACTACTTCGGCGTGCTGGTCAACGAGCTGCTCCCGTGCCAGGGCGCGATCGGCGGCGGCGGTCCCGACCCCGAGTCATGCCACTGGTTCGTGACGCCCCCCGAGCCCGGAGCGCGCAAGGCCGCCCCGGCCGCCGCGGCCGGGAAAGTGCTGCACCCGCTGGGCGCGAGCTGCAGCCTGGCCGGTGACACGGCGACGTGCGCGGGCTTCGCAGGCAGGCCCTGAGGAGCGCGGGGGCGGTCCTCGCGCTCGGCGCCCTGCTGCTCGTAAGCGGGTGCGGCCCGGAGGCCGAGGGCACCGCCGAGGGAGGCGCACCTGCAGAGCTGCTGGGCTCGCGCCCGGGCAAGCTCACCTGTACGGACTGGAACGACGGCGCCCGCGAGGAACGGCTGGGCACGATCCAGCAGCTCACGATGCTGGCATCCGGCAACGCGAACCCCGAGAACGTCGGGCCGAACCGGACCCTGAGCGACGAGGACGCCTACGCGGTGCTGGACTCCGCCTGCTCGCCCTACCTGGCCCGGGGCTTCCTGCTCTACGAGGTCTACAACCGCGCCGCGGCGTTCAACTTCGACGGTGTTCCGGATTGACCCGTCCATAGGCGGACGATCCCGCACACACCTGTGACCGAGCCCTGAGCGGGCGCGCCCTAGGCGCCGCCCTGCGCCGACCCGGTGCTGGTGCGGACGACCTCGCCCAGGCGGTCGGACGAGACGCGGCAGCGAGCCCCCGTCCAATGGGGCTGGAGCTCCTGATCCCAGTCGGCGAGGCCGTCCCGGTCTGCTTAATGGGAACTCAACATCCGCCGGGCGAATACCCCTTGCACAAGCCATTTGCGGCGACGGTTGTCCTTTGACACCCCGCTCAGGCGGGTGCTAGGTTCGCCACGCGTGGGGGGCCGCGCACACGAGACCAGGAAGTGTTCGGGTACGGGAGAAGTTGAGAGGGACGTCTGCGCTTGGCAGGATCGTCGTGCTGGTCGCGCTCGTCGCGGCCGTGATCGCGGTCGTCCTGCTTCTCCGCGGCGGTGACGAGCCGTATGAGGTCACCGGCGAGTTCGAGAACGCCTCGCAGCTCGTGCCCGGCAACGAGGTGGTCGTCGGCGGCGTCGCGGCCGGCTCGGTGAAGACGATCGAGCTGGGGGAGGACGGCCAGGCCCTGGTCACGTTCACGGTCGAGGACGAGTTCGCCCCCCTCAAGCGGGGGACCACCGCCACCGTTCGCTCCTACTCCCTCTCGGGCATCGCCAACCGCCAGGTCCAGCTGACCATCCCTCCCGACTCCGAGGAGGGCGAGGAGATCCCCGAGGGCGGCACCCTCGACCAGTCCGAGACCGTCTCCGAGGTCGACCTCGACGAGGTCTTCAACACCCTCGACAAGGACACCGTCGCCGACTTCAAGCGCGTGATCAAGGGCTTCGAGCTCTCCTACGACGGGGTGGGAGAACAGGCCAACAAGGGCTTCAAGTACGCCAACCCGTTCCTCTCCACCTCCCGTGGCCTGTTCAGTGAGCTCACCTACGACCAGCGCGCCTTCGAGCGCCTGATCGTCGACACCGCGAACCTCTCCGGCGCCCTCGCCCAAAGGGCCCCCGACATCTCGGCCCTGATCGGGAACCTCGACCTGATGATGCGGGCGATCGGGAACCAGAAGCTGGCCCTGGCGGAGGCGATCTCGAAGCTCCCCGGCTTCATGCGAAACGCCAACA
Source organism: uncultured Solirubrobacterales bacterium (assembly GCA_963797835.1). Taxonomy (GTDB): domain Bacteria; phylum Actinomycetota; class Thermoleophilia; order Solirubrobacterales; family 70-9; genus JBDTSW01. The sequence goes on from CAWCRN010000024.1 coordinate 132,627, forward strand.
CCACCTTCGTCAACCTCCGCGCGGCGCTCGACGACACCGACCCCCTGGTCGAGGCCGCAAAGCCCGCGGTCCGAGAGCTCGACCCGTTCATCGACGCCCTGCGCCCGGCGATCGCCGACGCGGTGCCGACGATCAGGGACCTCGACCGGATCGTCCTTCACGCCGGCGCCGACAACGACCTCGTCGATCTCACCCGCGACCAGGTCGGCCTCGCCAAGCGCGCGGTCGGGACCGGGGCGCCCGACTGCGGCTCCGGCGACCTCTCCGACCCCGAGGACGGCGCCGGCGACGACGACTACACCCAGGGCGCCTTCGGCGAGTCCGCCTGCGCTCTCGTGAACTCGAACCCGACCCTGGCCGGCTTCCGCCCCTACACGCCTGAGCTGGTCGGGTGGTTCGACGACTTCTCCCACCCGGGCACCGCCGACGCCCTCGGCGCGATCGGCCGCATCGGTACCTCCTTCAACCAGTTCAGCCTCTCCGCCAACGGCCTCCCCGACCTCGGCCTCCCGGTCAGCCCCTCCGACCTGCTGAGCGGCGGCATCGTCCAGGCAGACCTCGACGACAAGTGCCCCGGCTCCCAGGAGCGCCCGCTTCCCCCAGCCTCGGCGACGGCGGCAACGTCTTCACCGACGGCGACACCATCGACTGCGACCCCTCGGACGTGCTGGACGAGCCATGAGGCGCCTCGGTTTCATCGCTACGTGCGTGGCCACCGTGGCGGCCGTCTTCGCCGTGTCCGCGCCCGCCGACGACGAGCGCACCTACCTGATCGAGATGTACAACGCCTTCGGGGTCGTCGAGGGCTCCGACGTGCGGGTGGCGGGCGTGAACGCCGGCTCCGTAACGGACCTTCAGGTCAACTCGGCCAAGCGTGCGGTGGTCGAGGTCTCGCTCAGCGGCCCGCTGGCCGTTCTCGGCGAGAACACCACCTGTTCGACCGAGCCCCAGTCGCTGATCGCGGAGTACTTCATCGACTGTCAGCCGGACGGGCCCGAGATCGAGTCGAGCGGCGACGTCGAGGACCCGGACGTGCCCGCCGAGAACGTCTCGCAGACGGTCCAGAACGACCTGGTGAACAACACGCTGCGCGAGCCCTACAAGCGCCGGCTTCAGCTCCTGATCAACGAGTTCGGCACGGCGCTCGCGGGCAACCCGGAGAACCTGAACGAGGCGATTCGCCTCGGCGCGCCGGCCCTGACCTCGCTGGAGAAGGTCCTCGACGTCCTCGGCGACCAGAACACGATCATCCGCGACCTCAACGTCGACTCCGACCAGATCATCGCCCGGCTCACCGAGCGTCGCGAGGACGTCGTGCGCTTCATCGAGGAGGCCCGCGACACGGCCGCCGCGTCGGCCGAGCGCCGCGACGACCTGTCGACCGACTTCGCCCTCCTGGACGACTTCCTCGCCGAGCTGAACCCGACCCTGGTCGAGCTGGAGGCCGTGGCGCGGGAGACGACGCCGCTGTTCACCGACCTGCGGGCATCGGCGCCCGGCCTCAACGAGCTGGTGACGAGCCTGCCCGCGTTCAACCAGGCGACCCAGAAGTCGCTGGACAGCCTGGGCGAGGCGTCCGACACGGGTGAGAAGGCGCTGGAGCGCGGCAAGGAGGAGATCGAGGCGCTGGCCGACTCCGGCGCCAAGGCCACCTCCGTCGGCGAGATGCTGGCCGACCTGTTCCGCGACCTGGACGACCCGAACCGGGCGGTGGAGGTGGACCAGCGCGCCGCCGATCGCACCAACCGCGACGGCCCCACCGGATACACCGGCCTCGAGGGCCTCCTGAACTACGCCTACTACCAGGCGGCCTCGACCAACCAGTTCGACCAGGTCGGCCACCTGCTCCAGTTCAGCCTCTACTACGTCTTCACGGGCCCCTGCGGCGAGTTCACGAGCGGCCGCAACCCGGAGACGGGAGAGCTGGAGCTGCCGAACAAGGCGGGTGGGTTCACGAGTACGCCCACGCTCACCGGCCCGGACTCGACCCAGATCGACAACTGCGTCGCCTGGCTGGGCGCCAACCAGCCCGAGATCACCCAGGACCTGGGGTCGGCCCTCGGCCTCTACGACCAGTCCGTCTGCGATACCGACAACGACGGCGACTACAGCGAGGTGAAGCCCGCACAGGCCACCTCGCTCTGCGAGCCGATCACGAAGAAGCAGTCGGGCGAGTCCGGGTCCGGCGACGCGTCGCAGCGCAGCACCTCAACCGGGGCGGGCGGCGCCTTGACCCCGGGCGTTCCCGGAGCCGCGCCGGGCAGCCCGCTGCCGGACCTGCCCCTGCCGGACCTGGGCGGCAACAACGGCGGCATCCCGGACGACCTCGAGGACCTCCTCGACCTGCCCCCGCGGCTCTTCGACGACCTCCCCGAGCGCCTCCAGGACCGGCTCAACCGCCTCCGCAACGCCCTGGGCGGCAACGGCGGCTCCAACAACGGCGGAGGCGGCGGCAACAGCGGGGGTGGCGGCGCCGTGAACGACCTCCTCGACTTCCTCTTGGGGCCGTGACGCGATGAGAGGACGCAGCCCACTCCAATCGCTCGCAGCCTCGCCGACGATGGTCGGTGCGGTCACGGTGCTGATCGCGATCGTGGCGGTCTTCCTGGCGTACAACGCGAACCAGGGCCTGCCGTTCGTCCCCGTCTACCGGGTCTCGGTCGAGGTCCCGAACGCCGCCCGCCTCACCAACAACAACGAGGTGCGGATCGGTGGCCACCGCGTCGGCGTCGTCGAGTCGATCGAGCCGGTGCTGCCAGAGGCGGCGAAGGCCACCGCCGCGAGCGACGGCACCGTCGCCGCCGACGCCGCGAACGACACGGGCGGCGTCGCCGCCCTGGTCAACCTGAAGCTGGACAAGACGGCCGAGCCCCTGCCGCAGGACTCGATCTTCCGCGTCCGCTACCGGTCCGCGTTCGGCCTCAAGTACCTCGAGGTCGTCCGCGGTAACGGCGAGCCGGCGCCGGAGGGCTTCACCTTCGACGGCACCGACGACGGCGGCGTCTGCACCCTGCCCGCCAGCGCCGACCTGCCACCGGCGAAGGGCGCAGCCGGCAACGGCTGCTTCCAGGAGCAGACCGAGTTCGACGACATCGCGAACACCTTCGACACCGAGACCCGCGAGAACGCGCGACGCAACCTCGAGGGCTTCGGCAACGCCTTCGCCGGCCGTGGCTTCTCGCTGAACCAGGCGATCGAGAACCTGCGACCGCTCATCGTGAACCTGAAGCCGGTCGCCGACATCCTGGACGAGCCGACGACGCGGTTCGCCCGTCTCTTCCCCGAGCTGGGCGACGCTGCGCGCATCGTCGCCCCGGTCGCCGAGGAGCAGGCCGAGCTGTTCGGGTTCATGGCTACCACCTTCGCGGCGATCTCCTCCGACGTGGACGCGCTCAAGGGGACGATCTCGGAGGGCGTGCCGACGCTGGCGGCCGGGATCGAGACCCTTCCCCGGCAGATCCCGTTCCTGCGCGATTTCGCGACGCTCTCTCGGGCCCTGCGCCCGGGTGTCGCCGACCTGCGCATCACCCTGCCGACCCTGAACGACGCGATCGACGTCGGCACGCCCGTCCTCAACAGCTCGGTGGGGCTCAACACCCGGCTCAAGGGGGCGATGCGGGAGCTGCTCCAGCTGGTCGAGCAGCCGACCACGCGGACCTCGCTGCTGCGCCTGAAGGACACCTTCGACATCGCGGAGCCGCTGGCCCGCTGGGTGGTGCCGGCGCAGACGAACTGCAACTACTGGAACTACTGGTTCACGTTCGTGCCCAACGGCCTCTCCGACAAGAGCACGATCGGCTACACCTTCCGCCAGGCCCTCACCAACTACCCGCTCGGCCCGGTCGGCCTCAACGTCCCGGATCTCGGCCCGGTGGTCGTGTCGGGCGAGGCACAGGCGCCGATGGCCGGCTACTCGGGTATCCAGTCGAACGGCAGGGTCGGCGGCTTCCTGCCGCCAGACGGCGGGGTCAACTACGCGTCGAACGACTTCGCGCCGTACAGGATCCCGATCGCCTACGGCCCGGTCTATTCCCCCGCCGGCCAGAACCTCCCCGGCCAGGACCTCGACGACTGTCAGACGGGCCAGCTCGGGCTGCCGCTGGGACGGTTGCAGCTCGAGGGTCAGGGTGACAGCAACCCGGCCATCGGCGTCCCCGACCTGCCCGGCTCACGCGGCCCGACGAACCTGTTCTGGAACCAGGACTCGACCCGGGCCATCAAGGACTCGCGCGTGGATAGCCGCCAGCCACAGACCTGGAGCGACCTGCCATGAGGACCTCCGGCTCCAAGCGGCGGATGCCCGACTGGCTGATCGGCCTGGTCCTGATCGTCGTGATCGGGGTCGGCTCGTTCGTCGCCTACACGAAGAAGCTGCCGTGGAGCGACCCCTACGAGGTCCAGGCGGTATTCGAGACCGCGCAGAACCTGCGGCCGAAGGCCCCGGTGCGGATCGCCGGCGTCAACGTCGGCGAGGTGACCGCTGTCGAGCACCTGACGCCCGGCGACCCCGCGCTCCAGGCGCAGGCGGACGGCCAGCAGACCGACGTACCCGACGAGCCCGGCGCGGCGCAGTCGGCTGCCCTGGTGACGATGACGTTGAAGGAGGAGGCGCTGCCGCTCCACGAGGATGCGCAGTTCCAGTTACGCCCCCGCCTGTTCCTCGAGGGCAACCTGTTCGTCGAGACCAAGCCCGGCAGCCCCAACGCCGAGGAGGTGGGCGAGAACCACACCTTCCCGGTCTCGCAGACGTCGAGCTCGGTTCAGATCGACCAGGTGCTGACAACCCTCCAGTCCGACGTGCGGGCCAATCTCCAGACCTTCCTCGACGAGTTCGGCAACGCCCTGGTCGAGTACGGCGGCGCCAAGGGGTTCCAGGAGCTCTACGGCTCGTCGGCCGGCGCCTTCAAGTACACGTCGCAGGTGAACGAGGCCCTCCAGGGCACCCGCACCCACGACCTCTCCGGCCTGATCCGCAACCTCGACCAGGTGGTGGCCGCGCTCGGCTCGAACGAGCTGGCTCTCCAGAACCTCGTCACCAACTTCCGCGTGGTCTCGGGCTCGTTCGCCGCCGAGTCGGCCTCGCTCGAGCAGGCGATCGCGAAGCTCCCCGACGTGCTGGACGCGGCCGAGCCCGCCTTCGCCAACCTCAACGCCTCCTTCCCGCCGCTTCGCGCCTTCGCGCGCGAGGCCCTGCCCGGCGTGCGCTCGGCCACCCCGGCGCTGCGGGCGGCGACGCCGCTGATCGAACAGGTCCGGCTGCTGGTCTCCGAGGATGAGCTGCGCGGCCTGGTCGCGGACCTACGCCCGACCATCCCCGACCTCGCCCGTCTCTCGGCCGCCACGAAGCCGCTCCTGACCCAGTTCCGGAAGGTCTCGAGCTGCTTCAACGAGGTCGTGATCCCGTGGTCCAACGACACGATCGAGCCGCCGGCGACGTACCCGCATCCGGTGAACGGCACCGTCGCGGAGGAGACCGCCTCCGGGCTCGTCGGGATCGCGAGCGAGAGCCGCTCCGGCGACGCCAACGGCCAGTACATCCGGGTCGAGGCGGGCGGCGGCGCGAACACGGTGCTGATTCCGGGCGGCGCACCGGACGCCTCCTCCGACGCCGTGGGCCTGCTCGACTTCCCGCTCTTGGGCGGGCTCCCGAGCGTTCACGGGAACCTCGCCGACTCGCAGGTCCCCCAGTTCACGACCGCCCCGGGCAATGACCGCCCGACCTCGCGGGTCGCCTGCGAGACCCAGGACCCGCCGGACCTGGCGGCCGAGGGGATCATGAGCGGCGATCCCGAGTTCCCGGACACGCCGCCGAACCCGATCGATCTCGACGACCTGCTCGACACCCTCGGCGGCGTGATCGACCTGCTCCCGCGCCGGACCGCCGCGCAGATCGAGGAGCAGAGCGCCGAGATCCGGGCGGCGCAGGCAGAGGGCGACGACGCGGCCGCAAGCGAGGCGGGCGCCGAGCTGCTGGACCTGCTCGAGGGCGTCGACAAGCAGATCCAGGAGCAGGCGGGCGGCGGCGCCTCGAGCACGGAGCTGGGCGGCTGATGGCTGTCGCGATCAGAAAGCACCTCCGTGACTTCATCGCCGTGGCGGTGCTCGTGGCCGTGGCCGGCGGCATCACCTACCACATCTTCCAGGAGCAGCGGCTGCGGATCCCGATCCTCGAGGAGAAGCCCTTCGAGCTGAAGGCCGAGTTCGAGACCGCCCAGGCCGTGGTCCCCGGCCAGGGGCAGACGATCCGGGTCGCCGGCGTGCGCATCGGCGACGTCCAGGACGTGGACCTCGAGGACGGCGTCGGCGTCGTCACCTTCGCGATCGACCGCGAGTTCCTGCCGATCTACAAGGACGCGACGCTCCTGATGCGGCCCACGACCGGCCTCAAGGACATGTTCTTCCAGCTCGACCCGGGCACGAAGGCGGCGGGCGAGTACGAGGAGGGGAGCACGGTCCCGGTCGCCAACACCGCGCCGGACGTCAACCTCGACGAGGTCCTGGAGGCGCTGGACTCCGACACGCAGGCGTACCTGCGGCTGCTCCTGGTCGGCGCCGGCAAGGGGCTCGAGGGCCGCGACGAGGACCTGGGCAAGCTGCTCGGCGGCCTCGGGCCGATCAATGAGGATCTGCGCCGGCTGAGCTCGAAGGTCGCCACGCGCCAGCAGAACGTGCGCAACCTGGTTCACAACTTCAACGTCCTCACCGGCCGGATCGGCCAGGCCGACCAGGACCTGATCGAGCTGGTCTCGACGTCGAACTCGGCGCTGGGCGCGATCGCCGAGCAGGACCCGAGCGTTCGCCGCGCCGTCGAGCTGCTGGGCCCGACCCTGACGCAGGCGGAGTCGACGCTGAACGAGGTCGCCGACTTCGCCGAGGTCCTCGGACCGACGTTCGACGACCTGCGCCCGTTCGCGCGCAACCTCGACGCCGCGAACACGTCCCTCGAGAGCCTCGCGAACTCGGCGACGCCCGTGATCGAGAACGAGATCCGCCCGTTCGTGCGCGCGGCCCGTAAGCCCGTCCCCGACCTGCGCCGCGCGGCCGACCGTTACTCGACCGCCGCCCCGCGCCTGACGGTGATCGGCAGGAAGCTCAACGTGCTCACCAACATGGCTGCCTACAACCCCGACGTCGACGGAGATGGCAGCGGGCAGGACCCGACCGGAACCCCGGAGCGGGACGAGGGCTTCCTGTACTGGGCAGGCTGGCTCGGCCACAACGGCAACATGCTGTTCAACACCGCCGACGGCAACGGCCCCTTCCGCCGGATCTACTTCACGGCGGGCTGCAACCAGCTGGTCAACATCATCACGGGTGGCTCCGGCGGGCTCATCCCCGAGCCGCCGCCCCCGGTCGGCGACTTCGTGACCTTCCTGCAGGAGCAGACAAGGGGCATCATCAGCGGCGTCGGCACGCTCTTCGCTCCCGGAGGGCTGTGCGACTGATGCCCCGGTTCAGCGACATCCGCCGGGAGGTGAGGGCCTGATGCAGAAGCAGGCGCCCAGCGTCGGCCGCATCCTCATCGCCGTCGGCTTCACGCTCTCGTGCTTCGGGCTGATCCTGTTCCTGTGGATCGCCTTCGGCGGGCCGATCCCGCTCAAGCCCGAGAGCTACAAGATCACCGCCTACTTCCCGGAGACGACCACGCTCGCCAGCGAGTCGGACGTACGCATCAGCGGCGTCTCGGTCGGCAAGGTCAAGACGATCGAGCTGGCGCCGCAGGAGTTCCGCGTCGACGGCAACGACACGACCGAGGCGACGATGGAGATCCGGCCCGAATTCGCTCCGATCGCCGAGGACACGCGGGCGATCCTCCGCCAGAAGACGCTGCTGGGCGAGACGTACATCGAGCTGAGCCCGGCGAGCGACGCCGGCGAGGACGCCGCCCCGGTCTCGCTCGGCGCCGCCGCAAACGTCTCCGATGCGGAGGCCGAGGGCGTCGAAGCGCTCGAGGAGGGCGGCACGCTAGGCGTCGAGCACACGCAGGACGCGACCCAGATCGACGAGATCTTCAACGCGTTGGACGAGGAGACGCGCGAGTCGTTCCAGCGCTGGCTGGCCAACTCCTCGACCGCGATCGAGGGGCGCGGCCTGGACCTGAACGACGCGGTCGGCAACCTCGGTCCGTTCGTCTCCGACGCCGCCGAGCTGCTGGAGATCCTCAACCGCCAGAAGGTGGCGCTGAAGGGGCTGGTTCGCGACACCGGCACCGTGTTCGAGGCGATCACCGAGCGCGACCAGGCGCTCGCGGGCGTGATCACAGGCTCCAACGAGACCTTCGAGGCGCTGGCGTCCGAGGACGCGGCGCTCGCCGAGTCGTTCCAGATCCTGCCCACGTTCGAGCGCGAGTCCCGCCTCACCTTCGAGCGCCTGGACGAGTTCCAGGCCGACACCCGCCCCCTGATCCAGGACCTGATCCCGGTCGCCAACGACCTGTCGCCGACCCTGGCCTCGGTCCGGCGCCTCTCGCCCAACCTGAAGAGCCTGTTCGGCGACCTTGACGTCCTGATCGACGCCTCGGTCAAGGGCCTCCCGGCCCTGGAGCGGACGCTGAACGGACTCGGCCCGGTGCTCGACGCCCTCGACCCGTTCCTCGCCAACCTCAATCCCGTGGTCCGCTACCTCGAGTTCCAGAAGACCACGGTCACCGACTTCCTCGCGGGCCCAGGCACGGCGCTCGCCAACTCGATCGACCCGATCGACGCCAACCAGCCGGCGCCACGGCACTACCTGCGCCAGCTCGGCTACCTCGGGGCGGAGACGATCGGCGCCCATCCCACGCGGCTGTCGACCAACCGCTCGAACGGCTATCTCGCGCCGGGCGCGCTGACCGCCCCGACCTCCATGGCCTCGGGGATGTTCCCGAGCTTCGACTGCCGCAACCTGGATTACAACCCGACGACGGCGGCGGGCTCGCCCGAGGCGCTCAGCGAGGAGATCCACACCGCGGACGACCCCGCCGGCGGTGGGGTGCCGCCCGTCGGCGTCTCATTCGCCCCCTGCATCATCGAGGAGCCATTCGCGGGCGGCGCGCTCTCCGACACCCGCTTCCCGAACCTGTTCTCCGACCCGTAGGCCGGCGCCGGCCGGTGCCCCGGCCGCATCGGCGCATAGGATCCGGTGCCATCCGCACGGAGGAGGAGATGGTGGCGCTGTTCAAGGACGCCGACGAGGTGTACGCGACGCTCGGGAAGTTGTTCACCGACCTCGCCCAGGACGAGGACGTGGCCGCCGCGTTCAGCCGCGCCGACACTGTGGTTCGCTACCGCTACAGCGACCCGGAGGCGGAGATCACCGTGTCGCTGCGGGAGGGCGAGCCCGTCGTGGTGGACTTCGGGGAGTCCGAGCTGGAGCCCGAGGTGACGATGTCCATGAGCGCCGACGTCGGGCACCGATTCTGGCTGGGCGGCGTGAACGTCACGGTGGCACTGGCGCGGGGCGAGATGAGGGCCGAGGGCCCGGTGGCGAAGATCCTGCGGCTGGTGCCGCTCGCCAAGCCGATCTTCCCGCGCTACCGCGCCCAGCTCGAGGCTCAGGGGCGCAGCGACCTGATACACGCAGAGGGATGAGCGCGAAGGAAGAGGCAGCCGGCTGGGCCGAGGCGGTCCAGGCGGTGGGCGCCAAGCGCGATCTGCGCTACGACGCGATCGGCGGGCTGAACCCCGCCGGGGGGCCGGCTGCGCTCTGCCCGGGCGGCACGAACCGCCTCACCGGGCAGCTGGCCGACGGTTTCTGGGGCGCCTCCTGCGACGCCGACGAGCGGGCGGAGGGCTCGCTCTTCTCGAAGTCGGTGGTACCGCGCGCGATCCTCGCCAAGGCCCACGTGCCCGACCTGGCCGACGCGATGCCGCCGTTCAACGTCGAGTCCCTCGAGCGGAGCGCCGAGGACCTGATCGAACGCCGCGCCACACGCAACCGGGTCGAGTTCGAGTCGATCGAGTTCAACAAGCGCTTCCTGGCGACGGTCCCGAGCGAATACGACCCGATCGCCCTGCGCGAGATGTTCGGGCCGGCATTCCTCGACTGGGTGACGACGATCGACCGCCAGGTCGACTTCGGCGTCTCCGAGGGCCAGCTCTACTTCCACTGGCATCTCCGGGAGCGAAGCGCCGACGAGTACGAGGCGGCCCTCGACTCGGGGGCCGGGCTCTTCACCCGCGTCTGCCGCGAGGTGGAGGGGCACGGCGTCCACACCTACCAGCCGGGCCCCTGGCACGCCGGCCTCGAGCCCTTTCCCGACGACCCCCAACGATGAACGTCCCGCAGTGGTTCCTATACAGGGGGTTCCGGGACGTTCATGTCGGCTCGGGGTAGCCCGGCTCGCCCGGGAGGACGACTCGCCAGTCCTCGCGGGTGCCGATCACCTTCGGGATGATCGGCTCGCCGCCACGCTCCGCGGCCGCCGCGACCACCTCGTCGGAGCTCGCGAACGGCAGCAGGGTCTCCAGCGTCTTCACGGTGGGAAACACCAGCTCGATCTCGCCCGCTGAGTTGCGATCGAGCGCGTCACGCGGGCTCATCCAGGCGACCTCGGTGATCTCGGTGTTATCCGGCTCCGGGCTCGAGTGGGGCGGCGCCAGCGCCACGTAGAAGCGCGTGTCGAACCGGACCTCGACCTCCTCCGGCGTGATCCAGCGAATCCACTGGTGCAGCTCGGAGGGCCGGACCTCGACCCCCGCCTCCTCCGCCAGCTCCCGTGAGCCGCAGATCCGGTAGGCCTCGTCCTCGGGGTGGGCCTCGAGCTCCTCGGCGTCGACCGCCCCGCCCGGGAACACCCAGACGCCGGGCATGAAGCTCGCCTCCTCCGTGCGCCGCCCGAACAGGACCTCGAGCCCGCGTTCGCGGTGCTTGCCACCGCGGCGCAGCAGGATCACGGTCGCCGCCGGCCTGGGGATCGCGGGCTCGTCATTCATCGGGCCGCAGGGAATCTATCCTCGATACCCTGCCGCGCGATGGAGGCAGGAACGCAAACAAAGCAGCTCTGGGTATGCACGTCGTGCGGGTTCATCTACGACCCCGACGAGGGCGATCCCGACGGCGGCATCCCGCCCGGCACTGACTTCACCGAGATTCCCGACAGCTGGTTCTGCCCGGTCTGCGGCGCTCGCAAGGCGGACTTCGAGCCCTACGAGGACTAGTAGCTGCGCCGCGGGCTAGACGGCAGCCTCCGCCGGGGCCATCTTCCCCTCGCGGGGCGCTTTTCTAGTCCATAGGCATAGAAATGCGCCCCGCCCGCCCGTATCAGCCGCAGCCGCGCGCTACTCGTCCAGCGCGCGCTCGCGGGCGTGGCCGGTGCGGGTGCGCAGCACCAGGGCCACCAGGAGGGCGATGAGGGCCAGCGGCAGCAGCACGGCGCCCGCGACCAGGGCGACCCCGGCGGCGGTCGAGAGGACCTGGCCCGCGTCGTCGAGCGCCTCGCCGACGCCCCAGTCGCCGTCGTCGCCGGCGCCCTCCTCGGCCACGATCGAGACCGAGACGGGCACGAGCTGTACCCGCTGGCGGGCGTCCTCGAGCTCGGCCCTCACCGCGGAGAGCTGGGCGTTCAGGCTCTGGAGCTGGCGGCGCAGGGCGTCGGCCTCCTCCTCGGTGTCGGCCTCGGCGAGCTGGTTGAGCACGCTCTCGCGGCTCGCCTCCAGCTCGTCGATCCGCTCCTGGGCGCTGAGGAACTTGCCGGTGATGTCCTCGGTTGACTCGGTGCGCGACTGCACGTGCGCGAGTTCCGAGAGGTCGGCCAGCGCGGCCTGGAGGTTGGCGGCGGGGATGCGCAGCTGGAAGTTCGATCCGAGGCCCCTGCCGTCCGCGTCGCCGCTCTGCACCGACGAGGAGACCACGATCCCGCGGTAGCGGTTGACGACCTCGTTGACCCCGTCGGACACATCGCGCACCTCGTCGGGCTCGCTGGCGAGGACGAGGTCGGCCGTCGTCGCGACCTTTCGCTCGTCGGGGGCGACGCCATCGGCGGACGACGGGCTGTCGCGGTTGAAGCCAGTCACAGCTTGCTCGGGGGCCTCCTTGGCAAGCGACTCCTGCTGCGTAGCCCCGGCCGAGCCGCGGTCGGCTGCCTCGTCCTCGATCGCGGGGCTGGTCGGCGCGACCTCGCCGCCGGCATCGTTCGCCTGGAACGTCGCCGACTGGTCCTCGCCCGTGGGCTGGGTGCCGAGCGAGACCACCAGCCCGACGACGAGCACGAGGCAGGCCATCGCGCCAACCGGCGCCAGCAGTTTCTGCGGCGGTGTGGCCGAAACGCGCGCCCGAAGCCGCTCGAACGCGCCGGGCGTTGCGGTTCTGCCAGGGCGCTCGGCGCGCGGGAACCCGGCCGCCGCCCAGGCGTCGAGCTGGGCGGCGAACTCGGGGTCGACCTCGGGGCGCTCGGCCCGCAGGTCGGTGGTGAGCTGGGCGAGTCCCTCGTCGTCGTCGCGGTACGTCTCAGGCGGGTTCATCACAGGCGCTCCTCAGCTTCTCGATCACACGGTGCAGGCGGGTGCCGGCGTTCGACTCGCTGACGCCGATCACGGACGCGATCTCGGCGTTGGCGAGCCCGGCGAAGAACTTGAGGGCGACCAACTCGCGCTCGCGGGCGGAGAGCGACGCCATCGCGCCGCGCAGGGCGGCGCGGCGCAGGGCGACGTCGGCCGACTCCGAGGGGTCGGCCGCCTGAGGATCGAGCACCTCGTCGGCGAGCTCGGCGTGCCGCCGCCGCCGGAGCTCGTCCAGCGCTGCGTTGCGGGCGATCCCGAACAGCCAGGCGCGGCGCGTCCCCTTGCGCGGGTTGAATCGGCGGCGGCGGCGAAAGGCGCGCTCGAACGCGAGCGCGGTCACGTCCTCGGCCGCGGAGCGGTCGTGCAGCATCCCGCTGACGTAGGCGAAGAGGTCGTCGCGGGACTCCCGGTAGAGCTCCTCGAACGCGGCCGTGGCCTCGTCCGGTGCCTGCGTCGCGGGCGCGGTGAGCGTCTGCTCCATGCCCCTACTACGGCCGAGCGGGGATCTCATCACAGGCACTATCGGCCATCGACGGCCGGCTCACGCACGATTCGGCACGGCCGGCCGGGCCTCCCGGCTGGCTAGGCTGAACCCATGCGATCCCTTCGCCTCGTCCAGGACGCGGCCCACGTCGAGGAAGCACAGCCGTCTCGCCCGGTGGACGGCCGCCCCGGTGACGAGGCCCTCGATGCCTACTCGCGCACCGTCGCCGACGTCGCCGAGCGCCTCGCCCCGGCGGTCGCCAGCCTGCGAGTCGATCGGCGCACCAGGCGCGGCCGCGTCCAGGCAGGGGCCGGCAGCGGCGTCGCCCTGAGCAGCGACGGCTACCTGCTCACCTCCGCCCACGTGGTCGCCGGGCGCTCCCGGGCGGGCCGGGCCAGCTTCGGCGACGGCCGCGAGCTTCCCTTCGAGATCGTCGGCGCCGACCCGCTGTCCGATCTCGCCGTGATCCGCACCGAGACCGGCGACCTGGAAGCCGCGGATCTGGGCGAGGCCGACGAGCTACGCGTCGGCCAACTCGTCGTCGCGATCGGCAATCCGAACGGCTTCGGCGGCTCGGTCACCGCGGGGGTCGTCTCGGGTCTGGGCCGAGCGCTGCCCGCGGGCAGCGGCGGGGCCGTCCGCATCATCGACAACGTGATCCAGACCGACGCGGCGCTCAATCCCGGCAACTCGGGCGGAGCGCTCGCCGACGGCCGCGGCCGGGTGATCGGCGTGAACACCGCCGTGGCCGGGATCGGCCTCGGCCTCGCGGTGCCGATCAACGCCGCGACGCGGGGGATCATCGCCGCGCTCATCAACGAGGGGCGCGTTCGCCGGGCCTACCTCGGGATCGCGGGCGGCCCGCGGCCGCTGCCTCCCCGTGCCCGCGCGCGCTTCGGCGAGCGAAGCGGGGTGGAGGTCGTGGAGGTCGTCCCCGGCAGCCCGGCCGCCCGCGCCGGCGTGCGCCCCGAGGACGTGATCGTCGAGCTTGACGGCCGCACGATCTCCTCCGCCGCCGACCTCCAGCGCGCGATGGTCGCCGAGGCGATCGGCAAGCCCGTCGTACTGGTGGCGCTACGAGGCGATTCGGTCGAGGAGATCCGGCTGGTGCCGGAGGAACTGAGGCTCGGCGACGGCTGAGCCGCGCCTGCGGTTCCGCCGGTGGCTCAGGCTGCCTCGGCGACCTGCGCGGGCTGTCCGGCGCCCCCCAGCTCCACCGGCGCCGCTCCGTGGGCTCCGGCGTGCGCGGCCCGGATCGACTCGGCGGTGATCGCGACCAGGCGCCGCAGGTCGGCCTTCGAGATCGCCAGCGGGGGCATCAGCACGATCGTGTCGCCGAGCGGCCTGATGATGGCCCCTCGCTCGCGTGCCTCGACCGTCACGCGGTGGCCCATCCGCCGCGCCGGCTCGTGCTCCCCGAGGTCGATCCCGATCATGAACCCGCGACCGCGGACCTCGGCGACCTCGGGCATCGCCCCTACCTCGCCGAGGAGCTCGCCGAGCAGGCGGATCTTCGGCTGCAGCCGCAGCAGCGTGCTCTCCCGCTCGAAGACCTCGAGGCTTGCGAGGCCCGCCGCGCAGGCGAGCGGGTTGCCGGTGAACGTGTGGCCGTGGAAGAAGGTCCGATACTCCTCGTGGGCGCCGAGAAAGCCCTCGTAGACGCGCTGGGTGGTGAGCGTTGCCGCCAGCGGCAGGTAGCCGCCGGTGAGGCCCTTGCCGAGGCAGAGGAAGTCGGGCGAGGTCCGCTCCTGCTCGCAGGCGAACATCGTCCCGGTGCGCCCGAAGCCGGTGGCGACCTCGTCGCAGATCAGGAGCACGCCGTGCCGATCGCAGAGCTCGCGGACGCCGTGGAGGTACCCGGGGGGCTGGACGCGGATCCCGGCCGCGCCCTGCACCAGCGGCTCGACGATCACCGCGGCGATCGTCTCGCCGTGCTCGGCGAGCACCGCCGCCAGCCGGCCGAGGTCACCCGGCTCGACCTGGTGACGGTCGAACAGGAGCGGCCCGTAGGCGGAGTGGAACAGGTCGATGCCGCCGACCGACACCGCCCCAAGCGTGTCGCCGTGGTAGGCGTCGGTGAGCGAGACGAAGGACGTCCGGCGCTCGCCTCCCTCGCGCTGCCGGAAGTACTGGAAGGCCATCTTCAGCGCGATCTCGGTCGCGGTCGACCCGGAGTCGGAGTAGAAGACGCGCTCCAGGCCCGGGGGCGCGAGCGCGACCAGGCGCTCGGCGAGCTGGACGCCCGGCGCGTGGGTGAGGCCGAGCATCGTCGAGTGGGCCACTCGGTCCAGCTGCTGGCGGACGGCGCTGTCGATCACCGGGTTGCGGTGGCCGTGGACGTTGCACCACAGCGAGGACACGCCGTCGATGTAGCGGCGGCCGTCGGTGGCGATCAGGTCCGTGCCCTCGGCGCGCTCGATCACCGGCACCTCGGAGGCCTCCCAGTCGCGCTGCTGCGTGAACGGGTGCCACATGTAGCGCCGGTCGAGCTGGGCGATCTGCTCCGTCATCTCGCTCGGGGCGACCTTAGTCCCGCTCGCGGCGGGAAAAGACGGCTCAGATCCCGGGCGGGTGAAGCTCGGGCCAGCTCGACGGGTCCGCCGGTCGCACCTCCGGCAGGACGAGGACCGCGACGCCTCCGAGCGCCGCGATCGCCTCCCGGTTCGAGTCATGGATCGGCTCCGGATCGGCGGGCCACGGGGTGAGGACGACGGCGGCCGGCTCCAGCCCGACGGCGCGGACGGCCTCGATCGTGAGGAGGGTGTGGTTGATCGTCCCCAGTCCCGGCGGCGCCGCGATCAACACGGGCAGGGCGAGGTCGCGCGCGAGGTCCCGGACCAGGTATCCGAGGGTGAGCGGCACCAGGAACCCACCGACGCCCTCGCAGACGAGAACGTCGGCCCCGTCCGCCGCCGCCTGCGCGGCCTCGCGCAGCCGCACCGGGTCGATCGCCTCGCCCTCGAGCTCGGCGGCCAGGTGCGGCGAGACCGCAGGCCCGTAGCGATACGGCGCTATCCCGTCGTCGGACTGCTGCGAGCCCGACGCCAGCCTCAGCAGCTCGTGGTCGGGCGGCTCGCCGGAATCGCGGTGGTCGTCGAGCCCGCTCACCGCGGGCTTGAAGACCGCCACCGAGCGTCCGCCGGCGGCCACCGTCCGCGCGATCGCCGCGGCGACGATCGTCTTGCCCACCTCGGTGCCCGTGCCGGTGACGAAGACGCCCCTCATTCCGCCTCCGATCGCCCTCCGAACCGCCTCGCGGCCGTCCCGTAGCACGGGCGCCCAGTGGGAGACCAGGACGCGCTCGATGGGCAGGTCGAGCAGGGGACGCAGCTCCTCGCGCAGCTCGGGAAGGCCAAACTCGCGCGGCAGGTAGTCCATCCACGACTGCGGGCAGAGGCGAAGCCCGCCGCGACCGTCGCCGAGCAGACGGTCGCCGGGGATGAGCGTGCGCTCCTGCGGAAGCCAGAACATCGTTTCGCCCGCACGACGGATGGGCACGGCCTCTACGCCCTCCGGCAGCCGCCCGCGCGCCCGCGAGGTCGAGGCGCCGAATCGAGTCGACGAGCGCATCGCGGCTGCGGCGGTGGAACTGGAGCGTGGTCAGGACGCATACGCGGGGGCGCTCGGCGGCGCGCCCGTCCAGCCACCTCCACAGCGCGACTGCGGCGTCGGGCACGAGCGGGTCGAACAGCACCAGCGCGTCGGGCGCGGCGTACGCGACGCTCCCCACCTCGCTCGGCCAGAAGTCGGTGCTCTCGGGCTGGGCCCCGGCGCTCCACTCCGGGTGGCGCGCGGTCCAACGCCAGAGCCCATCTGAGATCTCGGTGATGTCGGCCGGCCCCAGCATCGCGGCAACTCTAAGCGTGGGCGGTGAGAATGGCCCTGACGGGCGGCAGCCTCAGGCGGCGTGGTGGATGCGCTCGTGGTCGCCCGTGCTCGCGCGGCCTGGTGGCGGCTGGGCGAGCCCCAGTTCCCGTGCCGAGCGGCCAATCACGCGGGCGGCGTCGCGAAGCTCGTCGGCCGAGTGGGTCGCCATCACGGCGAGGCGCAGCCGGGAGGTCCCCTCGGGCACGGTCGGCGGGCGGATCGCCTGCGCGAAGACGCCGCGCTCCAGCGCGTGCTCGCAGAGCGCCATCGCGCGGCGGGCGTCGCCGACGACCACGGGCACGATCTGGGTGCGCGAACCGCCGAGGTCGAGGCCGTAGGCGCCGAGGGCCTCGCGCAGCACCGCCCCGTTTCGCCGCAGCTGCTCCACGATGCCGGGACGCTCGCGCAGCACCGCGAGGGCCGCCAGCGCCGCTCCCACCGAGGGCGGCGGCGGCGCGGTGGAGTAGATGAACGGGCGCGCCGCGTTGACCAGGAGCTCGGCGATCTGGCCGCTGGTGCAGACGTAGGCCCCGTAGCCGCCGAGCGCTTTCCCGAGGGTGCCGACGACGACGTCGACCTCCCCGGTCAGCCCCGCGGCCGCCACCGCGCCCCGGCCTCCGGGCCCCAGCGCCCCGGTGCCGTGGGCCTCGTCCACCATCAGCATGCAGCGGTGGCGCAGGGCAAGCTCGTGGAGGTCCGGCAGCGGCGCAACGTCGCCGTCCATCGAGAAGACGCTGTCGGTGACGATCAGACTCGCGCGCGATGCTGCCCGCCGCAACCCCCACTCCAGATGCTCGGTGTCGCGATGGCGGTAGACGAACGTCTCGGCCCGGGAGAGCCGGCAGCCGTCGATGATCGAGGCGTGGTTCAGCTCGTCGGAGAAGACCACCTCGCCCCGGCTTGCCAGCGCCGCCACGGTCCCGGTGTTGGCCAGGTAGCCGGAGCCGAAGAGCAGCGCCGCCTGCGTGCCCTTGAAGTCTGCGAGGCGCTGCTCGAGCGTGCGGTGCAGCGACATGGTCCCTGAGATCAGGCGCGAGGCGCCGGCGCCGGCACCGAAGCGCTCGGCGGCCTCGGCGGCGGCGGCGCGGACCTTGGGGTGATCCGCCAGCCCCAGGTAGTTGTTGGAGCAGAGCAGCAGCACCTCGCCGCCGTCCAGCAGCACTCGCGGCCCCTGCGGCCCCTCGATCAGCCGCAGCCGCCGATACAACCCACGCCGGCGAAGCTCCTCAAGCCGCGCGGCGACGTCGGTCACGCGGCGCGGGTGCCGGTGGCGCCGCCGCTCGGCGCGGCCTCAGGGTAGGGCGGGGGCTTGCCCTTCTTCTTGATCACCCGCAGCTGCGTGGAGGGATCCCAGAAGTTGGCCTCGGCCTGGCTGTCGATCAGGTCGTCGACCGGGGTGCGCGGCGTCTCTCCGTCCAGCCAGCCGTCGCGGTTGTCGGGCCGCGGGTTGGCGCCGTTGTCGGCCTGGCGGGCGACGTTCAGGCCCAGCTCCTCGAACATCTCGCGGTCCTCTGCCGGCTCGGCGCCCAGGGTGGTGAGGAAGTTGCCCATCATCACCCCGTTGAGGCCGGCCTTCACCGCCAGGGGCTGGAGCTCGTGCAGGTTCTCCACCCGGCCGCCACAGAGCCGAAACAGGGCGTCGGGGAGGATCAGCCGGAAGATCGCCACCCACTTCACGACCTCCCAGGGGTCCATCGGGTCGCGGTCGCCGAACTTGGTCCCGGAGCGGGGGTTGAGCAGGTTGACAGGTACCGACGTGGGGTTGATCTCGGCCAGCTCGAACGCCATCTCGACCCGCTGGCGCGGGCTCTCGCCCAGGTTGAGGATCCCGCCCACGCAGGTCTCGAGGCCGGCCTCGCGCACGGCATCGATCGTGCGGATCCGGCCCTCGTAGCGGACCGTCGTGGTCACCTCTTCGTAGTAGGAGCGGGCCGTCTCGACGTTGTGGTGGACGCGCTGCACGCCGGCGTCGGCGAGGCGGCGGGCGCGCTCCGCCGAGAGGTGGCCCACCGACACGCAGCGCTTCAGGTTCGTGTTCGCCGCGACCAGCTTCGCGCCCTCCACGATCGACTCGAAGTCGCGCTTGGAGAGCCCCTGGCCCTGGGTGACCATGCAGAAGCGGTGGGCGCCGGCGGCCTCGGCCGCGCGAGCGTGCTCGAGGATCTGCTCGGGGCTCATCATCGCGTGCATCGGCGTGTCGGCCTCCGCGTAGCGCGACTGGGCGCAGAAGCCGCAGTCCTCGGCGCAGCCGCCCGACTTCGCGTTCACGAGCGAGCACATGTCGGTCGAGTCGCCGAAGCGCTCGGTGCGCACCGCCCACGCCCGCTCGACGAGGTCCGAGATCTCGTCATGGCCCGTCAGCTCGCCGAGGGCGAGCGCCTCTTCGAAGCTGATCAGGGAGGCCATCCTGCACGCTGAAGGCTAAGAACGGCGCCGGACGACCCCGGGGGCCCTATCTTTGACGGTGACGGATCTTGGGGTCTTCAGCCATTCCGCTCACGTCCAGGCAGGGACGGGTCGCGGCGCTCGCCGTGGGCGTGCTCGCGCTTGCCGTGGCCTCGGCCCCCGGGGGCGCACACGGCGAAGGCGGGGGCTCGCAGCGCCCGAACGTGATCGTCGTCATGACCGACGACCAGACGCTCGAGCAGCTCCGCGTCATGGACACGGTCAGGAACCGCATCGGCGACGCCGGCACGACGTTTCGCAACAGCTTCGTCAACTATCCGCTGTGCTGTCCTTCGCGCGCCACGTTCCTCACCGGCCAGTACGCGCACAACCACGGCGTCCTTGGTAACAGGGCGCCGCGCGGCGGGTTCGAGGGCTTCGACGACTCCTCCACGCTCGCGACGTGGCTGCGCGGCAGAGGCTACGCCACCGCGCTGGTGGGCAAGTACCTGAACGGCTACGAGACGGCGCGGCCCAGGTACGTGCCGCCCGGGTGGAGCGAGTGGTACGCGCCCGTGGGGAAGGTGCACTTCGCCTACGACTACGAGATGAACGAGAACGGCGAGCTCGTCTCCTACGGCAGCCTCCCGCAGGACTACAAGCAGGACGTGCTGACGGCGAAGGCCGTGGACTTCGTCGAGCGCCGCGTCCCGAAGCCCAAGCCGTTCTTCCTCTACGCGTCTTTCACGGCGCCGCACCTGGGCGGCCCACGCGACACACCGCTGCCCCCGTTCGACTGCCGAGGGGCGGTCAAGCCCGCGGTGCGCCACGCGAACGCGTTCAACGGGGAGCCGCTCCCCGACCCGCCGAGCTTCAACGAGGCGAACGTCAACGACAAGCCGAAGGCGATCCGCCGGCTGCCGAAGCTCCGTGCGAAGGACAGGGAGGCGCTCGAGCGCAAGTACCGGTGCCAGCTCGAGTCGCTGCTGTCGGTCGACGAGGGCGTCGACGAGATCCTGGACGCGGTGGGCTCGGAGCTCGGCGAGACCTACGTCCTGTTCACCTCCGACAACGGCTTCTTCCACGGCGAGCACCGGGTCCCGGGGCACAAGGGGAAGGTGTACGAGGAGTCGATCCGCGTCCCGCTACTCGTGCGCGGCCCGCGCTTCCCGGCCGGACGATCGGTCGGCAACCCGGTGGTGAACGCGGACCTCGCGCCCACCATCGCCAAGCTCGCGGGGGTGAAGCCGGGTCTGCGGGTCGACGGCCGCTCGCTGGTCCCGTTCGCGCAGCACCCCGGCAGCGCGCCGCTGCGCAACCTGTTCGTGATGGACTCCGGGGCCTACGAGGCGGTTCGCACTCCGGGCTTCACCTACGCCGAGCACAGGACCGGGGAGAGGGAGCTCTACGACCTGGGCGAGGACCCGTTCCAGCTCCACTCGGTGCACTCCAACCCCGCGTACCGGGACAAGCGCCGGAAGTTCGCCCGCGTGCTCGACCGCCTGCGCGACTGCGCCGGCGCGTCCTGCCGGTGAGCCGCGCCTCGTCCAGAGCGCGTATCAGCGGGACGAGGCACTGAGGGGGTCGACGCGCTGGCGGCGGGGAAGCGTTGTCGGGTTTGTCCCACCTGGTGGGAGCTTTCCGACAACGCACGGACTCGCCCCCCGCTCCCTCACTGATTCTCGTCCCGGCGTGCGCTTCCATGCACCGCTTACGCCTCGGCCAGCGGAGCGTTCGCCAGCGACTCCCAGAGGTGGATGCAGGCCAGCGTTCGGTGCGGGCGCCACTGCTCGGCGATCCGGGTGAGCTCGCCGGGCTTCGGTAGCTCGTCGAGGCCGTAGCGGACCTGCACCGCCTTGCGGATCCCGAGGTCGCCGGTGGGCAGGACGTCCGGGCGCTCGAGGAAGAACATCAGGAACATCTGTGCGCTCCACTCGCCGAAGCCGCGGACGGCGACGATCTCCTCGATCACCTCATCGTCGGAGAGCTCCTCCAGCTTCTCCAGCTCCAGGGAGCCATCGCGTACGTGCTCGGCGAGGCTGCGCATGTACTCGACCTTTCGCCCCGACAGGCCGCAGCCGCGCAGGTCCTCCTCCGGCGTAGCGAGCAGCTCCTCGGGCGTCGGATGGCGCCCGCCGTACAGCGCGAGCACCCGGCCGTGGATCGTGAAGGCGGCCTTGGCGGAGAGCTGCTGCCCGATCACGGTCCGCAGCAGCGTCCCGTATGCGTCGCCCTGCGGCCGTCCGCGCCGGCGGCGCTCCAGCGACATCTCCCCGTTCTCGGCGATCAGCTCGGCCATCACCGGGTCGGAGGCCGCGAGCGCCGCGTGCGCGCCCCTGGCGGCCACTACCTTCCCTGCCAGTCGGGCTTGCGCTTCTCGGCAAAGGCCCGGATCCCCTCCCTGAAGTCCTCCGATGTGAAGCACGAGCGCCGCAGCTCGACGAGCTCGCGCTCCTGCTCCGGCGTCAGCACCGGGTTTCGGGCCAGGGTCTCGATCGCGCGCTTGTTGCCGCGCGTCGCCAGCGGAGCGTTGGCGGCGATCCTCGCCGCCAGCGCGACCCCTGCCTCTTCGACGTCGGACGCGGGCACCACCCTGTTTACGAGGCCGATGGCCTCGGCGTGAGATGCGTCCAGGTTGTCGCCCACGAGGAAGAGCTCCTTGGTGCTCGCGACCCCGATCACCTCGATGAAGCGCTGGAGCCCGGTGTGTCCGTAGATCAGGCCCAGCCTCGCCGGCGGCATCCCCAGCTTCGCGGCGTCGGAGCAGACCCGCAGGTCGCAGCGGACCGCAAGCTCGAGGGCGCCGCCCAGGGCGTGCCCGTTGATCGCGGCGACGACGGGGGACGGGTGCGCGCTGATCGCCTCCATCGCCGCGTGGAAGGGGTGGGCGACGAGCGCCTCGGCATCCTCGGAGAAGCTCTGGTCGGAGATGCCGCCGATGTCGTAGCCGGCCGAGAAGATCGCGCCCTCGCCCGTGATCAGGACGCACCGGGTCGAGACGCCGTCGTCCAGCTCGGGCAGCGTCGAGGCGATCGCGTCGAGGATCGCGTGGTCGAGGGCGTTCCGTTTGTCCGGGTTCGAGATCGTGAGCCGCGCGACCGCCTCGGCGGGCCGGTCGACGCGCAACTCCCCAGCCACTACTCGAGCACGACGAGGACGTCGCCCTCCTGCACCGACTGGCCCTCCTCGCAGCGGATCTCGGCGACCTTTCCGTCGTCCTCGACCTCGACCGGCATCTCCATCTTCATCGACTCGAGGATGACCACGGTGTCGCCGTCGGAGACCTCGTCGCCGACCGCGACCTCGACCTTCCAGACGGTCCCCGTGATGTGGGCTTCGACGTTGATCGCCATGTGGCGCGGCAGAATAACCCCCCGTGCCGCCTGAAGCGCCATCCGCGACGCCGGGGCCCGTCGTCATCGTCGCGGCTCGCGACGAGGCGGATCGGATCGGCGCCACCCTGGTCGCGCTCGCCGAGGCCTTTCCCGGCGCCCATGTGGTGGTGGCCGACGACGCCTCTAACGACGCGACCGCCGAGGTGGCGCTCGCGCACGGGGCGGAGGTGATCTCGCGGGGCCGGCCGCACGGCAAGGGAGCGAACATGACGGCGGCCGCGGCGACCGTGATCGACGAGGCCCGCCCCGACGGCGCCGTCTTCCTGCTCTGCGACGGCGACCTCGGCGAATCGGCCGTGCGGCTGCGCCCGCTGGTGGATGCGGTGGACGCCGGCGAGGCAGACCTCGCGATAGCCGTCTTCCGAAGTCGCGTGGGCGGCGGTTTCGGCGTCGCGCTTCGCTACGCGCAGCGAGTGATCGAGCGCCTCTCCGGTTACACGGCAGTGGCGCCGATCTCGGGCCAGCGTGCCCTCAGCGGGGCGGCGCTGCGGGCCGCCTACCCATTCGCCGCAGGCTATGGGATGGAGATCGGGATCACCGTCGACGTGGTGCGTGCCGGCCTCGAGGTGCGCGAGATCGAGCTGGACCTCGAGCACCGCGCGACCGGCAGAACCCTGGGCGGCTTCGTCCACCGCGCCCGCCAGCTGCGCGACTTCCGCCGCGTCGCAAGAGCCAAGCGCGGATAGCCTGCGGCCCGTGATCCTCGCGATCGACCAGGGGACGACCGGCTCGACGGCGCTCGTGTTCGACCGCGCGGGGGAGATCGTGGGCCGCGCGTACAGCGAGTTCCGCCAGCACTTCCCGCAGCCCGGATGGGTCGAGCACGACGCCAACGAGATCTGGGGGGTGACGCGGCGGGTCGCCTCCGAGGCGATCGGCAGCGCCGGCGCCTCCGGCGGCGACCTGGCCGGGATCGGGATCACCAACCAGCGCGAGACCGTGGTCGCCTGGGATCCGAAGACGGGCGAGCCGGTGCACAACGCGCTCGTCTGGCAGGACCGGCGGACGGCCGCCCGCTGCGACGAGCTGCGCGAGGCCGGGCACTCGGACCTGGTCCGCGAGCGCACGGGCCTGGTCATCGACCCTTACTTCTCCGGCACCAAGATCGAGTGGCTTCTGGGCAACGTCGACGCCGCGCGCGACGCCGTCTTCGGCACGATCGACTCGTGGCTGGTCTTCAAGCTCACCGGCCGCCACGTGACCGACTACTCCAACGCCTCGCGCACGATGCTGTTCGACATCCGCAAGCTGCGCTGGGACCCAGAGCTGTGCGCGCTGCTCGGCGTGGAGGAGGCCAGCCTGCCCGAGCCGGTGCGCTCGTCGCAGGTGTACGGGCGCACCGACGTCTTCGGCGGGGACGTGCCGGTGGCAGGGATCGCGGGCGACCAGCAGGCGGCCCTGTTCGGTCAGGCCTGCCTGCGACCGGGCATGGCGAAGAACACCTACGGCACGGGGAGCTTCGTGCTGCTGAACACCGGGACGGAGGCGCCCGAGCCGGGGGAGGGGCTCCTGACGACCGTCGCATGGGGCCTCGAGGGTCGCACCGACTACGCGCTCGAGGCCTCGGTCTTCATCACCGGCGCCGCCGTGCAGTGGCTTCGCGACGGCCTCGGGATCATCGAGCGGGCGGCCGAGACCGAGGCCCTGGCGGCCTCGCTCGACTCCAACGACGGCGTCTACTTCGTGCCCGCCCTCACCGGGCTCGGCTCGCCGCACTGGGACCCCTACGCGCGGGGGACGATCGTGGGCATCACCCGCGGGACCGGCCGCGCCCACCTCGCCCGCGCGGCGCTGGAGGCGATCGCGTACCAGACGGTCGACGCTGTGCGCGCCCAGGAATCGGCCGCCGGGGAGGAGCTCACGGAGCTGCGCGCCGACGGCGGCGCGGTGGTGAACTCGTGGCTGATGCAGTTCCAGGCGGACGTTCTCGGCGCCCCGGTGATCGTCCCCGAGATCTCCGAGACCACCGCGCTGGGCGCGGGCTACCTCGCCGGGATCGCAACCGGTTTCTGGAACGCCGGCGAGGTCGCCGAGATGTGGCGCGAGGCGGCGCGCTACGAGCCGCGCATGGCAGCCGGCGAGCGCGAGGAGTTGACGGGGCGGTGGCGTGAGGCGGTGGAGCGCGCGCGCGGATGGGCGAGCGGGGATGAGGCGGGTGCCGAGTAACCCCTCCTTCCCGGGCGGGTAGTCCCAGGGGAGCCGCAATCGCCGGCCCCGTTGCCATGGCCGACATCAAGCCGCAGGTCTACAAGGACCCCCGCCCGGCGGAGTACTTCACGCGCTTCCACGAGCACGTCCGCGCCCATCCGCCCGGCTGGATCTACGAGATGGTGCGGATGATCCTGACCCCGATCGCGATCATCATCTATCGCGAGCGGGCGATCGGCACCGCGAACCTGCCGTCCAGCGGTCCCGCGATCGTCGCGCCCAACCACTTCTCGAACATGGACCACTTCTTCGCGGGCGCCTACGTCCGCCGGAAGATGCAGTTCATGGCGAAGTCGCAGCTCTTCGGCAACCCGATCCTCAACTACATCTTCCGCGTCGGGGGCGTGTTCCCGATCCGCCGCGGGCACCACGACGACGAGGCGTTCAAGACCGCGCACGCCATCCTCGACCGAGGCAGCTGTGTCCTCATGTACTGCGAGGGTGGGCGCTCGCGGACCGGCAAGCTGGGCGAGGCCAAGCCGGGGGTGGGGCGGCTCGCGCTCGAGTCGGGCGTTCCCGTGGTGCCCGTCGCGATCCACGGCTCGCACGGCGTCCGCCACTGGCGCAAGCTCCGGTTCCCCAAGGTCACCGTTCAGTACGGCGAGCCGATCACCTTCGACGTCGTGCCGGACCCCACCCGGGAGCAGCAGCTCGAGGCCGCCCAGCGCGTCTTCGCGTCCGTCAAGGAGATGTACGCCGCCCTCGACGAGAAGGGCCGCGCCGGCGTGCTGAAATCGCTGAAGAGCGGTCCGATCTCCGTCCAGGGCTCCGGCGGCGGCGTTTAGCGCGCCTCCTCCAGGCGCTACTCGTAGCTCTCGTCGAGCGTCGGCCAGAGGTCGGGGTCGTTGCTGGGGATGATCACCGCCTGCGGGAACTGCTTGGCGAACAGCCGCAGCTCCTGCAGCGAGCGGTTGAACGTGTGGGGATCGAATGGACGCGCAGGGCCGGGGGCGCGGTCGAGCTGGGAGAGCGTGTAGACGACGATCGCCCGCGATCACGAGGTCGCGGTCGCGCAGCTTGCAGATCACAGACTGGTGGCCGGCCGAGTGACCGGGCGTATAGGCGAGGCGGACGCTGCCGTCCCCGAACAGGTCGAAGGTCCGGCCGAAGGTCGAGTACGACTCGATCCCCTCCGAGTAGTCGAGCGTGCGGTAGTCGAACGCGTAGTCGTACTGGCTCGGCACGTAGCCGCGGAGGAGCGGCCGGCTGCCCGAGGTGGCGTCCTCCCACTCGGCCTGCGTCAGGACGAACGTCGCGCCGGGGAAGTCGGCCATGCCGGACGCGTGATCGAGGTGGAGGTGGGTCATCACCACGAGGCGAATGTCGCGGGAGTCGACGCCGCGCGCGCGCAACTGCGACGGGAGGTCCTTGCCGTCCTCGAGCGTGGGCTTCAGGTACCAGGCGATCGTGCGGCCGAGGTTCTCCGCGGGCTTGGCCGAGACCGATCCGTGCAGGCCGGTGTCGACCAGGAAGGGGCCGACCGTCGGGTGCCGGATGAGAAACGCGGTGCAGGGGACCGTCCACCAGCGCGATCGGGGCGTCGCGATCCCCGCCACCTTCAGGGACTCGAACGGGCCGCCCGGCCGCTGGAAGTAGCCGGCGGGCTGGGTGACGTGGCCGACAACGATGGGGTCGACGGTCACCGTGGCGCCCTCGCGCCCCTGGCGAAGCGGCGCGGTGAGCGCTCTCGGCTCGATCTGGACCTTCATGGGGCGGCTCAGGGTAGCGGCGGATCACGAGGGTCCGGCCGCCCTCGCAGCGGGCGAATGGAGCCTTGCCGCGAATAGAGTCCGGCACGTGGGCGAGCCGTCGCGCATCTTCCGGGAGGGCCTCCTGGACGGGCAGGTCTGCATCGTCACGGGCGCGGGCACCGGGCTCGGTAAGGCGAGCGCGCTCGAGCTCGGGCGCCTGGGCGCGGCCGTCGCCATCTGCGGCCGGCGCGAGGAGCCGCTCGCCGAGACCGTCGCCGCGATCGAGGCGGACGGGGGCATGGCGTCGATGGCGACCCTCGACATCCGCGACGAGGACGCGGTGGATGCCTTCGTCGAACAGGTGATCTCCGACCACGGGCGTATCGACACGCTGGTCAACAACGCCGGCGGCCAGTTCCTGAGCCCGGCCGAGGCGATCACACCCAAGGGCTTTCGGACGGTGATCGAGCTGAACGTGATCGGCACCTGGCTCATGACCCACGCCGCCGCGACCAAGGCGTTCATGCCGCAGGGCGGCGGCAAGGTGCTGAGCGTGACCCTCTCGCCCCACAACGGGATGCCCGGGATGGTCCACTCGGGGGCTGGGCGCGCGGCCGTCGAGAACATGACCAGGACGCTGTCGGTCGAGTGGGCGCGGTTCGGCATCCGTCTCACGGCGCTGGCGGCGGGCCAGTTCGGCACCGAGACGATGCGGACCAAGTACCCGAAGGAGGTCGTCGAGGGCGTCCCGCGCACCGTCCCGCTCCAGCGCCTGGGAACCGAGGAGGAGTGGGCCTGGCTCGTCGCCTACCTGGCGTCGCGAGGCGGGCGATTTCCACTCGGGCGGGGTGATCACGATGGACGGCGCCCGCGACAACTGGTTCGGCGCCTGGCCGCCGACCGGCGTCATCGGCGAGGCCGGCGAGCCACCCGCCGAGGAACGCCGCCCGAAGGAGTAGGCCCCGGGGTTGGGAGTTGGACGGGACGGCTTCACCGAAGTAGCCGCTTTGCATGGAAAGCGCCTATCCCGGCGGCGGTCGGCGCCGGGGGTACGAACAGACCCCGTTAACCGTGTCGGCACCGTCGAAAGACGTGTTGGTGTCGGTGCCGCCGTTGGTGCGCCCGCCGGACTAGCAACTGCCCGCCTCGTTGTTGAGGGATACGTTGGTGCCACCGTTTGGGCAGTTGGCCGTGTCGGTGCCCCCCTCGCCGTTCAGCAGGTCGTTGAACGGACCGTCGACCAGGAGGTCGTTGCCGAGCCGACCGAAGAGCTGCACGTCCTGGTCGGCGGCGGTGGCGTCGATCGTGTCGTTTTGGGCGTTGCCGATCAGGCGCTCGATGTCGCCGTTGACGTTCTCGGTGGCGTTGCCGAAGCCGTCGTTGTCGTTGGCGGCGTCGTCGAAGCTGATGCTGATGCCCGGAGCGAGGGCGTCGACGTAGGGGGCGCCGTAGGTGACGGTGTCGACGCCCGCGTTGCCGGTTCCGTCGCCGTTGAATATGTCGTTGCCCTCGCCGCCGCCCATGAAGTCGGCCTCGGTGCCGTCGCTCGTAGCACCGAGGCAGCCCGCGGGATCGCCGTGGAACGTGTCGTTGCCGCCGACGTTGTTGTCGGTGGTCCCGGGATCTCCGGCGAAGGTGTTCGCGAAGCAGCTTCCAGTGATCGTGTCGCCGAGGGTGCTGCCGGTTACCGACTCGATATCGGGCCGGACGTTGTTGAAGTCGGATGCGGCGTCCGCGCAGCTGGCGTCGTCGGGGCTGTTGTCCATGTCCATGCTGACCGGCTGCGACGTGCAGGCGTAGGTGTGGCCCGGGATGATGCCGAACACGACCCGGTCGATTCCCGAGTCGCCTGTGAAGCTGTCGCTGACGGCGCCGTTGTCGCCCCCGTCGAGGCGATCGTTGCCGGCAAGCCCCCGCAGGCCGTTGCTGCCGGAGTTGCCTATCAGCGTGTCATTGAGGTCCGACCCCTGAAGGTTCTCGACGTCGGTGTGGACGTCGTCCGTGAATGGGCTGCCATCGCAGCCACCGTCGTCATCGACGCCGTTGATAGAAACGAAGATCCCCACCGTGCAAAATCCCTCAGTGATGGCGGTGTCGGTTCCCGCAAGGCCCGAAATCTCATCGCCGGCGGGGCTGTTCGGCCCGCCTGCGATGCTGTCACCGGCGGCACTGCCGGTCAGCGTGTCGTCCCCTGACCCGCCGAGGATCAAGAATGGACCTCGTTTGCGCCGGTGGCGCTGGGGGTGTCGTTCATGTCTCCCATCTGCATCACCACGCCGCCTATGCCCGAGTCACTGCAGGTCACGAGGTTGGCGTTGGTCTGCGTGCATCCGGCGCCGGCTGTGATTGGGGTCTCGGCGAATGTGTAGGTTGAGCCTGGGTCATCGACGTCCACGTTGTTGGTCTCGCCGGCGGCTGCCGTGTAACTGATGGACGTGCCCGCACTGCTCGACGGTCGCGGCCGCGGCAATCGCTGGGAGCGCGGCGAGAGCCGCGCTCGCCACCGTTGCGAGCAGAGCTGCTCGTTTCATTGGATCTCTCCCCCTAGGTGGCCCCGCCTCTGCGAACCTGGATCCAGCCATCCTACACCGATTCCGGGTCAACCTGATCCAGCTCATGCGAAGTCTTTCTGCCAAGAGCACGAGGAAGCCCTCGAGCCACCGGGCTGCCGGGGGCAGCTCGGTGTATCGCTTTGGACGAAAGGCGCAACAACGCGCGCGATGGTGAAGCGCCGGGGCGGGTGTAGGCTCGGCCCGATGACCGCCTTATGTCCTCACTGCACGGCGGCGCTCTCGACCTATACGGCGGTCGTGGACGCGAGCCGACGAACATCGAAGTCCTCGTCTGCGCTCATTGCGACAAGGTTCTCGGCGTCGTGGGCCTGGTCGGGCCAGCCCGAGACGAGGGTCGGCGCGGGGACGTGCATGAGATCGCAGACCTCCTCGACGTGGCAGTAAGCACGGATGACGAAGGCGAGGCGCTGACGGTCTTTACCGTCGCGATCGAGAAGATCAACAGCGGAATCGAGGGAGGGGGCGACGGCATCAGCAGCGGTCAACTCGAACTGCTCCTCAGGATGCTCTTCGAAGATTAAGACAGCGGCAAGAACAAGAGGACAGGGAAGACGCAGAGCGTCGTCCTCACCGTCCTGAGTAGACGGTCATCCCGCCTCGCGCTGGCCCGTTTCCGGCCCACTAGCTCTATCGCTTAGGACGAGGAAGCAGCTGAGCCCGCTTCGCATGGAAGGCGCATGCCTCCGGCTCGCGCGATACTGCGGGGGCGATGTCGCAGGAGAACGTGGAGATTGTGCGGCGGGGCTATGAGGCGTTCAACAAGGGTGACTTTGAGGGCGCGGTTGCGCGCTTCGCGCCGGATTTCGAGTGGGTCGCGTCGGGGGCGATCCCGGGCGTCGACGGGGTCTACCGAGGGCCCGAGGAATACAAACGGCGGATCATGGAACAGTTCGGGGAGGAGTTCGACGACTTTGGTGCTGACATCCACGAGCTCATAGCCGCGGGTGATCAAGTGCTGGCCTCGCTGACATTCCGGGGGCGTGGGAAGCAGAGCGGCGTGGAGACCAGGTGGAACTTCTGGCATGTGTGGACGGTGCGAAACGGCAGCATCGTGCACGGGCAGGGATTCACGAGCAGGGAGGAAGCCCGCGAAGCCGCCGGGCTGCGTGAGTAGCGTTCTGGACGAAAAGCGGCAATGCCGCTTCGCATGGAATGCGGCCGTCCGTGCGCGAGATACTCCGGGGGCGATGTCGCAGGAGAACGTGGAGATCGTGCGCGAGGCCTGGGATGCCTATTCGCGTGGCGACTACGATCGCATCGCAGGGGTCCACGACCCCCACATAGTGGTGATCAGCTTGGAGGACGGTGCCTTGTACGGCAACAACGCCGTGCTGGCGAACTACGAACGCTGGAACGAAGCCTGGGAGGGGGCCGAGACAACCCTCGAGGAGGTGATCGGGCGCGGAGACCGGGTGTTCGTGACGGTTCGATTCCACGGCCGTGGTCGAGCGAGCGGGGTCGAAGTCGAAACCCGCTTCTATGAGGTCTACACGCTGCGCGACGGCAAGGTTCTGCGCATAGATGAGTACGAGCATCGGGCCGACGCCCGCGAAGCTGCCGGGCTGTCGGAGTAGCCACTTAGGACGAGAAGCGTCCTTCACGGAAAGCGGTGGTCCCGGTGATTCGCGGGATACTGGACAGGCGATGTCCGAGGAGAACGTCGAGATCGTCAGACGCGCCTGGAAGGCGTGGATCGAAGGTGACCTCGATGCCGTCCTCGAGGCATTCGATCCGGCTGTCGAATGGGACACCACGACCTTCCAGGGTTGGCCGAGACCGGCGTCTACCGGGGCCACGACGGCGTTCGTCGCTTCTTCGAGGAGTGGCTTGCGAGCTGGGACGACTACGAAGCCGGCGCCGAGAAGTACATCGACGTCGACTACGAGCGAGTGCTCGTGCTCTGCTGGCAGCGCGGTGTCGGGCGCGACAGCCATGCCCCGGTCCGTATGGACTGGGCACAGCTCTGCACCGTTCGTGGCGGTCTCGTCCTCCGCATGGCGGCCTATTCGGACAGGGGGACCGCTCTAGAAGCCGCCGGCCTACCGCGGAGCGCTTAGGACGAGAAGCGACTGCCTGCACGGAAAGCGCATACCTCCGGCTCGCGGGATACTGCGGGGGCGATGTCGCAGGAGAACGTGGAGGTCATGCGGCAGGTGTTCGCCGCCTGGAAGGCCGACGACCTCGAGGGGTTCCTTGCATACACGGACGAGGAGTTGGTTACCCGCAGACACCTTCCAATGCCGGACCTGGGACTGGTACGGACGCGCGGGTGCTCTCGATCTCGTGGTGGAATGGCTTCAAAGCTTCGATGACTTCACGATAAGCGCCGAGGAGTACATCGATGCCCCCGGAGACCACGTAGTCGTGCGAACGCTGCAAGGGGGCCGGGGCACCGGCGGGGGCGTCCCGGTGACCGGAACGGTCTGGTTCGTGTGCGGTTTGCGAAGCGGAAGGATGGTTTCCTGGGATATCTACGGTGTCCGTTCGCAAGCCCTCGAAGCCCGCCGGGCTTGAGGAGTAGGCGATGTCGCAGGAGCCCATGGACCCGACGATCCTCGCCCTCTTTGACGCCTTCAATCGCCGCGACTGGACCGCCATGGGAGCAGGCGTCAGCCCGGAGGTCGTGATCGAGGAAGCGCCGGGGTCCAACCCCGATCACCGCACCTACCGGGGCTGGGACGAGGCCCGCGCGTATCTCGACGGGTTCTACAAGCTCTGGGAGCGGGTGAGCGTCGAGGTGCGTCGGATCGTCTGGGTCGATGCGTCCTTGGCCGCGGTCGCGATCCGCGCCACGTTGACTGGCCGCGGCAGCAGCGTCGAGGTCACCTCCGACTCGGGACACCTGATCGAGTTCCGCGACGGACGCGTCGTGCGGATGAGCGTCTACCGGACCCCGGAGGAAGCCTCGAAGCCGCTGGGCTGCGGGAGTAGCCGCGTAGGACGAGAAGCGGCTAAGCCGCTTCGCATGGAATGCGGGACGTTCGCCTCCGGCGGATCGCGCTCCTACGCACGTCGATGGCAAAACGGCGCTGATGCCCCGAGAATTGATCGAGTCCCCCACGCTGTATGCCGGGGTTTCGTACTCCTACGCAGCTAGTAGATCGAGGCTGTGGCAGCCCCGTCCTTCCTGACCAGGACAGTCCCCGTTAGCGTCGTCATCCCCCCGAACTGGCCGCCGGTGACGTTGAGCACCTGGCCGTGGACGTAGTTGGAGAGGTCTGAGCAGAGGAACAGCACCGGCTTCGCGGCCTCCTCGGGCTGGGCCGGGCGGCCGAGCGGGATGATCATCGACGCCATCGCGCGCATCTGCTCGGGGATGCCGAGCTCGACCTCCTCGCCGCCGACCTCCATCTTCTCGCCCTTCTCCTTGGCCTGGGTCAGACGGGTCTCGATGAATCCGAACGCGACCGCGTTGCAGTTGATCTTGAACTGGCCCCACTCCTTCGCGAGCGTCTTGGTGAAGCCGACGACCCCGGCCTTCGCGGCGGAGTAGTTGACCTGGCCGGCGTTCCCCATCGTCCCCGAGATCGAGGAGACGTTCACGATCTTGCGGAACACCTCCTTGCCCTCGGCGGCCTCGGCCTTCGCGGCGTCGCGCCAGCTCGGGGCGATCGCGCGCGATCACCCGGAACGGCACGATCGTGTGGATGTCGAGCATCGCCTGGAACTGCTCGTCGGTCATCCGGTGGACGACGCCGTCCCAGGTGTAGCCGG
Organism: uncultured Solirubrobacterales bacterium; assembly: GCA_963797835.1. Lineage (GTDB taxonomy): Bacteria > Actinomycetota > Thermoleophilia > Solirubrobacterales > 70-9 > JBDTSW01. The sequence goes on from CAWCRN010000024.1 coordinate 165,423, forward strand.
CGTTGTTGACGACGATGTCGACCTTGCCGAAGTCGTCGAGCGCCTTCTTCACCAGGTCATCGGGCACGCCCTCCTTGGTGAGGTCGCCGGAGAACACCGAGGTCTCGCCCTCGATCTCCGAGGCCGCCTGCTCGGCGACGTCGCCGTCGATGTCGTTGATCAGGACCTGGGCCCCCTCGCTGACGAACAGCTCCGCCGTCGCCCTCCCGATCCCGCGCGCCGATCCGGTGATGATCGCGCTCTTGCCGTCAAGCATTCCCATTGGGAACATGTCCTCCTACGTAGGTCTGGAAAGCGGGCGGGAACGGTATTGGAACAAACCGGGCGCGCGTCCGGTAAGTGGACCGCGCCGCGTCGGGTTGAATCGGCGCGCGATCCGCGGAGCGCTCGGCGTACGTGTCCGGCGCCGGCGATCGCGGACCACGTTGATCGGGGGATCACCGATGACCAGGACGTTCGCGGCGCCGTTCGTCGCCGCGCAGCCGCCGCGGCCATTCGCGCTCGCGCCGACGGTCGCCGCCGCCGACCACAACGCTAACCCGATCCACCCGGGCGTCCAGACGGTCACCGCGGCGGCCAGTGCACGTCCAACTTCGTCTTCCGCGACGGCGGCGGCACCTACCTCGGGCAGGCCGCGCACTGCGCCGGCACCGGCGCCGCGACCGAGACCGACGGCTGCGACTGCGCGGCTCGCAGCCGCTCGGCACGCAGGTCGAGATCAGCGGCGCGACCCGGCCCGGCGACCCTGGTCTACAACTCCTGGATCGCGATGCAGGCCGCCGGCGAGACCGACGCCGAACGCCTGCGCCTACAACGACTTCGCGCTGGTGAGGGTCGACCCGGCCGACGTCGCGAACGTCAACCCAACGGTCCCCGGCTTCGGCGGCCCGACCGGGCCTCGGCGCCGTCGAGCGCGATGCTCGGCGACACCGTCTACACCTACGGCAACTCGTCGCTTCGCGGCGGCGTCGCCGCAGCTTCGCCCGAAGCAGGGCATCGTCGTCCAGAGCGAGGGCAACGGCTGGAGCCGCACCGTCTACACCGTCACCCCGGGTATCCCGGGCGACTCCGGCAGCGGCTTCCTCAGCGGCTCCGGCGAGGCGATCGGCACGCTCTCGACGCTCCAGGTCGCTGCCGGTCGCGGGCTCGAACGGCGTCGGCGACCTCGCCAAGGAGCTGGCCTACGCCCGCCCCACGGCTTCGGCGGCGCTCGAGCTCGGTCGCCGGGCACCCGTCCGTTCCGGCCCGACCTCGTCCAGGCGATCCTGGGCGACTGACGTCGCCGAGGCCGACGCGGCGGCGCACCCGGGCGTCGCGTGCCGGGCAGCCTACAGCCCGAGCTGCTTGCCCAGGATCTCCTTCATCACCTCGTCGGTGCCGCCGCCGATCGGGCCCGAGGCGGGCGTCGCGGACGGCGCGCTCGATCCCGTACTCGCGCATGTAGCCGTAGCCGCCGTGGATCTGGAGGCACTCGTCGGCGACCTCGAGCAGGGCGCGCTGGGTGAGCAGCTTCGCCATCGCAACCTCGCCGGATCACGTCCTCGCCGGCGACGTAGTCGCGGAGGGCCGCGTAGGTGAGTGACCGGCAGGCCTCCGCGCGCGTCGCCATCTCGGCGACCTTGTGGCGGATCACCTGGAAGTGTCCGATCGGCCGCCCGAACGCCTGGCGCTCGAGCGCGTAGGCGACGGTCACGTCCAGCAGGCGCTTCATCCCGCCGACCGCGCCGAGCGACATCAACAGGCGCTCCCACGGCGAAGTTGGCCATGATCAGGTAGAAGCCCTGGTTCTCCTCGCCGAGCAGGTTCTCCTCGGGCACCTCGACGTCGGTGAAGGACAGCTCGCCCGTGTCGGAGGAGTGCCAGCCCATCTTCTCGAGCTTCGAGACGACCTCGTATCCGGGCATGTCCCGTTCGAGGATCAGGAACGAGATCCCGCCGTGGCCGCCCTCCTCGGTGGTCTTGACCGCGCAGACCAGGAAGTCGGCGCGCACGCCGTTGGTGATGAAGGTCTTCGAGCCGTTGACGACGTAGCCGCCCTCGACCTTCTCGGCACGGGTGCGGATCGAGGCGACGTCCGAGCCGGCGCCGGGCTCGGTGATGCCGAGGGCCGCGATGCGCTCGCCGCGGATGGCCGGGCGCAGGAAGCGCTCGTGCTGGTCGGGGGTCCCGAACCTGAAGACCGGCGGCGTCGCGATGCCCGTATGGGCGCCGAGCCCGGCGCCGACCCCGCCCGAGGCCCCGGCCGCGGCCAGCTCCTCGGCCCAGACCGCGTCGTGGACGTAGTCGCCGCCCTGGCCGCCCAGCTCCTCCGGGTACTTGAGGCCCAGGAAGCCCAGCTCGCCGGCGCGGTTGTAGAGCTCGCGCGGGAACTCGCGTGCCTCCTCCCAGGCGTCGACGTTGGGCACGATCTCCTCGCGCACCCAGCGGCCGATGGACTCGCGGAGCTGCTCGTGCTCGTCCGTGAAGGGGGGCAGGAGCGCGCGCTCGCCCGAGTCCTTGACCACGGTCGCCATCGCGGCGATTCTGCCACGCCCGGACGCACACGGAGTGTCCTGTCGTACCCACACGGTGTGTATGCAGGGCAGGACAGTCGGGCATCCACTTGCCGGTGCTGCCTGGCGGCGGTATGGTCAGGGGCGGTGGGAACGACGCCTAAGCGGAGCGCGGTCGGACTGGCGGTGGCCGCCCTCGTGGCCCTGGCCGTGGCGCCGGCGGTTGACGGCGTTCGTGGCCCCCCGAAGTGCTTCGGGAAGCCGGCCACGATCGTGGGGGACGACGGCAACAACCTCACCGGCCTCGACGGCGGGCCCGGCCCCGACGTGATCGTCGGCCTGGGCGGTAACGACATGGCCGACGGCAAGGGTGGGAACGACCGCCTCTGTGCCGGGGACGGCGACGATCAGGGGTTCGTTGGAGGCAAGGGGAACGATCGGATCAGCCTCGGCGCCGGCTTCGACTACGCGGTGGGCGACGAGGCCTCAGGCATAGGCGACGCACAGGGGGGCGGGAACGACCTGATCAAGGGCGGCAGCGGCCCGGACCAGATCTTCGGCGACGCCGTCACCCAGGACGGCACGGCCAGCGGGGTTGGAAACGACAGGATCTTCGGAGGGGGCGACGCGGACGGCTACCTGGTCGGGGACAACTACAGCCAGACGGGCACCGCGACCGGCGCCGGCGGCAACGACGTGGTTAACGGTGGCGGCGGTAACGACGCCGCCCCCGCCGGGCTGTTCGGAGACAACTACTCGCTCTCCGGGACGTACAAGAAGGGCGGCAGGGACTCGGTGACGGGCGCGGCCGGCGACGATTCGATGGATGGCGGCCCAAAGCGCGACCGCTGCGCGGGCGGGTCCGGAACGGGCGACACCGCCGTCAAGTGCGAGACGACGACGGGGGTTCCCTAGCACCGCAGCGCCACCGTCAACCTCGTCCATGGCGCGTTTCTGGGCCATATGCCTAGAAATGCGCCACGCCGGCGGCCTGAGCGCCCTCGGCGCGGTGAGCTAGGGCGCAGTGGGAACGCCGGGGTCCCCGAACAGCAGGAACCAGATGGTGCAGATGATCGCCACGACGATCGTGGCGGCGGCGGCGATGTCCTCGATCGAGTTCGTTTCGGCCGGGGCCACCTTGCGCTCGGCCGAGAGGCTTCGGTTCCACTCGTGGCGGACGGGGCCCTCGGTGGGGGAGAGGCGCTCGCGCGCCCAGGCGTAGACCGTCAGCAGGATCGAGTACGAGATCACGATCCCGAGCAGGGCGACGCCGAGTCCGGCCAGCGACGGAGCAGTGCCGCCCTGGAGCTGCGAGCCGATCCAGATCCAGGCGAACGGGATGCCGGCGCCGAAGACGATCACGCCGACGATCGCCGCCGCCACGCGCAGGACCAGGAGGAACGGGCGAAGGGCTGCCACGGCGCTCACCCCACCGCCGCCTGACCTCCGGCCGCGATTCGGCCGAGCCGGGCCCCCAGCGTCTCCGGCGTCCAGCCCTCCTCGCTGAGGAGGGCCCGTGCGCCCGACTCGGCGAGGCCGACGGTGAGGTGGCCGAGGAGCCGGGCGGAGCGGTCGAGCTCGGCGTCTTCGCCGGCGCCGAGGAGCGGCCGGGCAAGCATCGCGACGGCCTCGATCTGGCGCTCGCGGCCGCGCTGGATGCGGCGGGCGACGGCCGCGTTGGCGCCCTCGCCGAGAAAGATCACGCGGTAGGCGCGGGGCGAGGCTTCGACGGCGCGAAGGAACGCCGTCAGCCCCTCGGTGAGCGCGCCCTCGAGGTCGCCCTCCGCCGCGGCGGGGAGCGCTGCTGCGATCTGGGCGAGAACCCGCTCCTCCTCGCGCTCGAGCAGCGCCTTGAACAGCTCGTCCTTGGACGGGTAGCAGGCGTAGATCACGGGCTTCGTGACCCCAACGGCCCGCGCCAGCGCATCCATGGACGTGCCCTCGTAGCCGTGCTCGAGGAAGAGCTCAAAGGCGGCGTCGAGCACCACCGGGCGCCTCCGCTCGGGGCCGAGGTGGGCGGCGCGGGGGGCGGGTCCCTTGGTCTTGACGGCGGCTTCACCCATGGTCGACATCGTAATCCTACTTATGGTAGCGTTTTCCTACCCGAAGTAGGAACTGCCCTTCCAGGAGGCACTCATGACCGCGACCACCGACGCCGCCGAGACCACCGACGCCGAGACCACCGACGCCGCCGAGCCCGCCCGGAGCGAGGCCGCTCCCCCGCCGCCGACCTCGCCAACATCGACGCCGGCCAGCTCGCCTCGCTGGCCGCCGGCGCCACCGACGAGCAGCTCGCCGAGGGGATGTCCGACCCCGCCGCGCGCCAGTCGATCCTCGACGAGATCTTCCGCCGCATGGCCGAGCACCTCGATGCCGACAAGGCGAAGGGGACCGACGCGGTGCTTCTGTGGAAGATCACCGACAAGCCGGGCGGCGGTGAGGACACCTACGAGGTCACGCTGAAGGACGGCCAGGTGAGCGTCTCCCAGGAGCCCACCGCCGACCCGCGCGTGACGTTCATCGTCGGCCCGGCCGCGTTCCTGCGCCTGGTCTCGGGCGCCCAGCCCGGCCCGGTGCTGTTCATGGCCGGGAAGCTCAACATCGAGGGCGACCTGATGTTCGCGAGCCAGGTCGCGACGATGTTCAAGATCCCGCAGGCCGCATCCTCGGGCCCCGCCGCCTGATGGCCGCGACCGACACCGCCGAGCAGCGGGTCGCCGCGGCGATGGCCGGGTCGGCCGACTCGAGCTTCTCGATGGAGCTCTCCCAGGACCAGCTCGACATCCGCGAGTGGGTCCACGGGTTCGCCGAAGGCGTGGTCCGCCCGGCCGCCGCGGAGTGGGACGAGCGCGAGGAGACGCCGTGGCCCGTGATCCAGGAGGCCGCCAAGATCGGCCTCTACGGGTTCGAGGGGCTGGCGCAGTTCTGGGCGGACCCCTCGGGGCTGACTCTCCCGATCGTGAACGAGGAGCTCTTCTGGGGCGACGCCGGGATCGGGATGTCGATCTTCGGCACCTCGCTCGCCGTGGCCGCCGTCTTCGGCAACGGCACGCCCGACCAGCTCGCCGAGTGGGTCCCGCAGTGCTTCGGGACCCCCGAAGACGTGAAGGTCGCGGCGTTCTGCTCCTCGGAGCCCGACGCGGGCTCCGACGTCTCGGCGATCCGGACGACCGCCAAATACGACGAGGCCGCCGACGAGTGGGTGCTGAACGGCCAGAAGGCCTGGGCCACGAACGGAGGCATCGCCGACGTCCACGTGGTGATCGCCTCGGTCGATCGTGAGCTGGGGTCGCGCGGGCATGCCGCGTTCGTCGTGCCGCCCGGCACCAAGGGGCTCGAGCAGGGCGCCAAGGTCAAGAAGCACGGCATCCGCGCTTCGCACACCGCCGACGTCCACATCGCCGACTGCCGGATTCCCGGCTCGTGCCTGCTCGGAGGAAAGGAGAAGCTGGACGAGCGCCTCGCGAGGGTCCGGGAGGGCCAGAAGGCCAAGACGCAGGCCGCGATGCGGACGTTCGAGCTCTCCCGCCCCACGGTGGGGGCCCAGGCGCTGGGCATCGCCCGGGCCGCCTACGAGTACTCGCTCGAGTACGCGAAGGAGCGCGAGCAGTTCGGCCGGCCGATCATCGAGAACCAGGCGGTCGCGTTCACCCTCGCCGACATGGCGATGGAGATCGAGGCCGCCCGCATGCTTGTCTGGCATGCCTCATGGATGGGGCGTGCCGGCAAGGACTTCGACTCGGCCCAGGGCTCGATGTCGAAGCTGAAGGCCGGCGAGGTCGCCGTCTGGGTCACCGAACGCGCGATCCAGATCCTGGGCGGCAACGGCTACACCCGTGAGTTCCCCGTCGAGCGGATGGCCCGCGACGCGAAGATCTACACGATCTTCGAGGGCACCTCCGAGATCCAGCGCCTCGTGATCTCGCGGGCGATCTCCGGCGTCCACATCAAGTAGGGCGATCGCAATGAGCACCTCTGGGCCACGGCCGCTCGGCGCGTGCAACCGTTCGACCCGTCAGGGCCGAACGGGGCCGGTAGCCCGCAGCGGGCGTAGGCTCCACCCGGATGACGGATATCCGAAAGCAGCTCTCCGACGCCGCCTCGGTGGTGACGCTGCCGGCGGCGCTCACGCGGAACGTGAGCCGCGCGACGGAGGCGATCATCGACATCCGCGACCAGCTCGTGACGCTGGCCGACCTGCCGAGCGAGATCCTCGACCAGCTTCGCGCGATGCAGGAGCTGGCCGAGCAGATGAACACCACGGCGCAGGAGCTGCGCGCGATCGCCGAGCCGATGCTTCAGACCGCGCAGGGCATCCACGATTTGGCCCAGCCGATGCTCGAGACGGGCCAGGCCGCGACGAGGGCGGCCGAGCAGGCCCGCGAGTCGGTCGAGCGCACGAACCGGCTGATCGAGCAGTCGCTGGAGATCGCGGCCCCCATCCAGGGGATCACCGAGCGGGCGGTGAGCCTGCGCGACCGGCTTCGCGGTGGCGGTGCCCCGCCGCCGGAACCGCCGGCTACGGAGTGAGCGGGCGGTCGCCGATCCAGTAGCGCGGCCCCGGGCCCAGCGTCTGGGCCCGATCGCCTGGATTCGCCAGCTTGCAGCGCTCCAGCGACAGGCACCCGCACCCGATGCACTCGGTGAGCCCCGCCTTGAGGCGCTCAAGCTCGGCTATCCGCTCGTCGATCCGGGCGCCCCACTTGCTCGACAGACGAGACCAGTCGCGTTTCGTGGGCGCCCGGTCCGGCGGCAGCTTGGCCAGCTCGCGGGCGATCTCCTCGAGCGTCAGGCCGACGCGCTGCGCGAAGACGATGAAGGCGATCCGCCGCAGCACCGAGCGCGGGTAGCGCCGGTGGCCGGACCCGGCCCGCTCGGACGTGATCAGCCCCCGCTCCTCGTAGAAGCGAAGGGCGGAGGCCGCGACGCCGCTCCGGCGCGCCACCTCGCCGATGGTCAGTTCCTCGGGGGGGTGGTCGGTGGGCACGCCTCAAGAAAAGCACAATTCGGGCTTGACTTCAAGCTCACTTGAGCTTGTATGGTGGCCGGGACGTTCCCAACGATCGAGGAGAAGCGCAATGACCAAGACACAGACGGCGAGCGAGCGGATCACCGAGGAGGTCACCTCCTGGCCCGGCGTCGAGGCGGGGATCGGTCGAGCGTGGCGAGTACGGCTTCACCGTCGACGGCCACCAGATCGGCCACCTCCACGGCGACCGCGTCGCCCACTTCGGCTTCCCGCGCGACGTCGGCCAGCGCCTCCGCGACGAGGGCCGGGTCGGCCCGCACCCGGTGAACCGCCACTCCCCGAAGATGGCGTCCCGCAGCATGGAGACCGACGACGACGTGACCGACGTGATCGCCCTGATGCGGCTGAACTACGACCGCGTTACAGCCGGCTGATCCCGCCCCGCGCGCCCGAGCCGCCGGCCCATCTCGCGCAGGTGCTCGGCCAGCTCGGGCGGCTCGTGGACGTCGAAGTCGACGCCGAGCATGGCGACGCGAAGCGCGAGCCAGTCGAGGTTGTCGTCGCCGGCGCGGAACTCGCAGGTGCTGTCGTCGATCGCCTCGATCGTCCCCCAGGCTGACCGCGCCCGCTCACCGAGCGCATCCGCGGAGGCGTGGAGCGTCACCCGCGCCTCGTAGCGGTTGGGGGCCGCGGAGATGCGCTCAGCCACGTAGGCCGCCGCGTCCTTCGCCGGCAGGTCGCGTGCGGGGAAGCGAACGCCGGTCGATGCAGGCCTCGTGAGGCGGTCTACCCGAAACGTCCGCCAGTCCTCCCGGTCGCGGTCCCATGCCAGCAGGTACCAGCGACGACCGAGGTTGACCAGGGCGTGCGGCTCGACGTCCCGCCGGCTCTCGGCGCCGTCGCGCCCGCGGTACGCGAACCGGACGCGCTCACGGTCGCGGCAGGCGCCGGCGATCGTGGTGAGGCTCTGCGGATCGACGGCCGGGTTGGGGTCGGGTAGCGTCGTCGTGGCCGCGCTGAGCGCGTGGACGCGGCGGCGCAGCTTCGGCGGCAGCACCTGCTCCAGCTTCACCAGCGCGCGAACCGAGGTCTCCTCGATGCCGATGACCGAGGCGCGCGCCGCGGTCCTCAGGCCAACCGCGATCGCGATCGCCTCGTCGTCGTCGAGGAGCAGCGGGGGCATCGCCGTCCCCGCGCGAAGCGCGTAGCCGCCGTCGATGCCCCGTCCGCGACTCGACCGGGTAGCCCAGCTCGCGGAGCCGCTCGACGTCACGGCGGACGGTGCGCTCCGACACCTCGAGCCGCCCGGCGAGCTCCGAGCCCGGCCAGTGCCGCCTTGCCTGGAGCAGGGAGAGCAGGGTGAGCAGGCGCCCGGAGGTCTCCGTCATGGGCTTCGAATACTGCCCGGCATTGAGGACAGATACTGACCTAAATGGCCTCTAGGGTGCTTCGGGCGAGAACCACCGACGAAAGGGAGCAAGAGATGCTTGACAGAGACGGATACCCGGCGGGCGTACCGTGCTGGGTCGACACCGAACAGCCGGACCCGGAGGCCGCGGCGGCCTTCTACGGAGGCCTCTTCGGATGGGAGTTCGACGACCGCACGGCGCCGGGCTCACCCCAGCGCTACCTCGTCGGCCAGATCGGGGGCCGCGACGTTGCCGGGATCGGCTCCCAGCCCGAGGGAGCGCCCCCGACGCCGGCCTGGAACACATACGTCGGTGTGGATGACGCCGACCAGGCCGCCGCCAAGACGGCCGAGGCCGGCGGCAGCGTCCTGATGGAGCCGTTCGACGTCCCGGGCGCCGGCCGCATGGCGGTGCTCGCGGATCCGTCCGGCGCCGCCTGGCGCGTCTGGCAGGCCGGGGAGTTCAGCGGAGCGCAGGCCGTCAACGAGCCGGGCACGTGGAACTTCAGCGACCTGCGGACCCGCGACGCCGACGGCGCCAAGGCCTTCTACGGCCGGGTCCTCGGGTGGGAGGTAAGCGGCCTCGACGGGGACGGCGGCGACTCCGGCGGCTTCTGGCGCAGACCCGGGTACGGCGACTTCCTCGCCGAGCGGGATCCGGACATCCGCGAGCGCATGGCGGACGTCCAGGCGCCCGAGGGCTTCGAGGACGCGGTCGCGTGGCTCGTCTCGATGACGAGCGACCAGTACCCCGACGCCACCCCGCCCCACTGGGGCATCACCTTCGCCGTCGACGACGCCGACGCGATCGCCGATAAGGCCACCGAGCTGGGCGGCAAGGTCCTGGTGCCGCCGATGGACGCCCCGTGGGTCCGGATGACCGTCATCACCGATCCCCAGGGAGCGACGTTCACGGCGAGCAAGTTCGTCCCGCCGGAGTAGGGCTCAGGCAGTCCGGCTACCGAGAAATGGCCCCCAGGATGTCGATCTGAGGCCGAGCCGTTCGTCTGTAGGGTGAACGCGGCGATCAGCGCTGCGCGAGACCCAGGAGGTTCCCCATGAGGTACATGCTGATCATCGTCGGCCCCGAGGGCGACGAGCAGGACCAGAGGAGTCCGGAGGAGATTCGGGAGGCGATGGGCGCCTGGAGCGACTACAGCAACGCCCTCTCCGAGGCCGGCGCGTTCATCGCCGGCGAGGGCCTTCAGCCCAGCGGCACCGCGACGACGGTGACGCGAACCGAGGATGACGAGCGCATCGTCAGCGACGGCCCCTTCGCCGAGACCAAGGAGCAGGTGGGCGGCTTCTACCTGATCGAGTGCGCCAACCTGGACGAGGCGCTCGAGTGGACGAAGAAGATCCCCGTGAGCCCCGGCAACAGCGTCGAGGTCCGGCCGGTGATGGACTTCTCCGAGTCCGGATACGAGGACCCGAGCGAGGCGAAGGCCACGGCGTCTTAGACGCGAGCGCGGAGGACATCGGCCGCCTGTTCCGGCGTGAGTCGGGGCGGGCGGTCGCGACTCTGATCCGCGTCCTCGGCGACTTCGACCTTGCCGAGGAGGCGGTTCAGGACGCGTTCGTGAGGGCTCTGGAGCGCTGGCCCGCGGACGGCGTACCCGATGACCCGGCCGCGTGGATCATCCGGGTCGGGCGAAACCGCGCGATCGACCGCCTGCGCCGTGAGCAGACTTTCGCCGAGAAGCGCAGGCTGATCGAGCCGCTGGAACGTCCACCCGCCGACGAGACGGAGGCGGCCGTGATCGAGGCCGAGCAGCTCCCCGACGACCGGCTGAGGCTGATCTTCACCGCCTGCCACCCTGCGCTGGCGATCGAAGCGCGGGTGGCGCTCACTCTGCGGACGCTCGGCGGGTTGACGACGGCCGAGATCGCGCGGGCCCTCCTCACCACGGAGAGCACGATGGCCCAGCGCCTCGTCCGCGCCAAGCGGAAGATCCGCGACGCGGCGATCCCGTACGAGGTCCCGCCCCGGGAGGCGCTTGGTGAACGCGGGCCGGCGGTGCTCGCGACCCTGTACCTGATCTTCAACGAGGGCTACGCGGCGACCGGCCCGGACGAGCTGATCCGCCAGGAGCTCTGCGCTGAGGCGATCCGCCTCGCTCGGGTGCTGGACGAGGTGATGCCGGAGGAGCCAGAGGTACAGGGCCTGCTCGCCCTGATGCTCCTGCACGACGCCCGTCGCGAGGGCCGCACCGACGAGCGCGGCGAGATCGTCCTGCTGGCCCAGCAGGACCGCTCGCTCTGGGACCGCGAGCAGATCGCGGAGGGGGTTCGCCTCATGCACAAGGCCCTCGGCCCGGCCCGTACACAGGCCCCTGGCCCCTACGCGCTACAGGCGGCGATCGCTTCGGAACACGCGAGCGCGCCGACCGCGATCGAGACCAACTGGACGCGGATCCGCCACCTCTACGACTGGCTGTTACTCGTGGATCCCTCGCCGGTCATCGCCCTCAACCGGGCCGTCGCCGTCGCGATGGCGGAATCGCCAGAGCGCGGCCTGGCCATGATCGGCGCGATAGAGGGCCTCGACTCCTATTTGCACTACCACTCGGCCCGCGGCGACCTGCTGGAGCGCGCCGGCCGCCGGCCCGAGGCGCGAGCGGCGTTCGCCCGCGCGCTCGAGCTGGCGACCAGCCCGGTCGAGCGCTCGTTCCTGGAGCGGCGACTCGCCGCGCTCCGGTGAGCGCCCTGAGAGGCCATACGAACGGCCGATGACCTCGAGCATGACCTCGTCCGTGCCCGCGCCGATGCGGTTCAGGCGCTGGTCACGGAAGGCGCGCTCGATCTCGTACTCCTTCATGTAGCCGTAGCCGCCGAAGATCTGCACGCACTCGTCGGCGACCTCGTGGCAGACCTGCGCGGCGTACAGCTTCGCCATCGAGATCTCGCGCACCGGGTACTCGCCGTTGGCGAAGCGCCACGCGACGGTGTGGGTGAGCTGCTTGGCCGCCTCGATCTTGGTCGCCATCTCGGCGAACTTGTGGCGGATCGCCTGGAAGCGGCCGATCGGGCGCCCGAACGCCTCGCGCTCCTTCGCGTACTCAAGCGTGCGCTCGAACATCCGCTCCGCCCCCGCGTAGCACCCGGCGGCGCTCACGAGGCGCTCGCCCTGGAGCTCCCAGGAGATGTGGTAGAAGCCCTTGCCCTCCTCGCCCAGCACCGAGTCGGCCGGGACGCGGAAGTCCTCGAAGGCCAGCTCGCCCGTGTCCGAGGCGTGCATCCCCATCTTCTCGAGTTCCGCCGAGACGCTGAAGCCCGGCAGCTGCTCGCCCTCGTCATCGCGCAGGTCGATCAGCATCAGCGAGATCCCGGCGTGGCCGGCGTCGGGGTCGGTCTTGGTGACCAGCACGCAGAAGTCGGCGCGCGGGCCGTTGGTGATGAACGTCTTCGAGCCGTTGATGACGTACTCGTCGCCTTCGCGGATGGCCGTGGTGCGGATGCCGGCGACGTCGGATCCGGCGCCCGGCTCGGTGATCCCCAGACAGCCCACCTTCTCGCCCCTGATCCCGGGCACGAGGTAGCGCTGCTTCTGGTCCTCGGTGCCGAGCAGGTGAACGGGTGGCAGGACCATGTCGGTCTGGACCACGAAGCCCATGTTGGTTCCGCCCGAACCCGAGTAGGAGAGGCACTCGGCCCGGATCAGCGAGTAGTAGTAATCGCCGCCCTGCCCGCCGTACTCCTCCGGGAAGCAGAGGCCGAGGTAGCCGAGCTCGCCGGCGCGGCGCATGACCTCGGTGGGCCAGTAGGTCTCCTCCCACTCGTTGCGGTGGGGGTGCATCTCCTTCAGCACCCAGGCCTTCATCGAGTCGCGGAGGTCGAGGTGCTCCTGCGTGAAGAGCAGGTGCTTGCGGGACCCGTCGTGCTCGGGCTTCAAGACCTTGCTGGCGTTGGTCGCGGTCGCTGTGGCCACTGGCGCGCTCCTTTTCGGGGCTGCGCGGCTCCGCGGAGCCGCCTTACGCACGAAACACGCACGGAAACCGCACGGATCTCATACGAAGTGTAGAGTACTACTTTCTACTTATGGCGTACGAGAAGATCACCTACGCGGTCGGGGACAACGGCGTCGCGACGATCGCCCTCGACGACCCCGAGACCCGCAACTCGCTCTCCCCCGAGCTCCTCGGCGACCTGCTCGGCGGGCTCGCCGAGGCGAAGGCCGACGACGCCGTGCGCTGCGTCGTCCTCACCTCCACCCACGAGAAGGTGTTCTCCTCGGGCGGCAACCTGGCGGCCTTCGGCGCCGACGCGCCGCTGATCGACCGCTACCAGGGGACGCGCCCGTTCGTGGATGTGTTCAAGGCGATCGGAGAGCTGGGCAAGCCGACGATCGTCGCGGCCAACGGCCATGTGCTCGCCGGCTCGCTGGGGATCGCCCTCGCGTGCGACCTGGTGGTGGCGAAGGAGGGCGCCGGGTTCGGGACCCCCGAGATCAACGTCGGCCTGTTCCCCTTCATGATCATGGCGCTGATCTACCGCAACGTCCCGCGCAAGAAGACGACGGAGATGCTGCTCCTGGGCGAACGCCTGACGGCAGAGGAGGCGAAGGAGGCGGGGATCGTGAACAAGGTGGTCCCGGCGGCGGAGTTCGACGACGCCGTGCGCGAGTGGGCCGAGAAGCTGGCGTCGAAGTCGCCGGTGGTGATGAAGCTGGGCAAGGACGCGATGTGGCGGCAGATGGACATGCCGCTCGCGGACGCCCTCGACTACCTCAGCTCGCAGCTCACGATCGAGCTGGGCACCGAGGACGCGATCGAGGGCGTGATGGCGTTCTTCGAGAAGCGCGAACCCGAATGGAAGGGGAAATGAGCGACGAGGCGGCCACCCAGGCGAACAAGCTGTACGAGCTCACCCAGGACCTCCACGCCCGGCGCGAGAAGGCGATGCTGGGCGGGGGCGAGGAGAGGATCGCGAAGCAGCACGAGCGCGGCAAGCTCACGGCCCGCGAGCGGATCGACCTGCTGGTGGACGAGGGCAGCTTCGTCGAGATGGGCATCCACGGCCGCCCCCACTTCTCGCAGAGGGCAATGGAGGGCAAGGATGCTCCCGCCGACGGCGTCGTGACCGGCTGGGGCGACGTCGACGGCCGCCCGGTGGCGATCGCCGCCTACGACTTCACGGTGATGGCCGGCTCGATGGGGATGACCGGCGAGCTGAAGGTCACCCGCCTGCGCGAGATCGCGCTGAGACAGCGGATGCCGCTCGTCTGGCTGCTCGACTCAGCCGGCGCCCGGATCCAGGAGGCGGCGGGCTCGCTGTTCGCCGGCTCGGGCCACCTCTTCCGCGAGGAGGTGGAGATGTCCGGCGTCGTGCCGCTGGTGGCCGGCATGCTCGGCCCCTGCGCCGCCGGCACGGCCTACATTCCGGGCCTCTCCGACTTCGTGCCGATGGTCGTGGGCCAGGGGGCGATGGCGCTTGCCGGCCCGCACCTGACCAAGGCGGTCACCGGCGAGGACATCTCGATGGAGGACCTGGGCGGGGCCAAGGTCCACTGCCGCAAGTCGGGCGTGGGCGACCTGGAGGTGAAGGACGACGCCGAATGCATCGACGCGATCAAGGCCTACCTGTCGTTCTTCCCCTCGAACTGCGAGCAGAAGCCCCCGATCGTCCCCACCACCGATCCCGAGGACCGGATGTCGGAGAAGCTGATGGAGATCGTCCCCGATTCCAACCGCCAGCCGTACGACATGTACGACGTGATCGCGGAGATCGTGGACGACGGCTTCCACTTCGACATCAAGCCGAAGTTCGCGAAGACGATCATCACCTGCCTCGCCCGCTTCGGCGGCCAGCCGGTTGGCATCGTCGCCAACCAGCCGAAGCAGCTGGGCGGCATCCTCGAGAACGACTCAGCCGACAAGGCCGCCCGCTTCGTCAACCTCTGCGACGCCTTCTCGATCCCGCTCGTCTTCCTCCAGGACGTGCCCGGGTTCATGGTCGGCTCGAAGGTCGAGCACGCCGGCATCATCCGCCACGGGGCGAAGATGCTCTACGCGATCTCGAGGGCGACCGTGCCGAAGGTGACCGTCGTGATCCGCAAGGCCTACGGCGCCGGCTACTACGTGATGAACGGGAAGGCCTACGAGCCCGACCAGATCTACGCCTGGCCCTCGGCCGAGATCTCGGTGATGGGCGCGGAGGGGGCCGTGAACATCATCGGGCGCTCGGCGATCGAGTCCTCCGACGACCCCGACGCCACCCGCGAGGCGATGCTGAACGCCGTCCGCGAGCAGATCGACGTCTACATCGCGGCCGGCAACGCGATGATCGACGACGTCATCGACCCCCGCGAGACCCGCCCGCGGATCATCAAGGCGCTGCGGATGGCGAAGGACAAGAAGGTCGAGCGGCCGTGGCGCAAGCACGGGGTGATGCCGGTGTGACGCCGGCGGCTGACGAACAACCGGCATCGAGGGAGGGCACCCAGGTCGCACCGCGGCGCCGCGGGGCGACGCCGGCACCCACCGTTGTCGGTTTCCTCCCACGACGTGGGAGTAAGTCGACAACGGTCCCGGGGCGCCCTGGGACCGGCCCAGCCCGTTGTTCGAGCGTTGGGGGCGTCCCGCGTGAGCACGTTCGACGCCCCCGTCATCATCAGCTGCTCGATCTCGGGGGCGATCGCGAACCGCGACCAGTGCCCGGCGATCCCCTACACGCCGGAGGAGTATGCGGCGGAGGCGCGGCGGGCGGTCGACGAGGGCGCCTCGCAGGTCCACATCCACGCCCGCACGCCTGAGGGCATCCCGAGCTACGAGATCGAGGACTTTCGCGCGATCACGCAGGCGATCCTCGACGAGGTCGGCGACGTGATCGTCAACTACTCGACGGGCGCGATCGGGGTGCCGATCTCCAAGCGCCTCGAATACCTGCGCGAGCTGACCCCTGACGTGGCCGCGCTCAACATGAGCTCGATGAACTACGCGAAGTACTCGCGCCGGCGCAAGGACTTCGTCTTCAAGGCCGTCTTCGAGAACTCCTTCGACACGATCATCGAGTTCCTCACCGCATTTCGCGAGCTCGGGATCAAGCCCGAGCACGAGTGTTTCGACGCCGGCCACGTCGCCAACCTCGACCCGCTGATCGACATGGGCCTCGTCAGCGAGCCGCACCAGATCTCGCTGGTGATGGGGGTGAACGGCGGCATCCGCCCGACCTCGCGCAACGTCGGCGTGATGGCCGAGCAGATCCCGGGCGGCCCCGACGCCGGCGCCAACTGGCAGGTGATCGGGATCTCACGTGACCAGTGGCGTCTGCTGGCGACCTCGCTGACGCTCGGCGGCAACGTCCGCGCCGGGCTCGAGGACAACCTCTACCTCCCGAACGGCGAGATGGCGCGCTCGAACGGCGAGTTGATCGCGAAGGCCCGCCAGATGGCCGAGGACGTCGGCCGCCGCGTGGCCACGATCCCCGAGGCGCGGCAGATGCTGGGGCTCTCGGAGAAGTCGCAGGCGCTGTCGGCCACGGCGGCGGCATGAACGGCGCGCTCGACGACGTACGGGTTCTCGACCTCACCCGGCTTCTGCCCGGGGGCTTCTGCTCGTTGCTCCTCGCCGATCTCGGAGCCGACGTCGTCAAGGTCGAGGACACGGGAATGGGCGACTACGTCCGCTGGGCGCCGCCCTACTACGGCGCCGAGGACCACCAGGCCCTGGGCACCCGCTCGGCGCTCTACCTCTCGCTCAACCGCGGCAAGCGGGCGATCCGGATCGACCTCAAGTTGGACGAGGGACGCGAGGCGCTGCTGAGGCTGGCGAAGGAATACGACGTCGTGCTCGAGGGCTTCCGCCCAGGGGTCCTCGACAAGCTCGGCTGCGGGTACGACGCGCTGCGAGAGGCGAACCCGCGAATCGTCTACTGCGCGATCACCGGCTACGGCCAGACCGGTCCGAACACCCAGCGCGCCGGCCACGACATGAACTACCTCGGCCTCACCGGCCTGCTGGGTCTCACCGGAGAGCCGGACGGACGGCCGATCCAGGCCGCCGGCCAGATCGCGGACCTCGGTGGCGGCGGCCTGATGGCGGCGTTCGGCGTCCTCGCGGCGCTGCGCGAGCGCGACCGCTCGGGGGAGGGCCAGCTGGTCGACGTCTCGATGACGGACGGCGCGCTCTCGTGGCTCGGGATGGTCGCCGCCGCGTACCTCTGCGACGGGCAGGTGCCCAAGCGCGGCAAGGGCCAGCTCACCGGGGCCTTCGTCTGTTACTACCCCTACGAGGCGGCGGACGGGTGGGTCACCTGCGGCGCCCTGGAGCCGAAGTTCTGGCAGGCGTTCTGCCGCGGGGTCGGTCGCGAGGACCTGATCGACAAGCAGTTCGCCGCTCCCGGATCCGACGACTGGGCCGAGATCGCCGAGGTCTTCCGCTCACGCACGCGCGACGAGTGGCGGGCGTTCAACGACGGACACGACGCGATGATCGAGCCGGTGCTCGACCTCGACCAGGCGCTCGACTCAGAGCTGTTCCGGGCGCGCGAGATGGTGGTGGAGATGGAGCAGCCCGAGCTGGGCCCGGTGCGCCTGCTGGGCGCCCCGGTGAAGTTCTCGCGCACGCCAGCCGACGCCACGCGCCCCGCCCCTGCGCTGGGGGAGCACACGGCGGAGGTCCTCGGCGAGGCCGGCTTCTCCGATGAGGAGATCTCTTCGCTCCTGGAGAGCGGCGCCGTGGCCGGATCGGGGCAGCAGGTCGAGGCCGGGAGGTTCATGGGATGAGCGCGCGACCCACAGCAGACCCAGTCGTCCCCGGAAGAATCCGAGCAAGCTCGGATCACCGGTCGCCTTCGGCTCCCTCGGAGGAGACGACGGGCCTATTGAAGATCAGTGAGCTGGCCGAGCGCTCCGACGTGCCCGTCGCCACCGTCCGGCATTACCTGCGCGAGGGCCTGCTGCCCGAGCCCGTGAAGACCTCGCGGAACATGGCCTACTACCCGCCCGAGTTCGTCGACCGGATCCGGGTGATCAAGCAGCTTCAGGAGGAGCGCTTCATGCCCCTGAAGATCATCCGCGAGCTGCTCGACCGCGGCGAGGCCGACCCGGAGCGCCTGCGCGCCGAGATCGAGCTTGAGGACCGCATCCTCCACCGGGCGCTCGCGGGGGAGAGCGAGCGGGTCCCGGTCGCGCAGGCGCGCGAGCGCTACGACGTCCCCGACGACGTGCTCGACCGCCTCGCCGAGCTCGAGGTGCTGACGCCCGACGCCGGCGGGTATTCGCCGTCGGACATGCGGGTCATCGAGGCCATCTCCCGCTTCCGCGCCGGCGGCTACGACGAGAGCCTCGGGTTCACGGTCTACGACACCCTGCGCTACAAGCGGGCTCTCGAGCCCGTGGTGGAGGAGGAGATCCGCGTGCTGCGCGAGAGGCTCGCCGTTGAGGTGGAGCCGGACCGGGCCCTCGAGATCATCGAGGCCGGCCTCGGCCCACTCAACGACCTCATCGCCGCGCTGCACACCAAGCTGACCGTGGCGGCGCTCGAGGGCTCCGCCAAGAAGGGATCCGATGACTGAAGCGGCGACGTCGAGCGCCCTTCGCGAGAGTGGCCGGCCTGAGGCCTAAGCCGCTAGGCCACGGTCGAGGCGACTAGAAGCGACTACCGCCCGCATCCGCGGGCCGGGGGTTTCAGGCCGGCGCGGGGGTTGCCGCCAGCACGCTGGTGCCGGCCGCCATCCGCTCGCGCTCGAGCGTCGCCTCTTGCGCTGAGGCCCGCGCGGTGAGCCCCTCCAGGTCGAACTCGGCCAGCGCCGGGTGATCGCCCTGGACCTCCCGCAGCGTGAGCCACACGCACTTCTTGCCTGCCACGCCAAGGCGCAGGCTCTCGAGTGCCATGAACAGCCCGTGATCGGGCTCGCCCGAGGTCGCCCCCCTGAACTTGATCCGGCTCGCCTTCTCGGCGAGCCAGCCCGTCGCCTGCTTGACCTGGTTGCGGGTCACGTCCATCGCCGCCATCAGGTCGACCAGGGTCTGCTGGTCTTCCTCGATCTCCGCGGCGATGCCCGTCATCACGGTGCCCAACTCCGTCCCCTCGGCGCGGTCGCGGATCTGCTTCGCGAGGTCGGTGCCAACCATCGACCCGGCCAGGTGGTCGTTCAGGTAGACGTCCATTGCTTTCTCCGCCATGCCAGATCGTCTACCCGGATCTGAGGGCGTTACGCGGCGCGGCGGGCTCGACTTAGGATCGCCGCGCTAGGCCGTCGTGATCGGTGACCGATCGGCCCGGCAGACGTGCTCGTGCTGGCCGGAGCCGTCCACGCGCTTCAGGACCCTGGCGTAGTAACGCTCCGCGTCCGGCTGGACATACGATCCACGCGTGGACGAGGAGCGCCTTCCCCTGCTTGGGCTCTTCGCGGGCGCCGGCCTCGCCGCAGCCGGGCTCCTGCTCGCCGGGGCCACCGGCGCGCCCTACCTCAGCACCGACTCCGTGAACGTCTGGGTCGTCGTGTTCGCCGCCGGTCTCATGGTCGCGCTGTTCGCGGCGCCGTTCGCCATCGAGCGTCGGATGCGCCCGACGATTGACGACAGCGACAAGCGCTGGGAGCGAGCGCTCCTCGCGTGGGGGGCGGTCTCGATCGTGGTGTTGCTGGCGGGCTTCCTGCTCGGCGTCTCGGCCGATTGGGCGTCGAGCTCCTCGCTCGCCGGCGCCGCCGGGCTCTTGATCACGATCGAGGCCTTGCTGGTGCTCGGCACGATGGTGGTCTGGCTGCTCTCAGGCTGAGCCGGCCGCGCGAAGCTCGGCGAGGCCCGCCACGCGCGAGCGGACCGGCGCGTAGCCCAACTCCACGCGGGCCTTGGAGTCGTCCAGGACGCAGTCGAGCGAGGCCGCCCAGAGCGCGAAGCGTGTGAGCGGGGGCGAGCCGCCCAGGGGGAGCGCCCGCCAGGCCAGCTCGCCGCCGCGGGCGATCGCGGACGCGACCCAGGTGGGGACGGTGCGATCGGGTGGCTCGATGCCCTGGGTGCGAAGCAGCTCGGAGATGAACTCGCGGAACACCACGGGGTCGCCGTCGGTCACGAAGTAGGCCTCGCCGCCTGCGCCCCGCTCGGCCGCGCACAGGAGTCCCTCGACGACGTTGTCGACGTGGGTAATCGAGGTGCGGTTGGTGCCGCCCCCGACCCAGGCGAACCTGCCCGCCTCGACGGCCGCGGCGATCTCGGGCAGCAGCGTGGTGTCGCCGGCGCCCCAGACGAAGCGCGGCCGCACGACCACGGTCTCGATCCCGTCGCCGTTCGCCTCGCTCACGAGGGCCTCGGCCTTCGCCTTGGTCGCGGAGTAGAGCGCCGGGGAGTCGGGGCGAAGCGGCTCGGTCTCGTCGGCCCCGTCGAGCGCCTGACCCGCGAGGATCGCGGCCTCGGTGCCGCAGTGGACGAAGCGCCGAACGCCCGCGCGGCGGCTCGCGCTCAAGCGCGTTGCGGGTGCCCGTCACGTTGCCGCGCTCGAACTCCTCGGGCTTGCCCCACTCGGCGACGTGCGCGGCGAGGTGGAAGGTGACGTCGCAGCCCGCGGCCCCGGTGGTCATCGCGGCGGGGTCGTCGAGGTCGCCATGGACCGGCTCGGCGCCGAGCTCGGCGACCCGGGCGGCCGAGGCCTCGGAGCGGGCGAGGGCGCGGACCGGCACCCCCTCGTCGCGCAGCCGCCCGAGGAGACGCCCGCCGATGAAGCCGGACCCGCCGGTCACGAAGGCGCTCTCGAAGCCGCGGCTCACCGGTTGCAGGCTATCCGGCGGGCGGAGGTATTCTCTAATCGCAGTCCTAGATTGACCCGTCAATCAATGCGTGTAGCGGCCCTACAGCTCAACTCCACCGGGGACAAGCCCCGCAACCTCGAGATCGCCGAGCGGCTGGTGCGGGCCGCCGCGGCCGAGGGCGCCGAGCTGGTCGCGCTGCCCGAGAAGTGGAACCTGCTCGCCCCCGGCCCGGAGAGCCTCGCGGGCGCCGAGCCGCTCGACGGGCCGACCCTGAGCGCGTGCCGGGAGTGGGCGAGGTCCCTGGGGATCGCCCTGCTGGCCGGCAGCATCGCCGAGCGCTCCGACGACCCGGAGCACTCCTACAACACCTCGGTTCTGATCGGGCCCGATGGGGCCGACCTCGGCGTCTACCGCAAGATCCACCTGTTCGACGTGGACGTCGAGGGGGTTGCCTACAGGGAGTCGGACCACGAGCGCCCCGGCGAGGACGTCGTCGTGGCGGGCCCGGTCGGCGCGGATCGGCTCAACGTCGGGATGAGCGTCTGCTACGACGTCCGCTTCCCGGAGCTCTACCGGGCGCTCGCGCTCGAGGGCGCCGAGCTGGTCACGGTGCCTGCCGCCTTCACCGTCCCGACTGGCCGAGCGCACTGGGAGGTCATGCAGCGGGCCCGCGCGATCGAAAACCAGGTGTTCGTCCTGGCTCCCAACCAGATCGGGCGGGCCGAGCCGCACTACGACAGCTGGGGCCACTCGATGGTCGTAGCCCCCTCCGGGGAGGTGCTGGCCGTGGCGGAGGCCCCCGAGGAGGCCGTCGTCATCGCCGACCTGGATCCGGCCGAGCGCGAGCGGGTGATCGAGGGGATGCCGCTCCTCTCCAGCCGCCGGCCCGGGAGCTACCCCGAGGGGGTGCGGGCGTGAGCGCCAAGGCCCCCGCGGCCGACCGCCGCAGACAGATCCTCGACGCGGGCATCCGCGTCTTCGCGCGCCAGGGCTTTCACTCGTGCCGGGTCTCCGACATCGCCGACGAGGCGGACGTCGCGTACGGCCTCGTCTACCACTACTTCAAGTCGAAGGACCAGGTGATGAACGAGCTCTTCACCGAGCGCTGGTCCCTGCTCCTGGCGGCGATCGACGAGGTGGACGCGAAGGACGTCTCGGGCCGCGAGAAGCTCGACACCGTCGCCCGCTTCATCATCGACTCCTACCGCTACGACCCCGAGCTGATGAAGGTGATCATCGTCGAGGTGACCAGGGCCGCGAACTCGTTTGGCCGTACCCACCTGCCCGAGATCTCCCAGGCGTATCAGTCGATCGCGAAGATCGTGTCCGGCGCCCAGGAGTCGGGCGAGTTCCGCTCCGACATCGACCCGCAGATCGCTTCGATGTGGTTCTATGGGGCGATCGAGCAGCTGCTCTCCGGCTGGGTGTTCGAGCTGATCCCCGCCGGTGACGGCGACTTCGACCGCGCCCGCGAGATGGTCGTGGAGACGATCTGCGGCGGTCTCGAGTCCGCTCCGCGCGGCTCCCAGCCCGGCTAGATGGTTTACTGCCCCGGTCGCGGCGGGTAGCCGCCGCGCAAGACGACTACGCGATCAGGACCGAAGGGCCGCATGGAGAACGACATCGTCAGGAGACTGCTCTGGACCGGCCTGCTGGCCGCCGCCGGGGCGCTCGCCAGCGTCGTCGCCCACAGGGCCTCGGCGGCCATCTGGTACCGCGTCTTCAACGAGGAGCCGCCGGAGTGACCCCGGATGGGGGCGCCGGGGCGCCTGGGCCCGGCAACGACCGCCCGCCCGACGACCGCACGGTCGGCGAGATGGTCTTCGACGTCTCCGAGCGCGTCTCGACCCTCGTCCGCGAGGAGATCGAGCTCGCGAAGACCGAGGTCTCGGAGAAGGTGCAGGTGCTGCTGCGCGGCGGCGCCGTCGGCATAGCCGCGGGGGTCTTCGCGCTGATGGGGCTGGCGATGCTGATGCATGCCATCGCCTGGCTCCTCAACGAGCTCTTCTTCGAGGACGACGTGTGGCTGGGCTTCATGATCGAGGCGATCTTCTGGTTCCTGGTCGCCGCCGGGGCCGGCTACTTCGCCTACCGCTCCTTCCAGAAGGGCTCGCCGCCGACGCCGGATCTTGCGATCGAGGAGGCGCGCCGTGTGCGCCAGACGCTCGAGGGCGAGACCACCCCCCTCGAGGGCCAGACCACTGCTCTCGAGGGCGAGACCACCCCGTACGAGAAGCAGGCGTGAGCGACGGCGGCGACATCGACGTCAGCGGCGCCGGCGAGCCGGTTGCCCCAACAGCTCCCGGCACACCGGCTCGCTCCTCGGCCGAGATCCGCCGCGACATCGAGCTTCAGCGCGAGCAGCTGGGCAGGTCCGTCGAGGCCCTGCGCGGCCGGGTCAACGAGCTCACCGACTGGCGCCGCCAGATCCGGGAGCACCGCGAGGAGCTGATCGTCGGGGCCGCCATCGTCGGCTTCGCCGTCGGCGGCCTGATGGCCCTGCGCCGCCGGCGCTAGCGCGCCTAGTGGGTCTCCGTGTGAGGCGTGCCGGGACGGAGATCACTGAGGCGGCGAGCGCGCTTGTCGGAAAACTCCACCAGGTGGAAACCCGACAACGCTCTCGCCGCCGCGCGTCGACTCCTCAGTGCCTCATCCCGCTGATACGCGCTTCGGACGACGAGCGCTGGCTCCGCGAGCCGATTGTGGACGAGAGCGTACTAGGCCCGAGCCTAGAGCAGGTCGCTCTTCGCGCCGCCGAAGCCGAGCAGGCCGGGGCCTACGTGCGCGCCGATCACCGGGCCGATCTCGGAGACGAAGACCGGGTCGGAGCCGAACACCTCGCGGCAGCGCTCGACGAGCTCGCGGGCGGTCTCGGGGTCGTGGATGTGCTGGACGACCCAATGGTCGGCGCCGGCCTCGTGGCGCTCCTTTGCGAAGTCCACCAGCCGCTCCATCGCCCGCCGCCGGGTGCGGACGCGCTCGATCGGCGTGATCTCCTCCTCGAGGGTGAGGATGGGCTTGATCTGGAGGGCCGAGCCGAGCAGGGCCTGAGCGGCTCCGATGCGACCGCCCCTTCGCAGGTACTCGAGGGTGTCGATCGCGAACCACATCTTCAGCGAGCCCCGAACCTCGCGCGCGGCCTCGAGCGCCTCCTCCCCGCTGGCGCCCTGGGCGGCAGCACTCCCCGCCGCCATCAGCATGAGCCCCTGGCCGCCGCACGCGGAGCGGCTGTCCTCGACGTGGACCCGCTCGCCGCCCTTGCCCTCGTCGATCAGGCGCTGGCGCGCCTGCAGCGCGGACTCATACGTGCCGGAGATGCCGGCGGACAGGTGTATGGAGACGACTTCGGACCCCTCGGCGAGCAGCGGCTCGTACACGGCAACGAAATCGCCGACGGACGGCTGCGAGGTGGTCGCGCCGGTCTCGGACGCGCGCAGGCGCTCGAAGAAGTCGTCGTACTCGGCGGCGGCGATCTCGCTCTCCGGGCGCTCGTCGCCGTCGAGGCTCACGTAGAGGCTGACCCGGTGGATGCCCTGCTCGGCGACGATCTCCTCGGGGAGGTACACGGTCGAGTCCGTCACGACTGCGGTGGGGGCGTCCGGGCTCACCGAGCCCCTTCTAACACAACTCAGCTCGCGCCCTCCGGCCGGCTGCGCCCGCGCCCTCGGGCCGCCGCCAATCCCTACCCTGCCGCGCGATGGGCAAGACCCTCGTCACCGGCGCCAGCGGTTTCATCGGCTCGCACCTCACGCGTGCGCTCGCCGAGCGCGGTGACGAGCTGGTGCTGCTGATGCGCCGCACCTCCGACGCCAATCCCCTCGAGGGCCTGGACTACGCCCGGGTCACGGGCGACGTGACCGACCGCCGGGCGGTGCGCCGCGCGATCGACGGGGTCGACCGGGTGTTCCATGCGGCCGGGCGAACCTCGCTTCGCCGGGCCGACCGCGAGGCGGTGTTCGAGGCGAACGTGAAGGGCACGCGCGTGGTGCTCGAGGAGGCCCTGGCAGCCGGGGTCGAGCGGGTGGTCCTCACGTCCTCGGTCGCCGCGATCGGGCCGGCGAAGCCCGACGGGATCGCCGATGAACGCTCCACGTTCAGCGCGGGCGGGCTGGACATCGCCTACGTCAACTCCAAGCACGAGGCGGAGGTCGAGGCGCTGCGCCTCGCCGCACACGGCCTGCCGCTCGTAATCGTCAACCCGACGTTCGTGCTGGGTCCCGACTCCCCAGGCGGCACCTCGATGAGCCTGGTCCGGCGGTTCCTGCTGGGACGGATCTCCGCCTACGTCGACGGGGCTCTCAACATCGTCGACGTGCGCGACGTCGCCGACGGGCATCTGCAAGCCGACGCCAAGGGGGAGGTGGCCGAGCGCTACATCCTCGGCGGGCGCAACTTCACCCTCGACCGCCTCTTCGCCGATCTCTCGCGGATCTCGGGCGTGCCGGCACCGCAAGCTTCGCCTTCCCGCCAGGGTGGCGTCCAACGGCGCCGAGCTCGCCGCACTCGCGAGGCTGCCGGGGTTCGGGTCGCCCGACGAGGCCCGCTCCGCCTCGCTGTGGTGGACTTACCGCAACGCCAAAGCCAAGCGAGCGCTGGGCTTCAAGCCTCGCCCGCACGAGGAGACCCTGGAGGACGCGGTCCGCTGGCAGTCGGACCAGCTCGGCGACCGGATCGGCCGCGGCCGCGGTCCCGAGCGGCGGATCCTCGACGCCGCCGGACGCGTGGTGGACCTCAGCGCCCGGGTGGTGCGGCGATGAGCGGGGTCGTCCTCTTCCGCTGCCCGACCCGCACCAACGTGCTCTGCCCGTGCGGCGCGGTCGAGCGGCGGCTGCGCAAGCTCGGCGTCGAGCACTCGACCGAGCGCATGCCCTACGACCGCCGGCACCGCCCGGAGATCGAGGAGCTGACGCGCCAGCGACGCGTGCCGGTGCTGGTCGACGGCGACGAGGTGATCCACGACTCGAAGCGGATCATCCAGTACCTGGAGTGGGCGTACGGAGGCGAGGGTTCCGATCACTCCGGATAGCGGCCCGCTTGGGCTATACAATGTGAAGCGATGGATATCCCCGAATCAGCGGTAACGCTCACCGACAAGGCCGCGGAGAAGATCACGGAGTTGATCGGATCCGGCGAGGCCGGCGAGAACCAGGCGCTTCGCATCGCGGTGCGAGGCGGCGGCTGTTCGGGCTTCCAGTACGCGCTGGCGCTCGACCAGACGAAGGCCGATGATCACGTCTTCGACCATCAGGGCGTCTCCGTCGTCGTCGACAAGGTCTCGATGCAGTTCGTGTTCGGCTCGGAGGTCGACTACGTCGATGGCCTCCAGGGCGCCGGGTTCACCGTCAACAACCCGAACGTCGTCGCGGCCTGCGGCTGCGGCTCCTCCTTCCAGGTGAAGGAAGACGCGGCCGAGCAGGCCGCCGCCTCCGTCTAGCCTCCGCGTCATCGATGGCAACGGTCACGGCCACCGGCCTGACCAAGAACATAGGCGCGCGGACCCTGTTCACCGGGGTCTCGTTCAAGCTCGGCCCTGGCGAGCGCATGGCGCTGTCGGGCCGCAACGGCAGCGGTAAGACCACGCTGTTGCGGGCGCTGGCCGGCGAGGTGGGCCTGGACTCCGGGACGGTCTCGATGCCCTCTCGGGCTCGCGCCGTCCTCCACGACCAACGCCCACCGCGCTCGGAGGAGACGACGCTTCGCGACTACGTCCTGTCGGGACCGGCATGGATCCTCGAGATCGAGGCCCGACTGGCGGAGCTTGAGCGGAGGATGTCCGGCGGCGACTCGGCCGAGGCGACGCTGAGCGCGTACGCCGAGGCCCAGGCGCAGCTCGAGCACGCCGGCGGCTATCGCTGGCGTGACACCGCCACCGCGACGGTTCGCGGGCTCGGCTTCGGCGGCGACGAGCTCGACCGTCGACTCGACAGCTTCTCCGGCGGCGAGCTGACCCGTGCGTCCCTGGCCCGAGCGCTCGCGGCCAGGCCCGACCTGCTGCTGCTCGACGAGCCCACGAACCACCTCGACATCGACTCGATGGAGTGGCTCGAGCGCTACCTCGTAGGCCTCGACGCCGCGGTGATCCTCGTCGCCCACGACCGCTGGTTCCTCGAGTCGGTCGGCACCTCCGTGCTGGAGCTGGAGGCGGGGCGCGCCCGATTCTTCGCCGGGCCGTGGCATGCGTGGCGGGCCGAGAAGGCGACCCGCGAGCTCGCGGCCGGCCGCGACGCCGAGAAGCGCAGGCGCGAGATCGCGCGCATGGAGCGCTTCGTCGAGCGCTTCCGCTACAAGGCGACGAAGGCGCGCCAGGCCCAGTCGCGGGTGAAGATGATCGAGCGCCTGCGCGGCGAGCAGGCCGATGCGGCCGGGCGCGAGCGCCCACTCGCCTTCTCGTTCGGTGATGCGGAGCGGTCGGGTCGGGTGGTGATGGAGCTCGAGGGGGCTCGCATCGCGGTCGGCGAGCGGACCCTGATCGGCGACGGCGAGATGTGGCTCGAACGGGGCGAGCATGTCTGCCTCGTCGGCGCGAACGGGACCGGCAAGACGACGCTCGTGGAGACGCTGGCGGGACGTCGCGAGCTGGAGACGGGGAAGCTCAGGACCGGCCACAAGGTCGCGCTGGGCTACCTCTCCCAGCACGCCGACAGCCCGGCCGAGCCGGACCTCACCGTCCTGGCCCACGCGCAGCGCGCCACCGGGCTGTCCGAGGCGAAGACCCGGGCATTGCTCGGCCGCTTCCTCTTCTCCGGCGAGGAGGTGATGAAGACCGTCGACTCGATCTCGGGCGGCGAGGCCCAGCGCCTCGCGCTCGCGATCCTCGTCAACTCCGACGCCAACCTCCTCGTCCTCGACGAGCCCACCAACCACCTCGACGTCGAGAGCCGCGAGGCCCTCGAGGACGCGCTCCAGGCGTTCGATGGCACGCTGCTGTTGATCTCGCACGACCGGGCGCTGCTGGAGGCGGTAGGCAGCCGGACCATCGTGCTCTCGGACCGGCGGCTGCGAAGCCACCCGGGCGGCTGGGCCGAGTACCGGGCGGCGGAGGAGGAGCGCGAGGAGCGTGCGACGCCGAGCCCGGCGGTGAAGCCGCGGCGGGCGCCCAAGGGGCCCAGCAAGAACCGCATCGCCGACGCCCAGCGGCTCGAGCGCGAGGCCGAGCTGGCCGAGCGGCGCCTGCGGGAGCTGGAGGAGGAGCTGGCCGACCCGGCGCACTGGGGCGACCCGCGCGCCTCGGCCAAATCCACCCGTCGCCACGAGGCCGCCAAGCGTGCCCTCGACGAGGCGCTCGCCGCCTGGGAGGAGGCCGCCGAGCTGGCCGGGCAGTAACGCCGCCGGCCCAATACATTGCCGCCCATGAACTACGAGCTCCAGCTGATCTACGTGCCCGTGTCCGACGTCGACCGCGCGATCGAGTTCTACCGCGACAAGGCCGGCTTCAACCTCGACCACGACCACCAGGTCTCCGACGAGATGCGCTTCGTCCAGCTCACGCCGCCCGGCTCGGCCTGCTCGATCTCGATCGGCACCGGCATCGGCGCCGGCGAGCCGGGCAGCATCAAGGGCCTCCAGCTCGTCGTCGAGGACGCGGACGCCGCCTACGAGGACCTCAAGGGCCGCGGCGTGGAGGCCGGACGAGGTCCAGGACTTCCCCTGGGGCCGGTTCACCGGCTTCGAGGATCCGGACGGCAACGTCTGGGCCGTACAGCAGATCCCGGACTACGGGGCGCAGTAGCGGCACCCCGGCGACTCCTGGAGGACGTGCTCGGGCCGGGACTCCGGGTCGTCTTCTGTGGGACCGCCCTCGGCACCAGGTCCGCTGAAGTCGGCGCGTACTACGCGGGCCCCGGCAACGCGTTCTGGCCCACGCTCGCCGAGGTCCGGCTCACGCCGCGCCGGCTCGAGCCGCTTGACTTCCGCGAGGTGCTCGACTACGGGATCGGCCTGACGGACCTCTGCAAGACGCGCTCGGGCTCCGACGACGAGATCGGAACCGACGGCTTCGACCTACCGCGGCTCGTGCGGAATCTCGAGGAGCACCGGCCTACCTGGATCGCGCTCACCAGCAAGAACGCGGGTCGAGGTGCCCTCGGTCGCCCTGTTGGTTACGGCGAGCAGCCGGAGCGGCTGGGCCCCAGCCGGGTCTTCGTGCTCCCATCGCCGTCCGGAGCCGCGCGCGGCCACTGGGACGTCGAGCGCTGGCACGAGCTGGCGAACCTACTCCGCTAGCCACGGCCGCAAGGACACGCTCTCGTCACAGATTCGGCTCCGCGGAGCCATTGCGCTCTTCGTCCAACGTGCTACTCCCGCAGCCCGTGCGACCTCGAGGGCCTCACGATCGGTAGCAAACATCCCAACCCAGATCACCTGCCCGTCCCGGATCTCGCCGAGCTGAAAGACCGCGGGGGAGGCCACCCCGACGCCGCTCCCGGCTCCCTGCCCAGTCACTCGAAAGGTGGCGAGGACGTGGCGCTCGCCCGCCGGCGCGCACTCCTCCAAGTGCAACCGGAAGCCCCGAAACGCCTCCCGCCAGTTCTGCCAGAACTCCCGGACCTCTTGACGGCCACGGTACGTCCCGGCATCGGGAAAAGCCTCGTGGGTCTGCCACTCGATGTCGGGGTGCATCCACTCGAGGGCGGCATCGAGGTCGCCGCGGTTGAAGGCGTCGAAGCTCTGACGCACGACCTCAACGTTTTCGTCTGACACCGTCCAGGCAGTATCTCGCCTGGCTGACGAAGCGGCCATCGGCGATCCGCCTTCATGGTGAGCAGTCGCTCCTCGTCCCAAGCAAGGCGGCTCAGATGCGATGCAGGTACAGGACCGCGCAGCGGAGCTTGCCCCGTGCCTGGTTGTCGCGCACGTCCCTGACGATCAGCTTCCACGTCTCGGGGGATGCCGGGTCGCCATCCGGCGCGTGGTGATAGTCGTTGAAGCCGGCGAGGGGCTCGCTGGGCTGGAAGTTGCCCTCGTACGGTGCGTCGCCCGTAGCCAGCGAAGGAGGCGTCGTCGGAAGCATTGGCATGGGTGGGCCCCCGCCGTCGTTCAGGGTGGTGAACCCTGCCGGTGCCGACATCGGGTTCTGGTCCGGGCAGCTTCCGCTGCCGAGGTTCTCGCCCCGCGTGTCCCGGTTCGTGAGGGTGACGACGCGCTGATCAGGTTCGCCTGGATTAGGCCCCGTGTAATCGAAGTTCGGCCGCTTCAGTTTCGCGACGAGGTCGCGGGTCTTGGCATGGTCGACCCGGATCGACACGCTCACGTAGTCGAGCGTCGGGTCGATGTCGTTCAGAAGCTCTGAATCGATCCCGAGCTTGGCGGCGCCGTGGCCGTCCGGGATCGCGATCGGCCCCTTCGCATAGAAATAGCCCTCGCCCTGGCCCGCCTGGGCCGCGGGTGCCAACGCGGCGGCCGTCGCCAGGGCGAACGCCAGGAGGATCCCCGCCCGCACTCTCATGACTAGACCGTAGGGCAGGGGCCGTCGGCGGTCAAGGTGGCGTCGGGCTGCTGCCTCGGCCCGTTGAGCAGGGCATCACGAGCGACGTGAAGGGCGACGGCTACGTCGAGAGCATCGACGGGAGTTCATCGATCGTGATCAAGATGAAGGCCAGAGCGACCGGGAACGGGACCAAGTGCACCTCGGGGGTCGGCGATACCGAGACGGCGCACACGGTGGCGATCGCCTCGATCAACAGCTTCTGCACGATGCGCTAGGGGCGACGCCGGGCGGGTGACGCCCGCACCATGCGAAGCGGCTCAGTCGCTTCTCGTCCGAGGCGACTACTCCGATAGCCCGGCAGCTTCGAGGCCTGCCTCCCAGCTGAAGTAGGCGTCCACCCGGACCAGCTTGCCGTCCTGCAGCTCGGCGACGTATGCAACCGCCTGCTCCACCTGGCTGCCGCTGAGCTTGATCCGCCCGCGCTGATAGAGAAGCGCCAAGGCCCGGTTCCCGCCGAGATCGATTACCCGCTCCACGTCCAGTCGATACCGCTCGAAGTTCTGCCGCCAGGATGCGGCGAGGTCCCGGAGCCCCTCATGTCCGGTGTAGAACGCCTGCTCCAGCCACTCGGGTGGCGAATGCCAGACGATCTCCGGGTGAAAGTGGGGAAGCGCCGCTTCGATGCCACCCGCGCTGAAGGCCTCGATCATGCTGCGCAGCCGCTCGGCGCACTCCTGCGACATCGCTACTCGCGCAGCCGCGCGTCCAACCGGCTTCGAATCCGCGCGATCAAGAGAGTCCCCTTCCGTGGCGGTACTCCGGTCGGCCCAGCGTCTCAGACGACATGGGGCTAGTCAAGGAGCGCCCACGTCATCCCCGCGCGCGGCCTTACCCGATCGTCCACTCGTCGATCTCGTCGCGCCTGAAGCGCAGGTACTCGGGCTCGGAGAGGCGGCCGCCTCGCACCAGGTAGAACGGGATCGCGTCGCGGTCGACCAGCTCGATCACCTCCGAGGGCGGCAGCTCGAGCAGCGTCGCGACCTGCTGGACGGTCAGCCACTCGTGGCCGTCGGCGGGTGTGGTCCCGTTGCCTTCCTGTCCGGAGTCGTCGGGCAGAAGCACGGTCCGAGGCTGCTGCGGGCGGGTGCGCCCGCCGATCCCGGCGAGCACGAAGATCGGTGGCCGCGAACGCCACCACGGCGATCCCGGCGACGACGATGTCCACGGGTCGCTCCGGGCTAGCCGAGCTGCATCGGCGGGCTCTGCTGCGGTCCGCCTGGGACGAGCTTCTCGGGCTCGGGCGCAGCTGCGGCCTCGGGCTGCTCGACGCCGAGGAGCTCGGCCAGCTCGCCCGACTCGAACATCTCCTCGACGATGTCGCAGCCGCCGACCAGCTCGCCCTTGACGTAGAGCTGGGGGAACGTGCGCCAGTCGGAGATCTCGCCGGTGGCCTCGCGCAGCGGCTCGAGCGCGGGGAGGACGTCGACCGCGCCGTACTCGGCGCCGAGCTGCTCGAGCATCCCCACGACGCGCATCGAGAAGCCGCACCGCGGCGACTCGGGCACGCCCTTCATGAACAGCAGCACCTCGTTGTCGCGGATGATCTCCTCGACCTTGGCCTTCAGCTCGGGATCGCTCATAGGCCCAAGATAGCGAGTCGGGCCTACGACGCCGGCAGGCTCGCGCTCACCGACAGCGCGTGGATCGTCCCGTCGTCCATCAGGTGCTGGACGGGCGCCTTGACCAGCCGGTGCTGGTCGATGCGCGAGAGCCCCTCGAACTGCGGCGCGGTCGACCACGGCCCGCAGGTGGTCGCCGCCCCCCTCGTCGACGATCTCGACGTGGGCAGCCGGGTAGCGCCTCGGCGATCAGCTGCCTGACCTGCTCGAGGTCAGCCAACGGGCCGGCCTAGAACAGCTCGCACTGCCCGTCGTCGTCGCCGGCGTCGAACAGGCACTGGTCCTGGTTGCCGGCGCCGCCGTTGACCTTGTCGTTGTCCTCCATGTCCAGGACGTCGAGGAAGTCGTTGCCCTCCTCGCCGCGGACGACGTCCTCGTCGCCCTTACCGCTGTCCTGGGCCCCGTTGATCTGGTCCTCGCCGCCGCCGGCGAGATGGAGGTCGTCGCCCTGCCTGCCGGCGATGAAGTCGATGCCCGCCGGCGCTGTCCATCTTGTCGTTGCCGCCGCCGCCGAAGATGTCGTCGCCGTCCCTGCCCCCGCAGATCCGGTCGTTGCCGCCCCTGCCGTTGATGTCGTTCTCGCCACGCTTGCCGACGATCACGTCGTTGCCGTTCGTCCCGTTGAGGTTTGGATCGTCGCCGTTGGTGCCGACGATCGTCGCGACCTTGCCGAAGCACTTGAGCGGGGCGCCGGTCTGGGCGGCGGGAGCCGCGATGAGGAGTGAGGCCGCAACCGCGCCAAGTGCGATGACGGGTGCCAGCCGGCGGGCGGTCATGCGGGCTGCTTGCTCCGTGAGGCCTCGAGCATCTCGTCGATCCTGCAGAACTTTACTCTCGGGCGGCCGAGCGGCTCGCCTCGCCCCTTCTCGGCGGCGTCGATCGCCTCCCAGCCGGCGAAGCTGACCACGGTGTCGGGGCTGCGCTCGGCGAGCAGCACCTCGATCGAGGAGCTGCTCGGCTGCCGCCGGCGGGCTCCGGTACGCGGCCTGCGGCGAGGTCCTCGTACAGCAGGTCGATCGTCTCCTGGGCGTCCTTCTTGTTGGTGCCGATCACGCCGCTCGGCCCGCGCTTGATCCAGCCGACGACGTACTGGCCCTCGACCTGGGCGCCATCGTCGTCAAGCACGCGACCGCCCTCGTTGCGGATCGTGCCCCGGTCCTCGTCGAACGGGACCCCCTCGAGGCCGATGCCCTTGTAGCCGATCGAGCGGAACACAAGGCCGCACTCGAGCTCCTCGCGCTCGCCGGTGTCGCGGGCTGAGATGCGACCGCCGTCGCCCTCGACCAGCTCGTTGCGGCCGATCACGATGCTCTCGACCTTCCCGTCCCCCTTGATCTCGACCGGCGAGCTGAGGAAGCGCAGCACGATGCGGCGGCGCTTGCCCTCCGGCTCGCGCTGGGAGAACTCGGTGAAGATGTCCACGTTCTTGCGCGCGGTCATGTCGGCCTCGTCGGATTCGAGGTAGGCGCGGCTGGCGTCGTCCAGCTCGCAGTCGGCCGGATCGACGAACACGTCGGCGTCGACCATCTCGCCGAGCTCGCGGACCTCGGGGTTCGTGAACGCGGCCTGCGCGGGCCCGCGGCGCCCGAGGACGACGATCTCGCGGATCCCGCTCTCGGCCATGGGGTCGATCGCGTGCTCGGCGGTGTCGGTCTCCTCCAGCTCCTCGCGGGTAAGGGCGAGCATCCGGGCGACGTCGGCGGCGACGTTGCCGTTGCCGATAACCACGGCGCGCTCGCAGGAGAGGTCGAAGCTGTGGTCGGCGAAGTCGGGGTGGGCGTTGTACCAGGCGACGAACTCGGTGGCGGCATGGCTGCCGGGAAGGTCCTCGCCCGGGATCCCGAGCTTGCGGTCGGTGGAGCTGCCGTAGGCGTAGACGACCGCGTGGTAGCGCTCCGCAAGCTCGGCCGGGCTGATCTCGCGGCCGACCTCGACGTTCCCGAAGAAGCGAAAGCCCTCGTTGGCCGCCGTCTTCTCGTAGCGCTTGATCACGTTCTTGATCTTCGGGTGGTCGGGCGCGACCCCGGCGCGGACCAGCCCGAACGGGGTCGGCAGGCGGTCGAACATGTCGACCTCCACGCTCACCTCGTCGACCGCGAGCAGCGACTCGGCGGCGTAGAAGCCGGCCGGGCCAGAGCCGATGATCGCGGCGCGCAGCGGGTTTTCGGGGGTCCCGATGTCGCTCATGCGAGCGGGACAGGGTACGGAATCCCGAGAGGCCCGTCAGGCGGTGGCGGGCTGCCACGCTGCGAGGCCGCGGCGCCGTCGAGCGCGTCGAGCGCCCGTCCGACCGACATCGCCACGCAGGTGAAGATCGGGGTGTCCCGCAGCGTGTAGGAGCTCGACTCCGTTCCGCGCAGCTCCTGGACGAGGTCGAGGAACATCCCCGGGTCGTCGGCCTCGAAGGAGACGACGAACTCCTGGTCGTCGATCCCGAACGAATAGGCCGTGTTGATCGTGATCTCCGGATAGGTGCGTCCGACGCGGATGTGGTCGGCCATGATCCGCTGGCGCTCGGAGTCGGGCAGCGTGTACCACTCGCGCTTCTTGTCCATCGGGTAGACGATCAGGTACCTGCGGTCGGACGTGCAGAGCTCCGGTCGCGCCTCGGAGTCGGAGTATGGGGAGCGCTTCGTCATCGCCAGGTAGGAGTGGGGGATCGTGGCCCAGCGGGCCAGCCCGCTCTGCGCCAGCACGACGTGGAAGGTGTGGATGTCCTCGAGAACCGGGCTCTGGGAGAGGATCAGCAGGTCCGTGTCGCCGCGCGTACCAACCGTCGAGTAGGCGCGGAGCGAGCGGTCCTGGGCGAAGTCCTCGCAGGCGGCGAGGAACTCGCGTTTATCCTGCGCCCGCTCCTCCGCAGCCCGGCGCTGCCACGCCGGATCGAGCTTGAAGAACGTGAACTTCGCGTACGTGCGATCACTCATCCGCCTAATTCTCGCATCGCTGGCCGCCTTGGCCGCGGCGCGCCCGCGGCGGCCCCGCCGGTGCGAACGCCGCAGCGGAGCAACCGGCGGGCAGCGGCTCGGTGACGATCGCGCTGCTCCCGAAGGGGACCGGCCTCGCGAGCCTCGGGACGCTCGAGGAGTTCGCCCCGGGGCTGATGAGCGCGGGGATCGGGAGCGTCCCCGCGGCCCAGACCTACCTCGACATCACCCAGGGGAATCGCGTCTCGGAGTCGCTCTACGACGGCATGCTGCCGTTCGTCCGGTTCTCGGCGACCGGCGTCGCGCCAGCCGACTGGACGGCGATCACCGAGCGTGCCGGGAGCGCGCCGGCGGACGTGGTGCCCGGGCTGCTCGCCTCGACGCTGGAGCGGGAGGGGCTGGCCTCGGCGGCGGAAAGAGCGACCGGCCTGGGCCAGCTGATCGCCGCGAACCGAGACGGGCGCATCGAGCCGTACCGGGGACGTTGTCCCCAGGCGGGATGCCCGGCCCTGACCGTCGAGGAGGTCACGATCGCCGAGTTGGAGCGCCGCGCCGCCGGCCTCGACGGCGACGAGCTGCTGATCGCGATCGAGCGGCCGCCGCCGCTGTTTCGCACGCTCACGATCGGGATAGCGGGGGAGGGCTTCGGCGGGCTGCTCACCTCCGACAGCACCCGGACCGACGGTCTGGTGACCTCGACGGACCTGGCGCCCACCATCCTCGACCGGCTTGGCGTTCCCGTGCCGGACGAGATGAACGGGCAACCGATTCGCTCCGGCTCAGAGCGCGACATCGCCGGGCTGATCGACCTCGAGCGCCGCTACGAGGTCACGGGGGATCGGCGTGCCCCGGTGGTGGGGGAGACGCTGCTGATCTGGCTGGCGCTGGTGCTGCTCGCCGTCGCGATCGGCCGTCGCAGGGCCGCGGCCGTCGCCGTCCCGCTGCTGGCGCTGGCGCTCGCCTACCTGCCCCTGGTGCTGCTGCTGACCCCGCTGCTCGACCCGTCGCTCCTGGCGGAGCGCCTCGCGGCGGGCCTCGCCCCGCCGCTGCTGGCGCTCGCCACCTGGCGCCTGGTCGGCGGGTGGCGGGCGCTCGCCGTCGCCTGCCTCGTCACGGTGAGCGCTTACGCCGCCGACGTCATCGCCGGCTCGATCCTGGTGCCGCTCTCGCTACCCGGGCCCAACCCCGTGTCGGGCTCGCGCTTCTACGGGATCGGCAACGAGATCGAGGCGACGGTGGCGGCGCTCCTCCCCATAGGCGTCGGCGCGCTGCTGGCGAGCATCGCGGGCACGCGCGACGGTGGACGCGTCGCGGCCGCGGTCTTCCTCGGCGCGGGCCTCCTCGGCGCAGCCGCGTTCGCACTCGGGCGCTTCGGCGCCGACGTCGGGGCGGCGATCGTGCTTCCCGCCGGTGCCGCGGTCGCCGCGGCCGTCGCCCTCGGCACTCGCCGCGGCCTCGTCGTCGCGCTGCTCGTGCCGATCGCAGCGCTGGCCGCCCTGATGACCGCCGACCTCGTGCTGGGCGGTGAGGCGCACCTGACCCGCTCGCTGCTCGATGCGGGCGGCCTCGACGAGGCCGGCGACGTGCTGGAGCGGCGGGTGCGGCTGGCCGCCGACAGCTTCACGCGCGGCTCCAACCTGCCGTTCCTCGTGCTGGCGGTCATCGTGGTGGCGATCGGGATCTGGAAACGCAGGGTCATCCGCGGCTGGTTCACCGTGCCCGCCGCCTGGGCCGGATTCGCCGGAGCGCTGGCGGCCACCGCGATCGGCACGGTCTCGAACGACTCCGGCGTCGTCCTGCTGATCCTTGGGAGCGCCTTCTGCCTTGCGACCGCCGGCTACGCATGGGGCCTCGGCGCGATCGCGGGCTCGGACGGGGGCGCGCCGTGAGCATCGTGGTACGGGCTGCCACCTTCGAGGAGCGCTGGCGCGAGCTGCTCGCGCGGTTGCCCGCCGGGGCGCCTGGGTACCCTTGACCTGCTCACACCCCGTCCTGCC
This sequence comes from uncultured Solirubrobacterales bacterium, assembly GCA_963797835.1. Lineage (GTDB taxonomy): Bacteria > Actinomycetota > Thermoleophilia > Solirubrobacterales > 70-9 > JBDTSW01. Next base: position 202,007 of record CAWCRN010000024.1, read on the forward strand.
TGTATGCGCATAGCCATCGTCACCCCCTACTCCTGGACCTATCCGGGAGGCGTCAACCGCCACGTCGAGTCGCTCGCCGGGCAGTTCATCGCGCGCGGGCACGAGGTCCGGGTGATGGCGCCGTGGGATCCGCCCGATCGCCTCAGCCGAGTCCTCCACCGCGCCCCGGCAGAGCCGCGCGAGTGCCCGGACTACCTCGTCCCGCTTGGTCGCAGCGTGGGCATCGGCGCCAACGGCGCGGTCTCCAACGTCTCGATCTTCCCCGACGCGATCACCGGGATGCGCCGCGAGCTGCGGGCGTTCGCGCCGGACGTGGTGCACGTCCACTCCCCCGAGGGCGCCGTGCTGAGCTGGGATGCGTGCAGCTACCGCGACGCGCCCGTGGTCGGCACCTTCCACTCCTACTCGACCCGGCCGCTTCCCAATCATCTTGCGAACCTGGTCGGCGCCCGGCGCAAGTACAACCAGCTGACCGCGCGGATCGCGGTCTCGAAGGCGGCCGAGTGGACGGGCCGGCGCTGGTATGGCGGCAGCTACCGGATCATCCCGAACGGCGTCGACCTCGACCGCGCTCCGGAGCACGCGACGGGAGCGACGCCGAGGACCTTCGCGTCCTCTTCGTGGGCCGCGCCGAGGAGCGCAAGGGCCTGCCGGTGCTGCTGTCGGCGTTCGGGGCGCTCGCCGAGCACGTGCCCGCCCGGCTGACGGTGGTCGGCGCCGATCCTCAGGAGGTCTCGCGCTACCTCGCCGACGTCGAAGTCGGCGAGCGGATCGACATCCGGGGGCAGGTCAGCCGCGATGAGCTGTGGCAGCAGCTGGCGGCCGCCGACGTGCTCTGCGCCCCCTCGCTCGCAGGCGAGAGCTTCGGGATGGTGCTGACCGAGGCGTTCGCGGCGGGAACGCCCGTGATCGCGTCGAACATCGCCGGCTACGCGGACGTCGTGGCCGACGGCGTGGACGGGATCCTCGTGCCCCCCGCCGATCCCCAGCGCCTCGGCGAGGAGCTCCTTCGCCTTCATCACGAGCCGCGGCGTCGCGAGGAGATGGGAGAGGCCGCGCTCCAGAGCGCCCAGCGCTACGCCTGGCCTCGCGTCGCCGAGGAGGTCGAGGGCGTGCTCGAGCAGGCGATCGCGACGCCGGAGCCGGCGACCCGCTCGGAGGCCGCCGCCCGGCGCCTGGGCCTTGCTCCCGGCGACGGCGGGCGACCCCGCCCACCCGAGCGCCTTCCCAGCCTCGACCCCGAGCCGGCGAAGGTGATCGGCCGCCAGCGGACGAAGCGCCGGATCGCGCTCGGGGCCGCCGGGGCGCTCGGCGTGGGGCTGACCGCCATCGCGGCGAACCGGATCGGGGTGCAGGACGTGGTCCACAAGCTGGTCCGCTCCGATGCGACGTGGGTGCTGCTCGCCCTCGCGTTGATGGTCGCGTCCCTGTTCATGCGCGCGGCGTCGTGGTTCGCGTCGATTCGCTCCGCCCTACCCAACAGGCCTCTTCGCCGCCGCGATGTCACCTCGGCGACGATGATCGGAGTCCTGATGTCGGCCACCCTCCCGGCACGCGTCGGCGAGCCCGCCCGCGCCATGGTCCTCGCCCGCCGCGTGGGGAGGATGCGCGAGACGTTCCCGGTCCTGCTGGGGACGCTCGTCTCGCAGACGGCCATGAACATCGGGGCGCTCGCGCTGCTGGGAGCGATCATCGTCTGGGAGACCGACCTCTTCGCGGCCAGCTCCGAGCGGCTGTTCCTTTTCAGCTTGGCCCCGCTGCTCCTGCTGGTCGCCGTGCTGCTCGCGCCGGTCGTGGTGCGCCAGAACGGCTCCGGCCGCGTCGCCCGCGTCGCGGGCACGATCCGCTCGGCGCTGGTGCAGGTGCGAACGGGCCTCCACATCTTCCGCGACCCACGCCGCGGCCCCGTCGCGCTGGGCGCCCAGCTCACGGCGTGGGCGCTCCAGCTCGCCGCCTGCCTCGTGCTGTTCAACGCCCTCGGCCTCGACGTCCAGGCGCAGCTCGGCGCCGCGGCGGCGGTGCTGTTCGCCGTCAACGTCACCGCGGTGGTCCCGGCGACCCCCTCGAACGTCGGTGTCTTCCAGCTCGCCACGATCAGCGTCCTGACGACCGGCTTCGGCGTGGGAGCGGCAGATGCGCTGGCCTACGGCATCGTCCTGCAGGCCGTGGAGATCGCGACCGCGGTCGATCCTCGGCCTGCCGGCCCTCGTGCGCGAGGGCGTCACCTGGTCGGACATGCGCCTGCGCGCGCTGTCGGCGGCCCCGGTCCGGCTCTCACCGCGCGGCGGTGAGCGGCGGGGCGAGACGGTCTCGAGCTAGCCCCGGGCGTCGGCGGACCGCTCTCCGCGAGCGGTTTGCAGGGCGCTGGGCATCGAGGAGTGGCGGACACGCGGCCGCTATCCTCATTGACGGTGAAGACGCAAGCCGCACCTCGCTCGTCCTTCTCAAGCCCAGGGGCCGTGATGCCCTTGGACATGCCCGGGCGGGCGCCGCGCACGCCGGCCTCCTAGGTCGGCAGCCTGCACGGCGGCCGCGCCACTCTCCCTACCATCCGGTGCGCCATGGCTGAACGGGACTATCTGGCCGCGGTGCGCGAGCGTGTCGTCGTCTTCGACGGCGGCATGGGCGCGACCCTGGAGCAATTCGACCTCACCTCCGAGGACTACGGCGGCCTGGAGGGCAAGTGCCATGAGGCGCTTGTCCTGAACCGCCCGGATGTGATCGAGGGCGTCCACACCTCGATGGTCGAGGCGGGCGCCGAGGTCGTCGAGACCGACACCTTCCAGGGCTCACGGCTGAAGCTCGACGAGTGGGGCCTGGGCGAGGACACGCTGGAGATCAACCGAACGGCGGCCGAGATCGCGCGCAAGGCGGTGGGCTCCGAGCTCTTCGTGGCGGGCTCGATCGGCCCCACGGGCTTCCTCCCCGCCAGCGACGACCCGACGCTGGGGAACATCAGCTTCCGCGAGCTGGTCGGCGTGTTCAGCGAGCAGGCCCGAGGGCTCGTGGAGGGCGGCGCCGACCTGATCATCATCGAGACGGCGCAGGACATCCTCGAGGTGAAGGCGGCGATCTTCGGCACCCGTGAGGCGTTCGAGGAGGTGGGCCGGGCGCTGCCGATCCAGGCCTCCGTCTCGCTCCTGCCGCAGGGCGGCAAGATGCTGCTGGGCACCGACATCCCGGCGGTCCTCACCACGCTGGCCGCGCTCGACGTGGACGTGATCGGGCTCAACTGCTCGACCGGGCCGGAGGACATGCGCGACGCGATCCGGTTCCTCGGCGAGCACTCGCCGTTGCCGGTTCACTGCATCCCCAACGCCGGGCTGCCACTCCAGGGCCCCGACGGCGAGACGATCTTCCCCGAGACCCCCGGGCAGATCTCCACCGTGCTCGGCGAGTTCGTCGAGCGTCACAACGTCGGCATCGTCGGCGGCTGCTGCGGCACCACCCCCGAGCACATCGCGGCGATCGCCGAGCGGGTCGCGGGGCGGGTGCCCGGCGAACGGCCCCAGGGCGCGCCGCCCCTGGTCAGCTCGATGATGACCGCGACCGACCTCGTCCAGGAGCCGCGGCCGACACTGGTCGGCGAGCGCGTCAACTCGCAGGGCTCGCGCAAGGCAAAGGAGCTCCTGCTCGCCGACGACTACGAAGGCCTGGTCGCCGTGGCGGAGGACCAGGTCAACGGCGGCGCCCACGTGCTCGACGTCTGCGTGGCGCTCACCGAGCGCCAGGACGAGGACGAGCAGATGCGCGAGGTCGTGCAACGGATCTCGCTGACGCAGCCCGCGCCCATCCAGATCGACTCGACCGAGCCGGAGGTGATCGAGGCGGCTCTCGAGGCGATCCCGGGCCGGGCGATCGTGAATTCGATCAACCTCGAGGCCGGCCGCGACAAGGCCGATCGCGTCGTCCCGCTCGCGAAGGCACACGGGGCGGCGCTGATCGCGCTGACGATCGACGAGGTCGGGATGGCGAAGACCGGCGAGCGCAAGCTCGAGATCGCGAAGCGCATCACCGAGATCGCCTGCGACGAGCACGGCCTGCCGCGCGACTCCCTCATCTTCGACGCGCTCACTTTCACGCTCACCACCGGCGACGAGGAGTGGAAGCCCTCGGCCGTCGCGACGATCGAGGGGATCAAGGCGATCAAGGAGGGGCTGCCCGGGGTGAAGACTTCGCTCGGCGTCTCGAACGTGTCGTTCGGCGTCTCCCAGCCGGCGCGCGCGGTCCTCAACTCGGTCTTCCTTCACCACTGCGTCGAGGCCGGGCTCGACCTGGCGATGGTCAACCCCAACCACATCACGCCGTACGGGGAGATCTCCGAGAACGAGCGCGAGCTGGCCGACGACCTCGTCTTCAACCGCCGCGACGATGCGCTCGAGCGCTTCATCGCCCACTTCGAGTCGAAGGGCGAGGAGGACGAGGCGGAGGCCGAGGACCCCACGGCGGACATGGAGCCCGAGGAGGCGCTCCACTGGCACATCCTGCGCCGCAAGAAGGACGGGGTGGAGGAGTGGATCGACCGCTCGGTGGAGAAGATCGGCGCCGTCCCGACCCTTAACCAGGTGCTGTTGCCGGCGATGAAGGAGGTCGGCGACAAGTTCGGCGCCGGCGAGCTGATCCTGCCGTTCGTGCTCCAGTCGGCCGAGGTGATGAAGCGCGCCGTGGCCCAGCTCGAGAACTACCTGGACCGGATCGAGGGCCACACCAAGGGCAGGGTCGTGATCGCGACCGTGTTCGGCGACGTCCACGACATCGGCAAGTCGCTGGTGAACACGATCCTGACCAACAACGGGTACACGGTCGTGGACCTCGGGAAGCAGGTCCCCATCGACACGATCATCGACGCCGCCGTCGAGCACGAGGCGGACGCGATCGGCCTCTCGGCCCTGCTCGTCTCGACCTCGAAGCAGATGCCCGCGTGCATCCAGGAGCTGCATTCCCGCGGGCTCGAGTTCCCGGTGCTGATCGGCGGCGCCGCGATCAACCGCGACTTCGGCCGGCGCGCCCTGTACCCGGAGGGCAAGGAGTCCGACGAGGTCTACGCGCCCGGGGTCTTCTACTGCAAGGACGCCTTCGCCGGGCTCGACACGGTGGATGCCCTGATCGACGACGACGCACGCGGGGCCCTGGTCGCGAAGATCCACGACGAGGCTCGGGCGCTGCGCGAGAAGCCCGAGGTGGCCGACGACGCGCCGCCCACGACCGACGATTCCGCGCGGTCGCTCGCCGCCACCGACGCCCCGGTCCCGGAGCCTCCGTTCTGGGGCGCGCGCGAAGTGGAGATCGACCTCGACGAGGTGTATCCGTACCTCGACCGCCACGTCCTCTTCAAGCTCCACTGGGGCGGGCGCGGGAACAAGGGCGAGGACTGGCGCCGGATCGTCGAGGGCCACGGCGAGGACGAGGGCTTCGCGCCGAAGCTCGAGCGGATGTGGCGCGAGCAGGACTACCTGCATCCGCGGGTACGCCTGGGCTACTTCCCGTGCAACGCCGACGGCAACGAGCTTGTGATCTTCGACCCGGACGATCCCGACACGGAGATCGAGCGGCTGGTCTTCCCCCGCCAGCCCAAACACGACCGCATCTGCCTGGCCGACTTCTACCGGCCGCTGGAACAACTGCCGGACGGATCTCCCGATCCGTCCGGGTCCGAAAGGGACGTGGTGGCGCTCCAGGGCGTGACCGTGGGCGACGAGGTCACGGAGCGGATCAACCAGCTCGAGGCCGACGGCGAGTTCGCCGAGCAGCTCTTCGTCCACGGCCTGGGCGTGCAGGCCGCCGAGGGCCTGGCCGAGTGGCTCCACGCCGACGTACGGAGCGGGCTCGGGATCGAGCTCGACCAGGGCCGGCGCTACTCCTGGGGCTATCCGGCCTGCCCCGACCAGTCCGAGCACGAGAAGGTCTGGCGCCTCCTCGGGCTCGAGGAGATCGGCATGACCCTCTCCGCCGGCTACGCCGTGATGCCCGAGCAGTCGACCGTCGCGATCATCGCCCACCACCCGCAGGCCGTCTACTTCGGCATGAAGTCAGGCTTCATCCCGGGTGAGAAGAGGGGGGACGAGCTGATCGCCGGCACCGAGCGCGGGGGAGAGCTGCCGCCGGATTTGGACGTCGAGGGTGACGGCACGATCGAGGCAGAGAGCGACGAGCCGGCCCCAGACGTCGCGCCCGCTTAGTTCAGAAGATGTCGGTCGCCCGGCAGCCGCCGGCAGCCGCGGGTCGCTAGTTTTGAGAGGCAGCTTTCAGCGAGCACCCGAAGGGAGAAAATCCATGGCTCTGACACTTGGCGACACCGCACCCGACTTCGAGGCCGATTCCACCGAGGGCCCGATCAAGTTCCACGACTGGATCGGCGACTCCTGGGCGGTCCTGTTCTCACACCCGCGCGACTTCACCCCCGTCTGCACCACCGAGCTCGGGTACATGGCCAACGCGAAGCCGGAGTTCGACAAGCGGGGAGTCAAGATCGCCGGGCTCTCGATCGACCCGCTGGACAATCACGAGGAGTGGGCGAAGGACATCGAGGAGACGCAGGGCGCGGCCCCCAACTACCCGATCATCGCCGACCCCGAGTTCAAGGTCGCGAAGGCGTACGGGATGCTGCCGGCCGACACCAGCGGCGACCCGACCGAGCGCACGCCCGCCGACAACCAGACCGTTCGCAACGTCTTCGTGATCGGCCCGGACAAGAAGATCAAGCTGATCCTCGTCTATCCGATGACCACCGGCCGCAACTTCGACGAGGTGCTTGCGGGTCATCGACTCGCTCCAGCTCACGGCGGACAAGAAGGTCGCGACCCCCGTGAACTGGCAGCCGGGCGAGGACGTGATCATCGCCGGCTCGGTCTCCGACGACGAGGCCCGCGAGACCTACCCCGACGGCTGGGAGTCACCGAAGCCGTACATCCGGATCGTCCCCCAGCCGAAGTAGGCGGCACAGCCTCAACACGCGGCGCGCAGGGGACACACCTCCCGCTACTGGGCCGTGAAGCCCCCGTCGAGGACAAGGGTGGTGCCGGTGCAGAAGCGAGCCTCGTCGGAGGACAGGTACATCGCTGCCGCGACCAGCTCCTCGGGCCGGCCCATGCGTCCCACCGGGAAAGCCTGCATGAGTGCCTCCTTCGGCACCTGCTGCTCGTCGAGGTAGCGCCAGATCATGCTGCCGGGGATGTCGATCGCCGCGAAGGCCAGGGCATTCACGCTGATGTTGTCCTTGCCGACCTCGATCGCGGCCGCCTTCGTGAGGCCGTTGACGCCGCCCTTGGTCGCCGCGTAGAGCCCGTTCGCCGGAGCGGCCGTGATGCTGCTGGTGACGGAGGACATGTTGAGGATCGCGCCGCCGCCGCCCTTACGCATCGCCTTGATCTCGTGCTTGAGGCAAAAGAAGAGACCCTTCAGGTCCGTCGCGATCAGCTCGTCGAAGGCGCTCTCGGTCCCCTCCGCGATCTCGGTGAGCTCCTCGGTGCCGGCGTTGTTGATCGCGCAGCTCAAGCGACCGTGCGCATCGAGCGTGCGCCCAACGAGCGCCTTCACCTCCTCCTCGCGGGATACATCGACCGATGAGAAGTCAATCCGACCTCCCGACGCCCGGATCTTCTCGGCGGCCGCTTCACCCGCGCCACCGTCCACATCGCAAGCCACCACCGTCGCCCCACTCGCTGCGAAGGCCTCGGCGAGGACTGCGCCGCAGCCCCGCGCGGTCCCGGTGATCAGGACTACCTTGTCGGCGAACGACGGCACCGCACGACCCTACCGACCCGCGCGCAGCGCCAGACGGCGCTACTTCTCGACGACCTCAACCGTTCCCTTCATGAACGGGTGGAAGTCGCAGAAGTAGCCGTAGGTGCCGGGCTCGTCGAAGACCAGCTCGCCCTCCTCCTCGATCTCGAGGCGGCCGGTGTCGAACGACTTCTCGTCGTCCGCGGTAGCCGTGTGGGGAGCGACGTCCGAGTTGAGGAACGTCACCGGCTGGCCCGTCGCGACGGTGATCGTCTCGGGCTCGTAGCGGAAGTCGGCGATCAGGACCTTGCCGTCCTCGCTCACGGCAGCAGCGGCGTCGCCCGAGTCGTCGCCGCCCCCGCAGCCTGCTACGGCCAATGCCGCTGCGGCTGCGAGGGTGACGACGCATGTCTTCCGTGACATGGGAGCTGGCTCCTGGTGGCCGGCTAGGAGCCGGGGGGAGGGCTCTCTCCGGTCTCGAACGCGTCCGGCACAGACTCCGCCGGCGTCGCGCCCAGGCCCTGGCGCAGCACGACCAGGTGCTGGCCCTCGTTGGACATGATCTGCGCGCCCGCCGTCAGCAGATCCGGGCTCTGGAGCTTCCCGTGAGCGTCGGAGTAGGCGATGATCGCCATGTTCTCCAGCTCGACCGCGAAGGTGAGGATGTCGGCCTGGCTCATGACGTCGCCAAGGCCCTCGACGTCCTCCGCCTTCGGGGGCTTCGGGGCGGTCCCGCCCAGGTCCTCCAGGGCCGTGATCAGCGCATCTGCGTGTTCCTGTTCCTGGTCGCGGAACAGGATCGCGACGTCCTCGACCGCAGGGTCGAGCAGGCCGCTGGCCGCCGCCGTGTCGTAGGCGACGACGGCGGTCTGCTCGAGGCCGATGGCGGCCTCCAGGATCGCCGCATCCCCGTCGGACTGGGCGAACGCGTTGCGGACGCCGAGCAGCAGCGGGATGCTCGTCGCGGCCAGGACGCCGCCGCCGAGGATCGCGCCGCGGCGCAGGGCGTCACGCCGGGTGGACTCGAAGTCCGCGACCACGGAGGTATCGACCTCGCCGTCGCGGATGATGATTCTCTCGTTCATTTTCCTGAGTTCCTTTCTCGTCGTCCCGCGCGCCTACGCCTGTGTTCCGGTCACGAACGCGTCGGGAACCTGGGGCTCGCCGAGCGCCCCCAAGAGGACCGAGACGTGCTCGGCCTCGTTGGTCACGATCTGGGCGGCGGTCACCCGCAACTCGGGCACGGTGAGCTTCGGGATCGCATCGACGTAGGCCGCGATCGCCGTGTTCTCGAGCTCGTTGGCGAAGTTGAGGACGTCCTCCTGGCTGGTCAGCTTCGGGAAGCCGTACTCATCGCCGGCCTTGGGCTCGACCGGCGTGCCGCCGAGGTCGTTGATCGCGGTTACGAGGCCGTCGGCGTGCTCCTGCTCCTGGGCGAGGAACTCCTTGCCGGCGGCCAGGACGTCGCCCTTCAGCAGTTCCGCGCCGGCCGTGTACGCCGCGACCGCCGTGTACTCCAGCTCGAGCGCGCTGTTGAGGATGTCCACGTCGGCCATAGAGCCGCCGCCCTCATCGGCCATGGTCGTCGTCTCGTCGTCGTCATCCCCGCAGGCGCCGAGGAAGACGGCGCCCCCAGCGCCGATGCTGACCCCGGACACCGCGAAGAAGCGCCTTCGCGAGACCGGATCGCGCAGCCACCTTCGGTAATCCACCGTCCCACCTCCGTTGTCGCTGAGGCCACAGGTCGTGGCCCCGGTTAGGAGGTGCTACGCCCGAAGCGGCGCCGTGGATCACGACCAACAACTGGCATCGAGAGAGAGCCTGGGGCGGGGCGTGGGGCGATACCCCCCCTCCATATCGGCGCGAGCGGTGCCCAACTGGGCTCGGTTCGTGCCTGGAGCTTGCCCGCCGTGAGCCGACAGAGCGGCGTCGCGGTCGACCGCGGCATTGAGTGGCGACTTATGCCCGCTATGCGGGGAAAACTCGCCACTCGATTGGCGGCAATACCCTATGGGGGTATCAACCTGACGCGGCACATCGGCGCCGGCGCCACTCTCTGTCGGGCCAGTTGTTAGTTGTCCGTCCCGCCGACCACGCCTCGAGCCGGGCGCGCGCGCTAGCCGCGCTTGCCGAGGCCCAGGCGGTTGCGGAGGCCGCGGGAGTTCACGAAGCGGACGATCGCCGAGATCGCGCGGCGCGGGCGGCGCTTGTAGGGGAACCAGAGCGGGTCGCGCTTGCCCTGCGGGAGGCGGGGGGAGACGATGGACTCGGTGCGGCAGAACCGCTTGATGCCGTTCGCCCCGTGGCGGATGCCCACCCCGGACTCCTTCCAGCCGCCCATCGGCAGGTTCTGGAGGAAGTAGTTGGTGAGGACGTCGTCGACGTTGGTCGCGCCGACCTCGAGCCGCCGGGCGACGGCCTCGGCGCGCTTCGTGTCGCGGGACATCACCGAGGCGGAGAGGCCGTAGCGCGAGTCGTTGGCCATCGCCACGGCCTCGTCGGCGTCGCGGACCTTCATCACGCCCAGCACGGGCCCGAACGTCTCGTCGACCATCACCTTCATCGTGTGGTCCGCGTCGGCGACCACGGTGGGCTCGTAGAAGTCCCCCGGGCCGTCCACCCGGCGGCCGCCGGTGAGGATCCGGGCGCCCTTCTCGCGGGCGTCCTCGACGTGGTCGGAGACGATCTCGAGCTGCGGCGGGAACGTCATCGCGCCCACGTCCTGCTTGAACGAGCGGTCGTCGACGCCCTGGCGAAGCTCGCGAACGCGCGCGGCGAGCTTCGTCACGAACTCGTCGTAGATCGGCTCCTCGACGTAGACCCGCTCGATCGCCATGCAGATCTGGCCGGCGTTCGCGAGCCCGCCGAAGGCCGCCGCGTTCACGGCGCGGTCCATGTTGGCGTCCGCCAGGACGATCATCGGATCCTTGCCGCCCAGCTCCAGGCTGACGGGCGTGAGCGTGTCGGCGGCGCGCTTCATCACGATGCGTCCGGTCCGGTCCGAGCCGGTGAACTGCAGGTAGTCGACGTTGTCGATCAGGGCGCCGCCGGTGTCGGCCGTGCCGTTGACCACGCCGATGACGTCGGGGCCGCCGACCTCCTCCTTCCAGGCGCGCGCGATCTCCATCGCGATCAGCGGCGTCACCTCGGACGGCTTGATCACCGTCGCCGCCCCGGCCATCAGCGCCGGGATCGCGTCGTCGAAGGCGAGCATCAGCGGGAAGTTCCACGGGCTGATGACGCCGACCACGGGATAGGGCCGGTAGGTGATGCGCAGGCGCTTCACCTTGAACATCGGGTTGTGCGAGGACGGTGTCTCGTCGGCCAGGAAGTCGGCCGCGCGCTCGCCCCAGAAGTTGATGGCGTCACAGATGAACGGGGCCTCGAGCTCGGCGTCGGCGCGCACCTTGCCCGTCTCCTCCTGCATGACGTCGGCCAGGTGGTCGGCGTTGTCGAACATCCAGTCGCGCAGGCGGCCGAGCCAGCGGTAGCGCTCGCGGAAGCCCATGGCCTCCCACTCCGGCTGGGCGGCCCGGACGCGGGCGACGACCTCCGCCACTCGCTCGGGGCTGTCCACCTCGACGGCCCGGATCACGGAGCCGTCGGTGGGGTTGAGGACGTCGAAGGTCTCAGCCCCGGGGGCGCCCCCGTTGCCCGACCCATCGTTTGCCCGTTGCTTGCGCTCGGTTGCGGCCGTCGGCTCCATGCGCTGCGGGAACCTTACATCTCCGGCACCAGCCGGAAGAGCCGTCCCGTCGTGAGCGAGGTCACGTAGACGGTGCCGTTGGGGGCCGAGGTGAAGGACGTGGGGTCGGTGATCTCCACCCTCAGCGGCTTGTCGTTTCGCGCGCCGGTCAGCTTCACCCGGAAGCTCCGGAGCTTGTCGCTGCCGTAGTCGGCGTAGACGTAGCGGCCGCGGAGCTGGCGCAGGTCGGGATCCCGCACGACGACGCCCCCGGTGATCACGTTGCCCTGGCTGTGCGGGTACTCGTGGACGGGAGGCTCGTAGCTTCGGCCGTCGGGTGCGTTGGCCTCGTTGTCGCCCGGGTAGTCGAACCGGTGGTCGCCCTCGAAGTGGTCCCAGCCGAAGTTGGCCGCCCGTAGCGACTTGCGGCTTTCGACGTCCACCTCCTCCCACTTGAACTGCCCAACGTCTCCGATGGCGATCCGGCCCGTGGGCGGGTCGAACGAGAACCGGAACGGGTTGCGCAGGCCCATCGCGTAGATCTCGTCGCGGCCCTTGCGCCCCCGGAACGGGTTGGTCTGGGGTACCGAGTAGTCGCCATCGCCGTTGCCATGTGGGTTGATCCGGAGGAGCTTGCCCAGCAGAACCTTCCGGTCCTGTGCGTTCTCCGGCGGGTCGCCACCCGATCCGCCGTCGCCGGTCGCGGCGAACAGGTACCCGCCTGGCCCGAACGCGACCGTGCCGCCCTGGTGGTTCTCGAAGCCGGGGTGGGGGATCGCCAGCACCCGCCGGCGCGAGCCCTCGTTCGCGTCCGTGTCCGACGGCGCCCTGAACTCGTCGATCGCGATCCGGTGGCTTCCGTCGGTCGTGTAGTAGGCGTAGAAGAGGCCGTTCGCCTGGTAGCGCGGGTCGAACGCGATCGAGAGCAGGCCGCCCTCGCCCGCGGTCGAGACCCGGCCCCGGATGTCGAGGAACTCGACCGAGTTGCCGGTGCCCGGGTTGAGCGCCCGCACGGTCCCCGCGCGCTGGACGACGTAGACCATGCCGCTCACCCCCGGGGCGATCGCCGCGTAGATCGGCTGGTTCAGGCCGTCCGCGACCTCGTCGCGCGTGACGTTGAACTGGCCCTTGCGCTGCGTTTCGGGCTCCCCCTGGGCGGCGGCGGCGATCGCAAGGCCGACGACCGCGAGGGCGCCGAGCACTGCCGCCCGCCGGATCAATTCACCTGTTCGAGCCGGTAAACGTCGCCGCCCAGGTCGACGACGTAGATCTGGTTGCCCTCGCCCTCGCCGAACGAGGAGAGGGTGCCGACCGAGACGCCCACGCTGCTGCCGGCGGCGCCGGAGGGGATCTGCAGGGCCTGGACGGCGCCGTTGTAGGCGTCGCCGAAGAGGTACTGGCCCGCGAGCGCGGGCAGGCCGGGATCGTGGACGACGTAGCCGCCGGTGATCGAGTTGAAGTTGTCCGGGGGCCCGTGGCTGAAGTCCGCGATCGGCTCGTGGTGGGGGCTGGCGTTGCCCCCCGTCCCGAACGCCGTCTCGGCGAATCCCTCGTAGTCGTTCCAGCCGAAGTTCTCACCGATGCCCTGGTCGGCGTCGTAGTCGACCTCCTCCTGGGCGCCGCCGCCGACGTCGGCGAGCAGGAGCGCGCCGGTGGCGGAGTCGAAGGAGAAGCGCCATGGGTTGCGCAGGCCCCGGGCGGCGATCTCGTCGCTACCCGGGACGCCGACGTAGGGGTTGTCGGGCGGATTGTCATAGCCTCCCTGCGGGAGCGGATCGATCCGCAGCAGTTTGCCGAGCAAGCTCTTCTTCTTCTGGGCGTCGTTCTCGGGGTCGCCCTGCGGGCCGCCGTCTCCGATCCCTGCGTAGAGGTAACCGTCGGGGCCGAACTGGAGTTGGCCGCCGTTGTGGTTGTTGGCCTGGTCGTGCTCGATCTTGATGACCTTCTTGCGCGACCCCACCCCGGCGCTCAGCGGGTCGTCGGCGCGGCGCCGGAACCGATCGATTCGAATGTCGTGGCTATTGGTGGTGTAGTAGACGTAGAAGAGGCGGTTGCTTTCGTAGTCGGGGTCGAATGCCACCGACAGGAGCCCCTCCTCGCCGCCGGACGCGACGATGTCGGCGATGTCGAGGAACGGCTCCGCCTCCTGCGCCTCGCTGACGAGCACCTCGATCGTGCCCCCCTGCTCGACCACGTAGAGGTGGCCGGGGGCGCCGGGAGCGTCGTCGACGAAGACGGGCGAGTCGAAGTCGCCGATGTCGACCAGCGCGGACCCGCCGCCTGCCCCGGCGCGCGCCGGACCGCCGGTGGCCAGGGCGGCAACGACCGCAAGCGCGGCGACGGCGGCGCCGAGCGCCAACCTCCTGCGTTCCCTGCCGATCACGGTCCCACCCGTCATCGCCAGGAGCTTAGCGTCCGGCACGCCGCCTCCAACCGATAGTCGGCCCCGGCGAGGCCCACGGCGAACACGAGTGCCGCCAGACGCCTCATCCCGGCGCGAGACGGTAGACGGGGCCGTCGGTCGAGGTCACGTAGATGTGCCCTGCGGCATCCTCGCCGAAGGAGCTGAGGGCGGGGACCTGGACGCCCAGGTCGGTGTCGTCCGCGGCTTGGCGCCCGGGCTCGGCCGTGAAGCTCCGCAGCTCGCCCTGGCAGTAGTCGGCGTAGAGGTAGCGCCCGTAGAGGCTCCGAAGCTCCGGGTCGCGCACCACGTAGCCGCCGGTCACCGCGCAGCCCTCGCCGGTCGGGTAGGTGAGCAGGGGCGGCACGTGGCCCGGCGCCTCCTGGTCGGAGTTGAAGGGGGCGTTCCCCTCGAAGGCCGACCAGCCGAAGTTCGCGCCGTCGACCTCGCCGGGCGCCACGGCGTCGACCTCCTCGAACTCGCTCTGGCCGACGTCTCCGATCCAGAGGTCGCCGGTCTCGCGGTCGAACGAGAACCGCCATGGGTTGCGCAGGCCCAGCGCGACGACCTCGTGGTCGCCTCCGCCGGACGTGTCGACGCCGATGAGCTTTCCGAACAGGCTCGAGGGGTCCTGGGCGGTTCGATCGGGGTCGCCGCCCGACCCGCCGTCACCCATCCCCAGCAGGAGCCGCCCGTCCGAGTCGAAGAGCAGGAGGCCGCCGTTGTGGTTGGAGTAGGGGTCGTCCAGCGCCAGCAGCTCCCGGGCCGAGCCCTCGTCGACCCCGTCACCCTCGGCCCGGTACTCGACGACGCGCGAGTCGCCCTCCGAGTTGGTGAACGAGGCGTAGAGCCGGCCGGACTTCGCGTAGTCCGGGGCGAAGGCGATCGAGAGAAGCCCCTGCTCGCCGCAGCAGGTGATCTCGTCCGACAGGTCCAGGAACAGCTCGGGGTCGCCGCCGTCGATGGGGACCCGCTGGACCCGGCCGGTCTGCTCGACCACGTAGAGGTCACCGCCGTCGGGCGGCTGCGTCACGTAGACCGGCTGGTCGAAGCTCCCGATCTCGACGAGCTCGACGCCACCGGTCCCGTCCCCGACGGGCGGCTGCCGGTCGGTGGGCGTCCTCTCCTCCTTGGCCGTGGTCGGCGTAGTGGTCGTGGTCGCCGACGTGGTCGTCGTCTCGTCGTCGCCGCCACACCCCGCGATCCAGGCCGCCGCAGCGACGACCGCAAGCCCCGCCTTCACGCTTCCCGTCACTCCCCGGAGGCTAGACGGTCGGCTAATCCTCGATGACGACCTTGCCGTCGGGGTCCACCGTCGCCTTCGGGGGCTTGTCGTCGATCGTGACGACGAATGACAGATCCACCTTTTCCACCGGCGTTCCGTCGGCCGTGACCGCCTTCGCATTGCCCGTGAGCCCGGCGGCGATGTCGTAGTGGACCGTGTAGGTGCCCGCGCGAACGGGGGTGACCCGCCAAACCGCCGCGACCTCGTCGCCTGGCGCCACCGGACCGAACGAGAAGGTGTTCGTCTGCGCGACCTCGGCGCCCGCGGTGGGCTCCTTGTCGAGCTCGCCCGGGCTGATGCCAGGCTCGAGGAGCTTCGGGTAGTCCTGCTCCAGGATCCACACCGGCCGGTTCGGGTTGGCCAGGCCCGTCTGCTCGGATCGCAGCGAGAAGGGGCCATCTGCGTTGCACGAATTCAGGCAGATCGTCACCGCCAGATCGGGGATCTGCTCCTCGCCGATGTTCTCGATCGCCAGCTCGAGGTCACTGGTCTTGGCCAGCCGCTGGCGGGCGGGGAACTTCGCGTCCGTCACGTCCACCGGGAACTCGCCCGAGGGCTCGTTCGCGTCCTGGCGCTCTTCGTCCGAGCCACCGCAGGCGGACAGCGCGACGACTACGCCACTGAGGGCCAGGGCGATCGCGATCCGTGCGTTGACTGCCCGGTCTCGCGACCCATGGGCGATTTTGCCTCTCTCCCCCAAGGCGCGGGGGAACATACCATCGCGACGCGCAGCGTCCGCCACCAACAGTTGTCGGTGGCGGGGCGCCCACGGCATCGAATACTCTTAGCCAGGAGCCTCCGGTCGGGAGCCGCGAGGCGGGAGAGAGATGGTCAGAGCAGTCGCTGATAGGGCGTTCCTCCCGGCCAAGTCGATGTTCGAGGAGGTCGGGAACATGATGATCCTGACCGGCAAGACCATCACGGCCGTGGTCAAGCCCCCATACCCCTACGGCGGCGAGTTCATCTCCCAGTTCCTCTTCGCCCTCCAGCTCTGCTGGTTCCCGATGATGATCTCGACGATCGCCTTCGGGTTCGGCGCCCCGGGCCTCCAGGCAGCCAACTTCCTCTCGCTGTTCGGCGCGCTCGACCGCCTCGGCGGCTTCTTCATCCTCGCCTCCGTGCGCGAGTTCGCGCCGTTCGTGACGGCCGTCGTCGTGGCCGGCGTCGCCGGCACCGCGATCACCGCCGACCTCGGCGCCCGCAAGATCCGCGAGGAGCTGGACGCGCTGCAGGTGCTCGGCGTCGACCCGATCAAGAACCTCGTGGTCCCGCGCTTCCTTGCGCTGATGCTGATCACGGGCCTGATGGACATCTACGCGCTGCTCTTCGGCATCTCCGGCGGCCTGTTCGCCGAGCTGGCCTACGGGGAGCCGCTGGGCGGGTTCTTCGCCACGCTCTTCAACAACGCGTCCGTCACGGACCTATGGGGATCGATCCTCAAATGCACCATGTTCGGGGCGATCATCGCCGTCGTCTGCTCCTACAAAGGGATGAATGCGTCCGGAGGCGCCGAGGGGGTGGGCCGTGCCGTGAACGAAGCGGTCGTGATCGCCTTCCTTGGCGTGTTCGCGTTCAACTACGTCTTCACGCAAACGCTGCTCGCCACCAACCCCGAGATCTCGGTCATCAAGATAGAGCGGCGGCTGGCTCGCAGTTCCTCGTGAATGGCTCGACTCGCTCGGCATGATCGCGCGCTTCGGCGGCCGGGTGATGATCCTGGTCTTCAACGGCCGCGTCTTCCGCTTCTTCGGCGAGGCGCTGCGCCAGGCCGGGATCCTGATCCTGGGCTCGGCGATCGTGATCTGGGGGCTCACGTTCATCCTCGGCCTCCAGTGCGGGATCGAGGGCGCGTACTTCTCGAGGTCGGTCGGCGCTCCGTCGAACGCCGGCGTCTTCGCCGCGTGGTGTGACCTGCGCGAGGTGATCCCCTACGCGTTCGGCTACATGATGGCCGCCAAGGTCGGCACCGGGATCGTGGCCGAGCTCGGCTCGATGCGGATCTCCGACGAGATCGACGCGCTCGAGGTCATGGGCGTGCAGCCGATGATCTACCTCTGCGCGACCCGCCTGCTCGGCGCCTGGCTGACGCTCCCCTTCATCTACCTGGCGGGGATCGGCGTCGGCTTCTTCGCGTCCTATCTGGCGGTGGTCGAGCAGGTCGGCGAGGTCTCCTCGGGCGGGTACTTCCTGATCTTCTGGATGTTCCAGAACCCACCCGACCTCATATTCAGCCTCACCAAGGGAATGGTGATGGCCACGGCCATCGTGCTCGTCGGCTGCTACTACGGCTACAACGCCTCCGGCGGCCCGGTCGGGGTGGGAACCGCGACCGCTAAGTCGATGGTGCTCAACATCGTCTTGGTGCACGTGATCGGGATGATGGGAACGCTTGTCTTCTGGGGCGCCAACCCGAGGGCGCCCATCGGAGGCTGAACCGGCCCCGGAGGGGGCGCCGGACGAAGGAGAGACCGAAATTGGCTGAAGACCAGACGAACGAGAACGAGGAGTGGGCTGAGCCCGCCGAGGGCGCTGAGCCGCCCGCGACTGGCGAGTACGCGGACGACCCCGACGACGTGACGGGACCCCCGGTCCTGCACACGACCGGCACCGAGTACGAGGAGGCGCACCCGCCGCCCGCCGGCGACGAGGCCTACGTCGAGCCCGCCCCGGAGATGGGCTCGCTTCACAAGGACTACATCCTCCCGGGCGTCGCCTCGGACGAGATGAACCCCTACCGCTGGCACACCGGCGAGAAGCGCGACCACGGCGGCGAGGACGCGATCGAGATCATCGACGTCGTCAAGCAGTTCGGCCGGATGCGGATCCTCAACGGCCTCAACCTCGGCCTCCCCGACGACCAGGTCTCGATGGTGCTGGGCCCGTCGGGTACCGGCAAGAGCGTGCTGATCAAGCACATCGTCGGCCTGCTTTACCCGGACTCGGGCGACCTCCTCGTCCACGGCGAGTCGGTGCCCGGCATGAGCGACGACGAGCTGTTCGAGATGCGCAAGAAGTTCGGCCTGCTGTTCCAGGACGGGGCGCTGTTCGGGTCGATGGACATCTTCGACAACGTCGCCTTCCCGCTGCGCCAGCACACGGACAAGGGCGAGGAGGAGATCGGCGAGATCGTCAACCGCCGCCTGCTCGAGGTCGGCCTCGCGGAGGCGACGGAGAAGATGCCGAACGAGCTCTCGGGCGGGATGCGTAAGCGCGCCGGCTTCGCCCGGGCGCTGGTGCTCGACCCGGCGATCGTGATGTTCGACGAGCCCGACTCGGGCCTCGATCCGGTACGCACCGCGCTCCTGTGCGAGCTGATCCGCGAGATCCACGAGGAGAACGGCGGCTGTTACATGGTGATCAGCCACGACCTCGGGACGGCGCGGCGCATCGCCGACTTCATCGCGGTGCTGTGGAAGGGCAAGATCGTCGAGTCCGGCCCCTCGGACGAGCTCTTCGACTCCGACAACGAGTTCGTCTCGCAGTTCCTGAACGCGGAGACCGAGGGCCCGTTGGCCATGGATTAAGCCAGCCGCGGGCTGGCGCCGGCGCCTCGCGGCGCCCCTAATCTGAGCGAATGAGGAACCTCCTCACGAGGATCGCGGCCTGGGCCGTGGAGCGGCCCGCGCCCGTGGTGGCGCTGGCGATCCTGCTGTCGCTGGTCGGCGCCGTCGGCGCGCTGGCCCTCGACGCCGACCGCGACCCCGACTCGCTGGTCGACTCCGGCTCGGAGGCCTTCGATGCGACCGAGGCCTTCTACGAGCGCTTCGGCGACGAGCCGGTGCGGATCCTGATCGAGGGCGACCTCCGGGAGCTGATGCTGACCGAGGATCTGGGGACGATCCTGGCGCTCGAGGGGTGCCTGTCCGGCACCTCGCCCGGCGGCGAGGTCTTCGGTGAGGGCGAGCCGGCGCCTCCCGCCTGCGCCCGGCTCGCCGAGGAGCAGCCG
The DNA here is from genome assembly GCA_963797835.1 of uncultured Solirubrobacterales bacterium. GTDB lineage: Bacteria > Actinomycetota > Thermoleophilia > Solirubrobacterales > 70-9 > JBDTSW01. Next base: position 221,046 of record CAWCRN010000024.1, read on the forward strand.
GCCGAGACGGTCTTCGGCCCCGCCACGTTCCTGAACCAGACGGCGATCACGGCGGAGAACGTGCTGACCGAGCAGACGGAGGCCGCGCGCGACGAGGCACGGGTCGCGGCGACCCAGGCCGCCCTCGAGGCGCGGAAGGACGGCCGCTCGGAGGAGGAGCAGCTCCAGGCTGCCCAGGCCGCCTACCAGGAGGTCCTCACCCAGTTCCAGAACGAGCTGATCGAGGCCGCCACCCAGTACGGCCTGACCGGGGTGCCGCGAATCGACGACCCGACCTACGTGAGCACCGTCGTCTTCGACCCGGCGAAGCCGCCGGGCACCCCGAAGGCCCGCTTCAACTTCCTGTTCCCGAGTCCCGACGCGGCGATGATCACGGCTCGCCTGCGGCCCGACCTGACCCAGTCCGAGCGCGAGCGGGCCCTCTCGCTCTTCCGCGAGGCCGTGGAGGACCCCGCCTTCAGCCTCCGCAACGGCGAGTATGTGGTCAGCGGCGTCCCGGTCATCTTCGACGGGCTCGCGCAGGAGCTCTCCACCGAGATCTTCATTCTCCTCGCCGTCGCCCTGGCGGTCATGGCGATCGTCCTCGCCCTGGTCTTCGGCCCGCCGCTGCGGCTGTTGCCGCTCGCCATCGCGCTCGGCGCCAGCGGGCTGGTCTTCGGCCTGCTGGCGCTGGTCGGCGGATCGCTCACGATGGCCTCGATCGCCGTGCTCCCGGTGCTGACGGGCCTGGCCGTGGACTACGCGATCCAGTTCCAGGCCCGCTTCCGCGAGCATCTCGAGGGCGGCTCCTCGCCGGCTCGAGCGGCGGTCGAGGCGGCGGCACGGGGCGGACCGGTGATCGGGACGGCGCTCCTCGCCACGATGGCGGGCTTCCTCGTCCTGCTGCTCTCGCCGATCCCGATGGTCCGCGGCTTCGGCCTGCTACTGGTGGCCGGGATCCTCGTCGCATTCGTCTACGCGCTCACCGCTGGGCTCGCGGCGCTGTCGATGGTTCCCAGGGAACGCAGTGGCGGTCGGCCCAACCCGGCGACGCGCGCGATCGACCGCGTTCGTCCGAGGCTGGCCGCGATCGGCGAACGCATCCGAGGGTGGGGCCGCGCGGCCCTGGCCGCGTCGATCAGCGCGCCGGGCAAGGTCCTGGCCGCGGCCCTGGTGCTGGCGGTCGCAGGCTGGATCGCGGGCACCCGGACCGAGCTGGTCTCCGACATCCGCCAGCTCCTCCCGGCGAACCTGCCAGAGCTCCAGGACGTCGACGAGCTTGAGCGCGTGACGGGCGTCTCCGGCGACGTCTACGTGACCGTGGAGGCCGAGGATTTGACCGACCCGGAGGTGATCGCCTGGATGGCCGGGTTCGAGCAGCGCGTGCTCGACCGTCACGGCTACACCGGCGACGCGAGTTGCCAGGGCGACGACGTCGAGATCTGCCCGGGCACGACGCTCGCGACCCTGTTCGCTGGACAGCAGATCCCGTCCCGGGCGCAGATCCGGGAGCTCTTGGACCTGCTGCCCGAGTACTTCTCGCGCGCGGTCGTGGACCGCGACGTGGGGGGTGACGGCGGGACCGCCCTGATCGGGTTCGGCATCCGAGTCATGCCCTTCGACGAGCAGAAGGCGCTGATCGACGACATCCGCGCCCAGCTCGACCCGCCGGGGTCCGACCTCGACCCGCCGCCGGGCGTGGACGTCGAGGTGGTCGGCCTGCCGGTCCTCGCGGCCGACGCCAACGCGGCTCTGGACGGGAACCGCTACCTCTTGACCGGCGCCGGCCTGCTCGTGATCGCGGTGGTATTGCTCCTCGTCTACCGCTCGGCCTCGCGCGCGTTGGTGCCGCTGATCCCCATCGTGCTCGCCACCGGCTGGTCATCGCTGGTGCTGGAGGCGGCGGATGTGCCGCTCAACCCGATGTCGGCGACGCTCGGCGCCCTGGTGGTGGCGATCGCGACCGAGTTCTCCGTGATCCTGGCCGCGCGCTTCCACGAGGAGCGCGAGGGCGGCCAGTCGGTCGGGGAGGCGCTGCGGCGCACCTACGCGCGCACCGGGACCGCGGTCGCGGCGTCCGGGGCGACGGCGATCGCCGGTTTCGCCGTGCTGGTGGCGAGCGACGTGCGCATGCTGCGCGACTTCGGGCTCGTCACGGTGTTCGACCTGGCCGTGGCGCTCGCCGGCGTGATGCTGGTGCTGCCGGCGGCGCTCGTCTGGGCCGAGGGCGGGCTCGAGCCGCTGCGCGCGCGCCTGGGCCGCCGCCCGCGGGCCGACCCCGCTGAGTCGGAGGCGTGAGCGGTGCCCCGGAGTCCGTCGAGAGCCGAACCAGTGAGGGCTCGGCAAGCTAATCCGCCCCACCGAGAACGTCCCTCAGCCGTTCCTATACGTACTACACCCCTCTATAGGAACCACTCCGGGACGTTCTTGCTGGCGGGGCGGGACCGACGGAGCGGTTGGGTGTGAGCGAGGAGCCCTCGAAGCCGCCTGCGCCCAGCTCGTTTCGCCCCGGGGCGCGCTACTCGCTGTTAGTCGGCCTGGTCTTCATCGGCCTGATCGTGGTGGCGGCCATCAACGGGGTGCAGACCGACGAGGGGACCCTGCTGGGCGCCGAGAACGTTCGCGGCGAACCGCTGGCGGAGTTCGCGGTCCCCGACGTACGCGGCCCGCTCGACCTCGACGCGAACATCGCCCAGGACGACTGCGAGACGGCCGAGAACCCCTGTCCCGAGGAGGACAGGCGCACCCCGGCGTGTGAGATCGAGCCGAAGGACGCGATCCGCGTCTGTGACCTCTTCGACAAGCCGCTCGTGATCTCGTTCTGGTTCGTGAACCCGTCCGACTGCGTGGATACCCAGGACGCGATCTACGACCTCGCGACGCGCTACGAGGACGAGGCGAACTTCCTGTCCATCGCCGTTCGCGGCGACCGCGCGGACGTCGAGGACATCGTCGCCGAGCGCGACTGGCGGGTGCCGGTGGGATGGGACCGCGACGGCGCCGTGTCGAACGTCTATCGCGTCGGGGTCTGCCCGACCGTCGGGATCGCCCGGCCGGGGGGCATCTTCGAGACGGTTCTGATCGGGCTCGACGCCCAGCCTGACGCCATCGCAGCGGAGCTGGATGCCCTGCTCGGGAAGGACGGCGGCGGGAACGGAGGGGAGGGGGCGTGAGCCAGGGCGAGACTGAGGCCGGGTGGGTGGCGCCCGCGCTGGCCGAGGAGTTCTCGGGGCTGGGCCTGCGATATCTGGTGGTCGCGCGCGGCTCGGGGAAGAGCACGCGGGAGGCGAAACAGCGCCTGAAGGACCTGAGCGACCGATTCACGGGCGGGGAGGCGATCAACCTCCGGCACCGGTCGATCCCCTGGGCCTACCGGGTCTTCTACAGACACATCGGGCTCGACCCGGACGAGCAGCCCACCCCGATCGAGGCAATGGCGCTCGAGCGGATGAAGCATGGGGGCTTCAAGTCCAAGAACCTGCTCGACGACGCGCTCACGATCGCCACGGTCGAGTCGCGGGTCGCGCTGCGGGCGTTCGACGCCGACAAGGTCACCGGGCGCCTCGGCGTCCGGGCCAGCGACGCGGGCGAGGGGCTGGAGGGCCGTCCCGGGGAACTACCGGCCGGGACGCTCGTGATCGCCGACGAGGCACGGCCGCTCGGGCTCCTGTTCGGCGCGACGGCGGACGGCCGCGGAGTCCACCCACGCACGCGCCGGACGATCCTCTGCGCGATCGCCGTGGCGGGCGTGCCGCCGATCGCCGTGGAGGAGGCGATTTGGCTCGCCGCCGGGGTCATGCAAGGGTAGAATCCCCGGGGCGATGCCGGAGCTTCGCAACGACGAGCAGATTAGGCCCGGGATGCCGTTTTCCACCCCCGTCCTGGCCGGCGGGGGCGGGGGCACGACCGTCGCCACCGAGCGACTCGTCCGCGACGACCTCCGCCGCCAGATCGCAGCGCTCGAGCGCAAGCTGGGCGAGCTCTTCGCCTCCGCCTTCCCACGTCAGGGGATCGAGTGGCGGGTCGGGGCCGTGGGCGGCCCCCGCGTGCTCGACGCCGGCGAGCTCGAGCGGGTTCGCGACGCCCTGGTCGTCCGTCTGCGCGAGGCGCAGGTCGAGCTGGGCCGCCGGGCCGAGGCCGAGGAGGCCAACAGAGGGCTGATCGAGTCGATGATCGCCCAGCCCGAGCGCCACCGCTGGGTCAAGGTCTCCAACGAGGACCTCGGGGAGGCCGAGTGCCGCCACTGGCACTCGCGCCCGCGCTGGGGCATCCTCGGGATGCTGCTCGGCTGGTGGCGGGTAAAGCTGTCCTCCGGTTGCCCGTTAGCGCAGGCCGGTAGGCCCGCTCCCGCCATTGGCTAAGCGCAAGCGCCAGAAGGGTGGCCAGCGCCGTCCACCGCCTCCGCAGAAGCGGCCGGCGCAGCGCGGCGGCGGCGCCAAGCGCCAGGCGGCGGTTGCCAAGGCGCCCACGGGACGGCGACAGCGCAGCATCGCGGCCGACGAGCGGCCCGCTGCCCCCTGGGGGACGTTTCCCCTCGTGGAGCTGGTGACCCTGGTCGGGGTCGATCCTCCTCGTCCTGGGCTTCTTCGTCGTCAAGGGCGACCAGGGGGTGGTGATGGTCGGGGTGGGGGTGGTCCTGGGCTCGCTGGCCGGGCTCGAGCTCTCGATCCGGGAGCACTTCGCCGGCTATCGCTCCCACACCCTCATCCTGTCGGGCTTCCTGGCCGCGATCGTCCTGGCCGGGCTCTTCTACCTCGCCCCCGACGACGTGCCCGTCGTGGTGCGCCTGGTGATCGCCGGGATCGTCTTCGCCGGCTCGGCCAGGATCCTCAGCCTGATGTTCGAGCGCCGGGCCGGCGTGCTCTACAAGGTTCGCTGAGCGACGCGGGTACCGGCGGCACGAAAACCCCGAGCGTTGTCGGAAAAGTCACCACGAGGTGGGACAAACCCGACAACGCTGGCTAGCGCGAGTCGTCCCGGCAGGACGGTCGGGGCGGACGCATCCTGCGCCCGCCCCCGCCCCGGCGTCGGACCGCTAGGCGGCCACGCGGTTCTTGGCCTCCAGGGCGACGGCGAGCACCAAACGCTGGCGCTCGGTGAGCCGGCCGAGCTGGCGGTTCTCGTTCAGGCCGAGGCCGAACAGGAACTTCCGAGCCCGGGCGCGCCCCCAACGGCGCTGGCTGCGAAGCAACTCCCCCACCGTCATCGTCGAGACCTCCCACGGGCAGCCGCGGACTACCTCCGCCGCCTCCGTCTCCCCGGCGGCGATGGCGCGCTTCAGCGCGGCTCGGGCCAGCCGTACTCGGTTGGCCTCGGCGAGCGCGCGCATGTGTTGCGGCACCGGCGCAGGGGCGACTGATGAGGCAGCTTCCATTCTCACTCCTCCTTTGAAGTGGATACGAGGTTGGCGGCTTACTTGTGCCGTCTGCACCTCCCTTGCGGCCAAGCGGGCCGCTATCGGGGTTGGCCTAAGCAGAGCACTCTCTCCGCCTCTGCCGCTCCCCGCCCCGGGTGCGTCCGGCGTGCGAGGCAACCTATGCGAGTGCGGCGGCGAGCGTCAACCGGGTGCCCCCCAAACAGGCACACGGCGTTCGCTAAGAGCAAACTTTTTCTTCGCCGCGGCCCCTTGTTCGCGATCGGACAAGCCGAAACTACCCATCAAGGGGGATGGGTTTAGACCGTTCGGCGGTCAGTTCCGGGGAACGTCCGGGAAGTCGGCGAGCACCCGCTCGAAGATCTCGAGCGCTCGGTCCAGGTGCTCCCGCTCGTGGGTCGCCATCAGCGAGGTCCGAAGGAGCGCTCCGCCCGGCGGCACCGCGGGGTGCAGGGCGACGTTGGTGTACACGCCGGCGTCGAACAGCGCCTTCCAGAGCAGCACGGCCTGCCAGTCCTCCCCGACCACCACCGGCACGACCGGGGTGTTGGCCTCCGAGCCATCGGCGAGGGTGCCGGGCTCGACGACCTTTAGGCCGAGGTCGCGGTAGCCCTGCCGGAGATAGGCCGCGTTGCCGAGCAGGCGGGCCATCAGCTCCGGGCCCTCCTCCCGGATCACCCGGAGCGCCCCCAGGGCGGCGCCGACCGCGGCAGGGACCGCGGAGGCGGTGAAGATGAACGGGCGGGACGAGATCCGCAGGAACTCGATGACCTCGGCGGAGCCGGCGATGAAGCCGCCGCAGGAGGCGAGGCTCTTGGAGAAGGTGCCCATCCGCAGGTCCACCTCGTCCTCGAGCCCGAACAGCTCACAGGTGCCGGCACCGCGGGCGCCGAGGACGCCAACGGCGTGCGCCTCGTCGACCATCAGCCTGGCGCCGTAGCGCTTGCACAGCTCGACGATCGCGGGGAGGTCGCATAGGTCGCCCTCCATCGAGAAGACGCCGTCCACCACGACCATCACTCCGCCGCCGTCGCCGGCGGCCCGTTCCAGCATCCGCTCCAGCTTCGGCATCTGGTTGTGGCGGAAGGGCCGCAGCTTGGCGCCTGAGAGGCGGACGCCGTCCAGGATCGAGGCGTGGTCGGCGGAGTCGCAGATCACGGTGTCGCCGGGCTCGAGGATCGTGCCGAGGCAGCCGACGTTGGCCTGGTGCCCGGTGGTGAAGACGATCGCGTCCTCGGTTCCCATCCAATCCGTCAGCTCGCGCTCCAGCTCCACATGAAGCGGCGTGGTGCCGTTCAGGAAGCGCGAGCCGGTGAGCCCCGTGCCGTAGCGCTCCAGCGCGTCGCGGGCGGCGGCCTTCACCCGCTCGTCGCCGGTGAGGCCCAGGTAGTTGTTGGAACCGAGCATCACGACGCTCCGCCCCTCGACCTCCATCACGGGGCCGGCCTCGGACTCGATCAGGCGGAAGTAGGGGAGTAGGTCACCCTCGCGGGCGGCCTCGAGCTGCTCGAGGCGCTCATGGGTGCGCGCCTTCTCGAAGACGTCCTTGGCGGCCTTCGCCGTGTCCGTCATACGGGGATTCTAGGCCGGGACACAAAGTGTCCCGGCGGCAGCATGCAAGGCGCAGCCGCAAGTGGTCTGGCATCCGCAGTAGCGTCTCAGCCATGACCGTGACCGTTCGGCCCGTCGAGGGACGCCGCGACGTGAACGCCTTCATCGAGGTCCCGTACACGCTCAGGCGCCGCGACCCGCGATGGGTTCCGCCGCTTCGCTTCGAGCGCCGGCAGTTCCTCGACCGCGACAGGAACCCCTACTTCCAGCACGCCGAGGTGGCGCTGCTGCTGGCCGAGCGCGACGGCCGCCCTGTTGGGCGGATCTCAGCCCAGGTTGACGAGCGCTGGGACTCCTACCAGGGCGGCAGCGACGGCCTCTTCGGGTTCTTCGAGTGCGAGAACGATCCCGAGACGGCGGCCGCCCTCTTCGACGCGGCCTCGACCTGGCTCCGCGAGCGGGGGCGCACCCGGCTGCTCGGGCCGATGGACTTCACCACCAACGACGAGTGCGGCCTCCTGATCGAGGGCTACGAGGAACCGTCGATGATCCTCGAGCCCTGGCACCCGCCCTACTACCGGGAGCTGGTGGAGGGACAGGGGATGACGAAGGCGATGGACCTCTTGATGTGGGCGCTCTGGTTCGGGGAGCTGAGGGAGGGGACCAGCATGCACCCGATGATCCACGCGGCAGCCGAGAAGTCGCGCGAGGAGGGCGTGGTGCTTCGGAACATGCGCCGCCGCGACCTCGAGGCGGAGGTGACGCGGTTCATGGACGTCTACAACGAGGCCTGGGGGGACAACTGGGGCTTCGTCCCGATCACCGAGGAAGAGGTGAAGTTCCAGGCCAAGGCCCTGAAGCCGGTGCTGGACGAGAACTGGGCGATGATCGCCGAGAAGGACGGGGAGGTCGTGGGCGCCGCACTGACGCTGCCCGACGTCGAGCAGGCCCTGGCGCGGATGAACGGAAGGCTGTTTCCGACCGGGTGGTGGCACTTCCTGCGGCGCAAGCAGTACATAGACCGGCTGCGGGTCTTCGCCCTGGGCGTCAAGCACGACTACCAGCACCTAGGGGTGGCCGCGGCGCTCTACGAGAAGCACGTGGAGAACGCCGCCACCGTTGGCCCGAAGGGCGGCCACATGGGCTGGATCCTCGAGGTGAACGAGCCGATGAACCGCGCGATGGAGGGGATGGGCGGCACGGTCGTCCAGCGCTACCGCATCTACGAGCGCTCGCTCGAGCCCACCGCGGACGAGCCCGCAAACAGCGGGAACGCCTCGGAGTAGGAACCGTTCTCGGCCGATAGACTCGCCCGCGTGGGAGAGGAGGTACTGGAGGCGCAAGCCGTGGAGGAGCCGCTGGCGGCCACCGAGGCCGAGATCGACGCCGAGGCCCCGCGCCCCCTTCCCGAGGCCGCAGGCCCCAACGACGTGGACGTCTGGCGCGGCGAGGTCCGCACCGTGGCGATCGCCGCCGCCGGCGGGATCGTCGCCGGCGCCGCCACCGTGGCCGTCGTCCGCGCCGTCCGCAGGCCGGAGAAGTCCTCGCGCAAGGGGATCATCCGGCGCGGCAAGAAGTCGCAGAACGTCGTCGCGAGCCGCTCGTTCCTGGTCGACGTTCACGTCCTCGGCCGCTGAGAACCTGGGGAGGTGAGTAACCGCCTCGAAGCAGAGGTGCGCCCGCCGTGGCCGTATCGCCTGCCCCGGCGTGGGGCCGGCAACGGCACCACGCGGGCTCGCGACGGCATCCTCACCCGCCTGCTCTGGCCGGAGGCCGAGCCGATCGTCGTCCACGCCTGGCAGGTCCGCTCCGGGGAGGTCCGCTTCCGGGTCGAGGGCGACGTCCGCCCGCAGGAGCTCGAGTGGGCCCTGGAGCGGATGCGGTTCATGCTGGGCGTCGACGAGGACCTCTCCGAGTTCTTCGCCGAGTTCAAGCGGGACGAGGTCCTGGGCCCGGCGCTTCGGCGGCGGCCGTGGGTGCGGCCTCGCCGGCGCGCATCGCCCTGGGAGGCTCTCTCGGGGGCGATCGCGGGCCAGCTGATCGAGGCGTCCCGCGCCGCGGCGATCGAGCGGCGGATGGTCCGCCGGTGGGGACGGAAGGTCGAGGCGCCCGAGCCGCTTCGTTCCGGCTGGCTCCGCGACGCGCCGGACGCCGAGGCGATCGCCGGCCGCGCGCCGGCCGAGCTGGCCGGGATGGACCTGGCGGCCGGGCGCGCGATCGCGATGATCCGCTGCGCGCGCGAGGTCGCCGCGGGCCGCGTGGACCTGACCCGGCCCGAGCACGACGAGCGCCTCCTCGCGATCCGCGAGATCGGGCCCTGGACCGTGCAGTGCCTCGGCTTTCACGGCCGCGGCGAGGCCGACTGCCTCCCCGCGGGCGACCTCGCGTACGTCAAGCTCGTCGGCCGCCTCGCCGGCCTCCGCCGCCGTGCGACCGTGCCGGAGGTCGAGGAGTACTTCGCCCGGTTCGCCCCGTTCCGCGGCCTGGCGGGCATCTTCGCCGCGATGCACTACCACCACGCCGTGCAGACCGGCCCGCCGCTGCGCCTGGCGGCGTAGCCGCCGCGTTCGTTGAAGCCTGGGGTAGTCCATGGGCTACCTGAGCCTTCAACGAAGGCGTAGCCTCGCGGCGGCGTGCGCACGCTGGTCATCTCCGACCTCCACCTCGGCGCCCGGCTCGGGCACGACGTCCTGCGCCGTCCGCAGGCGCTCGACCCGCTGCTCAGCGCCCTCGACGACATCGATCGCCTCGTCCTGCTGGGCGACGTGGTCGAGTTGCTCGACGCCCCACCCGAGGACGCCATGGCGATCGCCGAGCCGGTCCTGCGGGCGGTGGGCGCCCGCGTGGGCTCCGAGGGCGAGGTCGTCATCGTGCCCGGCAACCACGACGGGGCGCTCGTGCGCCCGTGGCTGTCTCGGCAGGGGCCGCCACTCGCCGTCGACGCCGACGTGCCGCTGGACGCGACGCCGCTGCTCGAGCGAGTCACGGCTTGGCTCCGGCCCGCACGCCCCCGGGTGAGCTACCCGGGGGCCTGGCTTACCGAGCGGATCTGGGCTACCCACGGCCACTACCTCGACCGCCACCTGCTGCCGGTGTCGTCGTACGGCATGGCCCGGGGCCTGTTGGGGCGCCTACCGGGCGATGGCGCGAGCCCGCTCGACTACGAGCGGGCGGGCGGGCCGTCGGCCACCCGCCTCGAGGCGCTCCTGATCCGCTGGCTGCCGCGGCCGCTCGCCTGGCTCACGGACAACCTCGCCGAGTACGTCCGCGCCGCGACGATGCCCGGCGCACAGGGCCGCCGGCTGCTCCGCAACCCCATCGCGCGGCTCCCGGTCCACCTCCTCGGAGCGCAGATGCGCCGCGCCAGCATCCCGGCCCTGGCCAGGGTGGTCCACCGCCTCGGCGTGGACGCCGAGTGGGTCGTCTTCGGGCACGTCCACCGCTGCGGCCCGCTTCCCACCGACGACCCCCAGGACTGGCGGGGCGCCGGCGGGACCCCGAGGATCGCCAACACCGGCTGCTGGGTGTACGAGCCGCTGCTCGTTCACCACACCACCCCGCCGCATCCCTACTGGCCGGGCGGCGCGATCGTCTTGGATGACCGGGGCGACCCGAGGGCGGTGGGTCTGCTGGACCACGTCCCGGCCGCCGAGCTTCACTGAGCCGGCCGGCGCCGGCCGCTCAGAAGATCCCCACCCGGTCCGGCGGCCAGTATGTGACGACCGCCTCGCCGACGATCCAGTCCCGCGGGATCGGGCCCCAGAAGCGACTGTCGTCGCTGGCAGGGCGGTTGTCGCCCATCATGAAGTAGTGGTCCTCGGGGATCGTGATCGCCTGCGGGAAGTCGCAGCGGCTCGGCTCGCCGCAGGGCTGCGCGAAGCTCTCCGCCGCCTCGACCCCGTTCACGACCGGGTGGCCGTCATGGATGCTGAGCTGGTCTCCCGGCCCGGCGACCACGCGCTTGATGAAGCTGGTGTCCGAGCGCTCGCCAACGGGCGTCGCGCAGACCTGGCCCTCGGGCGGCTCCTTCCCGCACTCTCCTGATTCGGCCCCGCGCGGCGGGTGAAAGACGAGGATGTCGCCGATCTCGGGCTCTCCGAAGTGGGTTCCGATGCGGTTCACCAGCACCCGCTGGCCGACCTCCAGCGTGGGCTCCATCGACCCCGACGGGATCTTGTACGGCTTTACCGCCCATGCCTGCACCGCGAGCGCCATCCCGATCGCCAGCGCGAGGATCAGGACCAGCTCGAGGAACGTTCCTCTCTTCAGGAAAGACGGACGCATGGGACGGAGATCGTAGGGCCGACTCATAAGGCCAGCTAACCGCGGCTCCGTGGCCGGGCGCCTCGCTGACTAATCTCGCTTCATGGCGATCACCGCCCAGGAGGCGCGACGGCAGATCCTCGACGACCTCGCGGGCGCGATCGACCGGCTCGGGCTGGCGATCGCGTGCCTGAGCGAGGCGTTCGAGCAGCTCGACGTCGGCGGGGCCGACCGCCTCGAGGCCGAGCTCTACCGGCCCGCCCAGAGGGCCTATGGCCGGGCGAAGCGGACCCATGCGCAGTTCGCCGAGCGCGTCGGGCTGGGCAAGGACCAGTTCGAGCCGCCCTCCGCGGGCCTCGCCTCACAGGGGGTGAAGAGCTTCGTCGAGCGCGCCGCGGAGGCGGCGGGCGACGCCGACCGCCGGATCGCCGACCTCCAGGACTCGATGCTGCCGATCGAGTCGGGCGACGCCGAGCTGCGCACGGGCCTCAGCGAGGTGCGGGAGAGCCTCGCCGAGGTCCCTCAGGCCGCGACTCGGTTCCTGCGCACGTTCGGTCGCTGAGCGGTCGCTAGGACTGGTCCTTCAGGACCGAGAGCACGTTCCCGGCCGGGTCGGTGAACCAGGCGATGTCCGGGCCCGCCCCGCGGGCGATCCCCTTCTCGTCCTGGTCGATGCCCTCGTAGCGCTCGAACTCGACACCGCGCGCGGAGAGCTCGTCCACCGCCGCCTCGACGTCGTCGACCGGGAAGTTGAGGATCGTGTAGTCGGCCGGGGAGTGCCCCTCCTTCGCGTACACGAACGTGGGCTGCCCGCCGCCCGCGAACCGCAGGCTCATCAGGCCCTGTTCCTCCGAGATGACCTCGGCCTCGACCCCCAAGGTCTCCGAGTAGAACTCGCGGGCCTTCGCCAGATCGTCCACGGCAAAGCCGTGGAACGCCTTCGTATCGCTGAGCATGTCGTTTCTCCTTATCTCGCTTCCCTACCGTATTGACCGGCGCCCGGGGGCAGACTCATCGGCCGCGCGATCGCTGAGATGATCCCTCCCGCACGGCATGGTCCTCCTGGCGAACTTCATCACCGACTTCTGGAACGACCAGCTGGTCGCGCACGATCGCCAGTGGCTGTTCCTGGTCCTGCTCGGCTTCGTCGGCTCCTTCGCGTTCATCCGCATGAGCACGCGGCTGATGCGAAGCCCGCGCGTTCCGTGGTGGCCGGGGAGCATCGTCAGCGAGGGCGGGGTTCATGTCCACCATCTGGTCTTCGGGATCGTGCTGATGATGCTGGCCGGGACGATCAGCTTCGCCGGCTTCGCGACCAGCCCCATCTACGAGATCTGCGCGCTCCTCTTCGGCGTCGGCATCGGACTCACGATCGATGAGTTCGCTCTCTGGGTCCACCTCGACGATGTCTATTGGGCCGAGGACGGCCGACAGTCGATCGACGCGACCGTGATCGCGGTCGCGGCCCTGGGCCTGATCCTGCTCGGAGTCCGTCCGTTCGACCTTGACACGGACTCCGCGCTCGCCGTGGTCGCCAGCGTCGCCCTGCTTTTGGTGCACTTCGCATGCATAGCGATCTGCTTCGGCAAGCATCGGATGGTGCACGGCATGTTCGGCCTGTTCCTTCCCCCGCTGGCCCTGTACGGCGCGCTGAGGCTCGGCAAGCCGGACTCGGCATGGGCCCGGCGGTTCTACGGCGAACGCAACCCCGACAAGCAGGCGAGGGCGGAGCGCCGCTTCCGGCCCGACCGGCGCACCGACCGCTTCAAGAACTGGCTGCGGACGGCGATCGGCGGCTCCACCGAGGAGGACTACGAGGCCAAGATCAAGGCCCGCAGCTAGGGCAGCAACCCGTTCGTGAGGGCCTCCTCGGTCCCCGGCCGGCGTGCGATCAGGCCCTCGTTCGCCATGAAGACGATGAAGCGCTTCCACTCGCGCGGGTCCATGTAGCCGAAGCGCTCGTCCTCGCCCTTCGGGATGAGGAGCGGGAGCGTCTCCTCGACCTCCGCGGCCGTCAGCTTCGGCTCGAGTCCCTCGCCGGCCTCCAGCACCGCGTCGGTGGCCGCATCGGGGTTCTCGGCGGCGTCCAGGGTGCCGCGCTCGAGGGCCGCGAGGAAGAGGCGGATCGCCTCCGGGTCCTCCTCGACCGTGTCCGAGTTGGCGACGAGGACCAGCTCGTCGTACGTCGGGATCCCAAGCTCGTCAACGGGAACGACCCGGGGGTTCTCTCCACGGAGCTCGAGGTCCACGCCCTCCACGTTCAGGAAGCCCCCGAGCATCGCGTCGGCCCGGCCCGACAGGACGGCGGGCAACAGGCCCAGCCCGACGTCGACCTGTTCGACGGCGTCCGGCGGCAGCCCCTCGGCGTCGAGGATCGACTCGAGGAACGCCGCCTGGTACGGGATGCCCGCGGTCGCGATCGTCTTGCCGTCGAGGTCGGCGGGCTCGCGGATGCCCGCCTCGGGGAGCGAGATCAGCGACGTGAGTGGCTGGTCGACGAGCGCCGCCACGGCCTTGACGGGCAGGCCCTGGTCGAGCGCGAGCAGCACCTCCGGCTCGTAGGAGATGGCGAGGTCGGCGCGCCCTGCGGCCACCTGGCGGATCGGGGCCGAGGGGTCGGCCGGGACCTGAGTCTCGACGTCGAGGCCCGCCTCCGAGAAGTCGCCGCGCTCGAGCGCGCGGAAGATCCCGGCGTGGTCGGGGTTGACGTAGAAGTCGAGCGCCACGGTGAACGGCTCGGTCTGGCCGCCCCTCACGGTCTCCTCCTTCTCGCCGCACCCCGCGAGCATGGCGGCCACCGTCACGGCGACCGCGACCACCCTGGTCCTCACCGCCCCTTCTCGAACCAACTGCTTCCTCCTATCCCGTTTCCGATGATGTGAGCGACCAGCCCGCGAAGCGGCGCTGTGCCAGGGCGAGCGCCCCGACCAGGGCGAGGGCGATCGCCGACAGCACCACGACCGCGGCGAACACCCGGGCGATCAGGAGCTGCGCCTGCGCGGTCAGTATCAGGTGGCCGAGGCCCTCGCTCGCGCCCGACCACTCTCCGAATACGGCGCCGATTGCCGCGATCGCCGCCGCGATCTTGGCGCCGCTGAAGAAGTAGGGAAGCGACGCGGGCATCTCCACCCGGCGCAGGATCTGCCAGCGGTCCGCATCGAGCGTCCGCATCATGCGCGGGAGCGCCGGGTCGACCGCGCGCAGGCCGTCGAAGGTGTTGACCGTGACCGGGAAGAAGCAGACGAGGGCGATGATCACCAGCTTCGGCCCGATCCCGAACCCGAGCCAGACGATCAGGATCGGCGCGATCGCGATCACCGGCACGGTCTGCGAGGCCACCAGCAGCGGGTAGAGCGCACGGCGGAGCGTGGGGGAGAGGTGGAGGGCCACCGCGAGCGCGTAGCCGACGACGAGCGCGATCGCCAGCCCGAACACGACCTCCTGGAGCGTCACCCATGCGTTCTCGGCGAGCAGTTCGCGGTCGTCCCACAGAGACTCGGCGATCTCGCTCGGCGCGGGCACGAGGAAGGGCTCGATGTTGAGCGCGTCGGCCAGCAGATCCCACTGCGCCGCGAGCTGCCACAGGGCGATCAGCGCGGCCACGACCGCGAGCGGGGCCAGCACCGACGATGCGATGCGACTCACGCTCCCTCACCGCCCAGCGCGGCCATGGCCTCGGCGCGCGCCTCCAGGAACGCCGGATCGGTGACCGCGTCCGCCCGGGGACGAACCCGCGGGGCCGGGGCGGTGATCTCCGCGACCACGCGGGCGGGGCGGGGCGACAGCACCAGCACCCGATCGGCCAGGTAGAGGGCCTCCTCCACGTCGTGGCTCACCATCACGACCGTCCGCGCCCGATCGACCAGGGCGCCGGCGAGCCACTCCTGCAGCTCCGCCCGGGTGATCGCGTCGAGCGAGGCGAACGGCTCGTCGAGCGCGATCACAGGCTTGCCCGCCAGCAGGGTGCGGGCGAAGGCGACGCGCTGGCGCATGCCGCCCGAGAGCTCGGCGGGCGCGGCCTCCGTGAAGTCGGCGAGGCCGAAGCGGGCGAGCAGCGGTCCCGCCTCGGCGCGGGCTTCCGCACGCGAGCGGCCCCGGTTGCGCGGCGCCAGCGCCGCGTTGTCGATCGCCGCCAGCCAGGGCAGCAGGCAGTCGCGCTGGGGCATCAGCGCCGCGTGGCGGAGGCGGGCGTCCGCGGCGCCTCCGACGGTGACGTTCCCGCGGCCGGGGTCGCGCAGGCCGGTCACCAGCTCGAGCAGGGTCGATTTCCCGCATCCCGACGGCCCGACGATGCCCACTACCTCACCGGGCTCGACCCGCAGGTCGATGCCGTCGAGCACCTCGAGATCGCCGAAGCGGTAGCCCGCCCCGGACACCTCGACGGCCTCGACTTCCGCTGTCATCGCTCCCTTCGCGCGCATTACCGCGACAGGTTCGGAGGGTCGGCGCCGGGTGGGTGATCCCAGAGGCGCAATCTCAGCCCGCTAGCCCGCGAGCCCCCCTGATTCCGGGCGAAAGTCTAACTGCCGGCCCGCCCGTGGCCGGGATTCCGGTCAGCCGCTCTCGCCCGACGCGACGTGCTGCTCCATCGCCGCCCGGAGCCGGCGGGCTGCCTCCGGAGCCTCGCGCTCGAGCGCCCAGACGTCGCGCTTGAACAGCGCGATCACCCGCATAGCGGATGTCGCCACCACCGAGGCGGTACGACGCCCCTCAAGGACGGCCACCTCGCCGACGATGTCGCCCGATCCGACCTCCGCGACCTTCTCCCCGTGTGCCACGACATCGGCCGAACCCTCTTCGACCACGAAGAGGCAGTAGCCGAAGTCACCCTCGGACATGAGCGTGTCCCCCGGAGCGAACTCCCGCTCGGACGCAACACGCGCCACGGCGTCAAGTTCGTCGTCCGGAAGCCCGGACAGAGCGGACAGTGGAGCGAGACGGCTGCGGTCCACGCCGCGAGCCTACACCGCGGTTGGGGCTCAGGCAAGCCCTCGGACTGTCGCCCCGACCGTGATCGACCGGTTCCAACGCAGGTGCGCTACCGGCGGGAGTTGATCACTGAGGGCCGTAGAAACCGGCGGGCCTGTCGGGTCATACCCGCATAGCGGGCATAAACCGACAGGTGCGGCGATATCCCGCCCGCACCAGCCTCCCCAGTGATTCTCGTCCCGGCGTGCGCATACATGCGAAGCGACGAAGGGGGACTCCCGTCCAGCGCCAGGTGAGCTACGCAGGCTCGGCCGGCTGGCCGCCCGCGACCACGTTTACGAAGTTCTCGAGGTGGCTGGTCGTCCAGCACTCGAAGGCGCCGGTGCAGTGGCGCTCGTAGGCGGCCATCACCGAGTCGCCGTAGTTCCAGTAGAGCCGCGGCTCGGGATTGAGCCAGAAGGTGCGGCCGGCGCGCTCGGCGACGCGGGCGAACACGTCTGCATGCGGCTCGCGGCCATTGGTGCGCGCGTCGCCGAGGACGATGATCGTCGAGCGCGGGTCGAGGTCCTCGGCGATCAGCTCGCCGAACTCGAGCCAGACGCGTCCGTAGTCCGTGTACCCGGAGACGTCGGCGACGCCGCCCTCCTGCGAGATCCGCTTCGAGATCTCGCGGAAGTCGCGCTCGGACTCGAACACGTCCGTGATCTCGGAGATGCGCTCGATGAAGACAAAGCTCCGCAGCCTGCGGAACGAGTCGTGGAGCGCGTGGAGGACGGAGAGGAAGAAGACGCTCGCGGAGGTGACCGAGGTGGAGACGTCGCAGAGCACATAGATCTCCGGCCTCCGCGGCCGCTTCGGCCGGTAGCGCAGGCGCAGCGGGACCCCGCCGGTCTCGAGCGATGCGCGCATCGTCCGGCGCATGTCCACCACCGACGCCTTGCGCCGGCCGCGCTGCTCGTGGCCGAGCGTCGCGAGCCGGCGCTTGAGCTGCGCCACGGCGCGGTGCACGGCGGATAGGTCCTGTGTGGGGCTGGTAGGGAGGGCACGGTCCAGCTCGGCCAGGGGTCGCGAGGGCGGGAGCTTCTGGGTGCGCTCGATCAGCTCGCGCTCGAGCTCGCGGCGGAGGTGGCGCTCGAACCGGTTGATTTCCTCGCGGTCGAGCGGAGGCCTCTCGGCGGCGCCGTCCGCGGCCCGCGACTGGGTCTGAAGGCCCAGCGCGCGCCGGATCCGCTGGACGTCGACGCCGACGACGCCCGAGCCCTCTCCCCGTCGCCCGAAGGCTGCGATCGCCAGCCGCGCGAGGTCCCGCATCTCGCCGTCGTTGCCGGCGATGATCGCCTGCCGGATCGCTTCGCGAAGCTCGTCGAGGTCGATCTGGCCGGAGCCCTCGCCGCGCTCGCCCTCGCCGATCCCCTGCTGGAGCGCCTCGGCCTCGGCCGCGCGGAAGAAGAAGCGGTCGAACAGCAGCTCGAACACGCGGCGGTCCTCCTGCGACTTCGCGACGGTTGCCGCGAGCGCCTCGCGGAAGTCCTCGCGGTCGCTCCACGGCACGTGTTCGAGCGCCTCGAAGGCGTCGAGGATCTCGGAGGTTCCCACCGCGAGCCCCTCCCTGCGCAGCTGCTCGCAGAAGGCGATCAGGCGCGGCCCGAGGCCATCGGGGAGGTCGGACTCGAAGGCCGGGGTGACGGCCATGGGGCTCTTCAGCCGCTCGCGGCGCCGAGGTCGAGGGTGCCCTCGGGCGAGAGCTTGACGCCGACGCGCTCCGCGACGAGGTCGATGTCGGTGCGGTGCTTGACGATGATGCTCATCGTGCTCTCGAAGATCGAGCGGTCGATGTCGTCTGCCCCGAGCAGCAGGAGCGCGCGTGCCCAGTCGACCGACTCGGCGATCGAGGGCGGCTTCTTGAGGTCCAGGTCGCGCACCATGTGAACCACCTCGACGAGGCGCCGCGCGAGCGTCTCGTCCAGCTCGGGTGAGTGCAGGCGCACGATCTCGACCTCGCGCTCGACCGTGGGGTAGTCGAGCCAGAGGTAGAGGCAGCGGCGCTTCAGGGCCTCGGTCAGCTCACGCGAGTTGTTGGAGGTGAGGACGACGACGGGATGGGTGCGCGCCTCGATCACGCCCAGCTCCGGGATCGAGATCTGGAACTCCGAGAGGACCTCCAAGAGCATCGCTTCGAACTCCTGGTCGGTCTTGTCGATCTCGTCGATCAGCAGCACGACCGGGTCGGGCGAGGCGATCGCCGCCAGCAGCGGGCGGGTGAGCAGGAACTCGTCGGAGAAGATGTCGCCGCGCGCCGCATCCCAGCCGGCCTCGGCCTCCTGCTTCGTCTCGGCCTGGATGCGCAGCAGTTGCTTGCGGTAGTTCCACTCGTAGAGCGCCTTCGCCTCGTCGAGGCCCTCGTAGCACTGGAGGCGGATCAGCTGGCGTCCGGAGGCTCGCGAGATGGCCTTCGCCAACTCGGTCTTGCCGACCCCGGCCGGGCCCTCGACCAGCACCGGCTTGCCCAGCTTCTGGGCGAGGTAGGCGACCAGCGCGGCGGATTCGTCCGCGAGGTAGCCCGCCTCGGCGAGGCCGTCGCGGACCTCGGCGACCGAGTTGATCGAGCCCGACATCCCGGCCGATGATAATGCCGGTCATGCTCGCCTCCGCCCTCGACCCCCTCATCTCGCCCGCGGCGCTCGAGACGCTGTCCGACCTGGCGCCCTACGTTGCGCTTCTCGCCGCCGGGTTCCTCGTGGCTGCCTGGGGTCAGTCGGCGAAGGTGCCGCTGGCCGTCGTATTGGGGATCGTGCTGATCATCGGCGCCGTCCTTCTCTTCCAGTTCGAGGCCAACGACTTCTCGGGCTCCAACTCCCCGTTCTGAGAGGATCGGCCCGAAATGGGGCGACTCGACGAGCTCGACCTGACCAGATCGCTCAGCCGCCAGGAGGAGGCCCGGCAGCTCGACCGCGGCTGGGAGCGCCTCGCCCAGCTTCGCCTCACCCTCGGCGGGCAGATCGGGCCGAAGGAGATCGGCCCGCCGCTGTGCGTGCTGTTCGAGGGCTGGGACGCCTCCGGGAAGGGCGGCGCGATCAAGCGGCTCGTTTCCCCCCTCGACCCGCGGCACGTTCGAGTCGTTCAGTTCGCGGCGCCCACCCCGGACGAGAAGCGACACCACTTCCTCTGGCGCTTCTGGCCGCGACTGCCCGGCTGGGGAGGCATGGCGGTGTTCGACCGCTCCTGGTACGGCCGGGTGCTGGTCGAGCGCGTGGAGGGCTTCGCCACGCGTGAGCAGTGGCTGCGGGCCTACGACGAGATCAACGGCTTCGAGCGGACGCTGGTGGACGAGGGCATGATCCTCGTGAAGCTCTGGCTCCATATCTCAGATGCCGAGCAGCTGAAGCGCTTCGAGCGGCGTCAGCAGGACCCGCTCAAGTCGTGGAAGCTGACCGACGAGGACTGGCGGAACCGCGAGAAACGCGGCGAGTACCTGGAGGCCGTGGAGGACATGATCGCCAGGACCGACGAGACATGCGCCCCGTGGCAGCTCATCGAGGGTGACTCCAAACGCTACGCCCGAGTGCGCGTGATCGAGACCGTGATCGAGCGGGTAGAGGAGGGGATGCGGGGATACGGGATCGAGCCGCCGCCGCCGCTAGACCGGAGCTGACGTGGGCGGCGGTCCCTCCCGAGAGCCCGGAGCCTGACCCCGTCGAAGGCTCCGCCGAGCAGGCTGGAGAAGCGAGAGCCGGGGCGTCCTGCCCCGGCTCTCGCCAACCCTTCCGCTAGGCGGCGATCTCCGCCTCGGTGTGGGCCTGGAGGACCGCCTCGCCCTCCTCGCCCGTGCGGATTCGGATCGCCTCCTCGACGGGGATCACGAAGATCTTCCCGTCTCCGACGTCGCCCGTTCGCGCGTGCTTGAGGATGGTCTCCACCACCAGGGACTTGTCCTTGTCCTCGACGACGACCTCCAGCTTCAGCTTCGGTCGTACGTTGACTGTGAGGGTCGAACCCCGGTAGTGCTCGACCACGCCCTTCTGGCGTCCCGATCCCTTCGCCTCGCAGATCGACAGTGAGGGAAACCCCCTGTCGAGCAGCTCGGCCCTGATCGGCTCGAACGCCTCGTGGCGGATGAACGCCTCGATCTTCTTCATATGGCTCACCTCCTCCCTATGCCTGCGACGGGCTGTCGCCGGCGATCGGGGACGATTGCGGGTCCGCGGTCATCGGGTGACCGGAGCCGCCCGCGGGGCGATGGCCGGGGCCGGCCCCCAACCCGCGCCGCCGCCGGGGTACTCCTCGTTCGGGATGAACTGCTCGGGGTATCCGTACATCCCGTGCTCGGAGATGTCGAGGCCGGCGTCCTCCTCGTCGGGAGTCACCCGCAGGCCGTACGTCAGCCTTGATGACGTAGAGTACCGCGAGGCTCGTGGAGAGGACGAACGCCATCACCACGATGATGCCCAGCGCCTGGTCGCCCAGCTGCTGGAACGAACCGGAGTAGAACAGCCCGCCCTCCGGGTCGCCGAACCCGTTGTACTGGGCAAGGCGCGGGGAGGTGAACAGTCCGCACGACAGTGTTCCCCAGATACCGGCCAGGCCGTGCGCGGATAGCGCCCCGACCGGGTCGTCGAGCACCTTCTCGATCGCCAGGACGCCGACGACCACCACCACTCCGGCGACTGCGCCGATGATCGGCGCGGCCCACGCCTCCACGTAGCCCGACGGGGCCGTGATCGCGACCAGCGCGGCGATCGCGCCGTTGCCGATCATGCCGATGTCGAGCGTCCTCTGGAGCAGGCGCGAGGTGATCGCCGCCGTCAGCACACCTGCCGCGGCCGCGAGCTGGGTCACCATCAGGACCTCGGTGAACCGCCCGTCGAGCGCGCCCAAGGTCGATCCGGGGTTGAACCCGAACCAGCCGAGCCACAGGATCAGCACGCCGAGCCCGAACAGCGGCATCGAGTGCCCCGGGATCGCTCGCGGCTTGCCGTCCTCGCCGTACTTGCCTCGGCGAGCGCCCAGCAGCAACAGCACCGCAAGGCCGGCGGTCGCACCGATCAGGTGGACGGCCGTGGAGCCGGCGAAGTCCTGCATGCCGATGTTCGTCTGTAGCCAGCCGCCACCGAACACCCAGTGGGCGCCGATCGGGTAGATCAGCGCGGCGAAGATCGCCGCGAAGATCACGTAGACGCCGAACTTGATCCGCTCCAGGGTCGTGCCCCAGACGATCGCCAGCGAGACGGCGCAGAACACGAACTGGAAGAACCACTTCGCCTCGACCGTCGCGTCGGACAGCCCCATCACGGGGAACGCCGTCAGCGGATCTCCGAACCCCTGCAGGAAGAACCCGGTGTCGCCGATGATCTCGCCGGTCCCGAACGCGAACGCGAACCCGCATGCGTAGAACGCGAGCGCGGCGATCGAGAAGTTGATCAGGATCTTCGCCACGATCGTCCCCGCGTTCTTGCCACGCGAGAAGCCGATCTCCAGGAAGGCGAAGCCCGCCTGCATGAACATCACCAGGATCAGGCGGCGACGATGACCCACATCGAGTTGATCGCCACCGACTGCGGCAGCACACCGTTCACGGCCGCCTCCAACGTGTCCGCGCCGGCTGCGCCCGGCAGGACCAAGAGGCCGGCCATCGCCAGCGAGGCCGCCAGCAGGTACTTACGTTTCATCCGATACACACTCCTTGCCCACCGGCGGATCACCACCGGCGGTCGCCTTTGGCTGGGATTGCGGATCGAAGGTAAGGGCGCCCGGCTGGGCCGTCTTTATCCGGTTGTCGAGACTTCCGCGACGGGCGTTGTACGGGCGGTCGGTGTCGTGCCTGACGAGGTGGACCCGAGGTCCACCTCGAGCTCACCGCCCTCCATCGCCATCGCCACGTCGGCTTCGTCGCCACCTGCCGCGGCGTACCGCTGCCCGGCCTCGGTGGCCAGGCCGTCGAGGAAGTCGTCCACGTGGAGCGGGTCGTGATGGAAGAGAAGCACGCGCTTCGCGGCGGTTCGCGTGGCGAACGTGAGCGCGTCGGAGACCGCTGAATGGCCCCAGCCGACGTGCTCGGGGTACTCCGCGTCGGTGTACTGGCAGTCGTGGATCAGGAGGTCGGCGTCGCGAGCGAGGTCGAACCCGGAGATCCACTCCTCGTCGAGGTCGGCCAGCGAGGCGCCCAGCGACGGCTCGTGGTCGGGGATGTAGCAGACAGACGTCCCACCCTCGGTGATGCGGTAGCCGAGGGTGGGGCCGCGGTGGGTGACCGCCTCGGCGCGGATCGTGGCCGAGCCGATCGTCCACTCGGTTGCGGGCGTATCGCGGAACGAGACGTCGCAGGGAAGCTCGCGCACCTCGACCGGGGAGAGCGGCGCCGAGATGTAGCGTGCGATCCGGTCCTCGAGTGAGGCCTCGGGCGAGGCCGGCCCCCAGATCGTGATCTTCGAATCGGCGCGGAAGCAGGGCGGGAAGAACATCAGCCCCTGGATGTGGTCCAGGTGGAGGTGCGTCAGCAGGATGCTGACCGTGGGCTCGTTCAGCAGGTTCATGCCCAGGTTGCGGATCCCGGTCCCGGCGTCGAGCACCAGGTCCTCGCCGCTCGCGAGGGTCACCTGCACGCACGACGTGTTGCCGCCGTAGCGGTTCATCTCCGGCCCGGGCGCCGGCACCGATCCCCTCGCCCCCCAGACCTTGACCTTCACGCCTCGGTCCCCGTTCTGCGACAGCGGCCAGAAGAAGATCATCGCGCCCGACGATCCGTGCTCGGAGGCGATGATCGGGAACGCCGACGCCTCGATCCCGTGCTCGGCGCCCGTGGCGGAGCGGATGACGAACCGCGAGTGCGACGGCCGTCCCTCGCTGAGGGCGTGCGTGATGTCCAGCTGCTCGATCGAGATCGGGTTGCCGTCGGCGTCGAAGGGCCCGAAGTTCCCCGTCCACTCGTGCGGGTCCATACGGCCGGTCTCCTCGAAGGAGATCCCGAGGAGTGCGCCGGCCGCCTCGTTGTAGAAGACCAGGCGGGAGTCCTCGTCGAGCAGGAAGGCCGGGGTCGAGATGCTCGTCAGCAGGTTGCGGGCGAGGATCAACTCCAGCGGCTTCTGAGCGTTGGCCACGAGCGCATTCTTCCACCGATCGTTCCTCCGCGGGGAGGTTGGGCCAATCGGCAAAGCCACGTCCGGCCACCGTAGGCGATGTTCCGCAGCGGCCGCCGTTCAAGCTCGCCTGGCGAGCCGCCGATAGCCAGGGCGAGGTGCTTGCTTCGCGCGATCGGAATGCCATTGCCGAGAGGCTGGCCGCTGCCCAGCAACGGGTGGCCGAGCTCGAGGCCGAACTGTCGCGGCGCTCGCTGCGGGACCCAGTCGCGGCCAGCGCGATGACCCTGCCCGCGTTCCGGACCCAGCTCGAGATGGACATGGAGCAGGCCCAGCGGGCCGGCCGCCCCCTCAGCGTCGCCCTGGTGGACCTCGACGGGTTCGGCCGGCTCAACCTTCGGCTGGGCTACGGGGCCGGCGACCGCGTCCTGTCCGCCGCCTCCGATCTGCTCTCAGCGCGAACCGGCGGCCTCGTCTGCCGGCTGGCAGCGGACGGGTTCGCGGTGCGCCTGGCCGACCTTGCGGCGCCGGCCGCTGAGGAGCTGCTGCGGCGGCGTCCTGGTCGCATTCGAGGAGCTGCGGACCCCCGACATTCGCGGCATCAGCGCGTCCATGGGCGTCGCCGAGATGACCGCCGGGCGCAGCCAGGAGGCGCTGCTGGCCGCGGCCGGGGCAGCGCTCGACCGCGCGCGCCAGGCCGGCGGCGGCCGGGTGGCGGTCTTCAGCGGCGAGATCACCCCAGCCGAGGTCGAGGCGGGCAATGCCGACGTGGCTGCGGCGCTGGCCGCGGCGCTGGAAGAGCGCGACCGCTACACGGGCGAGCACTCGGAGTCCGTCGTCGACCTGACGGCCCGGGTCGCCGAGGCGCTGGCGCTGCCGCCCGAGGACGTGGAGCAGATCCGGATGGCCGCCCTGCTGCACGACATCGGCAAGATCGGCGTGCCCGACGAGATCCTGCACAAGCCGGGGCCGCTCGACGACCGCGAGTGGGAGATCATGCGCCAGCACCCGGTGATCGGGGAGCGGATCATGCGGGCGATGCCCGGCCTGGGGCCCATCGCACGCATCGTCCGCCACGAGCACGAGCGTGTGGACGGGGCCGGCTACCCCGACGGACTGGCCGGCGAGGAGATCCCGATCGGCGCCCGCATCATCCTCGCCTGCGACGCCTACCACGCGATGGTCTCGGATCGTCCGTACCGCAAGGCGATGTCGCACAACGACGCGATGGCCGAGCTGAACGCCCACGCCGGAACCCAGTTCGACGCGGCCGTGGTCGAGACCCTGATCGGCTATCTGTACGGCCGCCGCCAGTCGGGCCTGGCGACGGTCTGACCTGCCCCGGGCTCGCGCAGCGGGTGCCGCCGACCGCGCCGGGCCGGCGGCCGCCCGAGGTTGCTAGCGGCTAGCCCTCCAGCTTGCCGATCTTGAAGATATGCCGCGCATGGCCTTCTGAGCGGGATTCCGCTTGTTCATGCGGTTTCTTAGCCGCTGACAGCCGCTAAGAGCCGCCTGGGCGGGGCGCTGACTGGCGCACGGCTGGCGCGGGCCGTCACTCGCGAACTGGGAGACTGATCCCACCAGACCTAACCAACGGGGTGGGTGATATGTCCGGGCCGCTTGTATACGTCGACACATCGGAGGTGCGCGAGGGAGCTCTCGAGGAGTTAAGAGGCGGCATCAGGGAGCTGGTCGAGTTCGTTGATGCCAATGAGCCCCAGCTGATCGCGTACAACATCTACCTCGGCGACGACGGCAGCCAGATGACCGTCGTACACATCCATATTGATTCCGCGTCCCTCGAGTACCACCTGGACGTGGCCGGACCCGTGTTTCGAGGATTGGCGGACCTCATCACGCTGTCATCTATCCGTATCTATGGCGAGCCGAGCGAGAAAGCGCTGAGGCAGTTGCACGACAAGGCAGCGTCGCTGGGGGACGGAGATGTGAGCGTTCATCGCCTGCATGCCGGATTCAGCCGCTTTGAAGGCCTCTGAGAACGAGCTTGCGGACAGGCCGCGCTTCCGTCGCCCGCTTCAGGGCTCGGAGCCGGGCGGCCAGCTCGGGGCTGACCCGACTCTGGATGACTTTCCGGACCTAGTTATGCACCTCACGGTGGGGCTGCCACCAACGGGGACGTTCTGAGGCCTGTGACCGCCCTACTCCCGCAGCCCGGCGGCTTCGAGGGCGTCCGCCCGCTCGCGGAAGTCGACCTTGCGAATGCATTGGCCGTCACGGAAGGTGTGGACTTCAAACAGGCGGTCGTTGACCTCCACCCCGCTGGCTCGGCCGCGACCCCGGTAGCGGACGGCCATGATCACCGCGTCCCCGGCGTCGATGACCTCTTCGATGACGGTCTCGAGCTGATCCCACTCACCGTCCCAGCGCTTCCACATCTCCTGGACCGCAGCCGGGCCGTGGGCTGGGAGTTCCTGGCCGACAGCCCAGACGACATCGGGAGCAAGGTGCGCCGAGGCCCCCGCGTAGTCGCCGCGGCGGTAGGCCTCGATGCTCCTCCGCGTGGCCTCCACGTTCTCCTCCGACATCCCCTACTCCCGCAGCCCGGCGGCTTCGAGGGCGGCGCTCTCCTGATGAGGGAGGAAGCCCTCCACCCGCGTCACCCAGCCGTCGTCGTCCAGGGTCCAGACGACCCAAGCCTCGAAGTCCAACTCGATGCCGCTAGTCGCTCCACGGGCGCGAATGTTTTGCCTGATCAGAATCCTGTTGCCGTTGGTGCGGAACTCGAGCGGCTCGATCCGCTGCTCCTCGAGCGCGTCCGGCTCCATCCACGCCCGAAATGCCCCCGCTCCCCTGATAGGCGACTGTCCCCCCGGCGGGATGAACTCGACCTCGGGATGGGCTATCTCTATCGCGGCATCGAAGTCGCCGCGACTGAACGCCTCGTAGGCTCGACGCAGGCTTCGGATGCTCTCCTCATCTCGGTCGGACATCGCCCCCGCAGTATCCCGCGCGGCCGGGGGGAGGGTCGGAAACTGAGGGGCCGCCGTACGAATATCGCCGCCTGGCTCGCTGTGAGAAAAACCCCGATGAAGAAGGGGCCTCTAACGCACTCGCTGGAAGAGGTAGATCGCAAGCAACACGAGCACGACGATGATCAAGATGGTCACGATTGACATCCGGACTCCTTTCCTGGTTCCGCCGCAGCGAAGGCACGGCTGGTTGGCTAGTCGGACTGTTCTGCGATGCGGGCGAGCGGCAGCCCGTACCAGAGGCCACCGAAGACGAGAAAGGCGGCGATGCCTGAGACGACCGTGAGCGCCTCGCTGAAGGCGTAGTTCGCGATCAGCATCACTGCGCCGACCATCGCTAGGGCGAGGAAACCCAGTCCCGCGATCGTGATCCGATTGGCCATCGACAGGATCAGCTCCTTGTCCTTCTGGCGGAAGCGGAGGCGATGCCACGCGGATGGAGCGATCAGGAGGGCAGCCGAGATCGCGGTCGCCGCAAGCACCCCGAACAAGAGATTGCGCTGAAACTCTGTGGTCTGAACGAACCCCGCGCTGAACGGCACCGTCAGCAGGAACGCGAACAGGACCTGGACACCGGGCAGGGCGACTCGAAGCTCGTTCAGGAGCTCGATCAGCTCGCGGTCGAACCGCTCCGACGCGTCTTCGTTCGACTCGCCTTGACGCCCGCTCGACATTCCGAGAGGTTCCATGTTTCGAGCGGGTCTCCTGCCCGGTCAGTCGACCCTTCACCAGCCCGACGATCTTCTGGCTCCTCCGCAGTAGCGCACTTGCCTGTCGGGCCGCTTTCATGCGTGCTGGCCGCCGAGACGTCCGCTCTCACGCGCGTGAGCAGGCGCAGCTAGGCTTGATCGTCCTCGCGTCGCCTCTTGGAGACCCGTCGAGGCAGCGGGATCGGGAATCGCGTCCCGAGCGAGGACGAGTCCCTGCGGTTGAAGTGGCGCGCGTAGCCGCTGGCACGCTCGGGGGAGTCGTAGATCTTCTCGTCACCAGCGCCACACCCGCGCTCGCACTCCCAGCGCAGGATCTTTCCCTCGGCACGAAAGCGCCAGCGGTGCCCCAGCAGGCGGCAACCGATCATGCGCTGATTGTGGCGCAGCGTGCGTCGGGTTGCCGTGGGAGCCATTCGTTACAAATCAAGCCAGCCGGGTAGACGGGCGACGGTGAGCACGGACGCGAGCATGGGCACGGTCGAGACGCGGATCCCGGCGCGACTCGATCGCCTCCCTTGGTCGCGGTTTCACTGGCTCGTGGTGATCGGCCTCGGGACGGTCTGGATCCTCGACGGCCTCGAGGTGACGATCGTCGGCTTCATTGCGAGCCGGCTGATCGAGCCGGACAGCGGGATCGAGCTGACCGAGCGCCGACATCGGTCTGGCGGCGGCTCATCTACGTCGCCGGCGCCTGCCTCGGGGCGCTCTTCTTCGGCCAGCTCACCGACCGCTTCGGTCGCAAGAAGCTGTTCATGATCACGCTCGGCGTCTATCTCGTCGCCACGGTCGCGACGGCTTTCTCGCTTCGCGCCGTGGTTCTTCCTGCTCGCCCGTTTCTTCACCGGCGCCGGGATCGGCGGCGAGTACGCGGCGATCAACTCCGCGATCGACGAGCTGATCCCGGCCCGCGCGCGCGGTCGGGTCGACCTGATCATCAACGGGTCATTCTGGCTCGGTTCGGCCGGCGGCGCCCTGCTCTCGCTGGTGTTCTTGAACGAGGCGATCTTCGCCGCCGACATCGGCTGGCGGGTCGCGTTCGGGCTGGGCGCGGTGCTCGGCCTCGGCGATCCTGTTCATCCGCCGCAACGTGCCCGAGAGCCCGCGATGGCTGTTCATCCACGGTCGCGAGGAGGAGGCAGAGCGGATCGTCGACGAGATCGAGGCGCGAGATCCAGGAGGAGACCGGGCGAGAAGCTCTCCGAGGAGCCGGGCGACGCGATCACCGTCGAACAGCGCAAGACGGTCCCGTTCCGGGTGATCGGCCGGACCGCGTTCAAGACGTACCCGAAGCGAGGGATCCTCGGCCTCTCGCTGTTCGTGGGTCAGGCCTTCATCTACAACGCTGTCGTCTTCACCCTCGGCCTTACCCTGACCACCTACCTGGGGGTCGGAGTCGGGCAAGGTCGGGATCTTCTACGCCGTCTTCGCGATCGGCAACTTCCTCGGCCCGCTGCTCCTCGGGCGGCTGTTCGACACCGTCGGCCGGCGGCCGATGATCGCCGGCACCTATCTCGCCAGCGCCGTCCTGCTGGTCATTGTCGCGCTGCTCTTCAACAGCGAGAGCTTCAGCGACTGGGGCTTCGTGGCGGCGCTCGCGGCGACGTTTTTCTTCGCCTCGGCGGGCGCAAGCTCGGCCTACCTGACCGTCAGCGAGATCTTCCCCATGGAGGTCCGGGCGCTGGCGATCGCCTTCTTCTACGCGATCGGCACCGCGATCGGCGGCATCACGGGGCCGCTGATCTTCGAGCGCCTCGCCTCGACCGGAGATCCCTCCCAGGTGATGATCGGGTTCCTGATCGGTGCCGCCGTGATGGCGATCGGCGGCATCGCCGAGATCATCCTCGGCGTCCGCGCCGAACAGCGAAGCCTGGAGGACATCGCGGCCCCGCTGACGGCCGTCGGGGAGGACGAGGAGGCTCGACCCGCCGAGGGAGCGCCCAGCGAACAGGAGGAACGCGCCGAGCGCAGGCGCCGCCGGCAGGCGCAGGAGCGCGCCGGGTGGAGGCGCTACCGACCCGGGCCGGGCAGCGCAAGCTGGTCGCCATTCAGCACCTGGCCGCCCGAGGCGGACCTCGCCTCGCTCGACCGCGAGGTCGCGATCATCACAGACGCACTCCGGGAGCAGGGTCCGACCGAGCGCCGCGAGCTCGTCCGGCTAACCGGCGCGCGCTACTGGGGCCCGGGCCGATTCAGCTTGGCGCTGCGCGAGGCCGTTAGCGACGGCGCCGTCCGGCGCGCCGGCCGAAACACCTACGAGCCGGCTCGGGAGCCTGAGCGCACCGGCACCGAGGGTCCCAGCAACTAGAGTCGCTCGGCCATACCCGGTCGCCTCGGTTAGCCCAGTGCCAGCGCCCCTTCTTGTCCGGAGCAGCTATTCGGTAGCCGTGAACCGCAGCTCGGCGGCCTCACCGGTCTGCGAATCGGCGACGGCGATCAGCCCGTAGCTAGTGCGTGCTGGGCAGTACACGCCGCAAAGGCATGGACGAACGGGATGTTCGCTTTCGTCCCAAGCGCACCGAAGCCCTGACGTGTTTCGTCAGGGCTTCGGGCTGAGCGCCTACGGGCCCCGGCGGCGCGGCAACCGGCCAACGGAGGAGGACGGAGCGGCGGGGGAGCCCAGCTCCCCAGCCAGGGAGTAAGGGACGCGCAGGCTGGGTGGCTAGCCGTTCTTCTTGCGCGTCTTCTCGACGGCGGCGGCGATATCCGCCGCCTGTTGGCCGTAGGCGCTGACTCGCTCGGCTGCCTCCTTGACAGTGTCGAGGTCGAGCCTCGGCGCGCCCTTGGGCATCGAGAGGTTGCCCATGCGCTTTAGCGGGTTCCTCGACTTGCCGGCCCCAGCTCGGCTCTTGAGCGCCGCGCCGGCCGCGGCCCCCGCGAGCGCCGTGCCTCCGGCGATCAGCGGCACCTTGGCCTTCGACGCGGCGTCGACAACGGCCTGCCCTGCGGCCTTGGTCTTGTCGACGGCCGTCTCCTGGATCGACTGGGAGCCGTTTCGGCTCTGCGGAGCGGCCCGCTTGCTCGACTTGGACCGCCTGGTCGAGCTACCTGCCCGACTGCCGTTCGAGCTGGCTCGCTTCGGACTGGCCCGCTTCGATGAGCTCTTGGTCGAGTTCGGGGCCTTCGCCTTCGAGCCGCTACGAGTCGTGGCCGTCTTTTTTCGTGACTTGGTCTGACCTGTGGTCTGCGCCATTGTGTCTCCCTCTCGGTTCGATCTCAGCCGCGCTTGGCACGGCTGTTGGAAGCCTTCGTCCGCTTGGTCGACGGCGCGCCAGACTTCCTGGGTGCCGATGCCCTGCGGGTCCGCCCCGAGCCCTTCGAGGTACGCAGGTCGGCGTCTCCCTCGATCTCGGAGACCGGGATCTCATCGTGGGCGAAATCGGTGGCGAGCTGGGGTAGCAGCTCGCTGAGAAACTGCGCCATCCTCTCCTCGTCGCGGCGGATGTCGCGAGCCAGCTTCGCGGTCTGCTTGTCGCCGACGGAGGTAGCGAGGGCGTCGATGACGGTGTACGTCGCGATCTCCTCGGCCTCCTCGCGGTACTGCACCCTGGCGTTGTGAAGCATCTTGCCCTGCTCGCCCTCGCCCCGCGCGACGTGCAGCGGACCCTGCGCCGCGGCCTTGGCCTTGCCGACCACGCCCTGGATGCTCTGCGCTGCCTTGGTCGCGCCCTCCGGGCCTG
The DNA here is from genome assembly GCA_963797835.1 of uncultured Solirubrobacterales bacterium. GTDB lineage: Bacteria > Actinomycetota > Thermoleophilia > Solirubrobacterales > 70-9 > JBDTSW01. The sequence continues at coordinate 251,592 of CAWCRN010000024.1, forward strand.
GCACCGAGACCGTCTCCGCCGTGCCTCCGAGGCCCTTGATGCGCTTGGCGACCGCAGACGCATGAGACTTGGTCTCCTTCAGATGCCTGCGAAGGCCCTTCTCGTAGTCGTCCCTGGTGGTCACCTCGAGATGCGACTGCAGAGCCGTCTCGAGCTGGCGCTCCTTCGCATAAGCACCGTTCAGCAGTTCGACGAGCTTCTCGTCCCTCTTCGTTGTCGTGGTCATCGGGTCCTTTCGGTCTCGCGGGTCACTTCTGGCCCCGGGAGGTCAAGCCCTGGAGGACGACCTCGATCGGGGAACGCTTGTGGGTATTCGCTACGCCCTCGCGCACGAGCCTGACCTCAGTCGCGAGGTCGCCTATGCGCTCCCCGAAGCTCCCCACATGCTTGGCCGCGTCAGCCAAATTCTTGGAGGCCGTCTGCGCGGGGGCCGCAGTCGGGAGCTTCACGCCGAGGACTTTCCTGGGCCCCTTCCGGGCCAGCACGACTCCGCCGGCAAGGCCCGCCAGCGCTGCTCCTCCGGCGATCGCAGACGTCTTGAGCGTGCCGGCGACGTCCTTCGGCGTGCTCCCACTGGGCGAACTGCGCGGGTTCGCGCGGGCGTTCGCCGTGGAAGAGGTGCGCTTCTTCGCTGAAGCGTTACGGTTGGGCGAAGTTCGCTTCTTGGTTGAGGTCCGGCCGTTGGATCGACCTGATCCCCTCTTGGTCTGCTGGGCGATGACGATCCTCCGTAACGTGGGCTCCCCCGTAGACGCGCCTACCCACCGCAAATTGCGGTAAACGGAAGCCGGTCAGAAACGATGCCTCAGAGTGTCCGGGCGTATCGCGATGACGCCCCAGGCTCATGCGACCCGCGCCCCCTGGTCCCGCCTGTGGGCGGCCCCCTCCCCCTGTGCCCGTTCACTCGGTCTCCCAGCAACTTGCCTAGGAGGGTCTAGCGAAACTGCTAAGCGGAAGTCATTTCAGTAGCTCTCGCAGCTGGGAGATAGGCAGGTCATCCGGAATGAGACCCCTCCCCCGGCAGGTGCGGCACTTCTTCGACTTGTCGCCCACGATCTTGCCCGCTTTTACCCGCTGGATGTAGCCCAGGCCCCCGCACTCTTGACACGGCACCTTGACGGAGACCGTTAGCTCTCTTGAGGAATGCTCCCCGCTCTCCATCTCAGGAGCAAAGGTAGCCGCTAGGGCGCGATGGGCACGGCCTGAGCCTTAGGCTGCGAGCCTCGGGCATTCCAGCATTGCCACCACGCTCGATAGCTACGAGCATTTGATGCCCGGCTCGGAGGGTGCGGCGGCGAGCCTGCTCGACGCCTATCTCAGCGCCGAGCGGCGGCGGGCCGAGGAGGCCGCGCGCGCGGCGCGGAGCTAACCGAAACGCCGACTGGCGCACCAGCTGGCGCACCAGTGGCGCACGGCCTATGAAAACCGCATGCCTATGCGGGATTACGCCTCCAGCTTGCCGATCTTGAAGATCTTGGTCCCGCAGTCGGGGCAGGTGCCCTGAATCGCCGGGCGACCGTTCTTCATGGTCACCTGCTGTGGGTCCTTGATCTCGACCTTCTTCCGTTCCTTCACGCAGTAGCCCTCGGGCATTTGCACGCACTCCTCTCGGTGCTCGGTGACTGAACCCTAGATGGCCAAACCCCGGCCATCGCAGGCGACCGTAGAGCCTGCGGCGGACGCACGCAAGCGTGAGTGGTGCGGATTCGCACAAGCGGTCCACGTTTGGCTTCCGTGCCTGGCCGAGCGCGCGCCGCGCTCGGCCGCCGCCATGGGTGACGACGAAGGCCCGTTTGAAGCCCTGGCTACGGCGAGACGCCGCCGGTGCCGCCGTCCGAGGAGTCCGTGGAGTCCGTGTTGGACGAGGACGTGTCGATGTTCGAGATCTCGGTGCGCAGGTCGTCGATGTCGTCCTGAACGACGCTCAGCTCGTCGCTCGTCGTGTCCTGCTGGTCGCGGAGGTCCGCGACCTCGCTCTCGAGGGCGTCGAGCCTGTCGCCGAGCGCCTCGACCTCGTCGGTGGCGGCCTCCGACGCCTGCTCCTCCACCAGCCCCAGTTCGTCGCGGAGGGCGTCGAGGTCGCCCTTGGTCGCCGAGTCCTCCTGGAGCTGCAGGGCGAACACGATCGCCACGGCGGCCGCCGCCAGCGCCAGTACGCAAGCGGCCGCGAAGGCGTAGGTGCGGACTCCCAGCTTGCGGTCGACCTGCGCGATCCAGGCGCGAAGACCGTCGATCCGCTCGTGCGGGTCGGTCGCGTGCGTGGCGATCCCGGCCTGCTCGGCCGTCTTGGGGCCGGGCTGGTCGGGCTGCTCCTGCTCCCCCGTGTCGGGGTTGAACGGCTCCTTGGGCGGGGTGGCTTCCACGGCGGGGCAGCGTAGCGGGAGCGGGGCGGGGTGGCGGCGCTCAGGCTTCGGGTGGGCGGCCCTCTGCGACGGTGCCGTCCTCCGGCTCCAGCGGCAGGCCGGCCTCGGCCCAGGCGCTGATGCCCCCGGCCATGTTGTAGGCGTCCCAGCCGGCCTCCCGGAAGGCCTGTGCGGCCATGCCGGAGCGGTTGCCCCCGCGGCAGTAGAAGACGACGGCCCGGTCCTTCTGGATCGAGCCGGCGGTCGCGGTCAGCTCGTTCACCTCGACGTGGCGGGCGCCCGCCAGCCGCCCCGCCTCCCACTCGTAGTCCATGCGCACGTCGATCAGCTCGATCTCGCCCGCGTCGCGCATCTCGGCGACTCGGTCGGGGGAAGCTGGGTCTCGGTGGCCTGTGCCTCGTCGCTCACGCCCGGAAGGGTAGTTCGCCGCGTGCTCGGCGCGCCGACTACTGTTCGCCCCGCTCTTCCCAACACCCCAAGGAGACACCCCAGATGCCTGAAGCCGTGATCGTCGACGCCGTCCGAAGCCCCATCGGGCGCGCATTCAAGGGCTCGCTCGCCCAGCTGCGCCCGGACGAGACCGCCGCCTACGTCGTCGACCAGCTCCTGGAGCGCAACCCCGACGTCGACCCGGCGCTGATCGAGGACGTCTACTGCGGATGCGGCATGCCGCAGGGCCTGCAGGCGTTCAACATCGCCCGGATCATCGTGCTGCTGTCCGAGCAGCTCACCCAGGAGACCACGGGCACGACGATCTCCCGTTACTGCGCGTCGTCGCTCGACGCGATCCGCCACGCGGCCAATGCGATCAAGAACGGCGAGGGCGACGCATACATCGCGGCCGGCGTCGAGTGGGTCTCCCGCTACAACGAGCGCACCGAGCCCGCAGGGGCCGCGGACCAGAACTCGAAGCTCCAGGGCAACGACGGCACGCCCAACGCCTATATCGAGATGGGCCTCACGGCCGTGAACGTCGCCAACCAGTACGAGGTGTCCCGGGCGGACATGGACAAGTACGCCCAGCGCTCGCAGGAGCTCGCCGTTGCCTCCCAGGAGGATGGTTTCTTCGACCGGGAGATCGTGCCCGTGGCCGATCACGAGGGCAACGAGGTCGCCAAGGACGACGGCCCGCGCGCCTCATCGACGCTCGAAAAGCTCGCGGAGCTTCCCGAGGCGTTCGGAGGCGGCGGCATCACCGCCGGCAACTCCTGCCCGCTGAACGACGGCGCCGCCGCGGTGCTGGTCATGTCCGACACCAAGGCCAAGGAGCTGGGGCTGACGCCGCGCGCCCGGATCTTGAGCGCCGCGACCTGGGGCAACGAGCCCGAGTACATGGGCGTCGCGCCGATCGGCGCGATCAAGAAGGTCCTCGACCGCACCGGGATGTCGATGTCCGACATCGGCACCGTCGAGCTCAACGAGGCCTTCGCCGCTCAGGTGATCCCGATCATGGACGAGTGCGACATCCCGCTCGAGAAGCTCAACACGCACGGCGGGGCGATCGCCCTGGGCCACCCGTTCGGGATGACCGGCGCCCGGATCATGACCACGCTCCTGAACGCGATGGAGACCGACGACCACGAGGTCGGCCTGGAGACGATGTGCGTCGCCGGTGGCCAGGGCGAGGCGATGGTCGTGGAGCGCGTCGGCTGATGCGGACCGGGGGGCTGCGGTTCGGGCTCACCGCCCGCTGAGCCGCCTTGGACCTCGGCGCGACGCTGCTCTCGACCGGCTGGGCATCGGGCGTCAACGCCTACGGGACCCTGGCGCTACTCGGGATCCTCGGGCGCGCCGGGGTGGGGGAGGTTCCGGATGCGCTCCAGAGCGACCCGGTCATCGTCCTCTCGGCCGTCATGTTCGCGATCGAGTTCGTCACCGACAAGGTGCCGCTCCTCGACTCGGCCTGGGACACCGTGCACACGATCGTCAGGCCGGTGATCGGGGGCTGGATCGGGTCGGCGTTCGGCACCGAGGCCGACCTCAGCGGGTTCGACGAGGTCGCGGCCACGGGCGGCACCGGCGCCGTGGCGCTCGCGAGCCACTCGGTGAAGGCCGGCCTGCGCCTGGGGATCAACATGTCGCCGGAGCCGGCGTCGAACATCATCGTCAGCCTCGCGGAGGACGCGACGGTGGCGCTGGTGGTCGTCTTCGCGCTCGAGGCGCCGGTGCTTGCGGCGGCCCTCACCGTCGTGCTGTTGATCACGGGTGGCGCGCTCGTCTGGCTCTTCGCGGCCCGGATCCAGAAGGGCGTCGCGCGCTTTCGCGAGTGGCGGGCCTCGCGAGCCGGCCCCGGCTGACGCCGGTCAGGGGGCGCCGAAGTCGGGCGGGCCGCCGACCGCGATCGCCTCGATCGGGCCGGCGACGTCGTCCGGAAGCCCGGCGGGCGGCAGCTCGACCGGCCGCGCCTCGGCGAGGTCCGACGCGGCCGGCGGGCCGAGCGTCTCCTCGAAGCGCTCGCGGGGACCGCTGATCGCGAAGCTCGTCCCCACGAACGGCCCGGTCTCGAACCCGGCCGACGCAAAGAACTCGGCGACGGCGGGCGCCGCCTCAGCGTCGCTCAGGATGACCTGCGCCGAGAGGACCCCGTCGTCCGCCATCTAGGGCCGCAGCGGCGTTTCGCCGAGCGCACCGCCGCCTCCGCGTCGACGAGGCCGGCGCCGGTCGCGAGGTCGCGACCGGCCCTCGCCTGCTCGCGGTGGGCGTTCGTGCCCTCCGTGACGTCGCGCGCCGTCCGCTTGAGGATGTCCCTCGACGTCGGCGGGGCGAGAGCGCCGGGCAGGCCTCCTTGATCAGCGCGCAGACGCCCGGCGATCTGCGGCGCCGCCGCCGAGGTCCCCGAGAACGCTGCCCAGCCGTCGTCGCGCTTGGTCTCGTCTCGCTGCGGGTGGTTGCCGCCGTAGGACGTCGCGTCGATCTCGTCGCCGGGCTCGAGCGGCAGCATGATGTACGCCGCCGCGGGCACCTGGCCGACGAGGCCGCAGACGTCCGGGACCTTGCGGCCGGAGTAGATCCTGCTCTCGAACCCGCTGGAGTAGTTCGAGGCGCGCAGCTTCCCGTTCTGGTCCATGTAGGTGCCGCCGGCCGAGATCACGTCGGGGTGCTGGCCGGGGAACCCGTAGTGCCCGTTGCCGGCGGAGAACACGACCACGATCCCGTCGGCGACGGCCTGCGCGACGGAGGCGGCGAGCGCCTGGTTCGCCGCCGGGAGCGGGCCGTTTCGGATGTCGTAGCCCCAGGAGCAGCTGATGATGTCGGGGGCCAGCCCGACGGCCGCGTTGAAGCCCCCGGTGAGGTTGACGTGGCCGTTCTTGACCATCCTGAACTCGATGTCGGGAGCGGCGGCGAACGCGTTCGCCGACTCCCCGGTCCCGTGGCCGACCTCGTCGTGGTCGGCCTGGACGGCGCCGGGGCCGAGCAGCGCATCCGTGGCGCGGTAGCCCCGCCTCTCGAAGAACGGGTGCCGGAACCAGCCGGTGTCCGACATCACCACCTTGACGCCGCTGCCGGTGATCCCGTCGCGGTGGACGACGTCGGCGTTAAGCGCCAGCGAGACATCACCCGGCACCTCGAGGTGCCAGTAGTCGACCTTGGGCGGGAACGGCTTCGCCCTGGGCGCGGCGTAGTAGACGGCCGGCTCCTCGATCGCCACGCCCTCGACGACGTCGGCGAGGGCGCTCTCAGAGGTGTCGATCAGGCCCGGCACCGGCGTCTCCTCGACCTCGATGAAGGTCACCGGGCCGCGCTCGCGGCGCTCCTTGAGGACCTCGCGCTCTACGGCGCGCAGGCTGCGCCCGAAGGCGCGCTGGTAGGTCGTGGCCGAGCCGGCGATGTTGATCGTGAGCTGGTTCGACGCGAGCACGTCGAACCCGGCCCGGCGCAGCCGGTCCTTGGCGCGGGTGACAACCCGCGGGTCGGACCGGAACTCGGCGACGGACTTGGTCGTGATCGCCTTCGAGCCGGAGAACATCGAGGTCCCGCCGACCGACGTCGGCGAGGCCTGGGCGAAGATCCTCCGCGGCAGCGTCGCAGCGGGCATGAGGCTCCTTCCGTGGGCGTCTCCCCGTTCCGCCCCACACTACTCCCGGCGGGCCGGCCCTGCAGGCGAGCGTCAGGCGAAGGTTTGCAGCGGCCCGCTCAGTCCTCGAACAGGGCGTAGCCGTATTCGCCGCGCTTGTAGGCGAGCTTGGCGATGGCCATCATCCGCTCGTCGTCGTTCGACTCGATCTGCCGGAACGACGCCTGCACCCGCCGGGCGGCCCGGCTGCAGAAGGTGTCGGCGATGAAGCGCTCCTGTCCGGAGGGCTCCACCCCCTGGTCCTCGAAGATCTGGGTGACGCGCGAGAGCACCGCCACCTGGGCGAAGATGTCCGAGATCGCGGCGTAGATCCGCTTCTGCTGGAACTGGCGGTGCATCACGTCCTTGCGGTGCTCGCGCAGCAGCGACTCGCTGACGCCTCGCAGCTCCTGCACCTGCTCGGAGACCGACTCGGCATGCGTGCCCAGCTCCGGGTGCGCCTTGGTGATCCGCTCGGGGCGGACCTGGCGCTGGATTCGCCTGCCGACGTACTCGGCGAGGACGCCGATCGAGCCGATCGGGTCGCCCAGCCCGATCTCGCCCAGCTCCGAGAGCTTCTCCCCGACGGGCTTCATCCCCGACAGCGCGACGAACGCGCGCATGACGTCGTTCGCCCCCTCGAAGATCGGGAAGATGCGAATGTCGCGCAGCACCTTCTCGTAGGGCTCGTCCTTCATGTAGCCGGCGCCGCCCTTGAGCTGCATCGCCCGGTTCGCCGTGTACCAGAGGAACTCGGTCCCGGACACCTTGCAGATCGCGGACTCCAGCGAGTAGTCCTCCACCCCCGCGTCCACCAGGCCGCAGGTGAGATAGCACATCGACTCGAGCGCGAACAGGTTCGAGACCATCCAGCCGATCTTGTCCTGAACCAGCTCGAAGTCGGCCAGCGGCTGACCGAACTGCCGCCGCTCCTTGACGTGGTCGATCGAGAGGTCGAGCAGCTTCTTGGTCGCGCCCACCGACCCGGTGCCGAGGCCGATGCGCCCGTTGTTGAGGATCTGCATTCGCGATCCTGAAGCCATCGCCGGGCTCGCCCAGGACGTTCTCGGCGGGGACCTTGACGTCCTTGAAGTAGAGCCGACGCAGGTCGTTGCCCCGCAGGCCCATAGTGTCGAAGCGCTCGCCCACCTCGAACCCCTTCATCCCCTTCTCGAGGATGAGCGCGATGTGGCGATCCTTGCCGTCGACCTCGCAGCGGGCGAACGCGGTGAAGACCTCGCCCTTCGAGCCGTTCCCGATGTAGCGCTTCTCGCCGTTGAGCAGGTACGAGCCGTCCGGTTGCAGCACGGCGCGCGACTGGATGTTGTAGGCGTCGGAGCCGGCCTCGGGCTCGGTGAGCGCGAAGCCCGCCAGCTTGCGCCCCGAGGCCAGGTCGGGGAGCCAGCGCTCCTTCTGCTCGTCGCTGCCGAACAGGGCGATCCCCTTGAAGCCGATCGACTGGTGGACCCCGAGCACGATCGAGAGCGTGGCGTCGATCTGGGCCAACGTCTCGAAGACGCGGGCGTAGCCGGTCTGCGACAGCCCCTGCCCGCCGTAGCGCTCGTCGACGTACAGTCCGCAGAGGCCGGCGTCCCCCAGCTCGCGGATGACGCTTGTCGCCGATCCAGCGGTCCTCCTCGATCTTGCGGTGGTCCATGCGGGAGCCGATCTCGCGGGCGGCCGCGTTGAGCCGGCGAACCCGCTCCTGCTCCTCGGCGTCGGGCGCCGGCCACGGGAACACCATGTCCTCGTGGATCTCGCCCATGAACAGTGATTTCGCGAACGACGAGGCCGCGCGCTCGGGCTGCTCTTCGGCCTCGGGCTCGGTGGCGGCCTCCACGGGCGCAGCGTACCCGAGCCCCGCTGCTTGAATCCGGGGAGTGAGCTCCCCGCGCGACCCACACGTGCGACGCACCCCCACGCCTGCCGTGTACCGCCGCCGGCGGCTTGCGGCCGTCCTCGCCCTGGGCGTGCTGCTGCTCGTCTTCCTGTTCGCGATCCGCTCCTGCGGCGAGGAGGGCTCACCGCCGCAGTTCACGGCCGCCGAGGTCCACCGGGCCGAGCTCGCGGAGAACCCGGTCGAGCTGACGCTCTCCTTCAGCGGGGACCTGCTCATCCACACGCCGCTCTTCGCCCGGGCGCTGGAGCTGGGCGGCGGGGAGCGCTACGACTTCGAGCCGATGCTGGCGGAGATCGCGCCCTACGTCGCCGACGCGGACCTCGCGTTCTGCCACGTCGAGACGCCGATGACGCCGGATCCTCCGACCAGCTACCCGATCTTCAACACCCCGCCCTCGCTCGCCGAGGGGATCGCGGCCACGGGCTGGGACGCCTGCTCCACCGCCTCCAACCACGTCCTCGACCAGGGGGAGGAGGGGGTGGGGGAGACGATCGAGGCGCTCGACCGCGCGGGCGTAAAGCACACCGGCACCGCGACGTCGGAGCGAGAGGCCAGCAAGCCGCTGATCCTGGAGTCGGGCGGCGCCCGGGTCGGGCTGCTCTCCTACACGACCGACACCAACGGCATCCCCGTCCCGGAGCCGCACCTGGTCAACCTGCTCGAGCCGGAGCAGATCATCGAGGACGCCAAGCGCGCTCGCAAGGCCGGCGCCGACGCGGTGGTGGTCAACATCCACTGGTCCTCGGAAGTCGTGCCCGAGTACGTGTCCGAGCCGAACGCCGCACAGGAGGACTGATCGTGAAGCGGCTGGCGCGAGAGCCTGCGATCACCGCGATCGTCGGTCAGGGCCCGCACATCGCCCAGCCGATCCGTGAGGTCGCGCGGCAAGACGGTCGTCTTCAGCGAGGGCAACCTGATCTCCAACCAGGGCGCCGACTTCGGCCTGGCTGCCGAAAGCCAGGACGGCTACATCGCCCTGCTCGACCTGGTCGTCGACGGGGAGGGCGCCCGGGTGACCGGCGCGCGCTACGTCCCCACCTGGACCGACCACTCCGACTACCGGGTGCTCCCGGTGGGCGACGCCTACGCGGACGGGGAGGCCGACGCCGCCTCGCTCGAGGCCTCCTACGAGCGCACCGTGGGCATCGTCGGCCGCGACCCGGCCCCGCCCGAGCCCTCCCGCCTGCGCTGAGCGCTGGCCCGACGGGGATCGAGCGGGCCAAGGCGAAGCTGCTCGCGTAGGCGGGCTCCCGGGCTGACTACGATCGCAGGGTGGCCCTGCCCCTGAAGCCGCCCGTCAAGCCCCAGCTCGCGCTGTCGCGGAAGGCGCTGCCCGAGGGCGAGGAGTGGACGTACGAGCCGAAGTACGACGGGTTCCGCGCCGTGGTGTTCGTCGACGGGGACGACGTGTTCGTCCAGTCGCGAAACGGCAAGCCGCTCGCCCGCTACTTCCCCGAGCTCCGCTTCCCGGCCGGGCGGTACGTCGCCGACGGCGAGCTCGTGATCCTCGGGGAGGACGGGGCCGAGGTCTTCGATGCGCTCCAGAACCGGATCCACCCGGCCGAGTCGCGGATCAACATGCTCGCCGAGGAGACCCCGGCGATCTACCGCGCCTTCGACCTGCTGGCCACGGGCGGCGAGAAGCTGCTGAAGGCACCCTTCTCGGAGCGCCGCGAGCGCCTGGCCGAGCTGGTCGAGGGCGCCGACGACCCGGGCTCGGCCGAGCTGACGCCGATCGACCCCGACCCGGCCGGCGGCGCCGAGGGCTGGCTGGCCTCCGGCGAGGGCGTGATCGCGAAGCAGCTCGAGGCCCCCTACCGGCCCGGCGAGCGCAAGGGGATGGTCAAGGTGAAGCGTCTTCGCACCGCCGACTGCCGTCGTCGTCGGCTGGCGGCCGGGCAAGGAGGAGGGCACGGTCGGCTCGCTGATACTCGGCCTCTACGACGGCGGCGAGCTCCGCGTCGTCGGCCACACGTCGGGCCTGAAGGCAAAGGAGAAGCGCGAGCTGGTCGAGTTCCTGGCCCCATACGAGACCGGCGAGCGAGGGTCGGCCGACCCCAGCCGCTGGGCTGCCGACCGCGAGCTGGAGTGGATCAACGTGCGGCCGGAGCTGGTGGTGGAGGTCACCTTCGACCACGTCGCCGCCGGACGCATCCGCCACGGCTCGAAGATCGTGCGCTGGCGCGACGACAAGGACCCGGCGAGCTGCACCTTCGATCAGCTCGAGCAGTAACGCCAACTAGCAGGGCGCTGGTCACCGCCGACGCTCGGCTGCCTGCCGGCGGTGGCTACGAGGTTCTGCCCGCAGCCTGACCTCGCCGGTGCCGTCCGTGCGCAATTTCGCTGGCCAATCGGCTCGGCAAGGGGTATGTTGGGGTCAGCCGCCGAACCACATAACCGGCAAGACCGAGGAGGGGGTGGACGATGATGTTCCCCAGGCAAGGATGCAGGCGAACGAGGTGGGGAGTGTTCGTGCTCGTCGCGGCAGCGGCGCTCGCGATTGCGGTTGTCCCCGCACTCGCGGGCTTCAAGTCGGGGACCTACAGCGGCACGACGTCTCAGCTCGACAGCGGAGGTGACCCGTATCCACTGCTGCTCGAGGTCAACAGGAAGAAGACCAAGGTCAGGGGCTTTGTCGAAGGCGACCGCGGCGAGGCGCCGTGCGACGCGTTCTTCGAGTGGCAGGTCCAAGCCAAGGTCAAGCCCAGCGGCAAGTTCAACGACGTGGACGAGGTCTACGGCTACGTGAAGGGCAAGTTTGACGGCAAGAAGGTCTCCGGCACCGCGCGCTTCACGTTCGAGCCACTCGGCTGTGACTCGGGAGTTGTCACCTGGGAGGGCAGGAGGACGGAAACCTAGGGCTAGCCCTTCTTCGTGCGGCTCGGCTGCACGCGCCTTCCCTCCCCGGCCGTCACCCTGAAGTGTCCTGGATAGCTGTTCCAGGGCAACAGCAGGACAGGACCCTTCCTCCGGGCGGGCTTTGCAGTGCAAAGTAGTCTGTGATACAGTGGCTTTGCGATGCAAAGTGACTCCCTGAAGGAGGAGGACATGAACGAGAGCGCGACCGCCACATCGATGCTCAGCGAGGTCGAGCGGGTGCGAGGCGAGGCCCGGGAGAGGCTCGACCCGGGCTGGGTCCCATACCTGGTCTTCGGCGCCCTGACGATGCTGAGCGCGCCCTTTACCCAGATCGGTGAGGGCGGTGCGGAGGGGATCTTCTGGCTCGTGGCCGGCCCGGTGGGCCTGGCCATCACCTGGCTCTTCTACCGCCGGCACGAGCTGCAGGTCGGCCTGGTGGACCGCCAGGAATACGTCCTCGCGGGGATCGTCGCGGCGATGGTGCTCGGAGCGATCCTCGTCGGCTGGGTTGCGCCTGAGGAGTTCTCGGAGGCAGGGTGGATGTTCCCGATCGGAGCCGGCCTGCTCGCGATCGGCGCCCTGGAGTCGAGCCCGGTGGACGCGGGGATAGGCGTGGCGCTGCTGGTGACGGCAGCCGCTCTCCAGGCCCTGGACCCGGCGCAGCCCGCCGCGTGGGCCGCAGTGCTCGGCGGCGCGATCCTGCTTGCCGGTGGCCTTGTGCTGCGCGCCCGGGGCCGATGACGCACCCCTCCCTGAGGCTCGACGACACCGTCCATCAGCGGGTGCGGCTGGGGATCCTCGCCGTGCTCGAGGAGGCCAAGCGCGCCGACTTCTCCTACCTGCGCGACGCCCTCGACCTCTCCGACGGCAACCTCTCGCGTCACATCCAGGTGCTCGAGGAGGCGGGGCTGGTGGCGGTCGAGAAGGGGTTCGAGGGCCGGCGGCCCCGGACGTGGGTCTCGGCGACCGAAGGCCGGGCGCCGGGCGCTGGCCGAGGAGCTCAAGGCGCTCAACGAGTTGATCAGCCGCGTCAACGGCTCCGGCTGAGGGGCGGTAGCGTGCAACCGCAGTGGCCGCCGGCGACGACCTCCAGACGCTGACCTACGAGCGCGACGGGCGGTTCGCCCGGATCACGCTCGACCGGCCCGAGCGCGGCAACGGGATCACGCTCGAGATGCCGCGCGAGCTGGCCGCCTGCGTCGAGCGGGCGAACCTCGACCCCGAGGTCCACGTGATCGCGCTCGCGGGCAACGGCTCGGGGTTCTGCGGCGGCTACGACCTGGTGGCCTCGGCCGAGGGCATGGGCGTCGGAGAGTTCGGCGCCGAGGCGCCCGGAGGGTTCGCCCCTCGACCCAATGGTCATGGCCCGAAACCACGACCCGTCCGGGCACCTGGGACCCGGTCGTCGACTACCAGATGATGTCGCGCAACGTCCGCGGATTCATGAGCCTGTTCTTCTCCGAGAAGCCGGTGGTCTGCAAGGTCCACGGCTACTGCGTCGCGGGCGGGACCGACATGGCGCTCTGCTCGGACCTCCTGGTCGTCGCCGAGGACGCCAAGATCGGCTATCCGCCGGCGCGCGTGTGGGGCGTGCCGACGACGGCGCTATGGGTGCACCGGCTGGGGCCGGCCCGGGCCAAGCGCCTGCTCCTCACGGGCGACTCGCTGACGGGCGCCCAGGCGCTCGAGTGGGGTCTCGCGACCGAGGCTGCCCCGGCCGCGGAGGTGGACCGCGTCTTCGAGGAGCTGCTCGAGCGGGTCGCCCGGGTGCCGGTGAACCAGCTGGTCATGCACAAGCTCCAGGCGAACCAGGCGCTGCTCTCCGCGGGCCTGCTCCAGACCCAGGCGCTCAGCACGCTGATGGACGGGATCGCCCGCCACACGCCGGAGGGCTTCGCGTTTCAGCAGCGCGCCGCCGAGGCCGGCTTCAAGCAGGCCGTCCGCGAGCGCGACGAGCCGTTCGGCGACTTCGGGCTGCCCGGGAAGGACGGCTGAGCCGGCATGAGGGCCCTGGTCACCGGCTCGCGGATGCCGTTCGCGCTCGCCATCATCCGCAAGCTCGCTGAGGAGGGGCACGAGGTGCTCGCGTCCGATGCCTGGGAGGTCGCGCCGGGGAGCCACTCGCGTTACGTCACCGAGCATTTCGTGACCGCCTCTCCCCGGGACGCGACCGAGGAGTTCGTCGCGGACGTCGAGCGCATCGCCACCGAGAACGGCGTCGACGTGATCCTGCCGGCGTTCGAGGAGGTCTTCTACCTCTCGACCCAGTGGGAGCGCCTGGCGCAGGTCGCGACCCCCTTCTTCTCTCCGTTCGCCACGCTCCTGCCGCTGCACGACAAGGAGAGCTTCGAGCGATTCGCCACCGGGCTCGGCCTGCCCATGGCGCAGACCGTGATCGCCCACTCGGACGAGGAGCTGGCCGGGGCGCTGGAGCGCTTCCCGCAGTACTTCGCCCGGGCCGCGTTCTCACGGGGCGGGGTGTCGCTGCTCACCAACGCGGGGCCGCTCGCCGGCAAGACCCCGCTCGAGGCCTGCCACCCGACCGAGACCAACCCCTGGCTCGTCCAGGAGTTCATCGAGGGCGACACGTTCTGCACCTACAGCGCCGTACACGCAGGGCAGGGTCACCGCCCACTGCGCCTACGCGATCCCGCGCCAGTGGCATCACTCGACCGGGATCCAGTTCCGTGCGATCGAGGGCGCCCCCACCCTCGAGATCGTCGAGGAGATCGCCGGCCGGACCTCCTACACCGGCCAGGTGTCGTTCGACTTCATCGACTCGCCCGACGGCCCCTACCTCGTCGAGTGCAACCCGCGCGCGACGGACGGCGCGCTGTTGATGAGCTCCCCGCAGATCGCGCGGGGCCTGCTGGAACCCGGCGCCGACTGCCAGACGGTCCCTGCGGGCGAGGAGATCCAACTCGACCTCGCGGTTTTCGGCGGCATGTTCGCCGACGGCCTGCGCGAGGCGCCGTCGACCTTCCACGACCTCCTCCACATCAGCGGCTCCGACCGCGGCTGGCACGACGCACTGCCCAACCTCTACTCGTTCCTCGCGCTGGTGCGATCGGAGCGCCTCAAGCACTCCGAGCACGCCGAGCTGTTCGTGGCGATGGCGGGCGACCTCAGCTGGGACGGGGATCCGATCGCGGGGATGTCGGAGGCCGACGCGGCCCTGCTCGAGTCCACATCCGGCTGACGACGAGGCACCCCAGGGCGATCCCGGCGGCGTCGACGACGATGTCGAGCGGGTCGGAGTCCCGTCCGGGCACGTAGCCCTGGTGGATCTCGTCGGTCACGGCGTAGGCGAGCGAGATCAGCGCGGCGGCCACGAGCGCGCGCCTGCCGAGGACCGGGGCCAGCGCCCACGCCCAGAGCACCGTCAGGAGGAGGTACTCGCCCGCGTGGGCGAGGATCTGGCCGACCCACCCGATGTCGGCCCCGGGATCCGACTGGGCGGAGAGGAAGAAGATCAGGCCCATCAGCGCCAGCGGCGCCGGGGCCCGCAGGACCACCGGGCTCAAGGGACGCGGTGGATCTCGAAGAGGTTCGTGCCCAGCTCCTGCTGTGGAAGGCCGGCGGTGATCCCGATCAGGTCACCGGACTCGGCGACCCCGGACTCCCGGGCCATGCGGGCGCAGTCGTCGAGGAGCACGGTCAGGCCCTCCCACTCGTCGGCGAGCTCGCAGCGCACGCCGAACAGCAGCTGAAGGCGCCGCACGGTCTCGATCCGCGTCGATACCGCCAGCACGGGGACCCGTGGGCGATGCGCCGATACGAGCCGCGCGGTCCGGCCGCTGCGCGTCGGGACGACGATGGCCGCCAGGCCCAGCGTGTAGACCGAGCCGACCGCCGCGCGCGCGACGGAGCTGGCGACGTCGGAGGCGTCGGTCGCCACCCGGTTGAGCAGCCAGTCGCCGTAGCGGATATCGGGCTCGGTGGCGCGGGCGATCCGGTCCATCACGGCGACCGCCTCCACCGGGTACTCGCCCACCGCGGTCTCCTCGGACAGCATCACCGCGTCGGTTCCCTGGAGGATCGCGGCGGACACGTCCGTGACCTCGGCCCGCGTGGGGCGCGGCGAGCCGACCATCGAGGCCAGCATCTGCGTCGCGGTGATCGACGGACGCGCGTGCTGGCCGGCCAGCCGCAGCAGATGGCGCTGTACCCCGGGCACCTGCTCGATCGGCAGCTCGATCCCGAGGTCGCCTCGCGCGACCATGATCCCCGCCGTCGCCGCCTTCACGATCTCCTCCGCGCGCTCGGCGGCCTGCGGCTTCTCGATCTTGGCGATCACCGGGACGTCGGAGCCCGCGGTGCGGATCCGGCGCTCGACCGGGGCGATGTCCTCCGCGCGGCGCACGAAGGAGATCGCGAGCAGGTCGATCCCGTGCTCGACGGCGAAGTCCACCCACCCCAGGTCCTCGGCGCCGGCCGAGGGCAGTCCCACATCGGTTCCCGGGAGGTTGAGGCCCTGGTGCGAGGCGACCGGGCCGCCGGCCTCGACCTCGCAGCGGACCCCCGTCGGCGAGGTCTCGAGCGCCCGCAGCCGGATGCGTCCGTCGGCCAGGTAGACCGTGTCGCCGGGCGACACCGCGCCGGGCAGGCCCTCCCAGGAGAGCGGCAGTCGTTCCTGGGTGCCCACGACCTCATCGGTGGTCAACTCGAGCTCGCTGCCGGCCTCGAGGTCGACGACGCCGCCCTCGAGGTTGGAGAGCCGCAGCTTCGGCCCGGGGAGGTCGCCGAGCAGGCCGACCTCGCGGCCCATCTCCGCGGCGGCCTCTCGCGCGCGAGCGATGTTCTCGGCGTGCTCGTCACGGGTCCCGTGCGAGAAGTTGAGGCGGAAGACGTCGGCGCCGGCCCCGATCAGCCTGCCCATCATCTCGACCGAGCGCGTGGCCGGGCCGATGGTGGCGACGATCTTCGTCCGGCGGTGCGAGGCGGGCTGGCGCCATCAGCCGTCGACCGCCGGTTGCTCGCCGGTACGCGGCGTGTGGGTGGGCGCGGGGACGTCGTCGTCGGGAGCCGCCTCGCCGTCGACCTCGAGCTGCTGGATGAAGGGGAGGCGCCACGCTGCCGCCGCCAGCAGGAGCCCGACGGCCACGGAGGCCAACGCGAGGAACCATTGCCCCGAGCTGAGGAGCACCAGCTCGAAGAAGTCACGGACGGGCGGCATCGCCAGGATCAGCGCGAACAGGGCTCCGAGGCCGGCGATCATCGCGAGCATGTAGCTCTGGATCGTGATGTGCTCGCGTCCTGGGCCACGCTCGAGCAGAAGGATGAAGCACAGCCCGAGCACGATCAGCGTGGTGGTCGCCGCCGTCCTGCCCTCCTCGAGCGTGCCGCCGAAGACGTTGTCGACGAGGAAGAACGACAGCAGCGAGGCGACCCCGCACGCCAGCCCCGCCGGGACCGCGAACGCTGCCAGCGCCTTCAGCAGGCGCCCCCGGTAGAGCGGCCCTTCGCTCGGCGCGAGCGCCAGCACGAACGAGGGGATACCGATGGTGAGTAGGGCGGCGATGGTGAGGTGGCGCGGCAGGAACGGAAACTCGAACCCGAAGATCGCGACGACCGTGATCAGGAACGCTGCGTAGACCGACTTGGTCAGGTAGAGGCGCCCGAGCCGGTGGATGTTGCGGGCGATCCGCCTTCCCTCGGCCACCGCGCGCGGCAACATCCCGAACTCGTCCTTGAGCAGGACCACATCGCCCACGCCCTTGGTGATCTGGCTGCCCGAGCCCATCGCCACCGCGACCTTCGCCTGCTTCAGCGCCGGCACGTCGTTGACGCCGTCGCCGATCATCGCCGTGAACCGCCCGCGGTCGCTCAGCGCCCCGACGAGCGCCTTCTTCTGCTCCGGGGTGATCCTGCAGAAGATCGTGTTCTGCTCGGCGGCCTGCGCCAGCCCGGGGCGGTCGTCGGGGAGCTCCGGCCCCTCGATCACCCCGGCATCCGCGGGAACGCCGACGGCGTGGGCGACGGCGGTGACGGTCGAGCGGGCATCGCCCGAGATCAGCTTCAGGTCCACCTCCTGCTCGCGCATGAAGGCGATCGTGTCGGCGGCGTCGGGCCGCAGGCGCTCCTCCAGCACCACCAGGGCGCGTGGCTCGAGCCGAGGAGGGGGGGCGGAGGCGGGGTCCTGGGGGAGTGCTCCGGCCGCCTCGCCGAACGCGACCACCCGGCGGCCGGCCCGGGTGTGCGCCTCCAGCGTGTTCTGGAGGGCGGGTGGAAGCTCCAGTGCCCCAGCCGCGGCCAGCACGTCCGGCGCGCCCATCACGTACGAGCGGGCGGCGCCGGAGCCGTTCAGCGTCACCCCGCTCCACTTCCAGGACGACGAGAACGGGACCTCCGCAACCACCTGCTCGGCCGTCCCCGGGTAGCGCTCGGCGATCACCTGGAGGGTGCGGTTGCGCTCGCCCGCCGAGTGCGCGAAGCGCCCCAGCGCCTCGTGGGCGGCACCCGGGCGCTGGGGATCGGCGACCTCGACCGACACCAGCTCGAGGGTGCCGTCGGTGAGCGTCCCCGTCTTGTCGACGCAGATCGTGTCCACCGCGGCGAGCGCCTCGGTCGCGCTCATCTGCTGGACGAGCGTGTTCATCCTGGCCAGCCGTACGGCGGCGACCGCGAGGGTCACGCTCATCAGCAGAACCAGGCCCTCGGGGATCAGCGTGATGAGGCCCGCGGTGGCTGTCTGCGCTGCCTCCTGGAAGCCGACGCTGCGGACGCTGAGCGCGAGCAGCAGGATGATCGCCAGCGGCACCATCGCGATCGTCGTGGCCTGGAGGACCTGGTTCACCTCGACCTGGAGCGGGGAGGGGGGATGGCGGAACTCCCGCGCCTCGCCCGCGACCTTCGCGGCGTGGCTCTGCTCGCGCACGGCGTCCAGCTCGTAGTAGCCGGACCCCGACAGGCAGAAGGCGCCCGAGAGCAGCCGGTCGCCGGCCTGCTTTCGGATCCCGTCGGACTCGCCGGTGAGCATCGACTCGTCCATCGTCAGCCCGCGCGAGGCGATCACCTCGCCGTCGGCCACGAGCTGATCGCCCGGCTCGACCCGGACGATGTCGCCGGGCACCACCTCGTCGGCGGTCAGCTCCGAGACACGTGAGTCGCGCACAACCTTCGCCCGCGGCGCCACCAGCAGCGCCAGCTGGTCCAGGGTCTCCTTCGCCTTCAGCTCCTGGCGGATCCCGATGTAGGAGTTGAGCGCGGCGATGAACCCGAAGATCGCGTCGGCGAACAGGCCCAGCGACATGATCAGGATGAAGAAGACCCCGATGATCGCGTTGAACAGCGTGAAGACGTTGCCGACGATGATCGACCGCACCGAGCGGCTCGACGACTCCTCGGGCGGGCCGAGCTGCTCCAGCCGGCGATAGGCCTCGTTGCTCGAGAGCCCCTGAGGATGCTGGCCCGCTTCCATCGCTCCATCTATACAGGAGCGGCGGCGCCGCGAAGAACCGCGGGGGAATAGCCTGTCCGCATGGCGCTCAAGCTCGGACTCAACCTCGGCTACTGGGGGATCGGCCCCCGGGGCGAGGAGGCGCTGGAGGCCGTCCGGGCGGCCGAGGACCTCGGCTTCGACTCGGTCTGGGTCGCGGAGTCCTACGGCTCCGACGTGGTGAGCGTGCTCGCCTGGCTCGCGCCCCAGACCGAGAACATCAAGCTGGGCGGCGCGATCATGCAGGTGCCGGCCAGGGCGCCGGCCGCGGCGGCGATGGCCGGCGTCACCATCGACGCGCTCTCGGACGGGCGCTTCATCTTCGGCTTCGGGCCGTCGGGCCCGCAGGTCTCCGAGGGCTGGTACGGCGTCCCCTACCAGAAGCCCTGGGGCCGCACCCGCGAGTACATCGAGATCGTCCGCGAGATCGTCCGCCGCGAGGGTCCGGTCACCTACGAGGGCCAGCACTACAGGCTCCCGGACCCGGAGGGGGGCACCGGCCAGGGCAAGGCTCTGAAGCTGAACGTGCACCCGATCCGCAACGAGATCCCGATCTTCGTCGGCGCCATCGGCCGCAAGTCGGTGGAGATGGCGGCCGAGATCTGCGACGGCTGGATCCCGATCTTCTCCTCGCCGGACGCGTTCGAATCCACATGGGGCGAGCACCTCGAGGCCGGGTTCGCCAAGGGCGGGCGCAGCCGCTCGGACCTGGAGGTCTCGCCGACGCTCCAGATCGGGATCGACGGCGACCTCGAGTCCGCCCGGGCCATGGTCAAGGCGGGGCTCCTGCTCTACCTGGGCGGGATGGGCAGCCGCAAGACGAACTTCTACGTCGACCTCACGCACCGCTTCGGCTTCGGCGAGGTCGCGGACGAGGTGCAGTCGCTGTATCTCGACGGCAAGCGCGAGGAGGCGTACGCCGCCATCCCCGACGAGTTGGTCGACGCGACCTCGCTCGTCGGCACCGAGGAGCAGGTGCGCGAGCGGATCGCCAAGTACGACTCGATCGCCGACCGCCTGATCGTCTCGCCGATCCAGCCGGATCCAGGCGAGCGCCGCCACACGATGGAGCGGCTGGCCGAGATCGCCGGAGTCGGCGTCCCGGCCTAGACCGGCTGCGCCGATCCGACCCGGCGAGGGATAATCGCCGCCATGGCCGAGCTTGAGCCCGGGGCGATCTTCGCCGGTCACCGCATCGAGGGCATCGCCGGACGCGGCGGGTTCGGCGTGGTCTACCGCGCCACCCATCTCGTGCTCGACCACGTGGTGGCGCTGAAGCTGATCTCGAGCGGCCGCGCGGGTGACGAGAACTTCCGCGAGCGGTTCAAGTCGGAATCGCGGATCGCGGTCTCGATCCGCCACCCGAACGTCGTTGCCGTCCACAACGCGGGCGAGGAGGACGGCCTCCTCTTCGTGACGATGGACTTCATCGACGGGACCGACCTGCGAGGACTGCTCAACCGCGAGGGCCGCCTCAAGCCCGACGACGCCATCACGATCGTCCGGCAGCTCGCCGCCGCGCTCGACGCGGCGCACGCCAAGGGCCTCGTCCACCGCGACATCAAGCCGGGGAACGTGCTGATCGACGAGCGCGATGGCGGCCAGCACGTGTACCTGACCGACTTCGGGCTCTCGAAGCAGATGGACGCGACGAGCGGCGTGACCGCCTCGGGAGCGTTCGTGGGGACGCTGGACTACGTCGCCCCCGAGCAGATCAGGGGCGATCGGCTCGACGCCCGCACCGACGTGTACGCGCTCGGGTGCGTGATGTTCGAGCTGCTCGCGGGCGACGTCCCGTTCGCCGGCCAGGAGGAGAAGGTGGCGAAGATCTACGCCCACCTCCAGGAGCAGCCCCCGGAGCTGACCGATGCCGCCCCGGAGGTCCCCGCCGCGCTCAGCGAGGTCGTGTGGAGGTCGATGTCGAAGGACCCCGACACGCGCCATCCCTCGGCCGGCGACTTCGCGCGAGCGGCGGCCGCGGCCGTGGAGGGCCGCCAGCCCTCCGAGCCGGAGCGAAACGTGGGCATCGGAGCGGCGGCCCCGACCCAGGCCTACGACGTGCTGGCCGGGGCGCGCCGCCGGGGCCGCGCTTGACGAGACGGCGGAGGCCGCGCGCCCCGGGACGGTCGAGGCCGGAGCCCCGAAACGGCCGAGGTTCCGGCGCCCGAGGCTCCGGCGCGGGGGCAGCGGGACGGTGGAGGTGCCGCCCCCCGAAGCCGCGGAGGTGCCCGAGGCATCGCTCCCCGGCGAGACGGTCGCCGTGCCCCCACCGCCCGGCCGCCCGCCCGAGCCCTCGACCCAGCCCGACGCGCCGGCGCCGAAGAAGGGCGGTCGCGGCCGCCTGGCCGCCGGCCTGCTGATCGCCGCTGCTCTCGCCGGAGGCGCCTACCTTGCGTTCGGTCAAGGCGACGAGCCGAGCCAGGGCGGCGGCGACGGCCAGGAGGCGGCGGCGACGGAGGCGGCGGAGGCCTGTCCGGCATCGAGGTGGCGCCGAAGCCGGTGGGCATCGCGGTCAGCGATGGCATCGTGTGGGTGTCCTCTCGCGATGGGCAGCAGCTGACCCGCCTCGACGCGGGGACGGGAGAGGAGCTGGGGACGAATGGCCTGGGCGGCTTGGGCGAGCAGGTCGCCATCGATCAGGGCGGCGACGCCTGGGTGGCGGTCGGGACCGGGGCGGGAAGCGACGGCTACGTGCGGCGGTACAGCCCCGACGGCGAGCAGATCGCCGAGATCACCGTTGGCTCCGAGCCGCGGGGCATCGCGATCGGCAGGGAGTTCGCCTGGGTCGCCAACAACGCGTCCGGGACGGTCACGCAGATAGCCGTGGGGACGAACGAGGTGGCGGGCGCCCCGGTGGTGGGGAGCGAGCCGGCCCGTGCCGCGCAGGGCAACCCACGGGACCAGGGCAACGAGGACGCGGAGGGCATCTGGGTCACGAACGCGGGCAGCGACAGCGTCTCCCGTATCACCGACCAGGGGGCGACCGTCACCACGGTCGAGGGGGTCAGCGGAACGCCCCGCGGCATCGCCGTCACCCTGGACGGCGTCGTCTGGGTGGCGGCCCAGGACGGCGACTCGCTGCACCGGATCGAGCCCGACCCCGATCCCTCCGCCTCCGGGGTCGCCGGATCGGTCGCCGACACGATCGACATCGCCGAGAACTGCGAGGAGCCGCGAACGCTGGCGGTCGGCTTCGACTCGGTCTGGGCCACCTGCGGCTCGAGCGCGCAACCTCGCCCGGTTCGACGAGGCGACCGGCGAGTTCCAGGGCGAGGTTGGAGACATAGGCCCCGACCCCGAGGGCGTGGCCGTCGACGGGGACGGGGTCTGGGTCACGAGCGGCGGCGAGGACGCGGCGAAGGACCCCGGCACCGTCACCTTCATCGACCCCGACGACGTCTGGCCGGTGGCGGGACCGCCCGAAGCGCGACGCCCCGCCCCGGCCGGTCTAGTCCTCCATCACCGCCTGCACGAGGTGGGTGCAGCCGGTGTAGTAGTCGGCGTCGGTGAACACGTTGCTCGGGAGCAGCAGCGGGTCGGCGATCGCCTCGTTGTCGATCCCCGGCTCGCACTGGAGCGCGCCCGCGAACTGCGTCCGCATGGCGATCCGCTCGTTCTCCTTGATCGGGAGGTCGACGTCGAAGGCCTCGATCTCACCCGGGCCCGCGGAGGCGAGCATCGGGCCCTCGGCCTTGACCTTGAGCTCGGTGATCGGCGCGACGTTGCCCTTCACCTTCACCACCTGTGGGATGAACAGGGTCCCGGTGGCGCTGACGATCTTGATCTTGTCGACCACGCCGTCATGGGGCGCGTACGGGCCGATGCCCGCGTGCGTCGGGTCCTCGTAGCGAAGCGGCGCCCTGGTGCAGTAGCCGCCTCCGTCCGGGCACTCCTCCGCCGCGTTGACCGGGTCGGGGTTGCCGCCCAGCTTGGCGCCGAACTTGGTCACCGCGTTGCCCGCGGCCGGGGCCACCAGCAGCGCCACGGCCGCCAGCGCCAGCGCCACGCCGGCGAGCGCCGGCCGGGCCCCGGGCCGCGGTCGCGGTGGTGTGGTCTGTGCCTGTGTGTGCGTTTCGGTCATCGGGATCTCCTTTCGTTGTCCGCCTTTCACCCGATGAGGCATGGTGGGGGCACTCCCGCCTCCTGCCTAGACGCCCCCGGGCGGGCTGTCCGGCCCCCGGGGTGTCGCTGTCCTCACGCCTTGGTTGGGTAGGCTTCCGCGGCTTCGCGGTGGGCTGTCCCGTCATCGCCCGCTGCATTCCCTGGGGCGATTGCTCACTTGAAGATCGGAGTTCCAAAGGAGACCGCGGACGGCGAGCGCCGGGTCGCGCTCATCCCCGACGTGGCGGGCTCACTGGCCGCGAAGGAGCTGGACGTGGCGGTCGAGTCGGGCGCGGGCGAGGGCTCGGGCCACCCCGACGACCAGTACACCGACGCCGAGGCCACGGTGGGCTCCGCCGACGAGGCCTGGGGCGCCGACGTGGTCGCGAAGGTCGCGGTGCCTACGGCCGAGGAGATCTCGCGCCTTCGCTCCGGCCAGGTGCTGATCGGGCACCTCGCCCCGCTCACCTCCGGCGAGACGACCAAGGCGCTGGCCTCGGCGGGCGTGACCGGCTTCGCGATGGAGGCGATCCCGCGGATCACCCGCGCCCAGGCGATGGACGCGCTCTCCTCGCAGGCGAACGTCGCGGGCTACGCGGCGGCGCTCCTGGCCGCGCGCGAGGCCGGCCGCTTCTTCCCGATGATGACCACCGCGGCCGGGACCGTCGCGCCGGCGAAGGTGCTGGTGCTGGGCGCCGGCGTCGCCGGCCTCCAGGCGATCGCGACCGCCAAGCGCCTGGGCGCGATCGTCACCGGCTTCGACATCCGCCGCGCCGCCTGGGAGCAGATCGCCTCGCTCGGGGGCCGGCCGCTCGAGCTGGACTTCATCCCGGACGCCGAGGACGAGGGCGGCTACGCGCGCCCGCTGACCGAGGAGGAGAACCAGCAGGTCCGCGACGCGCTCGACGAGAACGCGGCGAAGCAGGACGTGATCATCACCACCGCCCAGATCCCCGGGCGCAAGGCGCCCGTTCTCATAACCGAGCAGGGGGTCCGCAACATGGCGCCGGGGTCGGTGATCGTCGACCTCGCGGGCGATTCCGGCGGCAACACCGAGCTCACCAGGGGAGGGGAGACCGTCGTCGAGGGGGGCGTCAGGATCATCGCCCCGAAGAACCTGCCGAGCGACATGGCCGCGCACGCCTCGCAGCTCTACGCCAAGAACGTCGAGAACCTGCTGGGGCTGCTGGTCACCGAGGAGGGCGAGCTGAACCTCGACTTCGACGACGAGATCATCGCCGGCGCCTGCATCACGCACGCGGGCGAGATCAAGAACGAGCGCGCCCGCGAGGTCGCCGAGGGAGGCGCTACCTAAATGGACCTGGTCATCGAGCTCACGATCTTCGTCCTCGCCGGCTTCGTCGGGTTCGCCGTGATCTCGAAGGTCCCGACGACGCTGCACACGCCGCTGATGAGCCAGACGAACGCGATCCATGGCATCGTCATGCTCGGCGGGCTGATCGTCGCCGGCTTCGCGGACGGGGCGCTCGAGCAGACCATCGCCTTCATCGCGATCGCCTTCGGCGCCATCAACATCGTCGGCGGCTTCATGGTCACCGACCGGATGCTGGGCATGTTCGTTCGGAAGCCGAAAACACCCGTTGATTCCTCCGCTTCGCGTCCGGGAGCAACGGGGTCAGAGGAAGGCTCGGGCTAGTGGTCACCGGCGTACTCGAGTTCGGCGGCGACGCGGCGACGCTCCTCTACATCGTCTCGTTCTCGATGTTCATCTACGGGCTGATGCAGGGGACGCATCCGACCACCGCCAAGACCGGGAACCTGATCGCGGCCGGGGGGATGGCGGTCGCCGTCGTGACGACGCTGCTGCTCGACGGGATCGGCAACTGGGGCCTCATCATCGGCGGGCTCGTGGTCGGAACCACGGTCGGGGTGGTCGCCTCGCTGCGCGTCCAGATGACCGCGATGCCGCAGATGGTCGCGCTCTACAACGGCGTCGGCGGCGGTGCGGTGGCCCTGATCGCATGGTCGGAGTTCCGCCAGGGCCTGACCGAGCTCGACGAGGGCGTGATCGCGGAGCTGCCGCTGGAGACGCTGATACCGATCCTGTTCTCGATGGTCGTGGGCTCGGTCTCGTTCTGGGGCTCGAACATCGCCTTCGGAAAGCTCCAGGGCATCATCCCCGGGCAGCCGATCAAGGTGCCCGGCCAGCAGGTCCTGAACGCGCTGCTCCTGATTGGGGTCATCGGCGCCTGCGTCGTGCTCGCCGCCACGAACGACGACCCCTCGCAGGGGCTCTTCATCGCCGCCCTGATCGGTGCCGGCCTCTTGGGCAATCTGGTGGTGCTGCCCATCGGAGGCGCAGACATGCCCGTGGTGATCTCGCTCCTGAACGCGTTCACAGGGTTGTCCGCGGCAGCGGCTGGCTTCGCCCTGGACAACGTCGCCCTCATCGTCGCCGGGACCCTCGTCGGCTCCTCGGGAACGATCCTGACGATGGAGATGGCGACGGCGATGAACCGGTCGGTCGCCAACGTGTTGTTCGCCGGCTTCGGCGGCGCGCCCACGGGCGGCCCTTCCGCCGGCGGGGAGGAGCGCCCGCACACCTCGATCGGCGCCCAGGACGCGGCGATCAAGCTCGCGTACGCCAACTCGGTCGTGATCGTGCCCGGCTACGGGCTCGCCGTCGCGCAGGCGCAGCACGCGGTGAAGGAGCTGGCGAACGAGCTCGAGAAGAAGGGGGTGGAGGTCAACTACGCCATCCACCCGGTCGCGGGCCGGATGCCGGGCCACATGAACGTGCTGCTGGCCGAGGCCGACGTGCCCTACGAGAAGCTGCGCGAGATGGACGAGATCAACCCGGAGATGCCGCGCACCGACGTGGCCGTGGTGATCGGCGCAAACGACGTCACCAACCCGGCCGCCAAGAACGACCCGGACTCGCCGATCGCCGGGATGCCGATCATCGAGGTCTCCGAGGCACAGCAGGTGATCGTGATCAAGCGCTCGCTTTCGCCGGGGTTCGCCGGGATCGACAACGACCTGTTCTACGAGCCGAACACCTCGATGCTCTTCGCCGACGCGAAGCAGGCCGCGACCGACATCGCCTCCGAGGTCCCGAACCTCTAGGCCCGAACGTCGCTGTTGGCCTCGAGCTCGCCCGCGGCGACCAGGGCCGCCAGCTCGGTGCGCGAGCGGATCCCGAGCTTGCGGTAGACGCGGGAGAGGTGGAACTCGATCGTCTTCGGGCTGAGGAAGAGCTCCCCGGCCACCTCGCGGTTTGTGGCTCCTCGGGCGACGGCGCTCGCGATCCGTTCCTCCTGGGCGGTGAGCCGGTCGGGGTCGTCGGTCGGGTCGCGGTGGATGGCGCCGGCGGCGCGAAGCTCGGCGTTGGCGCGCTGAACCCAGGGCTCGGCCCGGAGTCGCTGGAACACCTCCTGTGCCTCACGGAGGCGCTCGCGCGCCTCCACCCTGCGGCGAGCCCGGTGGAGCCGGATGCCGTAGGCCAGCCGGGTCCGCGCCAGCTCGAATGGCGCGTCAGTCCGCGCGTGCAGTTCCAGGGCCCGTTCGAACGGTTCCTCGAAGTCCGCTTCGCGGACCACGCCCTCGGCGCGGGCGGCGAGCGCCAACGCCAGTGGCATGCCGCTGCCGCGCGCCCGCTCGACCAGGCCACCGAGCAGCCGGCGACCGTCCTCCTCGCGACCGGCATGCGTGTAGGCCTCGACCAGGTCGGAGGCCCAGGGGACGATCACGGGATCCTCCAGTCCGGCGACCCCGGCTAGCCGTCCTCCCTCCTCAAGCTCGGCGATGGCTGCGTCGGGCCGGCCCAGCCCGAGCTCCATGAAGCCCAGCGCCGCCCGCGCCCACATCGGTATCGAGTCGTAGGCGGGGGGCTCGGCGATCTCCATCGCCCGCTCCATCAGCGAGCGGGCGGCAGCATCCTGCCCGAGCGCAGCGTGAAGCCGCCCGCGGACGACGAGTGCGATCGACAGCGGCCCCAGCTGGCCGCTGTCGTCGGCGATCGCGATCGCCTCGTCGGCATCGGCGGCGGCCGCGTCCCACTCTCCGAGCCGCAGCGCGGCATCCGAGGCGACCATCAGATAGTGGGGGAGCAATCCCAGCGTGCCGGCGTCGCGGCCGGTTGAGCCGAACGACAGGGCCTCGGCGCGCAGGGTCCGCTCCTGGCCAGTGCAGATTCGCGCGTGCACGCCGAAGGAGATCGACTGCGCCGACGGGGAGAGGGGGTGCACGGCCGGCAGCAGCCCGGCGGCTTGGTCGTATGCCTGGCGCGCCTCGCCCGCGCGCCCGCGCAGCGCCAATCCCATCCCCAGCATCGCGAGAACGTGGCACCGTGCCTCGTCGCCGGCGGTCTCCGGGAGCGTCGCGGCCGCGCGCTCGGTCGACTCGAGGGCGATCCGGCAATCCCCGGCCACCACGGCCGTGACACCGGCGTCGGCGTGAAGGATCGCCGCCAGCGTGGGGTCGACCTCGGCGATCCGGTCGGCCTCCTCGGTCAGCATCGCGTGGTTATCCAGCGCGGGCCTCGAGCCGCCGACCAGGGTGACCAGCGCGAGCAGGTGCCGCGCCGGCGCCCGGATCGCAGCATCCTCGATCTCGGCCACCGGCTCCAGCAGCGCCGCGGCTCGGTCGTACGCGGCCCCGAGGCCGGCGGCTCCCGCCGCCTGGAGCAGGAGCATCGCGCGGGCCGACGGGTCCGCGCTCGCCTGGGCCGCTCGCTCCAGGGCGTCGGCTGCCGTGCCATGCGCCCCGCGCTCGGTCGCCCTTAGCGCGGCGGCCTGGAGCGCCGCTGCCGCCTCGGGATCGGGGCCGACAGCCGCAAGGGCGAGGTGCCAGGCGCCTGCGTCCTCGGAGGAGTGGGCGGCCAGCGCCCGGTGCGCCGATCGGCGCTCGCCCACCGCTGCGCCGTCGTAGGCGACCGCCCGTAGGAGGGGATGGGCGAAAATCAGCTCGTTCGGGCTCAGCTCGATCAGGCCGTCGGTCTCCGCCCGCTGGAGCGCGCCGCCCAGGATCCCCAACTCCTCGCAGGCCGCTACGACGGGTGCCAGACCGCGGTCGGCCGCAGCCGCCGCCACGACCAACGCCTTCCGGGCCTCCGGCGACGTGGCCGCCAGCCTGCGCTCGAACGCGTCGCGCAGCACGCCGGTGGGGGCCGGGAGGGCGACCAGCGGCTCAACGCCACGCCGCTGCTCGGTGGTGAGGGTCCCCGGCAGCTCGCGGAGGGCCAGCGGGTTGCCCACGGCAAGCTCGGCCAGTTCGTTGGCGACCGCGCCCGCCAGGTCGTCGCTTGCGTCGCGCAGCACCGAGAGCGCCTCGTCGCGCCCGAGGCCGCCGATCGTTAGCTCCGCGGGCATCCGCCCCTCCAGCGCGGCCCGGCCCTCGCCCGGTCGCGCGGCTGCGAGCATCGCGATCGGGGACCCCTCGAGCCGGCGCGCCGCGTAGCCCAGGCACTCGGAGGAGGGCAGGTCGAACCAATGGGCGTCGTCCAGGAGGACCAGCAGCGGGCACTCGCCCGCCGCCCGGCGCAGCAGGCTCAGCAGGCCGGCGAAGATCGCGAAGCGGTCCCCGGGCATCGCCGGGGGCGCGGTCAGCGCCAGCGCGGCCCCGACCGCCAGGCGCTGCGGCTCCGGCAGGTCGGGCAGGCCGGCGAGCAGGGGCTCCGCGACCTCGCCCAGCGCGGCGAACGGAAGCTGAGCCTCCGACTGGAAGCCAGAGGCGCGAGCGATCCCCATGCCGTCGGCCCGCTCGCGCGCCTCGGCGAGTAGCGCCGTCTTGCCGATCCCCGGCTCCCCGACCAGGAGGAGGGCGCCGCCATGTCCCGCCCGCGCGCCCTCCAGGATCGCGTCGATCCTTTCGATCTCGGCCTGTCGTCCGTGCAGCACGCCCATCGGACCGTAGAACAGCCGCCACAGGCGTGCATATCGCTCGAACTAGGAGGTTCCCCGGTGCTATCTCGGCGCATCCCCTCTAGGTTCGGCTGGCACCCGTCTACCAGGGAGGTCAGAACCCGATGAGACAAGTAATGGCGGCGATCGCCACGACCCGCGTCGGCCGCCGTCGGCGCAATCCCGCGCATCCACGGCGCCACACCGTCAAGGTCTCGCCGCCTGAGTTCACGGGCGGCCCCAGTCGCTGGTGGCGGTGAACGGAGGGTCTCGCCCGGTTTCGTAGTCTGAGCCAGTGAGTCCGCGACGGATCGCTGCTCTCTGCCTCTCCGGCTTCGCGCTGGCGGCGCCGGCGCAGGCCTCGGGCTCGACGATCACGGTCACCAACACCGGCGACGCCCAGGCCGAGGATGCCGCGTGCACCCTGCGGGAGGCGATCGTCGCCGCGAACACGAATGCCGAGAGCGGCAACGGCGTGGGCGGCGCGCCCGAGTGCGTTGCGGGGCAGGCGGCGCCGACCGTGGACGTCATCGCGTTCTCGATCGCCGGTGCAGGTCCGCACACGATCAGCCCCAGCGCTGCGGCTCTCCCCGCGGTTACCGAGCCGGTCACGATCGACGGCTCGACCGAGCCCGACGAGGTCCGGCTCGATGGGGTCGGCGCGCCCGTGCTGTCCACGGGCCTCGAGGTCACGGCTGACGACGTCACGATCGACGAGCTCACCATCGCTCGCTTTGAGGTCGGCGTCGACCTCTCGGGCTCCGGCGATGCGGTGCTTCGCGACAGCTTCATCGGGACGGATCCGGCCGGCACGTCCGGGCTCGGAAACAGCGACGACGGCGTCAGGCTGGGATTCGACGATCTCTCGACCACCGGCGCGCGCGTCCGCGACAACGTGATCTCA
This sequence comes from uncultured Solirubrobacterales bacterium, assembly GCA_963797835.1. Classification (GTDB taxonomy): domain Bacteria; phylum Actinomycetota; class Thermoleophilia; order Solirubrobacterales; family 70-9; genus JBDTSW01. The sequence goes on from CAWCRN010000024.1 coordinate 281,072, forward strand.
GGCAACGGGACCGAGGGCATCGCGCTTCGGGAGGACGCCTCCCAGAACGACGTCACCGGGAACCGGATCGGGACCAATCCGGGTGGCAACGGGCCAGTCGCGAACGGCCAGGAGGGCATCGAGGTGATCGGCGCGGCGTCTCAGAACGTGATCGGCGGCGACCAGCCGGCGGATCAGAACCTGATCTCGGGCAACGGATCAGCCGGGGTCAGGTTCTTCAACTCGGGGCTCGCGCGCGCGAGCGGCAACTCGGTTCTCGGAAACCGGATCGGGACCCGCGTGGCGGGCGAGAACCCCGAGCCGAACGACGGCTCGGGTGTGACCATCGGGGGAGCGGTCGATAGCACGGAGATCCGCGGGAATCTGATCTCCGGGAATGACAACGGCGTCGACATCAACGACAGCGCACCCCAGCCCGCCGGCGAGGCCGGCCCGACGGACACCGTCGTGGCCGGGAACCTGATCGGGACCGACAAGGACGGCGAGGCAGTGGTCGCCAACACCATCGCCGGCATCGACGTCACCGAGATCAACGACCGCCCCGTCAGGGGCACCGTGATCGGCGGCACGTCCGGGCTGACTCCGGGTGGCGCATGTTCGGGCGATTGCAACCTGATCGCCGGCGTTCCGGTGGCGAACTCGACAATCAGGATCCAGGGACCGGACGGCACCGAGGTCCTCGGCAACCACATCGGGACCGACCTCGAAGGCACGGCGGGGCTTTCGAACTTCGACGACGGGATCGAGGTGCGAGACGTCACCGGCGTACAGATCGGCGCCCCCGGGGCCGGAAACGTGATCGCGGACAACGGCGAGCACGGCATCCTCATCGTCGGCAACTCGGTCGGCACAGCAACCGGCAACGTCGTCCAGGCGAACACGATCGGGCTGGGCAGCGATGGGTCCACCGCCCTGGGTAACGAGAAGTCGGGCGTGTTCATCGGCGGCTTCGCCAGTGAGAACCTGATCGGCGGCTCGGGCGCCGGCGAGGGCAACACGATCGCCGAGAACCTGGACGAGGGGGTGACCCTGCAGGACGACGCCACCGACAACGCGATCCTGGGCAACTCGATCCACTCCAACGGCGATCTGGGGATCGACGTCAACAACGACACGGTGACGTTCAACGATCCGGCCGACGCGGACGCCGGCGTGAACGACCTCCAGAACTTCCCCGTGCTGGACGTTGCCGTCGCCGACCTCCAGGGCACCGGCGTGGTGGGCGTGCTTGATTCGACGCCAGACACCAGCTTCCGGATCGAGCTGTTCGCCGACGAGGGCGACCCGCAGGGCTTCGGCGAGGGGGAGACGTTCCTCGGGGGCTTCGAGGTCACGACCGACGCCGTGGGGCTGGCGCCGTTCTCCGAGGTCCTTGGCCCGAGCGCGGCGGGCGCTGAGATCAGCGCCACGGCGACCGAGCTGGGCCCCGGCGGCGAGCCGCTGTCGACCTCGGAGTTCGGGCCCAACTCGGAGGCCGAGCCGTGCCAGCCGGGCGCCACGTCCGGCGACGACGTCCTCACCGGCACCGGCCCGGCGAACGACATCGTCTGCGGGCTCGGGGGGGACGACGTCTTCACCCCGGACGGAGGGGACAACGTCTTCTTCGGCGGTGCCGGGACCGACGAGATCGACTACTCGGCGGGCACCGAGGCGATCGAGGCCGACCTCGATGCGGGCGTGATCACGCGAGGCGCCGGGACCGAGCTGGTCGTTGGGGTCGAGGACGTGACCGGCACCGACTTCGAGGACGTCATCCTCGGCGACGATGCTCGCCAACTTCGTCTTCGCCGGGGCGGGCGTCGACACGGTCGAGGGCCGCGACGGGGACGACATCCTCAAGGGCTCCGACGGCGGCGACACGCTGAAGGGCGGCGACGGCGCCGACGAGCTGCTGAGCCAGGACGGGGGCGACACGCTGCGCGGGCAGGGCGGCGGCGACGATGACCTCTCTGCCGGTCCCGGCAAGGACAACCTGAACGGCGGCGGGGGGAACAGCGACCACTGCAACGGCGGCGGCAACGACGACGACACCCCCGCCCCCGGCTGCGAGAGCACCTCCAGCATCCCCTGAGCCCCGGGGAGTGTCCTGCCCTACCTACACACCGTGTGGGCTAAGCAGGACAGTCGCCCTGCGCGGCCTAGGACTGGTCGTGGCGGACGCCGCGGACGCGCGGCGCGAGCCAGCCGATGAGGGCGCCCAGCGCGCCCGCGATCAGCAGCGCGAAGACGAGCGGCGTCTCGGTCGAGGCGAAGAAGAAGTTGACCTCGACCTTCTGCGAGTTCTGGGCGACCAGGACCAGCAGGGCGACGGCGGCGATTCCGGCGACCCAGCGCTTCCACTCGGCGCGCTCGGTGCGGGGTGCCTCGGGCATCCGTGACTCCATCGGCACTAACGCTACTCGCACGCGGCACTCGCGTCACCCACGGCTGAGCCCGCGGCTGCCAGGTTCGGCCGGTGTCCGGGATCCGGCGCCAGCGCGGCCAGTCGACGGTCGAGTGGATCGGCCTGGTGCTCCTCGTGGCCCTGCTGGCGGTCGGTGCTGGTCGCCGCGGTTGGCGCCAGCCTGCCGGGCACAGGGCTGGCCCGGGCGATCGCCCAGCGGATCGCCTGCGCCGCCGGGCTCGGCGAGGACTGCCTGGGCCTGCCCGACCCGGAGCTGGTGGCCGAGTACGGGCGCCGAGCTCGCGCAGGCCGTGCGCCGCCACGTCCCGACGCTCGCCTACGAGGAGGGGATGCGGGCGCTCCCGGTCGACTTCCGCCGCTGCCGCGAGGACCCGTGCTCGATGGGCGCGGAGGCCGGCGAGGTGGCGGCGAGCGACGACGGGCGAGCCCGTGACCTTGTTCGTCCACGTCGTCGATTGCCGCGGCCGGCGCGGCGAGGGAGGCGAGCGCCGACGGCTACGACTGCTCGGGCGAGCGCGCCGGCCACCTCTACCTCCAGTACTGGGCCTACTACCCGGGCAGCCAGAGCTGGCGCGCGCTCCCTGGGGACGCCGGGTTCCACCGCGACGACTGGGAGTCCTTCCAGATCCGCGTCGGCCCGGACGTGCGCGCCGCCCGGGCCAGCTCGCACCACGGCTACAACTACGACGGCGGCTCGAGCTCCTGGCTCTCCGACGCCGGCGTCGTCCGGCGCGATGCGCTGGGGCCCCGACCGGGGCCGCTACTTCATCTCCGGTGGCAGCCACGCGGGTCGCGCCTTCGAGCTGCCGGGCCCGCTCCACCGCTGGACGCCGGGAGACCGGGTGCGCCTGATCCCGGTCGAGCCGATCGCCCGCGGCCGCTGGGGTGAAAGCCGAGTTCGAGGTGCTGCCGCCGTGGCGCAAGCGGGTCTACCGCGACCCGGAGTACGACGGGACCGACTGAAAGCCGGCCCTACAGGTCGCGCTCGGTGACCATGCCGCTCTGGAGCGCGCGCTCGACCAGGGCCACGCGCTTCTGGTTCTGCGGCAGGTCGCCGACGCCGAACTTCTCGAACAGCGCCCGCAGGTGGGTCTTCACGGCGTCGACCGACAGGTGGAGCTCCTCGCCGATCTGGTTGTTCGTCGCCGGGGTCGCGAACGAGGCACCGTCCTTGTACGGGCGGCAGAGGGCGATGAGCACACGCTTCTGGGCGGGCGAGACGCCGCCGGCCTCGAGCAGGTCGCCCGAGATCGCGGTGGACTCCCCGCTCTCGGCGCCGGGGGCGCGGTAGAGGACGAGCGAGCGGCCGAACCGCAGCACGTCGCCGTCGCGAAGGAGCTTGCGGCCCCGCACCCGCTCGCCGTTGACGAAGGAGCCGTTTCGGGAGAGGCCGTCGTCGACCACGGTGCAGTCCTCGCCCACGATCTCGAGCTGGGCGTGGAGCCCCGACACCTCCTCGTCGAAGTCGAGGCGGATGTCGGCGGCCTCGCGGCGGCCGACCCAGAGCTCGCCGGTGCCCTCCTCGATCACGAGGATCTGCTGCTCGTCGGCGCCGTCGCGATAGACGAGGAACGGGCGCCCCTCGCGCTCGGCCTCGATCTGGGCCTTCAGCTCGGGTGCGGTCTGGGCGCGGGGGCCTGAGGCGGGATCGGGCATGGGCGGAACTTTACGGCGGGCGTGAGCGGCGGGCGGAGCGGGCGCCCAGAACGCCGAGAAGGCGGTTAGCGCGGCGGCATGCGCAGGGCGCCGTCGAGGCGGATCGTCTCGCCGTTCAGCATCGGGTTCTCGGCGATGTGCACGGCGAGGTCCGCGAACTCCGATGGCTCGCCGAGCCGGCTGGGGAAGGGGATCGCGGCGCCCAGCTCGTCGCGCGCCTGCCGCGGCAGTGCGGCCAGCAGGGGCGTGTCGAACGTCCCCGGCGCGATCGTCACGACGCGGACGCCGCGGCTCGCGAGGTCGCGCGCCGCCGGCAGCGTCATCCCCACGATGCCCCCTTTCGAGGCCGAGTACGCGACCTGCCCGATCTGCCCGTCGAAGGCCGCGATCGACGCGGTGTTGACGCACACCCCGCGCTCGCCGCCGGCGTCGGGCTCGTTGTCGACCATCGCCGCCGCGGCGAGGCGCAGCACGTTGAAGGTGCCGATCAGGTTCACCTTGATGACGTTGTGGAAGATCTCCAGGTCGTGCGGTCCCTGCTTGCCCGCGGTTCGCTGCGCCCAGCCGATCCCCGCGCAGCAGACGGAGATGCGCAGGCCCCCGTCGGCCTCCGCGGCGGCGGCGACGGCGGCCCCCACCGGGTCGGGCTCCATCACGTTCGCCTCGACGAAGCGGGCGCGTTCGCCGAGCTCGGCCGCGAGGGCCTCGCCCTTCTCGGCGTTCATGTCTGCGATCACGACCTCGGCGCCGCGCTCGTGGAGCAGCCGCGACGTCGCCGCTCCAAGCCCCGACGCGCCGCCCGCGACCAGCGCCCCCGTTCCCTCGATCTTCACGGCCGGGAAGGCTATCTCGCTACGGTTTCACGATCGCCGCGCCCACCCAGGCACCAGCGAAGGACTCGATCGCCTCCCGGCTCGCCGAGGCCCGCGAGCGGACCCTCCAGCTGATCGAGCCGCTCTCCGACGAGCAGCTCAACCGCGTCTACACGCCGATCCTGAGCCCGCTGTCCTGGGACCTCGGGCACATCGCCAACTTCGAGGAGCTGTGGCTGGTCCAGCGGGTCGGCGGCCTGGAGCCGATGCGGGGCGAGCTGGGCCGCCTCTACGACGCGATCGAGAACCCGCGGGCCGTCCGCAACGAGCTACCGATCCTGCGCGGCGACGAGCTCCGCTCGTACATGGACGAGGTGCGGGCCCGGACGCTCGAGGTGCTCGGCGGCGTCGACCTCGAGGACACCGACGACCCCCTGCTGGAGGGCGGCTTCCTCTACGAGATGCTGCTCGCCCACGAGCACCAGCACAACGAGACGATGCTCCAGCTGCTCCAGATGGTGGAGAGCTACGAGCCGGTAGAGGTCGCGACGCTCGTGGGCGAGGCGCCGGCCCGGAGCGGAGACGAGATGGTGCGGGTCGAGGGCGGCGAGCACCGGATCGGGGCCGGCGACGGAGGGCTTCGCCTACGACAACGAGCGCCCGCAGCACACCGTCGAGCTGGAGCCGTTCTGGATCGACCGCACGCCGGTGACGAACGCCGCCTTCGCCGAGTTCGTGGCCGAGACCGGGGCCGAGCCGCCGAAGTACTGGGAGCGCGACGGCGAGGGCGGCTGGATCCGAACGGCGATGGGCCGCACCGAGGCGGTCGACCCGCGCCACCCCGTGGTCCACGTCGACTGGCACCAGGCCGACGCCTTCGCGCGCTGGGCGGGCAAGCGCCTGCCGACCGAGTTCGAATGGGAGGCGGCGGCCCGCGGCGCCGACCCCGAGCGGGCCAACCTCGATCAGCTCGGCGTTCGCGGTGTCGGCGGCCGGCACATGGGGCGACGCTCCCGCCGAGTGCGGGGCGGAGCAGATGCTGGGCGACGTGTGGGAGTGGACGTCCTCGGACTTCGAGGCCTACCCGGGCTTCGAGGCGTTCCCCTACCCCGAGTACTCGGAGGTGTTCTTCGGCCCCGAGCACAAGGTGCTTCGCGGCGGCTCCTGGGCCACCCGCCGCGACGTCATTCGCACCACGTTCCGCAACTGGGACCTGCCCCAGCGCTCACAGATCTTCTCCGGGATCCGTTGCGTAAGGGACGAGCGATGAAACGAAGCGGCCCCGCCGGTCACTGTTACTGAGGGATTCACGTGGAGACCCCGCTGACCGCAGACCAGATCGCGATCGACGTGCACCTGCCGCGCGACGGCGTGCTCGCCGGCATGGCCGAGGACGTGCGCGAGGGCCTGTCGTGCCCGTTCAAGGAGCTGCCCCCGAAGTACTTCTACGACGAGCGGGGCTCGCAGCTCTTCGAGCGCATCACCGAGCTGCCCGAGTACTACCCGACCCGCGCCGAGCGGGCCATCCTGGAGGAGCACAGCGCCGAGATCGTCGACGCTGCGGGGGCCGGGATCCTGATCGAGCTGGGCTCCGGCTCAGCCGCGAAGACGCGCACCCTGCTGGACGCGATGAGCGACGCCGACCTCCTAGACACCTACGTACCGGTGGACATCGCCGAGGAGATCACCCGGGAGACCGCCGTGCGCCTGGTGGAGGAGTACCCGGGGCTCCGCGTCCACGGGATCGTCTGCGACTACGAGACCCATCTCGAGCGCGTGCCACGCGAGGAGGGGGCGCTGGTGGCGTTCCTCGGCGGCACGATCGGCAACTTCCGCCCGGCCTCCCGGCGCTCGTTCCTGGCCCGGATCGCGACCCTGCTCTACCCGGGGGACCGGTTCCTGCTGGGAACCGACCTGGTCAAGGACCGCGCAACCCTCGAGGCCGCATACGACGACTCGCAGGGCGTCACCGCCGAGTTCAACAAGAACGTGCTGAACGTGCTCAACCGCGAGCTCGGCGCGAACTTCGACCTCGATGCGTTCGAGCACGTGGCGTTCTGGGACCCGGACAACGAGTGGGTGGACATCCGCCTGCGCTCGCTTGCCGAGCAGTTCATCGACGTCAAGGCACTCGACATGCGGGCCCACTTCGCCCGCATGGAGGAGATGCGCACGGAGATCTCGACCAAGTTCACCCGCGAGCGGCTCGAGGAGAGCTACGCCGACGCCGGCCTCGAGCTGACCGACTGGTGGACGGACCCCGAGGGGCTCTACGCGCTGAGCCTCGCGCGGGCAACCTAGGGCCCGAGCGCCTCGATCAGATCGCCCATCTCGTCGGGCGTCGTGATCGGAAGCAGCACCGGCAGGGTGACGCCGGCCGCGACGAACTCACCCAGGCGCTCGCGGATCGCGGCGGGCTCGCCGACGAGGAAGGTCTCCTCGACGAGGTCCCACGGCGCCGCCTCGGCCGCGCCCTGGCGGTCCTTCGCGGCCCACCGGTCGCACATCTCGGCGATCTCGTCGCCGTGGCCCAGCCAGCGGAAGAAGTTCGCGTACACCGGGACCGTCGCGTAGGAGGCGAACATGAAGCGGGCGAGCGGCTCGGTCTGCTCGCGGGGGCCCGGGATGCAGAAGAACCGGCAAAGGAGCTCGAACCCCTCGGGGGCGCCCTCGAGCTGCTCCACCACCTGCGGCACGCCCGATAGCGGCAGGTAGTTGGAGAACGCGCCCTCCGCCTTCTCGACCGCGAGCTTGAGCATCTTCCCGCGCAGCGCCGCGAGCACGATCGGGACCGGCTGCGGTGGGGGCATGTCGATCTTGAACCCCGTCTCCGTTCGCTCGCCCGCGAGCGCGGGGCGCAGGAAGTCCACCGCCTCCGAGACGCGGGTCAGCGGCTTCTCGAACGGGATGTCGTTCCAGCCCTCGACGATTCGATCAGACGATGCGCCGATGCCCAGCACGAAGCGTCCGTTGCTCGCGTCCGCCAGGCCGATCGCCTGCTGTGCGAGCAGCGCCGGGCCGCGGGTGAACACACCGACGACGCCGGTGCCCAGGCGCATCGATGGGGCCTGCTCGACCGCGAGCATCAGCGGCGCGAACCCGTCCGGGCCGTTGGTCTCGCCCGACCACAGGTCCGTGTAGCCGGCGGCCTCCGCCCGGCGCACGAATTCCCCCTGCTCTCGCAGGGGAACCTGTGGCAGCGGCAGCGTCAATCCCCAGCGGCTCTCGGACACGGCCGGGCGACCCTATCCGACCGCCGCGCGTCCAGCGCGCGTGCCCGGACGTGGGATAGGCTCGCGGCCGGTGGACTTCTCACGTCTCGATCGCAACCGCGTACTGCTGGGCGGGATCTCGGGAACGCTCCTCGCGCTGAGCCTCTTCCTGCCCTGGTACGAGTTGACCGACACGCCTGAGCGTGCCGAGCAGGGAGCCTGGGTGTGCGGCGAGGCGGACTTCACCTGCACCGCCTGGGAGACCTTCCCGATCATGCGCTGGCTGCTGCTGCTGGCGGCCCTCTCGCCACTGATCCTCGCCTACATCCTGGTTCGCGGCCACCGGCTCTCGTGGGCCCCTGGCGAGCTGACGATGGTGACCGGGTTCGCGGCCCTGGTGCTGATCGGCTACAACGGAATCATCGACCTACCGGCCCCCGACGAGGGGATCGAGTTCGGTACGTCGCTCAAGTACGGCTACTGGCTCGGCCTGATCTGCTCGATCGGCATCGCCGCCACAGGATTTCTGCGCTCGCAAGCAGGGCAGAAACGCGAACGAAAAGCGCCCGGCACGGTCTGAGCGACCGGTACCGTCGGCCGATGCGCGTCTGCGTCGTTGGCTTCGGGACCGTCGGCCGCTGGGTCGTGGATGCGCTCGCCCGGCGGGGGGACGGGCTGCGTGCTCGTTACGGCGCAGGCATCGAGCTGGTCGGGGTCGCGAATGCTCGTGACGGCTTCGTGCATCGTGAGGATGGACTGCGTCCCTCAGCGCTGCTCGACCTCGCCAACGCGGGCCGCCCGATCACCGATGCGGCCGGGGTCAGGCAATGGCCGACCGCCGCGGAGGGCCTGCGGGAGGTCGAAGCCGACCTGCTGATCGAGACGTCGGCCAGCCCGGCGGCCGGCGGCGAGCCCGGCCTGACCCATATCCGCGAGGCCCTGGGCCGCGGCTGCGGAGTGATCACATCGAACAAGTGGCCGGTCGCGCTCGCGGGGCTGGAGCTCGTGAGCCTTGCCCGTGAGCGCGGTGTGCCGTTTCGAGCGGAGGCCACGGTGATGTCGGGCACGCCCGTCCTCGGACCACTTACCGAGGGGCTGGCCGGGGCGACGCCGACGGCCGTGCGAGGAGTCCTGAACGCGACCGTGAACGCGGTCCTCACGGATATGCGCGATGGCGCGACCTACCGGCAGGCCCTCGCCGCGGCCCAGGCGGCGGGCCTCGCCGAGCCTGATCCGACCGCGGACGTGGAGGGCCATGACTCCATGGCGAAGCTGATGATTCTGTCGGCCCTCGTCTTCGAGCGCCAGCTTCGCGTGGACGAGGTCGCGCGGCGCGGGATCGCGGACCTCGGCGAAGCGGAGCTCGCGGGGCAAGAGCAACGCGTGCTCAGGGAGGTCGCGACACTTCGGGTCAGGGGCGAAGGTGGTCTCGAGGCCGAGGTGGCCCCGCAGCTCCTCGACCCTGGCGACCCACTCGCCCGGGTCGACGGTCGCTTGAACGCGATCGAGTGCCAGGCGGATCCGCTCGGAACGATCCGCATCGCCGGTCCCGGCGCCGGGCCCGAGCTAGCCGGTCAGGGCTGCCTGAGCGACCTGATCGCTGTGGCACGCCGGGAAGTAGGCAGAGGACGCCGGCCTCTATAGCCTGAGGCCATGTCCGTGATCTCGCACGACGTCCGCTCGGGCGCCAAGCCCGACCGCAACCTCGCGCTCGAGCTGGTCCGCGTGACCGAGGCGGCGGCGCTGGCCGCGGCGCGCTGGGTGGGGCGCGGGGAGAAGGAGTCGGCAGACGGCGCGGCCGTCGACGCGATGCGCCTGATGCTGGACACCGTGCCGATGGACGGCGTCGTCGTGATCGGGGAGGGGGAGAAGGACGAGGCGCCGATGCTGTTCAACGGCGAGAGGATCGGCGACGGCAGCCCTCCCGAGGTGGACATCGCCGTCGATCCGCTGGAGGGCACGCGGCTGACCGCCCGCGGCATGCCCTCGGCGCTGGCGGTGATCGCGCTCTCCGAGCGCGGCACGATGTTCGATCCCGGGCCCTGCGTGTACATGGAGAAGCTGGCCGGGGGACCCGGCATCGCCGACCTCCTCAGCCTCGACGAGCCGCTTCCGGCGGTGATCCGCAGGGTCGCCAAGCGCAAGGGCTCCGACACGGGCGACGTCACGGTCGTCGTGCTCGACCGTCCCCGGCACGAGGAGCAGATCGCCGCCATGCGCGAGGCCGGCGCCCGCGTCCGGCTGATCACCGACGGCGACGTCTCCGCAGCCCTCTTCGCCGTCTCGGGCGAGGGCGGGGTGGACCTGCTGTGGGGCATCGGCGGGACCCCAGAGGGCGTCATCTCCGCAGCCGCGATCAAGTGCCTGGGCGGCCAGCTCCTGGGCCGGCTGTGGCCGCGCGACGACGACGAGCGCCAGGCCGCGATCGACGCCGGCTACGACCTCGACGAGGTCCTCGACGCCGACCGCCTCGTCTCCGGCCAGGACGTGTTCTTCGCCGCGACCGGGGTGACCGACGGCGAGCTGCTCCAGGGCGTGCGCCACACGGGCGGCAAGGCCTCGACGGAGTCCTTGGTGATGCGCTCGCGCTCCGGTACCGTAAGGACCGTGCGAGCGCGGCACGACCAGGCGAAGCTGCGCGAGGTGACCGGGGGCCGCTACGGCTAGCCGCCGACGCGCCGTCACCGGCCTCGCGGTCCTGTCGATCGGGTTCGCGGCGGGCGCCGACGCATGGGCGCGAGGCAGCGACGAGGGCATCGACCTCGGAAGCGCCTCCGGCCTGAACTACCGGGTCAACCCCTCCGACGACTTCGCCGGGCCCTCCTTCAACAGCTTCGGCGCCTGCCTAGCGGGCGCCCGGGCGATCAGCGGCGGCATCGACCTCGAGGGGAGTGGAAGCATCGGGAGGATGGGCGGCACGTATCCCAGCGTCGAGGGATCGAGCCTGTGGCGCTCGGTGGGGAAGAACCTCGGTGGGGGGACGATGGACATGAGCTTCTTCGGGATCTGCCGCGAGGCCGGGGCGTCCGGCCTCAAGTTCGCCAGCCGCACGCGCAACTACAACCCTGACAAGAAGGCGAGCGTGAAGGCGCGGTGCCCCGACGGCTACCGGGTGGTCGGAGGGGGCATCGAATCGCCCGATCCGCTGGTCATGGCAACGATTCCGTACGACGCCAACGACGTGGACTTGAAGCCCGACGACGGCTGGAAGGCGAGCGCCGTGAACAACGACGACATCAAGCGCGAGCTGACGGCGCACGCCACCTGCCGCAAGGCCGGCGGCTGGGACCTCGCCTACCGGAGCGAGGAGGGAGGCGTCGCCGGTGGCAGCACAGTCAGCGGCTCGCAGACCTGCACCCAGGGCGACGCCGTCACCGGTGGTGGAGGCGCGATCAGCGGCGCCCTCGGGACCGTGCGAGTGCACGAGACCTATCCCGTCGACCTCGGCGACGTGGACGACGAGACGCCGGAGAACGGTTGGACCACGGGCCTCACGAACACCGGGGTGGGCCTCGCGTCGGGCGTCGTCCACGCCATCTGCAGGACCTGAGCCCCGCTCAGCCGGCGCTCAGGCGGTAGACGGGCCCCTCCAGCGATACGACGTAGATGTCGCCATCGGCGTCCTCGGCGAAGGAGACGAGCCGCGCCGCCTCGAGCCCGGTCCACTCCGGCTTCGGCTCGCCCGGAGCTCCCGGCTCGACGCTCATGATCCTGCCCTCGCAGAAGTCGGCGTAGAGGTAGAGGCCCTCGAGCGAGGGCAGGTCGCCATCCCGCACCACGTGGCCGCCGGTCACGGCGCAGACCGGGTCGTCGGGCTTACCGCTTCGCTCGTAGGTGAGGAACGGCGGGGCCGAGCCGGGCGCCTTCACGTCGCTCGTGGTCTGCGCCGTGCCCTCACGGTCGGGCCAGCCGTAGTTGGTCCCCTCGATCTCGTCCCGCCTGGTGAAGTCGATCTCCTCCTGGGTGAAGTCGCCGACGTCGCCGATCCACAGGTCCCCGGTCTCGCGGTCGAACGAGTAGCGCCACGGGTTGCGCAGGCCGAGCGCCACGACCTCCGCGTCGGCGCCTCGCGGGTCGATGCGAAGCAGCTTGCCGAGCGGGCTGTCCGGGTCCTGGGCGGTATCCGGGATCGGGTACGGCGGCCCGCCGTCGCCGGTCCCCAGGTAGAGGTCGCCGCCGGGGTCGAAGCTGAGCAGCCCGCCCCAGTGGATGACGTTCGGATGATCGATCTCGAGCACCGTGCGCCGGGAGCCTGCGTCGACGGTCCCGGCGTTCGGGTCCGCCGTCAGCTCCTCGACGACGAGGCTGTTCCTCTTCGACGCGTAGGCGATGTAGAGCCTGCCGCTGCGCTCGTAGTCGGGCGCGAAGGCGAGCGAGAAGAGGCCGGCCTCGCCCTCCGTCAGGACGTCCTTGGAGACGTCCACGAACGGCCGCGAGGCGACCTCGCCGTCCGCCGAGACGGCCCGGATCGTCCCCGCCCGCTCGACCACGTAGAGCGTGTCTGCCTCTGCCGGCGGCTGCGCGAGGTGGATCGGCTCGTCGAAGCTGGCGATCTCCTCCAGGGCAGGCGCGCCCGCCCGCTGGCCTCCGGCTCCCGGCTCGGTGGGCTCGGCCTTCTCCCCGCACCCGGACAGGACGGCGCAGGCCGCCAACCCGCCCACGGCCAGGGAGATCCGGCCCCCGGTGCTACTCAACCGCGCTCCCGTCCTCGTCCGGCCGCAGCGCCTCGCGCTCGGCGGTCCACCCCGGCGTGTCCAGCGCACCCGTGTCGTGGAGCTCGAAGTGAAGCGCGTTGATCACGGCGCCCGCCAGGAGCGCGAGGCTGACCGCGTAGAACCAGATCAGCGCCACCAGGACGAATCCGATCGCGCCGCCGACGCGGTCGATCGCCGCGATCTCGGCGAGGTAGAACGGGAAGATCGCGTTCGCTAGGCCGACGGTGACCGTGAAGAAGAGTGCGCCCGGCCAGACCCCCCGCCACGGCACGTGGCCCTTGGGCACGAAGTAGTAGATCGAGCAGCACACCCAGAACGTGATCATCAGGGCGAGCCCCAGGAGCAGGACGCTCTCGAGGCCCTGGATCCCGCCGAGCCCGAACGGGATGTCGTCCGCGTTGGACACGATCAGCGCCTCGAGCGTGGGGATCGCCACGCTGGCGGCCAGCAGGAGGGTGAGGCCCAGCAGCATCACCAGCGCGAACCGCTTCTGCTCGACCCAGCCGCGGCACTCGACGTGGTAGATCCGGCAGAAGGCGGTGTCCATCGCGCCCCAGAAGGAGGTTCCGATCCACAGCGCGCCGACGGCGGCGACGAGCCCGATCGTGGTCGAGCTGTCGCGGATCCGCTCGAGCGCGTTCGAGAGGCTCTCCTGTTCGACGGCGGGGAACAGGCGCTGGAGGTCGAGCAGGACGCTTTCCTCCACCTCGGCGGACTGGATCACCTTGCCGAAGACGAACAGCACCAGCAGCGCGAAGGGGAACAGGGCCAGGACCAGGTTGTAGGCCACCATCCCCGAGAGCCCGGTGATGTTCTCCTTGTAGGCCCTGTCCCAGAAGGCCCCCAGGTAGCGCCGGGCGCGCTGCGGGAGCGAGGGGCGGGCCTCCGTCAACGGCGGTCCACGGCGTCCCGCATCGCCTCGAGGGCGCGGGTTGCGAGCCGGACGCCGATCGTCGCGGCCTCCGCGGCCGCGGCGACCCCGGCCCAGGCGACGTCCTCGACCCCGCCGCCGGCGTGGTCTGTGCCCGTGGGATCAGGCACCTCGCCCGCGACAGGCTCACGTCTGGATTCTGCTTGGGTGCCTGACCCCGCCCGCGCTGACCCCGCGCTCCTCGCCGCCGGGGGACCGGCTTGCTCGCCCCGGCGGGGGCTGCGCAGCCCGGGCCGCTCTCGCGGCAGGTTGCCGAACACGCCCTCCGGCGGGCCGTCCTCGGCATCGTCGGCGGGCACAGGGGTCTCGGTCGGCTCGTCGGAAGCCATCACCGGCTATTCCAGCGCACCCGTGGGACGAATGCGGCGCGCGTAACCCTGGGTCCCGCTCGGGTTTACCGATAAGACGTTCGAAGGTTCAGGATCCCGTGCCGCACGAAAGCGTGCAAGAACGGCGCTAACAAGCCGTTTGCGGGGCTCTCGCCTTGACTTCAGAATGTATAGCCACTAGGATGAAGGCACTCGTTTGAGCACGCGAAGCGCTGGGAAGCTGTCCTTCTGCTCGAACCCACAACACCCACCGGGCCGTCGCTGCGGGGCGGAGGGCGGTACCGGCAAAACTTGAGAGAGAAGGAAAAGGCAAGCGGATGCTAGTTGCGGAACTCCAGGAGCTGGAGGAGGTCAAGACCCTCCTCGCCAAGGGTCAGGCTGAGGGGGTTATCGCCTACGGAGAGGTCGCGAAGGCTCTCTCCGAGGTCGAGGTCGACGAGGGGGACATCGAGGAGCTCTACGGCTACCTCGAGGGCCAGGGCGTGGAGATGGTCGACGACCCGGACCCGGCCCAGGCCGCGGCCGCCGCCGTCGAGCCGGCCGACGCCAAGCGTGGCCGCAAGCGCAAGCAGGCGGCGCTGGACCTGAAGCCGGACATGACGACCGACTCGCTCCAGCTGTTCCTGAAGGACATCGGCAAGGTCCGGCTGCTCACGGCCCAGGAGGAGGTCGACCTCGCCAAGCGCATCGAGCGCGGCGACCTCGACGCGAAGCAGAAGATGGTGGAGTCCAACCTCCGCCTCGTCGTCTCGATCGCCAAGAACTACCGCAACCAGGGGCTGCCCTTCCTCGACCTGATCCAGGAGGGGACGCTGGGCCTCGTCCGCGCCGCCGAGAAGTTCGACTACCGCAAGGGCTTCAAGTTCTCCACCTACGCGACCTGGTGGATCCGCCAGGCGATCGCCCGCGCGCTCGCCGACAAGGCGCGCACGATCCGGATCCCGGTCCACGTGGTCGAGAAGCTGAACAAGATCGGCCGCGCCGAACGGAAGCTGGTGACCGAGCTGGGCCGCGAGCCCACGCCGGACGAGATCGCCGAGGTCACGGGCATCGACCCGGAGGAGGTCGACCAGATCAAGCGCTCCGCGCAGGCCCCGGTCTCGCTCGAGAAGCCCGTCGGAGACGAGGAGGAGTCGGAGTTCGGCCAGTTCATCGCCGACGAGAAGGCGGAGTCCCCCTTCGAGCGCGCCGCCGACCTCCTCACCAAGGAGGCGCTCCGCGAGGCCCTCGAGAACCTCTCCTACCGCGAGCGCCGCGTCCTCGAGCTCCGTTACGGGCTCGGCGGCGAGCATCCCCGGACGCTCGATGAGGTGGGGCGCACGTTCAACGTGACCCGCGAGCGCATCCGCCAGATCGAGAACCAGTCCCTCAAGAAGCTGCAGTCGCTCGCCGAGGCCCAGAAGCTTCGCGAGGTCGCGTAGAGGCCCGGCGCCCGCGGCCGGCTACACGCGGGAAGAGCTTTCCTGGAACGAGACCCGGCCGAAAGCGCCGGGCACAACCACATCGGAGGACCACGATCAGTACCGCAACCGCAACCAAGACCCGCCGCGCCCAGCAGTGGACGTGCGCCCGCTGTGAGATGACCAGCACCTGGACCAACGGCCTCGCCGGCGGGACGGCCCCGCCCCACTGGGACAGCGCCGGGGGCAAGCACTACTGCCTGGCCTGCCGCCGCGAGCGCGCTATCGACGCCGCCCTCGAGGACGCAGGCGACATCGGCATCGAGGCTCGCGCGAAGGTGCGCTCGGCCGCGGTGGTCGAGTTCGAGATCCTGCGCGATCCGGAGCGGACCGAGGGCGAGATCGCCCGCGCGGCCCGCACCTCGATCGGCGCCGTGCGCAAGGCGCGCAAGGCGCTGGCGAACTAGCCGAACCTAGAGCTCACACCCGCCGACGTCATCGCCGGCGTCGGCTGTGCACGTATCCGTGTCCGCCCCGCCGCGGACGCGATCGTTGCCGGTGAGGTCGTCGGCGCTGATCGTGTCGTCGCCGGCGCGGCCGAGCAGGACATCGGCACCGAGGTCTCCGATCCCGCTGTCGTGGACCAGCTCGTCGTCACCGTTGCCACCGTTCGCGACGTCGTCGCCGGTTCCGGGGAGTAACCGGTCATCCCCGTCGCCGCCCTCGAGCAGGTCGTCCCCTCCTGGGGCCCCCGAATCGTCGGCCTGGATGAGCGGGTCCGACCCGGCCCCGCCGTACAGCCGGTCGCTCCCCCGACCGCCGCTGAGCACGGGGTCATCCCCATCGCCGCCACGCAGGATGTCGTTCATGTGCCCGCCGTGGAGGCGATCGTCGCCGCCCTCGCCACGCAGTACGTCCTCGCCCCGCTCGCCCTGGCGGGCGCCGCCGTAGAGCTCGTCCGCTCCCTCCCCGCCGGAGACGTCGTCGTCACCGTCGCCGCCGTTGAGGAACAGGTCGTCGCCGGAGCCCCCCTCAACCAGATCCCTCCCATCGCCGCGCGTCGGTGGAGAGGTCGCCGTCCGGGCCCATGTCGATGACGTCGTCTCCCCGCTCGTCCGCGCAGCCGAACCGGTCGCTCCCCGATCCCATCGAGGCCCGGTCGTCCCCGCCGAACGCGCAGGCATCGTCGTCCCCGGGCCCTCCCCGGTGGATGTCGTCCCCCTCATCGCCGAACAGGCGGTCGTCGTCGTCCCCGCCCTCCAACACGTCGGCGCCGGTCCCTCCGGTGATGGCGTCGTCGTCGAGCTCGCCCAGGATCCGGTCGTCGCCGCTCTCTCGGATCGGCTGTCCCTTGCCCGCCAGGCCGAAGATGTCGTCGCCCCCTCCCAGGCAGACCAGGTCGTCGCCGCCATGCCCGAACACGCGGTCGTCGCCGCCCGCGGCGACGATCACGTCCCGCCCGGGGCCGCCCTCGAGCGTCTCAGGGGTATCGTCGCCGATGATCGTGGCGGGCTCGCCCAGGCACCTTTCAGGACCTCCCGCCGACGCCTGACCGGGCCACACCAGCCCCAAGACGGCCACCAACCCCACGGTCAATTTCAAGCGTGACATCGCTCGTTTCCCCTGCCAGGGCAGCGTACTCCTAAAGCACGCACGCGTCACGCCCGATAGGGAGGGTGATGGCGTTCGACATCGATGCAGCCCTGCGTCACGTGGTCGAGCACGAGGGCTCGGATCTCCACGTCAAGGTCCCGTCGGCCCCGATGGCGCGGATCCACGGCGAGCTGCGCCCGATCGAGGGCACGGAGCCGCTGACTCCTGAGGACACCGACACAGCGCTCGAGCACATCCTCACCGACCGCGCGCTGCTGGAGGAGTTCGCGACCGTGGGCGAGGCCGACTTCTCCTACGAGATCCCGGGCCTCTCCCGGTTCCGGGTGAACGCCTTCCGCCAGCGCGGCAACGTCTCGATCGCGCTCCGCGTGATCCCGTATCAGGTGCGCACCATCGACGACCTCGGGCTGCCCGAGGTGATTCGCAAGCTTGCGGAGGAGCAGCGCGGCATCGTCCTGCTCACGGGCACCACGGGCTCGGGCAAGTCGACGACGCTCGCGGCGATGATCGACCACATCAACTCGCGGTGGTCCCGTCACATCATCACCCTGGAGGACCCGATCGAGTACCTCCAGCGCGACAAGCTCTCGATCATCAACCAGCGCGAGGTCGGCCAGGACACGGAGAGCTTCGGCCGGGCGATGCGCCGCGTGCTGCGCCAGGACCCCGACGTGATCCTGGTTGGCGAGATGCGCGACGAGGAGACGGTTCGGACGGCGCTGTCGGCGGCCGAGACGGGCCACCTGGTGCTCTCCACCCTCCACACGCTCGACGCGACGGAGACCGTCAACCGCATCATCGACTTCTTCCCCCCGCACCTCCAGCAGCAGGCGCGCGTCATGCTGGCCTCGACCCTCCGGGGCGTCGTCGGGCAGCGCCTGGTTCAGCGGACCGGAGGCCAGGGCCGGGTCGCCACCTGCGAGGTCCTGGTCGTGACGGGCAGGGTGCAGGACCTGATCCTGAACCCCAACGAGACGGGGCGGATCACCGAGGTGATCGCCGAGGGTGAGTACTACGGGATGCAGACGTTCGACCAGGCGCTTCTGAAGCACGTGATGGCGGGCAGCATCACCGAGGAGGTCGCGCTCGAGGCCGCCACCTCACCCCACGACTTCAAGCTCATGCTCCAGGCACAGGGCCAGCGCGCCAGCGGCATCGAGCAGGTGCTCGCAGACGGCGACGCCGGCGACCTCTCCGACCCTGCGGTCGAGAGCGTCCAGACCTGAGCGCCCACCCACTCATGGGGTCAGACCCCTTAAGTGTCTCCGACTCATGGGGTCTGACCCCTTACTTCCCTTACTTCAGTAGGTAAAGCATTGGCTATACTCGTCGCGGTAGACGGGTTGGCCCAACGGCATGCGCCCCCGGCTGAGAAACCGCGACGAATGGCTGAATCTCCCTGTCCAGTGGGTAGTTGCGCGGAGATCATCTCCGGCAAGTGGACCCTGCTCATGATCCGCGACCTAGCCGACGGGACGAAGCGCTTCTGCGAGCTCGAGCGCTCGCTCAAGGGGATCAGCCCGCGCACCCTCTCGCTGCGCCTGCGCGCGCTCGAGGAGCACGGCATCATCGAGCGCCACACCTTCCCCGAGGTTCCGCCGCGCGTCGAGTACGGCCTGACGCCGAAGGGCGGCGCCCTGGTGCCGCTCATCGAGGACATGCGCGCCTACGGGCGGCGCTGGCTGGTCGACACCCCTCGGCCGACGGCCGAACGCGCCGCCGCGGCGGTCTAGCCACCTGAGCCCGCGGCCGCCGCGGGCTGCAAGGGTCGTTGCAGCGCAGGAGCTCCACGTGCCTGGGCGAAGGTCGCCCCATGCGTGATCTTGTTGTTCGGGAGGCCCTGGTGGAGATGGCCCGCGACGCCGCCAAGCGGTTCCGGGAGCTGGTCGCAGCGGGGGAGGAGATCCCCTACGACGTCCGTGACTCCGCCGAAGGCTCGCCCCTGCCCCAGTACGTCCCCCTGACCGAGCGGTTCGTGCGCGACCACACGCCGGTCCTGCGCGAGCTGGACTCGTTCGGGTCGGCCTGCGCCGCGATTGAGGCCGCCGACCTGGCCGGGCCCTATCTCGCCGACAACGGCATCGAGGTGCCCACCGAGGAGCGCCGCCGCGCCGAGCTGGCCGGGGTCGTCTTCCTGGCCCGCATGTGGATGGATTCCACCGACTTCTCGCTCGACGACGGGCGGCTGCGCGCCGCGATCGGCGAGATCGAGTCGAACGCCGATGCCGGCGAGGGTGAGATCGAGGTGGTCGTGCCTCTGCGCGGCCTGCGTATGGAGGGAACCCGGCTCGAGCTCGCCACGGCGACGATCGCCCGCGCCGACACCGTCGAGGTCCCCGCCGAGGCTCGCGCCTCCGAGGCCTCCGGTGGCGCCGGCTGGGAGCCGACCTTCCTCGCCATTGCATCCGTCCCCGTCGCTGAGGGCGAGGACGACGACGCTCCGGCCGACGTGGGCACCCGCTCGGTCGAGGCCTTCCGCAGTCTGATCACCGCGCTGCGCCTGTTCAAGCCGGGCGGCGTCGCCCTGGGCCCACACGCCTGGACGCGCGTCGGCGGCGGCCGCTGGCGCCGGATCGCGACCGGCGCCGGGCGCCCACGCCCCGGCGGCTACCGCCTCGCCGAGACCGAGTTGAGCGATGCTGCCGCGTTCTCGCGCGCCGTCCACAAGCGGATGGTGGGCCCGGACGCGGGGGTGGCACGGCCCGCCAGCGGCCTGGAGCGCGCCGTCTCTCGGTTCGAGGTCGGCCTCGAGCGGACCGTCGCGATCGACGCCCTCAACGACTACCTGCTGGCCCTGCGGTTCCTGCTCGAGGGTGGCGGCCCCGCCGACCTCGGGCTCTCGATGCGGGTGGCGTCGCTGTGCGCCGACCCCGATGACCGGACCGAGGTCAAGGGCGTGGTCGACCGAGCGCTCGCGCTCGAGCGCGAGCTGTGGAGTGGCGAGCCGCCCTCCTCCGACGCGGAGGGGGCGACCCCGGCGGAGACCGCGCTGGCGGTCGAGGAGCTGGCGCGGGCGATCCTGAAGGACGCGGCCTGCGGGCACCTCGGGGCCGACCTGCGCGCCACGGCCGACGAGATCCTGCTGGCCGACGGCCTCGCCGTGGGCGATGGCGCAGGCCCCCAGCGCGGCGGCACCGCCGAATGGGACGCCGGCGCCGACGAACCCGCGGACGAGGAGCTCGACGAGCACGGGGTGGACGACGACGATTTCGACGAGGACGACCCGGGCGACGACGAGCCTGGCGGGCATGAGCCGGACGAGGCCCCTATCCCGGAGGACGAACCGCCCGACGGCGATGGCAAGGAGCCGGAGCCGGTGGCCTTCGAGTGGCAGTCGCTGCCCCTGGATCAGACCCGCTTCGAGCCGGAGCCGGAGCCCAAGGCCGAGGCCGCCGATGAGGGCCCGCGCTACGGGCGCGAGGCGCCGGTCGTCCGCGGCGAGCTGTGGGAGGGCGACGACGAGACCGAGGTGGAGGTGATCCGCGGCCCGCGCCGAATGAGGCTGGAGCGAGCCGAGGAGGAGACCACCGTGATGAAGTACGAAACCCATGCCGAGCACGCCCCGCAGGAGCCTGAGTCGGGTCCCGTGGCGAGGCTCCTGGCCATCCACTCCGCCGAGCGCGAGGCGACCGCGTCACGCGTCGCCAACCTGTTCCCTGCGCCGGAGACCACCGAGTGGAACGTGCGCGAGATCGCGTACGACCGCACCCGCCGGGCCTCGGCGGGACAGCAGCCCTCCTAGCCCAAGCTTCCTCCTCCGATCAGTACAGGAAGAGCAGGCCGACCGCCGGCACCGCCCGGCGGTCGCGCCTGTCCGGATTCGCCGCGCACCGGCCGCGGCCACTTCGGAAGTGCTGCTTCGCATGGAAAGCGCTACGACGGATGTCGCTCGAATTCCATCGAAGCCCATGCGGGGCGAAAGCCGAGTCGTGCGTAAAGCTCCTTCGGCCTCGCCTCGTCGTCGGCAACGATCCAAAGATCCCTGACGGCCCCGGCTGCGTCGATCGCCGCGCGCGTCAGAGCCGTGCCCAGCAGGTTGCCGCGCTGCTCGGAACGGACGTAGACGTGGGTGATCTCGGCCGCCGCTCCGCGCTGATGAAGCTGGGCGAACGCCACCGGCACGCTCCGCTCTCGGACCGCGAGAACCTGAACCTCCTGGGAGAGGTCCACCTCCCGCGCTTGGGCGAGGAACGCACCGGGGTCCTGGTCCGGGAAATCCTCGCGGGACCAGGCGAGACGCAGGTCTTGCACGGCGTCATAGGAAACTGCCTCGACCGCGATGTCCGGTCCCGGCGGCAGCGGGGCTTCGTGGCGCATCCACAGGAGGCGCGTGGCCTCCCAGCCGTTGGCCTCTAGCCCGCCCCGCAGCCTCTCGGCCGCTTCGACGAGATCGAAGTCCACGCGCCGGTGAGCGAGCTCGGAGAGCGCCTCATCCGCGAACGCCACCAGCTGCTCCATGCTCATCGCCGCGTCCGCCTCGACCCGGACGACATTGAGGTCGTGGACGTCCGGGTACCGGGTTGCTCGCACCACCGTTCCGTGCGCCCACGGCTCGATCACATCACAGACCGCATGGCGGGCGTGGTGCCAGGCGCGGGCGCGAGCTGCCGTGTCGCTCAGGGCGTCGCTGCTCATGACGCTTGCAGGGTAGATCGCCAAAGGACCGCTTTGGACGGGAGCGCAACGGCTCCGCGGAGCCGATTCTGTGACGAGACCGTGTCTTCCGGGGTGGGTCCTGGGGTCCCGTGCGGCGACTGGCGACTAGAGCCCGCATAGCGGGCTTAACTCGCCACACGCGCTGCGTGCCCCCGCCTACGCGCGTTTCCCTGGGTGCCAAGCACCCGGCAGGCGGCCCGAGCCCTGGGCTGCCCGCCGCCCGGTGCCGCCTACGCCTCCGCGGCGATCCGCACGCGCTCGGGGGCCCCGCTGGCGAACAGATAGCGGTTGATCTCCATCAGGCCGGCCAGGTCGTGCACGTCCTCGTCGAGGTGCGGGACCTCGATCACCGCACGGGTGCGCATCTCCTTCGCCAGGCGTCGGACGTTGCGGCGGTCGCGCCGCGCGAGCGTCCGGTAGTCGCGGAAGTTCTCGGCCACCCTGGGCGCGAGGTCGGCGTCGTCCAGTTCCTCGGCGAGTGCCTCCTCGAGCGAGCCCTCGCCCGCCTCCACGTCCTCGTCAAGGTCGTAGTGGACCTTGTTGACGATCACGCCGCCGAACGGCAGCTCGGCCTCGACGAGCTTGCGGTGGAAGTAGACGGCCTGGGAGATCGGCTCGCCCTGGGGGCCGCAGACGACGAGGAAGGTGGTCTGGGAGTCGGCCAGCAGTTCGTTCACCCGCCGGGCGCGCTCCTGGAAGCCGCCGACCATGCCGCTGAACGCCTGGAAGAACTCGGAGAGGTCCTGCAGGAGGTCCATCCCGGTGATCCGCTTCAGCACGGAGAAGGCCATCGTCGTGCCGCCGCCGATGATGCGGGTCGCGAACCCCGTGGGGCGCAGGAACACCTGGAGCGCGCGCCCCTCGATGAACTGGGTGAGCCGTTTGGGAGCGTCGAGGAAGTCGAGCGCGTTGCGGCTGGGCGGGGTGTCGAGGACGAGCAGGTCGTAGCGGTCCTCGGCCCAGATCTCGAACAGCTTCTCCATCGCCATGTACTCCTGCGAGCCCGCGAGCGCGCCCGAGAGCTGCTGGTAGATGCGATTGGAGAGGATCCGCTCGCGCGTCTCCTCGTCGGGGGCGTGGCGGCGGACGACCTCGTCGAAGGTGGCCTTCGCGTCCAGCATCATCGCCCACAGCTCGCCGCCAGGGTCGACGCCGGCCTCCCTGAACAGCTCCGGGTCGACCTGGCGCTCGGTGTTACCCAGCTCGGGGAGGCCGAGCGAGTCGGCGAGACGCTTCGCCGGGTCGATCGTCAGCACGGCGACCTTCTTGCCCTGCGCCGCCATACCCGCGGCGATCGCGGCCGATGTGGTCGTCTTGCCCACGCCGCCCGACCCGGCGCAGATCAGCACCCGCTTTCCCTCCAGCAGCTCCCCGACTCCGGCCATCAAGGGATCTCCGCGGCGAGCCGGCGCACCTGCTCGATCTCGAGCTGCGGCTCGAAGATGAAGGGGAGCGTGCTCACCGGGGCCGAGACCAGCCGCTGAAGCCGCGCGAGCTGCTCGCGCTGCCCGGTCGCCCGGCGAAACTGGCTCAGCGCTGCGCGGCAGGCGGCGCGGACGCCGCCCTCCGACGCCTCGGCCACCCGCTCGAGAGCGGGCACCTCGTCCGGCGCGAAGCGCTCCGGGTAGAGGCCGTTCAGAAGCACGCGGTCGACGGAGGTGCCGACCTCATCGGTGAGGGCAGCCTCGAGCACGGCGGACTCGTTGACGGGCATCTCCTCGGGCAGGGCCACGATCGCCACCCCCGTCCGCTTGTGGTCGGTGAGGAAGGCGTCGAGCGTCTCCGCCTGCGACCGGATCGGCCCCACCCGCGCGATCGACGCGAAGGTCCGCGGCGTCTGCAGAAAGCCCACCCCGTGTCCGGTGGCCGGAGCGTCCACCACGACCAGGTCGTACTCGCGAGTGCCGCGCACCTTGCGGTTGGGCTGCGCCAACTCCCAGATCTTCCCGATCGTGACCAGCTCACGAAGCCCGGGCGTGGCCGCGGCGAGGTAGTTGAAGACCCGTGAGCGGAACAGAAGGTCGCGCATCGCCTTCACCTTGAGCTGCAGGAGGACGTACTCCCGCATCGCCTCGTCGGGGTCGATCGAGATCGCCCAGAGGTTGTCGGCCATCTCCACCTCGTGGAAGCCAACCTCGGCGCGGTGGAACAGGCGCGAGAGGCCCTCCTGCGCCGATACCTCGCACACGATCGTCCGCCTCCCGCGCTCGGCGGCGGCCAGCCCCAGGGCCAGCGCCACCGTCGACTTGCCCACGCCACCCTTGCCGGTGACGATCACGAGCCGCTTGTCGAGGAGGTCACGCACCCACCGATCTTTTCATCCCACTTGAAGGAAAGCCCCATCCCTGTGCGAATAGTCGCGATCAAATGGGTCTTTTCAACCGCGGACAGCGGCAGCCTGAGAAGGTGCAGACGGACGGGGTCTCCCCGGAGGCCGACGAGGTGACGAACACGGCAGAGGACGAGCTGATGCCTGCCGAGTCGGCGGACGCGGGGTCAGATCCCGTAGCCGACGAGACATCTGAGCCCACCCCACTCAAGGGGTCTGACCCCTCAGTCGACGTTCCCGACCCCGACGCCGAGATCAAGGTCGAGCGCGTCGAGGCCCCGCTCGACCCCGACACGATCGTGGCCGACCCCGACGCGGGCCGAATCGAGGCCTCCGAGGCGATCGCGCCGAAGCGCACCCCCGGCGTGATCCACCAGGAGCAGAGCGAGCATGCGCGGGCGCCACGCCAAGGTCTACGCCTTCGCCAACCAGAAGGGCGGCGTGGCCAAGACCACGACCACCCTCAACCTCGCGGTGGCCCTGGCGGAGTCCGGGCACCGCGTGCTGGCGATCGACCTCGACCCGCAGGGCAACCTGACGATGAGCCAGGGCATCGACCCGGACAAGGTCGAGAAGTCGATGTTCGACGTCCTCGTCCACCGGACGCCGATCACGGAGATCATCCAGGAGCGTGAGATCGACATCGCCGTCGGCTCGATCGACCTGGCGGGCGCCGAGATCGCGATGAGCACCCAGATCGGCCGCGAGCGCTCGCTGGAGAAGGCGATCGAGGAGGTCGGGGACGACTACGACTTCGTCTGCATCGACACGCCGCCGAGCCTTGGCCTCTTGACCGTGAACGCGCTGACAGCGGCCGACAAGGTGATCGTGCCCGTGCAGTGCGAGTACCTCTCGATGCGCGGCCTGGTTCAGCTCCAGAACACCCTGCAGATGATTCGAGAGAACCTGAACCCGGGCGTCGAGATCGAGGGCATCCTCCCGACCATGCTCGACTCACGGACCGTCCACGCGAAGGAGGCCGTCGAGATCCTGGAGGAGAACTTCGGGGACCTCGTGTTCAAGTCCCGGATCCGCAAGGCGATCAAGTTCGCCGAGGCACCGGTGAGGGGCGCCAGCGTCCTGAAGTACGATCCGACATCGAACGCTGCCGAGTCCTACCGCGAGCTGGCGAAGGAGGTCCTTAACCATCATGTCCCGGCGTAAGCGCGCCAGCATGAGAGAGGGACCGCTCGCGGACCTGTTCCGCTCGACGGTCGAGCCCGAGGACCCGCCCGGCGCCGCCCCAGGTGCCGTCTCGCTCCGAGGACGAGACCACCGTCCTGCCGGACGCGGAGTCAGACCCGGCAAGCCCGGGGTCAGACGCCGTAGCCGAGGGGACGCCTGAGCCCGCTGCCCACACGGGGTCTGACCCCGCATACGTCGCTGGTCGCCCGGTGCCGCCCGTCTCCGACACGCCCGACCCCGAGCGCGTCCACGCCTACCGGGTCGAGGACCAGGAGACCGTCGTGCCCGAGCCGAAGGAGCGCCTCTCGAGGATCTTCGACGACCGCTCCGACCCCGAGCCGCCGCTCTACGGGCGCGACGACCCCGCCGCCTCCCGGCCCTCCGGCCCGCCGCGGCCCCATGCGCCGGTCATCCGTGTCGTCGGCGTCGGCGGCGCAGGCGTGAACGCGGTCAACCGGATGGTCGAGGCCCAGATCCCCGGCGTCGAGTTCATGGCGATCAACACCGACCTTCAGTCGCTCCAGCAGTCGACCGCCGACGTGACGGTGCACCTCGGTAGCGGCGTCGCCCGCGGCCTGGGCGCCGGGTCCGACCCCGAGATCGGCTACAGGGCCGCCTTCGAGGAGCAGGACAAGATCAAGCGCCTGCTGAAGGGCTCGGACATGGTCTTCATCACCGCCGGCGCCGGCGGTGGGACCGGGACCGGCGCGGCGCCCGTGGTGGCGCGGCTCGCCCGCGACGTGGGCGCCCTGGCCGTCGGCATCGTCACCCGCCCCTTCCGCTTCGAGGGCACCCGGCGCTCGAAGCAGGCCGAGGACGGCATCGAGGCCCTGGGCAGCGAGGTCGACACCCTGATCGTCGTCCCCAACGAGCGGCTGCTCGGCGTGCTCGCCCGCAACACCACGATGATCGAGGCCTTCCAGGTGGCCGACGACGTGCTGCGCCAGGGCGTCCAGGGCATCTCCGAGCTGATCACGCTCCCTGGCCTCATCAACCTCGACTTCGCCGACGTGCGCACCACCATGCGCGACGCCGGCCACGCCCTGCTCGGGATCGGGATGGGCACCGGCGACAACCGGGCGAACTTCTCCGCCGAGCGGGCGGTGTCATCGCCGCTGCTGGAGACCTCGGTCGACGGCGCCCGCTCGATCCTGCTCTCGGTCACGGGCGGCCCCGACCTGACCTTGCTCGAGGTGAGCGAGGCCGCCAAGGTCGTCCAGGAGGCCGCACACCCCGACGCGAACATCATCTTCGGCGCCAACGTCGACGACAGCCTCACGGACCAGATCTGGGTGACGGTGATCGCCACGCGCTTCGACGGGCGGGGCCGCCGCAAGGACGGCGCCAGCACCTCCGAGCGGCGCGCGGTTGGCACCGCGCCGACCGCCGTGCGGCGCCCCGACGACCGCCGCGCCGGCACCGCGAAGAGCTTCGAGTCGCGCCCGCGCGACATGGAGCTCGACGTACCCGAGTTCCTGCCCGACCGCTAGTCCGGGCCCGCCGACGGCCGGGTCCCGCTCTACGCTGCGGCAATGGCCGCCAGCAAGGGCGTCGTAGCCGCCGGGCACCCGCTCACCGCCGAGGCCGGCGCCGCCGTCCTGCGCGAGGGCGGCAACGCCGTCGACGCTGCGATCGCGGCGGTGCTGACCTCGTTCGTGACCGAGAGCCCGCTCACCGGCCTGGGGGCGGGCGGGTACATGCTGGTCCACGACGGAGCGGACCAGGTCCTTCTGGACTTCTTCGTCGAGGCTCCCGGCCGCGACGGGACTCAGCGCCGCTCGGAGCTGGTCCCGTCCCGGTCGCCTTCACCGAGGAGAACGTGCAGGTCTTCCACATCGGGGCCGCGTCCTGCGGGGTGCCGGGCACCCCGGCGGGCATTGCCGCCGCCTCTGAGCGCTTCGGCAGCGCGGCCCTTTCCGAGCTGGCGGCGCCGGCGGCGCGCCTCGCGCGCGAGGGCGTGCGGATGAACAGCGGGCAGGCCTACTTCCTCGCGATCCTCGCGCCGATCCTGACCCACTATCCCGAGGCCGCCGCGCTCTACGCGCCCGAGGGCCGCATCCTGGGCGAGGGGGAGCTGTTCCGGTACCCGGACCTGGGCGACGCGATCGAGCGTCTCGGGGCGGACGGGCCCGACGCGTTCTACGCGGGGGACGTCGCCATCGCGATCTCGGACGCCGTGCTCGATGGCGGGGGAACGCTCGGCCGCGACGATCTCGCGGCATACGAGCCCGTCGAGCGGCGCCCGGTGAGCGCGACCTTCCGCGACCGCCTGATCCTCACCAACCCGCCCCCCTCCTCGGGCGGGATCCTGATCGCCTACGCCCTGGATCTGCTCGAGCGCCTCGGCGACGTCGGCGTCGAGACCCTGGTCCGGGTGATGGAGGCGGCGCAGGCGGCTCGGAGCGAGGACTTCCTCGCGAGCCTGGGCGAGGCCGGGTTCGCCGAGCGCTTCCTCGACCCGTCCGCCCTCGAGGAGGCGGCGCGGGCGGTGGCGGAGCAGCGCCCGGGGGAGGGGCCGCCGCTCCCGGGTGACGCGCTGGGCTCGACCACCCACATCACCGCGGTCGACGGTGAGGGCCGCTGCGCCAGCGTCACCTGCTCGAACGGGACCGGCTCGGGGCTGGTGGTCCCAGGGACCGGGGTGCACGTGAACAACATGCTCGGGGAGGAGGACCTCAATCCGCACGGCTTCCACCGCCACGCTCCCGGCACGCGCCTGCCCTCGATGATGTCCCCGACGGTGGTCATCCGCGAGGGCGGGCTGGAGGCAGGGCTCGGGAGCGGCGGCTCCAATCGGATCCGGTCAGCCGTCCTCCAGACCGTGGTGCGCCTGGTCGCCGACGGGGCGGAGCTCGCCGATGCGGTCGAGGCTCCTCGGGTCCACTTCGAGGCCGGCGTGGTCCACGCCGAGCCCGGCATCGACGATGCGGTTCTGCGGGACCTCGAGGCGGCCGGCTACGAGCTCGTCCGGTGGCCGTCGCGAAACGTCTTCTTCGGCGGCGTCCACGCCGTCGCCCGCGACAGCGGCACGGGCGAGCTTCGCGGAGCGGGCGACCCGCGGCGCGGCGGCGCGGTCGCCTACGCGTAACGTCGAGCGGCGCCGGCGCGTGTCGCCGCGGGGTGAGGGGGCGGGCGAGATATCCGCGCATCTGTCGCATGGATGTCGCTATTCGCCATCGAAGCGACACGCGCAGCCTGATTCCGGGTGTTGCACCCAGGGATCGCCGCCAGTGCACGCGCCGCCGCTATCGCCGCCCTCAGTGCCCAGGGCCCTGCACCACTCAGCAGGCCTGGAGCCCAATGCCTAGCCGACGATGACCTTGCCGTTCATCCGGGCGCGCTCGGCGACCTCCTGCGAGCGGTCCACGGCGTCGACCAGCGCCCGTAGGGCGTTGCCCAGCACCCGCATCCGCTCCGGCTCGGAGCGCAGTTCGAGCAGCCGCTGCTTCGTCTCCGCAGGGAGCTCGACCCGGGCGGCGATCGCGTAGGCGTCGTCGCCCGCGAACTGCCCGTCCTCCGGGGTCTCGCCCGAGACCCGCTCGATCAACTCGGCGAACGCGCCGCGGGCGATGTCGGCGGCCTCGCCCGGCTCCTCGGCCGTCTCCGCCTCGACGTCGATCGGCTCGACCTCGCCGCTCGGGTACTCGCTGGCCTCGAAGCGGTCGAGCACGCGAAACGGCTCCTCGCCCGTGACGACCACGTTCATGCGGCCGTCGTCGAAGGTCTCGGTCACCTCGGTGATGCGGGCGGTGCAGCCGATGCGCCTGGCGCCGCCGTCGTCGTCGCGGAAGACGATCCCGAACGGCTCCTCGGAATCGAGGCAGTGGCCGATCATCCGCTTGTAGCGCTCCTCGAAGATGTGGAGCGGCATCAACTCGCCGGGCAGGATCACCGCCGGCAACTCGAAGATCGGCATCTCATGGCCACCTTCGCCTGCCATGAGTGCGATTGTACGAGGCCTCAGGGCCCGACGGTCGCCGTGATCGCGAACTGCGCCCCGGCGATGCCGAACCGGTTCTCGACGCCGATCCGGTAGTTGCCCTTGCTGGGGTCGTCGACCGTCACCGTCTCGTCCGAGCTGGTCGCGTTCTTCGAGCGGACGTCGAAGTCCTGGCGCGTCGGGTCGGCGCCCTTTCGCAGGTACAGGTCGAGGTTGGGCTCGCATTTCGGGCCGGTCAGGAACTGGCACGCCGGGCCGTCCACCGTGACCTCCAGCTCGTCCGCGCCGGCGGGGACCTTGATCGTGTAGCGCTTGAACGTGTCGCGCGTCCCGGCCGTGTCGTTGAACGGCGTGGCGCTCGTGAGCGGCTGGCGCCTCTCGGTGACGGTCACCGGCTTCTCAACGGTGTCCCACGAGTTCAGCGCGTCGCGCACGTGGAGCTGGACCTGGTAGGTGCCCGGGCCCGGGAACGTGTGGCTCGGGCTGGCCTGGCTGGAGCCGGTGCCGTAGCCGAAGGACCACTGGGTCTCGACGATGCCGGCGTCGTCCGTGCTCGTGTTATGGAACTGGCACGCCGTCTCCGTGCAGCTGAACGTGAAGTCAGCCTCGGGCGTCGCGTTGCCGTTGCCGCCGAACCGGATCATCTTGTTGAGCGGTGAGCCCAGGTTCCAGTGCGTGGCGAGCCACTCACCCGACTCGGGGTTCGAGTCGAAGTAGTCGTCGTAACCGCAGTCGAAGTACTCGCGGTCGGTGCACAGGAACTCGACGCCCTGCTGGTGCAGGTTGCCGCCGTCGGGGGAGTAGCACATGACGTCCTGCTCGTCCCAGCAGTGCCAGCCGGTCCCCGTCGAGTGCGGGGCGGCATACTGCACGGCGCCCTGGTTGTGGCCGTTCTCGTGCATCACCGTGTTGCCGTTCCAGCAGCTGCGGTAGGTCACGCCGTAGTCGCCTGTCGCGCCGGCGAGGTTCGGGTTGTTGTTGCGGTTGTTGGCCGACAGCGAGTCGTCGTTGTAGATGTTCCCGGTGCCGCACGCCAGACCGGTCGGATCCTCTCCGTCGAAGAAGATCGTGTGGTCGGCGCGGTAGTCGATCCACCCGGCGGCCTTCGCCGCGGCGACGATGGCCGCGTACGAGGAGCCCTGCGTCACCAGCTGGCCGACGAAGATCGTCTGCTCGGACAGCGGGAAGTTGCAGGCGACCCGGTAGTCCGCGGTCGGCCCTCCGGAGGCGAGCGAGTCGCGGTTCAGCACCCAGTTCATGCGGCGCATCTGCGTCCGGATGATCGGCTTGGACTCGTTGTAGCGGTCCGCGGCCGTCGCCGGACGCGCGTAGATCACCATCTGAAAGCGCTCGGCTTCCTCGCGGGCGAGGGTGCAGTCCACGGCCCGCTCGGGCGAGCCGGGACCGAACTGGGCGGTCTGGCCGGCACCGGCTGCGGCCGCCTCGATCTGCTCCTCGGTGTCCGGACCGTGCGTGAGCAGGTCGGGCCCCTGGCCCGCGTCGACGCGGAAGAGGCCGCTCTGCGTGATCTCGACGTCACCGCCGAGGGCGCGCTCCACGGGCCGCGGTACCTCGTCGCCGGGCTGGAGGGGAGCCGTGCCTGGATGATCCGCGGAGGCGCTCGCCGCTGGAAGGAGGGCAGCCGCTGCGGCAGCGAGGATCGTCAGTCGCGTTCTCATGCCCAGGATGATCGGCGGGCAGGGACGTCCTGCCCAGGCGTCCCAGGGCGGGATCTGCCCCAGCCGTGGGGTGGTCGGCTTCAGCCCTTGGTGGCCTCGGCGGTGCGCTCAGAGGCGCTCTAGCGCCTCGGCCGCGGCACGCTCGCCGGAGCGGACGGCCCCGTCCATGTAGCCCGACCAGACGTCGGAGGTCTCGGTGCCGGCCCAGTGGATCGGTCCGACGGGCTCGCGCAGGGCGTGGCCGTAGCCGGTCGCCACGCCGGGCGGCATGAAGCAGACCGGAGCGCCGCCCGTGTAGGGCTCGCGCGACCAGTCCTGCTCGATCCAGTACTCCGGCTCGCGCGCCCTGGGCCCGTACAGGCGTGCCAGGCCCTCGAGCACAGCCGCCCGGCGCTGGGAGGTGCCCAGCCGCTGGAGATCGCGCGCCTCGGATCCGCTCGCGAACGACATCAGGACGCCCGGCGACCCGCCGGGTGGGGTGTTGTCGAAGGTGGTGGTCGCCGGGCCGAGGTCCGAGACACCCTCGCCCGAGAGGCCGTCCGCGCGCCAGAACGGCTCGTCGTAGACGGCCGTGCACTTGAGATAGGAGCCCCACGGCATGCGCTGGGCAAGCTGGGTCCGGGCGGGGCCGAGGCCGGGCTGGAACGCGATGCGCGCGCACAGCGACGGCGCCATCGCCACGATCGCGCGCTTCGCTGCCACGGTGGTCGCGCCCGCATCGACCTGCACGCCATCGCCGTCCCAGGCCACGCGGCGAACGGCAGCGTTGAGCGTGACGCGATCGCCGAGCGCCTCCGCCATCCGCAGGGCGATGAGCTGCGAGCCCCCGACGAACCGGTCCTGCTGGGCGCCGCCCTCGACGTCGATCAGCGGGTTGAACCCGCCCGCGGCGTTCACGTACCAGAGGGCGAAGAGCAGCGAGATGTCGCCCGAGTCGGCGCCCCAGATCGTCCGGGCGGCGATCTCCACCATGCGCCTCGCGGTGCCGATGCGCATCCTGCCGTCGAGCCAGGTGCCGAGGGTGGTGCCGTCCAGTTCCTCGGCATCGGGCGCCTCCCAGGGGGCCTCGCGCGGGATCCTCCGCGCCAGTGCGTCCAGCCTGCGGCGCGTCCGTTCGATGTCCAGCAGGGCGATGCGGGTTGAGGCGGGGAATGGTGCCGGAGTAGCGGCTGATGCGGCCGTTGAGCTCCAGCACGTTCTCGCCGTCGACGAACGTCGGGAACGTCTCGATCTCGAGCTCCGCGGCCAGTTCGTAGAGGCGATCCTGGGTCGGCCCGACCCACTGGCCGCCGATCTCGACGACCTCGCCACCGCCGATGTCCGCGTTGAGCGTTCGCCCCCCGACGCGGTCGCGCGCCTCGACCACGACCGTCGACGCACCCGCCCCGGTGAGCGCCCGCGCGGCGGCGAGGCCGGCGAGGCCCGCGCCGACCACGACCACATCGACATCCTGCGCGTCAGAGCTCATACGCGGCCGACCGTAATCGATCTCCCCGCCGCGCGGCGCGGTTCACGGCCGGCGTCGCTTAGTAGCGATTTACCACGTCGGTGGACCCTGTGGGGAGATGGTCCTGCTGATGCTGTTCGCGTTCGTCGCCGGCGCGGGCACCGCCCTTTCGCCCTGCGTGCTCCCGGTGCTCCCCGCGGTGCTGGCGGCCGGGGCCACGGGCGGGCGCCGCCGCCCCCTGGGCGTCGTGGTTGGTCTGGCGGCCTCGTTCACCTTCGCCACGGTCGCCCTCGTCTACGTGATCGACGCCCTGGGCCTGCCCAACGACCTGCTGCGGACCCTCGCGATCGTCACGCTCGGCGCCTTCGGCCTGCTCCTGCTGGTGCCGCCTCTGGCGGCCCGGGTCGAGGCCTGGGTGTCCAGCCTCATGCCCGGGCCGGCCCGCACCGGGGGAGACGGGTTCGGGTCGGGGTTGATCCTCGGCGCCAGCCTGGGCCTCGTCTACGCACCCTGCGCGGGGCCGATCCTGGCGGGCGTGATCACCGTCTCGGCGGCGCAGGACTTCACCGCCGGCAAGCTGGCGGTCGCGCTGGCCTACGCGGTCGGCTCGGTCGCGGTCCTGTACCTGTTCATGGTCTTCGGCCGGCGCCTGACCGATCGCCTCTCCGCCCACCGGGGCCAGATCCAGATCGCCCTGGGTGCGGTGATGGTGGCGGTCGCGGTCGCGATGGCGGCCGATCTCGACCTGCGCTTCCAGAGCGCGATCGCCGACGACCTGCCCGCCGTCCTCGTCAACCCGACCGCGGAGATCGAGGAGAGCGGCGTCGGTCAGCGACGAGCTGGCGGAGGTTCGCGGCGGCGGACCTGCGGCCGAGGAGGCGGGCGCGGCGGAGGCGGCGAGCGGCGAGCGCCTGCCCGACCTGGGGCTCGCCCCGGAGCTTGCCGCCGGGAACTGGCTCAACACGGCCGGCGGCGAGGCCCTCAGCCTGGCCGAGCTGGACTCCGAGGAGCGCGTCGTCCTGATCGACTTCTGGACCTACACCTGCATCAACTGCATCCGCACGCTGCCCTATCTGCGGGCGTGGGATTCCGAATACCGCGACCGGGGGCTGACGATCATCGGCGTCCACACTCCCGAGTTCGCGTTCGAGAAGGAGACGGACAACGTTGCGGACGCGATCGACGAGTACGGCCTCGGCTACCCCGTCGTGCAGGACAACGATCGCGGCACCTGGGACGCGTTCGCGAACCAGTTCTGGCCCGCCAAGTACCTGATCGACGCCGAGGGCCACGTGCGTTACACGCACTTCGGCGAGGGCCAGTACACGGCGACCGAGGCCGCGATCCGCAGCCTCCTCGCCGAGGCCGGGGCGCGCAGCCTGGGCGAGGGAGTGGGGGAGAAGGACGCCGAGACCGCCGACCCCAACGTCCGCACGCCCGAGACCTACCTCGGCTGGGAGCGCGCCCAGGGATTCGCCCAGCAGCCGCACCCCGGCACCGCGACCTACAGGGCACCCGCGGGCGACCCGCCCACGAACGGCTTCGCCCTCGACGGCCGCTGGCGCGTCGACGGCGAGTCGGCCACGGCGGTGCAGGGTGCCTCGGTCCGCCTCGGCTTCCTGGCCCGGCGGGTGTTCCTGGTGCTCGGTTCCGAGGGCGGCCCGGGCCAGGTGCACGTGATGTTGGACGGCGAGCCCGTGCCCGACGCGCTCGCCGGCGAGGACGTGAGCGCCGGCGTGGCCACGGTGACCAACCAGCGCCTCTACCGCCTCGTGGACCTCGACGAGGCCGGAGAGCACACGCTCGAACTCCGCCTCGAGCCCGGCGTCTCGGGCTACGCGTTCACGTTCGGCTAGCCGCGCCTGGCGCCGGCGAGGGCCCCACCCCCCGGTTGAGCCCCCGCCGGCGAGCCCCCATCCGGCCGGTGGGGCAAGTGCACCACCCCGCCGCAGGCGGGAATGTGCGGAAGCGCACAAATGTGACCGGTCTCACGCGCCGCCCGTTGGCGAGGCGGGCGGGCCGCCTCGGCCGGCGCGCCAGGGTCAGCCCGGCCGGCGGGCGCTGAGCAGCAGGTTGTAGAAGAGCTGCGGCGGGAGGCGGGGCTCGAGCAGGGCGCTGTCGACGCGCTGTAGCGCGATGTAGCTGCGGAACGCGAAGCGGCGCCAGCCGAGCGGAACCTCGTCGGGCTCGGCCGTGGCCTCCAGCGAGCGCAGCGTCCAGCCCCACGCGTTCGCCAGAAGCTCCTCGCCGCGTACGCGGCCCTCGGCGAACCCGGCGCCCTCGAGCAGCTCGGAGAGGTCGCCCGGCGAGAACGCGTGCACGTCGACCTCCGGCTCCAGCCGGTGGCCGTCGCCCTCGTGAGTCGCAGGCGCTCGGGCCGCCGACGCGCGCATGGCCGCGCGCCACGCGGGTGCGAGGACCGTCCCGGCGCGCTTCGGGATGGCGGCGATCCGGTCGCCGTAGCGCGACGGCTCGCCGCAGAAGGCCACTACCCCGCCGGGCCGCAGGACCCGCCGGAACTCGCCGAACGCGCGGCGCAGATCGGGGATGTGGTGGAGGATCGCGTGGCCGAAGATGAGGTCGAACCCCTGGTCCGGGAAGGGCAGGGCCTCGGCCTCGGCGACCCCGGTCTCGACCCCGAGGCCGAGGCCATCGGCGGATTCGGCCAGCGATCCCAGCATCCCGGGCGAGATGTCGGTCGCGGTCAGCCGCTCGATGACGCCCGCCTGCATCAGGTTGAGGCCGAAGTAGCCGGTGCCGGCGCCGATCTCCAGGGCGTTGGCGTAGCGGCCGGGCTCGTGGCCCAGCGCCTTGCGCAGCTTCGAGCGAACCTGGTCCTGGCCGATCCGCCCGAAGTCGATCCCCCACTTCGCGTCATAGGAGGCGGCGGCGTCGTCGTGGTAGCGGGTGTTGACGTCCTTGATGTGCTCGGCGGTGGCCCTGGGCGAGGCTGGCATGGCGGCGAGGATCGTAGCCACGCCTCTACGCTCCCGCGCCATGCCGCACCTCCAGCAGCATCAGCCAGAGGGGGTCCCGCCGCTCGAGCTGACGGGCGAGCGAACCCTGCCCGACGTGCCCGACGAGAACTACTGGTACCGCCGGCACCTCGCCGTTTACGAATGGATCGGCGATCGCGTCGGCGGCCAATCCGTGGCCGACCTGGCCTGCGGCGAGGGGTACGGATCCGACCTGCTGGCGCGCACCGCACGCGAGGTCGTCGCCGTTGACGCCAACCCCGAGGCGCACGAGCACGCCCGGCTCCGCTACCGGCGCCCGAACCTGCGCTTCGAGCGGGACCTGGTCGAGAGCTTCACCGGCCCCTGCGACGCGATCGTCTTCCTCCAGACCATCGAGCACATCGCCGATCCGGTCGCGCTCCTGGGCGGCTTCGCCCGCGCCGCGGGGACCGTCTACGTCTCGACCCCCAACAGGCTGACCCTGGCCCCACCCGGCGCCGAGAAGTCCGACAACCCCTGGCACCTGCGTGAGTACACGCTCGCCGAGTACCGCGAGCTGCTCGTGCCCTGCTTCGAGGACGTCGAGATCCTCGGCCTCTTCCACGCCCGCAAGCTGCGGGCGCACGAGCTGGCCCTGCGCGCCGGCTGGGACCGGATCCACAAGGGCCTGCGCCTGACGAAGCCGTTCTACGACCGCTTCACCCCCGCGATCGCCTCGTCCGACTTCGCCCTCAAGCCCGAGCGCGAGGCCGACCTCGACCGCGCGCTCGACTTCGTCGCCGTCTGTCGTGCCTGAACGCGTGGGCGACCTGGCGGTCGTCCTGCACTCGCCACATGCCCTACGTCGAGGGCTACGGCACCTACCCCTTCGGCGAGGAGTGGCTGTTCGACGCCGTTTGCCGCTCATACGTCCCGGTGCTCCAGGCCGCCCAGGGCGTCACCTTCACCGTCACGCCGGTTCTCGCCGACCAGCTCGAGGCCGAGGGGGTGCCCGAGCGCCTCCGGGAGTTCGTCCGGCGCTTCCGGGTGGGCTCGGCCGAGGCGGACGCGGAGGACGTCGACGCCGAGCTGCGCCCGGCCTGCGAGGCGGAGGCGGAACGCTACGCCTCGGTCCTGAAGCGTCTCGACGCCGCCGGCGAGGACCTCCTGGGCCTGTTCCGCCGGCCCGCCGCGGAGGGCAGGGTGGAGCTGCTCGCATCGGCCGCGACCCACGCCGTCTTGCCGCTCGTGGCGACCGAGCCCGGGCGCCGGCTGCAGATCGACGCGGGCCTGCGCTCCCACCGCCGCCGCTTCGGCGAGCCCGCCGGCTTCTGGCTGCCCGAGTGCGCCTACGAGCCAGGGCTCGAGCGGCTGCTGGCCGAGCGCGGGGTGCGAGCCTTCTGCACCGATCAGTCGGACCACGAGCCGGCCCTCGCCGCGCTGGCTCCGGTCGCGACCCGCGAGGGCCCGGTCGCCTTCACGATCGACTGGGAGGCGATCAGCTGGCTGTGGTCGCTGGAGGGCTATCCGTCCGATCCCGGACACGCCGACTTCCACCGCAAGTCGCTGCGCGGCACCAGGCCGTGGGCCATCGGGGGCGAGCCCTACGACCCCGCATCGGCCGCGGCGCGCGCCCGCGAGCAGGCGCACGAGTTCCTCGATGCGATCGCCGCTCGCCTGCGCCGCTTCCGGGACGAGCGCGGCAAGCCCGGGCTGGCTGTGTTCGCCATCGACACCGAGCTGCTCGGCCACTGGTGGTGGGAGGGGCCCGCCTGGTTCGAGGAGGTCGTCGCCGCGGCGCCGGAGGCCGGGGTGGACCTGGTGACGCTCGGCCAGGCCCTGGAGCGCCACGAGCCCGAGCAGCGCGAGCTGAGCGCCTCCACCTGGGGGGAGGGCAAGGACCTGCGCACCTGGGACTCGCCGCCGGTCGCCGACCTGGCGTGGGCCGCGCGCCGCCTGGAGCTTCGCCTGCTGCGCGCGCACCGCGACGGCCACGCGCCGCCCGCCGCCGTCGAGCGCGCCGCCCGCGAGCTGCTCGCGGTGCAGTCCAGCGACTGGGCGTTCCTCGACGGCCGCAGGCAGGCGGGCGACTACGCGTTCGGGCGTGCCACCGCCCACGGCGAGGCGATGCTGGAGGCCATACACTCCCGCCGGCAGCCCCAGCGGGGCCTCCGCAACCTGGCGCCCGACCTGAGCCTCGCTCCGCTATCAGAGCCTTGAGCCGCATCCTGATCCTCTCCTGGGAGTACCCGCCGCTGATCGAGGGCGGGCTGGCACGGCACGTGCGCAAGCTCTCCGAGGCGCTGGTCGAGCTGGGCACCGAGGTCCACGTGCTGACTCGCGGCGGTGAGGAGTCGCCCGCGGAGGAGGTCGCGGGCGGGGTTCACGTGCACCGGGTGATCGAGCCCACTAGGCCCACGGACCTGGGCGAATTCGTCGCCTGGGTCGAGCGCATGAACGCCGACATGCTCGCGGCCGGCGTGGAGCTGGGCGACCGCTACGACTTCGACCTCGTCCACGGCCACGACTGGCTGGTCGCGATGGCCTGCGACCACCTGGCCCGGCGCTTCTCGACCCCGCTCCTCGCGACGATCCATGCCACCGAGTACGGCCGCCACCAGGGCTGGGTGGACAAGCACCCGCAGTCGCACATCCACGGCGTCGAGCGCTGGATCACGAACCGCGCGGACCGCGTGATCTGCTGTTCGTTCTACATGCGCGAGCAGATCGCCGACATCTTCGGCGTGCCGGACGACCGGATCTCGGTGATCTGGAACGGCATCGACCCCGAGGACCTCCAGCCGCACGACGAGGCGGGCCTGGAGCGTCTGCGCGCCGAGTTCGCCCCGCCGGAGTCCAAGCTCGTGCTGCTGATCGGCCGCCTCGTCTACGAGAAGGGGTTCCAGCTCGCTCTGGAGGCCATGCCTCGTCTGATCGAGCGCCATGCCGGCACGCGCTTCCTCGTCGCCGGCTCGGGGACCCACGAGCGGGAGCTGCGCCGCCAGGCGCAGGAGCTGGGCCTGATGGAGCACGGCACGTTCCTCGGCTGGATGGGGGACGACGTGCTGCATTCGCTCTATGCGATCGCCGACGTCTGCGTGGTTCCCTCGATCTACGAGCCCTTCGGGTTGGTCGCGCTCGAGGCGATGGCGTCGGGCTGTCCCTGCATCGTCGCCGACACCGGCGGCCTGCGCGAGGTCGTCCCGCACGAGGAGGCCGGCCTGCGCTTTACCGCCAAGGACCCCGACTCGATGGCGGAGATGGTCGAGCGCGTGTTCGACGATCACGACCTGCGCAAACGCATGGTGGCCGAGGCCGCCGAGCACGTGCTGCGGTTCGACTGGGCCGACGTCGCCGCCCGGACCGCCGAGGTCTACGGCGAGCTCGCGGCCGTCGGCCGCACCTAGGCGAGGATTCGCACCGGCGAGCGTAATCCGCGCGGCGGTGGGCGTTCCCCGGGCCTCCAGCGGGTAGCGTGGCGTCGAGGGGCATGCCAGAGGCGCGACAACTCAACCCGCTGAGCCGGGCCGTCCTGCTGGCGGCCGCGTTGCTGCTCTTTGGGCTGCTGTTCCAGGAGCTGGCGACGATCCTGCTCGCGATCCTCATCACGATCCTGCTCGCTATCCCGCTGTCGGCGTGCGCGACCAGCCTCGAGGCCTACCGGGTGCCCAGGGCCGTGGGCGCGCTCGTCGGGCTGCTGATCGGGATTGGGGTCCTGGTCGGCCTCCTGGCGTTGATCATCCCCTCGTTCGCCGACCAGGCGCAGGAGTTCGTTGACGAGGTGCCCGCGCTCGTCGCCGAGGTCGAGGAGACGGTCGCGGACATCACCGACTCCCAGCCCAGCGAGGTCGGTGACGAGGTTCAGGACTTCCTCCAGCGCTACACGGACGACCCTGGGGAGCTGATCGGCCCGCTTGCATCGCTCGGGCTCAACGTGGCCGGCGTGCTCGGCGCCTTCATCCTGATGCTGATCACCGCGTACTACATGGCGGTCCGCCCGGACCCGCTCGTCAAGGGTGTCGCGTCCCTGTTCCCGCCCGAGCGAAGGGGCTGGGCGGAGAACGTGATGGAGCGCCTCCGCGTCAGCTGGATCGGCTGGATGCATGGCGTCCTCATCGACATGGTCCTCACCGGCGTGTTGCTGTACGTCGGCCTGTCGCTGATCGGGCTCGACTTCGCGGCCTTCTTCGCCGTCTTCTCGGCGATCCTGGTGCTGATCCCCTACTTCGGTGCGATCGTCGGCGCCGTCCCGCCCACCCTGTTCGCGCTCACCGACTCGCCGGAGAAGGCGCTCGTGACCCTGATCATCTACATCGCCGTGCAGCAGATCGAGTCGAACCTGACGATCCCGCTGGTGATGGCGAACCGGGTCAAGCTGCACCCGGCCCTGGTCGCGATCGGGGTCGTCGTGATCGGTCAGCTGTTCGGCTTCATCGGCCTCTTCGTCGCCGTGCCGATCCTGTCCCTGATCGTGATCGTGGTCGACGAGGCCTGGGTCAAGCCGATGGAGGCGGAGCGGGGGGTGGTGGATCCACGGGATTCGGCCACGTCAGCTCCTGCGGTTCCTCCCGCATCCTGATCACCCTCGCGGGTACGCCCGTCGCCACCGCGTTGGCGGGGATGTCCTTGGTCACGACGGCGTAGGTGCCGAGCACCGAGTTGTCGCCGACCGAGACCCCCCGCAGGGCGCATGCGCCGTAGCCGATCCATACGTTCGAGCCGACCTCCACCGGCTTCATGTAGATCCCCTGGGCGCGTATGGGCCGCTCCACCTCGACCATCCCGTGGTCGAAGTCGATGAACATCGCACGATCGGCGATCACGCACTGCTCGCCGATCCTCACGCGCTTGTAGGCGGAGATCGTGCACTCCTGGCCGATCACCGTCTTCGGCCCGATCACGACCTCCCCCTGGTGGCAACGGATCTTGGTGCCGTCGCCGATCCACACGAAGCGGCCGAAGCGAACCTTCCCCCGCCGGCTGATCTCCAGCTCGAGCCCACGCCCGAAGAAAACCGGGCCGTCCGTCTCCCAGCGCCAGCCCGCGATGGTCAGGTACCGCCGCCACAGGTAGCGCCACAGGAGGCGGGCGTAGCGCCGGTTGAGCATGCCGTGGGCGGCGAAGAAGCGCAGCGATCGGATCAAGGGGGCGTGGAATCTAGACTGCCTCGCCCCATGGCCGAATCGACGACCGCAGCCGAGGGATCGCTGGCCGAGCGCCTGGTCGCGGGTGAGGGCCGGGCCCTGGCGCGCGCGATCAGCCTGGTGGAGAACCGCGAGCCGGCGGGAGACGAGCTTGTGGCCGAGCTCTATCCGCGCACGGGCAAGGCCAAGATCATCGGCCTGACCGGCCCGCCCGGGGTCGGCAAGAGCACCCTGATCGGGGCGCTCACGAAGGAGCTTCGCGAGGGCGACGCGCAGGTCGGAGTGCTCTCGGTGGACCCCTCCAGCCCGTTCACGCGCGGCGCGGTCCTGGGCGACCGGATCCGCCTGGCCGACCACTTCCTCGACCCGGGCGTGTTCATCCGCTCGATGGCGACCCGCGGCTCGTTGGGCGGGCTTGCCGAGGCCGCGCTCCAGGCCGCGCTCCTGATGGATGCCTCGGGCAAGGACTACGTGCTGGTTGAGACGGTCGGGGTCGGCCAGGGCGAGATCGACGTCGTCGACCACGCCGACACGATCGTGCTCGCGCTGATGCCCGGCTCCGGCGACTCGATCCAGGCATTGAAGGCCGGCGTGATGGAGATCCCGGACGTGATCGTCGTCAACAAGGCCGACCACCCGCTGGCCGACACCATGGTCCGCGAGGTGCGGGCGGTGCTGGCACTCGGCCCGGAGCGCTCGTGGCGCGTGCCCGTGGTCAAGACCGAGGCCACTCGTGGGGAGGGCATCGCGAAGCTGCGCGAGACGATCTCCGCCCACCGCGCCCACATCGAGGCCGAGGGCACCCTGGCCGAGCGCCGGGCCCGCAACCTGCGTGCCGAGGTGATCGGAATCGCCGCCTCGCGCATGCGCCGCGACCTCGAGGCGAAGGCGCAGGCCGACCCGGAATGGGCCGGCCTGCTGGACAGCGTCGTCAGGCGTGAAACCGACCCGGCGAGCGCCGCCCGCAGGCTGCTGGAAAGGATGGAGGATGGCTGAGGGCGCCGGCAGGGCCGCCGAGAACGCCGATCAGGACGCGCAGACGATCACCGCGCGCCCGGCGGCCCAGTTCAAGCTGCCCTCAGGCGGCGGCCGACCAGTCGTAGGGATGGGGGCCGGACCCGGCCGGGCGCAGCGGTACGACCTTGCGATCGCGATGCCCGAACTCGTCACGGACCACCTTCACCTCGGACCACTCGTCGAGCGCAGCGAAGGCGTCGGTTAGCTGCAGCGCGAGCCGCGAGGGCTTGCGGTTGCGGCGGGCCAGGCGCTCCTCCGATGCTGCCATTTCGAGTAACCCCTCCTCGTGGGTGGCAGGAACGGCGCCCACTCTAGGCACGCCGTGGGACGGATCCACCGGGCGTCGGCCGACAAACCCGCAAATCGGGAGGAAAACGTCGCCTGGGGCGTGCGTGGCTCAGCAGCCGAGCTGCCGCGCGATCACCATCTGCTGGACCTCGTCCGTGCCCTCGCCGATCGTGAGGATCTTGGCGTCGCGGTAGAAGCGGCACACCGGGTACTCCTCGATGTAGCCGTAGCCGCCGTGGATCTGCACCGCCTCCTCGGCCGCGCGGACCGCGAGGCGGCCCGTCTTCAGCTTCGCCTGCGCGGCCGTGAGCGTGAAGGGCTCGTCCCGGTCCTTCATCAGCGCCGCCTTGTAGGTCAGAAGGCGAGCTGCCTCGAGCTCGGTGGAGATGTCTGCGATCTTCGCCTGGATCGCCTGGAACTTCGAGATCGGCCGGCCGAACGCGCGCCGCTCCTTCGCGTAGGAGATCGCCTCGTCCAGCGCACCCTGGGCGAGCCCGAGGCCCATCGCGGCGACGCCGATCCGGCCGCCGTCGAGGATGTGCAGGAACTGCTTGAAGCCCTCGCCACGGCGGCCGAGGAGGTTCGATTCGGCCACGCGGCAGTCGTCGAACGCGAGCGGGCGAGTGTCGGAGGCGTTCCAGCCCATCTTCCGGTACGCCTCGCCCACCTCGTAGCCGGGCGTCCCGTTGGGGACGATGATGTTGGAGATCTCCGGTGCGCCGTTCCCGCGGCCCGTGACCGCCGTGATCGAGACGCAGGCGGTGATGTCGGTGCCCGAGTTGGTGATGAACTGCTTCGCGCCGTTGATCACCCACTCGCCGTCGTCGAGCTCCGCGGTGGTGCGGGTGGCCCCGGCGTCCGAGCCCGCCTCGGGCTCGGTGAGCCCGAACGCGGCCAGGCGCCGTCCGGCGCACAGCTCGGGGAGCCACTCGTCGCGCTGCTCGTCGGTGCCCCAGAGATGGATCGGCATCGTGCCGAGGGAGGTGTGTGCGGCGACCGTGATGCCCACCGACGAGTCCACGCGTGCCAGCTCCTCGATCGCCAGCGCGTAGGCAAGGGTGTCGGCGCCCCCGCCCCCGTACTCCTCGGGGAAGGGAATGCCCATCAGGCCCAGCTCGCCCATCTTGGCCACGATCTCGTAGGGGAAGCTCTTCGTCCGGTCGAGCTCCTCGGCGACCGGGCGCACCTCCTGGTCGGCGAAGTCGCGGACGGTGTCGCGCAGCAGCCGCTGCTCGTCGCTCAGCTCGAAATCCACGCCGGGAACTTAGCTGGCGTCAGGCGCCGGCCGGCGCGGGGCTTCGCCCCGGGCTACGCGGACAGCTCGCGCGCCAGCGCGACCAGCAGGCGCACCCCAAAGCCTGTGGCGCCGTTGCCCACGTACTCGCGGCCGACGTCCCAGGCGGTGCCGGCGATGTCGAGGTGGACCCACGGCCTCCCGTCGACGAACTCCTCGAGGAACGAGGCGGCGTAGATCGTGCCCGCCTTGCGCTTCGCCGAGGCGTTGGTCAGGTCGGCGACGGTGCCCTTCGTCAGCTCCTTGAACTCCTCGTGGAGCGGCAGGCGCCAGGCCAACTCACCGGTTCGGCTGGCGGCCGCGCCGACCTCCTCGGCCCAGGCGTCGTCGTTGGAGATCAGCGCCGCGTAGGTGGAGCCGAGAGCCACGAGGACCGCGCCGGTGAGGGTGGCGAGGTCGACCACGCGCTCGGCGCCGAGCTCGCGGACGCAGTACGTGAGCGCGTCGGCGAGGATCAGCCGCCCCTCGGCGTCCGTGTTGTTGACCTCGACGGTCTTGCCGTTGAGCTGGGTGATGATGTCTCCCGGGCGGGTGGCGGTGCCGCTGGGCATGTTCTCCGTCGCCGGGATCGCGGCGGCGATGTTCAGGGGGAGGCCGAGCTCGGCGATGGTCGCCACCGCCTCGAGCACGGCGGCGCCCCCCGACATGTCCATCTTCATCTCCTCCATCTTGGCCGCGGGCTTGATCGAGATCCCTCCCGAGTCAAAGGTGACGGCCTTGCCCACGAGTCCTAGCGGCGCGGCATCGGACCCGCCGCCCGAGTAGCGCAGCGCGATCAGGGCGGGCTCCTCCGCCGTCCCCTTGGACACCGCCTCCAGCCCGCCCATGCCCAGCTCCGAGATCCGGGTGCGATCGAGAACCTCGACGGAGACCGGCTCGAACGACGCGGAGATCTGACGGGCCCGCTCGGCGAGGTAGGTCGGGTTGAGGACGTTGGCCGGCAGGT
Organism: uncultured Solirubrobacterales bacterium; assembly: GCA_963797835.1. Taxonomy (GTDB): domain Bacteria; phylum Actinomycetota; class Thermoleophilia; order Solirubrobacterales; family 70-9; genus JBDTSW01. The sequence continues at coordinate 325,006 of CAWCRN010000024.1, forward strand.
CCTGAAGCTCCCGGGCTCGATTGGCCCCCTGGGCGGCGGCGAGGGCGAAGCGGGCCTCGTCGGCGAGAGCGTCGACGTCGGCCGAGTCGGGGGCGAGCAGGAGCAGGCGATCGATGGATGGCGGCGGGGGGTCGTCCTCCTCGCGGGCCTTGTAGCGGTCGAAGCGGTAGCCGGCGAGGATCGTGCCCTCGACGATCGCGGCACCGGCGATGGGGAGCTCGACGCTGGACGAGCTCTCGGGCAGCGCCCAGGACAGCGAGGCCACCTCCAGCGACGCGCCCTGTTTGGCTGCGACAGCCGCCGCGACTCGGAGCCGTTCGGCGTCGAGGTCCTCGCGCTTTCCGAGGCCCACGACCAGAACGCGCTCCGACGCGCTGGGGCGCAGCAGCCGGGTCTTCTTGAAGGCGGTCTTGACGTCGGCTGCGCCCGGCAGCTCGGCCAGGCCGGGCGGGAGGGACTCGCCATCGGGGAGGCCGAGGACGTGGAGATCGGCCTCGGCGGAGCCGGTGACGACGTCTACCTGCATGAGCTGTGTTCTAGCATTGCCCACCCTCGAGCCCCCGGCCCATCGCGGGGTTTCATCCACAAGGAGCAGCCGCATGCCTGAGACCGTCATCCTCGGAACCGCCCGCACCCCCTTCGGGAAGATGGGCGGGGCCCTCGCGCCGAAGAACGCCGTCGAGCTCGGCGGCGAGGCCCTGAGCGCGGCTCTCGAGCGCTCGAGCGTGGCCCCGGAACAGGTCCAGCAGGTGATCTTCGGGCAGGTCCTCCAGGCTGGCCAGGGCCAGATCCCCTCGCGCCAGGCGCAGATCGAGGCGGGGATACCGAAGGAGGTCCCGTCCGAGACCGTGAACAAGGTCTGCGCCTCCGGGATGCGCACGATCGGCCTGGCCGACCAGGCCATCCGCGCCGGCGACCTCGAGGTCGCGGCCACCGGCGGGATGGAGTCGATGAGCGGGGCGCCCTACCTGCTCCCGGACGCACGCTTCGGTTTCCGGATGGGCGACGCCAAGGCGATCGACGCGATGACGCACGACGGGCTGACGAACCCGTTCACGGACAAGCAGATGATCAACGAGGCCAGCGAGGTCTCGAACGAGCTGGAGATCACCCGCCCGGACATGGACCGGTTCGCCGCGCGCTCGCACCAGCTCGCGGCCAAGGCCACCGACGAGGGGCGTCTGGCGGAGGAGATCACCTCGGTCACCGTCAAGAACCGCAAGGCCGAGACCGTCGTTGAGGCCGACGAGGCGATCCGCCCCGACACCACGATCGAGACGCTCGCCAAGCTCAAGGCGATCGGCGGCGACGACGCGACGCACACGGCCGGCAACGCGCCCGGGGTGAACGACGGCGCCGCCGCGGTGGTGGTCGCGTCCGCGGAGTGGGCCGGGCGCGAGGGCCGGGAGCCGCTCGCCCGGGTCCTCTCCTACGGCACGGTCGCCGACGACTTTCCGTACCTCGCACGGACCCCGGCGAACGCGGCCCAGGTGGCCCTGGACAAGATCGGCAAGGCCCCGGAGGACGTGGACCTGTGGGAGATCAACGAGGCGTTCGCGTCGGTAGCGATCAACTCGATGCGGATGCTCGGGGTCGACGAGGAGAACGTCAACGTCAACGGCGGCGCGATCGCCCTCGGGCACCCGATCGGCGCCTCCGGCGCCCGCATCGTGGGCGCCCTCGTCCACGAGCTCAGGCGGCGTGGCGGCGGGATGGGCGTCGCCGCGATCTGCTCCGGCGGCGGCCAGGGCGACGCGATCGTCCTGGAAGTCAACGGGGGGTAGCGCGATGGCCGCGCGAGCGGCTGCGTTCTTCGACCTGGACAAGACCCTGATGGCGGGGTCGTCCGGCATGGTCTGGGCGCGGGTGTCCTACGACGCGGGGGGGATCTCGCGGCGTCTGATGGCGCGCTGGGCCATGGACCACCTCCGCTACCGGCTGCGCGGCTCGAGCGACGAGGCGGCGGCACAGGTCATGGCCGAGGTCCAGGAGCTGCTGCGCGGGACGCCGGCGCGAGACCTGGAGCGGCTGGCCCCCCTGGTGCTGGCAGGCGTCCTGCCGCGGATCTACCCCCAGATGCTCGACGAGGTGCACGCCCACCAGGACGCGGGTCGTGCGACGTTCATCATCTCCGCGGCAGGGGTGGAGCTGGTCGAGATGCTCGCCCGGGTCCTGGGGATGGACGGTGGGATCGGGACCCGCTACGCGGTGGACGCCGAGGGGCGCTTCACGGGCGAGCTGGACGGGCCCTTCATGTACGGGGAGGGCAAGGTGGACGCGCTTCGCCGCTACGCGGACGAGCACGACCTCGACCTCGCCGAGTCCTTCGCCTACACCGACTCGGCATCCGACCTGCCGATGCTGCGCGCGGTCGGCAACGCGGTGGTCGTGAATCCGGACGAGGCCCTCCTCGAGGTCGCCCGTGCGGAGGGCTGGCAGGTGATGCGCTTCGAGAAGCTCGGCCGGCGCCTCGTGGTGGCCGGGGCCGCCCTCGGGGCGGTCGCCGTGGGCGGGATCGGCAGCGCGCTCGCCTCCCGTCGCCGCACGTCGACTAGGGTCCGCGCGCGACGTGGACGAGCAGCTCGCATTCGCAGGTAGCGCCCGCCTGGCCGAGCTCCTGGGCGCCCGCCAGATCTCGTCGCGGGAGCTGACCGAGCTCTATCTGGAGCGAATCGAGGGTCTCGATCCCCAGCTGAACGCCTACTGCCTGGTGCTCGCCGACGAGGCCCTGGCGCAGGCCGACGAGGCCGACCGGCGCCTGGCGGCCGGGGAGAGCGCGCCGCTCCTCGGGGTCCCTATCGCGATCAAGGACGTCGAGGACATGGCCGGGCAGCCGACGCGCCTGGGCACGGGCGCGTTCGACGGTGTCGCCGCCGACGACTCGCCGATGGTCGCGCACCTCCGCACCGCCGGGGCCGTCTTCCTCGGCAAGACGAACCTTCCGGAGCTGGCGATCTGCGGCTTCACCGAGTCGAAGACGTGGGGCGTGACTCGGAACCCCTGGAACACGGAGCGAACGACCAGTGGCTCGAGCGGCGGCAGCGCGGCCGCCGTTGCCGCCGGCCTCTGCGCCGCGGCGTCCGGATCAGACGGGGCGGGGTCGATCCGCAACCCCGCCGCGTTCTGCAACCTGTTCGGCCTCAAGCCCCAGCGGGGGCGTATCCCGTTCCGCCCGGCCGACCATTGGCGGGGCATGTCCGTGACCGGCTGCGTGACGCAGACGGTGCGTGATACAGCCCTGTGGCTTGACGCGACGATGGCCGCCGGCGGCGAGCCCGGCGCCCCGCCCCCGCCGGAGCGTCCCTACGTCGAGGCGGCCGCGAGCGCCCCTCCGAAGCTGCGCGTCGCCCTCTCGACGAAGCCCGTGCGGGCGGCCGCGCCTCCGATCGTCACCGACGAGGTCAAGCGCGGCGTCCGCGACGCGGAGGACCTGCTGCGCTCGCTCGGCCACGACGTCGCCGAGCATGACCCCGCCTACGGGCTCGCCGGCAACAACGTCGTGCCCCGCTATCTCGGCGGCATCCACGAGGACGTGGAGGCCGTGCCCAGCCCCGAGCGCCTCGAGGCACGCACGCGGGGCTTCGGGCGCCTGGGCTCGCTCTACCCCGGAGGGGTGGTCAGCAGGGCGGTGAGGGCCGGGGAGAAGGACGCACGGCGGATCAACGCGCTCTTCGACGACTTCGACGTGCTGATCACGCCGGTCGTCGGCGAGGTCGCCTTCCCGGTCGGCCGCTGGGAGGGAAGGGGGGCCCTTCGGACCCTGCTCGGGATGAGCCCGCAGCTTCTGCTTCGCCCCGATCTGGAACCACACGGGCCAGCCCGCCGCCGCCGTCCCGATCGGCTTCACCGACGACGGCCTTCCACGCTCGGTGCAGCTCGTCGTCCCGCCGAACCGCGAGGACCTGCTGCTCTCCCTCGCCGCCCAGATCGAGGCCGAGAAGCCCTGGGCGGACCGCCGCCCGCCGGTCTCCTGACCTCCGGGCTACGGACAGCCGTTCGCGCCCGAGGGCCCGCAGCGCCAGCTGATGCCGTCGAGCGCGACGAACTGCTCCATGCTGGCGTACGTGGGGTAGCCGGGGAGGGCCGCGATCGTCCCGTTGGCGAAGACGTCGATCCGTCCCGGCAAGTTGTTCGAGGTGACCGGGAACTGCGCCCTGAACTGCGGGCGGTACCCGTCCGGCAACCCGCCGACCGCAACGATGTTCTCGTCGAGCCCGGGGATGGCACCGCATGCGTTGGGCACCCCATCGACGGCCTTGGCCACACCACGAAGATGGACGACGCCGTCGTCGTCGCGGAAGTACGCGGGATCGGCGAACCCGCCCAGGAAGCTCGTCCAATTGCAGGAGGCACCGAGGGAGGCGTCGTTGAGATCCAGAAGGGTCCAGCCATCCGAGCCGACCTCCTGGAACTGGGCGGAGTCCTTGCCGTCGAGGGTGTCGGCATCGCCCGCGTCGGTGGCGTTCGGGACCGCTCCCAGCGTCGACTCGGCGATGTCCCCGCCGACCAGCTCGTCGTTGGGCACCAGCTCGGACTGGATCGAGTCGGGGGCAAGGCGGGTGCTGTCGACGCTCGCCGGGGCGAGGTCCTCCGTCTTCACGTTCGCGTCCTTGATGTGCTTCGACTTGACGCTGTTGGGCGCGAGGGCGGCCGCGTAGGCACCTGCCCCGAGGGCGATGAAGAGCGCGATCAGCCCCAGGACGTTTCCAACGAGCGGGTCACTGCGAAACCGGGCGAGCAATGGGACCTCCTGCCGTAGACCCAGGGAGCTTAGCTCGCTGTCACCGGCCCCCCGCGGCCCTAGACTTTCCGGCATGGCGATCGAGCCAGACGCGCGCCGACGCGCGCACCAGTGGCGGGACGAGTCGTACTCGGAGAAGCCCGAGCGCGACGCGCTGTTCGAGACGATCTCCGGGCACCCGGTCGAGCCGCTCTACACCGGGGAGGACCTTGCCGAGTGGGACGCCGAGCGCGACCTCGGCCATCCCGGCGAGTTCCCGTACACGCGCGGCGTCTATCCCTCGATGTACCGGGGGCGGCTGTGGACCATGCGCCAGTTCGCGGGGTTCGGGACCGTGGAGGAGACCAACGAGCGCTTCCGCTACCTGCTCGACCACGGCCAGACCGGCCTCTCGACCGCGTTCGACATGCCCACCCTGATGGGCCTCGACTCCGACCACGCGCGTTCGCTGGGCGAGGTGGGGGTCGAGGGCGTCGCCCTCGACACCGTCGACGACATGGAGACGCTGTTCGACGGGATCCCGCTCGACGAGGTCACCGTCTCGATGACGATCAACGCCCCGGCGGCGATCCTCCTGGCCTTCTACGTCGTCGCCGCCGAGGAGAAGGGGATAACGCCCGAACGCCTGGGCGGCACGATCCAGACCGACATCCTCAAGGAGTACATCGCCCAGAAGGAGTGGTGCTTCCCGATCGATCCGGCGATGCGCCTGGTCACCGACATGATCGAGTGGTGCTCGGCCGAGATGCCGCGCTGGCATCCGATCTCGATCTCCGGCTACCACATCCGCGAGGCGGGCTCGACGGCCCAGCAGGAGCTCGCGTTCACGCTCAAGGACGGCTTCACCTACGTCGAGCGGGCGATCGAGCGCGGGCTCGACGTCGACGACTTCGCTCCCCGCCTCAGCTTCTTCTTCAACGCGCACCTCGACTTCTTCGAGGAGATCGCCAAGTACCGCGCGGCACGCCGGATCTGGGCCGCGGAGCTGCGCGACACCTACGGCGCCACGCAGCCCGGAGGCGATGAGGATGCGCTTCCACACCCAGACCGCGGGCGTCTCGCTGACCGCGCAGCAGCCGCTCGGTGAACATCGTCCGCACCACGATCGAGGCGCTCGCCGGCGTGCTCGGCGGGACCCAGTCGCTTCACACCAACTCATACGACGAGGCGCTCGCGCTCCCCACCGAGGAGGCGGTGCGGATCGCGCTGCGCACCCAGCAGGTGATCGCGCACGAGACCGGGGTGACGAACACGATCGACCCGCTCGGCGGCGCCTACTTCGTCGAGAAGCTCACCGATGAGATGGAGGCCGCGGCCCGCGAGTACTTCGCGCGGATCGACGAGCTCGGTGGGATGGTCGAGGCGGTCAAGCGCGGCTACCCGCAGCGCGAGATCGCCGACGCGGCCTTCCGCTACCAGCACGAGGTCGACCAGCGCGAGCGGATCGTCGTCGGCGTCAACGAGTACAAGGTCGACGACGACGAGGAGATCCCGACCTGAGGATCGACCCCGCGCTGGAGCGAAAGCAGGCGGGCCGGCTCGCGGCGACGAAGGCCGGCCGGGACGCCGCCGCCGTCGAGGCGGCGCTCGCGGCGCTGAAGGCGGCGGCGGCGACCGAGGGCGAGAACCTGATGCCGCACTTCCTCGACTGCGCGCGCGGGCCCGCGCCTCCGAGGGCGAGATGGTCGCCGCCCTCCAGGAGGTCTTCGGGACCTTCACCGAGCAGCCGGTCTTCTAGGCGCCGTTCCTGCGGCTCCCGCTGCGCAGGGTACGCGTCAGTCATGGCCGATCTCGAAGCGTCGATTCGCCAGCGAGGTCGACGGCTCGGACGTCGTCGAACGTGGAGGACGGCGTCGCCGTCACCAAACCAACCCGACGCGCGAGTGCGGCGCGAGCAGGCGGCGCGGATGCGCGCGGCAGGAGGACTCGATCAGCGAGGACTCCGAGGGCGACGTAATCGTCGCCCCGGACGAGACCCACGGCATCGACGACGACCAGCAGGGCGTGAAGACGGCCTTCTTCTCGCTCGGCGGGCTGCTCGTCGTGGTGACCGTGATCGCGAGCGACCGTGGCCCTGATCGCGGCGCTGACCGGCTTCGGGTCCTGACGCCGACCGCTACGCTTCCCGCGCTGTGAGCGAGGAAGCCGACGCCGCAAGATCCGCGTCGTCGTCGCCAAGCCCGGCCTCGACGGGCACGACCGCGGCGCCAAGATCATCGCCCGCGCGCTGCGCGACGCCGGCATGGAGGTGATCTACACCGGCCTCCACCAGACGCCCGAGCAGATCGCCGCGACCGTGATCCAGGAGGACGCCGACGCCGTCGGCCTCTCGATCCTCTCCGGCGCGCACATGACGCTCGTCCCGCGCGTCGTCGAGCTGCTGCAAGGAGCAGGGCGCCGAGGACGTGGTGCTGACGGTGGGGGGGACGATCCCCAACGACGACATCCCCGAGCTCAAGAAGCTCGGCGTCGCACGAGATCTTCACGCCCGGCTCGCCCACGGACGACATCGTCGAGTTCATCCGCGGCGCCGTGGCCGAGCGCACGCCGGCCTGAGCGCGCCACCGCGGGCTACTTCCGCTGGCGGCCCGCGTAGACGGTCAGCGTGACCTTTGCGTCGCTTTCGTTCTGGGCCTTCGCCGTCCAGCCGTCGTCGGGATAGCCACCTCGCTCATCCCTTGCACACGGCGTACACCGTCACCGTCTGCGTGCCCTTGTCGAGGTGGTCGGTCTTGACCCGCCAGACGTCGTCGGGTGCGGCGTCGGGGTCGCCGAGATCGCGCGGGTACGACGCGTTCAGGATGATGCTCCGTGAGTTCACCGGTCAGGGTGCCTCCACCGCCGACCACGTGTGTGTTCGCCGGGCACCTCGCCTGCACGCGCGCCTGCTCGAGCGGGCCGATGCTCTCCGCCCTGGAGATGTAGGTGTACTCCCCTGGGCGCGCAGATAGCGTTGACGTACATGTGCTCCTCGTAGGCGTTGATGTTGTGGACCGTGGCCCCCCAAGCGCCGGAGGGGTAGGGATACGTCCTGACCACGTGTGCGTCGGCGAATCCGGCGCTGGTGCTCACGCCTCCTCCGGTGATGTGGAGGGTGGGGCCCCCGCAGCCACCCCCGAGTGAGACCGACCGCGCCTCGCCAGGTGCGACGCCCAGCGCGCCGGTGCTCTTGTAGTGCACGTAGCCCTTGGCGCAGATTGCATGGGACCGCACCGCGAACGGGGTGCCGCCGAAGCCCGTCAGGTTGTCGACCTTGACCCCCCAGCCGTCGGCCAAGGCATCGGGGTCGCCTCCCTTCCCGACGGGGCTGGTCCCGACCACGTGAACCTGGTCGAAGCCGCCCCCGCTCTGCACCCCGCCGCCCAGGGGGTGGCGGCCGGCCGGACACATGGCGCTTGCGTACCCCTGGGCCCCACCTGGGCTGGTCGCGTGATCGGAGACGTACTTGAAGCCCGCCCGGCCCGGCGCTCGCCGTCCCGGGGGCCAGCAGCGCCACGACGCAAGCGCTGAGCAGGCCCAAGGCAAGCGCCCGACATTCAACTCCAGTTGCTTCCATGAGAAGAGGGTCCCGCGCCCGTCCCGGGGCGCAAGGTCCCCAAGGTGTGAAATCGCCGACCCCCGGAACCCGCCGGGCGCGATCTCAGGGCGTGTCGCGGCAGAGCACGTGGACCGTGAACGTCTCGCCGTCCTGGCGGGCGTTGTGGGTAGTGGCCTGCCACGCGTCGGGAGCGCTGCGGGGTCCTTCGTATCGACCGGGCGGGATTCGAGGAGATACATGGAGTGGTTCGACCCTGTCGCGCCGCCGCCGACGACGCGCTGGCCCGGGTCGCAGGAGAGCGAGCGGAGCGTGGGCCGGTCGCCCAGCAGGATCGTCCGGGTCTTCGAGGCCGCGTTGACGGTCCAGCCCGCCTTGCAGATCTTCCAGGGGACGTACGCCACGGTCTCCATCCCCGTGTCGAAGGAGACGCCCCAGCCGGTACCGGAGGGGTTCGAGCCGATCACGTAAGAGGTGTTGAACGGGGCGCCGGTCGTGATCCCGCCGCCGGTGGCGGTGAGCCCGCCGCCACACGGCCCCGCGGTGGTGGTCCACCCACTGGTCGCAGGTTGGATCGCCCCCTCGTAGGTAAACGCTCCCTTGGAGCAGATGGCATGGACCGTGAACTTGCGCTTGTTCTGGGTGACGTTCTCGACGATCGCCCGGAACCCGTCGTCGGTCACGTTGTCGGGGTCGCCCGATAGGCCGTCGGTGTCGTAGGGACGCGAGGCCCGCGATTCGCATCGCGCTCGGGTTGAGGGGTGTGTTGACGCCCCCTGAGATCACATGGCGGCTCCCGCACGGCGCCTTCTTCGAAGCTTGAGCCTGGGGAGCGGCCGTGAAGGTCTTCTCCACGTAGCTCAGGCCGCTCGCGGCGCCTGCGTCTTGCGCCGGGACGAGCGCGATCGCTGTTGCGAGCGTCGCTGCGATCCCCGGCCAGCGCATGTCCCCAAGGTACGCCCGGGACAGCACCTAGCCAAGGAATTGGACGATCGTTCCGTCGTCCGGATGGCGTGGCCCGGGCGCTGGGCGCAAACCGATTGACTTGTCAGTCAAACGTGTGTTCGACCCGATATGATGCCCGCCCGCCGGCGCCCCCAAGCACCCTCGCCGGCCTTCCCTCGACCACCCCAGCGGGCACCCCAAGGAGGCTCGACTTGAAGATCTGTTGCCTCGTGAAAGAGGTTCCAGACGCCGCCGTTCAGAAGCGGATCGACCCGAACACCAAGCGGCTCGATCGCTCCGGCGAGAAGAACCTGAACCCGTTCGACACCCACGGCATCGAGGCCGCGATGCAGATCCGCGAGGGCGGCAACGCCGAGGTCGACGAGATCGTCGCGGTGACGATGGGCCCGGAGAGCGCCGTCCGCGCCCTCCACAAGGCCGTCGCGCTCGGCGCCGACCGCTCGGTCCACCTCACCGACGGCGGCCCTCGAGGGCTCCGACGTCTGCGCCACCGGCTACGCCCTGGCCAAGGTGCTCGAGTCCGAGAGCCCCGACCTGGTCCTGCTGGGCCAGCAGTCGGACGACGGCGAGTGCTACACGATCGGCGCGGTCGTCGCCGACCACCTGAAGATGCCGTCGCTCACGCAGGTGATCAAGATGGACGTCGCCGACGGCAAGCTCACCTGCGAGCGCCAGGCCGAGTACGGCTACGACACCGTCGAGATCGAGCTGCCCGCCGTGATCTCGGTCGGCGACGCGATCAACGAGCCGCGCTACCCGTCGCTCAAGGCGATCATGGGCGCGAAGAAGAAGCCGCTCGACACGAAGGCCACCGGCGACGTCGGCATCGAGGCCGACCGGGTCGGCGAGGCCGGCTCGCAGCACCCAGGTCCTCGCGATCAACCCGCCGCCCGAGAAGCAGGCGGGCGAGATCATCGAGGACGAGGACACCAACGAGACGGTCGAGAAGATCGTCGCCTGGCTCGACGAAAGGAAGCTGATCTAGATGGCGGGCATCCTGGTCTACGCCCTCCACGACGACGAGGGCAACTTCAACAAGAACTCGCTCGGCGCCATCTCCGAGGCCGCGAAGCTCGCCGGCGAGCTCGGCGGCGAGGCCGCGGCGCGTGGTCGTCGGCGACGTCGCCGACGACGCGGCGCGCCGGCCTCGGCAAGTACGGCGCGTCGAAGGTCTACCGCGCCAAGTCGGCGCCCGAGGGCCTCGCGCAGCCGATCGTCGACGCGATGGCGAAGGTCATCGCCGACAACGGCTACTCGCTACGCGCTGTTCGGCGGCGGCCTGCTCGGCTTCGAGATCGGCGCCGGCCTGACCGCGCGCCTCGACGCCGGCGTGACGATGGAGGTCACCGCGGTCAAGGTCGCAGGACGGCAAGCTCGTCGCCGAGCGCCCGGTCCTCCAGGACTCGGCGATCGTCGACGTCGGCTACGTCGGCGAGCCCGGGATCATCATCGGCCGCCTGAACGCGTTCGACGTCGAGGAGAACGGCGGCGGCACGGCCGAGGTCGTCGACGTCGACGTCGAGCTCTCCGAGTGGTCGACCAAGGCCACGGATGGTCACAGCGCGGCGAGCAGCGTGGCGAGGACGTCAACATCGAGGACGCCGACATCCTCGTCGGCGGCGGCCGCGGCCTGGGCGAGACGGACAACTTCAAGCTCGCCGAGGAGCTGGCCGAGGCGCTGGGCGGCGCCGTCGCGGCGACCCGCGCGGTCGTCGACGCCGGCTGGTACCCCTACGCGGCCCAGATCGGCCAGACGGGCAAGACCGTCGCGCCGAAGCTGTACCTGGCCGCCGGCATCTCCGGCGCGATCCAGCACAAGGTCGGCATGCAGAACTCCGAGAACATCCTCGCGATCAACAAGGACCCGAACGCCCCGATCTTCGAGTTCTGCGACCTCGGGATCGTCGGCGACCTCCACAAGATCCTGCCGAAGCTGACCGAGGCGATCAAGGCGAAGAAGGGCGGCTGAGCGGCCGCGATGCCCGGCGGTCGCTCCCGCGGAGTTCCCGCCGCCGGTCGACCCGGCGGAGGAGTTCGTCGGCGCGCCGACCGATCCCGAGGACGAGCGGATCGAGGTCGGCGTCGCGATCGTCGGCGGCGGCCCGGCCGGCCTCGCCTGCGCGATCCGGCTGCATGCAGCTGCTCGAGGACGAGCCGGAGCTGGCCGAGTCGCTCGGCGAGGTGCCGGTGGCCGTGGTCGAGAAGGGCAAGGCGACCGGCGCGCACACGCTGTCGGGCGCGAACATGCGCCCCTCCGCGATGCGCGAGCTGTTCCCGGACCTCGACCCGTCCGACTGGCCGGTCTACCAGGAGGTCGACAAGGACGCGGTCTACCTGCTGACCAAGCGGCGCGGCGCTGCCGCTGAAGCCGATGCCGCCCAACTTCCGCAACCACGGCAACTACGTCACCTCGATCGCGAAGCTCGGCCGCTTCCTGGGCGAGAAGGCCGAGGAGGCGGGCGTCTACCTGCTGACCGAGACCGCGGCGACGAAGCTGCTGGTCGAGGACCGCGTCGTGCGTCGGCGTCCGCTCCGGCGACAAGGGCCGCGACCGCGAGGGCAAGGAGCTGGGCAACTTCGAGCCGGGCTCCGACCTGATCGCGAAGGCGACCGTGCTCGCCGAGGGCACCGCGGGCCACCTGACCGGCGCGGCGCTCGACTACTTCGACCTCCACGGCCACCTGCCGCAGCGCTGGGAGCTGGGCGTCAAGGAGGTCTGGAAGGTCGCGAAGCCGCTCGACCGCGTGATCCACACGATGGGCTGGCCGCTTCGCAAGCGCGCGAAGTGGAACGAGTTCGGCGGCAGGTTCATCTACCCGATGGGCGAGGACCAGCTCTGCATCGGGATGGTCTGCGGCCTCGACTACACCGACGCGACCTTCTCCGTCCACGACGCCCTCCAGCAGCTCAAGACCCACCCGTTCGTGCAAGAAGCTCCTCGAGGGCGGCGAGCGCGAGGCCTGGGGCGCGAAGACGATCCCCTCCGGCGGCTACTGGTCGATGCCGCGGAAGCTCTCGGTGCCCGGCATGGTGATCGCCGGCGACTCGGCGACGATGGTGAACATCCCCGAGCTCAAGGGCATCCACTACGCGATGCACGCCGGGATGTACGCGGCCGAGGAGATCGTCGCCGCGCTGAAGCGCGAGGAGGTGGACTTCTCCGCCTACGACGAGCGGGTCCGAAACAGCGTGATCGGCAAGGACCTCTACAAGTGGCGCAACGGCCGCCAGCCGTTCTCGAAGGGCTTCTTCGTCGGCGGCGCCGTCGCCAGCGCGATGACCGTCACCCAGGGATTCTTCCCGGCGGGCATGTGGAAGCAGGTGCCGGACTCCGAGGAGGAGATGGTCGATCGGCGGCGCCGGCGAGAAGTACCCCAAGCCCGACGGCAAGCTCACCTTCGACAAGCTCTCCTCGGTCTTCGCCTCCGGCAACGCCACGCGCGACGACGCCCCCAACCACGTCCGGATCCAGAACGCACGTCCCGCGCGAGGTCGCCCAGACCTGGGTCTCGATGTGCCCGGCGCAGGTCTACGAGATCCCCGAGGAGCAGCTCGAGAACGGCGCCGCCGAGGTCGACGTCAACGTCACCGCCCTCGAACTGCGTCCAGTGCGGCGCGATCACCGCCAAGGGCGGGCGGCTGACGCCGCCCGAGGGCGGCGACGGCCCGCTCTACCAGGAGGTCTGAACGGCCTCCGGGCCGGGTCGCCCCGGACCGCCCGCGTCGTCCTGCGCGACGGCCGGGTGGCGCTGGTCGCGCCGCTCGAGCCCAGCGACCGCGAGCGCTACCTGGCCGGCCTCGAGCAGGCCAGCCCCGACTCGGTCTTCAAGCGCTTCATGGCGCCGGTCGTGCGCCTGTCGGAGTCGCGAGCTCCGCTACCTGCTCGAGGTCGACCATCGCGACCACGAGGCGCTCCTCGCGATCGACGAGGACGGGGGCGAGGCCGTCGGGGTGGCGCGGTTCGTCCGCCTCGCGGACGGCCGGACACGGCGGAGGCGGCGGTGATCGTGGTCGACCCCTGGCAGGGCGTCGGGCTCGGCAAGGCGCTCAGCGTGATGCTCGCCGAGCGCGCCCGCGAGCTCGGCATCGCGCGCTTCGAGGCGACGCTGCTGCTCGAGAACAAGGCGATGATGTCGCTGCTCGAGTCCCTCGGCCCGGTCCGCACGGTCGGCCGCGAGGGCGCCGCGGCGGTGGTCGACGTCGACCTGCCCGAGACCGGCATCGGCGATCACATGGACGGCGTGCTGCGCGTCGCCGCCGGCGGCGGCGTCGAGGTCAGTCCCCGACACCTCCGAGCTGACGCGAGCTAGACGCCGGCGTCGCCGCGGCCGCGGTCTCGCGCATGAACGCCGCGATCGCGTCGGCGACTCGCCCGGGCTGGTCGAGCGAGACGAAGGTCCTCGCGTCGGGGACCCGACGAGGCGCGCGTCGGGGATCGCCTGCTCGAGCCGCTCGGCGTAGCGGAGCGGGAAGAAGCGGTCCTCCGGCGCCCACACGATCAGCGCGGGCTGGTCGAAGCTCTCGAGCTTCTCGGCGGCGGCGAGCGTGTAGCGCTTGTTCATGCCACCGTGAACCTCTTGGTGTCGCGCCTGATGTCGGCGTCGCTGAGGCCCGGCTCGGCCCAGCCTGCGAGGACCTCGTCCGGGACGCGGGTCTTCGCGAAGGGCCCGAACGCGGCGCGCCGCGCCCAGGCGAAGCGCATCGGCTGCCCCATCGCCCAGAGCGCGCCCGGGATCCTGGCGACCGGCGGGAAGGCCTTGAAGATCCCCGGCGGGAAGTTCTCGTGCGTGTCGCAGTTGGTGAGCACCAGTCTTTCGATGCGCTCCGGGTGGGTGGTCACGTCACCTGCGACATCGCGCCGCCGGAGTCGTTGCCGACGATGGTCACGCCCTCGAGGCCGAGCGCCCCGAGGAAGCCGGAGATGATCTTCGCCATCCCGGGGGGGAGAGGTCGGCGTCGGGCTTCATCGCGACCCGGTGGAGCCCATCGGCCAGTCGGGCTGGATGCAGCGAAACTCGCCGGAGAGCGGCTCGGCGACGCCGTCCCAGAGGCGGCTGTCGACGAGGAAGCCGTGGACGAAGACGATCGGCTCGCCGTCGGGGGGCCGCTCTCGCGGTAGCGGATGGGCCCCTGGGGGAGCTCGACGGTCTGGTCTCGGGTGGGGTCATTCAGTTCCTTCCCAGTCGGTTCTTGATCTGCGTGAGCTGTAGGCGCGCGAAGCGAGGCCAGGCGCGCGGGCGGGTGACCACAGCGCCGAGCAGCGGCAGTGGGTCGAAGTAGGCGAGGCGCTCGATCGCGAGGCCGTCGCGGAGGGTGATTCGATCGACCGCGGGCCAGCTGATCGGCCGGCCGCCGAGGGTGCCCGCGAGAGTGAACTCGATCAGACAACGCCGTCGCCGTCAGCGGCCCAGCTCTGGACGGTGGCGTGGAGGTCGGGGATCAGCGCGAAGATCGGCCGCGCGAACACCTCGCGGAAGGCCGCCTTGCCCACCGTCGTCGGGACCTGCGGCTGGACCATCCGGACGTCGTCGGTGATGACCCGCTCGAAGTGGTCGGCGAACGCGTCGGGGCCCTCGGATCCCGCCAGCCCGCGACGAACTCCTCGACCAAGGCAGCGGCGCTCATCACTCGCCCAGCTGGCGCAGCAGCGCCTGCGAGTCGACGTAGGTGTGCTTGGCGGTGAGCTTCCCGTCGGCGACCTCGATCACGTCGACGGCGTCGACCTCGAAGTGGGCGCCGGCCTCGGCGCTCTCGCCCTCGACCACCTCGCCGCTCTCGGCGAGGGTGCCGCTCATCGTCCAGCGCACGACCCAGCCGCCCTCGAGGATGTGGCTGTCCTGCTCGGCGAACGCGAGGTCGGGCCACTGCGCGAGGAAGCCCGCGAAGGTGTCGCGGATCGCCTCGCGCCCGTGGACCGGCTCGCCGTCGGCGTGCAGATGGAAGATGCCGTCCGCGGCGTGGAAGGCGGCGATCGCGTCGGGGTCATGGGACGCCCAGGCGTCGCCGTAGGCGTCGAACAGCTCCCGCATCGTCAGCGCGGCGGGGGGCGGGGGGGGGCGGTGGCGGACTCGGTCATCGCAGCTCCTTCGGCGGAGGACATACAGACAGTATGTATCTAACATACAGGTTGTATGGAAGTCAAGTCGACCCAGGTCGAGCGCTCGGAGGCGACCCGGGCCGAGCTCGTCGCGGCGGCCCGCCGTCTGTTCGGCGAACGCGGCTACGCCGAGGTCGGAACGGAGGAGATCGTCCGCGCCGCCGGCGTCACCCGAGGCGCGCTCTACCACCATTTCGAGAGCAAGCGCGAGCTGCTCGAGGCCGTCTACGAGCAGGTCGAGGGGGAGCTGACCGAGCAGATCGCGACCGCCGCGCTAGGCGGCTCGGACCCCGTGGAGGCGCTCCGCGCCGGCACCGGCATGTTCCTCGACGCCTGTCTCGAGCCCGAGGTGCAGCGCATCGTCCTGCTCGATGCCCCGGCCGTCCTCGGCTGGGAGCGCTGGCGCGAGATCGCCGCCGACCACGGCCTCGGCCTCGTTGAGGCGGCGCTGGGCGCCGCGATGGAGGCGGGCGCGATCGCCGAGCAGCCGCTGCGGCCCCTCGCCCACGTGATGATGGGGGCCCTCGACGAGGCGGCGATGGTGGTCGCCCGCGCCGAGGACACGGAGGCCGCCAGGGCCGAGGTCGGCGCCACGCTCGATGGGCTGCATCGAGGCGCTAGGTAAGATCGAACCACGATGAAGACCGGCATCCACCCCGAATACACGCTCGCTCACGTGCGCTGTTCCTGCGGGAACGAGTTCTACACGCGCTCGACTGAGTCCGAGCTCCACGTCGAGATCTGCTCCGAGTGCCACCCGTTCTACACGGGCAAGCAGAAGCTGGTCGACACCGGCGGCCGCGTCGAGCGGTTCAAGCGCCGCGCCGCCAGCAGCAGCTGAGCTAAGGGGTAGCCTCGCGGAGCCGTGGTTCCCCGGGGGCATCATCGAACTGGCCGGAGACGCGCGCGGCGGCGGTGGCCGCCACACTTGTCGCGCTGGGTGCGCCGAGCGCAGCCAGGGTGCGCTCCTCGGTACCTCCAACCTGGCTGGGCCGAGCACGAGCTCCCAGAGCTGCAGCGTCAACCCGAGTTGCACGTACATCCAGACCAAGGTCCCGGGCGGGGACGCCAAGGCTCCTTTCAACGGCCACGTCCGGAAGTGGCGCGTCTCGCTCGGACTCGCCGGCTCCGCTCAGCTCGTGGTCGTCAAGCGCCTGGCCAATGGCGAGTTCAAGGTGCTGCGCGCCTCAGACGTGGAGTCCGGCGGGACCGACGTCAACAGGTACACGACCGATCTCGGATCAAGCGGGGTCAGTCACCGGCGTCAGCCTCTCGGATGGTGCGGCCGTCGGTCAGTTCGACGACGCCGGGGCGCAGCGCCGGGGCTTCGTCCCGGCGATCCCCGTGGGCACGAGCGCCCCGCCCAACCCGTCCTACACCAGCGCCGACAAGTCGATCCAGCTGAACGCCACGCTTCAGCACTGAGCGGCCTCCTCGGGCCTGCGTCGCCGCCCTCGAGGAGGCCTCGCAATCGAGAGCCACTCTCGATCCCGGCTCGGACCCGCACGCCGGCCGAATCCTGATGGTCGCTAGCGCCGCAGCCGGTTTGGCACGGCTCGCAGAGTGCCTCGACCCGCTTCGCCTCGTAGCGAATCTGGGCGTGGGTGAAGCGCAGCGGCGTGAGCCCCGCCGCGGCGTGCGTCTGGTCCCGTAGCCGGTCCCGGGCCTGCTGGGCAGGCGTGCGGTGGTAGCGCAGGCCGTCGGTCTCCACGATCAGGCCGAGCTCGGGCCAGAAGAAGTCGACCCTGAAGCCGTTGACCTACGCCCGGTGCCGGGCTTGGGCAGGCCGCGGCCATCGCGATCGGGACGAAGCGCCGTTCAAGCTCCGAGTCAGTGAGGACGAACGTGAGGCGGTCGAGGAGCTCGCGAAGCCGTGCCTTCCCGGGCCGCTGTGGCATCCGATCAAGCTCCGGCCGCAGCGACTCGGGATCGATCAGGTCCAGCTTGTCGGCATCGTTGATCGCTCGCTCGAGCTCGGCACCGAGAGGCCCGGACGCGATGTCGACGAGGGTCGCCGCCGGGCGCGCGTGACCGGGATGCCCTCGTCACTCCGATCTCCCACGGAGCCAGGTTGGACCGCCGGTGAGCCCGGATCCCCGCGAGCGGCGTCGACGTCCTCGGGCACCGAGACGTGGATCGTCTCGTCTCGTCGCCGGGCGGATCACCCTGAGCGCGGCGCCGCTGCCGTGGCTGAGCGCCGCGCGCGGGGCCACACGCAAGCACCGCGGCCCTCCACATGTCCCCTCGTCAGTGACTCGTCGTCCCACTGCGAAGACCCCGGGCCAGAGGCGGTGGAGCCGGCCGGTCGCAACGCGGTGGCGCACCGCGTGGCGGGTGAACCCCAGCCCGCGGAGCTGCTCCCAGGTCAGGACGTCGTCCTGGTCCGCTGCCAGGCCCCAGGCCGTCGAGATCGTGCGCTCATCGCGCCCATCACCGCGATGAGCGCGCAACGGCTCGAAACGCTCCCCCTCGGTGCCTCGTGCCGACGCCCGCGTCACACTAGGCGGCGTGATCGAGCAGCTGGTCGAGCAGATCGAGGACCGCTTCGCGGAGCTGGAGCGGCAGATGTCGGATCCCGAGGTGATCGCCGATCGGGAGCGCTACGCCGAGGTCGGGCGCGAGTACCGCGAGCTCGAGCAGGCGCGTGAGCTGGCGCGGGAGTGGCGCACGCTCCGCGACGACCTCGAGGGGGCGCGGGAGCTGCTGGCCGAGGACGGCGACGACGCCGAGCTGAAGCAGGTCGTCGCCGACGCGCCGGCGCGGATCGCCGAGCTGGAGGAGGAGATCCGCCTGGCGATGGTCGAGCGCGACCCGAACGACTCCAAGGGAGTGATCGTCGAGATCAGGGCCGGGACCGGCGGCGACGAGGCCGCGCTGTTCGCAGGCGACCTGTTCAAGATGCTGACCCGCTACGCCGAGGAGCGGGGGTTCACGACCGAGGTCCTGTCGCAGTCGCCGGCCGAGGTCGGAGGGTTCAAGGAGGTGACCTTCGAGATCACCGGTGAGGGCGCCTACTCGGTCTTCAAGTACGAGGGCGGGACGCACCGGGTGCAGCGCGTGCCGAAGACCGAGTCGCAGGGGCGGATCCACACCTCCACGGCGACGGTGGCGGTGCTCCCCGAGGCCGAGGACGTCGAGGTCGAGATCAACGACGGCGACCTCCAGATCGACGTCTACCGCTCGTCCGGCCCCGGCGGCCAGTCGGTGAACACGACCGATTCGGCGGTCCGGATCACGCATGGGCCGACCGGCATCGTGGTCTCGATGCAGGACGAGAAGTCCCAGCTGCAGAACCGCGACAAGGCCATGCGCGTCCTGCGTGCGCGGCTGTACGAGCGCGCGCTGGAGGAGCAACTGGCCGAGATCTCGGCCGAGCGGCGGGCGCAGGTGGGAACGGGCGAGCGCTCGGAGAAGATCCGCACCTACAACTTCCCGCAGGGGCGCGTGACGGACCACCGGATCAAGCTCACCGCGCACAACCTCGACGAGGTGCTGGGCGGGAACCTCCGCGAGTTCACGGACGCGCTGGCCGCCGAGGAGAAGCGCGCGCGGCTCGAGGCGCAGAGCAGGAGCCAGGCTCGGCGGCCGGCACCTCGGGCTGATGCCGGCGGCCGTCGCCGGCACGGTGCGTGAGGCGCTCACGAGCGCCACCGACGCGATGGCCGCGGCCGGGGTGCCCGGCCCACGACTCGACGCGGAGCTGCTGCTCGGCCGCGGCGACGGGCCTCGATCGCGCGGCGCTCGCGGCCGATCCCGGAGCGGGGGGTCGACGCGCAGGCGGCCAGGCGGTTCGGGGCGATGGTGCGCCGCCGCGTCGCCCGCGAGCCGGTCGCCTACATCCTCGGGCGCAAGGGCTTCCGCCACATCGAGCTGGCCGTGGACCGCCGGGCGCTGATCCCCCGGCCCGAGACGGAGCTGCTGGTGGAGGTGGCGGTGGAGCTGGCGCCCGCGAGCGTCGCTCGACGTGGGCGACGGGCTCTGGCGCCATCGCCTTGGCGTCGCCGACGAGCTGCCGGACGTGCGGTGAGTGGGGACGGACACGTCTCGCCGACGCGCTCGAGCTCGCTCGCTCTGAATGCCCGGCGCCTCTCCCTGGACGTCGATTTTCGGATGGTGGGCGCTGGGGGCCGCTCGAGGGACGTTGAGCGCCCAGTCAACGGCCGATACGACCTCGTCTGGTAGCGAATCTTCCCTACGTGCGCGACGAAGAGTGGGACACGCTTCGCGCCCGAGATCCGCGGCTAGGAGCCCCGCGCAGGCCTTGTCGGCGGGCCCGACGGCATGGGGCCGATCGAGCGCGCTTCTCGGTGACTGCCGGCGAGGGCTGGATCGCGGCGATCGCACTCGAGGTCGGGGCCGGGCAGGCCGAGGCGGTTGCCGAGCTGGTCCGCAGGGCGGGCTTCGAGCGGACCGAGTCGCGGCGGGACCTGGCAGGGGTAGAGCGCGTCGTGGTGGGTCTGCCGTGAGCGACCTCGCCGCTTTCGAGGCCTGCATCCGCGACGGCGGCGTGGCGCTCTTCCCGGCCGACACGCTCTACGGCCTGGCCTGCGACCCCGCGAACGGCGAGGCGATCGACCGCATCCACGAGCTCAAGGGGCGCGACGACGGCAAGCCCTCGGCGGTGATGTTCTTCGCGCCGCTCGAGCTGCGCGAGGTGCTCTCCATGGCGGGGCCGCGGACGCGCGAGCGATCGGGGACCCTGCTTCCTGGTCCGGTCACGCTGGTGGTGGCGAACCCGCGCCGCCTGTACCCGCTGGCCTGCCGCGAGGATCCCGAGCGGCTGGGCGTACGGCTGATCGAAGGCCCGCTCGCCGGTGCCACGGTCGCGGTGTTCCAAACAAGCGCCAACCGCAGCGGCGAGCCGCGCCCTCGGCGGCTGGCCGATGTGGACGAGGCGATCCGGGACGCCGTCGACCTGGTCATCGACGGGGGCGAGGTGGGTGGCGAGCCCTCGACCGTGCTCGACGTCACGCGAATCGAGGAGGGGACGTGGTCGATCTTGCGGGAGGGCGCGCTCAGCTCTCCGGAGGCGGCGGCTCTTCTCCGGGCATCAGGAACTCCAGGCGGTACATGAGACCGTCCCGCACGGTGCCGATCGCCTTCGCCTCCTGCTCGACCTCGATCCCGCTGGCGTGCCCCTTCGCACGCAGCTTGAAGTCCATCAGCACCTTCCCCGGCCCGTAGGGCTCGTACGCCGTCGGCTCGACGAAGACCTCGTCCATCACCTCGTAGAAGGAGCTGAACCAGAGGCGCACGCCCTCATGCCCGCGGTAGACCTGCGGCTCGGCTGCGATTCCGGGGAGGGTCTCCATCTCGAAATCCGGGTGCACGAACTCGAGCATCGCCTCGACGCCGTCGCTCGCATAGGCCTCGAAGCTGCGGCGGATCAGCTCGGTGTCGCTGTCGGTGGCGGCCACGGGCCTCAGTATCCTCGACCGGAATGCGGATCGCAGTCGGATCGGACCACGCCGGGTTCGGCCTGAAGCAGGATGTCGTGCCGCTCCTGACGCAGGCCGGGCGGCGCCTTGAGGAGGGGGCCGCACCCGAGATCATCGAACGCTTCCTCGCGACCGATTTCGAAGGGGGCCGCCACCAGCGCCGCGTCGACCAGATCGCCGCGGTCGAGCGTGGCGAAACGTCCCCGTGACCGTGACCGCCGCACAACTCGCCGTCCCCAGCCCCACCTGCATCCACTTCACGGACGCCGCTCCACGTCAGGCCGAGCTCGCCGGCCAGGGCCTCTTCGTCGCCGACATCGGTGGGGGTGCCGTGCACACGGAGGAGGAGCTGTTCGAGGCGCTCGCCGGTGCGCTGCGCTTCCCCGAGAACTTCGCCGGCAACTGGGGCGCGCTCGACGAGTGCCTGCGCGAGCTCGAGTGGCTGGGCGCCGAGAACGGTTGCGTCCTGATCATCAGGAACTCCGAGCACACCTGGAAAGGCCACAACCGCATGGCGGGCAGGTTTCACGCCTCGTGGTCTGAGGCCGGCGAGGAGTGGGTGCGGCGCGAGAAGCCGTTCCACCTCGTCTTCGAGTGGTGAGCGCTTCGGCTAGCTGAGCTGCGCCGAGGCGGCGCGGATGAACAGCTCGCGCGCCCGGCGGACCTCCGCGGTGTCACCGCGCTCGATGCGCTCGAGGCAGAGGCCTTCGAGGCCGGCGATCACCAGGACCGCCGCGGTCTCGTCGGGCTCGCCGAGCAGATCGGTGAGCACGCGGCGCCAGCCTGCCTTGATCTCGCGCATCACCGCGCGGACGTCGTCCTCCACGACCGACACGGCGTTCAGGTCGAAGTAGACCCGGGGGAGCCGCTCGTCGCGGTCCATCAGGGCCCAGAGGCCGTCGGCGGCTCCGCGCACCACCTCCTCGGTGGAGGCGGCATCGGTGAGCCCGCCCAGGATGTCCTCGCTGATCGCCTCCCCGAGCTGGCGTCCCGCCGCCGCGATCAGGCCCTGCTTGGAGCCGAAGTGATAGGAGATCAGCGCCTTGTTCTCCCCGGCGCGGGCTGCGACCTTGGCGATCGAGAGCCCCGCATACCCCTCCTCCTTCAGGACGTCGAGGCAGGCGTCGAGGATGCGTTCGCGGGCGCCCGTGGAGGGGCGCCCGCGCCGCGCGGTCGACGGTGCGACTCCGCTCAAGCGGCTGCGCCCTCAGCGAGCATCGCCGGGTCGAGGCCCATCGCCGCGAGCTTCTTCGAGAGCGACTTCGCCGCGTACTCGAAGATCTCCGACGAGTGGTAGAACGGCGTCTGGAAGTCGTAGGGGTCATCCACCCACGGCGGCACGAACACGAGCGGCGCCACCGGCAGGCACTCCTTCAGCGTCGCCTCGATGACCTTCGCGTTGGCGGGATCGTCCTTGATCGCGTCGGCCAGGAACTTGACCCCGAAGCCGACGTGGCGCGACTCGTCGCGGTTCACGGCCGTGAAGCCCTGCACGAAGCCGGGGAACCAGCCGCGCTCCTTCAGCGACTTGATCATGAACCGGGCGGCGGTGAGGGCCAGCATGCCCTCGATCACCACCATGTAGACGGTGATCCCCCGGACGAGGGCGGGGAAGTCGCTCGGATCCTTGCGCAGGCGCTCGGCGCAGTCGTGGAGGATGCCGTCGAACATCGTCTCCCAGTCCTTGTTCACCACGTAGCGGTGCTGCTGGAGCTGGTCGGCGATCCCGTCGGCGTCCGAGTCGAACACCTCCCGGTAGAAGCGGTCCCAGAAGACCACGTGCTTGGCCTCGTCCGAGATCTGAGTGGTCAGGAAGAGCTGCGCCTCCTTGTGGGGCGCCGCAAGTGCGAAGGGGAGCAGCTCGACGGTGACCCGGTCCTCGGCGATGAAGAACTCCGAGAACCCGAACGCCAGGAATTTCCGCTCCTCCTCGGTGAACATGTCCGGGTCGGCCCACTGGCGGGCGTCCTCGGTCATGTCGAAGTCCTCGGTGGACCAATGCTGGCGCTGCCAGCGCAGGAAGAGCTTCTCGTAGGAGGGGGCTGCCTCCACGATCCGGTCGAGGCCGGACATGACCTTGTCGATGTCGCCGTCCAGCAGGACGCTGAGCGCCTCGTCCTCGGTCTCGAGCTCGCCGTTGGTGGTCGCGGTATCAGGCATGTCTTGGGCCTCCTCAGGGGCAGATCGCAGTGTCCGGGCCCGTATTCTTAACCGATTGATCAATAAATGTCAAGCGTCGGGTCGAATCCCTAACGTGTCAACCTCCCAGACCGCGCCGAAGGAGCCCAGTTGACCGACCTGCCCGACGACTTCCAGACCGCACCCCTCGCCGACGTCGATCCCGACATCGCCCGCGTCCTCGACCGCGAGCTCCAGCGCCAGCAGTCGACGCTGGAGATGATCGCGTCGGAGAACTTCGTGCCGCGGGCGGTGCTCGAGGCGGCCGGGTCGGTGCTCACCAACAAGTACGCCGAGGGCTATCCCGGGCGTCGCTACTACGGCGGGTGCGAGGAGGTCGACGTCGCCGAGCAGCTGGCGATCGACCGGGCCCTGGAGCTGTTCGGCGCCGAGCACGCCAACGTCCAGGCTCACGCCGGCGCCCAGGCGAACAACGCGGCGTACATGGCGATGCTGGAGCCCGGCGACACCATCATGGGCCTCGCGCTCGACCACGGCGGCCATCTCACCCACGGGATGAAGCTGAACGTCTCCGGCAAGCTCTACGAGGTCGTCCCCTACCACGTGAGCCGCGAGGACCTGCGCGTCGACATGGAGGAGGTCGAGCGCCTTGCGGCCGAGCACAAGCCGAAGGTGATCGTCGCCGGCTGGTCCGCCTACCCGCGGCACCTCGACTTCCCCGCCTTCCGCGAGATCGCCGACTCCGTCGGGGCCCGCCTGATGGTCGACATGGCGCACTTCGCCGGCCTCGTCGCCGCGGGGGAGCACCCGAGCCCGGTCCCGCACGCCGACGTGGTCACCACGACGATCCACAAGACGCTGTGCGGCCCTCGCAGCGGCATGATCCTCTGCCGCGAGGAGCTGGCCAAGGACATCGACCGCTCGATCTTCCCCGGCACCCAGGGTGGCCCGCTCATGCACATCATCGCCGCCAAGGCGGTGGCGCTCGGGATCGCCCAATCGGAGCCCTTCCGCGCCCGCCAGCGCCAGACCGTCGCCAACGCCAAGGCGTTCGCCGAGGCGCTGATCGCGGAGGGGGTCGAGGTCCTCACGGGCGGCACCGACGTGCACCTCGTCCTCGTGGACCTCGGGCCGACCGGGCTCGACGGGAAGACGGCCGAGCAGCGGCTCGAGCAGGTGGGGATCACGGTCAACCGCAACGCGATCCCGTTCGACGAGCGGCCCCCGATGAACCCGTCGGGCCTTCGGATCGGCACGCCGGCGCTGACCACGCGCGGCCTCACCGAGGACGACATGCGTGAGATCGCACAGGTGATCGCCATCGCCCTCTCCGACCGCTTCGAGGCGGAGGGGGACGCCCTGCGCGAGCGCACCCAGGCGCTGATGAACCGCTACCCGCTCTACCCACAGCTCTCGGCAGCGACCGTCTAGCGCCGTCCGATCCGCGAACATCCGGCGCGCATGCGCGTCTGGGTGGACATGACAGCCGCCGCACACCCGCTGGTGCTGCGGCCGATCCTGGAGCGCTTCGCGGCGGCTGGGCACGAGGTCGAGGTCACCGCGCGCGAGTACGGGCAGCTCGTCGGGCTGCTGGAACGAATGGGGATCGAGCACACGGTCGTCGGCCGCCACGGCGGGGCCTCGATGGCGTCGAAGGGCGCCGCGCTCGCCAGTCGCAGCTCGGCCCTGACGCGCTGGGCCCGCGGACGGGGCTTCGGCTTGGCGCTCGGGCACGGGTCCGTGGACCTGGCGGTCGTCTCCACCATCCTGCGCATCCCGTCGGTGCAGATGCAGGACTACGAGCACGCCGGCCTGCAGCGGAAGCTCGCGTTTCGCGCTGCCCGCCGGGTGCTGGCGCCAAACGCGATCCCGGTGGAGGCGATGGAGCGCGCCGGCGCCTCACGCGCGAAGCTCTTCCGCTATCCGGGGTTGAAGGAGGACTACTACCTGGCCGGGTTCGAACCCGAGCCGGCTGTCCTCGACGAGTTGGGGATCGCCCGCGATCTCGAGGGCGTCCTGGCCGTCGTTCGCCCGCCGCCCGAGACCTCGTCCTACCACGCCGATAACCCGTTGTATGCAGGGGTTTTGGACCGCCTTGCCGACGACCCGGATGCGCTCGCCGTGGTGATCCCGCGCACGGCTGCTCAGGGCGAGGAGGTCCACCGCCGGGGCGACCCGTCCCTGATCGTCCCGCCGGGGGCGATCGACGCCCAGAGCCTGATCGCGTTCGCGGACCTGGTCGTTAGCGCCGGCGGCACGATGAACCGCGAGGCGGTGGCGCTCGGCACCCCCGTCTACACGATCTTCAGCGGCGAGATGGGCGCGGTGGACGAGCGCCTCATGGCCGCGGGGCTGCTGCGCGAGCTTCCCGACGCCTCGGCGCTCGAGCTTCGCAAGCGGACCGACCCGCCGGGCGTCCGGAACCCCCGCGACCCCCAGCTCCTGGCCGACGCGGTCCTGGAGGCGGCATGCTCGTAGACGGAAGGCCCGAGCCGATCTTCGCGCTCTACGCGTTCCTGGTCGCGGCGGTGATCGCGTGGACGCTCGTGCCCGTCGCCGAGCGGCTCGCTTGGAAGCTCGGGGCGATCGACAGGCCGAACGAGCGGAGCCTGCACACGGAGCCCACGCCGAAGCTGGGGGGGCTCGCGATCCTGGTCGGGATACTGGTCTCGGCCGTCCTGTTCATGCCGATGGGGCAGGAGACCCGCGGGATCCTGATCGGGGCCGCGACGATCGCCATGGTCGGGGTGATCGACGACGTCGTCACGCTCGGCGCGCTGCCGAAGCTGCTTGGACAGGTGGTTGCCGCCTCGATCGCGGTCTTCAACGGCGTGCGCGTCGCGGAGTTCACGCTGCCCTTCATCGGCGGTGTCGATCCGGTCTCGGTCGAGCTGTTCACGCTGCCCCTCGTGGACACGGTGGACCTCGGCGAGCTGCTGTCGGTGATCGGGATCGTGGCGGTGATCAACATCATCAACTTCATCGATGGCGTCGACGGGCTGGCGGCCGGCGTCTGCGTGATCTCGGCGGCGACCCTCGCGATAATCGCCGTCTCGCTCGAGCGCGAGACAGCGGCGGTGCTCGCGGCGCTCACGGCCGGCGGCGCGCTCGGGTTCCTGCGCCACGGGTTCCCGCCCGCCTCGAGCTTCATGGGCGACACGGGCTCGAACCTGCTCGGCTACATGCTCGCTGTGATCGCGATCCAGGGTTCGCTGAAGACGAACGCCGTCGTCGCGTTGTTCTTCCCGCTGATCATCCTCGCCGTGCCGATCCTCGACACCGGCTTCGTGGTCGCCAAGCGAGTGAAGTACAAGCAGCCGATCTACCGTGCCGACCGCTGGCACTTCCACCACCGCATGGCCAACATCGGCTTCTCCCAGCGCCGGACGCTGGCCTACCTCTATGGGTGGACCGCGCTCATGGCGATGCTGGCCCTGGCGCTGCGCTTCGTCCCCTACAGCGATGACCGCGGCAACTTCGACCCGTTCTGGACCACGGTGATCCTGCTGTGCTTCGTGGCTGTCCTCGCCGCCAGCTTCTACCTGGTGGTGACGCTCGAGATCCTGAAGCTCCGGCGCTCGCGCCAGGCCACCCACCTCCCTCCGGAGGTGGTGGACGAGGGCGTCAAGCGGGAGCTCGAGACGGGCAGCTTCGAGGTCGTGAACCCCGAGACGGGCGAGTTCCAGGCCCTGGACCCCGAGACGGGCGAGTTCGAGGCGATCGATCCCGGCCGGGATTGAGCGTTCTCCGCATCAGATCGTGCTTTTCGGCACGCCTACGTGCCCGGGTCGCCGGGCGGGTTTCGGATATATTCGCCGTCCGCCGCGACGGACCTGCAATTCCCGGTGCCGTAGCGGCGCTCCGCACCTTTGGACCCCCTTTTTGACGCCTGTTGCGCGGCTCCGACTACGACACCTCCGATGACCGAGACCCCTCGTGGGCCGAGGGCGGATGCGGCCACCGCGGGTCTGACGCTCGTCGGGGCGATGATCGTGTTCTCGGCCGCCGGCTACGGGCTCGGCTCGCTGGTGGGCATTGCGGTTCCACTGGGCCTGATCGGCCTCTTCGCCGGGCTCGCCGGGGGACTTGCCGTTGTCTTCGTTCGCTTTAGACGGCTCTGAGGGCGCCCCCGCCCGCGGGCGGGCTCCGCTCGCCCTCCGCTATCCGGACCTCGGACTGCTGGCGCTCGCCCTCCCTGTCTTCGTGGTCGCCGACCTACCGATGGTGGGCTACGCGGCCGCCGCGGGTGCCTGGATCGCCCAGCACGCGATCCTGCTCGCATCGCAGCGCCACGCCGCCGCCGCGCTCCGCCGCGGCGACCGCCGCGTCGCCATGGCCTCGATCGGCGCCGCCACGCTCGGGCGCGTCTGGCTGGTGACGCTCACGATCCTGCTCGTCGGGCTCCTCGGCGATCGCGAGGACGGCCTCGCCGCCGCGGTGCTCTCGCTGGCGCTCGTCACCCTCCACTTCGTGGCGCTTGGCCTCACGCGGTTCCTCTACCCGGAGGAAGGAGCGTGAGCGGGCTCAGCACAAAGGCCAAGGCGTGGATCGGCGTCGGGCTCTACTTCCTGATCCTCATCGGGCTGCTCGCCGTCCTCGGCAGCGAGGGCAAGAACGAGGAGTTCCAGCCGCAGAACGAGTTCAAGCTCGAGCCCTGGATCGAGATCGACATCGCCGGCATCGACCTCTCGATCAACAAGGCCGTGCTCTACCTCGTGCTCGCCAGCGGGCTGACGATCGCGGCGATGGTCTTCGTCGCGCGCCGGATGCAGCGCGAGCCGAACAAGATCCAGATGCTGGTCGAGCTGTCCTACGACTTGACGCGGAACAACATCACGGGCGGCAACATCCCGGACGAGGACCTGGCCCGCCGCTGGTTCCCGACCCTCGCCGGCCTCTTCTTCTTCATCTGGTTCTCGAACATGATCGGCTTCCTGCCGCTGCCGATCAACACCGAGCACACGGTCAACATCTTCGGGGTGGACTTCCCGACGCTGGGCCTCTACGCGGCGACGGCGAACCTCTCCATCCCGCTCGTCCTGACGCTGATCGTCTGGTTCTCGTACCACATCGAGGGGATCCGGGCCAAGGGGTTCTTCGGCTACCTGGCGAGCTGGCTGCCGCCCGGGCTCGAGGACATGAACCCGGCGTTCAAGGTATTCATCTTCGTGATCGAGGCCATCTCGCATTTCGCCCGCCTGATCTCGCTCTCGGTGCGATTGTTCGCGAACATCCTCGCCGGCCATCTGCTGCTTCTCTTCATGGGTGGAGGGCTCGCGGTGTTGCTGGGCGTGGCGGGCCTCGCGCTGCTGACGTTCCCGCTCGCTTTCTTCTTCTTCCTCCTGGAGATAGGCCTGATCGCCACCCTTCAGGCCTTCATCTTCTCGACCTTGACAGCGATCTATCTCGGCGGCGCGACCGCCGAAACCCACTAGGTATGAAATGAGGGGCTTGCCCCCGAAAGCAGCATGTAAGGCCGCCGCAGGCGGCCGCAAGAGACAAGGAGCACACGAATGGATCTGATGGTTCTGGCACAGGCCGCCGAGGGCGTCACCGACACCGGCGTCACGGACGCCGGCAAGGCGATCGCCCTGGGTATCGGCGCCGGGCTCGGCTCGATTGGGGCCGGCATCGGCATCGGCGTGATCTTCGGCTCGGAGATCCAGGCCGTCGCACGCCAACCGGAGATGAAGGACGAACTGCAGTCGATCCGCTGGCTGGGCTTCGCCCTCACCGAGGCCGTCGCGTTCTACACGTTCATCTTCGGCCTGATCGCCTTCTTCCTCTAGGCCGTTGGCAGCGCTCGCACAAAGCGCCGGGCTTCGCCGGCAACTCGGATTCGCGGCCGCCTTCGCTGCGGCGTGCGCCGCGCTGCTTTTCGTGGCCCCTGACGTCCTCGCACAGGAGGAGCACGCCGCCGAGGAGGAGGGCGGCAGCTTCCTGGTCTCGCCCGGCCTGGGGCTGATGATCTGGACGCTCCTGCTGTTCGGAATCACGATGTGGGCCCTGAAGCGCTTCGCGTTCCCTCGCATCGGGGAGGCTCTGGAGAAGCGCGCGAACGCGATCCGGGAGAACATCGAGGCCTCCGAGAAGCAGCGCGAGGAGGCGGACAAGCTGCTCGAGGAGTACCGCCATCGCCTCACCGAGGCCCGAGAGCAGGCCGACGACATCGCGGCGAGGGCCCGAAAGGCCGCCGAGGCGGCCGTCGCGGAGGCGTCCGCGGAGGGCAAGGCCAAGCGCGAGGAGCTGGTGGCGGCGGCGCGAAAGGACATCGAGACCGAGACGCGGCGCTCACTGGAGCAGATCCGCAAGGAGGTCGCCGACCTGACCGTGCTGGCCACCGAGAAGGTGACCCGCAAGTCGCTCGACGAGGCCGACCACAAGCGCCTCATCGACGACGCCCTGGGTGAGGTCGACTTCTCGGCGCTGTCAGGCGCCGAGTCCAACGGGGAGGAGCGCTCGTAGCGTGGAGGAGCTCGGACGCGTATACGGCGACGCGCTGTTCGACGCAGCGAAGGACCACGGGAAGCTCGATGCGATCCATGAGCAGCTCGGTCAGTTCACCGACGCCATGGACTCGAACCACGACCTGCGCGTGTTCCTGTTCAGCCCCTACTTCTCGTCGAACGAGAAGCGGGACGGGCTTCGCCAGGTGGTCTCCGGCGCCGAGCCGGAGTTCCAGAACTTCCTCGAGCTGCTCGCCGAGAAGCACCGGATGCCGGCGATCTTCCGCATCCGTCGCCACTTCGACGACCGCTGGGCCGAGGAGAACAAGCGCCTCGACGTGAAGCTGACGAGCGCGGTGGAGCTCGACCCCGAGATCGTGGAACGGGTCGGCAAGGAGATCGAGCGCCAGACGGACCGTACGATCGACCTCGAGGCGGAGGTCGACCCCGAGGTGCTCGGCGGCCTCGTGCTTCGGGTCGGCGACCGGGTGCTCGACGCGAGCATCCGCAGCAAGCTGGAGAAACTGAGAAAGGAAGTCGCGAAGGCGGCGTGAGATGTTCTGAGGGGCTTTAGCCCCGAAAGCAGTATGTAAGGCCGCCGTAGGCGGCCGCAAGAGATTCAACGAGAACCGAGCGACGCGAGAGAAGGAACTGAGAATCGTGGAAATCAAGCCAGACGAGATCTCGAAGATCCTGCGCGAGCGGATCGAGGGAATGGACGCCGGGGAGGCGGACCTCTCCGAGGTCGGCACCGTGCTCTCGGTCGCCGACGGGATCGCCCGCATCCACGGGCTCGATAACTGCATGGCCCTCGAGATGCTCGAGCTGCCGCACGACGTGACCGGCCTCGCGCTCAATCTCGAGCGGGACAACGTCGGCGCCGTGCTCTTCGGCGAGTGGGACAAGGTCGTCGAGGGCGACACCGTGAAGCGCACGAACCGGCTTCTCGAGATCCCCGTGGGCGACGCCGTCCTCGGGCGGATCGTCGATCCCCTCGGGCGTCCGCTGGACGACAAGGGCGACGTCAACACCACCGAGACGCGCCCCGCCGAGTTCAAGGCGCCCGGCGTGGTCGAGCGCCAGCCCGTGAACACCCCGGTCCAGACCGGGATCAAGGCGATCGACGGCATGATCCCGATCGGCCGCGGCCAGCGCGAGCTGATCATCGGCGACCGCCAGACCGGCAAGACCGCGATCGCGATCGACACGATCATCAACTCCAGGGACAAGGACCTGATCTGCGTCTACGTGGCGATCGGCCAGAAGAAGTCGACCATCGTCCAGGTCGCGCAGATCCTCGACGAGCACGGGGCGCTGGACAACACCATCATCGTCGCCGCCCCGGCCGACGAGGCGGCGCCGATCAAGTTCATCGCGCCGTACGCCGGCTGTGCGATGGCCGAGCACTATCTCTACAACGGCAAGGACGCGCTGTGCATCTACGACGACCTCACGAAGCACGCGTTCGCGTACCGCCAGATGTCGCTGCTGCTGCGGCGCCCGCCGGGCCGCGAGGCCTACCCGGGCGACGTCTTCTACCTGCACTCGAGGCTCCTGGAGCGCTCGGTGCGGCTGAACGACGATCTCGGCGGCGGCTCGCTGACGGCGCTGCCGATCATCGAGACGCAGGCCAACGACGTGTCCGCCTACATCCCGACCAACGTGATCTCGATCACCGACGGCCAGATCTTCCTCGAGTCGGACCTCTTCTACTCGGGTGTGAGGCCGGCCATCAACGTCGGCATCTCGGTCTCGCGGGTGGGAGGAAACGCGCAGACGAAGGCGATCCGGAAGGTCGCCGGCAAGCTGAAGCTGGACCTTTCCCAGTACCGCGACCTCGAGGCGTTCGCGCAGTTCGGGTCCGAACTGGACCCTGAGACCCAGCGCCAGCTGGCCCGCGGCGAGCGCCTCGTGGAGCTGCTGAAGCAGAACGAGCGGAACGCCCTGTCGGTCGCCGAGCAGGTGGCCTCGATCTACGCCGGCACGGGCGGCTTCCTCGACCGGATCAAGGTCGAGCGGGTCCAGCACTTCCTCGAGGATCTGCTGGGCCGGCTGAAGTCCGAGAACAAGGACCTGATGGACCGGATCAATGCCGGCGAGCTCTCCGACGAGGACGAGCAGTACCTCTCCGAGGCGATCGCCGAGATGGTCGACGACTTCGGGCCCGACTTCGACGAGGAGGGCAATCCGCTGGAGGAGGGCGAGTCGGACCGGATCAAGTCGGACGAGGAGCGCTCGGCGCCCGGCCGCACGGAGTCCGAGGAGGCGACGGAGGCCAGCCAGAGGAAGCCGGCATTCCGCGCGCTTGCCCAGTCCCTGCGCTAATGGCCACTCAGAAGGAAGTCAACAACCGCATCTCCGCGGTCAAGAACGTCCACAAGATCACGCGGGCGATGGAGATGGTGGCCGCGGCCCGACTGCGCCGGGCCGAGCAGCGGATCGATGCGATGCGCCCCTACGCGCAGGCGATCCGCAAGATCACCCAGCAGGTGGCCGAGGCCGACGAGGGGATGATCGCCCGCGTCGAGCTGCTCCAGGAGCGCGAGCAGATCACGAAGGTCGGGATCCTGCTGGTGACGGGCGATCGCGGCCTGGCGGGGGCCTTCAACACGCAGATCATCCGCGAGGGGCTTCGCCTCAAGGGCGAGTACCGGGGCGAGGGGACCGAGACGGTCTACTCGGTGGTTGGCCGCCGTGGCAACTCAACGCTCAACTTCCGGGGCGAGCACGTCGAGCGCTCCTACATCGGCTTCACCGACCGCCCCGCGTTCACCGACGCCCGGGACATCTCGCACGACCTCACCACCGCCTACATCGACGGCGAGCTCGACCGCGTGGACCTCGTCTACAACCGCTACGTGTCCCCGCTGACGCAGTACGTGCGGCGCCAGACGCTCCTGCCGCTGCAGCAGGCCGAGGTGTTCGGTGAGGGGATCCCAGAGCCCGAGGAGCCCGCCGACCCCGAGCTGGCGGAGGCGCACCGAAGGGCGGCCTGGTATCACGAGCCGGATCCAGAGGTGCTGCTGCCGAAGCTGTTCGAGGAGTACGTGGACCTCTCGGTGTACCGGGCGCTCCTTGAGTCGGCGGCGTCGGAGCTGGGCGCCCGGATGACCGCGATGCGAAGCGCATCGGAGAACGCGCAGGACATGATCCGCGACCTCACCCTGGAGATGAACCGGGTGCGCCAGTCGGAGATCACCCAGGAGATCTTGGAAGTCGTGGCGGGCGCCGAGGCGCTCGGCTGAGCAAGGAGACGAATGGCTGAGAACGGAAACGTAGGGACGGTCGAGCAGGTCACCGGGGTGGTGGTCGACGCGCTGTTCGGAGACGAGCTGCCCGAGATCTACTCGGCGCTCGAGATCGACATCCCCGAGAGCGAGGGACGGAGGGCGATGAACATCGTCTGCGAGGTGCAGCAGCACCTGGGCGACGACCGCGTGCGCACCGTGGCAATGGACGCCACCGACGGCCTTCAGCGCGGCGACAAGATCCGCGACACCGGGGGCCCGATCACGGTCCCGGTTGGCCGCGAGACGCTCGGTCGCATCTTCAACCTGCTCGGCGAGACCATCGACAACGGGCCGGAGGTAGAGGGCGATACGCGCTGGCCGATCCACCGCCCGGCGCCGACCGTCGAGGAGCTGAAGCCAACGCAGGAGATCCTCGAGACGGGGATCAAGGTCGTCGACCTGCTGGCCCCCTACGCCAAGGGCGGCAAGGTGGGCCTGTTCGGCGGCGCCGGGGTGGGCAAGACGGTGCTGATCCAGGAGCTGATCCGGAACCTCGCCGAGGAGCACGAGGGCCTGTCGGCATTCTGCGGCGTCGGCGAGCGCTCGCGCGAGGGCAACGACCTGTGGCTCGAGATGAAGGAGTCGGGCGTCATCGACAAGACGATGCTCGTCTTCGGCCAGATGAACGAGCCGCCCGGCGCCCGCCTGCGGGTGGCTCTCTCCGGGCTCACGATGGCCGAGTACTTCCGCGAGGAGGGCGGCCAGGACGTGCTGTTGTTCATCGACAACATCTTCCGCTTCGTGCAGGCGGGATCCGAGGTCTCGGCCCTCCTGGGGCGGATGCCGTCGGCGGTGGGCTACCAGCCCACCCTTGAGACCGAGATGGGCGGCCTTCAGGAGCGGATCACCTCGACCCAGAAGGGCTCGGTGACCTCGATCCAGGCCGTGTACGTCCCCGCGGACGACCTCACCGACCCCGCGCCGGCGTCGGTGTTCGCGCACCTGAACGCGACCACCACCCTCTCGCGCGGGATCTCGGAGAAGGGGATCTACCCCGCGGTCGATCCGCTGGACTCGACCTCGACGATCCTCAAGCCGGACATCCTCGGGGAGGAGCACTACCGGACCGCGACCGAGGTCCAGGAGAACCTCCAGCGCTACAAGGAGCTGCAGGACATCATCGCGATCCTCGGGATCGACGAGCTCTCGGACGAGGACAAGCAGACCGTGAACAGGGCGCGCAAGATCGAGCGCTTCCTCAGCCAGCCGTTCTTCGTGGCCGAGGCCTTCACCGGCCGCTCGGGCGAGTACGTGCCGGTGGCGGACACGGTTCGCAGCTTCCGCGAGATCCTCGACGGCAAGCACGACGACCTCCCGGAGGGCGCCTTCTACATGAAGGGCTCGATCGACCAGGTGCGCGACGACGGATCCGAGCGCGAGGAGGGCGACGAGGGCGTCGAGCGCGAGGCGGCGGAGGCCGAGGAGGCCGCCGAGTCCGAGGGCTCAGAGGCCGCCGAGGAGTAGCGGCCGGTGGCGGCGGAGCACAAGCTCGAGGCCCAGGTCCTCACCCCGGAGGGCCCGGTGTTCACGGGCGAGCTGTTCCAGCTCTCCACCCGGACCACGGTCGGCGAGGTGGGCGTGCGTGCCCGCCACGCCCCGATGATCGCCCGCCTCGTCCCGTGCGAGCTTCGCCTCCACGAGTCCGACTCGGGCGAGCCCGAGCGCTACGCCCAGGGGGAGGGCTGGATGGAGGTCTTCGCCAACCGCGCCCGGGTGCTGGTCGCGGAGGTGAAGCGCCCGGAGGACCTCGACGCGGCCGAGCTGAAGCAGCGCCTCGAGGAGGCCAAGCAGCGCGTCGAGGAGTCCGAGGAGGGCTCGGCCCACCGCGAGGCCGCAGAGCGCGACGTGGCTCGCTGCGAGGCCTTCATCCAGATCGCCGAGTCGCGCTAGCCGCGCGCCCGCCGGGGCGGCAATCGCGCCCCAGGGCGACGGGCATCCGGCCCTCCTGTCCGAACCGGCATCCATGCCGGACAGAGCCCCCGGATGCCCGACCGCCGAACCGCCCCCCCAAGGCATGACGACCCCGGAGAAGGCATTGACATGGACGGTTTCGCCGAGGTTCGTGCCGACGGTTACATTATCGTCGGATGACGCTAGGCAGCAGGCGCGAGCGCCTCGTCAACGCGATCATCGTTGTGGTGGCGCTCATCGCTACACCGGCCGCCTTCCTGTTCGCCGGATGGGTGGTCCTGACAGCGGTGTTCGGCGAGTCGCGACCTGACTGTGACGACTACAGCTTCGATGCCGAGAAGTGGGCCGACTCGGACGGTGAGGGCCGTGAGGACGAGGCGGCCGCGCTGGCTGAGTGCCGCACGCTGATCGGGATGACCCGGGATGACGTTCTGCAGATGCTGGGATCGACCAACCAAAGGCGTGAGCTCAGCGGGCGCCGACTGGCTTTCTTCGCCGGCGGAGTCAACGAGGGCTTCGGCCTCGGTGACGCCCAACACCTCAATGTCACGTTCGGTGCTGGGCAGCAGGTCAGGGCAACAGGTCTCTCGTACCCGCCGGACTACGACTGAGCCGCTGTGCGCCCCTATCGGTTGGCGACTTTGCTTCGGTATGCGAAACAAACCCGCCAATGACGGCGCGCTTCGCGGGCCCGTCTAAGCGGTCGTGAATCCTTCACTCGCTGCGTCTCGCATCCACCCCTCGGATGCGAAACGCGCCATGCTGCTCTACGAGTCGCTGGTGAACGAGTGATGCTCGTGGGCGACGACCCAGCGCCCGTCCTCATTGCGGAGGCCGAGCGTCAGGCGTAGGCGGCGAGCAGGGTGCTCCGCGAGTTCCTCGGGCATCCCGCAGCGCAGCAGCGCGTGCGCGTACGCGACGTCTTCGCCCGACGTGACGTCGAGGGCGGTGATCTCGAAGGACGCGCCTCGTGCCTGCCACTCGAAGAAGGGTGGCCAGGTCTCGCGGTAGGCATCGATGCCGCGAACGCCGTCCTCGGGCGGCGGCACGTCGAACATGACGATGTCATCGGCATGGTCCGCCAGCACGTCCTCGAGGCGACCCTCGTGCACGGCGCCGGCCCAGCGCTCGATCAGGTCGCGGATCTGCCTCTGGTCATCGGTCATCGCTCGATTCCTCCTGTCTCGTGGTACCCGATCAGACCTCGAGTCAAGGGAGAAGTCATCGGCCAAG
This sequence comes from uncultured Solirubrobacterales bacterium, assembly GCA_963797835.1. Taxonomy (GTDB): domain Bacteria; phylum Actinomycetota; class Thermoleophilia; order Solirubrobacterales; family 70-9; genus JBDTSW01. Next base: position 360,802 of record CAWCRN010000024.1, read on the forward strand.
GCGATGAGTTTGCGACGGCGGTCCGGTCCTACGGTGTGCAAGGTTCCCCCCGGCGAAAGGAAGCCCCGTGCCCAAGCAGATCGTCCCCAACCTCTGGTTCGACACCGAGGCCGAAGAGGCCGCCGAGTTCTACTGCTCCGTGTTCGACAACTCGCGGATCGTGAACCTGACCCACTACACCGAGGGCGCGCCGCGCGAGGCGGGCATGGTTATGACCGTGGACTTCGAGCTCGACGGCCAGCGGTTCACCGGCATCAACGGCGGGCCGGAGTTCAAGTTCGACGAGGCGGTCTCGTTCCTGATCGAGTGCGAGGACCAGGAGGAGATCGACCACTACTGGGACGCGCTGCTCGCCGATGGGGGCCAGGAGTCGCAATGTGGCTGGCTGAAGGACCGCTTCGGCCTCTCCTGGCAGGTCGTTCCTGCGGGCATGGAGGAGGTGTTCGCCGGTGATCCCGAACGGGCCAAGCGTGCGATGAAGGCGATGCTCGGGATGGTCAAGCTCGATATCGCGGCCCTCGAGGCCGCAGCCGACGGCAAGCCGGCCGCGACGGCGTGATCCGACTCAGATAGCGAGGCCGATGATGATCGAGACCGATACGACCGGACAGCTGGACCGCCGCTTCAGTGACCCCGAGGCGGGCGAGACGCCGTGGCCTGAGGTCGCTCGAACCGTGGAAGAAGCGGAGCTCTACTGGATCACCACGGTGCGGGCGGACGGGAGACCGCATGTCACGCCGCTCATCGGCGTGTGGCAGGACGATGCAATGCACTTCGTCACGGGGTTCCGCGAACAGAAGGCGCGCAATCTCGAGCAGAATCCGCGGGTGGCGTTGACCACCGGTAACAACGCCTGGGCTGAGGGTCTCGACGTCGTCGTCGAGGGCACCGCGGTCCGAGTGACCGCCCGGGAGGATCTGCAGCGGCTTGCCGATACCTACGAGGCCAAGTACGGCAGCGAGTGGCATTTCGAGGTCGGCGATGGGGTCTTCGGGGCGGGCGACGATGTCGCGGCCGTCTTCCGGATCGAGCCGGCCAAGGTCCTGGCGTTCGCCAAGGGGCCTCACGCACAGACGACCTACCGGTTCAGCTCTCCCTGATTCTGCTCGGGCTGCGTCCCGCAGGGGCCGGTCGGCGCAGCGGGGCCTCAACCACGCGAACCCCGATAATCCACCGATCGCCCAGTCCGAAGAACACACGCTCGCCGAGCGGCTGATCGCCTACGACACCTCGACCGAGGAGGGAATCCGCCAGTGCGCCGGGTTCGTCAAGGGCTGGCTGGACTCCCGCGACGTGCGGTCCGAGCAGATGGGCCTCCGCGGGCTGCCCGTGACCACCGCCGAGGTCGGCCCCGCCGACGGCCCAACGGTGCTGCTGCACGGCCACATCGACGTGGTGCCCGGCAGGGCCGAGCAGTTCGAGCCGAGGCTGGAGGGCGACCGCCTGATCGGGCGCGGGGCCTACGACATGAAGGGTGCGGTGGCGGCGCTGCTCCTCGTCATGGCCGACCTGCGCGAGCAGGACCGGGTGCGGGTGCGGCTGGGGATCGTGCCCGACGAGGAGTCGGAGGAGGAGGTCGAGCGGGGGGGCGACCTGCTCGTGGAGAGCGGGTTTCGTGGCGACTTCGCGATCACCGGTGAGCCCACGGACATGCACGTGGGCGTGGCGGCGAAGGGCGTGCTGGCGATGCGGATCCAGGTCGCCGGTCACTCGGCCCACGGGGCCACGCCGTGGCTGGGCGACAACGCGATCCTGAAGGCGATCGACGTATTTCGCGGGATCGAGTCGCTACCGTTCGCATCCCGCAGCTCCGAGCTGTTCGACAGGCCCTCCATCAATCTGGGCCGCATCCTCGGGGGCGACGCTCTCAACAAGGTGCCCGACACTTGCTACATAGACGTGGACGTCCGCTACCTGCCCGAGCAGGACCCCGCGGAGATCCTCGATGAGGTCGCCACGCTGGAGGACTCCGAGGTCGTATCCACCTTCGCCCGGCCCCCGGCGGCCGTCGACCCCGACTCGGTCCACGTCCGCGCCCTGTGCGCGGCGGCGGCGCGCCATCACGCCGAGGGCGTCACGAGCGTGGGGCGCGACGGCGCGTCCGACGCCGTCTCGTTCCTGCGCGTGGGGATCCCCGCCGTGGAGTTCGGCCCCGCGGGCGCCGGCCATCACGGCCCCGACGAGTGGGTCTCAGTCTCCTCCCTGGCGAGCTATCGCCGGGCGATCGTGGACTACGTCGAGTCGCTCCCGGAGCTGCTCGCCGCCGAGGGGGTGACCGCGGGTGACTGATGAGGAGCGCCACGAGGGCGACGACGAGGAGGTGGGAGGCGACGAGCCCGCCGGCGATGACGAGGCGCCGCCGCCCGCCACCTGGGCCGGCCGCCAGGGCCGGGCCGGCCTGCCCGAGGACGATGGCGACGAGGCCGCCGAGCCGGACGCCGGTAGCGGCCCGACCGAGGAGTTCGACGAGCTCGAGCAGGAGCTCGCGGACGACATGGACACCGAGCTTGCCGGCGAGCACGAGATCCCAGAGGAGGTGAGCGCGGACGAGGCCCCCGACCCCGGCGACGAGTTCGACTTCGAGGAGGAGCCGGACGAGGAAGAGGAGCCGCAGGACGACCAGGAGCCCGAGGCCGCCGAGGAGCCCGAGGCCGCCGAGGAGACCCCCGCCGGCGCCACCATCGAGGCCGACACTCCGGCCCTGGCCGATCAGGAGGAAGCGCGCGAGGCCGCTCTCGAGGGGCTGCGCAGCCGCACCGCCGAGCACGCAGCCAAGCGCGGCGTCACCGACCCGGGGCATGCCCCCGAGCCCGAGGAGGCGGAGCCCGAGGAGGCGAAGACCGCGGTCGCGGCGACCGCCGATTCCGCCCCGGGCGCAGACGCGGCCACGGCCGCGCCGAGCGCCGGGCCACCCGCCGAGGGCGAGGAGAAGCCGCCGCGGGCGGGCGTTTGGGCTCGGTTCCTGGCCGCCTCGTTCCTGATCATCGCCTCGATGGCGACCGCCACGTCGGTCTCACTCCTCGTCTACCTGACCGACATCGCGAAGGGGCTCGGCGGGCTCAATCTGGAGGGCCAGCTCGACGCCATCGACGAGGAGGCGCAGAACTTCCTCATCATCGGCTCGGACGTGCGCCCCGACCAGTCGAGCAAGGGCCTGTCCGACACGACGATGCTGCTCCGCGTCGATCCCGACGCCGGCCAGATCACCCAACTCTCGATCCCGCGCGACCTGCGCGTGAACATCCCCGGCCACGGGGTCGACAAGTTCAACGCGGCGTACGCGTACGGCGGGCCCAAGCTGACGCTCCAGGTCGTCAAGCAGATCACCGGCGACCGGATCCCGATCAACCACGTGGTCAACGTCGACTTCAACGGCTTCGCCGACGCGGTCGACGCGATTGGCTGCGTCTACATCGACGTCGACCGCCACTACTTCAACGACAACTCGGCGGCAGCGTCGTTCGCCGACCAGTACGCGGAGATCGACATCCAGGCCGGCTACCAGCGTCTCTGCGGCTTCAAGGCGCTCCAGTACGTCCGCTACCGCCACGAGGACAACGACATCGTCCGCGCCGCCCGCCAGCAGACCTTCCTGCGCGAGGCGCGCCAGAAGGTGCCCGCCGACACGCTGCTCGACGAGCGCGAAAAGCTGATCGGCATCTTCACCGACTACACGACGTCGGACATCGATGATTCCGGCACGCTCGTCGAGCTCTTCAAGCTGATGCTGGACGCGCGCGAGGCCGGCATCACCCAGATCGAGTTCCCCTTCGACAGCCTTGACGAAGAGGGGTACGTGACCGCCAGCGACGAGCCATTGCGTGACGCGGTCAACAAGTTCCTCGGCGAGACTCCCACCCAGCCTCCGTCCGAGTCGGGCGGCGGCGACGGGCCCGACCGGGGCGAAAAGAAGCAGAGGAAGGGCGACGACAAGAAGAAGAAGCCCGAGCCGAAGCCCGAGGAGGAGCCGGAGCAGGACCCGGTGCAGATCGCCGCATCACAGATGATGGACGTCACCGGCTCGTCCCAGGCCTACACCGCGGCGATCGCGGACCAGGGCGGGAAGGACCTCAAGTTCCCGATCCTCTACCCGACCCGCCTCCCGCCCGGCTCGACGATCTCGGATGACACGCGCTTCTTCGGGATCGACGGCGGCAACGACCGCCTCTACCACGGCTACAAGTTCGTGGTCTCCCGCCCCGGTACCACGTATCCCACCGCCTACTACGGCATCTCCGGCACCGACTGGCTCGGCGCCCCGCTGTTCGCCAACCCCGATGCGACACGCAGGATCGGGGAGCGTGAGTACTCCTTCTACTACGACGGGCCGGCGCTTCGGATGCTGGCGTTCGAGCGCGACAAGGCCATGTACTGGGTCACGAACACGCTCGACAACCTGCTCACCGAGCCGCAGATGATCGCGATCGCGCAGAACCTCCGCGAGGCCGGGAGCTAGCGACCTCAGCGGCTACCCTCCCCGCTCCCTGGGTCGCCCGGGGGAGAGATGAGTGAAAGCGATGCGATAGGAGTGGTCGGGGTCGGCTGGGTCGGCCTGGTGTCCGCCGCGTGCTTTGCCGAGCTGGGCCGCGACGTCGTCGCCATGGACGTCGACGAGGCGAAGATCGCGTCGCTCCGCGACGGCCGGGTGACGATGCACGAGCCCGGCATCGATGAGCTGCTCGTGCGGAATCCCGAGCGGCTGACGTTCACGACCGACATGGACGAGGTGCTGGAGCGGGCGAGGCTGCTGTTCTGCTGCGTCGACACGCCGCCGACCTACTCCGGCGACGCCGACCTCTCAAGCGTCGAGGCGGTCGTCGCCACCCTGGGCGATGATGGCGAGCACGCCCTCGTCATGAAGTCCACGGTGCCCGCCGGCACCGGGGCCGCGATCCGCCGCGAGCACCCTTCGCTCGCGTACGTTTCCTGCCCCGAGTTCCTCAAGGAGGGGTCGGCCGTGGACGACTTCCTCCACCCCGACCGGGTCGTGATCGGCGCAGACCCCGGCGACGAGTGGGCGGCCGACGCGGTCGAGGAGCTCTACCGGCCGCTCGGCGGCGAGCTGGTCCGCACGGACGTCGCCTCGGCCGAGATGATCAAGCTGGCCTCGAACGCCTTCCTCGCGACGAAGATCTCCTTCATCAACGAGATCGCCAACGTCTCCGAGGAGGTGGGCGCCGACGTCACCGAGGTCGCCCGCGGCATGGGGCTCGACAAGCGAATCGGCACCTCGTTCCTGCAGGCGGGGATCGGCTACGGGGGCTCGTGTTTCCCCAAGGACGTCAGCGCCCTCAAGCAGCTCGCCGGCAACACCGGCTACCACTTCCAGCTCCTCACCTCGGTGATCGAGGTCAACGAGCTTCAGAAGCGGCGCGTGCTGAAGAAGCTCGAGAAGCACCTCGGCTCGCTTGCCGGAAATCGGATCGCGCTCCTGGGCCTCGCGTTCAAGCCCAACACGGACGACATGCGCGAGGCGTCGAGCCTGGTGCTGGCTACCCGTCTCCAGGGCGAGGGCGCGGTCGTCACCGCGTACGACCCCGTCGCCTCCGGGCGGGCGGGTGAGCTGCTCACGAACGTCCAGTTCGCCGCATCGGCCGAGGAGGCACTCGACGGGGCCGACGCCGCGATCCTGGTCACCGAGTGGCCCGAGTTCGCCGACCTGGAGTGGGCCGCCCTCGCGGGGCGAATGGCGACGCCGCTGATCGTCGACGGCCGCAACTTCCTCGACCCGGCGGCCCTGCGCGAGGCCGGGTTCGCCTACGAGGGCATCGGCCGCCCGGCCTAGCTGGGCAGCTGAGGGCGATGCAGGCGGTCGTTCTCGCCGGGGGAGAGGGGACCCGCCTTCGTCCCCTCACCCTGACCCGGCCGAAGCCCGCGCTGCGGCTGGTGGACAGGCCGTTCATCCGGTTCATGGTCGATTGGCTGCAGCGCCACGGCGTGACCGAGGTCGTGATGGCCTGCGGCCTCCGCGCCGAGCTGCTGCGCGACGCCCTGGGCGACGGTGGCGACGGCGGCCCCTCGATCCGCTATGTCTCCGAGCCAGAGCCCCTGGGGACCGCGGGGCCGCTCCACCTGGTCGCGGCTGAGGCCGGGCTCCACGACACGTTCCTGATGCTGAACGGGGACGTGCTCACCGACCTTGACCTCACGTCGCTCATCAACGCGCACGAGCGGACCGGCGCGGTGGCGACGCTGGCCCTTTACCCGGTCGACGACCCAAGCTCCTATGGCCTGGTCCTGACCGACGCGGACGGCGCCGTCACCGAGTTTCTCGAGAAGCCCGAGCCCGGCGCGATCACAACCGACGAGATCAGCGCCGGCGCCTACGTGCTCGACTCGAGCGTGCTCGACCTGGTCCCTACGGAGCGCGCGGTCTCGATCGAGCGGGAGGTCTTTCCGCGCCTGGTCGGCGCCGGCCTATACGGTCACCGCCTCGAGGGCTACTGGATGGACATCGGCACACCCGAGCGCTACCTGCAGGCGAGCTGGGACATCCTCGAGCGTCGCGTCGAGACCGATGTCCAGGCGACCGACGAGCGTGCCCTCCTGATCGAGGAGGGGGCTGAGATCGCATCCGGAGCGACGATCGGCCCCCGTGCGGTGATCGGGGCGGGCTCGCGGATCTTGGACGGCGCGGCGGTGCGCCAGTCGGTGGTGGACTCGGGCTGCTCGCTCGGCGAGGGCGCCGTGGTCGAAGGGGCGATCCTCGCTCCGGGCGTCGACGTCGGCGCCGGAGCGGCGGTCGAGGCCGGGGCCGTGATCGGCGAGGGCGCGAGCATCGCGGAGGGCTCGGTGGTGCCCGGCGACGCGCGGATCCCGCCCGGCGTGGAGGGCCTGTCGTGAGCGACGCGCTCGCCGCAATCCGCGAGATAGACGGCGCGGACCAGCTCGACGACGTGCTCGGCCTGCCCGACCAGCTCGGCGACGCGCTGTGGCGGGTCGAGACGGCTGCGATCGAGCCGTTCGAGGCGACCGGCCTCGTGGTCTGCGGGATGGGCGGCTCGGGGATCGGCGGCAGCCTGGCGGCAGCCGCGCTCGGGGACCGGCTTTCCCGGCCGATCCTGGTCGTGCGCGACTACGAGCTCCCGTCGTGGACGCCGGCCGACCATGCCGTGCTCTGCATCAGCTACTCCGGGAACACCGAGGAGACGCTGGCCTGCTTCGAGGCGGCCGAGGCGCTGGGCGCGCAGCGCGTGGCGGCCACGACGGGCGGGGCGCTTGCCGAAGCCGCTCGCGCCGCCGACGTGCCCGTGATCGGCATCCCGTCCGGGCTTCAGCCGCGGGCCGCCGTGGGCTACATGTTCGCGATCGCCGCCGAGGTGGCCGCGAAGATCCAGGCGGCGGAGCCGATCCGTACCGAGATCGATGCGGCCGCGGCGTGGCTGGCCGAGCAGGTCGAGCCGCTCGTCGCGCGCTCGGCCGAGGTCGCGGAGGCCCTGGCGGGCACCATCCCCGTCGTCTACGGGTGCGACCTGACTGTTCCGGTCGCCTACCGCTGGAAGACCCAGATCAACGAGAACGCCAAGCAGCCGGCGTTCACCCACGAGCTGCCTGAGCTCGACCACAACGAGATCGTCGGCTGGGACGGAGGGCGGCGGCGCCGGGACCCTCTCCGCGGTGTTCCTCGAGGACTGCGACCAGCATCCCCGCGAACGCCAGCGTGCCGAACTGACGGCGCAGCTGATCGAGCCCGGGGCCAACGGCGTGCTCCGCATCGAGACCGAGGGCCACACGAGAACGGCGCGCATGCTGTGGGCGGTGATGCTCGGCGACCTCGTCTCGCTCCACATGGCCGCCGCCCGCGGCGTCGACCCCTCGCCCGTGGCCGTGATCGAGCGGCTCAAGGACGAGCTGGGACGCCCGTAGGCCGCGCCGCATTTGGAAATCCGCGCAGGAGGCGTTAGGGTCGGCACGTGGGCGCAGTAGAGAGCGCGACCATGGACGGGCTGCGGTCCGCCATCAGGGGTGAGGTGATCGCTCCGGAGGACTCGTCGTACGACGAGGCCCGCTGCGTGTGGAACGGCATGATCGACCGCCGTCCCGCCCTCATCGTCTCGTGCAGCTCCACCGACGACGTGGCCGCGGCCGTCAACTTCGGCCGGGACAACGGCCTGGTCATCTCGGTGCGCGGCGGGGCGCACTCGACCCCGGGCTACAGCACCTGCGACGACGGGATCGTGATCGACCTCCAATCGATGAACGGCGTCGAGGTCGACCCCGAGGCACAGACGGCTCGCGTGCAGGGAGGCGCTCGCTGGGCCGACCTCGACGGCGCCACGCAGGAGCACGGGCTCGCGGTCACCGGCGGGCGGGTGTCGGACACCGGTGTGGGCGGGCTCTCGCTCGGAAGCGGGAGCGGCTGGCTGGAGCGGATGTACGGGGTCACCTGCGAGAGCCTCGTCTCGGCCGAGGTGGTGGTCGCCGACGGGCAGCGTCGTGCGAGCCAGCCCGGACGAGAACGCCGACCTGTTCTGGGGGTTGCGCGGGGGCGGCGGGAACTTCGGCGTCGTGACCGAGTTCGAGTTCCGCCTGCATCCGGTCGGCCCGATCGTCACCGGTGGGATGCTCCTCTACCCCCGCGCGCAGGCTCCCGAGCTGATCCGCACCTACCGCGACTTCATGGCCAAGGCCCCGGACCAGGTGTGCGGGGGACTCGCGCTGATCACGGCGCCGCCCGAGGAGTTCGTTCCCGAGGAGCTGCGAGGGCAGCCGGCGACGGGCATCGTGTACGCGTACATCGGTCCCACAGACGAGGGCGAGGACGCTCTGCGGCCGCTGCGCGAGGCCACCTCTCCGGTCGTCGACCTCGTGCAGCCGATGCCATACGCGGCGCTGCAGCAGATGCTGGATGCCGGCAACCCGCACGGGATTCGCGAGTACTTCAAGGTCGACTGGCTTCGCGAGCTGCCGGATGAGGCGATCGAGGTCATCCTCGAGCACGCCGAGGGGCTTCCGGCCCCGTTCGCCCAGATCATCCTCGCCCCGATGGGAGGGGCCGTGAGCCGCACGGACAACAGCGCCCTGGCCCTGACGGTCCCCGACGTGCCGTGGGCCTACTTCTGCCTGACGATGTGGATGGATCCGAGCGAGGACGATCAGAACGTCGCGTGGACGCGAGGGTTCGCCGAGGCGATGCGCCCGTTCGGCATCGGTAGGGAAGCCTTCCCGAACTTCATCCCGCCCGGCGAGGACAGCTCACATGTCCGTAACTCCTACGGCGACGACAAGTACCCGCGGCTGGTCGAGATCAAGGACAGGTGGGACCCCGACAACATCTTCCGGCTGAACCAGAACATCGCCCCGAACGGGTCGTAGCCCCCGGCCGCGGCTCTCGGCCGTCCCGAGGACCGGGCGTTGTCGGAAAAGGCCCACGTCGTGGAACAAACCCGACAACGGTTGGGCGCGGGAGCCCGCTCAGCCGCGGGCGCGCCGGCCGGCCAGCGCGATCGCCAGGCCGGTCAGGACCAGCAGCACGCCCGCCGCGCGGAGCGCCTCCTCCGGCGCCTCCTCGCCGAGGATCGCTCCTGACTGGCCGGCCGACATCACCGAGGCGAAGGACGCCGCCGAGAGCGCCGAGCCGAAGGATGCCGCCGAGCCGACCGAGAACGCGGAGGCGGCCGATCCGATCGAGCCGATCGAGAGCGCCGAGCCGTAGGAGCCGATCGAGAGGAACGAGCCCTTGGACGCGATCGAGAGCACGGAGTCCTGGGACCAGAGCGAGAGCTGGGAGTCGGACACGGGCGCGATCTTAAGGCGCGCGGGCCGACCTCGTCAGAATGCCCGGGATGGCGGGAACCACCGAAACGGCGACCTCCGCGGAGCCAGCGCTCTACGCGCGCGGCCTGACCAAGGTCTTCGGCGAGGGCGAGACCGCGGTGCGGGCGCTGGACGGCGTCTCGTTCGAGGTCGCGACCGGCGAGATGGTCGCGATCATGGGCCCCTCGGGCTCGGGCAAGTCGACGATGCTCCACCTGCTCGGTGCCCTCGAGACGCCCACCGAGGGCGAGATCTCGCTGGCGGGTGAGCGCTACGACGGCCTCTCCGACAACGACCTCACGCGCCTCCGGCGCGACCGGATCGGCTTCGTCTTCCAGTTCTTCAACCTGCTCCCGGCGCTGACCGCCCACGAGAACGTGCTGCTGCCGGCCCTGATCGCCGGGCGCCGCGACGACGCCGTGCGCGAGCGCGCCGGCGAGCTTCTCGAGCGCGTGGGCCTGAGCCATCGCACCACCCACCTGCCGTCCGAGCTGTCGGGCGGCGAGCAGCAGCGCGTCTCGATCGCGCGGGCCCTCCTCACCGAGCCGGAGCTCGTGCTGGCGGACGAGCCCACCGGCAACCTCGACTCGCGTTCGAGCGAGCAGATCCTCGACCTGTTGCGCGACGTGAACCGCGCCGAGCGCCAGACCCTCGTGATCGTGACCCACGACGCGGGCGCCGCGGCGATCGCCGAGCGGGTCGTGTTCCTGCGCGACGGCAGGGTGGCGGACGAGATCGCCGGCGGCGACCGCCAGACCGTGTCCGAGGCGTTCGTCGCGCTCAGCGCCACGCCTGCCGAGGTCTGAGCGCAGTGCGCTCGTTCTCCGGGCTCGCCCTGCGCCGCGTGCGCGCGCGCCGCGCCCGGGCACTGCTGACCGCCGCCGGCATCGTCCTCGGGGTCGCGATGATCCTCGGCGTCCTGCTCCTGGCGGCGACGATCAACCGGACCTTCACCGACCTCTTCGACTCGGTCTACGGGAAGACGGACCTGGTCGTGTCCGGCGACGGCGATGACTCGCTGCGAGCCTCGACGCTCGACCGGGTGGCGCAGACGCCCGGGGTTGCCGACGCCGCCGGCAACGTGCTCGGCGTGTTCACGCTGATCGAGGAAGGCGGGGTAGCAGCGCCGGATGCCGAGAAGCAGCTGAACGTCGCAGGTCAGGCCCCGGAGGCCGAGGATCTGACCGACTCGCAGACGGTCGCCGGGCGCCGGCCCAGGCGCGGCCTCGAGATCGCCCTCCAGGAGAGCTGGGCCGAGGCCCAGGACGTGAAGGTGGGGGACCGGATCCGGCTCGCCACCCCCGAGGGCGCGAAGACCTTCGACGTCGTGGGCCTGTTCCAGTTCTCGACCGGCCTCGACTTCGGCGGCGAGGGCTTCGCTGCGATGCCGCTCGGCGAGGCGCGCGAGGTCATGGACAAGCGCGGGCGCCTCGACGAGATCAACGTGGTCGTCGACGGCGGGCAGGCCGAGATCGAGGCGACGCGGAGGGAGCTGCGCGATCGGCTTCCGAGCGGCGTCGTGGTCGACACGCCGCAGGAGAAGAGTGACGATGTCGAGTCCCAGCTTCAGGCGTTCAACGCGATCCTCTACTTCTTCGCCGCCATGGCCCTCTTCGTCGGGGGGTTCCTGATCTTCAACTCGTTCAACATGAGCGTGTTCCAGCGCACCCGCGAGATCGGGATGCTGCGCACGCTCGGCGCCTCCCGGGGCAAGATCGCCGCGTCCGTCTTGACGGAGGCGGTGGTGCTGGGCGTGATCGGGGCGGTCGTCGGTCTCGCGCTCGGCGTTGGCCTTGCGCTGGTGCTCATCGAGCTGATGCGCTCGCTCGACTTCCCGGTGGGCGACCTCGTGGTGACGCCGCTGGCGCCGATCGCCGCGGTCGTGACGGGCCTCGTGACGGCGGTCGCGGGAGCCTTCTATCCCGCCCGCAGGGCGGGGCGGACCTCGCCGATCCGGGCCGTGCTGGGGACCGAGGGCCTGCGGGCCCGGCTCCGCGCGCGCCGGGCGGTGATCGGGCTCGTACTGAGCGGCGTCGGCCTGGCGGGCGCCTTCTGGCTGGGCGCTGCCGACGAGACGACACCCGTCGTGGCCGCGGCCGGGATGGCCGGCACGATCGCGATCTTCTTCGGGATCGCCCTGCTCGCGCCGTTCGTGATCCGCCCGCTGGTGCGGGTGCTGTCGCTCCCGCTGCGGCTCCTGTTCCCTGTCGAGGGGCGGCTGGCCGCCGACGCGGCCCGCTCGGACCCGGGCCGAACGGCCGCTACCGCAACGGCCCTGATGATCGGGCTGGCGCTGGTCGTCGGCGTGAACAGCCTCGGCTCGAGCTTCCTCAAGACCATCTCCGACGAGTTCGACCGCAGCTTCGCCCGCGACCTGACCGTCCAGCCAACCGGGTTTTCGCCCGGCCAGGGACCGCAGCAGACCATCGCCCGCGGGCTGCGTGACCGCCTCGCCAGGATCCCGGAGGCCGCGGTGGTGGCGCGCGAGCGCTTCGTCTTCACCCCCGACCTTCCCGGCCCCAAGGGCAAGACATCAGCGGACGGCCTCCTGGTCGGGTTCGAGCCGCTGCGCTACGAGAAGGTCGATACGACCGACGTGGAGGGGGCGCCTCGCGAGGAGGTATTCCGGCGAATGACCGAGGGGGAGGTCACGGTCGGCAAGGCCTACGCGGAGGAGAAGAACCTCGCGGTGGGAGACACGCTCAGGCTCGAGGGTCCGTCGGGGAGCCGCCGGGCACGGATAGCCGGGATCGTGGAGACCGTGGTCTTCGGCGGGCAGACCGTCGGCATGTCGCTGGACGTGATGGAGGACGTCTACGGGGTGAGCGGGGACTCGGAGCTGGCGCTGAAGGCGACCTCGGAGGCGACACGCCCGATCCTCCGCGAGGAGGTCGAGCGGATCATCTCCAAGGACTACCCCAACCTCTCTGTGCTCTCGAACGAGGAGCTCAAGGCCGACGTCGAGGCCCAGGTGAACGAGCAGTTCGGGATCTTCTACGCGATCGTCGGCGTCGCGATCTTCGCCAGCCTCTTCGGGATCATCAACACCCTGACGATGTCGGTGATCGAGCGCACCCGCGAGATCGGGGTGCTGCGCGCGCTGGGCGCCTCGCGCTGGCAGGTGCGCCGCTCGATCGCCGACGAGAGCCTGGTGATCGGGCTGATCGGGGCCCTGCTCGGGATCGCCGTCGGCGCAGGCTTGGGTGCCGCCCTGCTCCAGGGCCTCGCGGCCGGGGTGCCGGGGGTCGTCTACCGACCGCCGGTTGCGACCATGGTCTGGGTCGCGGTCGCGGGCCTGGTGCTGGGGCTGATCGCCGCGATCCTCCCCGCCCGCCGAGCGGCGCGCCTCGACGTGATCAGGGCGATCAGCTACGAGTGAGGCTCGTCCGAACGGTCGAGAAAGTAGAAGAACGCAACTGCCGCGGCAACCACGGCGGGCAGCAGCGTCGCCTCGATCGCGACGCCGTCGGCAGCCGGGCCGAACAACGCCTCGCCGCCGAAGAAGCCGACCGCGAAGACCCCGACCGCCCCCCAGAGTGCCGCTACGAGGTCGGAGCTCGTCGGTCTCCTGGTCACGCATCGGAACCTACGCGCGCGACGAGGCCCAGTGGTTAACCGGGTGTATCCGGGCGCCCGGGCGGGGTAGGCTCCCGCCCATGAGCGACGAGATGGAGCACGGGTTCAAGGAGGGCCAGAAGGTCTGGGTCGAGGACGGGGACGGGAAGCATCATCCCGGGATCTTCGTGGGCGACAACGAATCCGCGGGATGGTTCGGCGGCGGGCCCAGCGCCTACGTGGTGCATCCCGAGGCGCACCAGGCCGAGGTCGTCTCACTGTTCCGGATCACCCCGCGCGACGAGTAGCGCACACAGTCCTGCGGCCGGCGCCTCGGCCTGGGCGCTGATAGCGCCTAGTAGCGGTAGTGGTCCGGCTTGAAGGGGCCCTCGACCGGCACGCCCAGGTACGCGGCCTGCTCGGGCGTCAGCTCGGTGAGGCTGACGCCGAGGGCGTCGAGATGGAGGCGCGCGACCTTCTCGTCGAGGTGCTTGGGCAGGACGTGCACGCCGAGCGGGTACCCCTCGTGCTTGGAGTAGAGCTCGATCTGGGCGATCGTCTGGTTCGTGAACGAGTTCGACATCACGAAGGACGGGTGCCCGGTCGCGTTGCCGAGGTTGAGCAGCCGCCCTTCGCTCAGGACGATGATCGTGTGGCCGTCCGCGAACCGCCACTCGTCGACCTGAGGCTTGACGGTGTCGCGCACGATGCCGTCGACCCGCTCGAGGCCGGCCATGTCGATCTCGTTGTCGAAGTGGCCGATGTTGCCGACGATCGCCTGGTGCTTCATCCGCTCCATGTCGGCGACGCCGATCACGTCCTTGTTCCCGGTGGCGGTGATGAAGATGTCCGCCGTATCGACCACCTCGTCGAGCGTGCGGACCTCGTAGCCCTCCATCGCGGCCTGGAGCGCGCAGATCGGGTCGATCTCGGTGACGATCACGCGGGCGCCCTGGCCCCGCAGCGACGAGGCGCAGCCCTTGCCGACGTCGCCGAAGCCGAGCACGACGCAGACCTTGCCGCCGATCATCACGTCGGTGGCGCGATTGATCCCGTCGATCAGCGAGTGCCGGCAGCCGTAGAGGTTGTCGAACTTCGACTTGGTGACCGAGTCGTTCACGTTGATGGCGGGGAACAGGAGCTGGCCCGCCTCGGCGAGCTGGTAGAGCCGGTTGACCCCGGTCGTCGTCTCCTCGGTCACCCCGATGACGCCCTCGGCCATCCGGGTGAAGCGCTGGGGGTCGGCCTCGAGCGAGCGGGTCAGCGTCTCGAGCACGACCCGCATCTCCTCCGACTCGGCTCCCGCCGGGTCCGGGACGGCGCCCTCCTTCTCGAATTCCGCGCCCTTGTGGACGAGCAGGGTCGCGTCGCCACCGTCGTCGAGGATCATGTTCGGACCGTCCGCATCCCGCCACGAGAGCGCCTGCTCGGTGCACCACCAGTACTCCTCGAGGGTCTCGCCCTTCCAGGCGAACACCGGGATCCCGGCCGCCGCGATCGCCGCCGCGGCGTGGTCCTGGGTGGAGAAGATGTTGCAGGATGCCCAGCGCACCTCCGCCCCGAGCGCCACGAGGGTCTCGATCAGTACCGCCGTCTGCACGGTCATGTGGAGCGAGCCGGTCACCCTGGCGCCGGCCAGCGGCTGAGACGCCCGCGAACTCGGCACGGGTCTTCATCAGCCCGGGCATCTCGTGCTCCGCGAGGGTGATCTCCTTGCGCCCGAACTCGGCGAGGCCGATGTCGGCGACCTTGTAGTCCTGTGTGGCAGGGGGCGTGACGGCGGTGCTCATGCGACTCCTGATCTCGACCGTATGGACAGCCGGAAGCATAGGACGCTGCGCCCGGCGCAACGCCGGCGGGCCCTGCACCACTAACTCCCATGCAGCGTTTCGTCCAATGGGAAGGGATCGACGAGTGGCGAGCCGAGGCCGCCGCGGCCGAGCTCGGCGACGACGGGGTCGCCGCTCGCGGCGTCCAGCTCGGTATCGACCCACTCCCCTACCGCCTGGACTACGAGCTCGACGCCACCGAGGGCTGGGTGACCCGGACGCTGAGGGTCGAGGCGAGGGGTGCGACTTGGAGCCGTCGGCTGCTGCTCGGGCGTTCGCCGGATGGGGGCTGGAGCGTCGAGGCCGAAGGCCACGGCGGCGCCGAGCTGGGCGCGCCCGGCGGCGCGGGCCGGGGAGCTCGAGGGCGCGCTCGACTGTGATCTCGGGTTCTCGCCGCTCACGAACCTGATGCCGATCAGGCGGGGTGGGCTGGAGGCGGCTGCCGGTGACCACGGACCACCTGATGGCGTGGGTCTCCGTCCCCGATCTCGAGGTGTTCCCGTCGGCGCAGCGCTACGAGCACGTCCGGCTCGTCCCGGACGGCTCGGTCGTGCGCTTCGTCGATCGGGGCCGCTTCGAGGGGTTCACGGCCGAGTTGCGGCTGGACCGCGACGGGCTCGCGACCGAATACCCGGGGCTGGCGCGCATGGTGGCCACCGCCACCTAATAGCCTCACGCCGCGATGCGAGCAATGGTAATGGCGGCGGGGCTTGGGACGCGCCTGCGGCCGCTCACCTGGGAGATCCCGAAGCCGGTGGTGCCTGGTCGCCAACCGGCCGGTGATCGAGCACATCCTGCGCGGGCTGGCCGGGCCACGAGATCACCGACATGGTCGCCAACCTCCACTGGTTCCCGGAGACGATCCGGGGCCCGCTGGGCGACGGATCGGCGCTGGGCGTGCGCAGGTCACGTACGCCGAGGAGGACGAGGCTGCTCGGGACGGCCGGCGGGGTCCGCAACGTCGCGCGAGCTTCCTGACCGCCGAGGGCGGGCCGTTCCTCGTCATGGCCGGCGACGCGCTGACCGACATCGACTTCACGGCGTTGATCGACGCCCACCGACGGAGCGGCGGCATCGCGACCCTGGCCGTCAAGCGGGTCGCGGACGTGAGCCAGTTCGGAGTGGTCGTAATCGACGCCGACGGGCGCGTCCAGGGCTTCCAGGAGAAGCCGGACCCCGCCGAGGCGCTCTCCGACCTCACGAACTCGATGATCTACGTCTTCGAGCCGGAGGTGCTCGACCACTTCCCCGCCGACGAGGTGATCGACTTCGCCCTCGACGTCTTCCCGGCGCTGCTGGACGCCGACGTGCCCTTCCACGTCCACCGATTCGACGAGTACTGGAACGACGTCGGCTCGATCGACGAGTACCTCCAGGGGAACATCGACATCGTCGAGGGCGCAGGTCAAGGTCGAGTCGGCCGGCGAGCTGCGCGCCGGCGGGCCGACGGAGGAGGCGACGGAGCCGCAGGACGGGGGCTGGGAGCTGAGCGGGACCGTGCTGCTGGGCGAGGGCGCGAGCGTGGCTGCGGGCGCGCGGATCGACGGGCCCGCGTGATCGGTCCCGGGGCGCAGCGGTCGGCGCGGGCGCGATCGTCAAGGGTCGGTGCTGCTGCCGGACGCGGAGGTCCCGGCGGACGGGATGTCGTGGGGGCGGTCGTGGGGCCGGCGCGGACGGCTGGCGGCGCGCCTGGGGGTGGACCTCGCGTCGAGGTGCTCTGGTGGCGGGAGTGCCCGTCGTGGGAGCGCGCGATCGAGATGGTGCGAGGCGGAGATGGACGGCCGCAGGGCCTCGATCCCGGGCGAGCTCGTGGTCATCGAGATCAGAGACGGACGACGACGCCGGGCGCGAGGAGCTTCGTCGGCTCGCCGACCGTGCGGGTGGACGGCGAGGACATCCAGCCCCCGGGGGATGAGCCCACGGGGCTAACCTGCCGCGTCTACCGTCGGCGCGATGGGCGCATCTCGCCGCTGCCCGACCCGGAGGACGTGCGCGATGCCCTCGCCGCGGGCGATGAGAGGAGACAACCAGTGACAGAGCACGCCAGCCTTTCGATCGGCGACCTGGCCCCGCCGCTCGAGCTTCCCGACACCGCGGGCAACCTGACGACGCTGCCGTTCCCCGGCGAGGCGGCCGCGACCGTGGTCGTGTGGACCTGCAACCACTGCCCCTACGCCCTCGTCTGGCACGACCGGCTGATGGACGTCGCCCGCGACTATGCGGACCGGGGCGTGCACACGCTGCACGTGAACTCCAACGACGCCCAGCGCAAGCCGGGCGACTCCTTCGAGGCGATGAAGGAGAGGGTCGAGGCCGAGGACTGGCCATGCCCCTTATCTCCACGACGAGAGCCAGGACGCGGCGCGCGCGTGGGGGCCCGTGACCACGCCCGACGTGTTCGTGCTCGACTCCGACCTGCGCCTGCGCTATCGCGGCGCCCCCGACGCCGACTACGACGACCCCTCCCAGGACGCCGCCTGGCTGCGCGCCGCGCTCGACGCGCTGCATCTCGGGCGGCGATTCCTGAGCCGGCCGAGACCAAGCCGGTCGGCTGCTCGGTGAAGTGGAAGGAGTAGGGGGCCGGTGACCCAGCGCCGCCGTCTGGTACGGGTCCCGGCCTCCTCGGCCAACCTCGGGCCCGGGGTTCGACGTGTTCGCCGCGGCGCTCGCGGTGCACCTCGAGCTCGAGGTCTTCGAGGCCGGCGAGTTCTCGGTCGAGGCCGGGGTAGACGGGCTTCCCGACGGATCGCTCGAACCTGTGCGTCAGCGCGTTCGAGCGCCTGCACTCCGCCGACGGCATGCGCTTCGAGATCCGCTCGGAGATCCCGGTCGCCCGCGGCATGGGCTCGAGCGCCGCGGCCATCGTCGCCGGGCCTCATGGCGGCCGACCACCTCTACGAGCTCGCGCTCGGTAAGGCAGGAGGTCTACCGGCCTGGCGGTCGAGCTCGAGGGCCATCCCGACAACGTCGCCGCCGCCCTGTTACGGCGGGATCGCGCTCTGCCCGCGGGCGGAGGGCGCCGGACTGCCGCCGCCGGTGCGGCTGGAGCCTCCCGAAGGGCGTCGAGCCGGTACTCGTCATACCCGCATGAGGAGGTGGCGACGGCCGAGGCGCGCGCGGCGCTGCCGGCCGAGGTGCCCCTCGACGACGCGGTCGCGAACGTGGCGGCCGCGTCGCAGCTCGCGCTCGGGATCGAGCGCTCGGACCTGGCGCTGATCGGCCGTGGGCTCGCCGACCGCCTGCACCAGCCCCACCGCGCGGAGCTCTACCCGCGCTCGATGCAGCTGCTCGCCAAGGCGGGCGAGCTGGGCGCGATCGGCGCCTCGATCTCGGGCGCCGGCCCGACGGTGCTCGCTGGTGCTTCTGGCAGGACACCGGCAAGGTGACGGGCGCGCTGGAGGAGCGAGGCGGAGGGCTGGGCGGACGTCGTCCGCGCGCCGTTCAGCCGCTTTGGGCGCCGACGTTCCCGAGCTCTGACCGCATGCCAGCTGAGAATCACTGACTGCGTGGCAGCGAACATGAGGACGGATCTGTCGTCTTATGCCCGCTATGCGGGTGACGAGGCGACAGGCGCAGGCGGTTTGCAAGTCCATCACTGCCAGTTACGCTGGCTTTCGGTGGATGCGATCGCCCGACTCGCCGAATCGAAGATCCGCGCCGCCATGGACGCGGCGAGTTCGACGACCTGCCCAACCAGGGTCAGCCGCTCGAGCGGGACGACCTCTCGCGGGTGCCGGCCGACCTCCGCCTGGGCTACAGGCTCCTGCGCAACGCCGGGTGCCTGCCGCCGGAGCTCGAGGCGCGCAGGGAGGCGGCCCGGCTCGGGGCGCTCCTCGCCACCACCGGCGACGCCGAAGGAGCGGGCGCGGCTCTCGCGCCTGCGGGCCGACGCCGAGCTGCGCTACCGGATGCTGGCGGAGCGCCGTCGGCGCTGAGCCTCAGTCGAGCAGCCCGACCTGGCGCAGGATCGAGACCGAGTCCGAGTAGACGTCCTTGCGCTTCACGAGGCCGTCCTCGAACGGGATCACGTCGAGGCCCTTCCAGCTGATCTCGTTCCCGCTCGGCTCGGCGACGATGTCGCCGCGGCGCATCTCGTTGGTGTGCGTGGCGGTCGCGGTCCACTCCTGCACGACCAGGCCGTCGCGGCAGTAGGTGCGCCGGCCGTCGAAGCGGATGTCGGGCCAGCCCTCGAAGATCTTGCCGATGTGCTCGCGGACGGCCTCGCCCTCGGCGACCTCGCCCGCGGTGTGGTTCTCGAAGACCATGTCCGGCGCGTGCATCGCCATGATCGCGTCGAGGTCATGGGCGTTCCAGGCGTCGTTGTAGCGCGCGATCGCACTTTCGAGCGCCTCCGGTGAGTCTTTGTCGCTCATGCGCGCACCTTACTGCGGTGGGGTCTGACCCCTTGAGTGGGTGCGCAGTAGATCCAGGAGCACGTCGACGAGCGCGTCGACGTCGGCCTCGGTCGTCTGCCAGTTGACGATCGCCGGGCGCAGGGCGACCTTCCCCTGGTACGTCGTGGTGCCGGCGAACACGCGCCCGTCCGCGAGGAGAGCCGCACCGAGCTCCCGGTTGAGCTCGTCCAGGTCCTCCTCGCGCACCCCCGCGGGCCGGACCCGGAAGCAGACGATGTTGAGGTTCACCTCGGCGAGCCGCTCGAGATCGGGCTCGGCGTCGACCCGCGCGCCGAGGTGGCGGGCCAGTCGCAGGTGGCGCTCGACCATCGTGCGGTGGCCCTCGCGCCCGTAGGCCCGCAGCGTCGCCCAGACCGCGAGGGCTCGGGCACGGCGGGAGTTCTCGGGGCTGAGAAAGCCGGGGTTGGGGCGCGGGTCGTCGGGTGCCGGCAGGTAGGGCGCGCCGACGTTCAGGGCGTGTGCGAGGCGCTCGGGCTCACGGACGAAGGCGAAGCCGCAGTCGTAGGGGACGTTCAGCCACTTGTGGGCGTCGGCGGCGATCGAGTCCGCGTGCTCGATGCCGTCGGTGAGGTGCCGCGACTCCGGGGCCAGGCGCGCGAACAGGCCGAAGGCGCCGTCGACGTGAAGCCAGGCCTCGTGCTCGCGCGCGAGCGCCGCCATCTCGGCGATCGGGTCGAACTCGCCGGCGTTCACCTCGCCCGCGTTGGCGATCACGACGGCGGGGCCCTCGGCGGAGGCGAGCTCGCGCTCCAGCGCGGGCAGGTCCAGCCGTCCCGCCCCGTCGCGCTCGAGTCGATGCACGTTCTCGCGGCCCCAGCCCAGCATCCCGACGGCCTGGACCGCGCTCGGGTGGACGAACCCGCTGCTGAGGATGCGTGGCGCCGGCAGGCCGTGGAGGCCCGTCTCGTCGACGTCAGCGCCCAGTCGCTCGGCCCACCATCCCCGTGCCGCTGCCAGGCCGCTGAAGTTCGCCATGGTCGCGCCGGTCACGAGCACGCCGGTGAGGTCGCCGGGCAGCTCGAACAGCTCCCGCAGCCAGCGCGTGGCGACGCCCTCCAGCCGGGCCGCGAGCGGCGAGGACGCCCACCCGAAGGCGACCTGGTCGAGCGCCGAGGCAAGCCAGTCGGCGCCGAGCGCCGCGGGCGTGCCGCCGCCCATCACGAAATGGAAGAAGCGGGGCCCGCTCGAGCGGGTCGCCGCCGGGACCAGCTCCAGCAGCTCCGCCAGCGCCTGCAGCGCTCCGTCACCGCTCTCGGGGAACGCCGGGTCCCACGCGCTCACGGCCTGCTCGGCGGCTGGGCGCTGGACCGGCTCGTCCGGCAGTGCCTCGGCGTACGCGGCCGCCTCCGAGGCGGCGAGCTCCAGCGCCTCGCGCAGCTCGCCGCGAAGCTCGAGCGGGTCGGTCACGGCCCGGCCCGGTCGGGCTCAGCCTCGCGCCCCGGCGGGCACCAGCTCGGCGCTCAGCTCGTCGAGGCGCTCGAGCAGCTCGGGCCGTCCGAGGCGGCGCAGCATCTCGCCGGCCAGCGACAGGTAGTCCGAGCCACGGTCGGGGCGGTAGTCGAGGATCGGGATCGCGCGCTCCGCCGACTCGGCGTAGGCGATCGACTGGCGGATCACGGTGCGGAACATCTTCTCGCCGAAGCGCTCCTCCAACGCCTCGAGCGTGTGCCGTGCGTGCTTGGTGCGCATGTTGGCGATGTTGAGGCACACGCCGAGCAGCTCGAGGTCGGGGTTGAGCGACTCCCGGGCCAGCTCCACGACCTCCATCGCCTGCTCCATGCCCTGGAGCGAGAAGTACTGCGCCTCGGTGGTCAGGACCGCGTGCGACGCGCAGACCAGGCGCGTTCACCGTGAGCAGCCCGAGCGTGGGCGGGCAGTCGATCAGGATCAGCTCCTTCTGGCGCTTCAGGTCCATCAGCGCCCGGCGCAGCGTCACCTCGCGGCCGATCTTCCCCGCCAGGGCCAGCTCGGCCTCCGAGAGCGCGAGGTTGGCGGGGATCACCGACCCGTGGATCGCGTCGGCCGCCCGGGCCTGGCCCTGGAGCACGTCGCCCAGCGTCGGCGAGGCGTCGTGGGCGGTGTCGAAGTAGTCGGAGAGGTTGCCCTGCGGGTCGGCGTCGATCGCAAGCACGTCGATCCCGAGACGCTCGAAGACGTCCGCGAGCGAGCGGACCATCGTGGTCTTCCCGGTGCCCCCCTTCTGGGACAGGACGGCGATCGTCGTCGACATCGCGGCGACTCTACCTGTGCCCGCCCGCGGCGAGCGCGGCCGCCGATAGCCGCCGTATACTTTCCGCTCCCCCTGCCCGTCGCGCGCCCGCTCGAAGAAGGCGCGGAACCGGAGGTCCCGATGCGCTACTCACCAGAGCTCCCCTGGCGTCCGCTCGTATCGCCGCCGTCGGTGGAGGACAAGGACGCGTGCGCGATCTACGCGTCAGTCCGCAAGGACGCGACGCCCAGCCACGCGCCGGTCTCGCTGGCCCTGGAGAACCTCCAGAAGATGCTCCACCGCGCCGGCAACGTCGACGGCGAGGGCGACGGCTGCGGCGTGCTGGTGGACATCCCGCGGAAGATCTGGGCGGAGGAGGTGCGCGCCGGCGGCCACAACCCCTCGCTCGTCCTCGACGACGGCTTCTGCGTCGCCCACGTCTTCGTCGAGCGCTCCCAGGACCTCGAGAAGGTCCAGCACGACGCTCGCCAGGTCCTCGCCGCCGGGGGCTTCCGGATCCTCGCCGAGCGGGTGGGAGAGGTCGACTCGCAGGCGCTGGGCGCCACGGCGCGCGAGGAGGAGCCGCACTTCTGGCAGATCGGCGGCCTGGTCGCCGACCCGGCCCGCTCGGAGCGCGTCTTCGACCTGATGATCGAGCTCGAGCGCGAGCTCGGCTTCCACGTCCCCTCGTTCTCCTCCTCCACCTGCGTCTACAAGGTGATGGGCACCCCCAAGGTGCTGGGCGACTACTACCCGGACCTCCGCGACGAGCGCTTCGAGACGATCGGCTGCTTCGGCCACAACCGCTACTCGACCAACACGTGGCCCTCGTTCAAGCGCGTCCAGCCGTTCTCCGTGCTCGGCCACAACGGCGAGATCAACACGATCGCTCAGCTTCGCCAGGAGGCGAAGATGCTGGGCGTGCCGATCGAGCCGGGCGCCTCGGACTCGCAGGACCTGAACCGGGTGATCGACACCCTGATCCGCCGCGACGGCCTCTCCCTGGCCGAGGCGATGGAGATGGTGGTGCCCCCGATCGTGAACGAGGTCAGGGCGCTGCCCTCCGAGCTCCATCGGTTCTACATGTACCTGCGCCAGGCGATGGGCCCGTTCGCGCAGGGCCCGGTCGCCCTGATCGCGCGCCACCGCGACGAGTGCGTGTTCTCCGCCGACGCGATGGGCCTGCGCCCGCTGTGGAAGGTGGAGACGCCCGACGACTTCATCTTCTCCTCCGAGCCCGGCGTCGTGAGCGTCCACGACATGGTCTCCGAGCCCCTCCCGCTCGGCCCCGGCGAGAAGTTCCTGGTCACGATCGACCGCGACAAGCGCAAGGCGACGCTCCACGAGCACGCCGACATGCAGCGCCTCGTCGCCAGGCGCTGGTCGGAGCGGGCCGGGGGAGAGCGCGGAGCTCGACAAGGGAGCGGTGATTCCGGGCGGAGCGCGAAGAACGGGTTCGTTGCCGCCTACGACCGTGCGCTCGTCACCGGCGGTCCGCTCGAGGGGGCGGAGATCCCCGGCTACACCTCGGCCGGGCCGTCGGAGCCCGTGAAGGTGGAGGACCGCGTGCTCGCCGGCTTCGGCTGGCAGCGCGACGACGTCAAGCTGTGCCAGCAGATGGCGTCGAACGGCGCCGAGCCGATCGGCTCGCTGGGCTACGACGGCCCGCTGGCGGCGCTCTCGCCCGAGCGCCAGAACCTGGCGGACTACTTCAAGGAGACGGTGGCCGTTGTCACCAACCCGGCGATCGACCGCGAGCGCGAGATCGAGCACTTCTCGACGCGGGCCGTGTTCGGCCGCCGCCCCTCGATCGGCGATCTCGCCACCGACACGGGCACGGTCGAGACCTCGTTCCCCGTCATCCTCGGCGGCCACCACGACCTCGCGCCGCTCTCGGACGCGACCTACCGCCAGATCGCCCGCGAGCACAAGACCTACCTGCTCGAGGACCTCTGGGAGGAGTTCCGCGACCGGGCGGCCGCGCTCGACGTCGCGCTGCTCGAGTCCGAGACGACCCGTGGCGCGATCGACCGCCTGCGCCAGGAGGCCGTCAAGCGCGTCGCCGATGGCGCCGAGCTCCTGGTGCTGACCGACAGGGTCGTCTATGACGGCGAGCGGCGCTACCTGGACGCGCACCTCGCCCTTTCGGCGGTGGACCAGGCGCTGAAGCAGTTCAAGGTCGAGCCCGGCGAGGAGAACCTGCGCCGGCGCTGCTCGATCGTGCTGCGCTCGGCATCGGTCCGCAACGTCCACGACGTCGCCCTCGCCCTCGGCATGGGCGCGAACGGCGTCTGCCCCTACGTGATGGTCGAGGTCGTCTGCGTGGACGACTACGCCGAGGACGTCTCCAACCTCTGCGCCGCGCTCCGCAAGGGGATCGAGAAGGTGATCTCGACGATCGGGATCCACGAGGTCCGCGGCTACGCCAGGCAGTTCTCGTCGATCGGCGTCCGCCCGGAACTGGCCGAGATCTTCGGCACCCAGGCATTCGCCGCCTCCGAGCGCGGCGGGGTCGGCTTCGAGGGGCTCGACTCCGACTCCGACGAGCGCCACCGCATCCTCAAGGGCGACGAGGAGGCCAAGCCGGCGAAGACGTTCCGCTTCTACCCGAAGGTCTACAAGGCGGCGGTCGCCGCCGCCAACGGCACCGCCTCGTACGCCGACTACGCCGAGAAGGTGCGCGAGCTGGAGGCGCAGAGCCCGATCTCCATGCGCCACGCGATGAAGCTCAACTCCGACCGCGAGCCGATCGATCCGTCGCGGGTCGACGCCGGCGCGGGCCACCACGACTACCCGATCGTGATCTCCTCGATGAGCTTCGGATCGCAGTCCGAGCCCGCCTTCCGCGCCTACGCCGAGGCCGCGAAGGCGGCCAACATCCTCTGCATCAACGGCGAGGGCGGCGAGATCCGGGACATGTACGGCCGCTACCGCAAGTGGCGCGGCCAGCAGGTCGCCTCGGGGCGGTTCGGCGTCTCGGCCGAGATGCTGAACTCCTCCTACGTGGCCGAGATCAAGATCGGCCAGGGGGCGAAGCCGGGCGAGGGCGGGCACCTGCCCGGCAAGAAGGTCTCCGAGAAGGTCGCCGCGGCGCGCAACGCGTCGCCCGGGACCGACCTGATCTCGCCCTCGAACAACCACGACCTCTACTCGATCGAGGACCTCGCCGAGCTGGTCGACGAGCTGAAGACGGTGAACCCGGACCTGCGCGTCTCGGTCAAGGTCCCCGTGGTGCCGAACATCGGCACCATCGGCCTCGGTATCGCCAAGGCCGGGGCCGACATCATCACCCTTTCGGGCTTCGAGGGCGGCACCGGCGCCGCGCGCCAGCACGCGCTGCGCCACGTCGGCCTGCCCTCCGACATCGGCACCCGCCTCGTCCACCAGGCGCTGATGGAGGCGGGGATCCGCAACCGGGTCGAGATCTGGGCCGACGGCGGCTACCGCCACGCCCACGACATCGTGAAGCTGCTCTGCATGGGCGCGAACCGGGTGGCGTTCGGCACGCTCGCGATGGTCTCGCTGGGCTGCACGATCTGCCGCGGCTGCCAGCTCGACACGTGCCACGTCGGCATCGCCACCCAGATCGAGACCGTCGAGGCGGCCCAGGAGCACGGCCTCAAGAAGTTCACCCCCCAGGCGGTGGACACCGCCGCCGAGAACTGCGCCCGCTTCTTCACCGCGATGGGAGAGGAGGTCCGCGAGCTGGTCGCCGAGATGGGCTACGAGCGCGCCCAGGACCTGGTCGGCCGCTACGACCTGCTCGAGCAGGCGTCGCACGCCGAGGTGCTCGACCTGGCGTCGCTGATCACCCCGCTCGAGGAGTACCTCGAGCTCGCGCCCGTGGACATGCCCGTCGCCGAGGACGAGCTGGTCGCTGCGGAGGCGCGGGCGGAGGCCGGGCTGGTCCGCGCCCGCCCGATCCGGATGGCCCGCTCCGACGCCTCCGCCACGATCGCCGCCCTCGCGGACGACGTCTGCGGCGGCACCACCGTGCGCCAGGAGTTCCCGCGCCCGACCGACGCCAACGACCGCGTCCTCGGCACCGAGCTGTCCGGGGCGCTGTCGCGTGCGCGGATCTACGAGGGCGCGGCCGAGGGCTCCGAGGACATCCTCGCCGAGCTCGAGTTCAACGGCGGCTCGGTCGCCGGCCAGGGCTTCGGGGCTTTCAACGCCTGGGGCCTCGTCGTGCGCGTCGAGGGCGGCGCCCAGGACGGCGTCGGGAAGACGATGCTGGGCGGCACCGTCTCGATCATGAAGGGCCGGAACGAGGCGGGCGCAGCGGGTCAACGGCTCGGTGGGCAAGTCGTTCGCCTACGGCGCCCAGCGCGGCCGGCTGTTCGTGCAGGGCTCGGCCGACTCGCGGTTCTGCATCCGCCTCTCGGGCGCCGACGTGGTCCTCGCCGGCGAGCCGGCGGAGCCGATCGACGACACGCGCGGCTGCGTGGTCGATCGCGCCAACGCCAAGGGGTTCGCGTTCGAGTACATGACCTCGGGCCGCGCCGTGGTCCTCGGCGACATCGGGCCGTGGGCCTGCGCCGGGATGACCGGCGGGCGCGTCTACGTGCGGGTCAACCCGGACTGGAACCTCGACCGCGAGGCGATCGAGCGCCGGCTGGGCGAGGGCGCCAAGGTCGGGATCGAGGAGATCGACGCCGAGGGCATGCTCGACCTCGAGGACCTGCTCGGCCACTACGCCGAGGAGCTGCGCGCGACCGACCAGCCCGAGGAGGCGGAGCGGGTGATGGCGCTGGCCGCCGCCCCAAGGGAGAGCTTCCTGATGATCATCCCCGAGAAGGTCCAGGCCGACCCGAACATCTCGACGGAGTAGGGCCGCCACGGTGGGGGACTTCGACGCGAAGCTTCGGCCCCACCTCGAGGGCCTGCTGGCGCCCGGCGAGACGCTTGGAGGGCGTCTGCGCGGCATCGCAGCAGAAGGGGACTGTTCTCGCGGCGGCGCGGTCGCGCTCGGCGTCACCGGCGGGCGCCTGCTGGTGCAGCCGCTCAACCGCCGCGGCGACCCCGACGGCGAGGCGCTGGCGCTCGCGCCAGGACATCGCGGAGGCGAAGGCCGAGGGGGCCGGCGGCGGCTGGGCGGACATCGGCTCCGCGCTGATGGACAAGCACGCGGTGAAGCTCGAACTGAGGACGACCGCCGGCGAGAAGCTGAAGCTCATGTTCATGCGCGCCGAGGGCGGCGGGCTGATGGCGGCGCTCGGCGGGGGAGAGGGCCAGCGGGCGGGCGTCGAGGCACTGGCAGCCTGGTTCGCCCGCGCCGAGCGCCCTAGGAGCGACCGGCCCTCAGCCCCAGGGGCCGAGGTCGCCTCCCGAGGTCGCGATGAACGATCCGTCCGGCACCGGGGGGTGGAACTGAACCCCCCATCCGTAGCTCTCGTTGCCCGCTGGCACGTCGAAGTCCACGTTGATCGCGTCGAAGTGCCGCTGCCGCTTCGCCCGGATCGTCCATTCAAGGCCCTCGGGGCTCAGTCGCCGTGGACCCACGATCGGTCCGCCGCCGCGCCGTAGTCCGGCCTGCGCGGCGTCCGCGCCGACGAGGAGCAGCAGCATGAGGACGGCTGTGGCAGGCCCGATCAGAGCGCCCGCCAGAAACCCTCGCCTCTGTCGCTTCGATTACGCATAGGGGTATCGATGCGACAGGTACGGGGTGTTCACCGCTCACCTGTCGCCTGAGTCCCGGATTGCGCTACCGACGCGACAGGCGCGCTGAACACGTCCCTCATTGCCGCGTCCCTGCACTGCACTCCATACAAAGCGACATGAACGGGCGCGCCGGGCCGGCCGGGAGTAGAGCCGACCCGGCGTCGTACCGCGGTTACGCGCGGGTGGTCTCGGGCTCGCGCGTGTCCTCCTCGACGAACGGGTCCGCCGGCATCTCGCCGCTCGGCTCGTGCTGAAGCCGTGGCAGCCACTCGAGCCAGCTGGGCAGGTACCAGTTCCAGTCGCCCAGGAGCTTCATCGTCGCCGGCAGGAGCACCGCCCGGACGATGGTGGCGTCGATCAGGACGGCGACGCCGAGGCCCACGCCGAACTGCTTGAACTCGACCATCGAGAGGGTGGCGAAGATCGAGAACACGGCGATCATCACCATGGCGGCGGCCGTGACGACCGATGCCGTCGACTTGATCCCGTGGCTCACGGCCTCCGATGTCGTCATGCCGTTGTCGTAGGCCTCGCGGACCCGGCTCAGGATGAACACGTGGTAGTCCATCGAGAGGCCGAACAGCATCACGAACAGGAACAGCGGGAGCCATGAGGTCACGCCGCCGGTCGACTCGAAGCCCAGCAGGGACTCGAGGTGGCCCTCCTGGAAGATCCA
Organism: uncultured Solirubrobacterales bacterium; assembly: GCA_963797835.1. Taxonomy (GTDB): domain Bacteria; phylum Actinomycetota; class Thermoleophilia; order Solirubrobacterales; family 70-9; genus JBDTSW01. Next base: position 388,903 of record CAWCRN010000024.1, read on the forward strand.
GGTGACGATCCCGTACGCCGCTCCGACCGAGAGCAGGTTGAGCACGATCGCCTTGAGCGGGATCACGATCGACCGGAACGTCACCAGGAGCAGGAGGAAGGCGAGCCCGAGGACGAACGCGAGCACGATGGGCACGCGCTCCGTCATCAGGTCGTTGAAGTCCTCCGTGCCGGCGGTGAGACCGGTCACGTTTGCCTCGACGCCGTCGACGGTCCCGAGCGTCTGCGGGATCAGGTCCTCGCGCAGGACGGACAGGGCCTCCTTGGACGTCGCGTCCGTGCCGTCGCCCGCGACCGGGACGGCGACGAGCGCGACCGTCCCGTCGTCGCTCACCTTGTCGACCTCGAGGTCCTGGGCGTAGAGCTCAGGACGCGCGGCGACCTCGTCGCCGAGCGCGGCGATGGCCGCCTCGACCTCGGGCGAGCGCACGTCGTCGGCCTCGACGACGACGTCCGCCGGGATCGCCTCGCCCGGATAGGCCTCCTGGACCTTGTCGTAGGTCTGCACGGTGCTCAGGTCGCGCGGCAACGAGTCCACGCCCGGCACGGCCAGGGTGATGTTGAGCGTGGGGGTCGCGAGCACGACCAGTAGCCCTCCGGCGGCGAGCGCCGATACCAGCGGCCTGCGCAGAACCGGGTCGAGGATCCGCGACCAGATTCGCGGCTCGCGGCCGGCTCGCTCCTCGGGGGACGAGAGGAACGGAATCCGGCCCTTGTTGACGCGGTCGCCCAGCGCCGAGAGCAGCGCGGGGAGGACCGTGAGCGAACCGAGGACGGCGATCGCGACGACCAGCATCGTCCCCGTGGCGAACGACGTGAACGTCGAGGCGCCGGCGAGGTACATGCCGGACATGGCGATCAGGACGGTGATGCCGGAGACCAGCACCGCGCGTCCCGATGTCGCCGCCGCGGCGTCGAGCGCCGCCTCGGCGCTGCGGCCCGCGGCCCGTTCCTCGCGCTCGCGGCGCAGGTAGAACATCGTGTAGTCGACTCCGACGGCGAGCCCGATCAGCAGGATCACCGAGGAGGCGGCCTCGTCGACGGGCCAGAGCTGGCTGAGCGGTGCCATCAGGCCGAGCGCGATCGCGACGGACGTGGCGCCCAAGAGCAGCGGGATGCCCGCGGCCACCAGTGCGCCGAAGGCGAGCACGAGGATGATCAGCGTGATCGGGAGCGAGGTGAACTCGGCCCTCTGGAAGTCCTCCTCGAACGCGCCGCCGATCTGTTCGTTCGCGCTCGCGTCGCCGAACTGCCCGACGAAGAAGCCGGGGTTGGACCCGGCGACGTCCTCCACCGCCGCGAGAGTCTCGACCGCGGCGTCGGCCGCCGCGTCGTCGGAGCGCGGCAGGTCGAAGTTGATGAGGGCGGAGTGCCCGTCCTCGGAGATCCCGCCGCTGCTGTCGGGCGAGTAGGGGCTGTCGAGCGCGCTCACGCCTTCGATCCCCTCGAGCTCGCGCGTGACCTCGTCGACCACGGCCCGGAACTCGGGGCTCGTGGCCTCCGCGCTCTCGCTCTCTATGAGCACGACCTCGGACGTCTCCTCGGGGAAGGCGTCGGCCAGGACCTTGTCGGCCTTGCCCGACTCGCCGACGCCGTACTCCTCGTCGGAGAGGGTCTCGGTGCCGATGGCGCTGCCGATCATCGAGGCGATGACGACCAACGCGATCCAGCCGAAGATCGCGGTCTTGCGGTGCCGGGCGCTCCAGCGGCCGGCGCGGGCGGCGAGGTTTCGGGGCGAGTTCATGAGGTGGGATCCTCCGAGGGGTCGGGGCGGGACGAGCCTGAAGATTCTTCAGGGCGGGTCGCCACCCATGTGTGATCAGGTCACGGAACCGTCGCAAGGCCAGCCCGCCGTGTCTATTGGGGATGACCCGCACCGAGCCCGGGACGGTCCCGGGGGGCGGCGGCTAGGGGACGACCACGTAGAGGCGGTAGCGGCCGACCTCGAGCTCGTCGCCGTCGGCCAGCGGGGTCCACTCGACCCGCTCGCCGTTCACGAAGAGGCCGTTGAGGCTGCGGTCGTCGAGCGCGCGCAGGCCCTCGTCGGCCGTGCGAACGATCAGCGCGTGGCGGCGCGAGACGGTGGGGTCGTCCAGGCGGACATCGGCCGCCGCGCTTCGCCCGATCCTGGTCCAGCCGAGGGGCAGCTCACGCACGATCCGTTCCCCTGCCTCGGCGAAGGCCAGGGCCGGCATCGCCGACAGCTCGGTACGCACCGTGTCGAGCCAGCCCGGCTCGGAGCCGGCGACGTCGACGGCGGCGGCGTCGACCGTGGGGTGCTCGAAGATCGACCGGCGGCGGAAGCTGGTGCCCCCGCAGGCGGGGCAGCGGGGCAGCGCCTCCATCACCGCGGCGGCGGCCACGGCGTAGCCGCATCCGACGCAGGTCAGGGAACCGACGGTCGCGAAACTGGGAACGTTCTCCCCAGTCTCGTGGAGCTCGGAGGAACTATCGGTAAGCATGGCCATAGCCGTGTACCCCGGACTCCATCGAGGATAACGACGCGGCGCGGTATGTCCAGTCCGCCCATCGGCGATTGTCGGAAATTGGGAAGGAACAGCGCCCGAATAGAATCGCGACCGCATGGGTCCGGTCTCCGCCACGATGCCGATCGACGTCCCCCGCGAGCGCGCGTTCGAGTTCCTCTGTGACCTCGCCAACCGCCCCGCGTTCATGGGCAGGTTCCTCTCCGACTTCCGCCTCCAGCGCCTGGACTCGGCCGGGATCGGAGCGGCCGCCCGCTATCGCGTGCGCGAGCGGCGTCTCTGGATGGAGACGGTGATCGCCGAGCTCGAGCCCCCGTACCGGATCATCGAGGAGGGGCGCGGGTCTCGCCTGGGCCGCATGCCCGTCCACATGGCCTGGGAGGTCACGGAGGCCGGTATCTCCGCGTGCGAGGTGAAGGTCGTGCACTGGACGGAGCCCTCGCATCTGCTCGACAAGCTGGCCGAGAAGGCGCCCGGGATGGAGCGCTGGTACGGCCGGGCTCTGACGGGCGCCCTGGCCCAGCTGAGGGACCTCCTGGAGAGCGATGGCGGTGCCGATCGGGTCGAGGTCGCTGGCGGGGATCGCGTTCCGGGCGCCGGATAGACTGCCGCGCCATGACACGGCGGATCTCGATCGCCCTCGCCGCCCTCGCCGCGCTGGCGCTGCCCCTGGGGGCGTGTGGCGCCGAGGAGGAGGAGGAGCTCGACGTCATCGAGGGCGAGCCGATCGAGGCCGACGACGTCAGCTACAACGTCGTCATCTCGCGCTTCCTCAACCCGGACGACACCGAGGATCGGGGGTACCTCGTTGGCCAGCCTCCGCCGCCGCCGGACGAGCAGTACTTCGGCGTCTTCATGCAGGTGGCGAACGAGGGTGAGGAGGACACCGTCCTCCCCGAGGAGATGACGATCACCGACACGCTCGACACCGAATACGGCCCGCTGGAGACCGAGAGCCCCTTCGCGCTACCCCTCGGCGACCCGCTCCCTGCCGGGGAGGAGTTCCCGATCCCGGACTCGATCGCCTGGGACGGCCCCACGCAGGGCAACCTGATCCTGTTCCTCATCGAGGAGGCCTCGACCGAGAACCGGCCGCTCGAGCTTGATCTCCCGCTGCCCTCGGGCAAGGTCGGGGTAGTCGAGCTCGATATTTGACCGCGCTGGCCGACCGGGCGCTGCGGGACCGCGCGCTTCAGGCGATCCTGATCGCGGCCGCCCTCGCCGCCCTCGCGATCCTCGTCAACCTCTTCGGCGATGCCGTCCAGCTGGGTTGCCTGGTGGTGATCGCGCTCGCGACGGTCATGACCGCGCCGGTGCGCCGCGAGGCCGGGGGCGGGTGGTGGTCGTTGCTCGCGATCGGCGCCGTCGCCTCGATCCTCGGAGCGGCGGTCGCCCAGCTCAGCGAGACGGTGGGCGGCCTGATCGCGGTCGTGGGCGGGGTCCTCATCGTCGTGGGGGCGACGATCGGCTTCCCGCTGCGCGAGTACGAGTAACGGCTCGCTTACGGGTCCAGACCCGGTCGCTGTCGCGGACGCGATCGCTTCACTCACCGTCGATTGCGCATTGGTGGGGGTGATGACGCCCCAAAGTCCGCAACCGACGCCGCGCGCGCGGTGCGGTGCCGAGCACTACTGCAGCCCGGCCGCGAGCACCTGGCTCACGATCGGGGCGGCGACCACGCCGCCGTCGCCATCCGCGTTCACGACCATCGCGGCCACCGCCAGCCTGGGGGCGGTGGCCGGAGCGAACCCGGTGAACCACGCGTCCACCTCCTGCTCGGGCTCCTCGCCGGGGGCGAGCTTCTGGCCGGGTTCGAGCGCCTTGGCGCCCAGTTCGGCGGTGCCGGTCTTGCCCGCGACCTGGTAGCCGGGGACGGCAGCGGCGGTCCCGGTGCCGCTCGTGACGACCTCGATCATCAACTCGCGTAGGGTCTGGGCGACGTCCTGCGGCATGACGTCCACGGGCTTGGCGGCGGTCGCGTACTCGGGGTCCTTGGTGATCGGGGTGGGGCTGCGGGTGCCGCCGGCTGCGACCGTCTGCGCGATCGAGGCGAGCTCGAGCGGGGTGGCCAGCACCTCGCCCTGCCCGATCGCGCTCACCCCCACATCGAGGTCGCCGCCGATCTCGTTGGCGGGTGGGATGGTGCTCTCGGGCGGCGCGACCTCCCGCAGCGCCTCCTGGTTGTAGAGCGCCGGCTCCTCGTTGAACCCGAACTGCTCGGACTCCTCGACGAGGCGCTCGGCGCCGACCTCGACCCCCAGGGGGGCGAACACGCTGTTGCAGGAGTGCGCGAACGACTCCGTGAAGGTGCCACCGCAGGGCTCGTCGTGGGCGTTTGCGACCTCCCGCCCCTCGATCACCGCGGCGGTCTCGACCGGGAACTCGTCGGAGGGCGCCACCAGGTCGTCCTCGAGCGCCGCGGCGGTCGTGACGATCTTGAAGGTCGATCCCGGGGGCTGCGGGGCCGAGAAGGCGATCCCGGCCAAGGCGAGGACCGATCCGTCCCGCGCGTCCAGCGCCGCCACGCCACCGAACAGGTCGCCGAGGGCGGTGACCGCCGCCTCCTGGAGGTCGGGATCGAGCGTCGTCCTGATCGGCTCGCCCGGGGTGGGCTGTCCGCTCGCGAGGGTGCGCCCGGACGCGGGGCCATTCTGGCCCGCCGGCACGGCCAGGAGCTGTCCGCTCGGCTGCCCGTCGAGGCGGTCGTTGAATGCGAGCTCGAGGCCGCTCGCCCCTGTAAGGCTGCGCGGTGGGAAGCCCTCCGCCTCCAGCTCGTCGGAGGTGTCACCGCGCGCCGTGTCCATCGATCCGGTGACGGCGGTGGCTGAGAGGCCGATGGGAGACGAGCGGGCGGCAGCCGGGCCCTCGGCAAGCGGCGTGCCGTCCGCCGCGAGGATGGAGGCCCGCGGCGGCGCCCGGGTCTGCCGTGCGAGCTGCTCGCCCTCGGTGAGGCCGGGGAACACGAGGTGGGGCTGCCACGACACCAGCCCCTCGGCCAGCGGCAGCGCCAGATCGCCCCGGATCTCGCCCCACGCGTGCGTGTCGGACGTCACCGGGATGATCGCCGCGTCCTCGCCACCGGCGGTCTCACCCTTCCTCACCTCCCCGGTGTCGATCGCGTCCACGGTCGCCGTCATCGCCGCCTCCTCGTAGGCGGCCTCGAGCTCGTCCGAGGGCGTCCCCTCCGCCGCCTCCGGGGTCAGCTCCGCGTGCATGGCGTCGTAGTCGCCGGCCTCCCAGGCCGTCGCGAAACGCTCCGCGGCCTCGAGCTCGTTGGCCGCGCCGATCGCGATCCCGCCCACCAATGCCGCGACCGCCAGGACCGAGATCGGGACGGCTCGGGTGACGAGGCGTCGCCGCCGTTCGGCATCAGAGCTGATCGTCATGCGGGAAAATCTAGTGGGGCGGTCCGACCACCCCACCGGATGACAGTGATCGACGCCCTCATCGTGGCCTTCGTGCTGGCGCTCGCCGCAATCGGTTTCGAGCGCGGCCTGATCCGAAGCGCGCTGCCTCTGGCCGGGTTCGTCTTCGGGGCCGCGATCGGTGGCCGCCTCGCCCCGGCGCTCCTCGCCGACGGGTCGGAGTCGGCCTACGCGCCGGTGCTGACCGCGATCTGCGGCGTCCTGCTGGGGGCCGTGCTCGCGATCGCGCTCGAGGGCGTTGGGTCGGTCCTGCGCGAGCGCGCCCGTCTGGGCAAGGGCGCCCGGATCGTCGACGGCGCCGGGGGAGCGCTCCTGCTGGGCGCGCTGGGGCTCCTGGTCGCCTGGGTGTTCGGGGCCGTGGCCCTGAACGCGCCCGGGTCGAACACGGCGGAGCTTCGGGCCGCGGTTCAGCGCTCGGCGATCCTCGGCGCCCTCAACGAGGCGCTGCCGCCGTCGGGGCCGCTGCTGAACGTGCTGCGGCGGATCGACCCGACCCCGACGCTGGAAGGGCCGGAGGCGGACGTCGGCGCGCCCGACCCGCAGATCGCGAGCGACCCCGAGGTCGAGGCGGCCGGGGGGTCCGTGCTGCGGATCCTCGGGACCGCCTGCGGGCTGGGTGTCGAGGGCTCGGGCTGGGTGGTAGCCCCCGGCCTGGTGGCCACGAACGCCCACGTCGTCGCAGGCCAGGACGACACCACGGTCACCCCGCAGGCCGGCGCCCCCGAGCTCGACGCCCAGGCGGTCCACTACGACCCCCGCAACGACCTGGCGTTCCTCAGCGTCCCGGGCCTCGGCCTCGAGCCCCTCCCGCTGGCGGACGAGCCGGGCAGCGGGACGCCGGGCGCGATCCTCGGCTACCCCGAGAACGGCCCGTTCGCGGTGCGCCCGGCTCGCCTCGGAACGACCGGGGTGGTGACGAGCCAGGACAGCTACGGGCGGGCGCCGGTCCGCCGCAGGATGACCGCGTTCCGCGGCGACGTTCGCAGCGGCAACTCCGGCGGGCCTGTCGTCGACGGCGACGGCCGCGTCCTGACCACGGTGTTCGGCGCCGAGCAGGGCGGCGGCCCCCCCGGCGGCCTCGGAGTCCCGAACGACGTGGTCGCCGAGGCTCTGGGAGGTCAGCTTCAGCCGGTCGACACCGGGCCCTGCGCGGCCTAGTCAAGGGAGCGTGACTCGCTTGGCCCAACTGGTCGCTCCGTTACCCTCGTATGAGGTGGAGAGCGTGCCGCGCACAGCGACGCAGGAACCCCGCATGGGCGGGGCACCCGCCCGGGTCTGCCCCGAGTTCCACGCCGCGGTCGAGTCGGTGGGCCGCCGCTGGGCGGGCGCGATCCTGTGGGCCCTCTCCGACGAGCCGCTCTACTTCGCCGACCTCAGCGCCGCGATCCCGGGGATCTCCGACCGCCTGCTCTCCACTCGCCTGCGCCAGCTCGAGGCGGAGGGCCTGGTCGAGCGTGAGGTCCATCCTGGGAGCCCCGCCCGCGTCTCCTACGCGCTCAGCGCCAGGGGCGAGGCGCTCCAGCCCGCGCTGCGTCAGCTTCGCGATTGGGCGCGCGAGTGGAACGGGGCGGACGCGTGAGGGTCGTCGTCGCGGGCGGACACGGCAAGGTCGCGATGGGCCTCCACCCGCTGCTGGCCGCGAGCGGTGAGGAGGTTCGGGCGCTGATCCGCAACCCCGACCACGCGGACGACGTGAAGGCCGCCGGGGCCGAGCCCGTCTACTGCGACCTCGAGGCCGAGGAGGACGTTTCGGCTGCGGTCGGCGAGGCCGACGTGATCGTCTTCGCGGCAGGCGCAGGCCCCGGCTCCGGACCGGAGCGCAAGCGCGCGCTGGACCTCGGCGGCGCCCTGAAGCTGATCGCCGCCGCAAAGGCCAACGGCATCCGCCGCTACGTGATGGTCAGCTCGATGGGGGCCGACAACCCGCCGCCGGAGGGCGGCGGCGTGTTCGGTGAGTACCTCCGCGCCAAGGCCGAGGCAGACCGGGCCCTGGCCGGGAGCGGCCTCGACTTCACCATCGTCCGGCCCGGGAGCCTGACCGACGACGGGCCGACCGGGCGCGTCAACGCCGGCGAGCACGTCGAGCGCGGCCAGATCCCGCGTGCGGACGTCGCGGCCGTGCTGGCAGCCGTCCTCCATACGGACTCCACGATCGGCCAGACCTTCGAGCTCGTCTCCGGCGAGACGCCGATCGACGAGGCGATCGCGGCGCTGTAGGCCCTACCAGGCCCGCGGGTTGCCCTCCGGGATCTGGTCGCGGACGAGGGTCGCCTCGACCGGTTCGACTGGCGGCGGATCGGTGGTCTCACGGTAGTGGCCGAGCTCGCCCGGCCCGAGGGCGGCGAAGGCGGCCTCGACCGTGGCGACGTAGCGGGCGATGACGATTGTTCCCGGGGAAGGCTCCCGGGCGTGGTGTCTGGGCTTAGCGGTGTAGGCGATGACGCGGTCGAACGGGGGAGCCTCGCCGCCCTCCGGCGGTCGGACCTCGGCGGTCACGTCGACGCGGTCGTAGCGCATCTCGCGGAGGTCGAGGCGGTCCGCCTCCGCGTCCGTGATCTCGATCAGGACACCGTTCGCCCCCTCGCACGCCGGGTCGCGCTCGATGTTGAGGCCGACGACGAAGGCCGGCTGCGTCCCGTCGGCCAGCGCGAACGTCTTCTCGCTGGCGAGGTTGTCGCGGAACGTGCTCCAGCGCCGCCGCCAGCCCGCGAGGCGGACGACCGCCGCCGCCGGCGCCGGACGTCCAAGGCTCAGAGCTGCGCTCTCGGGGCTTGCCAGCGAGCCGTAGCCGAACACGGCGAGCCGGGGTCGGCCGCTCATTCGAACAGGCTCTCCTGCACCCCGGCGGCGGCCGTGGGCTCTGCGTCGGCGGGGGGTTTCGCCTCCCCAGCCGGCTCACCCACGGCCGAGGCCGGGCGCCATTTGGGGTGCGGGCAGAGCCGCGCCGCCGCCGGGCAGCCGAAGCAGATGGCCGACGTCGGCTCGTCAGTCGGCGCGAACTCGCCGCCGCGGATGCGCGCGATCAGTGCCTCCAGGCGGTCTTGCGCCGCGACCAGCTCGCCCGGCCCGAACTCCTCGACGACCGGCTCGTCGGCCTGCTCGAGGAAGAGGTGGACCGCGCGGACCGATGTTGCCTCGCCGGCCCCGGCCGCCGCGAGGGCGTAGACCTCGCGTTGGGCCGCGTAGCGGCCGGCAAGCCGGTCCGGCGCGCGCCCTCGCAGGGCGTCGGTCTTGAAGTCGACGACCACCCGCTGGCCCTCGGGGCCCTCGGCGAGGAGGTCGATCTGGCCACGGATCACGGTGCCGGCGACGGGGAGCACGAACGGCACCTCGGGACGCAGGCGCCACCCCTCGAGCTCGCGGCGAAGGGGGGAGCCGAGCCAGTCGCTGACGCCGCGGCGCACTCGCCCCAGCGCCTCGGCGTCGCCCGCCAGCCCCTCGCCTGCGAGCAGGGACTCCAGCAGCGCCTCGTCCGGCTCGCGCCAGCCCTCCCGTGCCGACCACTCGAGCGCCGCGTGAGCCGCGTTCCCCACGGCGAGCGCCACCTCACGCCAGCGCTCGTCGCTCCTTCCGTCCCCGTCGGGCTCGACGAGCTCGTCCGGCGCCGGGCCCTCGGTCTCCTCGCCGCCGCCCGCATCGTCCGCGGCCGGGCTTGCGCTCGCGCCCGGGCGGACCCCCAGGAGCCGCTCGACGTAGAAGCGGTAGCCACAGCGCTCGTACTCGGCCAGCGCCGAGTAGCTCAGGTGACCGACGGGGACCTCCCTTGGGCGCTCGCCGAGGAGCGGCCGCCGCCCGCCCTCGACCGGCGAAGCCTCGGCTGCGTCGACGTGCGGCAGGTGCTCGCGAAGCCAGTCGGCGCGCTCGGCGGAGGGGACGTTGACCTCGATTCGCAGCGGCAACAGGTCGTCGGCAGGCTCGGCGGCGCCGGCGCCCTCCGCCCGCTCGGGGGCCGCCAGGGGCACCTCCTCGTCGCCGCCGGCCCAGCCGCGCTCGACGAGGGTCGGCAGGACACGGCGAAGGGGTGAGTCGGAGTGGCTGGGCTCCGCCGGCTCGAGCTGGGCTTGCTTGTAGGTGCCGGAGAGGATGAGCCTGTCCTCGGCGCGGGTGGCGGCGACGTAGACCAACCGGCAGCCCTCCTCGGTCGCGGCATCGCGCTCCTCGCGATTCAGGCCGACCAGCTCCCAGAGCCCGAAGGAGTCCTCGGAGGGGAAGACCAGGCGCATCCCGAAGCGCTGCGCGCGGTCGCCGTTCGCCGGCGCCGGCCCGAGCATGACGTCGCTCCACGTGTGCCCGGCGCTGAGCGTGCGGCCCAGATCGGGCACGGCGACAACCGGAAACTGGAGCCCCTTCGCGGCGTGCACCGTCATCACGCGCACCCCGTCGTGCCCCTCCGCGCGCACGGGGGCCATTCCCTCGCGCTCGTCGCGGCTCGCGCTCTCGTCCGCGGCGAGCAGGAACCCGGCCAGGTCGCGGCCCTCGTGGCGCTCGAACTCGCGGGCCAGGCGCATCAGCTTGCGGACGTTCGCCATGCGCCCGGGCCCACCGGGCCGGCCCAGGAGCGCGAGGTCGTAGCCGAACGCGTTCATCGTGCGCTCGATCAGGACCTCGAGGCCGAGGAGCGGCGCCTCCGCACGCAGCGGTGCGAGCGTGGCGCAGAAGCGCTCGAGCCGCTCGGCGTCCTCGGCCGGGACGTGGTCGAGCCACTCGAGCTCGGGATCGCGCGGCTCGCGCTCGGCGCCGCCGTACCGCCACTCGACGACCGGCCAGATGTGGCGCTTGGGCCCCGCGGCCTGGCGGAGCAGCCAGAGCGCGTCCGGGCTGACGTCGGCGGCGGGCGAGGCGAGCGCGCCGAAGAGGTACTCGTCGTCGAGCGGGTTCGAGATGCAGCCGAGGAGGCGGACCAGGTCCTCCACCTGCTGCTGGGACCAGTAGCCGCGCCCGCCCACGACGTAGGGGTCGAGGCCCGCCCGCCCCAGGGCCTCCTCGTAGGCGTCCACGTGAGTGAAGGCGCGCAACAGGACGACGATGTCGCCTCGCTCGGCCTCGCCGTCGTCGACCATCCGACGCAGCCTCCGCGCCAGGAACCTTGCCTCGGCCACGATCGAGGGCGAGCCCTCCGACGGGGGAGGGTCCAGGTCGATTCCCTCGTCCTTCCACTTGGCGGCGTCCTTGCCGCGCTCATCGAGGGTCAGCAGCAGCTCGACGGACCCGGCGGCCGGCCCGTCGGCGGGGGTCGGCCGGCCCCAGCTCAGCCCCTCGAAGCCGTCGAGGAGGGCATCGCCGACCGCGTTCACGGCAGCCAGCGGCGCAGGGCGCGAGCGGAAGTTTCCGCGCAGCGCGAGCACCTCGGTGCCGGGGTCCGAGCGGGCCTCGGCGCGCCGGGCGCGGAACACCTCGAGATCGGCGTTGCGGAACCGGTAGATCGACTGGTTCTCGTCCCCCACGCAGAACAGGCGGGTCTCCGGCCCGCGCAGCTCCTCGATCAGGTCGAGCTGGACCTTGTTCGTGTCCTGGAACTCATCGACGAGGATGTGGGCGAAGCGCTCGCGCCAGGCCTCGCGGACCCCCTCGGAGTCGCGCAGGAGAGCGAGGGCCCGCAGCTCGAGGTCGGCGAAGTCAAGGCCCGATCGCTCGGTCTTGAGCTGCTCGTAGCGGTCCGAGAAGCTCTCCAGGAGTGCCTCGAGGGCACCTCGCGCGATGGTGGCCGTCTCGACCTGGCTGGGGCTGAGCGGGTCGCCGTCCTTCTCGCCATCGGGGGAGCGGACCACCTCGGACACGGGCGGCAGCCGGGGTTCGGCCATGCCCTGGCTGCGAAGCCGCGCGTGCGCCGCGAGCGTCATCTCGCCGAGCCTGTACGGGCGGTAGGCGGCTGCGATCCGCACCAGGTCGGCGCCGCCGTGTTCCATCAGCTCCGCCAGGGCCTCGGCGAAGGCGCGCTCGCGAAGGCGCACGGCCTCGGCCTCGTCGAGGACCCGGAACCGAGGGTCCAGCCCGGCGGCGACCGGGTGCGCCGCGAGCAGGCGCCGGCAGAAGCCGTGGATGGTCGTCACCCAGGCGCGTTCCGTCGCTCGGGCGTACTGAGCGAGCTCGAGGGCCCGGTCCTCGTCCCCCCCGGCGCGGGCGGCGCGGCCCCGGGCGCCCAGCGTGCGCCGGACGCGCTCGCGAAGCTCGGCGGCAGCCCGTTCGGTGAACGTGAAGGCGAGGATCGCCTCGACGCCCACGCCGTCGGTGGATACCGCCTCGCAGTAGCGCTCGACGAGCACCCGCGTCTTGCCGGTCCCGGCGCCGGCCTCACAGAAGACGTCGCGGTCGCGCGCATCGATCGCGGCCTGCTGCTCAGGGGTGGGAGGGGGGAGGTCGTTCACTCGGACCCGCCGTTCCCGTTCTCCTCCTCGAGCCCCACGGCGCGCTCGAGCCGGCAGATCGGCTGGAACGTGCAGTACTTGGGACAGGCGCCGCCCAACGGCCGGCGCCCGATCTCGCCCCGGCGAAGCTCGGCCCCCACCTGGCGCGCCTGCGCCTCGGCTCGCTCGAGCTGCTCGGTGAACTCGTCGTCGCCGAGGCGGTCCTTGCCGACGAGGTTCAGCCCGTCCAACCGCTCGTCGTCTCCTCGCACCAGCCCGCGCGGCCTGCGCTCCTTCACGTTGACGGCGCCGAGCGGCTCATACAGGCCGCCGATCACTTCGAGCTTCAGGAGGCGCTCGGCCGCCAGCATGTAGAGGCGGATCTGAAGCGCGCCCTTCTCCTCGAACTTGGCCACGGGGGTAACGCTGCGGCTCGTCTTGTAGTCGCGCACCAGCGCCCCTTGCCCGTCGGGCGCGAGGTCGATTCGGTCGATCTTCCCGCGCACCTCGAACTCGCCCAGCGGCAGGCCGCCGGGGTCGCCCTCGCCGTCCATCCCGAACGCTGCGCTCGATCAGGCCCTCCCCGGGGCGGAGCGCGGTCTCGGACGCGGCCTCGTCGGCCAGGAAGCGCTCGACCTGCTCGCGCGCCCTCGCCAGCATCGAGGTCCGCTCGGGGCCGAGGCGGGCCTCCGACGCCGCCTCGGCGAGCAACTCGGAGAAGCGGCGCTTCCAGCGGCCGAGGTCGCCCTCGCGCGGAATCGAGTCGTCGCCCGGGCGCTCCGAATAGAGCTTCTCGAGTGCGTCGTGGACGATCGCGCCCAGCCACAGCGGGTCGCCCTCCGGCTCGAGCCGCTCGGGGGCCAGCTCGTGCTGGACGAACCAGATGTAGGGGCACCCGAGCCAGCCCTCAAGCTGGTTGGGGCTCAGGACCCGGCGTTCCCGGAGCGCCTCGAGGACCTTCGGCACCCGCAGCGGCCCCGGTAGCGTCGCAGCGGATCTCGGGCCACGGGCGGCGAGCGAACGGGCCAACTCGCGCTCGCTCGGCGCCTCGGACGGTGCGAATACGACCTCGTCCAGTCCGCGCCTGCGCTTCAGGGCCCCCTCGGCCGCCTCGGGCGAGTCGCCCAGCAGGTCGAGGACCTCGTCGATGAAGGGGGAGCGCGAGAGCGCCGTGCCCTCGTCGTTGCAGCTTCGCCAGCACAGGTAGAGGCGCTCGGTGGGGCGCGAGACGCATGCGTGAAAGAGGTAGCGCTCCTCGTCGGCCTGCTCGTGGCGCACGAGTGCGGGGATGCCCAGGCGCGCGCGCCGGTCGTCGCCCAGAAGCGGGTCGGGGGCCGCCGCCGCGGGGAACTCGCCGTCCTGGAGCGAGGCGCAGAAGAGGTAGCGCGCGCGGCCGGCGCGCAGGCGGTAGGGGCTGAGGATTCGAACGCGTCCGTCGGTCGGGCCCCGCCAGGTCCGTACCGACGCTCCCTCGAGGGCCTCGACGGCGTCGGCCAGCCCGGGCTCCGGGCAGCCGGGGAGATCCCCCAAGGTCGCCAGCTCCTCCAGGAGCTCGGCGGCCGCCACGGCCGCGCGCAGCTCGATCGGATGCAGCAGATCGGCGCTCCCTGTGGCGCCGTCGCTGGGCGCCGCAAGCGGAGCCTGCTCGCGGTGGGCTCCCTCCGCCAGCTCGCGCGCGATCGCGGCCAGCGCGAGCAGGCGCCCTGAGCCCTCCCCGGCGCCGCGCAGGCGAGCCAGGTGGCGCGGCGGGCTCTGCCAGCCGTCGATCGCCTCGGCGGCGGTCGTGACCTCGCCCCTTCGGATCCGTCTCTCCACGCCGTCCGCCGCGCCCGCCGGGAAGGTCGGGTCGGCCCGCAGGTGGGCGAGGAGATCGGTGGCGGGTGCGTGTGGGGCCGCGGTGCGGCAGAGGGCCACGAGCGCGCGGCCGACGGCCGTCCGGTCGACCGGGGCCTGAGCCTCGAGGGCGACGGGGATCCCGTACGCGCCGAGCACGGCGGCGAGCACCTGCCCGCCGCCGGCGGGGTGGCGGACCACGACCGCGATGTCGGAGGGATCGGCGCCGTCCGCGATCAGCCGCGCGATCTCGCCCCCGATCGCCTCAGCCTCGCCGCGCTCGCCGGCGCACTCCATCAGGACGACGCCATCGTCGGGGTCGACCGTGCCGGGGCCGGGCTCGAAGAGGCGGCGGTCGAGATGGCGCAGGGAGGCGTGCGGCGTGTAGTCCGGATCCGCCTCGAGCCGCGAGTCGATCTCGCCGCCGAGCTGCTCGCAGAGCTCGGTTACCAGCGTGGCGCGGGCGGCCAGCGAGCGGCGGTCGGCGAAGTTGACGGCGACGGTTACCTCCGCTTCCCGGGCCAGCTCCGCGACCAGCTCGCGCTGGGCGACCGTGAGGTCGTCGAAGCCGTACAGGAGCACCGGGCGTGCGCCCCAGGCGCCGGGCGAATTGCGCAACGCGGTCGCCACGGCCGCGGCCAGGGCACCCGCGTCAGAGCTGCCGGAGCGCTCGCGGAGCTCGCCGTACGTGGCGTAGAGGGCAGCGAGCTCGGCCTCGTGGGCACCGTCCTCCAGCTCCGAGGCGTGCTCGGCCAGCTCGCCGGGGCTGACCATGGCCGCCTGGAGCTCCTCGATCAGGGCGTCGAGCGCGGGGGCGAAGCCGGGCCGCTGCGCCGAGCGGCGCAGCCGCCGCAGGTCGGTGGTCGCGATCGCGGCCCGCACCAGGGCCAGGCGCTGCGGGGCGGTGAGGAGCGGCCCGACCTCCAGCCCCAGCGCGGTCGCCGTGTCGCGGAAGAGCCAGGAGAAGGTGCGGATCGACAGGCCCAGCGTCGGACTTCCGTCCGCGCAGAGCTCGCGCTCGAACCAGGCGGCGTCGTCGGCGGTGGGGACCACCAGGACGGGCTCGGCGTCGAGCGCAGCCAGTACGCGCCGGCGCACCTCGCCCGCCCGCCCGGAGTTGGGAGGGCCGACGATCAGCTTCAACGGCATGGGAGGCTCCGTGCAGGCATCGCTCACGAGCATAGGTCGCGCTTCGGCGCCCGTCCTGACGCCCGCTCCGTGCGTGTTTTGTGCCCCCGTCGTTCCGTCCCCCGCCGCGTCTATCTTCGCGGCCATGTCGCTCTGCTTCATCGACCCCGCCGACGCCATCCGCGCCATCGCCGACTCGGTCGGGCGCGAGGCCCGGCGCCAGCTCCTGGGCGAGGCCGTTCGCGCCTGGGTCGACGAGATCCCCGAGGACGAGCTCGACGCACACTACGCGCGGGCGATCTCGGAGCTCGACGAGCACGACATCTCGATGCTCGCCGCCTGGCACGCCTCGCTCGACGTGGGCCACCCGGTCCCCAACCGGGACTTCCTGATGTCCGCCTTCGGCTCGCTCGGCGACAACCGTCGCGAGGCGCTGAAGCTCGCCGCCGGCTTCCGCGGCGAGGAGGCGGTCGACCGCGGCGTCACCGAGGAGGTCGCGCTCGACACGGTCCTCGACTGGCTCTCACCAGCCCGCCAGATGGAGCTCGCCGTGGAGGCGGTCGAGCTCTACGTCTGGGACCGGGTCGGCAGCGACAACTAGCCGGTCCAGATCTGGCGTCGGTGGCATCGCGGAGCCGCGATTGCCACTGAGGCGCTCACGGATGGCGCTTTTCTTCCGGACGTGGTGAAGATAAGCGCCATCGCCCCGAATCGCCCGCCAACCGCCCCTCCCCTCACCTCCAGGAGCCGTGCACCCTCTCCGAGCCCTTAGGCGCCACCGCCGCTTCGATCTCCGGGATCGCCTGGTCGTTCTCGCGGAAGTGAACGGCCTTTAGGCCCAGGGCGCGGGCGGCGTCGACGTTCGCCTCGACGTCGTCCACGAACAGGCACTCGGCGGGCTCCAGCCCGGCGAGGCCGTCGAGCGCCCGGACGCGCTCCAGCGTCAGCTCGTAGATCTCGGGGTCGGGCTTTCGCATCCCGACGAACGCCGAATCGACGACCAGCTCGAAGATCTCGTCGACCGGGAGCATCGAGCGCCACAGTGGCTCCCACTCACGCACGTTGTTCGTGAGCAGTGCCATGCGCAGGCCGCCGCCCTGCAGGCGCCGCATCAACTCGATCATCGGCGGGTTCGGCTCGAGCGCGTCGAAGTAGATCTCCTTGAACCCATGCATCTCGGGCTCATGGCCGAGGATGTCGATCAGCTCGGTGCTGATCCGGGCCAGGAAGTCGGCCTCGGTCATGCGGCCCTTCTCCAGCTCGAACAGGGGATGCTCACCGTCGGCGTCCGCCACTCGCTGCATCGCCTGGCCGAGCGCCTCGGCCGGGATTCCTGTCGTGTCCTGGAAGGCGGCGAACGAGTGCATCAGGGGCGTCGTGAGGACGCCGCCGAAGTCCGAGATCACAGCGCGCATGCTCGCCATTGATCCGATCCTCGCAGTTCCTCGTTCCCACGGGTGACAAGGCACGGGGGCGATGGATCGCCCGGCCTAGGGCCTCCCCGCCTGCCAGCCGAACCGACTCGTCAGCAAGGAGGACGAGATGCGTAGACCCAAGCTCTCGAGGAGGACCGGGGTGGTGCTGGCGGCAGTTGCCGCGTCGGCTATCGCGGTTCCGCTCGGGATCACATCCAGCCACCGCGAGGCGCCGAGCATCATGCTCGACCCCTCGGCGGACAACACCGACGTGTACGCCTGGACCGCGGAGGGCGCCGAGGACGCGATCACCGTGGCCTCGAATTGGATTCCCGGCCAGGTGCCCGCGAACGGGCCGAACTTCTTCAGGTTCGACGACCGGGCGCGGTACTACATCAACTTCGACAACACCGGCGACGGCGTTGCCGATATCAAGTACCGGTACACGTTCGACACGGAGATCCGCAACCCGAACTCGTTCCTCACCGCGGGCCCGAATACGACCGACTACGACGGGCTCAACCTGATCCAGACGTACGACGTCACCCGCGAGGAGTACAAGAAGGGCAAGCTGACCGACAAGTCGGTCGTCGCCGAAGATCTCAACGTCGCACCCTCCAACATCGGGCCGAAGACGTTCCCCGACTACGAGAACGACTTCGTCCCGGGCGCGATCCAGGATCTGCCGGACGGCGGCAAGATCTTCGCCGGCCAGCGCGAGGAGCCGTTCTTCGTCGACCTCGGGGCCGCCTTCGACGCGATCAACGTGCGCGTCGGCACCGGCAACCAGGGTCAGGGGAAGGACGACTTCTCCGGCTACAACACCTCGTCGATCGTGATGCAGCTCCCCGAGGAGCAGGTCACGAAGAACGGCGAGCCCGTTGCGAGCATGGACGCGGCGAACGCCGTGGTGGGCGTCTGGTCGACGACCGAGCGTCGCCGGCTCGAGGTCCAGAACGCCGACTACGACACCGGCTCGCCGGGGTCCGTGAACGGCGCGAAGAACAAGTGGGTCCAGGTCTCGCGCCTGGGTAACCCGCTCGTGAACGAGGTGATCATCCCGCTGGGGATGAAGGACAAGTTCAACCGCACCACCCCCGACCGTGACGCTGACCTCTACGGCCAGTTCGTCACGCAGCCGGAGCTGGCGGCGGTCCTGAACGCCCTGTTCGGAATCGGCGCCCCGGAGACCGACCGCACGGACATCGTGCAGGCCGTCCTCCAGGGGCTCCCGGGCTTGAACCAGCACTCGGGCCCGAACGCCGGCACGCCGGTCGACACCCTGAAGCTCAACCTGGGTGTGGACCCGGCGATGTCGCCAAGCCGCTTCGGCGCGCTCGGCGGCGACCTGGCCGGCTACCCGAACGGCAGGCGCCTCGCCGACGACGTGGTCGACATCGACCTCCAGGTCGTCGCGGGGATCCTGGCAGACCCGCAGAACGCGGTCCCGCTCGGTGACGGGGTGGACAGGAACGACACGCCGTTCCTGTCCGAGTTCCCGTACCTGGCGACCCCGGAGTCGGGCTTCGACTCGAACCCCTCGCAGAGGATCGAGCCGCCGCACGCACCGGTACCGCCGGGCGGTCCGTAGGCAAGGAAGCGATCGGGAGGGTGGGGCGTCGCGAGGCGGCGCCCCACCCGGCCCGGCCGTCACCGAACAGGAGGAGACATGAGCAAGGTAGTCCCGATCTTCAGAACCGCCGGCCTCCGCTGGCTGGCCCCACTGGCAACGTTCGCCGTGCTGATCGCCGTGCTCGTCATGGCGAACCGCGAGCCCGGCACCGACCCCGTCGCCGACCTCGGCCCCGCCGTCTCAGGCGAGGGTCTCGCCCCGGCGACGGGCGAGGCGATCGCCTCGCTGGAGGGCGCGGTCCGGGCCGAGCCGGATTCGGTCGCTGCGTACACGTCCCTGGGCGACACCTACCTGCAGGCGGCTCGTGAGACCGCCGACTCGGCATACCTCGAGCGCGCCGACGCCGCCTTCGCGGCGGCCGAGGGCCGCGATCCGGGCAACGCCATCGCCACGATCGGTCAGGGCACGGTCGCGCTCGCGGGCCACGAGTTCACCCGCGGGCTCGAGCTCGGCCGCGAGGCCCACCGGCTCGAGCCGGACCTGGTGCGGCCGTACGCGATCATCGCCGACGCCCAGATCGAGACCGGCCGCTACGACGCGGCCGCGCGCACGCTGGAGCGGATGGTGAGCCTGAAGCCCACGCTCGCGGCGTACGCGCGCGTGTCCTACTTCCGCGAGCTGAACGGCGACCTCGAAGGCGCCATCCAGGCGATGCGCCTCGCGGCCTCGGCCGGGGGTGGCAGCGTGGAGAGCGCCACCTACGTGCAGCACCTGCTGGGCAAGCTCGAGATCCTGCGCGGCGAGACCGGAGCGGCGGAGCGCGCCTTCAGCCAGGCGCTCTCGCTCGACCCGGGCTACGGCCCAGCGATCGCGGGGATGGCGCGGGTCGCGCTCGACCGCGGCGAATACGGGGCGGCGATCGCGGGCTACCGCGAGGCCGTCGCAGTGCTGCCCAATGCCGAGAACGCGACGGCCCTCGCCGACGCACTCAGCGCCGCCGGCCGCGAGACAGCCGCCGAGCGCGCCTACGACCGCGCGATCGACATCGCGCGGAGCGACCCCGTCGCGGTCAACCAGGAGCTGGTACTGCTCGAGGCCGACCACGGGAGCCGCGCCATGGCGCTCGAAGGTGCCCGCACCGCCTGGCGTCAGGCACCGGGCGCGAAATCAGCAGAGGCCCTGGCGTGGGCGCTGCACAGCGTGGGCCGCTCGGAGGCGGGGCTCCCGTACGCGCGGACCGCGGCCGATCTGGGTCGAGGCGAGCCATCCGTGCTCTACCGCTCCGGTCGAGTGGCGCTGGCCGCCGGCCGCCCAGACCTCGCCCAGCGGTGGCTGGGGCAGGCGCTGGCGATCAACCCGCGCTTCAGCCCCCTCGAGGCGCCGGAGGCCAAGCGGCTGGTGGCGAGGATCGGCTAGGGAGGGAGCAGCAGGTCGTGGAGGCCGGTCCCGCTCTCGCCGTCGAAGCGAACGGCGAGCGGGGTCGCCTCCCGCCGCAGCCCTCCCGCATCGGCTCCGGTGGGGTCGGCGGAGCGGTCCGCGGCGATCCGCTTGCCGGCTCCGCCCTCCAGCCAGACCTCGACTCCCAGCCTGCGCACGCGCCCAGCCGGGTCGTACTCGGTGGAGAGGTGGACGTCCTCGGCGGAGTCCGTGCCCTCCGGGCCGATCAGCGCCACGGCGACCGCGTCGGCGGAGTGGTCGCGGGCGCCGGCGGGGCGGGCGACCGCGAGGGCCACGCCCTGGTCGCCGGCGGCACCGACGATGATCCGCAGCGCCTCGGTCCGCTCCCAATCGGGCGTGCCGGTGAGCTCCCACGCCGGTGGGGCGGCGGGATCCGCCGAGTCGGCCGCCCGCATCAGCGCGTCGATGCTCCCACTCGACGGCGAGCGCGTCGCCAAGCTCGAGGCGGAGGCGCTCAGCCACGCGGCTCGCCCCCGGGCTCGAGCTCGCCGTCGGGGTCGCGGATCTCCGTCGCCGTTCCCTCGACGTCGTAGGCGCGGCTCGGCCGGGGCTGCGGAGCGGGCCCAGGGCCCGGGCTGTTCTCCCTGGCGCGGCCAGCCCTCGAGCCGACGCCGGTCACGACCCAGCCGAAGCGATCCGCCGCTTGGCCAGCGCGGTGGCGCCCGCGGCGGATCACGGCGCGCGTGGGCGGCAGCAGCAGGCAGAGGCCGAACACGTCGGTGATGAACCCGGGGGTGAGGAGCAGCGCGCCGCCGAGGATGATCATCGCCCCGTCGAAGACCTCGCGCGCGGGCACCTTGCGCTGCTCGAGCGCTGCGTTGAACCGTGCCCACGCCTGGCGCCCCTGCGAGCGCAGCAGCCAGGCGCCGAGGAGGCTGTCGAGGATCAGCAGCCCCAGCGTGGGGAGGACCCCGATCGCGCCGCCGACCTCGATGATCAGCCACAGCTCCGCGATCGGGACGAGGACGAAGGCGACGAGCGCCAGGATGAACATGGTTCAAGCGTAGCCAGGGCCCGCGGGCGGCCCGCCTACAATTACCCACATGCCCACCGAAGAAGAGGTCTACGAGGCGCTCGAGGAGGTGATCGACCCCGAGCTGGGGCTCGATTTCGTCTCCCTCGGCCTCGTCTACGACGTCGAGGTCACCGACGGCGAGGTGTTCGTCACCTTCAGCCTCACCACGCCGGCCTGCCCGATCGGCCCCCAGGTCTCCGAGCAGATGCGCGAGTTCGTGGGTGACCTCGACGGGGTCCAGAAGGTCCACCCGAAGATGGTCTTCGACCCCCCGTGGTCCCCGGAGATGATGTCCGAGGACGCCAAGTTCGCGCTGGGGTACTGAGCCGCATGATCCGCACGCGGGCCCGCCTGGCGCCCAGAGAGCTTCTCGAAGCGCCTCCGGCTGGTCGATCCTAGCGGAACCAGCGTCCGCTCGGCTCGATGGCCTTCAGCCTATCCGAGCCCAAGGGCCCTCAGTCGCGCTTCACCTTGAGCTGGGCTCGCACGACGTCCCGCGTGTTGTCGATCTCGCCGCCGAACTTGCACGACTTGGTCTTCCCCACGTTGACGCCCCCCTTCGCCTTGATCTGCATGTCCAGCACGATTGAGTCGTTGGGGAGCAACGTGTCCTGGTAGAGGCCCGCGACGACCTCGGTGGTCACGTCGACGCCGTTCTCCTCATAAGTCACCTTGAAGCCCGCGGATGACGAACACCCGTCGGCCACCGCGGGGGTGGTATCGGGCCCGTCGTTCGTGACCCGGACCTCAAAGCTCCGGGTCTGGCCGCGCTCGGCGGTCCACTTGCGGGTCTGGTTCTTCCCATTGCGGCCATACACACCGTCGCCCCTGAGCGAGGCATCGCTGGAGCGGCCGATCAGCCCGTCCGCCGGGATCGTGGCGGTGAAGCTGTCGAAGCCGCTGGTGCAGCTGCCGATGGCGATCTGATGCGCTCCCGTCACGATGCCGTAGGTCGAGAAGTCGCCGTTGCCGCTCGCGCCGGGATTTCCCTGATTGAACGAGTAGGAATGGTTCGTGACAGGGAAGTCGTCTGGGCCCGACCCCAAGAGGCCGCAGGGCGTCATCCCGGACGTCCCCGGCATGGCGTCGGCGTCGACGCTCACGGTCGTCTCGTCTTCCGAAACCCCCAGCTCGATCGTTCCACCGTCGCCGAAGGTCCCGTAATACCGCGCCTCCCCCACGTGGTTCGCGCTTGCCGGGGGGCTAGCCATCAGTAGGAGGGCGCCGGCCGCGGTGGCGGCCACGAGCCCGGTTGCGGCGCTGCGCGCCCTGCGTCCCTGCGTCATGTGATGACCTCCCTGGTCGAGTTGCGCGTCAGAATCTACCGGCAATGGAGGAGGCCCCTCGCGGGCTCCTCCGGAGCGGGCCTGTGAGCCGGATTCTGTCTTGCGTGGCCGGCCCGTCGATCCTGCTTGGGGTTGCACCGGCGGAGTACTTGAGGCCCGCTCCAGCCGTCGATCAGCGCGGCGGCCTCAGGGTTGCGTCGGCGTGCATCGCGGGGATGGCGTGCGCGTAGGTGTGGGATGGTGATCGTGATCTGAGCGTGGCCGAGGCGCTCCTGGATCACCTTGGGGGAACGCCATTCGTGTTAGGTGATCTCCAGGGTGCATCGTGCGATCAGCTCGTAGGCCGACGCTCTGCGGCCGGCTTCGCGCCAGTCGAAGTAGCGGTACTCGATCACCATCCAGCTGACCACCCAGGCGACCGTGATCAGGACTGCCGCCACGACCACTCCGATCGCGAAGAAGCCACTGTCGTCCTTCTGGGCCTCCTTGGCGGCGTCTACGGCGGCGTATGCGCCTACCAAGCTGAGGAAGGCGAATGCGAGGCCGGGCAGCAACTGTCGGCGGCCCATGTTGCGAACGGCCATGCCGTCGCGCCACTCGACCGAGGCACGGTGCGCGGCCCGGCTGCGGAGCGCAGCCTGGGCCTCGGCGACGGGCACGGCCGGCGAAGCGCCTTCAGGGAGGATCACACGAACCGTCAACTCATCCGGAAGCGCCCTCGCTGCGGCCAGTGTCGCGGCCAGGTCGTCGACCCCGGGCTGCGCCGGGCCGCGTTGCGGGACGAACGGTTCCGTGTCGGGCTCCACGAGCAGATGTGCAAGATCACCCAGTTCGAGCACCAGCAAATGCTCACTGTCGAGCCGGGCAAACGTCTCGTCGAGCTGGCGGCTCGCGTCGCGGGGGACGTCGCGGAGGGTGGTCATGGCGGCTCTGCGATGAACACTACGCCAGGGGGCTGCCCCATGTGGTCCCGGGTCCGGACTTCGCCGACCGACGCGGCGTAAGCTGCGTTGAATGAACGCCGCCGCCCCGGTCCTGATCGGCTACGACGGATCAGACACAGCACGTCGGGCGGTGCGCGACACCGCCGAGCTCTTCGGCTCGCGCCCGGCACTGGTGGTGACGGCGTGGGACCCGAGCCTGCCCTACCAGGCCGCCGCGATGTCGCCGGGGGTACAAGAGATCCCGTCGCCGATCGACGTTGAAGTGGCACAGGTCACCGAGGACAGGTACCGGGACCGGGCCCATCGCACCGCACACGATGGGGCTGAGCTGGCGAAGTCGCTAGGGCTTCAAGCCGAGGCGCTCGTCGTGGCTGACGAACGGGGCAACGTAGCCGCCGCCATCGTCGAGCTGGCTCGCGAGCGAGATGCGGCGGCCATCGTCGTCGGCTCGCGAGGCCTGAGCGGGCTCCGCGCGAGGCTGGAGGGCAGTACCTCAAGCGCTGTCCTGAAGCACTCCTCATGCCCGGTCCTCGTGGTTCACGAGGAGGAGTGATGAGCAGGTACCGCGCTCCTAAGCGGTGGGCCCGGACTGTGAGCCCCTGGTGGGCCTGAGCGCGGCACCGAGACGCGCGGTACGGTAGGCGCATCGGGCCGTATCTGCCTCCCGTCGCCTTCGTCGTCGCCTGGCTCCTGGCGGCGTTCGACGTGCCCGCGCTTGGCACCGACTCCTCGACGCCGTTCGACGAGCTCGCGCTGCGGTGGATGCTCTTCCTCGGCGCCGGCGGCAGCGTCGCGGGGGCGAGCGTCGCGCACACCGTCTTCGCCCGCCAGACGGCGCGCTCGATCGGCTGGGAGACGAACGGGTTTCAGTTCGAGCTCGGGTACGCCAGCCTCGCGATGGGCCTGGCCGCGATCTACGCATCGACCGTCGACGAGCCCGCGGCCTGGGTGGTGGCCTCGATCGCGAGCGGGCTGTTCCTGCTGCTAGCGGGCTTCAACCACGTCCGGGAGATCGTCCGCGAGAAGAACTACGCCCCCGGCAGCACCGTGATCCTGATCAGCGACTTCGGGATCCCGATCTCGCTGTTCGCATTGCTCGTCTCGACCGGCGCGATCTTCTAGCGGTCGAGAGTCACGGGCACGCGGCGAGGTGCAGTTACCGAGCCATATTTCTGTGACCGACGCACACACGGAGTGTGCGCAGGCGCACGGTCGCTCCTCGGCACCCGACTAGGGTTGCCCAGAAGCTCGGGTCACGAAGACGTGACACCGAATCGCCCGGGCGAAGGAAGGAACCAGATGCTCAACCCGATGAGTGCGGCCCTTGTGTCCGGGGCGCTCACCGATGCCGGGCGCATCGGCGGCACTGACCGCCGACGCACCCCGCGGACGACCCCCCGCCAGAACCCCATCCGGCGTCATGCGGAGACGGCGTGATGAGCGAGGTCGTCATCGCCGCCAAGGCGCTCGGGGGCTTCGCCGGGAGGGACGGGAGCGGCCAGGCCGACCCGCTGGCGCTCCTGGTCGTGCTCATCGCCGCCGTAATGATCATCGCGGTCGCTTATGCACTCCGCTCGGCTCGGCCGAGGGCGCCAAGGCCCGCGCGGACGGCGCTGAGCAGCTCAAGTTGCTGACGGTCGCGGTCAGGTCCTCCGCATAGGCGGGGCGGCGAGGCTACGACCCGCTGGCGGCGTGAACTCCGTTCTATGCCATCGCCGCCCTGTCAGGCTCCTGCGTTCAGTCTGCGCCGCCTGACAGCGGGCCGGACGAAAGCGCGCTGAGCTCGACGCCCTCGTCGGTCGCGAGCGTCGGCGCGGGCACCCCGCGACCATCCGCTCGCCGATCAGTCGTTTTCCCCCGTCTGGTGCGGGTCAATGGCCGTCACGAGTGGGCTACTTCCGACCACGGCGCAGGGCTAGGATGGGTCCAATGCCAAGGAAGGTTGACGCGTCGTGCGACGTCTTTGCTCGTCGCGCTGACTACGGTGGCTGGCACGGCCCGTGGACCGCGCCGTGACTGAGGCGACCACGCCCCAAAGCGCGGCGGCCCCATCGCCGTTTCCGCCGATCGCCGACTACGGCTTCCTCTCCGACTGCCACACCGGCGCCCTGGTTGCTCCGGATGGCGGGATCGACTGGCTCTGCGTCCCACGCTTCGACTCGCCGAGCGTGTTCGGCTGCCTGCTCGATCGCGAGGCCGGTGCTTTCCGCTTCGGCCCGTTCGGGGCCAACGTGCCGACGGCGCGCATCTACGAGCCCGGGACGAACACCCTGGTGACGACCTGGCGCACGGGGACCGGCTGGGTGATCGTTCGCGACGCCCTGACGATGGGACCGCGGCGCGGAGAGGACACGATCACTCCCCATACGCGCCCGCCGCCCGATGAGGACGCCGACCACCTTCTGGTGCGCACTGCTCTCTGCAGCGATGGGAGCGTCGAGATGGAGCTGGTCTGCGAGCCCGCCTTCGACTACGGGGCCGTCGAAGCCGAGTGGTCGCTGGTGGGCGAGGACCGCCACACCGCCGATGCCAGCGGCGCCAAGCAGGCGATCAGGCTGCAGACGGACATGGAGCTCGGGATCGAGGGCAACTCCGCGCGGGCGCGGCACACCCTCCATCAGGGCGACCAGATCTACTGCTCCCTGTCGTGGGCCGAGGGCCTTGCCTCGCCGGACGGCATCGATGACGCCAACGCTCGGATCGCCGCGACCACACGGTTCTGGCACGAATGGATGGAGCGGGCGCGACTGATCGACCACCGTTGGCGGGGGCCGATCCAACGCTCCGCGCTCACGATCAAGGGCCTCACCTACATGCCGACCGGGGCGACGGTCGCCGCGCTCAACGACCTCGCTGCCAGAGACCCCGGGCGGCGAGCGAAACTGGGACTACCGCTACACCTGGATCCGCGACTCCACCTTCACCCTGCAGGCCCTCCACTTCCTCAACCTTGACCGAGAGGCCGACGAGTTCATGCAGTTCATCGCCGACCTCGAGCTGAACGACGACGGAGCGCTGCAGATCATGTACGGGATCGACGGACGGCGGGACCTGACCGAGTCGACCCGCGATCATCTCTCCGGCTACGCGGGCGCCTCCCCGGTGCGGGTCGGAAACGGCGCCTTCGACCAGCGCCAGAACGACGTCTACGGGGCGGTGCTCGACTCGATCCTGCTGCACACGCGCCGCAGCCAGCGCCTGCCGGGGCGCCTCTGGCCGATCGTCGAATCGCAGGCGAGCTGCGCGGCGGACGTCTGGCGCCAGCCCGACCAGGGCATCTGGGAGGCCCGTGGCGAGCCCAAGCACTACGTCTCGTCAAAGTTGATGTGCTGGGTGGCCCTCGATCGCGCCTCGAAGCTCGCCGAGATCCGTGGGGACAACGATCTAACCGCGAGCTGGCGGAAGACCGCCGACGAGATCAAGGCCGACATCCTCGAGCACGGCGTCAAGGATGGTGTGCTCAGGCAGCACTACGAGACCGAGGCGCTCGACGCATCGACGCTGCTGGCGGCCCTGTTCGGTTTCCTTCCCCCCGAAGACGAGCGGCTGCGAAAGAGCGTCCTCGCGATCGCCGACGATCTGACCGAGGACGGCTTCGTGCTGCGCTACCGGACCGACGAGACGGATGACGGCCTGTCCGGCAAGGAGGGCAGCTTCCTGATCTGCTCCTTCTGGCTTGTCTCCGCCCTGGCGATCGTGGGCGAGCAGCAGCGAGCGCGCGATCTCATGGAGAAGCTCCTGAACGTTGCCTCTCCCCTGGGCCTCTTCGCCGAGGAGTTCGACACCGAGACCGGGCGGCACCTGGGCAACTTCCCGCAGGCCTTCTCGCACCTGGCCTTGATCGAGGCCGCCGCGCGGATCATCCTCGTCGAGCGACTGGAGGAGTTCGGCGCGTGAGCGACTACGACACCAGTCCAGCCGTCCTGCCGAACCGCAGAACTGCAAAGCAGGGCAGGACAGCCTCCCGGGGGAGCGGTTAGCGGGCGGGCCCTGGCGCGGGTTCGGCCTCGGCGACCTCGGCGGCGTGGACCGGGGCGGGGGTGAGCGCGGCAGCCACGATCACCAGCGTGAACGCCAGCATCCGTACCACCACGCCCAGGGTGTCGTCGGGGAGCGGCTCCTCGAAAACGATCGGGCCCGCCGCGATGGTGAAGACGTTGGCGGCCACGCTGGTGATCGCGATCACCGGCACGGCCTTGCCGATCTGGAGGCTCCTGGCGGAGACCACCAGGCCGGCGAAGGAGGCGAGGGCGATCACCACTGCGAGCGGATGGGCCAGGATCGCCAGCGCCGACTCCTCGCCGAGGTTGCCGCTGAGGCCCTTGATCGAGGTGTCGGACGCGGCCCAGAAGAGCCCCGCCGAGGCGCCGAACAGCACTCCTCCGCGGAGCGGAGAGACCCTCGCCGCGGCTGCCACGCCCACGGCCATCGCGGTCACGACGCCCAGGTAGAGGGCGAGGGTGGCGGCGTCGTATTCGGAGTGCGCCTCGTCGGCGCCGCCCTCGAGCGTCGCCGCCAGGAACGCGAGGCCGAGCGCGGCCAGGCCGACCCCGATCCATTCCCGTCGGGTGACCACGTGCGCGAACAGCCGGTCGGCGGTCACGGTGAGGAGCACGAGGCCCCCGGCGATCACCGACTGCACGAGCGAGATCGGCGCCAGCGAGAGGGCCCCGACGTGGAATACCCAGGATCCCATCGCGATCAGGATCCCCAGCGTGTAGGCGCGGGATCGGAAGAGCGCCAGCGACGTCCTCACGGGGCGGCGCAGGCTGACCGGCGGCGACTCGACGGCGCCGCGGTGCTTGTAGAGGAAGCCGACCACCGACGCGAACGCGGTCGCGACGGCGAGCAGCAGGCCGATCTGGACGGAGAGGCTCAGGCGACGGTGGGGGGCGGCTCGTCGTCGGACGAGGTCTCGGCCGGCCTGATCTCGCCGCTGGGCGGCTCCGCGAGGAGCTCCTCGGGGGCGGTCGGCTCGTCATTGAGCTGGATCGCGCGGATCGCGTGCTCGTCGGGAAGCTTCGCGAGCACCTCCTCGACGATCGCGTGCTCCAGCGCCTCGTCGTGCCCGTAGCCGTCGCGCAGCGCCCGGAGAGCCGTGTGCGTGATCTTGAGCTGCTCAGGGGTCAGCTCGAGGTGGTAGCGGAACGGGCTCGCGTCGCCCTCGTCGGCCATGCGCTGATTCTAAAGCGCCCCGTCAGACCTAACGGCGCGTTCGCCGGCCGGGGTGACCTATCTTCATATCCGTGGACGTGGTGCGGGATGTGCGCCGCCGGCGAGGGCGGGTGGCTTTCTGGACGGCCCTGGGCGTCGTGGCGCTGTGGCCGGCCGTGGCGAATGCCGACGCAGCGAGCCCGCTCGCCGCGCTCCCCCAGGACCCAGCGTCCGTGCGTGAGTACTGGACGCCCGAGCGCATGCGCGAGGCGGTGCCGATCAACCCGCTGGGCGGCCCGCTCCGGGCCAAGCGGGGCGACACGATCGCGAAGCCCGTGCGCAAGCCCGGCAAGAAGCCGACGCGCAGCCACGGGAAGGTCTTCCTCACCCTCGGCGGGACGAACTTCGTCTGCTCGGGCACGGCGGTCAGGGCGCCGGCCGAGAACGTCGTTTGGACCGCGGGACACTGTGTGTACGACAAGCCAACCGCGGTCTCGGAGCCGGCCTTCGCGTCGAACTGGATGTTCGCGCCGGCCTACCGGAACGGGAAGAGCAAGTTCGGTGAGTGGGTGGCGACCGGCCTCGCCACCACCGGGCAGTGGGCCAGCTGCGGGCTCACCAGCTGCGACAACCTGGCCCATGACTTCGGTGCCGTCAACGTGGCCAAGCTGGGAGGCAGGACCCTCCAGGACCGCGTCGGGGGCCGCCCGATCGAGTTCTTCGGCCCGCGCGACCGCACCTACAAGGCGTTCGGCTACCCGGTGGCGGGCTTCGGAGGGCAGGAGATGTTCTTCTGCAAGTCCCCTTACAGAGGCGCTGACAAGGCCAGGGCAGTCCCCGGCCCATGCGGATCAGGTGCGACATGACGGGGGGTTCGAGCGGTGGGGGCTGGGTCGCCAACGGCAAGGTCGCCTCGGTGATCTCCTACGGCTACCCGGGCGAGCCGGACAACCTCTACGGCCCCTACCAGGGCGCCTCGGCCCAGGGCCTCTACGACGAGGTCAAGAACGGGTAGGGGTCAGGCGGGCGCGCGCTGGGCGTCGCCCGACTCGCGCCCCGCGCTCGCCGCCCCGGCTTCCTGGAGCAGTTCCGCGAGCGACGCCTCGATCCCCGCCGCCAGCTCGTCGAGGTCGTCGACAGCGTCGTAGTCGGCGAGCAGGCCGAAGTTGATCGACCCGTTGTAGCTCATGATGGCCACGAACAACGCCTGGTTCGGCGGCAGGAAGCCGACCGGAAAGATGTCCTGGAGCTCGCGCCCGAGCACGTAGAGGGGGACCTGCGGGCCGGGGACGTTGGTGACGACGAGGTTGAACAGGCGCGTGGAGAAGTTCACCCGCGCCGCCTGCGCCAGCAACGTCGGCGGCGCGAAGTCGTTCATGCGGGAGATCACCTCGGCGCCCAGCGCCTGCTTGGACTGCTTGATCCCCTCCATACCCTCGCGTACGACGGCCAGGCGCCTGACCGGATCGTCGATATAGACGGGGATCGGCCCCCGTACGGCGGCGATCCGGTTGCCGAGCTCCCCGCGCTCGTCGGTGGCGCGGATCGACACCGGCACCTGCGCCCGTAGCTCGAGCCCCTCGGTCCGCACGCCGCGCCTCCGAAGCCACTCGCGAAGGGCGCCGGTGACGACCGCGAGGACCACGTCGTTGACCGTCCCGCCCAGCGCGTCCTTGATCCGCTTGAACTGGGCCAGGTCGGCCCGGACCCAGGCGAAGCGCCGGTGGGGGCCGATCTCCACGTTCAGCGGCGTCTCGGGCGCGGGGTTCGCGAAGTTCCACCCGACCTCTCCCAGGGCGCTCAGCGACTCGCTCGCCTGCTGGAGCGTCGCCTGAGGGTGCTCGATCGCCTGCTCCAGCCGGCGCGCGATCCTCACGGGCGCGGACACCAGTCCCTCGGCGTCCTTGGCCAGCAGGGTCCCGGACGACGGCTCCGGGCTGGGCACCCACTCGTGGTCGGCCTCGGCCGGCTCGGGAACGGGTTTCAGGTCGAACAGCACCGTGGCGATGTCCACGCCAGAGACGCCGTCGACCAGGGCATGGTGCGTCTTGGTGACGAACGCGAAGCGCTTGCGGGTGAGGCCCTGGACCAGCCACAGCTCCCACAGCGGCTTGGTGCGGTCGAGCTGCTGCGAGAAGATGCGCGCCGCCATCCGCCGCAGTTGCTCCTCCGAGCCGGGCGAGGGCAACGCCGAGTGACGCACGTGGTACTCGAGGTTGAAGCTGGGGTCGTCGACCCAGAAGGGCCGCCCGGTCGGCACCGGCGGGAACGCCAGCTTCTGGCGGAAGCGGGGGACCAGGTGGAGCCGCGAGGAGATGTGCTCGGCCAGGTCCTCGTATGAGGGGGGCGGTCCCTCGAAGATGCAGACGCCGCCGACGTGCATGTGGGCCGCCGAGGACTCGTTGGTCAGGAACGAGACGTCCAGCGCGCTGAGGCGGTCCATGTGCCCCTGGGCCATGGGCCGAACCCTACTCCCAGCACGTGGGTAGGGTCATGGCATGGTCAGGATCCTCTCGATCGACGGCGGTGGGATCCGGGGAGTGATCCCCGCCACCGTTCTGGCGACGATCGAGGAGCGCACCGGCAAGCCGATCGCCGAGCTGTTCGACCTGATCGCGGGCACGTCGACCGGAGGCATCCTCGCGCTGGGCCTCACCCTCGACGACGGGACCGGACGCCCCCGCCACTCCGCGGATGCCCTGCGCCAGCTCTACCTCGAGCGAGGCGACGAGATCTTCCCGCCGCTGCGTCCCGCCTGGGCGCGGACGATGCGGGGCGTCTTCGACGAGCGCTACCCCGAGCCGCCGCTGCGGGAGATCCTTCAGGCGTACATGGGCGACGCCCGGCTCAGCGACGCGCTCAAGCGGGTCCTCGTCACCGCCTACGAGATCGAGCTGCGCCAGCCGTTCTTCTTCCGCTCGGCCCGCGCCAAGGACGACCCGGCCTACGATTTCCCCGTCTGGGAGGCGGCCCGCGCCACGTCGGCCGCGCCCACGTACTTCGAGGCGGCGCGGATCGCCGCTCCCGACGACGCGAACGACAGCTACGCGCTCGTCGACGGCGGCGTCTTCGCCAACAACCCTTCGTTGTGCGCGATCACCGACCTCCGCCAGGGCCACCACACGGAGGCCGCGCGGCCGGTCGAGGTGGAGGACATGTTCATGGTCTCGCTCGGCACAGGTGAGCTGAACGGCCGCATCGCCTGGGACGAGGCGCGCGACTTCGGCTTCTTCGGCTGGGGCAGGCACCTGCTGGGAGTGGTGATGGACGGCGTCTCCGACGCCGCCTCGTTCCAGTCGGCGCAGCTGCTGGAGGGCCGCTACCACCGCTTCCAGATCGACCTGGAGGCGGGTACGACCGGGCTCGACGACGCTACGCGCCGGAACCTGGAGGCGCTCGACGAGCGCGCCAAGCGCCTGGTCGCCCAGCAATCGGCGAAGATCGACGAGGTTTGCGAACAGCTCGTCTGAGGGGCGCCGTGCTGGCGGTTGCGGCCGTGGCCCTCGCCTTCGGCGGCTGCGGCGGCGATGAGGGCGACGGAGCCGACCTGTTCGACGCCGAGCGCGCCTACCGCGACGTGGAGGCGCAGGTGGCGATCGGCCCGCGCCCGGCGGGCTCTCCGGGGAGCCGGGAGGAGGTGGCGCTGATCGAGCGCGAGCTGCGGGCCGCCGGGGTCGAGGACGTTCGCGTCCAGCGCCCCACGCGAACGTCGTCGGGACGATCCCGGGACGCGAGCCCGGGCGCCGTGGTGGTCGGCGCCCACCACGACACCAAGGACGCGATCCCGGGGTTCGTCGGCGCCAACGACGGCGCCTCTGGCGTGGCGGTCGTGCTCGAGCTGGCGCGCTCGCTCGAGGCTCCGCTCGACGGGCCCTCGCTCCACCTCGCGCTGTTCGACGCCGAGGAGGCGCGGGGGTCGCGGCCGTTCGAGGTCGACGGGACGCGCGGCAGCCGCCAGTACGTGAGGTACGCCGAAGCCGGCGGAAAGCAGGGCTCGCCGCCGCTCGACGAGATCGAGGGCGATGGTGCTCTTCGACCTGGTCGGTGACTGCGATCTCCAGATCCCGCTCGAGCCAAACTCCGACCCCGAGCTCCACGCGCGCTTCGCGGACGCCTCGGAGGAGGCCGACGGCGACCCGGCGCCGTTCACCGGCAGGACCACGCCGATCGGCGACGACCACATCCCGTTCCGCGAGGCGGGCGTGCCCGCCGTGGACCTGATCGACTTCACCTACGGCGAGGGCCCGAGCCCGGGCTCCTACTGGCACACGCCCGAGGACACGCTTGACAAGGTGTGCGTGGAGAGCCTCGACGCGGTGGGCGAGGCGGCGGCGCGGGCGCTGCCGGCGGATTCGCTAGTCGCCGCCTCAGCCGACCCCTGACGATCGCCGCCCTCGACATGGCTGATGCGCCCGTCGCGGAAGCCGTAGCGCCAGGCGACCGTCGCTCTCACCTCGGCGCCGCTGGCCTTCCCGGTGGCGACGTTCTCGGCCGTGACCTCGATCGAGCCGTCCGGGAGCTCCTCGAGTCGGAGGATCTCGAAATGGAGGTCACGGCCGAAGCTGGAGAACCAGTCGCCGAACCAGCGGCCGACCTCATCGCGGCCGCTGAAGGTCCCGGACCTGATGCCGCCCGCGGGGATCACCAGCTCGACGTCCTCGGCGTAGTGCGACATCGCCCGCTCCCAGTCGCGCTCGTTGACGGCCGCGTATTGGTCACGGATGACGTCGGCGTTGCTCATGGGTTCGCATCGTGACCCATCGCGTGGGTCACGCGATTCTCGCCGCGACGCCGACCGCAGGCGGGCTGAGCCCTTCCGAGCGAAGGATCTCGCGAACCTCGAACCCGTTCGCGCGCAGGGTGGCGGAGACGTCCGCAGCATGCTCCTCGGCCGCGGGCGCGGTCCAGCCCGGGAGCTGGTTGAACAGGTAGCAGGCCTCCTCCGGGCCCGAGCAGACTGCGGGCTGCCTCAAGCGCCGACGGGCGGGTGAGGGCCACGACATGGAACGCGAAGATCCGAGTCGAACGGCCCGTCGAGATCGGCGGACTCGAGCTCGGCGCAGACGAACGAGGCGCGACCCGCGGCGACGTGCTCGGCGTTCCGCTTGGCCGCCGCGGCGATCATCTTCTGCGAGCGGTCGAGGCCGACGATCGACCCGGACCTCAAGCCGCTCGCAGGCGAGCGTGACGGCGACCCCGTGCCCGCACCCAACCTCGAGCAGACGATCTGCGGGCTCGATGCCGAGCTGCTCGACCGCCCATGCCTGCCGATCCAACGGCACGAGCCCGCGCGATCGTTCCGCCTAGGCGGAGGCGGTCTCCGGATCCGGCCGCACGATGACCGTGTCGGCGATCGGGATGCCTCGTCGACCGGGAGGTCGGCGATGTCGGCGTGCTCGCGGATCTTCTCCGGGCTCGACGCCTGGTAGATGCAGACGGTGCCGACCGTGCTGCCGCCCTCCTCGAGGACGTAGCTGCGGATCCAGCGGATGTCGTCGGGCATGTCCTCGCCTGCCTTGGTCGAGCGCTCGGCGGCCTCCTGGAGGTCACCGGGCGACTTCCAGCCGCTGCGCCTGAGGATCGCGTAGAGGTTCATCGACTCCCCCTTCGTTTGTGGCCCACCGTTGTGGGCCTTTCGCCCTCCGTCCTTCACCGGCCGAGGGCGTTACGGCGATCACTACCCTATGCCCGATGGAGACCGCCATCAAGAGCGCTCCTCGCCGCGTGCTGCTGGCCGCTCCGCGTGGCTATTGCGCCGGCGTCGACCGCGCCGTTCAGACGGTCGAGCACGCGCTCGACCTGCACGGCCCACCCGTCTACGTGCGCAAGGAGATCGTCCACAACAAGCACGTCGTGCAGCAGCTCCGCGAGCGCGGGGCGATCTTCGTCGAGGAGGAGACCGAGGTCCCCGAGGGGGAGCTGGTGGTGTTCTCCGCCCATGGCGTGGCGCCGAGCGTCCACGCCAACGCCGCCGCCCGGAACCTGCGGACGATCGACGCCACCTGCCCGCTCGTCACGAAGGTCCACGTCGAGGCTCGCAAGTTCGCCGAGCAGGGCTACACGATGATCCTGATCGGCCACGAGGGCCACGAGGAGGTCGAGGGGACCACCGGTGAGGCGCCCGGACCACATCGTGCTCGTGCAGACCGCCGACGACGTCGACCGCCTCGGGGTCCCCGAGGACGTCCCGACCCGGACAAGCTCGCGTTCATCACCCAGACGACGCTCTCGGTGGACGAGACGGCGGGGATCATCGCCCGCCTGCGCGAGCGCTTCCCGAACGTGGTCGCGCCCAAGTCCGACGACATCTGTTACGCGACCACCAACCGCCAGATCGCCGTCAAGCAGCTCGCCGCGCGAGTGCGACCTGGTGCTGGTGATCGGCTCGACCAACTCCTCGAACTCCAGCGCCTGGTGGACGTCACCCGCGAGCTGGGCACCGAGTCGCACCTGATCGACAACGCCTCGCAGGTCCGGGAGGAGTGGCTCGAGGGCGTGGAGACCGTCGGGATCACCTCCGGCGCCAGCGCCCCCGAGGAGCTGGTCGCCCAGCTCGTCGAGTTCTTCCGCGACCGCGGCGCCGACGATGTCTCGGAGCTGCGGACGGTCGACGAGGACGTGCGCTTCATGCTGCCGAAGCAGATCCGCGAGCAGATCGCCTCCGCGCGCCTGACGGGCGCCCGACCGGCCATGGAGGCAACGCGCGACGGGTACGAGATGTCGACCGACGCTGCGCGCCTCGACCGCGACGCGATCTGGGCGTTCCTGACCGAGTCGTACTGGGCGGAGGGGATCCCCCGGGAGCTCCTCGACCGGGCGATCGACCGGTCGCTCTCGTTCGGCGTCTACGCGCCGGACGGCTCGCAGGCCGGCTATGCGCGCGTCGTGACCGACGGGGCCACCTTCGCGTGGATCGGCGACCTGTTCGTCCTCGACGAGCACCGCGGCAGGGGCCTCGGGAAGTGGCTGGTCGAGGCGATCCTCGACCACCCGGACCTCTCAGACGCGCGGAAGATCGTCCTCGCGACCGCCGACGCCCACGGCCTCTACCGCCCGTTTGGCTTTCGCGGCGCCCACCCCGAGCGGATGATGGAGATCTCGCTGACGCCCGAGGAGGCCTACGGGGCCGGCGGGGGTGATCAGCCCGACCTAGCCGGAGGGCCGGCTCAAGAACCGCGCAACCCTCGGCCTCGAGCGCCGAGGTGAGCGCGTCCGCCCGATGGGTCGGATCCCACGATCGCGCCGCTCGAGCCCGCGTAGTTGGACGACGCCCGTGCTCGCGAGTGAGCACGACCAGGCTGTGGGCTGATGGAGCTGGAGGACGGCCCGACGGAGCCGAAGACGCGCGCGATCAACGCGGCGAGCAGCGAGATCTCGCCGGCCTGAAGCGCGGCGCGACCGCGACCGCAGCTGGGAGATGTTCATCGACGAGGTGACCACTGGGTGCCCGCGGGAGGCGCCCGCGAGCACGCTGAGCAGCGCGATCGAGGGCTCGGACGCGTCGGTTCGGTAGGGAGAAAGAGCGGTGGCAGAGCGCGGGGTGAGCGACTCGACAACTGGCCTCGGGCGGTGAAGTCATGAACAGGAGGCGCCGTGGGCCTGGACGAGGCGGACTGGGGGCTCGCCGGTATGCCAGCTCCCGGTGGGGTGAGCGCCAGGGCCGCCACTCGTCCGCCGGCAGCTCCAGCTCGTGGAACTCGCAGAGCGACCGCATCGTCGCGATCACGACGCGCTCGAGCCGCTCGGGCGAGTGGCGCGGGATCGAGATCGAGTGGCTCACGCGGAACGGGGGGCGGCGGGCGCAGGGTCGGCCTCGGCGCAGGCTGGGCGAAGCGCTGACGCGGCCTCGACCAGGCGGAGCCCGCCGTAGTAGCCGTTGGCGGCCACGTCGGCGACCAGCTCATCCAGGTCGCGGAAGGTGTTGCGGTCCTGATCGGCCGGGACGATCTCCAGCAGGGGCGCGGCGGAGACTTCGGCTTCGGCCCCGAACGCGAGCGCCGTGACGCGATGGAGATCTCGCTGAAGCGTGAGGGGTTACCGAGGAGCGCCGCCCGGGCCTGTGCCCTGCCCCGGCCAACCTTGGGCTCCATCGCGGCGCGATCGTAGCTACGTTGGGGGACGTGGAGGAATCCGCCAAGCGACCGTCGCCAGACCGCGTGCGGGAGGCGCGGACGCGCACCGTCCACATCGGGGAGGGGGACCGGCCCTTCGGCGAGATCACGGCCCAGGAGGCCCGCGCCCAGTCCGCCGAGCTCAAGGGGGCCGGCAGCTTCGGCCCGCTCCAGCGCGTGGCCAAGGTGGCGCTCGCCTGGGCCGAGCTCGCCGCCGTGATCGAGCAGGCC
Organism: uncultured Solirubrobacterales bacterium; assembly: GCA_963797835.1. GTDB lineage: Bacteria > Actinomycetota > Thermoleophilia > Solirubrobacterales > 70-9 > JBDTSW01. The sequence continues at coordinate 425,305 of CAWCRN010000024.1, forward strand.
GGGGTCGAGACGGTCGGCGAGCTCGACGACGAGACGGTCGTCCTCTGGGCCGAGCGCGTCTGGGTGATCGCCCCGGAGTCCGGCATGATCTAAGCCGCACGGGCGAAGGAGGCGAGATGAGCACACGAGGAAGCCGTGGCAGGACGAAGCGCACGCCACGAGCATGAGCACGACGGCGAGACCACACGCACGCGCACGACGGCACGACACGAGCACGTCGAGCACGAGCACGAGCACTCGCACGGGGACGGGACGCACTCCCACCCGCACGTCCACCAGGAGGGCCTGGAGGACGACCACACCCACGAGCACGCCGACGACTGGCCTCTGGGGGCCTATAGGACCCCTGGAACGTTCAGTGGCCGAGCGGGCGGCGGCGATGGCGGCCTGGCCGTAGGAGATGCCGCCGTCGTTCGGCGGCAGGCGCTGGGGGATGAGCACGCGCAGGGAGGCGTCGCGCAGCAACGCGGCCGTGCGCTCCAGCAGCAGCCGGTTCTGGAACACGCCGCCCGAGAGCACCGCCACATCCACCCCGACCGCCTCGCACTCACGCGTGACGGCGGCGGCGGTGGCGCGGGCGAGCGCATTGTGGAACCGCGCGGCGACCGTCTCCGTCGCTGCCCCGTCCTCCAGATCGCGCATGACCTGCCGCACGGTCTCGCGGGCATCGAGGATCACCGCTCCGCCCGGAGCGCTTCCCTCGCCGGCCTCGATCAGCGGCATCTGGTAGGCGGCATGCTCGAGCGGGTCGGCAGCACCCTCCAGCTCGGCAGCCGCCTGTCCCTCGTAGTTCACGGATGACCGGATCCCCAGAAGCGCCGAGACCGCGTCGAACAGGCGCCCCGCGCTGCTGGTCGGCGGTGAGTTGAGGCCGCTGCGCACCAGCTCGCTGACGTCCTCCCAGCGCTGCGGGTCGATGTCGGCCGCCAGCGCCTCCGGGATCACCGGTACCTCCTCGTCGCCGGCGGCGACCAGCCACGCGCAGGCCATCCGCCAGGGCTCGAGCGCTGCGCGGTCGCCGCCGGGCAGGCGGACCGGGAACAGCAGCCCGCGCCGCTCGAAGCCATCGAGCCCGCCGGCCAGGAGCTCGCCGCCCCAGACCGTCTCGTCGGGGCCGAGGCCGGTCCCGTCGAAGATCGCGCCGACCGCCGGGCCCTCCTCGCCGTGCTCGGCGAGGCATGCCGCAAGGTGGGCGTGGTGGTGCTGGACCGCCACCCGCTCGACGCCCTCGCGCTCCAGCGCGTACCGCGTCGAGAGGTAGTCCGGGTGCAGGTCGTGGGCGACCACGGCGGGCTCGACCGCGAACAGCCGCTCGAAGTGCTCGACGCCCTCGCGGAACGACTCAAGCGTCTCCCAGTTCTTGAGGTCGCCGATGTGGTGGCTCACCCAGGCCCGGGAGCCCTTGGCAACGCAGAAGGTGCTCTTGAGCTCGGCGCCCGTTGCGAGGACGGGACGTTCAGCGAAGCGGGGGAGGGGGACCCTGCGCGGTACGTAGCCTCGCGCCCGGCGCATCAGGAGCGGCGACTGGCCCACGGCCGGGTCGAGCGAGCGGACGACCGAGTCGTCGGTGCGCACGTGGATCGGGCGGTCGTGGACGAGGAACGCGTCGGCGATGTCGCCCAGCCGCCGGGCTGCGTCACGATCGGCGAACGCGATCGGCTCGTCGGAGAGGTTTCCCGAGGTCATCACCAGCGTGGTGTCCGCGTCGGCGAGGAGGAGGTGGTGGAGCGGGGTGTAGGGCAGCATCACCCCGAGGTCTCTGGTGCGCGGGGCGACCGAGTCGGCAACGGGCGCTTCGGCGCGGCCGCGGGCGATCACGATCGGGCGCTGCGGCCCGGTCAGGAGCGCCTCCTCCTCGGGCGTCAGCTCCACCAGGTCGCGGGCGGCATCGAGGCTCGGCGCCATCAGGGCGAACGGCTTGTCCTCGCGGTGTTTTCGCGAGCGCAGGGCGGCGACGGCGCTCCTCGTTGGCGGCGTCGCAGGCGAGGTGATAGCCGCCGAGGCCCTTGATCGCCAGCACCTCGCCGGCGAGCAGCAGGCGCGCCGCCGCCGCCACGGCGTCCTCGCCCTCGCCGACGCCTCGCGCCCACGAGGCGGGCCTCCGGCCCGCAGTCGGGGCACGCGTTCGGCTGAGCGTGGAAGCGGCGGTCGGCCGGATCCTCGTACTCGGAGCGGCAGGCGGCGCACATCTCGAAGCCGGCCATGGTGGTGAGTGGCCGGTCGTAGGGGACGCCGCGGACGATCGTGAACCGCGGGCCGCAGTTCGTGCAGTTGATGAACGGGTAGCGATGGCGGCGGTCGGCGGGGTCGCGAAGCTCCGCCAGGCACTCGCCGCAGGTGGCCATGTCGGGCGAGACCAGCGCCTCGGGCTCCCCGCCCGCCTCCGAGGCGACGATCCGGAAGCCCGGGCTCGCCGGTGCCCGGCACCTCCCCCGTCTCGACCGATTCGACCTCGGCCAGCGGCGGCGCGTCGCTCGCCAGCCGGGCGGCCAGCTCGTCCAGGGCCGTCGCCGGGCCCTCGGCCTCGATCAGCACACCGAGCTCGTCGTTCAGGACCCAGCCGGCGACGCCCAGCTCGGAGGCAAGCCGGAACACGAACGGCCGGAACCCGACGCCCTGCACCGTGCCGCGGACGCGGATCCGCAGGCGGCGGTCAGCCGTCAACGAGCTCGACCAGCTCGCGGAGCACGTGGTAGGCGCTCGCCTGCGCCTCCTGGATCCGGGGGATGTGCTGCGAGCGGGTGACGATCACATGGTCGGCGAGGCCCTCGGCGGCGATCCGGCCGCCGTCGTAGCCGACGAGCGCGATCGTCTCGAGGCCGCGCCTGCGCGCCTCCGACAGCGCCAGGATCACGTTGTCGGAGCCGCCGCTGGTGGAGAGGGCGAGCGCCGCGTCGCCCTCGCGCCCGTACGCGATCACCTGGCGCTGGAAGATCTCCTCGACGCCGACGTCGTTCGCGATCGCGGTCAGGATCGCGGAGTCCTCCGTGAGGTCGATCGCGGCGCGCGTGGGCCAGCCGTGTGGCGGCCGGCGGAAATCGGCGACGACGTCCATCGCGTCCGTCGCGGAGCCGCCGTTGCCGAACGCGAGCAGGCGGCCGCCCGCGTCGAGCCGGCCGCGCAGCTCGGCGGCTGCGTCGATCAGGGCCTCGCGGTTCTCGCCGAGCGTCGCCTCGCGCAGCGCGCCGACCTCCTCCGACTTCATCAGCACCGAGCGGCGGACGTCGTCGAGCACCGAGTCGAGGTCCTGCTCGGACTCCGACAGGAACGGGTAGAGGAAGCTGGAGCCGCCGGTGTCGTGCACGGGGCGGGCCTCGCGCCCCTCCAGCAGTCCGCGGTGGTCGAAGAAGACGTGGACCAGCTCCCAGAGCACGTGGTAGAGCGTCTCGACGACCTCCTGGTCGACGAACGGGTCGGAGTGGCCCACCTCGAACTCCCACTCCGCGCCGGAGTCCGTGAACGCGATCGTCTGGCAGCCACGCTCGCGCGCCAGGGTGAGCGCGGCCGCGCCTCGGCGGCATCGGACTCGTCGGCTTCATAGGCGATCACGATGTCGTCGGGCTCAGCCAGCACCGCGAGTTGCGCTCCGAGGTCGCCGCCCTCGCCGGCGAGGCCGATCGCGGGCAGCGCCCGCTTGCCGACGATCACCGGGTGCACGAACTCGACCGCGACGTGGCGCGCGTCGGAGCGGGCCACCGGCGAATGGCCCAGGGCGATCAGCCGTCCGCCGCGGGCGAACCGCTCGGCCATCGCGTGGCAGCAGCGCGCCAGGCGCTCGGCCTCGCCGTCGAAGAAGCGGCCGTTCGCCTCCGTGCGCGCCGCGGCGAGCTCGTCGACGCGACGGGCGAGGCTGCTCGTTCCGGCCATCCCGGTCATCTCACCCGCCCGCTGCGCGCCGCAGCGGCCATCGCTAGAGACGGGCGCGGCAGCGCGCTCGGGGATGCCGGCCAGCCACGCGCGCCACTCGTCGACACCCTCGCCGGTGCGCGCGCTCACCAGCAGGTGCTCGACGCCGGGGTTGACGGCGTCGAGGTTCGCGAGGAACCGGTCCATGTCGAAGTCGACGTGGGGGAGGAGGTCGATCTTGTTGACCACGACCATCTCGCAGCTGCGGAACATGAGCGGGTACTTGAGCGGCTTGTCCTCGCCCTCGGCGACCGAGGCGACCATCGCCTTCACGTCCTCGCCGATGCGGAACTCGGCCGGGCACACGAGGTTGCCCACGTTCTCGACGATCAGCAGGTCGATCTCGTCCAGCGGCAGCGCGGGCATCGCCGAGCGGACCATGTTGGCGTCGAGGTGGCACTCGCCGCCGAAGCCCGAGTCGGTGTTGAGCTGGGTCACCGGGATGTGGAGGCCGGCGAGGCGGTCGGCGTCGAGGCTGCCCTGGACGTCGCCCTCGAGCACACCGACCCGTGGGCTCTCAGGTCCGTCGAGCGCCCGCTCGAGCAGCGTGGTCTTGCCGGAGCCCGGGGCGCTCATCAGGTTGAGCACGCTGACGCCGGCGCGGTCGAAGTCGTCGCGGTTGGCGCGGGCGATCGTCTCGTTCGCGTCGAGCGCGTCCTCGGTGACCCTGACCTTGGTGCGGTGCATCCTCTCCTCCTAGGTTAGGGACGCCTCGGCGTCCTCAACCTCGATCGACTCTACCTCCAGCTCCCCGCCGGCCTCGATCTCGCCCGGGACGCCGCAATCCGGGCACCGGAAGACCGGCAGGGCGAGCTCGGCCCCGACCGCCTCGTGGCTCGCGACCGGCTGCGGCGCCGGGTCCCACTCGCGCGCGCACTCGGGGCAGCGCAGCAGCGCCGGGACCAGCTCGTGCTCGAGCTCGGCCCCCTCGCAAAGGGTGTCGCGGGCGACGATCCCGAAGTAGAAGTCGAGGGAGTCGAAGACGACCTGGCGCATCGTCCCGAGGCGGAGGCTGATCAGCTTCACGCGCCGCCCGCCGGCGTGCTTGGCGGCGGTGTCGACGACGGCCTGCGCGATCGACAGCTCGTGCATCAGGTTCCCGCTTCGGCCTCGGCGTCCTCGTAGGCGGCGTCGGTCTGAAGCTCGGCGATCGTGTCGAGCACGAGGTCGACCGCGCGGCCCACGGCCGCCTCGACCTCGGGCGAGAGGGCCAGGCCCATCTCCTCGACCGAGGAGGGCTCGCAGGCGACGACGGTGACCTTTCCCGGCGAGCCGCCGACGGTCTTGATGAAGCGCAGCACGGTCTGCGGGTCCATCGCGTGCGGGTTGACCACCTCTCCGTCGTCGATCGGCTTGATCTCCTCGTCGTGGGGGTCGATCACGTAGAGCGTCCCCGGCTCGCCGCCCTGCTGGCTCGAGTCCACGAGGAGCAGCGCGTCGTAGCCGCGCATCACCTCGTAGGCGAGGTCGAGGCCGCCGGTGCCGAAGTCGAGCACGGTGACCCCTTCGGGCAGCTCCAGCTCGCCGAGCCGCTTCACCACCGCGCTGCCGAAGCCGTCGTCGGAGAGCCAGGAGTTGCCGACGCCGGCAACCAGGATCTGGCGCTGGCGCTCAGCCATCGGGCGGCTCGACCTCGTCGGAGGAGAAGAACAGGTAGCGGCCCGTCTCCCGGAACAGCGGCTGGGCCGGGTCGTCGTCGACGGTGACGCCGATGTGGGCGCGGTCGTCGAAGTCGTGGTAGATCCGCTCGATGGTCGCCATCTTGCCCGCCAGCATCTTGTCGTAGACGTCGCGGTCGGTACGCGGGCGCAGCACCACCTTGCCGCCCTTGGTGAAGGTGACGCCGCCGACCTCGATGGTGGCCTCGCCGGGGTTCGGGTGCCCGGGCTCGGCGCCCGACTCCGAGAGGCGCCCGTGCAGGCTCATGATCTCCTCGGGGGTCGTCTCCGCGGCCCGCTCGACCATCTCGCGGACGGCCGGGTCCTGCTCCGCGATCTCCGCGCGCTCCGAGTCGCTCAGGGCGTGGACGTGGAGCAGGAGCGCCTCCTCGATCTCGGTCGAGTCGAACAGGTTGCCCAGGCTCTCGGGCGCCATGCTCGGGTGGTCGGGAAGGACGATCGCCGCGCCCAGCATCGCGGTGTCGGTCGGGCTCGCCAGCACCGGCCAGGTGTTGACGCTCTCGCAGGCTTCGACCTCGTCGCCCCACGCCCCCTTGGTGTCGAGCGGGGAGACGAAGCGGCCGCCGGTGACCTCCGCGACGACGTGGGTGGACATCAGGCTCGAGCGCAGAGCCTCGGTGCGCTCGAGCTCCGCGGCGCCGGGGCCCAGCTCGGTCGTGTTGTGGACGCAGAGCTTCACCCGCACGAGGCCGTCGCGGATAGCCTCGGCGCGCATCCGCACCCGGCCCGTCATCCTCTCCTCGCCCTCGACGGAGAACTCCTCGCCCCGGCCCTCGGCGAGCTCGGCCAGCGGGGTGGGGGGAGGTCGATCCGGGTCGGCCCCGCCTGGTGGCGCTCGCCCTCGAGGTAAGGAACGTGAAGGTGCCGGCGAGCGCGGCCTCAGGGCCGGCCTCGACCACGGCACTCCATCCGCAGGTGGTCGAACGTGGCGTCGCTGGCCTCGGCGTAGGCCGGCGGGTAGACGATCCCGAACGGGGTCGGCGTCGCGTTCTTGGTCGCTCCGGGCGTGTAGGGGTAGAGCGCGTAGCCCTCGTAGAGCAGGGAGTCCAGCAGGCTCTCGAGCGCCTTCTCCATCAGCCCTCCTCCTCGGGGGCACCGTCGAGCAGCTCGCCCACCGTCGCGTCGAACGTCGGCATCGCGCGCTCTGCCTTGCGGCCGCTCGAGGCGCTCGATCGTCGCCTGTGTCGAGCGCGATCCAGCCCCGGAACGGGTAGCTCGCCTCGATCATCGCCCGCCAGGCCGCGAACCGGCATCTGAAAGCGCGCCGAGCAGTCCCAGGGCACCTGGGTCAGCTGCATCCGGCCGTCGTCCGCCTCCCAGATCACGGTGCCGTTGAAGTGGAACCGAAGGGGCGCCTCGCCGCCGCTCAGGCCCGCGAAGTACTTGGTCGCGCCCACCTCGTGGTCGTAGGTGCACGCCAGCTCGAGCCCGAAGCGGGTCGATCCGGTGAAGCTCGGCACCAGCACCTCGGTCTGCGCCCAGCGCAGGCTGGAGGTCGTGGACGCCCATCGCTCGGGCTCGCCGAACAGCTCGACCAGCCGCTCGCGCTCGGCGTCGTCGTAGCGGCGCTTCGAGGGCTCGATCTCGATCATCGCGGTGAGGGCGACGGTGTAGATGCTGCGGCCGGTCGCCTCGGTGGCCTCGACCTCGAACCGGAGGGTCGGGGAGGCGGCCCGCTCGACGTGGCGGACGCCCACGACGCAGAACTCCGGCACCGGGCGGTCGGTCGGCTGCGAGGTCTCGGTCGCCTCGTCGGCGAGCGCGCGCGCCGCCTGGGCGCCGGCCCCCTTGTCGGTCGGACGGCGGCCCCGTTCCCGTCGGTGTCGCTCATGCCGGGGCGCTCCGGGATCGCAGCTCCTCGAAGAAGCCGGCGATCGCCTCCTCGGGGCCGGTCCCGCCCGAGATCCCCTCCCAGCCGACCTTGACCAGGCCGACGAGCCGGTAGCACTCGTCGATCGGGACGATCGCGTGCTGGGGCGGATCGGCCATGCGGTTGACCAGCAGCGCCTCGCCGTCGGCATCGAGGCTCTCGAGGACGGGGTTGGCCTCCATCAGCCGCTGCCAGGCGTCGAGGTCCAGCTCGGACTCCATCGAGCCGGCCGGGCTGGGGTAGAAGGCGACGACCCCGTCGGCGGTGGTCGAGTTCAGGAAGAAGGCGAGGCCGATCGGGATCTGGAACGAGGCCCAGAGCTCGTCGGAGAGCTCGAAGTCGTCGAGCCAGACGACCCGGGTGCCGGTGGGGCGCAGCTCGGGATCACCGGAGCGAAGCGCCACGCAGGGCTCGCAGGCGCAGAGGATCTGGCGCTCGGTGAGGTGCAGCAGGTGGCGGTGGTCGGCGGGGATCTCGTTCCCGCAGAGGTCGCAACGCTCCGCGCCGGTGAGCCCGTGGGGTCAGACCCCCGGCGGGCGTCTGACCCCGGTTCCCGTCAGCCCGGTTTGCGGTCAGCCGCCTCAGCCCCGACACCATCTCGCGCTCGCTGGCGGGAGGAGGTCAGCCGGCAGTGGAGTCGCTCATGCGGCCAGCGCCACGCGGGTGCCCTCGGGGCCGCCCAGCAGCGGCACCGGCTCGAGCTGGAGGCGGTCGTCGTCCAGCGAGCGCCCCGCCCGCGGCAGGTGGAAGTTGCGCGAGCACTCGGGGCAGGTGAGCGTCCCGTCGCTGAGCTCACCGTCGTGGAGGGGGGACTCGCAGCCTGCGCAGCTGTCGCGGTAGGCGAGCAGGCCGCCCTCGACCCGGGCGACGACCAGCGGCACGCCCGCGACCTCCATGGCCCTCACCTCGCCCTCGACGACGTGCTCGGCGCCGGCGAGCTCGAACCAGCTCGGCTGCACGCCCGCCTCGCCCGGCGCGACCTGAAGCACGGGGAGCTCGGTGGCGCTGCCCGAGACGATCGGCTGCATGCTCTCGGCGCCCTCGACGATCAGCGCCTCGAGGTCAGGCGCCGCCTCGTCGAGCGCCTGCTTGATCGCCAGCTCCAGCGTGGAGGTCGAGGCCGGGCAGGTCTTGCAGCTGCCCTCGAGCGAGATCCGGGCGGTGCCGTCCTTCATCTCGAGCAGCTCGACGTTGCCGCCGTGGCTCTCCATGTAGGGGCGAACGCTCTCCAGCGCCTCTCGCACCCGGTCCTCGAGCGGCACGGGGTAGAGGTCGTGGATCAGCATCAGGCTGGCCACGAGCCCGTCGTTCTGGAGCTGCTCCTTCACCTCGGCGCCGGTCTCCCCGGCCTCGTCGATCGCCGCGAAGATCCGCTCGAGGCCCTCGCCGTAGAGCTCGAGCACGGCGGAGACCAGCTCGTCCGCGCTCTCACGCGCCGCCGGGTCGGGGAGCTGTGCGAGGCGCTCGGTCAGCTCCTGGACCCGGGCCACCAGCGCCTCCGGGGCGGGCGACCCGAGCTCCGCCGCCGCGGCGGCGGAGCTTCCATTCGTCTGTTCGGCTGCCATGCCTATGTCGACCTGCCTCCCCGGCAGCTCAGCACATCCCCGTCGGCGTGTGCTGGACCTTGCGCACCTGGCCCGCCGCCGTACATGTGCACGCCGCACGGCAGGCACGGGTCGAAGCTGCGCACGGCCCGCATGATGTCGACGCCCTTGAAGTTCTCCGGGCCGTTCTCCTCGAAGATCGGGGTGTTCTGCACCGCGTCCTCGTAGGGGCCGGGAGTCCCGTAGACGTCGCGAACGCTGGCGTTCCACGGCGTCGGCGGGTAGGGCTGGTAGTTGGCGATTTTGCCGTCCTGGATGACCATGTGATGCGAGAGGACTCCGCGGGCCGCCTCGTGGAAACCGACGCTTACGGCCTCCTGCGGCACCTTGAAGTCGTTCCAGCTCTTGGTCCGTCCGGCGCGGATCTCGGTGAGCGCCCGCTCCAGGCAATGCAGGCCGATCAGGGCCGAGTACGCCTGGTGATACGTGCGGGCGCGGTCGCGCTCGATCGCGTTCGACTTCTCCGGGACCTTCCACTCCATCTCGACCTCGGGGAAGCTGGCCGTCCGGGGCAGCACCATCTGGATCGAGTTCCCGGTCGCCTTCGCGTAGCCGAAGTCGACGATGCCGGCCTTCGCCGTGCACCACTGGCGCGCGAACGGCCCGCCGCCGGTGTCGCAGCAGACGTACTTGTCGTTGCGCTTGTCGTACATCCGGGGCGAGACGACCCACGAGTACTTGTCCGTGAAGTCGCGCGCCTGCGGCCGCGGCAGCGTCACCTTGTTCCAGGGGTGGCGCGGGTCCACGTCGTTGCCGAGCGGGTCCTTGGTCACGAACGGCTCCTGGCTGTCGGTCCAGTCGTCGAAGTACGACGACCCGAGCAGGATCCGGATCATGAGGTTGATCTCGACGAGGTCCGTCGTGATCAGCTCGCCGTCGAAGGCGACCCCGGGGGTGATGTACCGCTTGTTCCCCCACTCGTCCATGTTCTCGTAGCGGTAGTCGACGTAGTCGGGGTCGTCGAAGCAGCCCCAGTTGACGAGGTTGGTGTCGCGGTAGCCGACCATGTCGTACCCCGGCAACTCCCTCAGGAAGAAGTCGTAGAGGTCGTCGTGCATCGGCACGCTGCGCTTGACGTAGTCGAAGTAGCGCATCAGCCGCACGTAGTAGTCGGTGCACGTCTGGTGCGTGATGTGCGCGCTGCACCCACCCGGGAGGATGGTCGAGGGGTGCGTGTGGCGCCCGCCGAACAGGCAGTACATCTCGCGCGTGTAGCGGGCCACCTGGAGGGTCTCGAGGTAGAACTCGCCGGTGAACGGGTTCAGCGACCGCATGATGTCGGCGATCGTCCGGTAGCCGTGGATGTCGCCACCTGGCGCGAGCTCCTGCTCCGCCTTCTGGAGCAGCGACGGGTTGGTCTCCTTGACCATCTGCTCGCAGAAGTCCACGTTGCACATGCAGTCGTTGAAGATCGCGTGGTCGAACATGTAGTCAGCGGTCTCGGCCAGGTTGTACGCGAGGTCGCCCAGCGGGGGCGGCTTCACGCCGTAGGCCATGTTCTGGTTGAGACACGAGCAGGTGCAGTGGTTGTCACCGCAGATGCCGCAGATGCGCGAGGTGATGAAGTGCGCGTCGCGCGGGTCGATCCCCTTCATGAAGATGTCGAACCCGCGGAAGATCATCGAGGTCGAGTAGCACTTGAGGACCTCCCGGTTCGAGAAGTCGATCTCCGTGTGGATGCCGAGCGAGCCCACGATCCGCGTGATCGGGTCCCACGACATCTCCTTGACCATGACCTTCGAGTCGCCTCGGGGGGTCTCTACCGTTGCCATCTGCGTCTCCTCCTGATCTGAGTCTCTAAGTCGATCCGTTCTCGTGGCCCTCGCGCGGCCTCAGCTGCCGGGCGGGCGGTAGCCCTCCCCCTCGAGGCGTAGCCGGTGAGGATCTGCTTCCCGGGCTTGCGCCACTCGGGCTCGACGTCGTACTTGTTCTTGATGTTCCGGTGGCGGAAGTAGCGGAACATCGGGCCCGGGAAGAACCGCTCGAACGTCGCTCCCGCGCTGCCCGCCGCGATCCGGGTCCATGAACGGCATGAACTTGTCGGGGAAGCCGGGCATCGTGCACGCCATGCAGATGCCGCCCACGTTCGGGCAGCCCCCGTAGCCGTCGACCCAGCCGCGGACCGGCACGTTGCACTTCACCACCGGGCCCTTGCAGCCCAGCTTGATCAGGCAGCGCGGGTCGTCGCCGTACTCGGTGGCGAACTGGCCCTCCTCGGCGAAGCCGGCGCGGTTGCAGCCCTCGCGGACCGTGCGCCCGAACAGCCAGGTCGGCCGGCCCAGCTCGTCGAGGTCGGGGACCGGCGCCAGCCCGGCGAGGTGCAGCGCCAGGTAGAGCAGGGTCTCCGTCATGTTGTCGGGCTGGGCGGGGCAGCCGGGGATGTTCACGACCGGCAGGCCGGCGCTCGACTTCCAGTTCCAGCCGAGGTGGTCGGCGACGCCCATCGCGCCGGTCGGGTTGTTCTTCATCGCCGGGATGCCGCCGTAGGTCGCGCAGGTGCCGATCGCGACCACCGCGGCCGCCTTCGGCGCCAGCCGGTCGAGCCACTCGCTGGTCGTGATCGGCTGCCCGGTCTCGGGGTCGTCGCCGATCGCCGCGAAGTATCCGTCGCCGGACGAGCTCCTCGTTGGGGATCGAGCCCTCGACGCAGAGGACGAACGGGTCGAGCTCGCCGCGCTCGGCCTTCCACCACCACTCGATGAAGTCGGGGCCGTTCTCGTAGGCGAGGACGGGGTTGTGCACGATCACCTTCGGCATGCCCGGGATCGCCTGGGTGATGATGTCCTCCAGGCTCGGGTTGACCGCCGAGGTCATGGCGACCGAGTCGCCGTCGCAGGAGAGCCCGGTCGTCATCCAGATCACGTGGGCCTCGACCGCCTCGGTCGCCTTCTGGTTCGGCACGAACTCGGCCGTTACCGCCATCGCACACCTCTCCTCTTGTTGGTTGCACCTGTCATTCAGCAGATCCTCGGAAGCGGGTCGCCCGCCAGCAGGTCCATCACCCGCCGGCCTCCGAAGGCCGTCTGGACCAGCACCATGCCCGGGGGCTCGGCGCCGACCTCGCCGACCTCGGCCGCGCCCTCGCAGCCGGGCACGGCGCGCAGCGCCTCGAGCGCGGCGTCGGCTGCGTCGGGGGCGACGATCGCCACCATCACTCCCTCGTTGGCGACGTACATCGGGTCGATGCCCAGGAGCTCGGCGGCGCCGGCCACCTCGGGCGCGACCGGCACGTCGGCCTCGCGGACCAGCACCGAGGCGGTGGAGGCGCGCGCCAGCTCGTTGAGCACCGAGGCGACGCCGCCGCGGGTCGCGTCGCGCATGCAGCGAAGCGTCGCCGCCCGCGGCCTCCATCAGCGCGTCGGCGGCGGGCCACAGCGAGCGGGTGTCCGACTCGACCTCGGCGTCGAGCCCCAGCTCGCCGCGGGCGAGCATGATCGCGGTCCCGTGCGCGCCGATCGGGCCGGAGACGAGCACCCGGTCGCCGGGCTCGAGCGCGGCCGGGGAGAGCGAGGCGCGCTCGTCGCGGTGGCCGACGCCCGACGTGCTGATGTACATCGCGTCGGCGGCCCCGCGCTCGACGACCTTCGTGTCGCCGGTGATCACGGCGACGCCCGCCTCGGAGGCGGCCCGCGCGATCGCGTCGACCTCGGCGCGCAGCTCGTCGGCGTCGAGGCCCTCCTCGAGGACCAGCGCGACGCTGATCGCCAGCGGCCTCGCCCCGGCCATCGCCAGGTCGTTCACGGTGCCGTTCACGGCCAGCTCGCCGATCGAGCCGCCCGGGAAGCGGATCGGCTTGACGACGAAGGTGTCGGTCGTGAGGGAGACCGCGGTGCCGGCGATCGTCGATCGTGCCCGCGTCGGCGAGCTCGTCGAGGGCCTCGGAGGCGAAGGCGGGGGCGAGCAGGCCCTCGATCAGCGTCTGGGTCGCCTTGCCGCCGGCGCCGTGGGCCATCGTCACCTGGTCGTCCTTGAACCTCGGGCGCTTGGCGCGCGCGGTCTCGATGATCTCGAGGATGCGCTGCTCGCGGTCCGGGCGCTCTTGGCGGGCGCGCTCACACGACCTCCTTCTCGCTCTCGCGCGAGAAGCGGCCGTAGTTGTAGTAGGCGGCGCAGGCGCCCTCCGGCGAGACCATGCAGGTCCCGATCGCGTGCTCGGGCGTGCAGGCGGTGCCGAACACCTTGCACTCCCAGGGCTTGATCACGCCCTTCAGGACCTCGCCGCACTGGCAGGCCTTCGGGTCGGCGACGCGCACGCCCGGGACGCTGAAGTGCTCCTCGGCGTCGAACTCGGCGTAGGCGTCGGACAGCTTCAGCGCGCTCTGGGAGATGAAGCCCAGCCCGCGCCACTCGAAGTGGGGGCGCAGCTCGAAGACCTCGCTCATCACCTTGAGCGCCGCGGGGTTGCCCTCGTAGGGGACCACCCGCTTGTACTGGTTCTCGACCTCGCAGCGGCCCTCGGCGAGCTGCTCGAGCAGCATGTGGATCGCCTGGAGGATGTCGAGCGGCTCGAAGCCGGCCGTCGACCAGCGGGCGCCCGTAGTCGGCGGGGATGAACTCGAACGGGCGGACGCCGACGACGGTCGAGACGTGGCCGGGGCCGATGAAGCCGTCGAGCCGCAGGTCGGGCGAGTCGAGGAGCGCCCGCAGCGGCGGCACGATCGTCACGTGGTTGCACATGCAGAGGAAGTTCTCGATGCCCTCCGCCTTCGCGCGCTTCAGCGTCAGCGCGGTGGACGGGGCGGTGGTCTCGAAGCCGATCGCGAAGAAGACGACGGTCGCGGTCGGGGTTCTGCTTCGCGAGCCGCAGCGCGTCGAGCGGCGAGTAGACCATGCGGATGTCGGCGCCGCGGGCCTTCGCGTCGGTGAACGTGCCGTCCGAGCCCGGCACGCGCATCATGTCGCCGAAGCAGGTGAAGATCACGCCTTCGTCGTGCGCGAGGGCGATCCCGTCGTCGATCCGCCCCATCGGGCATCACGCAGACCGGGCAGCCGGGGCCGTGGACCAGCTCGACCTCGTCGGGGAGGATGTCGTCGATCGCGTACTTGTAGATCGAGTGGGTGTGGCCGCCGCAGACCTCCATGAACTTGTAGGTGCGGCCGGGCTCCACGGACGCGACGATCTCGCCGGCGACGACCTGGCCCAGCTCGGCATCCCGGAACTCGTCGACGAACTTCACGCGGCGCCCTCCGAGGTTGGTGATCGCCGTGCCCGCGTGGACCAGCAGGATGTCGGCTGGGCGAGACGGGCTGGACGAGCGCGATCTCGACCGTCTGGCGCTCGCCGGAGGCGTGCTCGCAGAGGGCGAGCTCGCGGTCGGCGTCGATGCGAGACGACCCGCATCTCCTCGGCGACGTCGCCGCAGGTGATGCAGCCGGACTCGGGATCGCAGTGGGGCTCCTGAACGGGGCGAACATCGGTCAACGTCGTGTCCACCCCTGAGCTCATCGCTGCGGCGCGCCCCTCGACTGCCGGCCCTGCGCGCGGATCTTGACCCGGCGGCGCATCACTCGATGACGCTCGCCTTCAGCTCCTCGAGCTCCTGCTCGTAGTCGGCGCCCATGCCCTCGAGCATGCGGCGGGTCGCGATCGCCTCGGCCTCGTCCACCTTGGAGAGCGCGAAGCCGACGTGGATCAGGACCCAGTCGCCGGGCCCGACGCCGCCGCGGCTCCTCGTCGAGGAGGCCGATGTTCACGTTGCGGCGTACCCCCGCCACATCCACCTTGGCGAGCCGGTTCGACTCGTCGACCACTTCTAGGATTTGCCCGGGGATGGCCAGGCACATAGCGGGTCTTTCTCTCTCGTGCTGCCCCGCGCCGGAACCTATCACCTTGTGCCGAAGCGCTCAAACCCGCCCAAATCGGTCGTATTTGGGCACCCTAATTCGAGATCCGACCGCACTTGCAACACATTCGCAAGAGCGATAGGGTCGCGACGAAGTGACCACCGCCCACCTCACCCCGGAGGTGCAGGTCGAGAGCGTCGACGACGCGGTCGCGACCCTGAAGGCGGAGGGCCTGCGCGTATCGGCTGCACGGCGCCTGCTCGTCGAGGCCCTCTTCGCCGCCGGCGGGCCGGTGACGGCCGAGCAGATCGCCGCCGGGTCGGGCGGGCGCGTCCCCGAGTCGGACGTGGGGTCGGTCTATCGCAACCTCGAGCTGCTCGAGCGCGTGGGGCTGGTGCGCCACGCGCACCTGGGCCACGGCCCGGCCGTCTACGCGCTGGCGGGCAAGCTCGCCCCGGCCTACCTGATCTGCGAGCGCTGCGGCGGGCGCCGGGCGCTCACCGACCGCGAGCTCGAGCCGCTGCGGCGCTCGATCCGCACTCGCTTCGGCTACCACGCCCGCTTCCGCCACTTCCCGATCACGGGCCTCTGCGAGACCTGCGCGGAGCGCTTCGAGCCGAGGCGAAGGGCAGCGGCAGTGAGCTTCGACTCCCTGTTCGCCCCGGTCGAGCACGCCGACGAGTGGCTCACGGGCCTGTTCGAGGGCGCCCCGCTGCTCGTGGCGCTTGGGCTGGCGCTCGTGCTCGGGCTGCGGCACGCCTCCGACCCCGATCACCTGGTCGCCGTCACGTCGCTGATGGCGAGCGACGACGCCGACTCGCGCAGGCGCGGTGCAGCCTCGGGCGCCTGGTGGGGGCTGGGCCACGCAGCGATGCTGCTCGCGATCGGCCTACCGCTGATCGCGTTCAAGTCCGAGCTGCCGGCCTGGCTCGAGGCCGGCGCCGAGAAGGCCGTGGGCGTGGTGATCGTGGTCCTCGCGGCGCGCGTGGTCTGGAAGTGGGTGCGGGGCGACTACCGCGCCGGAGTCCACCACCACGAGCCGCCCGCGGACGTCGCGCCCGGCGGTCGGAGCATCGACACCTCCGCCGGGCCGCATGCCCGAGGAGCACCGGCACGTCGAGGTTCGCACCCCGCACCAGGCGTTCGGGATCGGCGTCCTGCACGGGCTGGCCGGCAGCGGCGCCGTCGTCCTGCTGCTGATCGCCGCCCTGCCCACCCGGCTCGAGGCGGCGGCGGCGCTGGCGGTGTTCGCGCCGATGTCGATCCTCTCGATGGCGGCGCTGACCGGGGCCTTCGCCTGGATCCTGACGCGGCCCGTGATCGAGCCGGTCTACCGCCGCGTGCTGATCCCGGCCCTGGGCGTGTTCGGCATCCTGTTCGGCCTCTGGTACGCCGGGCTCACCTAGCCGGGCCTTACGGCGGGGCCGCCGCGAAGCCGACCGAGTAGAGCTCGGCGCCGGCGCTCGGTCCGAGCCGGTGTGCGACTCGTGGCGGGGTGCTCGGCCAGCGCGTAGAGGCCGGGGCCGGTCGACGTCGAGGTTCGCGCTCGGGGTCTCCGTCGAGCGACACCCAGGGCGCCCTCGCCATCGACCGCGGCGAAGGCGCCGCCGGCCGCGTAATCGATCTCGAGCGCCGTCTCCGGCCCGCGGGGCGCCACGGCTCGCCCGGGCCGCCGCCCGGAAACAGCTCCTCCGTGGGGGGAGCCACCATGGCCCCGGGGGCGTCCGATGGCCGCAGCGGGGCCATCGGCTCGGGCAGGTCGAGCAGGGCGTTGCCCGCCCGTAGCTCCTCCTGGATCGCCTCCTCCGTCGCCCGGTACTCGCCCTCGCCGAAGTGAAACCACGAGAGCGCGCCGCCCGCGCTCCACAGGAACAGCGAGGGCCAGCCCTTGGCGCCGTAGTCGTGCCAGATCGCGTAGGAGGAGTCCTGGGCCACCGGGTAGGCGATGCCCAGTCCCGTGATTCCGGCCTCGAGGGCGCGGGCCGTCTTCGTGAACGGGAACCGGGGCGAGTGGACCCCCAGCACGCTCAGGCCCGTTGCGGCGTAGCGCTCGTGCCAGGCCTTGACGTACGGGATCGCGCGGACGCTGTTGAACTGCGCGAAGTCGAAGAAGTGGACGAGCACGGGCCCCCGCGCCGTCAACTCGGCCATCGAGCCGGCTCGCTGCCCAGCCAGCGCACGCGCGGAGGCAGCTCGGGGGCGGCGATGTCGGCGCGGGGGGGCCGGGCCACTGCGGCTAGCCGGTGCGCCGGGCGTGCGAGAGCGTGTAGACGGCGGGGCGGAAGCGCAGCGCCGGGTCGTCGGAGGCCTCGATGCCGTCGGTGAGGCGCATCGGGTCGAAGACGATGCCGTCGTCGGCATCGTGATCGATCGCGGTCACCTCGAGCGTCCCGAGCGGACCCGCTGGCGGTCGGCGGGCCACACCGCGGATGGGTCGTGGGGGTCATCGCCCTCGCCCGCGATCTGGACCTCCAGCTCCATGCGCATCGGACTCTCGCGCGAGGCGCTCCTCGCAGCTCGTCGAACAGGTAGTCGCGACCTGCCGCCTTCGCGTCCCGCCGCGAGATGTTCTTCTCGGGGACCGTCGGGCGCCACGTGTAGCGGACCCAGCGACGGGTCTCGTCCGCGTTCGTGGAGCCGAACGCGTGGAGCGCCTTGTACGAGCGGGCGGCGAAGCTCGTCGGCAGGGCGGCCATCGTCCTCAGGGTGCAGGGCAGCGCGAGGGTCGCCTTCGGGTTCTTCGCCAGCAGCCCCGGGACCCGCGCGAGGCCGGAGAGCGGACGGCTTGCTCGCCCTCACCGAGTCGAAGAAGCCCTCCTGGTCCTTGAAGGGGAACCGGTCGAGGGTCTGGCGAGAGGATGTCGGTCCGGGACCCGTCCGGGAGGTGGAAGCTCACCGCCAGCCCGCGGACGTCGGGGTCGTAGTCGGGCACCGTGGGGTCGCCGCCGCCGTTCGAGAAGCGAACCGAGGCGGGCACGCGGTCGCCGCTCAGGTGGGCTGCCCGTGACAGCCGCTGCCGTGCTCGCTGGCTCGGAACGTCGCGACGCAGTGCATCCCCTTCGCGTGAAGCGCGCGATGTCGCGGGTGCCTGCCGAAGCGGTCGGTGAGGACATCCATTCCCTCCTCCGGGGTGGTCATGGCGGGACAGTATGCTCGGGGAAGCCCCGCCACGAACCAGGAGAGCCACGGTGAGCAAGAGCATCTGGGAGCGAATCGAGTCGAGCCGCGAGCGCTGGGACGTCCTGCGCCACCCCTTCTACCAGCGGTGGTCCGCCGGCGAGCTGACCGCACCCGAGCTGGCGCGCTACTCGGGCCAGTACCGCCACGCCGTCGCCGCGATCGCGGAGATGAGCGACTCCGTCGCCGAGGCGCTGCCCGAGCGCGATGAGCTGCGCCGCCACGCCGCCGAGGAGCTGGGCCACGTGCGCCTGTGGGACGGGTTCCTGGAGGAGGTCGGCGGCGACGCCGCGGCCGATCCCACTCCCGAGACGGCCGAGTGCGTTCGCACCTGGACGACGAACGGGGACGCGCTCGAGACGCTCGCCCGGCTCTACGCCGTCGAGAGTGGCCAGCCTCCGATCTCGCGCACGAAGCGCGAAGGGCTGCTCGAGCGCTACGGGTTCGAGGATGGCGCCGGCACCGCCTACTTCCGGATCCACCAGAGCCGCGACGTCGAGCACGCGGCCGAGGCGCGCGAGCTGCTCGAGGAGCTGGCCGGGCCGGACGACGACGACCGCATCGTCGCGGCCGCCGAGTCGGCCTTTCGCGCGAACTGGCGCCTCCTCGACGGCGTCTAGCCCGTTAGCTCCCGCCAAGGTTCGCCCCTAGACTTGGGGTCGTGAACCGCTGGGGCGACCGCCTGCTGGGGATCATCCTCGGCCTCGTGATCGGGATCGCGATCGTCGCCGTGTTCGTCTTCGTCTTCAGCGAGGAGACGGTCGACGCGCCCTCGCTCGAGGGTGGTTCGGACGCGCCGGCCCAGGAGCGGGAGCAGCGATGACGCGGCGACCGAACCTGACGGTCCTCCGGGGCGCCGCTCTCCTCACCCTGGGCGCGCTCGCGGTCCATCAGCTGCGCTACCTGATCGCATTCGGGCCCGCGAGCGGGGAGGCGCTCCACCAGGAGGGGCACGGCTACCTCGCCGCGGCGCTCCCCGTGCTGGTCGCCATGGCCGCCGCAACGCTGGCGGCGGCCTGCTGGCCGGCGCACCTGCCGGGCTTCCGGCCAGGCCGGAACGGCCGCTTCGCTGCGCGGCAAGAGCGCTCTGGATACGCGGGCGCCCTGCTGCTCGTCTACGCGGCACAGGAGCTTGCGGAGGGCGCGCTCCGCTGGCCACCGCCGGGTCGCGGCGTGGTGGGGGTGGCGCCTGGATCGCGCGCCCCTCGCGCTCGGCTTCGGGCTGCTTGCCGCCATCGTCGAGCGGGTGCACCAGCGCGGCGTCGAGGCGATCGCCCGCGAGCCTCGACGCCGGCCGTGCGCCCGGCGCGCGCGGCGGAGCCTCCGCCGCTGCCTCGGCGCACGGCTGCAACACCGCTTGCCGCGACCCCCGCTCGCGTTCGGGCTCGCCCGGCGCCCGCCTCCCCTTTCGGCTCGAGCCTGACCTTGGCCGCGCCCATCGGGCGCGGCCGGACCTGCGCGGACCGCGAGAGGCCCGCGCCGAAAGGAGTTGATTGACGATGGGATCGAACGGAGCGCGCCTCGCGGTGCTCGCGGTGGCCATCGTCGCCGTCGTGGTGCTGTTCGTGGTCCTCAGCGGGGGCGACGACGACGAGCCGGCCGCCACGACCGCCGCCACGACCACGACGACCACCGAGCCGGCAGGCGACGAGCAAGCCGAGAAGGAGAAGGAGAAGCCGAAGCCGGCGCCCGAGATCCCGACGATCGAGGTGAAGGGCGGCCAGCCGGTCGGCGGAGTCCAGGAGCTGGAGTTCGAGAGCGGGGGGCGGATCCTGTTCCGGATCACGTCCGACGCCGACGCCGAGTTCCACCTGCACGGCTATGACGTCGAGCAGGAGGTTGCCGCGGGCGGCGAGACCGTGTTCGACCTGCCCGCGGACATCGAGGGCCTGTTCGAGCTGGAGGACCACGAGACCGCGGCCCCGATCGCGGAGATCACGGTCTCGCCTGCCTGATGCGGCCGGGCGGCAGACCAGCCGGACGCCACGCCGTGGCGGCCACCGCGCTCGCGGGGGCCGTCACGGCGCTGGTCGCCTTCCCGGCCGCGGCCGCCGCGCACGCGCCGCTGGTCGGCCGCCAGGACATCCCGCTCCCCGAGTGGCTGTTCGCCTGGGGCGCGTCGCTGGTCCTGATCGTCTCGTTCGTCGCGCTCACCCTCGCCTGGAAACGTCCCCGGTTCGAGGAGGACGAATGGCGGGAGGTGTCCGCGCGCATCTCGGGGGTGCTCGTCAACCGGGGGACGGCATTCGCCGCGGGCCTCGTCGGGGTGTTCCTGCTGGGGCTGGT
Source organism: uncultured Solirubrobacterales bacterium (assembly GCA_963797835.1). GTDB lineage: Bacteria > Actinomycetota > Thermoleophilia > Solirubrobacterales > 70-9 > JBDTSW01. The sequence goes on from CAWCRN010000024.1 coordinate 445,611, forward strand.
CGTCTACTCCGGCCTTCGTGGGACCGAGTCGCCCGACAGGAACTTCGCGGTCACCTTCGTCTTCTCGACCTTCTGGCTGGGCCTCGTGGGCGCCTCGGCGCTGTTCGGCGACGTCTTCAAGGCGTTCAACCCGTGGCGCGCCATCGCCCGCGGGGCCGCGGGGCTCTTCACGCTCATCGCGGGCCAGCCGGCCCCGGCGCCGCTTCGCTATCCCGAGCGCCTCGGCCGCTGGCCGGCCGTAGCCGGGATCGCGGCGTTCGCCTGGTTCGAGCTGGTGTACGCGCTCAGCGGCTTCCAGGCGGTTGGGCTCACCCCGCACAGCGTCGCGATCGCGACCCTGGTCTACACGGGCTGGACCTTCGTCGGGATGGCCCTGTTCGGGATCGACAAGTGGATCGAGCGGGGGGAGGCGTTCTCGGTCTACTTCAACATGTTCTCCCGCCTCTCGCCGCTCGAGGTCCGGGACGGCAGGCTGGGCCGGCGCGGCTGGCTGCGCGGCACGACCGCGTGGGCGACGGTGCCGGGCTCGGTGGCGCTGGTGCTGCTGGTGATCGGCGTCACGGCCTTCGACGGCGCCTCCGAGGGCCTGCTCAAGGAGCCGATCAGTTCGCTGGAGGGGGCGCTGGAGGGCCTCGGGCCCCTGGCGGCGCTGCGGCTCTCGAACACCGCGTACATGCTGGTGGCGGTCGCCGCCGTCGCCGCGATCTTCTGGGGCGGGATCGCCGGCATGCACACGGTCCGCGACAGCGGCGTGACGCACTCGACGCGCGAGCTGGGCCGCAGGTTCGCCCACAGCTTCATCCCGATCGCCCTCGCCTACCTCGTCGCGCACTACTTCAGCTTCTTCGTCTTCCTCGAGCAGGCGCAGTTCACGTTCCTGCTCTCTGACCCGCTGGGCGACGGCTCGGACCTGTTCGGCACAGCCTCGTCGGGGATCGACTACGGGCTGCTCTCGTCGGAGCTGGTCTGGTACGTCCAGGTCGGGACCCTCGTCGTGGGGCACGTCCTGGCGCTGGTCCTCGGCCACGACCGCGCGCTCGCGATCTACGGCGACGCCCGCACAGCCGCCCGCTCGCAGTACTGGATGCTGGCGATGATGGTCGGCTTCACGACGCTCGGCCTGTTCCTGCTCTCGGTCTCGAACGCATGACCGCCGACGCCCTGATCCCGCTCGCGCACCTCGGCCACTGGTGGACCTACATCCTCTACGCGGTGCCGGTGATCATCGTCCTGGCGTCGGTGGCGATGACGCTCGTCCGCGAGCGTCGCCGCGACGACTCCGACGGCGACTGACTCAGGACCGCGCGGGCCGGCCGGCGGCTCAGCCGAGGAGCGCCGAGAGCCGGCGCTCGAGGCGCCCCGCGAGCTCCTCGCGGGCGGGCCCCTTGGGCGCGCGCTCGACCAGCTCGCCGACGAAGCCCTCGACCACGAGGCGCTTGGCCACCGACTCGGGCAGGCCGTGGGCGCGGAGGTAGTAGAGCTGCTCGGGGTCGAGCTGGGCGACGGCCGCGGCGTGGGTGCAGCGGACGTCGTCGGCCTCGATCTCCAGGCCGGGGATCGCGTCGGCGTGGGCGTCCTTGGAGAGGAGCAGGTTGCGGCTCTCCTGAAACGCGTCGGTCTGCTGGGCGCCGGGGTCGACCTTGATCATGCCGCGCCACACGGCGGTCGAGCGGTCGGCGAGCACGCCGCGGAAGGCGAGGTCGGAGTTCGTATGCGCCCCCGCGTGCTCCTGGGTCGTGTCGTAGTCGAGGTGCTGCGTGCCGGTGCCGGCGTAGGCCCCGGTCACCTTCGCCGACGAGCCACGGCCGGCGAGCTTCGTCTCCATCCGCACCTTGCCGCGCGCCGAGCCGAACCCCAGCGCCGTCCACTCGAGGTTGGCGTCGCGGCCGATCTCCGCCCGCTGGGTGGCGAACACCCAGGCCTCGTCGGACAGCTCCTGCTCGCAGACGTAGCGCAGCGTCGCGCCGTCGCCGACTATGAGCTCCACCACCCCGTTGAAGAGCCCCTCGCCGTCAGAGCCGTAGCGCTCCCAGACCTCGGCCTCGGCACCCTCCTCGAGCACCACGAGCACCCGCCAGTTGATCTCGTCTCCGGCCGCGCCGGCGACCTCGAGGTGAAGCGGCTCGGCGAGGCGCGCGCCGCGCGGGACGTAGACCAGCACGCCATCGCGCCAGCTCGCGTCGTTGCGCGCGACGAACGGGTCGTCGGCGGGGACGAGGCTGCCCAGCCGGGCGCCCACGAGCGCCCCGTGGCGGTCGGCCGCATCCGCGAGGCGCATCACGACGACGCCGTCGTCGACCTCGTCCAGGCCCGTCAGGGACGGGCTCGCCGGTGCGTAGGCGTCGAGGTCGAGCCCCGCCAGGTCGGTGAACTCCCAGCCCTTGTCCTTCTGGGTCGGAAGCGCCAGCTCCTCCGCGCGAGAGGCGCCTGTCCGGCGCCTCTCAGTGAGCCACCCGGGCTCGATTCCGGTGCCGGCGGCACTAGCCAATCGAGCCCTCCATCTGCAGCTCGATCAGCCTGTTCATCTCAACCGAGTACTCCATCGGGAGCTCCTTGGCGATCGGCTCGATGAACCCGTTGACGATCATCTTCGACGCCTCCTCCTCGTCCAGCCCGTGGGCCTGGAGGTAGAAGAGCTGGTCCTCGCCGACCTTCGAGACCGAGGCCTCGTGGCCCACGTTGGCGTCGGACTCGTCGATCCGGATCGTGGGATAGGTGTCCGAGCGGGAATCCTCGTCCAGGAGCAGGGCGTCGCAGACCACCTTCGAGCGCGACTCGGTCGCGCCCTCGGCAACCTCGAGCAGCCCGCGATAGGTGGCGCGGCCGCCGTCCTTGGAGATGGACTTCGAGAAGATCGACGAAGTCGTCTTCGGCGCGCCGTGGATGATCTTCCCGCCGGCGTCCTGGTGCTGGCCCGAGCCCGGCGAACGCGATCGAGAGGATCTCGCCGTGGGCCTGCTCGCCGAGGAGGTAGATCGACGGGTACTTCATGGTCAGCTTCGAGCCGAGGTTGCAGTCGACCCACTCCATGGTCGCGTTCTCGTAGGCGACGGCCCGCTTGGTGACGAGGTTGTAGACGTTCTGGGACCAGTTCTGGACGGTCGTGTAGCGGACGCGGGAGCCCGGCTTGGCGACGATCTCGACGACGGCCGAGTGCAGCGAGTCGGTCGAGTAGACGGGCGCGGTGCAGCCCTCGATGTAGTGCACGTCCGAGCCCTCCTCGGCGATGATCAGCGTGCGCTCGAACTGGCCCATGTTCTCGGTGTTGATCCGGAAGTAGGCCTGGAGCGGCATCTCGACCTTGACGCCCTTCGGCACGTAGACGAACGAGCCGCCCGACCACACGGCGGAGTTCAGCGCGGCGAGCTTGTTGTCGTTCGGCGGGATCACCGTCGCCCAGTACTCGCGGACGAGGTCCTCGTGCTCGCGAAGGGCGGTGTCCATGTCGGTGAAGATCACGCCCTGGGCCTCGAGCTTCTCGTTCACCTGGTGGTAGACGGACTCGCTCTCGTACTGCGCGCCAACGCCCGAGAGGAACTTGCGCTCGGCCTCGGGGATGCCGAGCTTGTCGAAGGTGTTCTTGATGTCGTCGGGGACCTCGTCCCAGCTTCGCTCCGAGCGCTCGGACGCGCGGACGAAGTAATGGATGTCGTCGAAGTCGATCTGGCCCAGGTTGCCGCCCCAGGTGGGGGTCGGGCGGTCCTCGAAGTGCTCGCAGCGCCTTCAGCCGAAACTCACGCATCCACTGCGGCTCCTGCTTGTACTCGGAGATCGACTCGACCAGCTCGCGCGAGAGCCCCTTCGGCGCCTTGTAGGCGTAGCCGGTCTCGGGGTCGGAGAAGCCGAAGCGCTCCTTGTAGTCGGAGCCGATCTCCTTCAGCCCGGTCTCGGCCTCGGTCAGTTGCTTCTCGGATACGGCTGTCTCGGGCGTTGCCATCTGGTCGTCAGACCTCCAGTTTCACTTTGTCGCCGTCGTCGGTGACCTCAAACACCGCCACCGGCTTGAACGCCGGGAGCGTCTTCGGGCGGCCCGACCTCAGGTCGAAGAGGGAGCCGTGGCGCGGACACTCCACTGTACAGGCGGCCGGGTCGAACTCCCCCTCGGCCAGGGGGCCGTCGTCGTGCGAGCAGCGGTCCTCGATCGCGACCAGGCCGCCGTCCTCGCAGCGGAAGACGCCGATCTTGCGACCATCAGCCTCGACCAGGCGCATCGCGCCGGCCGGAAGCTCTTTGCTCTTGCAGACCATGACCTCGGGCAAAATATTCCTACTTCTGAGGTCGGGATTCTAGCGATGTGCCCGGCCGCCTCGGGCCTGTTCGCCCCGGCTACTGCCACGCGGCACCGTCGGCCGCTCAGCGCTACTGCCGGTGGACGAAGACCCGCAGCCAGCTCTGCTTGACGTGGGCCTTGTCGCCCGGCCGCCAGCTGCCGGCGTTGCTCTCGTTCGTCATCGCCTTGGCCGCGATGAGGCACGATGACGTGGATGCTCGCCGATGTTCTCGGTGATCCGCGCGACCCCCAGCTTCGGGCGACACGCAGGGGCTGCGGTGCGCCGAGCGCCCGTGCGTGCAGTTGAACCCGTTCAGCTCCGAGAGCTGGCCGTCGGGCGAGGTGAAGTTGGACGGTCCCTACGTGGTCGCAGCGCCTTCCTCCCGCGGGCCAGGTAGACCTTCGCTCGCCAGCAGGACGTTGTAGGGCACGCTGCCGATCGAGGTCTTCGTCATCGCGTCGACCTAGATCTCGTCGCCGGCCTTGAGGCCGTTCAGCTTCAGCGAGCGCACGAACGTGTAGTTCGTGCCGCCCGACTCGCTGGCTGATCGGCACGCGTCGGGAACGCGCGGTTGCCCGAGCTTGGCTCGCGTGTCGCGCGGCAGGGCGCCGTTCCGGAAGCGGACGAGGCTCAGCCGGCCCTTGTCCTGCTCGATCCGCGAGCTCGAGCTGTGGGCGCCGATCACGAGCTGGTGTCCATCGCGGGCCTGCCCGGACTTCCAGGCGGTCATCACGAGGTTGACGTGGCAGCCGGTGCAGTCCTCCTCGGCGACCCAGGGCCGCATCGGCAGCGCCAGCACGCAGTGGTGGTTTCGGTTGGGGTGATGCTGCGAGCACTCCAGCGCTCGGGCGTCGGCGATCACCTCGCCCTGGGTGGAGCCGGCGTTGCGCGCGAGCACCACCTTGGCCGCGACGTGGGGGTCGTACGGGTAGGACTTGCCGACGCAGATGTCGTTGCCGGTCGGGCCGTCGAGGCAGGTCGTCACCTCGACCTCGCCGCCGGCGAGGAACCGGTCGCCGGCCTCCACCGGGCCCGACCTTGCCCGCGTCGATGCGCATCACGACCTTGGGCTTCGCCCCGCGCTCGCGGGTGATCGGGATCGTCTTCACCAGCTCCGCCTTGTCCCCGGAGGAGAACGTGCGGACCTCCGGGGCGCCCGGGCCCGCCGAGGCAGGCGCCGTCAGGCCGGCCCCGAGGGCGGCCGCGATGGCGAGGACTCCGAGCCGATGCTTCACGTCCATCTAGGGATCGGCGCCTGGGGCACTTCGCTCAAGCCCGGGTGATCAACCGGCATCCTTGGCCCGCCGTGACCACCCGCCCGAGTGCCCAAACCCGCACGTCCGGGGGGTGGTCGCGCCCCCTGGGGTGAGCGCCTAGAGGACCTCCGCCTCGGCTGGGTCGCCGCGCTCGCCCTCGTCCTCCCAGTCGGCGAGCTCGCCGAGCGCTGCCGACTTCACCACCTTGAGGCCCAGGAGCGCGCACTTCATCCGCGTCGCCGAGATGTCGATGCCCAAGAGGTCCAGGACGAAGTCCTTCTCGAGGCGCAGCAGCTCCTCGGGAGTCTTGCCCTGAAGCTCCTCGGTGAGCATCGACGTTGCCGCGGTCGAGATCGCGCAGCCCTTGCCCTCGAACGCGACGTCGGCGACCCGCCCGTCGGCGTCGAGGGTGATGAACACGTGCTGCTCGTCGCCGCAGAACGGGTTGGTGTCCTCGAACTCGAGGTCGAAGTCCTCGGGGCGCCCGAAGTTCCGCGGGCGCTTGTAGTGGTCGAGGATGTTCTCGCGGTAGAGGTCGTCCACCCGCTCAACGGTAGCCGGTGGGCCGGCTCAGGCCAGGGTGGTGACCATCAGCACGGTGACGACGACGACGTAGATGCCCGTCAACCAGGCCAGCCCCTGGCGGTCGGCCCGCCGTGCCTGCGCGACGCTCCCCTCGGCGTCCACCCACGAGTTCTTGACGATCACCGCCATCGTCAGCACCACGAACGCGTAGGAGGCGATGTAGAGCTTGTCGAGCAGGATCAGGTAGTCGACCTCGGGGAGGCTCGAGTTGCTGGTGAGTTGCAGTGCGACCAGGGTGAGCAGCGCCGTGATCCCGATCCCGATCCGCCCCTCGACATAGCGTGGGTGCAGCAACAGCGAGAGCGCCGCCGTCAGCGCCACCAGCAGCATCGGGAGCAGCAGCTTGAAGGCGTAGGTGCCGGCGGGGCGGGTGAGCGGCAGGTCGATGATCGCCCGCGAGTAGGTGATGTCCTCGAACCGGGGATCCCCGAAGTTCGAGTCGTATTCGTTCGAGGTCACCTCCAGCGTCGGCTCGCCGATGTCCCAGCCGGGGATCGAGAGGTCGCGCGAGAGCGAGATCGGCTCCTCGTCCGGCACGTACACCAGCTCGTCCTCGGCCGCCGTCGAATCCTCGATCGCGACGACCAGGTGCTGGGTGTCGAACGGGTATCGCTCGAGTGGCAGCTTCGTGTTGAACTTGCCCTGGTTGCGCATCACCTGGTAGTAGGACCCGTCGGGCAGGACCTGGGGCTTCCCGGTCTCGTAGGTGAGGATGTGCCCCCAGAACTCGAACGCGTTCAGGAACTCGAACGAGCGGGCCGGGTCGATGTTCGGGTCGTCCCACTTGAACCAGATGTACATGTCGACGTTGTAGGAGTGGGACTGGAGGTCGAGCTGCTGGATGTCGTTGATAAGGGCCCCGACCCGCACGACCGCCGGCTCATCGGCGCCGGCGTCCTCCGAGCTCCGATCCGCGTTGCGCTCGCCGCCCTGCCCTGGCGCGTTCTCCTGGGCGGCAGCGCTCCCTGCCGCAAAGCACAAGATCGCCGCGGCCAGCGCGACACTCCTCACCCCTCGCACGGGGTGAGCCTACATCTCAGTCGACCCCGAAGACCCGGCGCGCGTCGAGCAGCCCTTCGACCAGCCGGTCGATCTCCTCGGTGATCGTGTAGACGCCGAACGAGGCGCGCGCGGTGGCGGTGATCCCGAACCGGTCCATCAGCGGCTGCGCGCAGTGGTGGCCCGCGCGGACCGCAACGCCGTGGCGGTCGAGGATCTCGGAGACGTCGTGGGCGTGCACGCCCTCCAGCTCGAAGCTCACCGGGCCGACCCGGTCGGGGGAGCGGGGGGGACCGAAGACGCGAAGCCCGGGCACCTCGCCAACCCGTTCCAGCGCGTAGTCGGCGACCTCACGCTCGTGGGCGAGCGCGGCGTCCATGCCGAGCGCGTCGAGCCAGCGGAAGGCGGCGGCGAGGCCGATCGCCTGCGAGATCGCCGGCGTCCCGGCCTCGAATCGCGCGGGAACATCGGCGTACGAAGTACCAGCCTTCGTCACCTTGCGGATCATCGAGCCGCCCCCGAGGAAGGGGGGCATCGCGTCCAGCAGCTCGAGCCGGCCCCACAGCGCCCCGACCCCCGTCGGCGCGTAGGCCTTGTGCCCGGTGAGCGCGTAGAAGTCCACCCCGAGCTCGGCCATGTCGAGCGGCAGCTTCGGGGCCGCCTGCGCCCCGTCCACCAGCACCAGGGCGCCGGCGTCGTGGGCGAGGCGGGCGATCTCGGCGATCGGGTTCTCCGTCCCGAGCACGTTTGACACGTGGGTGACGGCCACCAGCTTCGGCCGCCGCTCGAGCAGGGCGGCCAGCGCGTCCAGGTCGAGCAGCCCCTCGTCGGTAACGGGCGCCCAGTCGATCTCGGCCCCGGCGCGCTCGGCGAGCTGCTGCCAGGGGACGATGTTCGAGTGGTGCTCCATCTCGGTGAGCACGATCCGGTCGCCCCGGCCGACGTTCGCGTCGCCCCAGGCGCGGGCGACCAGGTTGATCGCCTCGGTCGCGTTGCGGACGAACACGACCTCGCGGCGGTCGGCGGCGCCGATGTGGTCGGCGACCGTGGCGCGGGCGCCCTCGTAGGCGGCGGTCGCCTCGGCCGAGAGCGTGTGCGAGCCGCGGTGGACGTTGGAGTGGTGGGCCCGCTCGTAGCGGTCCACCGCCTGGATCGAGGCGAGGACCCGTTGCGAGGACGCGCCGGAGTCGAGGTAGGCGATCGGCTTGCCGTTGACCTCGCGCTGGAGCGCCGGGAAGGCCGCTCGGACCTTCTCGAGGGGGAAGGCGGCGGTCTCCGGCACCGCGCTCATGCCGCTGCTTCGACTTCCTCCCGGATCCAGCCGTAGCCCTTCTCCTCGAGCGTCTCGACCAGCTCGGGGCCGCCCTCCTTGACGATCCGGCCGTCGAACATCACGTGGACGGCGTCCGGCTTCACCAGGTGCAGGATCCGCTGGTAGTGGGTGATGATGAGCACGCCCATGTCGGGGCCGGCGACGCGGTTGACGCCGTCGGCGACGACTCGCAGCGCGTCGATGTCGAGGCCCGAGTCGGTCTCGTCGAGCACGGCCATCTGGGGCTGCAGCACCGCCAGCTGGAGGATCTCCATCCGCTTCTTCTCGCCGCCCGAGAAGCCGTCGTTCAGGTAACGGGAGGAGAACTCCTTCGGGATGTTGGCCAGCTCCATCGCCGCCTCGGTGGAGGCCCGGAAGTCCTTCAGCTTGATCTCGGGCTCGCCCCGCGCCTCGCGGTGGGCGTTGACGGCCATCCGCAGGTACTTGGCGACCGTCACGCCGGGGATCGCCACCGGGTACTGGAAAGCCATGAAGAGGCCCATCCGCGAGCGCTCCTCGGGGTCGGCCTCGGTCACGTCCTCGCCCAGGAACTCGATCGTGCCCTCGGTGATCTCGAAGGCGGGATGGCCCATGATCGCGTTCGCGAGCGTGGACTTGCCGGATCCGTTGGGGCCCATAAGGGCATGGATCTGGCCCTTGGAGACCTCGAGGTCGAGGCCCTTGAGGATCTCCTTGTCCTCGGCGGCGACGTGAAGGTCGGTGATCTTGAGGTCAGACATGAAGCTCCGTTTTGGGTGGGGGTTCGAGGGTTGGCGGGCCGCCGGCTACGCCGCGGTGCCCGCGACGGCAGGCGGCTCGGAGTGCTGGTCCGCGAAGTCGACGAGCTCGGCCAGCGAGGTCCCGGTCAGGGCCTTGGAGATCCCGCCCTGGACGCGGGTCCACAGAAGCTTGGTGGCGCAGGCCTGGTCGCCGTCGGTCTCGTGGGAGCAGAGCACCCGGCCATCGCCGCCGTCGACCTGGAAGCACTCCATCGGGGTGATCGGTCCCTCGAGGGCCTGGACCACCTCGAGCATCTCGATCTCGGAGGCAGCGCGGGCGAGCCGGTAGCCGCCGTGCGCCCCACGCACCGAGGACACGAGGCCGGCATCGCGCAGCTTTGCGACCAGGTGCTCCATGTAGGACAGCGGCAGGCTCTCCGAGTCGGCCACGGTGCCCAGCGCCACGGGGGGCGCCTCGTCCACCGGGCTCTCGCCCGCGCGGCGGCCCAACTCGACCATCAACCGCACGCCGTACTCAGCCTTCGTCGAGAACAGCATCTCGACCAAATCCTAGCTTATGGGTCGGTATTCCCTGCGACCGGGGGGCTGGCCCTAGGGCTCGATCAGGCCCTTGCGGATCGCGTAGCGCACCAGCTCGACCCGGTCGCGCATCCCGAGCTTCCGCATCGCGTTCGAGCGGTGGTTCTCGACCGTCTTCTCCGAGAGGTGGAGGATCTCCGCGATCTCCTTGTTCGTGTGCGCCTCGGCGACCAGCTTCACGACCTCCTGCTCGCGCGGGGTCAGCTCCTCCTCGCGGCTCGTGGCCTGGCCCAGCACGTCCTTGATCAGCGCCCGCTGCGCCTCCGGCGTCAGGAAGGGCTCGCCGCGCTCGACCGCGTGGACGGCCTCGATCAGGTCGGTGTCGGCCTGTGCCTTCAGGACGTACCCGGAGGCGCCGGCCTTGAGCGCCTCGAAGAGGTAGCGCTCGTCGTCGTACATCGAGAGGATCAGGACCGAGACGTCGGGCGCCTGGTCGCGGATCTCCCGCGTGGCCTGGAGGCCCGTCAGCTTGGGCATCTTCACGTCGAGGATCGCGAGGTCCGGGCGTTCCCGGATCGCGAGGTCGCGCGCCTCGGCTCCGTCGGAGGCCTCGGCGATCACCTCCATGCCCTCCTGGCCCTCGAGCAGCATCCGCAGGCCGGAGCGCACGATCCCGTGGTCGTCGGCGATCAGGATCCGCATTACATCGTTCTCTGTTTCATGCCCCCGGGGGGCGAGCATCGTCGTCATCGTCCTCTCTTATCGGCACGAGGAGCCGAACCCTTGTGCCAATTTCCGGCCGAGACTCCACGGTCAGGTCCCCGCCGACGAGCAGGGCACGCTCACGCATGCCCCCGATCCCAAGCCCGCGCGTCGCCTGCTCGAACGTGAAGCCCTCGCCGTCGTCGCTTACGGCGAGCTCGACGCCCTCCGCGTCACGCGCTACGAGCACGTCGATCTGATCCGCACCCGAGTGCTGGGTTGCGTTCGAGAGCGCCTCCTGCGCCACGCGGTAGGTGACGAGCTGCACGTCCATGGGCACGTCCGTCAACTCCCCGGTTCCGTCGAAGCTCGTCTCTATCCCGCTTTTTCGCCCCAGCTCGTCGACCAGCGCCGAGAGCGCGGCGTTGAGGCCCAGGTCGTCGAGCGCGGTGGGCCGCAGCGCCCGGGCCAGCGTCAGGAGCTCCTGCATGGCCTGGTTCGCCAGGGCCTTGGTCTCGGCCAGCTCCCGCGCCAGCTCGGGCGTGGCGCGGTCACGCACGGCCTCCAGGCGCAACAGCAGCCCCGTGAGCGACTGGTTGACCTCGTCGTGCAGGTCGCGGGCGACCCGGGCGCGCTCCTCCTCCTGGGCCGAAAGCGCCACCGTCGCAGCCCGCCGGCGCTCGGCCTCCAGGCGCTCGAGCATGCGGCGGAAGGCCTGGTGCAGCCGTTGCACCTCCTCGGGGCCGTCCATCGGCTCGAGCTGGCCGAGGTTTGCGCCCGGCCGCGAGAGGTCCGCCCGCTCCATCTCGTCCACCAGGCGCTCGAGGGGGCGGAACCGGCGCTGGAGCATGATCACGTTGACGAGGATCGTGAGCCCGACCGCGAGGCCCAGCACGATCCCGGCCTGCGGGTCGTTGCCGAGGTTCAGGTCGGGGTTCGCGGCCAGGGCGGAGGCGACGACGGCGGCGACGATCACGAGCAGGTTCGCGACCAGGACCTGGGTGAGTAGGTTGCGGCTTCGCATCGGCCGGGTTAAGTATCGGGGGAGCGTGCGGCGGAGCCGAGACCGCCGACCGGCGGAAGGGGTCCAGACCCCAGTGACAAATAGGGACTGGCCCCTATGAGCCGGGCGAACGCGTCCGTCAGAATGTTGAGTGCGTTGATGACCCCTCAGGAGGACTAACCCCGCGATGACCACCACCCGTAGATCGAACGCCGCCGCTGCCCTGCGCACGACGATCCTGATGGCCGCCCTCGGCGGCCTGCTGGTCGCGATCGGCTACGCGATCGGCGGGATCCAGATCGCCGGCGTGTTCCTCGCGATCGCGCTCGTCATGAACCTGGTCGCCTTCTGGTTCTCCGACAAGATCGCGATCGCCAGCGCACGGGCCAAGCCGATCAGCGAGGAGGAGGCACCGGGCCTGTACCAGATGGTTCGCGAGCTGACCACCCGCGCCGGCCTGCCGATGCCGCGCCTCTACATGATCCCCTCCGACCAGCCGAACGCGTTCGCGACGGGGCGCAGCCCGAAGCACTCGGCCGTGGCGGTCACCGAGGGGATCACCAAGCTCCTCTCCGAGGACGAGCTTCGCGGCGTGATCGCCCACGAGCTGGCGCACATCGAGCAACCGCGACATCCTCACCCAGTCGGTCGCATCGGCGATCGGGGCGATGATCACCTACCTCGCGTACTTCTTCCTCTGGTTCGGCGGCGACGACGAGTCGCCGCTGTCGCTGATCGCGAACCTCGCGATGGTCCTGCTGGCTCCGATCGCCGCGTCGCTGATCCAGCTCGCGATCTCGCGCCAGCGCGAGTACTCGGCCGACGCCACGGGCGCCGAGATCTGCGGCAACCCCGAGTCGCTCGCCTCGGCGCTGCTGCGCCTCGAGGAGGGGGCGAAGGCGATCCCGATGCAGGTCAACCAGGCGACCGAGCCGCTGTACATCGTCAAGCCCTTCTCGGGCGGCGGCATCGCGAAGCTGTTCTCCACCCACCCGCCGATCGAGGAGCGGGTCCGGCGCCTGCGGCAGATGCGCCCGTCGCTCGCGTAGTCGAAGCGGGTCAGGGGTCCGCCGGCCCGGATAGGTTCCGGGCATGAGCTACTACGAATTTCTACTCTTCGGCCATCTACTGTTCGTCGCGGTCTGGGTCGGGACCGACGTCGCCCTCCAGTGCTTCGCGCTGAGGGCGCGAGGGGCCGGGCCCGAGCGGATGATCCAGTTCACCGCCGACGTCGAATGGCTTGGCCTGCGCCTGCTGACTCCGGCGTCACTCCTGGTCGCCGTCTTCGGGGTGCTGCTCGTGATCGACAGCGAGGTCTTCGAGTTCTCGCAGTTCTGGGTGACGGCCGGGCTCATCGCGTTCCTGGCCTCGGCGATAACGGGCTCGGCGTTCCTCGGGCCGGAGACGGGCCGGATCAGCAAGCTCGGCGCGGAGAAGGGGCCCGAGGATCCCGAGGTTCAGGCGCGGATCTCGAGGGTCTTCCTCATCTCCCGCATCGAGCTCGTCATCCTGATCCTGATCGTGCTCGACATGGTGTTGAAGCCCGGGCTCTGACCTGCGGCGGGGATCGGGCGGACGGCCGGGCCTGCGCTACACTTTCTGAAGTAACTACCCAAATCCCGATAGGGATTCGGGGATTCCGCTTCCGGAAGGGACCGACGTGGCCACGACCGCCGAGCCGATCGAGCAGATCAAGGAGAGGATCGACCTGATCTCGCGCGATGCCGCGCGCGAGGAGATCGCCGCCGGTGACGCCCTCCTGATCGACGTACGCGAGCCCCACGAGTGGGACGAGGCGCACCTGGCCGAGGCCGAGCACGTGCCCCAGGGCGAGTTGCTCGAGCGGATCGACGAGCTCGCGCCGGACACGTCCAGGCGACTGCTCCTCTATTGCCGCACGGACAACCGCTCCTCGCGCGCCGCGGACGCCCTTCAGTCGCTGGGCTACTCCAACGTCGCCGTGATCGAGGAGGGCATCGTGGGCTGGATCGACGCCGAGCTGCCGGTGGTCGCCAAGCACGCGCTCACCAAGGACCAGCGGATGCGCTACTCGCGGCACACGCTGCTTCCCGAGGTCGGCGTCGAGGGGCAGGTGAAGCTGCTGAACGCGAAGGTGCTGCTGCTGGGCGCCGGCGGCCTTGGCGCCCCGTCCGCCCTCTACCTCGCCGCCGCCGGTATCGGCACCCTCGGGATCGTCGACGACGACGTCGTGGACGAGTCGAACCTCCAGCGCCAGGTGATCCACTCGACGAAGACCGTCGGCCAGCCGAAGACGGCGTCGGCGAAGGCCGCGATCAACGCGCTCAACCCCGACGTCGAGGTGGTCGAGCACAACCTACGGCTCGACGCCTCCAACATCCTCGAGCTGATCGAGCCCTACGACATCATCGTCGACGGCGCCGACAACTTCCCGACGCGTTACCTCCTGAACGACGCCTCGGTGCGGCTTCGCAAGCCGGTGGTCTCGGCGTCCATCCTCGGTTTCGAGGGTCAGATCTCGACCTTCATCCCGTTCGACGGCCCCTGCTACCGCTGCCTCTTCCCGACGCCGCCCCCGCCCGAGCTCGCGCCGAGCTGTGGCGCCAACGGCGTGCTGGGCGTGATGGCGGGCGTGATGGGCCTACTCCAGGCGAACGAGGTGATCAAGCTGGCGGCAGGGATCGGCGAGCCGCTGAAGGGCCGGCTGCTCCTCTACGACTCGCTGGGCACGCGGTTCACCGAGCTCAAGGTCCGCCGCGACCCCGACTGTCCGATCTGCGGCCCCGCCGGTGAGGACATCCCGCCCGAGGAGATGGGCAAGTTCCCCGACTACGAGCTCTTCTGCGGCGCCTCGGCGCGCGAGGAGACCCCCGCGCTCGGCTGAGCCCGCCTCCACTAGATTCAGGCCATGCCCACCGTGAAGATCCCCCCGGTGCTGCGCTCGAAGACGGGCGGCGAGGCCGAGGTGGTCGCCGGCGGGGGGACGGTCGGCGAGGTCCTGGCCGCGCTCGCCGAGGCCCACCCGGACACCCGCGAGCAGCTCTTCGGCGACGACGGCGAGCTCAACCGCTACGTCAACGTCTACCTGAACGACGAGGACGTGCGCGTCCTGGAGGGCCTTTCGACCCCGGCGTCGGACTCCGACACGATCGTGATCCTGCCGGCGATGGCCGGCGGCCGCTAGTAGCACCAGCGCGGCGCCAAGTGCTGACCACCTGCTTGGGGTCGTACTGAGCTGGCGCCACGTAAGGCGCCTCGCGTCGATAGCCACGAGCGACCAGCAGGCGACGCGGGCGGACTTGACGGCGCGATCGCGCGGCTGGCCGAGGGTGCGATACGGCGTCTCGCGCTGGTCGACGCCGTGCCGCGTGGGCTGACGGAGCCAGAGGAAGTCCACGGTGAAGGGGCCAAGCTCTGTGGCCCTCCGGCGTCGGCGTCGTGGCGCCGGCAGAGGGCCTCAGGCGATGCTCGAGGAAGCGCGGGCGGTGGCTCGCCGCCGTCGCCGCAGGGGCGCCGAGATCGAGTGCTGGCGCGTCCACGCGGCTCGGCTGTGGGAATGCGCTCACCGCCGTCAGGGCCGATCGACGTCAAGTCCTGAGCGCGGGCCGGCTGCGTAAGCGGGATCCCGGAGCATCGTCTGACCGCTCAGGAGCCTCCTCGAGCAGCAAACCGTGATCCGCGGGGCATGCGGGCAACGAAGGCGGCCCGAGGTGTCGGGACGGTACGCCGATCCGGCACCGAAGATGAGTGGGAGCGCACCGGTCCCGAGCGCTCGACCATCGCTATGACCTCGGCCCGATCGGAGACGGAGCGGTACCACCCTTCAGCGTCCTCGAGCGCCGCCTCGCGGCCATCTGCCGCCGGCACGCACTGCCGAGCCCGCTGCCGCAGCAGGTCATCGGCCCTTACACGGTCGACTTCCGTCTGGCCCGAGGCGCGCCTCGTGGTTGAGGTCGACGACTTCAAGACCCACGGGACACGGGGGAAGTTCGAGTCCGACCGCGAGCGCGACGCCTGGCTCCACTTCGGGGCTACCGGGTGCTGCGATTCACGTGGCGGATGCTGCGCGACCGGCCCGGGCACGTGGTCCGGACCTTGCGGGCCGCGTTGGCCCGCTGACCCTCAGTGCTTCGCGACCACGGCGCCGAGGCTGTCGTAGTGTGTGACGCGGTAGCTACGCCTCCAGGACCAGCCCGAGGAAGCGCTTCGTTCGCTCGTGCTGGGGGTTGCCGAGGACCTCGGCAGGAGGCCCCTCCTCGACCACCACGCCCTCGTCCATGAAGACGACGCGGTTGGCGACGTCGCGAGCGAAGCCGATCTCGTGGGTTACGACGATCATCGTCATGCCCTCGTCGGCAAGCTCGCGCATCACGTCGAGCACCTCCTTGACCAGCTCGGGGTCGAGCGCCGACGTGACCTCGTCGAACAGCATCACGTAGGGATCCATGGCCAGCGCGCGGGCGATCGCGACCCGCTGCTGCTGCCCGCCGGAGAGACGCTCCGGATACTCGTCTGCCTTCTCGGCGAGGTCGACGCGCTGGAGCAGGGTCCTGGCCCGCGCCTCGGCTATGCCGGCGGAGCGGCCGAGGACCTTCGTCTGGGCGAGCCTGACGTTCTCGAGCGCGGTCTTGTGCGGAAACAGGTTGAACTGCTGGAACACGATTCCAACCCGGCGCCGCACGTAGTCGAGGTCCTCGGCCTCGCCGTGATGGTGGGCCGTGATGTCCTTGCCGCCGACCACGATCCGGCCCTCGTCGGGCGGCTCGAGCAGGTTGATGCAGCGCAGCAGGGTTGACTTGCCGGAGCCGCTCGGGCCCAGCACGCAGACCACGTGGCCTCGCTCAACCTCGAGGTTCAACCCGCGGAGCACGTGAAGCGCCCCGAAGCTCTTGTGGACGCCCTCGAGCCGTAGCGCTGGTCCCCCGGACGGAGGGTTCTCGGGTTGCTGCGCTGCTTCCACCGTGTCGCTCGACCTTACCCGGCCCCATGAACGCCGGCACCGGCGATCGTCGGCTGCGGAGGTGGCTCAGCTCCACCGCCGCGTTGCGTGCGGCGCTGCTGGCGGGCGATGAGGTGGTCGACGAGGCGAGCCAGCGGGATGGTGACCAGCAGGAAGAAGATCGCACCCAGCGTTAGGGCCGAGCCGTTGAACGTGTCCGACTGGACATCGAAGCCGGCGTCGACCACCTCGGCGCCACCGATCGCGTAGACGAGCGAGGTGTCCTTCATCAGCGCAATGAAGTCGTTGAGCAGCGGCGGGATCACCTTATTGACTGCCTGGGGGACGATCACGAAGCGCATCGCCTGCCCGTGGCTCATGCCGAGCGAGCGCGCCGCTTCCATCTGCCCTGGAGCCACCGCCTCGATCCCCGCCCGGTAGACCTCGGCCATGTAGGCCCCGTAGGTCAAGGTCAGGCCGATCACGCCGTACCAGAACCATGTGGGCTCGCCGAACCAGGTGGGAAGCCCTATCCACTCCGGCAGGAGGCCATCGGCCTGACCGGCTGCGAGGAAGCCGGAGATCAGGAACAGGACGAGGAGCGCCGGGATCCCGCGAAAGACGTCGATGTAGCCGATCGTGATCCACCGGACCGGTGCGAGCGCTCGACCCGGAAGCTGGCGCAGAACCGCCAGAACGAGCCCCCAGATGAGCGAGAGGACACCACTGACCACCGAGAGCTTGATCGTGAAGATGAAGCCATCGACGACGAAGCCGAAGTTGTCCTTGACTATCGTCGTGTTGAAGTAGTAATCGAGAATGAACTCCATCTCTCTCCTTTGTCGGTCGCCGGAGCCAAGCCATCTGCTCGCCGGACACACGAGGGGGCGCCTGTGGCGCCCCCTCGATCCGTTGCTGGACTTGCCTCAGCGCTCAGCGCTACTCCGAGAGCAGCTCGTTGGTTCCACTCAGGACTGACTCCGGCGGCTCGGCTCCGTCGAAGTACTCGGCATAGAGGTCGGTGATCGTTCCATCCTCCTTCAGGGTGGCGAGCGCCCCGTTCATGGCCTCGCGCAGCGCGTCATTGTCCGGAGCGACCGCGAAGCCGAGCAGGACGTCGGTCGGGATCTCCTCAACGATCTCGAGACTGTCCTCGCTCGCGACCGCGTCGACCGCGGTTGCCTGGTCGAGCAGCACGGCATCGGCCTGCCCCGTCACCAGGGCGGCGATCGCGTTCGGCGCCTCGGGGAACCCGCGAACCTCACCGGTCTCGATCTCATCCTCCGCGTAGTCCTGCTGGGTTGTCCCGTCCTGGACGGCGACGATCGCATCGCCAAGGTCGTCGACCGAGGCGATGTCCGAGCCGGCCTCGACCAGGAGCCCGGTCGAGCTCTCGTAATACGGATCGGCGAAATCGACCACCCGCTCACGCTCCGCTGTGATGTCCGACGCGGCGGCGGCGGTATCGAACTGTCCATTCGCGGTGTCACGGAAGATCGTGCCGAAGCCGGTGGCTGTGTACTCGGGCTCGAGCCCCAGCTCCTCGGCGATCCCGTTCATGACCTCGACGTCGTAGCCCGTGATGTCCGGCGGCTGGCCGATCTCGAACGGCGGATACGGCGTGTCGACGCCAACCGAGAGGACGCCCTCCTCGATCAGGCCGAGATCCTCGGTGCCGCCTCCGGCGGTTGTGGTGTCGCCGCCGTCATCGTCATCGTCGCCGCAGCCGGCCACGATCATTCCCGCGGCCAGGACCGCGATCAAGCCCATGATCAACCAGAGCCGAGAACCTCTCATTTTCGCGCTACTCCCTCTCTATTCGCGGGGCCCCAATGCCCCGGCCGGCGGGAACATACCCTGCCTGGGCACTAGAGCGTCGCCGAGACGGGCACGATGCCCCTCCCGTTCAGCCTTCGCATGATCTCGAGTGCCCAGGGCTTCGCCTGCGCCGAACGGCTGGTCGACCACGGCCGGGCGTTCGGGCAGCTGGCCGGGACCGGTCGTGTTGACCGAGTAGCCGAACGAGGTGAGCGGCGTCGGCCGGGCTGAAGGACTTTCAGCCTATACCTCCGTGGGCGCCAATGTCTCCCGGAGCGCCTCGCGGAGCAGGCGGACGGCCCGATCCCGGTCGATGGTGCCGGCGAGCCAGCGGTTGCAGAGCCCGTCGACCAGCGAGATGAGGAGATCGGCGGCGACGTCGGGTTCGACGTCCGGGCGGATCGAACCGTCGGCGATCCCGGCGCGGATCCCGTCCGCCACGTTGGAGCGCCACCAGTCGTTCACGCGCTTTACGTCGCCGCGAAGGTCGTCTTCGAAGACCGCGGACGCGCTGACCTCGCCCCAGACGACAGCGTTCGCTCGAACGTCGGGGTGGTCGCTGAGCTCATTCAGCAGCGCCTCGGACACCGCCTGGAGCCCGTTCCCCCCGGTCTGCTCGGAGAGGGCCGATGACGGCGCGCGGTCGCTGGCGTGTTCGAGCGCCGCCTTGACCAGGCCGGCCCGATTGTCGAAGTGGTAGTAGAGGAGGGGGGCGGACACCCCCGCCTCCTCCGCCACGTCCTCGACCCGCAGGCCGCGCACACCCCTTCGAGCGATCACGTTCGCGACCGCCACCAGGATCGCCTCGCGGCTGTCGCGTGCTCCGTTCACGGGCTCTCTGTCGATGGCGATTCCCTTCACGATCCTCCGTGGGCTCGATCCTCTCAGAGCCCGGGCCCGGCCGTGGCCGACAGCACTACACTTTCTAAAGCGTGAGCCCGGACGAGCGCACACTCAACCGGCCCTGCGGTGGCCGGTATGGCGACCTCGTCGAGGCGGTGGGGAACACACCGCTGGTCGAGCTGCCCACCCTCTCGCCCAAGGAGGGCGTGCGGATCTTCGCCAAGCTGGAGGGGCAGAACCCCACGGGCTCGGTCAAGGACCGTGTGGCCAAGTCGATGATCGAGACGGCCGAGGCCGAGGGCGCGATCGCGCCCGGGCAGCACGTGCTGGAGCCGACCTCCGGCAACACGGGGATCTCGCTCGGGATGATCTGCCGCCGCAAGGGCTACCCGCTCAAGGTCGTCATGCCCGACAACGTCACCGAGGAGCGGACCGAGTTGCTGCGGATGTACGGGGCCGAGATCGTCTACTCCGAGGGGGCCAAGGGATCGAACGGCGCCGTCGAGCTCGCGCTCGAGATGGCCGAGGCCGATCCGTCCGTCTTCATGCCCTACCAGTACGGGAACGAGGCGAATCCCCGAGCCCACTACGAGGGAACCGCACCCGAGATCCTCGAGGAGCTGGAGGAGGTCAGCGCGTTCGTCGCCGGCCTCGGCACCGGGGGGACGCTGATGGGCGTCGGCCGGCGTCTCAAGGAGCACGACCCGGAGACGAAGATCGTCGCCGCGGAGCCGATGCAGGGCGAGCTCGTGCAGGGCCTGCGCTCGCTCGACGACGGCTTCATCCCGCCGATCATCGACCTCTCCCTGCTGGACCGCAAGATCATGGTCTCGAACCGCGACGCGATCGTCTGGACGCAGCGGCTGCTACACGAGGAGGGGCTGTTCGCCGGGGTCTCGGCCGGAGCGATCGCCGCCATCTGCGTCCGGATCGCCGGCGAGCTGGACCAGGGCAACGCCGTCTTCGTCGTACCCGACGACGGCTGGAAGTACCTGTCCTCGGGCGTCTACACCAAGTCCGTGGACGAGCTCGAGGCTGTGGATTCCACCGTCTGGTGGTAGGGCGTCGCGCCGTGGAGCCCCTGCGCACCCAGGGCATCGACCACGTCGCGATCACCGTCGCCGATCTCGAGCGCAGCGCGCGCTTCTACTCCGAGATCCTCGGCCTCGAGCGCCGCTACGAGGAGTGGCACGTCCCGATGTTCATGCTCGCCGAGGGCAGCGGATTGGCGATCTTCCCGGCCGAGTCGCACCCGGGGTCCGGCGGCGCCGCCGGCATCCAGGACATCCGTGTCATGCACGTGGCCTTCCGGGTCGACCGCGAGCAGTTCGACCGAGCCCAGGTCGTCCTGCCCGAAGCGGGTGTGGAAACGCGCTTCGAGGACCACGGAAACGTCCATTCCCTCTACTTCGACGACCCCGACGGCCACAAGCTCGAGCTTGCCACTTACGACGTCTGAGGCACTGGCCCAGGCGACGGCCCGCGTGCGGGAGCTGGCGGCCGCGTACCAGCCGCCATCGTTCGACCACGTCCCCGACGCGGATGCGGCGATCTTCCTCTGCGCGGTCGATCACAGCACCGGCTACGCGAGCGGCCACCTCGTCGACGGCCGTGGCCCCTTCTCCGGCAGCGAACTCATGTGGGAGCTCGGGCTGCGCGCGCACCGCCGCGAGGACGGGCTCCTCAGAGCCGGGCGGCTGCTCGACGTCAGCGGCGGTGAGGTGAGGCGGTGGTTCGAGGCCGAGGGCGAGACGGTGGCGGGCCCGGATCGGCGCGCCGACCTCTGGCGCGACCTCGCGGCAGGGCTCGAGCGCGATCACAGGGGCTCAGCGCAGCACCTGCTCGACGGCGTCGAGGGACGCCTCGCGGGCGCCCGTGGGCTGCTTGCCGAGCTCGCGCCATACGAGGCGTACGCCGATCCGCTGGCCAAGAAGTCGTTCCTGTTCGCGAAGATCTGCGAGCGGCGTGGCTGGCTCGTCGTCGCCGATCCCGAGAGCTGGGAGGTCAGCGCCGACAACGTGCTGATGCGGCTGGCGCTTCGCTCGGGCGTGGTGGCGCCCGGCCCGCTGAACGAGGTTCGTGCGGCCACGCGGGCCGCGCTCAAGGATCTCGCCGGAGCCGCGGGTCTGACCCCGCCGGTCCTCGACGACCTGCTCTGGGAGCTGGGCCGGGACGACCCCGACCTGCTGGGCACGGCCGCGGGTGACGTCTCCGAGCCCCCACGCGAGCAGGGTTCGGATTGGTATTAGGGCGGGCCACCGGCGGGTGCACCACCATCCTCTAGCCTCGCCCCCATGCGTATCCCCCCGGAGCTGATCGAGGAGATCGTCGCCCACGCCCGCGAGGCCGAGCCCGAGGAGTGCTGCGGCGTTCTGACCGGCGTCGACGGCGAGGCGCGGGCCGTCGAGCGCGCCGAGAACGAGTTCGCCCATCGGATGCGTTACCGCATCTCGGCCGACGAGATGTTCCGGATCTACAAGCTCGCCGACGCGCCGCGGCGAGGAGATGCTGGCCTTCTACCACTCGCATCCCCGCAGCGAGGCCTTTCCCTCGCAGACCGACATCAACGAGGCGAGCGGGCTGCCCGAGAGCCTGCACTTGATCTGCTCGCTCGCCGATCCCGAGCGCCCGGTGGTGCGGTCGTTCGCGATCCGCGGCGGCGACGTGGAGGAGGTCGGCCTCGATGGCGCCTGACGCCCAGCCGCTCGCCTGCCCCAAGTGCGCCAGGCGGTTCTCGCTCGACGAGCGATTCTGCCCGGATGACGGGATGCCGCTGGTCTACGTCGGGCGCGAGGGCGAGCAGCCGATCACGGAGGCCCACGAGCGGGCGAGGCGGATCAAGCCGCAGTACACGCAGGGCGAGCTGGTGAGGGTCGCCGGCGGGCGCAACCTCGCTGAGGCCGAGTTGGTGCAGGGGATCCTGCTCGACCAGGGCATCCCTAGCGTGCAGCGGCGCACGCGGGGCTTCGACGTGCCCGACTTCCTGGCGGCCGGCCCCCGCGACATCCTCGTCCCCGAGGCGGCAGCGCAGGATGCCCTCGCCCTGCTCAGCGACGCCGAGCTGGGCCCACAGGTTCCGGAGCCTGGCGCCGACGAAGGGCGCGCAGTTCGCCTGGCGCTCGGGATGGCGGTCGCCCTGGTGGTCGCCGCCGGCGTGGTCTGGGTCCTGCTCGAGCTGGCCGGTTAGAGCGAGGGCAGCTCGGGGGGCGTCAGGAACTCCTCGCTCGAGCGTGTCCGGGGAACCTCGTCGCGCAGGTAGCGCCGCCACTCGGCCTCGATCTCGGCTATCGGTGCGTCGAAGGCCAGCTCCAGGTTGCCGCGGGCGCCGTCGCGGTGGAAGCGTGATGCGAGCACCTGGCAGGCATCGCGCCCGCGCTCACGCTCCAGCAGCTCGAAGACGGTGCCTCCGAGGATGATCGCGTCCCGCGCCGAGGGGGGGAAGGCGGGCTGCTTCCCCTGCCGCATCCGCGTGTTGGCGGCGGCCCTGAAGAGGGCCGTCTGACCGGCGAAGTACTGGGCGGCCCCCTCCACCAGCCAGGCCCACCTCAGGTAGCGCCAGAACCCGCCTGCCCCCCACGGCGGGGGCAGCTTGTCGCCGTTCGTCGCGACCACCAGCTGGGCGTACAGGCGCTCCGCCGTGCCCTGCAGCGCGTCCCGCGAGTCCTCGCCCGCGGAGCGCCGCTCCAGGTAGTCGTCGTTGAGGACGTGCAGCTCGGTCGCCATCGCCCAGCCCGCCAGGTAGCGACGCCCGGCGGGGGCGGCGGCGAGGCGGGCGAGCGGCAGGAACGGGTGGGCCGCGGCCAGCCAGCCGGGGGTGGGGTGGACGACGACGGTTATGTCGCCGGGCGCCTCGTCGAAGCGGTCCTCGAGGCGCAGGCGCAGGTCCTCGAGCGCGTCGAGGGTGCGCTGCGCGTCCTCGGTGTCATCGCTCTCGTGACGAGCGGTGAACGAGAGCGATTCGGTCTCGACCCAGGCCATGGTTCGAGCTTAGTCCCCGCCCCGACCCGTCGGTGTGCCGGATTGTCCGCCTATGGAGGGGTCAGCACGTCGTTGAGCGGCTCGACCACCTGCTGGAACGTCGGGCGGTTCTGCCAGTCGATCGGCGGCTGCGTGATCGCACCGACCGCCGTCGCGCGGATCGAGTCCCGGCACCACTGGGCGTCGGGGGTGGTGGCCAGCGCCGAGCACGCCGCCGTCGGGAAGTCGGCGTAGATGTCCTCGTCGGACTTCGCCTCCATGGCCTTCTTCAGCGAGTTGGCGATCTTGTTGCCACAGTCCTTCTTCTTCCCCTCGCCGCAGTACTCGCGGGAGTACGGGTCGGTGACCGGCTCGCCGAGCACCTGTCGCAGGTCCTTCTCGACGTAGCCGTACCAGCCGCCGCCGTAGGCCGATCCCGACGCTCCGGGCCGGTTGTCAAGGCCCTGCATCGTCTGCGCCGAGGCGTAGAGGTCATCGCCGAGCGACTTCTTCATGACGGCCTGCACCAGGTGCGGCCACCAGGCGTCCATGTAGCGGATGGCCTTCGTGTCCTCGTAGGTGCCGTCCTCGTCGCGGTCGATGCGGTGCGCTCCGGACTGGCTCCAGGCCTTGAGCGCCTTGCGCGCCTTCTTGACCTTGTCCAGCTTGCTCGAGTTGTTGTCGGCCTCCTTCAGCGCCCGCAGCGCCACCGGAACCACGTAGGCGCCGCGGATGTCGACCGTCGCCGCATCCTCCATGGCATCGACCAGCTCCTCGCGACTCATGGTCTCGGCGTCTGCGATGCCCGCCTCGATCCGATCGTTGAGCGCCTCGGCGCGGTGCACGGACGTGTACGACCACGTGTCGTCGGAGCCGCTGTAGGCCGGGGCCTGGCGGTTGTTCCAGCTCGAGATGTACCCCTGGTCCGTCACCTGCGGGTGCGCGGCGGCCGGGGCCCGGTCGAACGTGACGTCCGCTGGATCGAAGCTCTGCCAGGCGTTGTCGAGGTCGCCCATGACCGGCAGGTTCGGGTCGACGTCCGCCGGCCGGATCGGGTTCGCCCCCGAGTTGAAGTACGAGATCTCCTCCGAGTTGACGAAGAACCAGTTGAACGTGTAGTCGATCGAGTTCGCGGCCTCCTCGTACTCGGCGACGCTCTCCATCGTCGACGGCTGGTTGTAGCGCGCGAAGCCGACCGCGGAGTCCGCCTCGTGCATGTACGTCGCGCGGAGCCGGGTGTAGACGTGGGGCTCCCCACCGATCATCGCGCGGTGGGTGACGATCCCCATCTTCGTGCGCAGGGCTCGCAGCGTCTCGCTGCCGGCGGGAGTGCTGCCGCTCGACGGCCACTCCAGCTCCTTGTCGAGGACCTCGAAGGGCTCGCAATTGCCCTCGAAGCGGTAGCCCGTGTCGCTCATCTCGCCGGGGTCGCCCGGGTTGGCGGGGTCGCACAGCTCCATCGCGTACGTGTCCTCGATGTCCTGGTTGGCCGACGTCGCGCTCCACGCGTAGTCCGTCCCGCGGCCGAGCAGCACGTACATGCTGATCCCGGCGAAGCCGACGCCACGGGCGTCCACGCCGAGCCCGTGCTCGTCCGTGGTCGGGGCGTGGATGTCGATCTCGGTGAGGATCTGCGGCGAGAAGTAGCCCACCTGCGGGCCCATCACTGCCACCGGACCGTCCCCGGCCGATTCGGCGGCGGAGACGAGCAGCGCGTTCGAGGCGAAGTTCCCCCAGTCGGCCTTGAACATCGGCTTGCCCTCGGGCTTCGCCCGTCGCGTCCCCGGCGCGCTCAGCGGCTCGGGCACCGTGGTCCCCGGATCGGGCAAGGCGACGTCGCTAGGGCTGGCGGGCGGCTCCCCGTACGGGAAGGGGGTGTCTTGGACGGTCGTCTCGGTCTCGTCGTCGAGGCGGGAGCGCAGGTCGGACCAGACGTCGCGGCCCTCGGTGGCACCGAAGCGCTCGACCGCGTCCTCCAGCACGAGGGCCGATTGGACCTCACGGCCGCCGCCCTTCCCGAACTGCCCGGCGACGATCGACGCGATCGAGATGATGTCGGCGGGCTCGAAGGGCTCAGGAGGGGCGCCGATCTGAAGGTTGTACTCGGCCGGGACCACCGCCGATCCGGTTCCCGCGATCGCCTCGCCGATGTACTGGTTGATGCCGTCGACGTAGTTCAGGACGTCCTGCTGGACCTGCTCGCCCCCTTCGGGGCGGAACTCCTCGGCGTTCTCGAACTGCGCCTCGAGCTCGGCGTCCGTGTACGGTGCCGCGCGCCAGTTGGCCCGGTCCGTGGCGATGCTTGAACCGCCGAGGAACTCGGACAGCTCGGCGCGGCCGAGGTGGCGCTCGACGTCCATGAAGAAGAGGCGGTCCTCCGCGCCCACGTAGCCTGCGCCGAACATGGCGGCGGCGCGGTTGGCGCCGTAGACGTGGGGCACGCCATGGGAGTCGTCCCGCGCGAGCGTGACGTCGTCGCAGTGCGGCGAGCTGGGCGCGGGGGGCGTCGTCTCGGTGCAGTCGGGCGTGTATTCCGCGTCGACCTCGCCGGGGGCGATGCCGAAGCTCGCGTCCTTGAAGAAGGTGTCGACCCCCGTCGGCGTGATCGTCGGAGACTCCTGGAGAAGCTCGTCATACTCGTCGAGCTGGTCGTTGTTGTGCGGCGGGCGGGTGCCGTTCGCGAGGAAGTCGAAGGCCTCGGCTGCGGAGACGACCCCGTCGGAGCCGGGCGGGACGATGTTGCGGAACCCGAGGCCGTCGTCGTCCTGGTAGGTGCCGAGGCCGGGCGGGTCAGCGCTGGCGGCGCCGGGGCCGGCGAGGCTTGCAAGTGCGATGGAGGCGAGAGCCGTGAGGACCCTGCGAGCTCCGCGATGTGACATTCCCTCTCCTGGACGGCGCGCCGTCCGTGGCACGCCAGTGGCTTGCGGCGGAGTATAGGCAGCGTCAGTCGCTTGCTCGGGCCGCCGTACCTTCGGTGGCGCCGTGCTCGAGCTCGTAGTCCAGCTCGGTCCGAACGCCGCCGGCCACCAGCGCCGCGCGCGCCTCCTCGATCGTCGGCGCGTCCGCGACCACGTCCGCCAGGGGCGCGTACTCCCCCAGCTCCGGGCCGACCTCGAGGAAGAACGAGAGGGCGCCGACCGGCGTCAGCTCGACCGTTCGCCGGCCGCGACGGATCGGCGTCGGGCCGGTCTCGCCGCGGGCGCATCGGACCAGCTGCATGCTCGCCTCGGTGTGGCCCGCGGCCGCCGCCGCGGCGACCTCGTCCACGATCTCGACCGGCGGGCTCCAGGTACCCGCCCACGCCCCGGCCCTCGCGGCGGCCGCGATCCGCCCCAGCACCTCCGCCGGGGTCAGCTCGCCGTCGCAGCCGGCCCCGGTCACCGCGATCAGGGCGGGCACCTCAGCCGAGCGGGCGCCGGCCGCCATCACCGCGTCGCAGAGCGGGCTGGCCAGGCCGGGCTCCTCCCCGGTGGCCAGGATGTCGCCGCCGACGTCGGCCAGCACGACCAGGTCGCAGCCCAGCTCCTCACAGGCGGCCTCGAGTGCGGTCCGCACGCCGGGCGCCCCGGCGCTCACGTCGACCAGGACGGTCCCGGAGCCGAGGTGCTCCGCCATCAGGGACTCCGAGAAGCGCACGCCGCCGCTCGTCGCCGTCCCCGGGTCCGCGAGCACGGCACGCTCGCCCAGCGGGCGCCCGCCGCTGATCTCCGCGACCGGGCGCGGGCCCGGCTCGGGGTCGATCGGAAGCCGCTCCCACGCGACGCCGCCGAGGACGAAGGGCGTGCCGAGGCCCTCGCACATCCGCGCGAGCGCCAGCGCGCCCACCACGTCGCCACCCCCGCCCGCGCCCACGACCAGCGCGCGCCGGGCGGCACGGATCGTTTCGTCGAAGGGAGCGGGCCCGCTCAGCTGACTCTAGGCCGGGACCGGCTCGGCCTCGCCGCAGACCGAGCGGATCTCGGCGGCGGCGCGCTCGAACTCCTCGTCGGCCATCACCGGGGTCCCCTCGAAGGGCAGGTCGCGATCGATCTCGACCCAGGAGCGGCAGCCGTGGTACTCGTCGCGCACGCGCACCGTGACGGGCCGCGGGATGCGATGCACGCGAAGCAGCAGCACGTGGAGCGGATGCGTGCGCTTCCAGGCCAGGCGCTTGCGCGCGTAGTCCTGCGTCCAGACGTGGAACGGCGACAGGCCCTCGACGATGCGGGGGTCCTCGGTCGTCCAATGGTCCGCCACCTCGGCCCAGGCCCGGATCCGGACCCGGTCGGGCTGTGCGATCCCGCCGTCCTGGAGCAGCGCCCGGGGCGGCGGCTCCTCGTCTGGCCAGACGCCCTCCTCGAGCGCCCGGCGCAGCTCGGGGTGGTGCGACTGGCGAACGAGGTCGTTGCGCTGGTGGTCGAACGTGGGGTAGAGGAAGAACTGCTCGTGCTCGAGCTCGAAGTGCTTGTCGTCCTCGCGGATGCCGCCCTTGCGCATGGTGATCAGCTGCTCTCCCTCGGACAGCGCGCGCACCGTGACGGCCCACTCTTTGAAGGCAATAGGCATGTTGATCGTTCTGGAGGCTTGGAGGGTGGGGTTACTCGTGGGGGGTTCATTCCGGGCCTCCGTGAGGGGGCCCTTGAGGGGCGCCACAGTAGGGGATAGGCCCCGAAAGGTCAAGGTTTTTGCGCCTGCCGCCCTCCCTTGGGCCCGTGCTGGCCCCATCATCGCCAGTCTGGTAGGGATTGCGGCGTGAGCACGCCCGCCACGCTCGACGACGACGCGCGCCTGCTCGAGGGCCTGCGGGCCGGCGACGAGGCGGCGTTCAGGCAGCTCGTCGATGCCTACGGCCCGATGTTGCTCCGCCTGGCGATGATGCACGTGCCGAGCCGGGCGGTGGCCGAGGAGGTCGTCCAGGACACGTGGCTGGCCGTCCTCAACGGCATCGATCGCTTCGAGGGGCGCTCCTCGCTCAAGACGTGGATCACGTCGATCCTGCTGAACACCGCCCGGACGCGAGGCGAGCGCGAGCGCCGGACCCTCCCGTTCTCCCTGCTGCGGGGCCGCGACCCCGACGGGCGCGACGAGCCCGCGGTGCCGCCGAGCCGTTTCCAGGGCCGCCGCGGGGAGCAGCCCGGCGCCTGGGCCCGCCCGCCCGTCGACTGGGGCCCGCCGGAGGAACGCCTCTCCTCCGACGCAGCGCGCCAGGTACTCCTGGAGGCGATCGCGGCGCTCCCACCCAGGCAGCGCGATGTGATCGCCCTGCGGGACATCAGCGGCTGGTCCGCGGAGGAGGTCCGCAACGCCCTCGACCTCTCCGAGACCAATCAACGAGTACTCCTGCATCGCGCGAGGTCAAAGGTGAGAGCTGCACTTGAAAAGCACTATGAGGCGGAGGGGGCAACTCCATGAACCCCCTGACTCAGCCTGGACTGACCTGCAGGGAGGTGGTCGAGCTGGTCACCGAGTACCTCGAGGGCACGATGCCGGCCGCCGAGGTGATTCGCTTCGAGGTACACCTCAGCGAGTGCGACGGCTGCACCCGCTACCTCGAGCAGATGCGCCAGACGATCGCGGCGCTGGGGAGCCTGCCCGAGGAGTCGCTCTCACCGGAGATGGAACGCGAGCTGCTGGCGGCGTTTGGAGACTGGCGGTCGCGGCGCTGAGCGGCACACCCACTCAGTCCGGCACGCCGTAGCCACCGCCCCCCGGGGTCTCGATCCGCAGGCGGTCGCCGGCTTGAAGCTCACCGGACGCCTTCCCCGGGAGCTCATCGCCGTTCAGTAGGTTCCGCCCCCGCTGGCCGTCGGCGCCCCCGTCACGCCCTTGCGGCGGATGGCGCCGGCGCTCGGTGATGAGGGTGAAGCGCATCGGCTCGAGCGCCTCGATCTCGCGGATGATGCCGTCGCCGCCGCGGTGGCGTCCGGCGCCGCCCGAGCCGCGGCGAAGCGACAGCTCGCTCACCCGCATGGGGTATTCCGACTCCAGCGCCTCGATCGGGGTGTTGAGGGTGTTCGACATCGCGACGTGGACGGCGCTCGGGCCGTCGGCGGCGGGACAGGCGCCCTGGCCGCCGCCGATCGTCTCGTAGTAGGTCCAGGCGCCGCCGGCCAGCGTCACGTTGTTCATAGTGCCCTGCCCCTGTGCCGGGGCCGGGACCGCCCCGGCGAGCGCCGCCAGCACCAGGTCCGCGACCCGGCTCGAGGTCTCGACGTTCCCACCCGCGACGGCCGCAGGGGGGCGGGCGTTCAGCAAGCATCCCTCCGGCGCGGTGACACCGATAGGCCGGAACGCCCCCGCCGAGGGTGGGCCGTCCGGGTCGGTCAGGACCCGCACGGCGAAATACGCCGCCGACTTCGTCACCGCCAGCGGGCAGTTGAGGTTGCCGTCGATCTGGGGATCGGTGCCGGCGAAGTCGAGCACCAGCTCCTCGCCCTCGATCCTCGCCGCCACCTGGAGGGCGATGTCCGCGCCGGGCTCGCCAGGACCCTCCAGGACGTCGCTCGCGTGGTAGCGGCCGTCGGGGAGCGCGGCCAGGGCGGCCCGGGTGCGGCGCTCGGCGTAGTCGAGGATCTCGCCCATCGCCGCGACCGCATCGCCGGCGCCGAAGCGCCCGGCCAGCTCGCGCAGCCGGCGCTCGCCGACCAGGTTGGCCGCGCGCTGGGCGCGGAGGTCCGCCAGGCGCTGCTGGGGGTTGCGCATCCTTGCGGCCAGCTCGTCCAGGGTGCCGGGCCCGACGCGGGTGGGGGCGATGACGACGCCCTCCTGGCCGAGCGTGACCGAGTCGGACGGCATCCCTCCCGGGGTTGGCCCACCGACGTCCGCGTGGTGGGCACGACTCGCGGCGAAGCCGAGCAGCCCTTCCGGATCCTCTCCGCCCTCGGCGAAGGCGGGGGAGATGACGGTGATGTCGGGCAGGTGGGTTCCACCGCGGAACGGGTCGTTGAGGATCCAAAGGTCGCCCGGCCGATGCTCCTCCGCGATCACGGCCGCGACGGCGTCGGGCATCGAGCCGAGGTGGACCGGGATGTGCTCGGCCTGCATCACCAGCTCGCCCCCGGGGTCGAACAGCGCCGTCGAGCAGTCGCGGCGCTCCTTGATGTTGGCCGAATGCGCGGATCGCACCAGCACTGCTCCCATCTCCTCGCACGCCGCCCGCAGGGCGCCCACCAGGACCTGCAGGTCCACCGGGTCGAGCCTGCTGCTCATGGGCCCGCCCTCCCTGCCACCACCGTTCCGTGGCGGTCGACCTCGGCGCTCCAGCCGGAGGGCAGCACCAGAGTCGCCTCCGGCAGCTCGAAGATGACCGGCCCCTCCGCGGCCCTTTCCGCCTCGGGCTCGCCCCGCAGCACCCGCGCTTCGTGCCAGGAGCCGGCGAAGCGTGCGCGGCGAGTCGTCTCGTCCATGCCGCCGGGGGCGGCGGCCTGGGGCCTGACCTCGGGGCCGGGCTCGATCAGGGCGAGGCGGATCGTCACGAGCTCGACCTCCGCGTCGGGGTCGCGATAGGAGTAGCGGCGCTCGTGCTCGGCGGCGAACGCCTCGGCCAGCTCGGCCGGGTCGGGGCGCTCCGGGCCTGGGATCGGCAGCTCGAACGCCTGCCCCCGGTAGCGCATCTCATACGTCGGCTCGACACGGGCACCGGCCATGCCCCCCCCGATCGCCTCCCGCAGCTCCTCGACCTGGCCCGCGATCCGTTCCGCCGTCAGCTCGGCTCCGCGCAGCATCACCGTGCGGGCGGTGTCGCGGCGACGCTCGGACGCGAGCAGCCCGAGCGCGGAGAGCACGCCTCCAGCCCGCGGGCAGAGGAGCGTGCCCATGCCCAGCTCCTCGGCGATGGCGGCGGCATGCATCGGCCCCGCCCCCCCGAAGGGCAGGAGGGCGAACCCCCGCGGGTCGACGCCGCGCTCGACCGTGACCACCCGCAGCGCCCGGATCATCTCCTGGTTGGCGACGCGGACGATGCCCTCGGCCGCGCCCAGCTCGTCGAGCCCCAGGGCGCCTGCGAGCGTGCCGACGGCCCGTCGCGCGGCGTCCACGTCCAGGGAGACGCCGCCGGCCAGCTCCGAGCCGGGGTCGAGGTAGCCGAGGATGAGGTTGGCGTCGGTGACCGTCGGCTCGGTTCCCCCGCGCCCGTAGCAGGCTGGGCCGGGCTCGGCCCCGGCCGAGCGGGGGCCCACGCGAAGCGCCCCGCCCTCGTCCCTCCAGGCGACCGACCCTCCGCCCGCGCCAACGGTGTGGACGTCCACCATCGGGAGCTGGATCACGCGGCCACCGACTTCGCGCGAGTCCGTTCGCCGCACCGATCCGTTCTCGACCACGCAGACGTCGCACGAGGTGCCGCCCATGTCGAGGCCGACCGCGTTGCCGTCGCCCGACAGGCGGGCCAGCACGCCGGCGCCAACGGCGCCGCCGGCCGGCCCGCTGAGGACCGTCTGCGCCGCGGCGCGCGCTGCCTCGGCGACGGGGGCGACCCCGCCCGAGGACTTCATCACCGAGGGTTCGGGCAGCCCCTGCTCGGCGCACGACCTCGCGAGCCGCTCCAGGTACGTGCCCAGGAGAGGGGTGAGGTAGGCATCGATCACCGTCGTCGAGCAGCGCTCGTACTCGCGGAACTGCGGCAGGATCTCGTGCGAGGCGGAGACGTGGACCCCGTCCAGCCGCTCGCGGAGCACGGACGCGATCTGACCCTCGTGGTCCGGATCGACGTAGGAGAACAGCAGGCAGACGGCCACCGATTCCACCTCGGATTCCGAGATCGCGCCCGCGATTCGGTCGAGCTCGGCGGGATCGAGCGGTGTTACGACACCGCCCGCGGACACGCGCTCACGCGCGCCGACGCGCAGGCCGTCGTCGACGAGGGGTGGCGGACGTCCCTCGCATAGGTGGTACAGGCGCGGCCGATCCTGCCGGGCGATGTCCAGCAGGTCGGTGAACCCCTCCGTCGCGATCAGCGCGGTGCGCGCCCCGCGCTTCTCCAGCAGCGCGTTCGTGCCCACGGTCATCCCGTGGGCGAAGCCGCTCACCCCACCCGGCTCGGCTCCGGCGCGTCGCAGCACGGCGTCCACCGCCGCCCGGACGCCGACGGACTGGTCGGATGGCGTGCTGGGGGCCTTGGCCGTATGGAGCGCGCGTCCGTCGAAGAGGACGGCGTCGGTGAACGTTCCGCCAACGTCGACGCCAAGCAGCATGCGCTGAAGCTATCGCCCGGGCCGCGCGCGGCGCACGCCTCCCGGCGGTGCACGACGAAGAGGGCCCCGGCTCCGCCGAGGCCCAATCCGTGTCCGTACCCGGTGCTCACCCAGCCCCCGCTGGGCGTTCCAGCCGTGCTCAGGCGGCTGCGCCGATCGCGTCGGCCACATCGGCCGGGGCACCCTCGGCGAGAGGGATCTCAGCGCTCTCGAAGGTCTCCTCGAGGTGCTTGTGGGAGGGGCAGTAGTCGCGGTTCGGCAGCGGGTCGCGCTGACAGGGCGTCCCCTTGCGGGTGTGGGCCCGGCACTGGCGCTGGTGCCCGTCGATGCCCAGCTCCTCGGGCATCTGCTCCAGGAAGTTGTTCGCCAGCGAGATGTTGCGCTCGATCACCGTCCAGACCCGCAACTGGTCGCCGATCGCGAAGTACACGCGCACCTCGTTGAAGAGCGACCTGGCGGGGCGGGCGAAATAGCGCCTGTCGTAAGCGAGGCGGCGGATGGCTGCCTCGCAGCTGTCCAGGACCTTCTGCTTGTTCGCGCATCCGGTCGTGTCACGTGGATCCTCGATCACATGGGGCCCCAGCTCCCTGTAGATCGAGCGGCTGAATCGGTACATCGTCCTCCGTACCTCTTGGTTGGTTTCCATTCCTGCCCCCGGCCTTCCGTGAGTACTCCACTCCCGCTGGGGGCTGCGTGAGTATCGCAACGATCCGTGAATATTCAAGGGGCAATTATTAAGTTCACATTAAGCACTTGGCTTGAACAAGCCAAACTCTGATCAACAGGGCATCCATCAATCGGATGTTCTACCTCCATCTACTGCTGCATAGGGCTCTCATCCTCCCTGGAGGCGATCTGGCCGGTTTCGCGTCGCGCCGGCTCTAGAACCAGCGGTCGCGGCGCGTGGCGCCTTCGGGATCGACCACCAGATGGACGGCGTCCATCGCCGGGTCGGGCAGCCGGAAGTCCGATCGCCTGTGCGCCCCCCGCGACTCGCGCCGCTCCAGGGCCGACCCGGCGATCCAGCGGGCCAGCGGGTACGGGTCGTCGAGGAGGGCCTCGAGGGAGGGGGCGTCGCGAACGGGGCCGGCGTGCTCCCAGACCGCCGCGCGCGAGGCCTCGCCCGGCGGCCGGAAGCGCCAATCGGGCAGCTCGGGGCGCTCGGGGGCGCTCGGGGTCGCGAGGGCCGCTGCGGTGGCCCGCGCGCCGAACACGAAGCACTCGCTCAGGGAGTTCGAGGCGAGCCGGTTCGCGCCGTGGAGGCCCGTGCAGGCGCACTCCCCGACGGCCAGCAGGCCCGGCAGGGTGGTACGGGCGTCGAGGTCCGTGACGACGCCGCCGATCAGGTAGTGGGCGGCCGGCGAGACCGGCACCGGGGCCGCACCCGGGTCAAGCCCTGCCTCACGGCACGCGGCGAAGACGTTCGGGAATCGCTCCGGTGGGATCTCGCGCAGATCGAGCCAGACGTGCGCCGTCCCGTCCGCCCGCATCCGGTCGAGGATGGCGGCGGTGACCTGGTCGCGCGGGGCCAGCTCGTCGGTGAAGCGATTCCCGGCAGCGTCCAGCAGCGTGGCGCCCTCGCCGCGGACGGCCTCGGTGATCAGCTTGCCGTCGCCTGGCTGCCCCGGGAGGGCGAGCGCTGTGGGGTGGAACTGGCACAGCTCGAGGTCGGCGAGGTCGGCGCCCGCCGCGCTCGCGATCACCGCTCCGGCCCCGATCGCCCCCCACGGGTTCGTGGTGCGCCGCCAGAGGGCGGCCCCGCCGCCGGTGGCCAGTACGGTCGCCGGGGCCGCGATCACGCCGACGTCCGTGATCACGCCCGCGCAGCTGCGGCCGTCGCTCCACAGGGCGGTCACCGAAGTGCCCTCCAACACCTCGAGGCCCTCCGTGGCGGCCGCGGCCTCGGACAGCCTCGCGGTGATCGCCCGCCCGGTCTCGCTGCCGCCCGCGTGGACGATCCGCCGCGCCGAGTGTCCGCCCTCCAGCCCGAGCGCGAGCTCGCCGGACTCGTCGGTGTCGAAGCGCACCCCGCGCCGCTGGAGCTCGGCCACCGCGGCGGGCGCCTCCTCGGTCAGCGCCTCCACGGCCGATGGCCGGCAGAGGCCGCGGCCGGCGTTCAGGGTGTCGTCGGCGTGGCGGGAAGGCGAGTCGCCGGGCGCGAGCGCGGCGGCCAGGCCGCCCTGGGCCCAGTAGCTCGAGCTCTCCGCCAGCGGCTTTCGCGATACGAGCGCCGTGCGGGCTCCGGCCTCCGCCGCGAGGATCGCCACGAACAGGCCGGCGGCGCCGCCGCCCACGACGGCGACGTCGAACTCCGATGCTTCCGTCGGCTCGGCCAAACGCCGCGTTACGGTACCCGCGCAGTGGCCCTCTACGTCGCCCACCCCTCCTCGCACCACCACGACACCGGCCCCCATCCCGAGAACGCGGGCCGCCTGGTGGCGATCGAGTCGGCGATGGCCGAGCGCGACTGGCTAGGCACCGAGCGGGTGGAGGCGCCGCCGGCCGAGCGCGAGTGGCTCGAGCGGGTGCACACCCCCCAGCACGTCGAGATGATCCAGGCGCTGTCGGCGCGCGGGGGCGGCATGATCGACCACGACACCCTGGCCAGTGCCGGCTCCTGGGAGGCGGCGCTTCACGCGGCAGGCGGTGCCGTTCACGCCACCGAGCGGCTGCTCTCCGGCGGCGACCGGGCCGCCTTCTGCGGCGCGCGCCCCCCCGGCCACCACGCCGAGCGTGACGTGGCGATGGGTTTCTGCCTGTTCAACAACGTTGCCATCGCGGCCGAGCACGCGATCCGGGTCTGCGGCGCCGAGCGGGTCCTCATCCTCGACTGGGACGTCCATCACGGCAACGGGACCGAGGCGATCTTCGCCGCGTCGGACGAGGTCGTGTACGCAAGCATCCACCAGTGGCCGCTCTACCCCGGGACCGGGCCGGCCGAGTTCACCGGTACGGGTGCGGGGGAGGGGTACACCATCAACCTCCCGGTGCCACCGGGCACGGGGCCCGACGATTTCCTGGCCCTCGTCGAGCATGTCGTCGCCCCGGTGGCGCGCGAGTTTCGCCCCGGCCTCCTGGCCATCTCCGCCGGATACGACGCCCACCGGGCCGACCCGCTCGGCTCCTGCCTCCTCGACGAGGCCGCCTACGCCGACATGTCGGCGACGATGCGCGAGCTGGGGCGGGAGCTGGAGGCGCCGGTGCTCGTGTGCCTCGAGGGCGGCTACGACCCGCCGGCCCTCGCCGCGTCGGTCGTCGCCACGATCGAGGCGCTCGACGGCGACCGCCCGCCGCGGCCCGTTGGGCTCGGGATCGCGGCCGACTACCTCGGGCGCGTGGCGACCAGCTGGCCGTCGGTCGCGGCCTGAGGAACAGGGTTCCGGGCGTGGTCGGTCTCCGCGGGGCGGTTTGGGGCTTTGTGACGACGAGGATCCTCACGATCGCGGCGCATTCTCGCGCCGGACTTGGCACAGGGCGGTCTGGATCGGTGACCCCCCGCCGCCCATGATCGGGGCCAGTCGAATCGAAGGGAGTTCAGATGTCAGCACTCCGCTCCGGGCTAGATGCCCTCAGGGGTGACGAGCGCGGCCAGGGAACGGTCGAGTACGTCGGCCTGATCCTGCTGGTGAGCCTGTTGATGGTGGGCATGGTCGCCGCCATGAAGGGCTTCAACGGCGAGTCGGGCACCGAGATCGCGGAGGTGATCGTGGCCAAGATCAAGGCCGCCGTCAACGCGATCACGTTCCGCTAGCCGCTGATCCGCCGCGACCCCGCGCGCCCGGCGCGCGCGGGGGCAGGCGGAGCCGGGTTACGACATCCCTGAAACCGGGTAGCTACACAGCCGGTCAACCAAGGGGTAGAGGGAGTGGTGAGTTGAACGGAGCGGTGTCGGCGCGGGCGGCCATCGGCGTAGGGATCCTGATCGGCCTGGGCGCCCTGGCGCCGTCGGCTTCGGCCGACCAGCTCGAGATGTACACCGCCACAGTCGACGCACCCAAGGTCGACGAGCTGGTGGCCGGCGGCTACGACGTCGCGAGCGTGGAGCCCGAGGGCACGAGGGCGCAGGTGGATCTCGTCCTGACCGATGCCGAGCGCGCGACCCTCGCCTCCCGCGAAGGGATCCGGACCAGGCCGCTGGTCGGGCCCGACGGCATGACGGTGACCGAGCGTGCGGCCAAGCAGGCGCGCGGCGGCTTCGAGGTCTACCGCGACTACGACTCCAAGGGCGGGATCGAGGACGAGCTGCGCCGCTTCGCCAAGCGCAACTCGGACATCGCCGAGCTCCACGTGCTCGGCCAGAGCCTTCAGGGCCGTGACATCCTCGCGATTCGCCTCACCGACGACGTCGCGGATCAGCCGGTGGGCTCGCGGCCCGCGGTCCTGTACCAGGGGACCACTCACGCGCGTGAGTGGATCTCGACCGAGGTCAGCCGGCGGCTGATGCACTGGTTCGGCGACCCCACCGGGCCGGGGAGCGGCGCCGCGAACAAGATGCTCGAGCGCCGCGAGCTGTGGTTCATCCCGGTCGTCAACCCCGACGGGTACCAGTACACGTTCGACTCCGAGCGCCTGTGGCGCAAGAACCTGCGCGACAACGACGGCGACGGCGAGATCACGATCTACGACGGCGTCGACATCAACCGCAACTACCCCGAGCACTGGAACTACGACGACGAGGGGTCCTCGTCGGATGGGACCTCGGAGACCTATCGCGGGACCGCGCCGGCCTCCGAGCCGGAGACCGTGGCCAACATGAGCCTCTTCGACCAGGTCGACTTCACGTTCGCGATCTCCTACCACTCCTACGGGCCACTCCTGCTCTACCCCGAGGGCTGGCAGGTGCAGACCCCCTCGCGCGACGACCCCATCTACATCGCCCTCACGGGCACCGACGAGGAGCCGGCCGTGAAGGGCTTCGACCCCGACGTCTCCGCCGAGCTCTACACCACGAACGGGGAGTTCACCGACTGGGCCCACGGCGAGAAGGGCGTGCTGTCCTGGACGCCCGAGCTCCAGCAGGGCTGCAAGGGCTGCGGGTTCGTGTTCCCCGACGACGAGGACCTGGTTCAGGGCCAATTCGAGAAGAACCGCGCGTTCGCGCTGGACGTGGCCCGCTCGGCCGCGAACCCCGACGATCCCAAGTCCCACCTGGGCAACGAGACCGAGCCTTTCTACCTCGAGACGGTCAGCGCCGACCCCGAGCGCGCCAACAACCCGCTGTCGGACCTCCGGTTCGAGTACTCGTTCGGTGATCCGCAGCCGGTCGAGGTCCTCGCCAAGCGTGAGCTGGGCGACGTGACCGTCCACTACTCCGTCAACGGCGGTGACGAGCAGACGGCGCCCACCTCGGAGTGGGCCGGCGGCGAGAACTTCGGCGACCGCTACAACGTCCACTACCGCCTGATGCGCGGCGAGGTGACCGGCACCGACCCCGGCGACACGGTCGAGGTCTGGTTCGAGGCCGGCGGCGAGCGCTCCGACTCGTTCACCTACAGGGCGGTCTCGGAGTCCGGCGCGGGGACGCTGGTGGTCGCCGCCGAGGACTACTCCGGCATCTCGACCAGCCCGCCGTACCCCAACACGGTGCGCGCCAACTACCTGCGCTATTTCGAGCGGGCGCTCGAGGACCTCGGGGTCCCCTACGAGGTCTATGACGTCGACGCGCGCGACCGGACCGCGCCCGACCACCTGGGCGTCCTGTCCCACTTCGACTCGGTGGCCTGGTACACGGGCAACGACGTCGTCACGCGCGAGCCAGGGATGGTCCCCGGCACGGCCTCCCGCCTCGCCAACGATCAGATGCTCGAGATGCGCGCCTACCTGAACGAGGGCGGCAAGCTGCTCTACAACGGCCAGTACGCGGGGTTCGGGTACGCGTTCGCCTACTCGTACGACCCGGTGGCGAACGCCGCCTGCTTCGCGGGCGACCAGGAGGTCAACCGGCGCTGCCTGCCGTTGTCCGACGACTTCCTCCAGTACCACCTGGGGGCGTACATCTACAACGACGGCGCGGGGACCGATTCCGAGACGGGCCAGCCGTTCGACGTGGCCGGTGTCGGGGACCCCTTCGCCGGCGGGACCTGGAGCATCAACGGCCCGGCGAGCGCCGACAACCAGGCGCACACGGCGTCGTTCCTGTCGACGGCCAGCCTGCTGCCGGAGGGTGACTACCCGCCATTCGCGAGCGACGCCCCGGCCCAGTGGGCGCGTGAGGGCTCAGCGCCCTTCGAGCCCTACGACGGCTCGAGCTACGTCTACTCGAACCGTGCGAACCAGACCTACAAGCGACTGTCGCGCACCATCGACCTGGGCGCCCTGAGCCAGGGCGACCCGGCGAGCCTGGGCTTCGGGATCTCCTACGACACCGAGCCCGCCTGGGACTTCGTGATGGTCGAGGCGCACACCGTCGGCCAGGACGACTGGACCACGCTCCCCGACGTGAACGGCCACACCGGCACCGACACGGGGGACAGCTGCCCCGAGGGCTGGATCGAGGACATTCATCCGTTCCTCGCCCACTACCAGACGCGGAACCCGGACGCGACCTGCGAGCCCACCGGGACCACCGGCGAGTGGAACGCGGCCTCGGGCCGCTCGGGCGGATGGGAGGAATGGGAGGTGGACCTGTCCGGCTACGCCGGCGACCAGGTGGAGGTTTCGATCACGTTCGTGAGCGACTACGCCGTCCAGGGCCTGGGCGCCTTCGTGGACCAGGTCCAGGTCTCGACCGGTGAGGGGACGACATCGTTCGAGGACGACGCGGATCCGCTCGACGGCTGGACCGTGTCCGGCGAGCCCGAGGGCTCCCCGGACAACCCGAACGACTGGGAGCGCCGAGGCTCGGTCGGCTTCGAGGAGGGGGCGGTCGTCTCCACCGACGACACGCTCTACCTCGGGTTCGGCCTCGAGGGCGTCGCCACGCGCGAGGAGCGCGCCGACCTGCTCGGCCGCAGCCTGGACTACCTCACGGGCGCGCCCTGACGATCCGCGGGCGTCCCGGCGTTCCACCGCCGCCCTCGGCGGCGCCCTCGGCCGCCGCTCTGGAACACTCACGCCGTGCCCCGAAGCTACGACCGCACCCCGGCTGACCTCCGCCCGGTCTCGATCGAGGCCGGCTTCGTGCGCACGGCCTCGGGCTCGGCGCTCTACTCGCAGGGCGAGACCCGCGTGATCTGCACGGCATCGGTCTCCGACCAGGTGCCCCGCTGGATGGAGGGCCGCGGCCGCGGCTGGGTCACCGCCGAGTACGCGATGCTGCCCGCCTCGACCGGCGAGCGCAAGGAGCGCGACACGAAGAAGGGGCGGCAGGACGGGCGCGGGGTCGAGATCCAGCGGCTGATCGGGCGCTCCCTTCGGGCCATCGTCGACCTCGAGGCGCTGGGCGAGCGCTCCGTGTACGTCGATTGCGACGTCCTCCAGGCCGATGGCGGCACCCGCTGCGCCTCCATCACCGGTGGCTTCGTCGCGCTGCGCCTGGCGCTGGACTCGCTGCTCGAGCGCGGCGAGCTCGAGCGCGACCCGCTGACGGGGACCGTCGCCGCGATCTCGTGCGGGATCGTCGACGGCGACGCCCTCTGCGACCTCGACTACTCCGAGGACTCCCGGGCCGAGGTGGACGCCAACGTCGTCATGTCGGGCGACGGAGGCGTCGTCGAGGTTCAGGCCACGGCCGAGCGCACCCCGGTGTCGCGGGCCTCGCTCGACGAGCTGCTGGCGCTGGCGGAGCCGGCGATCGTCTCGCTGACGGACGCCCAGGCGGCCGCCCGCGGGACGCCGGTGGGGTGATGGCGCCGCCCCGGCTGGTGGTGGCGACGCGCAACGAGCACAAGCTGCGCGAGCTGCGCCAGATCCTCGACGCCGAGCTGGTTGCGCTCCCGGGGGAGGTCGAGCTGCCGCCGGAGGAGGGGGATACGTTCGCGGCCAACGCCCTGGCGAAGGCGCGCGTCGCCCACGAGGCCACCGGCGAGCCCGCGATCGCGGACGACTCGGGGATCGAGGCGCGAGCGCTCGGCGGCCGGCCCGGGGTTCGCTCGGCGCGCTACGCCGGGCCCGACGCCACCGACACCGAGAACCTGGCCCTGCTGATCCGGGAGCTGCGTGATCACGAGGACCGCTCGGTCGCGTACGTGTGCGCCCTGGCGTACGTCGACGAGTCCGGCCACGAGCAGCTGTTCGAGGGCCGCTGCGAGGGCGAGCTGGCACGCGACCCGCGCGGTGAGAACGGGTTCGGCTACGACCCGGCCTTCATCCCGCGCGAGCTCGAGCCGCCCGACGAGCGCACGATGGCCGAGCTGACCGACGACGAGAAGCATGCGATCAGCCACCGCGGACGCGCCGCCCGGCTGCTCGCCTCACACCTCGGGCAGCCGCCTGCCGCCACGCCCTCCCGGAGCCGGCAGTGATCCGCACCAAGGCGGGAGCGGCGACGCTCTCGGTCGCATCGAACTCGGTCCTGATCGCCCTCAAGCTGGCCGCGGGCGCGATCACGGGGTCGATCGCGATCATCACCGAGGCGCTCCACTCCGCGATCGACCTGATGGCCTCCGTCGTCGCCCTGGTCTCGGTGCGAAAGGCGGACGAGCCGGCCGACGCCGAGCACCCGTACGGACACGAGAAGGTGGAGAACCTGGCGGCGGCGATCGAGGGGATGCTGATCCTGGTCGGGGCCGGGGTGATCATCTACGAGGCGACCAGGCGCCTCGCATCCGGCGAGGGCGGGATGCTCGACGACCTCGGGGTCGGCATCGTCGTGATCGCGGTCTCGGCGCTCGTCAACGCCGCCATCGCGCTGTTCCTGCGGCGCAAGGCGCGGGAGCTGTCCTCGCCGGCGCTGGCGGGCGACGCCGCCCACCTGGGTACCGACGCGCTCACCTCGGTCGGGGTGCTGGTCGGACTCGCGCTGGTCGAGATCACCGGCGAGGACGCGTTCGACTCGATCGCCGCCCTCTGCGTCGCGGTCGCGATCGTCTTCTCCGGCCTGCGGATCCTCACCCGGTCGAGCCGTGTGCTGGTGGACGAGGCACCGCCCGCCGAGGAGCTGGACCGGATCGAGGCCGTGATCTCAGCGCAGCGCGCCGACGCCCCCGAGATCGCCGGCTACCACAAGCTGCGCGCCCGGCGGTCGGGCGCCCACCTCCACGTCGACCTCCATCTCCAGTTCCACACCGGCACCAGCCTCGAGCGGGCGCACTCCGTCGCGCACCGGCTGCGCGACGCGATCGAGGCCGAGTTCGAGCACTCCGAGATCCTGATCCACACCGAGCCCGAGGGCTCCTACCGCGAGCCCGGCAGCCTGGCGGACGACCCCGGCCGCGCGGGGTGAGGGCCGGGCCGGCTCAGAGCAGGTTGACCGCGGCCGCCAGGCCCACCGCGCCGACGGTGATCGCGTAGCCGGTGTAGCCGTCCCAGGCGAGGAGGATCACGGCCACCGCGCACACGCCGACCACGACTATCCACGAGATTCGCTGCGCGGACACGCTTATATGTTTGTCGAATGGGTCGGACAGAGGCATCCCGGGCCGCGCCGGCCCCGCCCCCGAACGCCGGCGACGCCGAGCTGGCGGTGCGTCGGATGACCGAGATGTCGCCGGACCTGCGCGGGTGCGCGGTGCTCGACGGCGAGGGCAACGAGCTGGCCTCGAGCGGCGGGGCCGGGTGGGCGGAGGCGGGAAGCGGATTCCTCGCAGCCGCGGATTCGGCCGATGGGGAGCCGGCGAACCAGGTGCACGTCGCGACCGAGGGCGGAGAGGCCTTTGCCGTCCGCGAGTCCGGGCTCGCCATGGTCGCGGTCGCCGAGCGCTTCACCCTCGCCTCCCTCGTCCTGTTCGACATGCGAACGATCCTGCGCGATCTCGCCGCGGGCGAGGGCGTGCCGGACCGCCGTGCGCCTGGGCCGGCTCCCGCCGCCGGGGATTCGGGATGAGCCCGAAGCCCCACCGCTTCCTGCTCGAGCGGGTCTCGAGCTACGCGGACGAGGCCGGCGCGTACGTCCGCCGGCGGCGGATGAGCCGCAGGCCCTTCGCGCGCGTGTTCTACGCAGGCGGGCGAAGCGCCTCGTACGAGCCGGGCACGGAGGCGGGCCGGGGCCTGTTCGGCGCCGCCGCGAAGCTGATCGACGCGGCCGGCCGCTAGCCGGGCCTCAGTATGTTTGGCCGGTGCCCCTGCCGGACCCGCAACCGCTGATCGAAACGGATCTCGCTTCGCGCACCCTCGAGCGGGCACTCGCCCGGGGAGGCGACTTCGCCGAGGTCTACTGCGAGGACCGCGCGGGCTTCTCGCTCTCGATCGACGAGTCGCGCGTGGAGCGAGCCCAGCGCGGGGGCGAGCGCGGTGCCGGGGTCCGAGTGGTTGCGGGCGACACGACGTACTTCGCGCACGTGGACGGGCTGGCGGAGGGCGATCTCGAGCGGGCGGCCGACGCCGCCGCCGCGGCGCTCGGCGGGAAGCGCTCCGCGCCGCAGCCGCTCGAGGCCGCGGGCCCACGTGCCCTCCAGGAGATCGTGACCGACCCGGCCGGGCGTGCCCGCCGAGCGCAAGGCCGACCTGCTGCGGGCGTGCGACGAGGTGGCCCGGTCCGCGGGCGACGAGATCGACCAGGTGAGCGCGTCGTATGCCGAGGGGCGCCGCCGCGTGACCGTCGCCAACTCCGAGGGGCGGTTCGCCAGCGACGACAGGTTGCGGACGCGCCTCGGCGTCCAGGTCGTGGCCCGCCGAAACGGCGACGTCGAGACCGGGTTCGAGACGCTGGGCGGGCACCGCGGGTGGGAGCTCGTGGAGGGGGGCGCCGCCGAGGAGATCGCGGCCAAGGCGGCGCGGGTGGCGCTGACGCTGCTCGACGCCGACGACGCGCCCGCCGGCGCGATGCCCGTAATCGTCGGCGGCGGCTTCGGAGGCGTCCTCTTCCACGAGATGACCGGGCACGGCCTGGAGGCCGACCACATCCAGAAGCACGCCTCCGTCTACGAGGGGAAGCTGGGAGACGCGGTCGCCCAGCCCCATCTCCAGGCCTACGACGACGGCGTCCTCCCCAACGAGTGGGGCACGGACGGGATCGACGACGAGGGAATCCCGATGGAGAAGACGCAGGTGATCGAGGACGGGCGGGTCAGCTCGTACCTCCACGACCTCCGCAGCGCGCGCAAGGACTCGGTCGCGTCGACGGGCAACGGGCGCCGCGAGAGCTTCCGGCACCTGCCGATCCCGCGCATGAC
Organism: uncultured Solirubrobacterales bacterium; assembly: GCA_963797835.1. Taxonomy (GTDB): domain Bacteria; phylum Actinomycetota; class Thermoleophilia; order Solirubrobacterales; family 70-9; genus JBDTSW01. The sequence continues at coordinate 488,911 of CAWCRN010000024.1, forward strand.
GAATACCTACATCGCCCCCGAGGCCGGGGCCACGCCCGAGGACCTCATCGCCGGCGTGGAGCGGGGCTTCTACGCCGTGTCCTTCGCCGGCGGGCAGGTCGATCCGACGACGGGCGACTTCGTCTTCGGTACCTCGGAGGGCTACCTGATCGAGGAGGGAGAGGTGACGCGCCCGTGTAAGGGCGCCACGCTGATCGGCAACTGCCTCGCGGCGCTCGGCAACATCGACGCGGTCGCGGACGACTTCGAGATGAAGACGGGCTTCTGCGGAAAGGCCGGGCAGCGCGTGCCGGTAGGCACCGGCCAGGGCCACGTCCGGATCTCGGAGCTGACCGTGGGTGGAACCGCGGTCTGATCGTGAGGAGGACGGCCGGGGCGGGAGTATCCTCGGCCCATGAGGCGGGGACTCCTCATGGTCTTGGCGGTGGCGGCGCTGGCTTTCCCGCCGGCCGCCCAGGCGGGTGGCGCCCTGAACGTCAGCGGGCACGTTGGTCAGCGCACCGACCAGGGCGAGGCCGCCCCGCTCGAAGGTGCCTCGGTGATTCTGCAGATGCCCGACGGCACCCCGGTCAGCTCGACGACAACCGACAGCGCCGGGAACTACGGCTTCGCGAGCGTGAACGTGGGCTCCTACGAGTTGGTCGCCTCGAAGGCCGGCTACGTCACGCAGTGCAGGACGTTCGCCCAGACCGGCAATCCCGCCACCCCGGCGCCGATCGAGCTGCCGACGCCGGCGCAGGCCGACTCGCTCTCCGGCAGCGTCATCGACTCGTTCACCCACGCTTCGCTCCAGGCAGTCAACGTCGAGGTCTCCTACGAGCAGGGCTGCGATCCCGTCGTCTCGATCCAGACGGGCTCCAACGGCCAGTACTTCCTTCCCTCGCTCCCGGGGCCCGAGCACCTGGTCACCTTCTCCCTCGCCGGCTACCACAGCGAGACCCACACCGCCACGGTCTTCGACCCCTTCGGGCCAACGGTCCTCAACGCTGCGCTCGATCAAGTCGACGTGACGCCGCCGAAGACCAGGATCAAGTCGGTGACGGTGAAGGGCCGCAAGGCGAGGGTGGAGTTCAGGGGAAGCGACCCGCCGCCGTCGAGCGGTGGGCTCAACTTCACGTGTCAGCTCGACCAGGGGACGCCCGAGGCCTGCGAATCGCCGGAGCGGTTCCGGGGCCTCAGCGACGGAAGGCACCGGGTGCGGGTGGTCGTGCACGACCGTGACGGGAACTCCGACCCGACCCCCGCCAAGGTGGGGTTCAAGATCGGGTAGGGCCGCCTAGCCCGAGAACTCGAGCTTGGGCGAGCGGTCGTCTCTGCAGAGGCCCGCCGGCACCGTTTTCTCCTTCACCTTGGCGAAGAAGAACCGGCCGTTGGGGGCGTGCTCGACCGACCAGAGCCCGCCCCCGTCGGCGAAGTCCGAGCCCACCTGCTTGGGAACGGAGCCCGCCTTGCGCTGCTTGTAGAGGAGCACCTTGCGGCCCTGCACGCAGCTTGCCTCGCTCGAGCCCACGTCGCCCGAGAAGAAGTCGACCCGCTTGCCGGGGTTGAAACCGATGGTGACCTTCGACCCGTACGCCTCGCCCGCCGGCGCCGGCGCGGCGAGCCCCGTCGCGAGCAACACCAGCACGATTGCGCCGAACCCCAGCCTCATCGCTTCCATGCCTGGCCTAGATTAGACCGCGTGGACCTCGAGCAACTGACGAGCAAAGCCGTGGACGCCGCCCTAGCAGCGGGGGCCGACGACGCCGAGGCAGCGGCGCAGGACTCGGTCGGACGCGAGATACGGGTATTCGACGGCGAGGTCGAGAGCCTCTCGGAGGCGGGGGAGAGGGGCCTGGGGGTCCGCAGCTGGATCGGCGGCCAGGTGGGGTTCGCCTACGGAACCGACCTCACCGACGAGGGCGTCGCGGCGATCGCCGCGGACGCGGTCGCGGCGGCTCGGGCGTCCGACCCCGACCAATTCGCGGCCGCACCGGAGCCGCCTGGCGATGAGGCCGCCGCCGACGCCGCCGACTTCTTCGACCCGCAGGTGGCTGCGACGCCCACGGAGGAGAAGGTCGAGATCGCGAAGGCGGTCGAACGCTCGGCTCGGGAGGCCGACCGGCGAGTGGTCGCCGTCGAGACCGCCGTGTACGTGGACGAGGAGGTGAGCTCGGCCCTCGCGTCCTCGACGGGGCTGGGCGGATCGTATGAGGCCACCTTCGCCTACGCCTACCTCCAGGCGATCGCGGAGGAAGGCGATTCCAAGCAGACCGGCCTCGGCTTCGGCCTCGGGCGCTCGCCGGCAGACCTCGATGCTGGGACGATCGGCGCCGAGGCGGCGGAGCGGGCGGTGCAGCTGCTCGGGCGCCTCGAAGCCCGCCTCGCGGAGCTGCCCAGTCGTGCTCGACCCGACGGTCGCCGCGAGCTTCGCGGGGTTCATCGGCGGGGTCCTGTGCGCGGACGCCGTCCAGCGTGGGCGCTCGCCCTTCGCCGGCCGTCTGGGCGAGGAGATCGCCTCCGCGGCGTTCGCCCTCGCCGACGATGGCACCGATCCCCAGGGCATGGCCTCGGCGCCGATCGACGGCGAGGGCCTGCCCCGCCGCCGCACCGCGCTCATCCAGGACGGCCGCCTTGCCAACTACCTCCACGACTCGTACACCGCCCGCCGCGAGGGCGGCGGGCAGAGGTCCACCGCGAGCGCCGCGCGCTCCGGATATCGCTCGCCCCCGTCGGTCTCGACCTCGAACCTGCTGATCGAGCCGGGCACGCTCAGCCTGGAGGAGCTCTTCGCGCAGGCGGAGGACGGCGTCTACGTGACCGACGTGGCCGGCCTCCACTCCGGTGTCAACCCCGTCTCGGGGCAGTTCTCCGTCGGCGCCTCGGGCATCCTGATCGAGGGCGGGTCGCTGGCCGCGCCTGCGACGGAGTTCACGATCGCCTCCGACCTCGTCGCGATGCTCTCCGCGGTCAGCGCCGCCGGCGCCGAGGCCCGCTGGGTGCCCTTCGGCGGTTCGGTGAAGACCCCGCCGCTCCTGATCACCGAGATGGCGATCGGCGGCAGCTAACCACGCCTGCTCAGCCGTCCTTGTCGCAGATGATGCCGAAGGTGACGCCGTCGATCTCCACCGGCAGGCCCTGGTCGTCAGTGGCGACGTTGTCGAAGTAGAAGGCCCACTTGTGGAAGCCGTACGGCGATGAGCCCTGGTCGTCGAGGCCGAACCCCTCGAAGACCCCGTAGCCCTCAGCGTCGGTCTGGAAGTAGTAGCCGTTGATCGCCCGCGAGCCCTTGGGGCACTTCTTGACGACGAAGCCGCCGGGGCCAGGTGGGATGTCGTTCTCCGGCTCCGTGGTCTCGAGGTACAGGATCCGGGGGTTGGGCGCGCCCTTGGCGGCCCCGCTCGGATCCGGTACGCGATCCGCGCCCAGGACCGACCCGGCGGGCGGGGGCCCGGCGCTTGGCGAGGGGCCGGGCCCCGTGTCCGCGGGGCCGCCGAGCACGCCGGTTGCGAGCGCAGCAAGCGCGGCCGCGGCGAGCCCGCAGGCCACCGCGATCCTCGTTCGTGTCGATCCGAGCGTCACGTTCCTCTACCCCAATACACAGGCCAGGCCGCCCCGCGTCACGGCCTAATCTGAACGGCATGAGCCTGCGGGCCGGCCCGTACACCTTCGCGCACGTGACCTACGACGCGCCCAGCGACGTCCTCTACGCCGCGATCGACGGGCCCCGCCCCGGCACGCGCGAGGAGACCCCCGAAGCCCACCTGCTGCGCTTCGACGAGCGCGGGCGCTTCTTCGGGATCACCCTGGTGAACCCACGTGGACAGCTCGACCGTGAGGGCGGCGTCTACGTGAGCCTGCCGTCCGGCGAGCGGGTGCGCGTCCAGGGGGCCGAGGCAGCCATCCGGGCGCCTACTTGATGCAGATGAGCCCGAGGCGGCCGTTCACGGCCCCGCCCGTGGTGTTCGTCACCACGTACTCCATCTCGCGCACCCCGACGGGGGTGCTCCCGGTGGCCACGAGGCCCGACTTGTCGTCGCCGATGCGGATGTGCCAGGCGCTGAGGACCGCTCCGCCCCGCGGGCACGACCGCAGGTCAAAGGGCGTGACCCCGTCCGGAACCGAGAGCGTGTTCGTCTCCTTGTAGACGAGCTTGAAGAGGGACGCGGCCTTGGTCTGTGCCGCCGCCTCAGCGGGCGGCCTGGCCACGGCATGAGTCGCCGCCACCCGCACGGGTGGCGAGGCGGCCTGGTCGCCCTCGCCGCCGAGTCCCACCGCGGCCAGCCCGGCCAGCGCGGCCGCGGCCGCGAATCCGGATCCCGCCAGCAACCACTTCCTCATCGGCCCTCGGCCCTCCCTCGTTCGATGGCGCGATCCTATCCTCACGAAGTGCGCGCGCCGCGCGTTTCACAAGGCGTACCCCCGAGATGGCGAAGCCACTGCCCCCGTTTCAGGCGTTCCTCGACGAGCACCGCGCCCCGGTGCTGGCGTTCCTGCGCTCGATGGTGGGCCCGGTCGAAGCCGACGACTGCTTTCAGGAGACCTTCATGTCCGCGATGCGCGCATACGACACCCTCGACGGCCGCCACCCGCGGGCGTGGGTGATGACGATCGCAAGGCGCAAGGCGATCGACCACCACCGCGCCCGCGCCCGACGCCCGGAGCCCCGTGACGAGCTGCCCGAGCAGGTCTCGCGAGAGGGTATCCCCGGTGCTGCGGACGGCTCCGGCGAGCTGTGGGCGCAGGTCGCGGAGCTGCCGCCGAAGCAGCGCGAGGCGATCGGCCTGCGATTCGCGGCCGACCTCGACTACGCCGACGTGGCGCGGGCGCTCGAGTGCAGCCCGGAGGCGGCCCGGCGGAGCGTCCACGAGGGCCTCAAGCGCCTGCGCTCGAACCCGGCGCTCGTGAGGGAGGCGGCGTGAGGTCCGGGTCGGGCATCGAACGTGCATTGCGGGACGCCGCGAGCGTGGGCGAGGACGACGTCGCCCGCCTGGCGGCGACGGTGGCCCAGCGGGCCGACGGCGAGGGGATCCTCGACGTCGCCTACGGCACGGTCGAGACGCCAATGGGCCCGATGCTCATCGCCGCCACCGAGCGCGGGCTCGTACGGATCGCCCTCCCGCGCGAGAGCTTCGACGGCGTGCTGGCCGGGCTGGCGGCCCGCGTGTCGCCACGCCTCCTGGAGCTTCCCGCCCGCGTCGACGATGCCCGGCGCGAGCTGGACGAGTACTTCGCGGGGCGCCGGCGCGAGTTCGACCTCGCCCTCGACTGGCAGCTGATCAAGGCGCCGTTCACGTGCAACGTCCTCGAGGGCGTCTGCCGCGTTCCCTTCGGCGAGGCGATCACCTACGGCCAGGCGGCGGCGATCGCGGGCAACCCGCGGGCCTCCCGCGCCGCCGGAAACGCGCTGGGCTCCAACCCGATCCCGGTCGTGATCCCGTGCCACCGGGTGGTTCGCACCGGCGGCGCCATCGGGGGATACGGAGGCGGGCCGGAGATGAAGCGCTTCCTGCTCGAGCACGAGGGCTGGCTCCCATGAACGTCCCTAACACCCCTCTATAGGAACCACTGCGGGACGTTCATGTGTTGAGGGAGGGCTTGACTTGATAAGGTCAAGCTATGTCAAGTGGAACCGAAGGTGTCGGTCAGACCACCGCCGGGCTCGGCCCCGCCGCTCCAGGGCTGACCAAGCGCCAGCGCGAGGTGCTGGAGCGGCTCGAGATGGGGATGCCGGTGAAGCAGATCGCCACCGATACCGGCGTCTCGCCCGCCGCCGTCTATCAGACGATCGAGCGCCTGCGCCGCCAGGGAGCCCTCCCGGACGGCTTCACGCCCTCCGGCGCTCCGCCCCGCCGCCTCGGCGTCGGGTCGGTCGAGCTGGCCCCGGCCGGCCCGGCCGCGATCGCGCCACGCGACAGCAGCCTGCCACGGCTGCGGGAGCTTGCCCGGGCGGAAGCCGACGAGGCCGCCTACGCGGAGGCCATCGAGGCCGCGATCGCCTCCGGCGACGTCGCGGCGCTGGCCTACGAGCTGGGGCGGGCCGACGCGGAGGGCCGTGACGACATCACGGCCAAGCTCGCGGAGGCCGGCCTGCGCCGCGTCGGCGCCGTCGAACCCGCCGATACGCAGGGCGCCGATAACTAGTACAACATCGACGCCGCCAATCCACCGGAGGAGAACCCCGCCATGACCATCGTCCTGATCATCCTCGGAGTAGTAGTGCTCCTCGGCCTGATCTTCGTCTTCACCCGCAACTCCATGATCGGGGCGCGCAACCGCGTCGACGAGTCGTGGTCCGGGATCGACGTCCAGCTCAAGCGCCGCCACGACCTCGTGCCGAACCTGGTCGAGACGGTCAAGGGCTACGCGCAGCACGAGCAGAAGACGTTCGAGAACGTCACCAAGGCCCGCGCGTCCGCGATGGCCGCCCAGGGCCCCCAGCAGGCCAGCCAGGCCGAGGGCGTGCTCGACCGCGCCCTCGCCGACCTCCGGGCCGTCGCCGAGCAGTACCCCGACCTCCGCGCGACCGAGAACTTCCAGCAGCTCTCGCGCAACCTGAGCGAGCTGGAGGACGAGATCCAGGCGTCGCGCCGGATCTACAACTCGAACGTCCAGGCCTACAACACGAAGATCCAGGTCTTCCCGAATTCGGTCGTCGCCGGCATGGGCGGCTTCACGGCCCGCGAGTTCTTCGAGATCGAGGACGCGGCCCAGCGCGAGCCGGTGGAGGTCTCCTTCACCCAGCCCCCGGCCGCGGCTACCTGAGCCCCCTCGCGGCCCACCAATCGGCCTCGCCTGGACGGTTGTGGGGGCTATGGACCCCCAAAGCGTCCATCCGCTGTTTGGGCTGGCCTAGCAGGGCGTCGCAACCGGCGCCTCCGAGTCCACGACCACGAACGCCCGCCCCGGAACGTCCTTCAGCCGGCCGACGTCGTCGTCGTCCCAGGCCGGGTCGGCGGCGCCGGTGAAGAACCAGTTCGAGCCGTTGTCGGCGACGATCAGCCCGTAGCGGTGGAGAGCCTCGAAGATCGGGCGGGCCTGGCTGCCCTCCTCGAGCTCGTCGAGGTGCGCGTCGTAGTAGCTCTGCTTGAGGCGAAGGCGCAGGCCCATCGGCGGGAGCCAGCGCCCGCAGCGGTCCGAGGCGCGGTGGACGGCGGGGTGGATGTAGCCGCGCCGGGTGGTGTCGAAGGTGGCCCGGATCGCGTGCTCGACCGCGCCCGCGGCCACCTCGTCGTAGCGCACGAGCCCCGGGAGGATCGGCAGCCCTGCCGCGTCGGCCGAGGTCCACGTCTCCGGGTGGCGGCCGGCCGAGCCCAGCTCGAACAGGGCGGTCGAGTCGGCGCGCCAGTCCGCCTGGTCGGGACGCGGGAACGACCTGTACATCTCCCAGAGGTCACAGGTGCCCTGGCGGACGACGAGGACGTGCCGGTCGCCGCCGGCTCCGAAGCCCTCGATCGGGGCGTCAAGCGGGATCGGCGCCGCGCCCGGGCCGGTCGTGCCGGCGCCGAACTCGCTCTCGTCGGGGTATCCGTCGGGCCCGATCGTGACGTCGACGAGTGGCTCGGACTGGGGCACCACGGTGTAGGGGATCCCGTACTCGCCGCCGCCCCCGAAGTCGGGGTGCAGCTGCTGGTTTCCGCCCAGCCGGCGGATGCGCTTCATGTAGCGGTCGGACCTCTCGTCCCTCGGGGTCTCCGAGACGTCCTGGTTCCACGCGGTCTGGTCGGCGGCCGACGGCGCCCCGGAAGGGCCTGCGAAAGCCGGGAACACCGAGCACCCGCCCACCGTGGCCGGCTCGCCCGCCTCCGCCGCGGCCGGTTCTGCGGCCGCCGCGACGATCGCCATCGCGGCCGCGACCCGAGCGCCTGCAAGGAAGTTCCCCACTTCCTGATTATCGGACCGCGGGCGGGCGGCTTGATCGCGGTTGGTCCTACTATTTCGACTCGGTGAGTGAAGAAGCGGCGACACCGGGGACCGCGCCCGACTGGATGCGAAGCTCAGAGGCCCTCACCACGGCCTACGCGCTCGCCCGTGAGGCCCACAGCGGCCAGGCCGGCAAGGACGGCCGCTCCCCCTACATCCGTCATCCCCTCAGCGTTGCCGCGCGCCTCGCCGCGGAGGGGCTTGACGAACCCACCCTGGTCGCCGCGATCCTCCACGACGTCGTGGAGAGCTCCGACCTCGGGCTCGACGAGGTGGTGGCGCGGTTCGGGACCGAGGTGGGCGAGCTGGTCTCGGCTTTGACCGACGACGCGACCATCGAGGACTACGAGGAGCGCCGCGACGAGCATCGTGCCCGCGTGGCGGCCGCCGGTCCTCGGGCGGGCGCGATCTACGCCGCGGACAAGCTCGCGAACGTGCGGGACATGCACGATCTGTATTCCGAGGCGGGCGAGGCGGCGGTGGAGGAACGGCTGCCGGTCTCGCTCGATGCCCGGATGGACCTCTGGCAACGAGACCTCGCGATGCTCGAGTCCATGTCCCCCGGCCTCGAGCTCACCTCGGACCTCCGCGACGAGCTGGACGCCTTCGAGGCGGAGCGGTCCCGGCGGCCCGCCGACGTCGCCTGAGCGGATGATCGTCGACTGCGCCCACTACCGGGAAGGTCGCCGGCAGCACGAAGGCGCGCTCGACATCGAGCTGGCGGCCGAGGCGGCCAAGGACGACGGCGAGTTCATCTGGCTGGGCATGAGGGATCCGTCGCCCGAGGAGCTGGCGCGCGTCCAGAAGGCGTTCGCGCTGCACGAGCTCGCCGTCGAGGACGCCGGGCAAGAGCACCAGCGCCCGAAGCTGGAGGACTACGACGATTCGTTCTTCCTCGTGCTGAAGACCACCCGCTACGACGATGAGCGCGAGGAGGTGGACTTCGGGGAGATCAACGTCTTCGTCGGCCCGGGCTACGTGATCACGGTGCGCCACGGGACCGCCAGCGGGCTCGGCCCCGCCCGGCAGCGCCTGCAGGAGCGCCCCGAGCTGCTGTCCAAGGGCCCGGCCGCCATCGTGTGGGCGATCCTCGACAAGGTCGTCGACGACTATGCCCCGGTCGTCGCAGGGATCGAGGACGACATCGAGGAGGTCGAGGTGGAGATCTTCGAGGAGCACCGTGACGCGACCCAGCGCATCTACTTCCTCAAGCGCGAGGTGATCGAGTTCCACCGCGCCGTCTCGCCGCTGCTTGTGCCGCTGGAGTCGCTCGAGCGCGGTAACTACACGAACGTGGACGAGCAGCTCCAGCGCTACTTCCGCGACATCGCCGATCACGCCAGGCGCGTGGACGAGCAGGTGACGGGCCAGCGCGAGCTCCTGACCTCGATCCTGGAGGCGAACCTGGCGCTCCTGGGCGTCAACCAGAACGAGGTCATCCGCAACATCTCCGCGTACGCTGCGATCATCGCCGTTCCGACCTTCCTCGCCAGCATCTGGGGCATGAACTTCGAGCACATGCCGGAGCTGCCCCAGCCCTGGGGATACCCGGCGGCGCTGGCGGTGATGGGGCTGGCCGTGTTCGCCCTCTACCGCTTCTTCAAGCGGATCGAGTGGCTGTAGCCCCGGCGCCGCGCTCTCTACGATCACCCTGATGGCGATCGACGTATTGGCGCCGCTGGCCCTGGCGCTGGTGGCGATCGGCTACTACCGGCGGGCGGCGACGCTGGCCCGGCGGGGCAGGCCGGTGCCGCCGTGGCGGCAGGTCTGCTTCGGCGCGTCGATCGTGCTGCTGGTGGCGGCGGACCTGCCACCGCTCGCGACCGTGGCCGAGGAGCTGGTGGTGGCACACATGGCCCAGCACCTGATCATCGCCGACCTGGCCGCGCTGCTCTTCTGCCTCGGGCTCACCGGCCCGGTGTTGCAGCCGATCCTTGCGATCCGCTGGCTCGGCTGGCTGCGGGCGTTCGGGAACCCGCTGGTCGCGTTCCCGTTCTGGCTGCTGAGCCTCTACCTCTGGCATCTCGGCGCGCTGTACGAGGGCGTACTCACGAGCGAGGTGCTCCACCTGGCCCAGCACGGCGCGTTCTTCGGGTTCGGCCTGGCGATGTGGATGCCCCTCGCCGGGCCGTTGCCGACGCCGGCGTGGTTCAACGACCTCGCGAAGCTCGGCTACGTGGTCGCGGTGCGCCTCGCGGGGGCGGTCCTGGCCAACGTATTCATCTGGTCCGGCACGGTGCTGTACCCCGACTACGCACCCGGCGAGCGTGAATGGGAGATCGGGGCGCTGGCCGACCAGGGGGCGGCCGGCAACCTGATGTTGATCGAGACCGGCGTCGTCACCCTGGCCCTGTTCACCTGGCTCTTCTTCCGGGCGGCCAACCGGGGCGTCGAGAAGCAGGAGCTCCTGGACCTCGCCGACCGCCACGGGGTGGCGCTCGACGAGGCCCGTGCCGCGCGCGCCGTGGCGGCGGGGCAGGGGGAGGCGCTTCGGGAGCGGATCCTCGGCGAGGCGCGGCCGCTCACATGAGCACCAATCGGTTCCTTTACCTGCTGGTCTTCGTGGTCGGCACGGGAAGCCTCGGCGCCGAGATCGCCGCGGTGCGGCTGATGGCGCCCTTCTTCGGGGCCTCGACGATCGTGTGGGCGAACACCATCGGGGTGGTGCTCGTGGCGCTGTCGATCGGCTACTGGCTCGGCGGGCGCCTCGGCGACAGCCACCCGCGGCTGGAGAGCCTGTGCAAGATGGTCCTGGCCGCCGCCGTGCTCCTGGCGGTCGTCCCGCTGGTCGCACAGCCGTTCCTCGACATCTCGGTCGATGCGCTCGACGACATCGAGGCCGGCGCGTTCATCGGCTCCCTGATCGGCGTCCTGTTCCTGATCGCGGTCCCGATCGTGATGCTGGGCACGTGCTCGCCCTGGGCGATCCGGCTCGCCGTCCCCGACGTCGAGCACGCCGGTCGGGTCGCGGGCCGCCTGTACGCGATCTCGACCGTCGGGTCGCTGCTCGGCACGCTCTTGGCGGCCCTGGTCCTGATCCCGTTCATCGGTACCCAGCGGACGTTCCTCGTCTTCGCCGCCGTGATCGCCCTGGTCGCGGCCGCGGGGCTGGGCTGGCGCTTCGCGGCCGTCCCGGTCGCCCTCGCGGCGGCGATCGCGCTGCCGGTCGGGACCGTGAAGGCCACCAACGACGGCGAGGTCATCTATGAGACGGAGACCGAGAACCAGTACGTGCGGGTGGTCGAGGAGGAGGACGGCGACCGCCTGCTCGAGCTGAACGAGGGCCAGGCCGTCCACTCGCTGTACCGGCCGGGGAGCTACCTCACCAACAACGTCTGGGACGGCTACCTGGTGCTGCCGTTCGCCGGGCTGCGCGAGCGCCCCGAGCGGATCGCGATCCTCGGCAACGCCGCCGGGACGACCGCCCGGGCCTACGGGCACTACTTTCCGGAGACCGAGATCGACGGGGTCGAGATCGACGCCGAGCTCGAGGAGGTCGGGCGCCGCTTCTTCGACATGGGCTCGGCGGAGAACCTCACCGTCCACAACGAGGACGCCAGGCCCTGGCTGCGGCGCTCGGACGGCGGCTACGACGTGATCATGGTCGACGCCTACCGCCAGCCCTACATCCCCTTCTACCTGGCCACGCGGGAGTTCTTCGAGCTCGTGCGCGACCGGCTGGCCCCAGGGGGAGTGGTGATCGTGAACGCGGGGCACCCCGAGGGCAACGACGACCTCGAGACGGTGCTGGGCTCGACCATGGCCGAGGCGTTCCCCAACGTGCTCCGCGATCCGATCGAGGACACGAACACGCTCCTCGTGGGAAGCGAGGCGCCGATCTCGGGCCAGAACCTGCTGGAGCGCCTCAAGGACCTGCCGCCCGATCTCCAGCGCGTCGGGGCGATCGAGGGCGGGAAGCTCGGGCCGCGCCTTCCGGGCACCGAGGTCTACACCGACGACCTCGCCCCGGTCGAGTGGCTGATCGACCGGTCCATCCTGGGCTACGCCTCCGATGAGTAGGGGGACGGATCGTCTCGGGGCCTGGGTGCTGACCGGGCCGGTCGGGCGGGTGCTGGCCTTCGTCGGCGACCTGGGGGCCGCGTGGCTCGGCTGGGCCGCCAATAAGCTGCGAAGTCGGTGAAGACGACCGTCACAGAGCTGGGCGATTCCCGCGTGCGGGTCGACGTGGCCGTTCCCGCGGCCGACGTCGAGAAGCGTATGGACCGGGCCGCCCGCGACCTCGCGGGCGAGATGAAGCTCCCAGGCTTCCGAAAGGGGAAGGTCCCCGCCGCGCTCGTGATCCAGCGCCTCGGGCGCGAGGCGGTCGTCGAGCAGGCGCTTCGCGGCGCCCTGCCGGAGTGGTACGACGAGGCGCTCCGGGCCTCCGAGGTGCGCCCGGTGGGAGACCCGAAGCTGGACGTCGGCAAGCTTCCAGGCCCGGGTGAGGAGCTCGAGCTGTCGATCGAGGTCGGAGTCCGGCCGGAGGCCCGCCTCGGCACCTATCGCGGGCTCGAGGTAGGCCGGGCCACCCCCGAGGTGCCCGACGAGGCCGTCCAGGCCGAGCTCGACCGCCTGCGGGAGGGATTCGCCTCGCTTCAGCCCGTCGACCGCCCTGCGGCGGAGGGCGACCTCCTGTCGCTCGACTATCGGGGAACGGTCGAGGGCGAGCCCTTCGAGGGGGGCGAGGGCCGGGACCAGCTGGTCGAGCTGGGGTCCGGGAGCCTGGTCGAGGGGTTCGAGGAGGGGCTGATCGGCGCCGGCCAGGGGGACGAGCGGACGATCGAGGTGACCTTCCCCGACGACTACCGCGCGACCGAACTGGCCGGCAAGCAGGCCACCTTCGAGATCACGGTCAAGGAGGTGCGCGAGAAGGAGCTGCCCGAGCTGGACGACGACTTCGCCTCCGACGCATCGGAGTTCGAGACCCTCGACGAGCTGCAAGGCGAGATCCGCGCCAAGCTCGGCGAGGCGCTCGAGCGCCGCTCCGACGAGGAGTTCCGCGGAGCCGCGGTGGACGCCGTCGTCGACGCCGCCGAGATCAACGTCCCGGCCGACCTCGCCGCTGCGCGCGCCGAGGAGCAGCTCGATCGCTTCCTCCACGACCTCGGCCACCGCGGCGTCGACCCGGAGGCGTTCATGCGGGTCCAGGAGGGCGGCCGCGAGAAGATGCTGGAGTCGATGTCCGAGGACGCCGAGCGGTCGCTGAAACGCGAGGCCGCCCTCGCCGCCGTTGCCGACGCCGAGGAGATCGAGGTCTCCGAGGAGGACCTGCTCGAGGCGCTCGGGCCCGGCGAGGGCGAGAACGACCCGGCCAAGCTCCTCGCCCGGCTGCGCGAGAGCGGGCGCGACGACCTGCTGCGCGAGGAGATCCGCCTCCGGAAGGCCGCCGACCTCGTCGTCGACACGGCGAAGCCGATCCCGCTCGAGCAGGCGGCCGCGCGCGAGGCGATCTGGACGCCGGAGAAGGACCAGCGGCGCGAGGCCGACACCGGCGAGAGGGCCGGCGAGCCCGGAAAGCTCTGGACCCCAGGCGACTGATTGCCGCCGGCCAGGGCTTGGGCCCGCGCGCATCCCGGGGCCGCCGCGGCGCTCTTATAGACTTGCGCGCTCGTGAGCGAGCGCCAGCCGATCCGCAACAGCCCCCTCGTCCCGATGGTGGTCGAGCAGACCTCCAGGGGCGAGCGCGCCTTCGACATCTACTCGCGGCTGCTCAACGAGCGCATCGTCTTCCTCGGCACCCCCGTGACCGAGGACATCGCCAACCTGATCGTCGCCCAGCTCATCCACCTCGAGTCGGAGGACCCGGACAAGGACATCTCGATGTACATCAACTCGCCGGGCGGGTCGGTGTACGCGGGCCTCGCGATCTACGACACGATGCAGTACATCAAGCCCGACGTGCAGACCATCTGCGTCGGGGTCGCGATGAGCATGGGGGCGCTGCTCCTCGCGGGCGGAGCGGCCGAGAAGCGCATGGCGCTGCCGAACTCGAAGATCCTGATCCACCAGGTCTCAGCCGGCTTCCAGGGCCAGGCCACCGACATCGAGATCCACGCCAAGGAGATCATCGACGTGCGCCGCCGCCTGGACGAGATCATCGCCCACCACACCGACCAGCCCTTCGACAAGGTCACGCAGGACACCGATCGCGATTACTTCATGAGCGCGGAGGAGGCGAAGGAGTACAACATCGTCGACCGCGTGATCGAGCACCACTAGCGGTCGTCGGCGGACAGGGTCAGCGTGCCGGGGCTACGTCCCGGGCCGCCGTCCAGGGCACCGTGCCGCTCTCGCACCGGCGGTGGCCCTCCGGCGTCCTGCCGTAGACGCGGAAGGTGCCAGCGGCCGTCTCGTAGCCGGGCCCGAACTCGCCCTGCGCCTTGGCGCCGCCGATGATGGCCCCCGAGGGCGCGCGAAGCACTCCACGGCCGTCGAACTCCTTCCTTTGGACGCGCATCCTGAACACGTACTTGTCCGAGGTCGCCTGCTTGCCGTTCGCGCACCTCACCGGGAAGTCCCGCCACCTCCACTTCGTCACGTAGCGCTTGCCCTGCCCCTTCGAGAGGCCGAAGGTGAGCTTGCCTCCGGCCTCGAACGTGCCGGAGTAACCGGTCCAGCCGGCCGGGGCGATTCCCGGGAGCACCAATGCGGTCAGCAACGCGAGCCGCGATCGCGGCACGCCTCATCGGCTGTCCCCGGTTGGCCCTCGCACGATCCCCTGCCGTCGAGGATACTGCCGGCCCCGGACGCCGTCACGTTCAAGGGGCGTACCCTGAGGACGCCGTTCCAGGTTCATGCCAGGCCGAGCAGGGAGGAAGCACCGTGAACGCCAGGCTCACCCGCAGGACTCCGATCGCGATCGCCGCCCTCGCGGCGCTCTCGGTCGCGCCACAGGTCGCATCGGCCGCCGTCGTCAACGTTCATCCCGGTCAGGACGCGATCCAGCGTGCGATCGACAACCGCGCCAAGAACGGCGACACCCTGCGGATCCACGACGGCCGCTACAAGGAGGACGTCGAGATCCACAAGCGCCTGACCCTGACGTCCGCGGGCAACGGCCGCCCCGTGATCGATGGGCGTTGCGACACGGGACGTGTGGTCGACGTCGAGCGCAATGGGGTCGTCGTCGAGGGGCTCAAGGTAATAGGGGCCTTTGAAGGCGGTGGGACGGCAGCCGTCAATTTCGAGTTCATCGAGAAGGGGACCGCGCGCGACCTGGTCCTTCGGGACACCTGCGGCGCCGGTCCTGCCAACGGCGCCCAGTACGGCGTCAACGTCTACAGCTCGGAGCGGATCCTGGTCGAGGACGTCAACGCGAAGGGCTTCAGCGACGCCGCCGTCTACATCGGGCTGATCGAATCCACCGGCAACGGCGAGCTCCTGGTTCGCGACAACGAGACGTTCGGCAACAACATGGGCATCATCATCGAGGAGGTCGAAACCGACGCGGACGTCCTGGTCCGTGACAACGACACCCACGACAACGGCAAGGGGTTCTTCGTCCATTCCTCCGAGGACACCGTGTTCCGCGAGAACCTGATCTCGGACAACGCCATCGGGATCCACCTCGATCCCCCGTCGACGGGCAACCAGTTCTTCGACAACACCCTCACGGGCAACGACGACGACCTCCTCGACGAGGGCCTGGGGAACTGCGGGAGCGGCAACTCGCCGGAGATCTTCGGCGACTGCTGAGCGCTAGCCGACGCTCGGTGAGCTCCGTGGACCAGTCGAGCTTGCTCGAGGTGCAGTCCGCGTAGCCGGCGGCCGGGTAGTCGCCGCCTGATCTTCAGGGTGCCGTCGACCCGGCGCCGGTCGTCGAACTCGCCCCGGATCACCGTCCGTCGCCGTCGAACGTTCGGCGTCGCTCGAAGGAACTGCGGCCGAACGGCCGTCCGCGTTGACCCGCGAAGGGCCCGAAGTGAGGCGGGTCGCTGCGGTGTTGAACTGCTGCGTCGGGCCGCTCGCGCAGGTCATGACGACACGCTTCGAACCGGAAGTCCTTGATCTTCTTCGGCTTCCCGTCCCGGTGATCACCTGAGAACGAGATCTCGAACGGCTCGTTCCCCTTCGCCGAGTAGATGTCGCCCGGCCGCGGCGCCGGCGGGCAGCGCCAACGCTGCCGCCAGCGCCACCAGCGCGGCCAGACGCTTCATCCCGGCTTCCGTCCCTGCCCTGGGCGACCGCTTAGTTGGCGGTGTAGCGCCTGGAGCCCAGGCAGTCGGTCAGGTTCGGCTCCGACGGGGGCCCGGCGAAGTCGCCCTCGGCCCTGACCCTGCCCTTGACCTTGTTGTTGTTCACGAACGTGCCGGTGATCCTGAGCCTCGCTCGAGGGGCTGGTGCCCTCCGCGTTGAACCTGCCCTGATTGTTCACCGGGAACACGTTCGGGAACGGCCGGGCACGTTGAGGGTGAAGTTGAGGAGGAACGGCCCCTCGTTGCAGTCGATCTTCAGGCGCTTGACGTTGAAGTTGTCGACTCCGATCGGCTTGTTGCCCTGTCTGAAGACGTCGAAGTTGATCTTGAACGGCTGCGTGCCCTTGGAGCTGACGGGCTCCGCGGCGGATGCGTCGAGGCCGGCATTGGCGGCCGCCGGCACCGCGAGCGCGGCGATCAGCACTGGAACTGCGATGAGGCGCTTCATGTGGGTCCTCCCTGGACGTCGTTTCGAGGGCGCTACTTTAGCGGCGCCCCCGGGGTGAAAGCCACGGTTCGCTTGAAGGGACACGCGTCCCTGTCGAGTATTGAGCAGAGGTCAAAGGCGAGGCCGTGCGTGTCGTAACCTGAACGGGAACGGCGATCGCAGGGCCGTCGAAGGGAGAATCCGCTGGCACGCCCAACCGACTCCAACGAGCAGCTCCTCTGCTCCTTCTGCGGGAAGTCGCAGCGTCAGGTAAAGAAGCTCATCGCAGGGCCCGGTGTCTATATCTGCGACGAGTGCATCGATCTCTGCAACGAGATCATCGACGAGGAGCTCACCGCTCCCGCCACATTCGAGCTCGAGAACCTGCCGAAGCCGCAGGAGATCAACGAGGTCCTGAACGAGTACGTGGTGGGCCAGGAGGGCGCCAAGCGCGCGCTCTCCGTGGCCGTCTACAACCACTACAAGCGCGTCCAGATGAGCCAGGAGGCAACCGAGGGCGAGATCGAGCTGCAGAAGTCGAACATCCTGCTGCTGGGCCCCACGGGCTGTGGCAAGACGCTGTTGGCGCAGACGCTGGCCCGGATCCTGAACGTGCCTTTCGCGATCGCCGACGCCACGGCTCTCACCGAGGCCGGCTACGTAGGCGAGGACGTCGAGAACATCCTCCTGAAGCTGATCCAGGCCGCCGACTTCGACGTCAAGAAGGCGGAGACCGGGATCATCTACATCGACGAGATCGACAAGATCGCCCGCAAGGCGGACAACCCGTCGATCACCCGCGACGTCTCCGGTGAGGGCGTCCAGCAGGCGCTCCTGAAGATCCTCGAGGGAACCACCGCGTCGGTCCCGCCGCAGGGTGGGCGCAAGCACCCGCACCAGGAGTTCCTCACGATCGACACCACCAACATCCTCTTCGTCTGCGGCGGCTCGTTCGCGCACCTCGATCACCTGATCGAGCGCCGGATCGGCCATCAGGGCGTGGGGTTCGGGTCCTCGATCCTGACGAAGGATCAGAAGGACACCGGCGAGATGTTCGAGCAGGTGCTTCCCGAGGACCTGATCGAGTACGGGCTCATCCCCGAGTTCATCGGGCGCATGCCGGTGATCGGCGCCATCCACCAGCTCTCGCGCGACGACCTGATCACGATCCTGACCGAGCCCCGCAACGCGCTGACGAAGCAGTTCCAGCGCTTCTTCGAGTTCGACGACATCGAGCTGGTCTTCGCCGAGGACTCGCTGGCGGCGATCGCCGACAAGGCGCTCGAGCGCGAGACCGGCGCCCGCGGCCTGCGCTCGATCCTCGAGGAGACGCTCATGGACGTCCAGTTCGAGCTGCCCTCCCGCCGCGACGTCTCCAAGTGCGTGGTCACCAAGGAGACGATCGAGCGCTCGCAGCCGCCGACCCTGGTCACCCAGGCGGCGCCGGACGAGGAGCCGGCAAGCGACCTGCGCGAGGAGTCGGCCTAGGCCCTAGAAGCCCGTCCGCTCGGCCCGCCAGCGGACGACGCCGGTCGTGCACTGCGAGCCGACCTCGCCGTCGAGCTCGCCGCGCAGCCTCAGGGTGCCGGCGGCGTTGCCGCCGGGCTTGAACCTCCCGGTCACCTTGCCGAACGGGTCGGCGGGGATCCCGACCGCCTCCCCCCGGCCCTTGAACCTCTGGTCCTCGACCGGGAAACCGCCGAGGATCTGCATCGTCACCGTCTCGCCCGGGGTACCGATGGTGCAGGTGAAGTCGACGTCGTCGGTGATGAAGCTGTTGACCCGCTTGGCGTCGTCGGTCTTCTTGACCTCGAAGGTGACGAGGGCCTGAGGATCGCCGTTGACGTTGCCGGCGTAGTCGCCCGTGATCACGCCGCTCGCCGTTCCCGCCACGAACAGGGCCAGGACCCAGCCGAGAAGGGCGACCGAACGGGTCATCGGCGGCCAGGTTACGCCGAAGCCACGCTAGGCCGAGCGCTCGTCGCCCGTTTCCCAGGTGAGGACCCAGATCAGCATCAGGATTCCGAAGATGATGAAGCCGGCCATGTCCTCGCTCCTTTCCGGTTTGGCCCCCTCCCTATCGGCTGCCGCCGGGAGCGGCTGAAGCCATCCGCAGCGCGCCGCGGTCGATCCCCCAGCGGCCGGCCACCTCGGCGAGCTCGTCGGAGAGCGGCCAGCGGTCCGGGGCCTCGGGGCCCTCGTGCTCGGGGCTGGCCCCCTTGAGCCGCATCGAGCCCGTGTTGTCGCCGATCTCGCGGATCGCGGCGACGTCCTCGCCCCGTAGCGTCGTGGCGGGGAGGGCTGCCAGCTCGGCGCGCTTCTCCTCGATCGGCCGCGCGCCGTCGCCGGCCTCCTGGATCAGGGTGGGCACGACGCAGCGGACAGCGGGGTGCGAGAGGTTCCAGGCGCAGGCGAGCTGGATCGGCGTGAGGCCGGCGCCATCGGCGAACGGGCGCATCCGCTCGAGCTTCTCGATGTCCGGCCTCAACCCAGCCGTCGGGCCGGAATCGGCGATGGTCGTGCTCGCCCAGCGAAGTCTCGGGGGTGAGGTCGCCCCACAGCAGCCCGCCGTAGTCGACGACGCGGGTGATCACGCCGACGTCGTGGCGCGCAACGGCCTCCAGCGGTAGCTCGCCGGGCCACGGCTCGAGCGGGTTCAGGATCACCATCGCCCAGTCGATCGCATCGCCGAAGCGCTCGAGGCAGCCGAGCAGGTCAAGGGTGAAGCCGTTGGCGGGCCCGGGCGCGACGCCGATCATCCGGGTCAGCCCGGCGTCGCGAAGCGCGGCCATGCCGTCCCACACCGCCTCGCTCTCGTACCCGGTGCGGTCGGGGTTGTGGAGCAGCAGCAGGTCGAAGGAGTCGGCGCCCAATCGCTCCAGCGAGCGCTCGGCCGCCATCCGCAGGTAGCCGGCGTACTGATCGGGGCCGCGCAGCGAGGGATCCGTGAACCTGGGGAACCCGCGCGGCCCGTCCCGCTCGCCCTCGTAGAAGTCGTGGCCCACGGCGCCGACGAGGCTGTAGGAGCTGCGGTCCAGCCCGGCGAGGGCCCGCCCCAGCAGCGAGTCCGCCTCGCCCTGCCCGTAGGTGTCGGCGGTGATCACGGTGTCGATCCCGTCGCCGGGGCGCATGAGCGCCTCCAGTCGCGCCTCCTCTAGCGGCTCACCGAAATGCATGAAGCGCCCGCCGCTCCAGGTTCCGAGGGCCGTCATGCCGGGGTTCCGCATGGCCGAAACGCTAGCGCTATCTAGACTCGCCGCCGTGGACGCCGCGCGCCGCAAGAGGCTGGAGGAGACGACCCGCTGGGACCCCGGCGAGGTCGAGCGGCGCATCTTCGACGGCTGGCTCGACGGCGGCTTCTTCCACCCGCCCGCAGAGGGCACGGCGAAGGAGAACTTCTCGATCGCGATCCCTCCGCCCAACGTGACCGGGGCGCTCCACATGGGCCACGCGCTCAACGGGACGATGCAGGACACGCTGGCGCGGATGCGCCGCATGCAGGGCCGCAACACCCTCTGGCTCCTCGGCACCGACCACGCCTCGATCGCCGTGCACGCGGTCATCGAGAAGCAGCTGCGCGCCGAGGGTACGTCGCGCCAGGAGCTGGGCCACGACGCCTTCATGGAGAGGGCGTGGGCGTGGAAGGCCGAGTACGGGTCGCAGATCGTCGAGCAGTACAAGCGCCTCGGCGCGTCGGTCGACTACGAGCGCGAGCGCTTCACCCTCGACGAGGGCTACGTGAAGGCCGTCTACCGGGTCTTCAAGGCGCTCTACGACAAGGGCTACATCTACCGCGACAACTACATGGTCAACTGGGACGTGGGGTCGCGGTCCGTGATCTCGGACCTCGAGGTCGAGAACCGCGAGGTCACCGACACGCTGTATGAGATCGACTACCCGCTCAAGGACTCCGACGGAGTGGTCACGGTCGCGACGGTTCGCCCGGAGACGATGCTCGCCGACACCGCGGTTGCGGTCAACCCCGCCGACGAGCGCTACGGCGACCTCGTGGGGCGGGGGTGCGTTCTGCCCCTGGTCGGCCGGGTGCTTCCGATCATCGCCGACGAGCACGTTGACGCCGAGTTCGGCACCGGCGCCCTCAAGATCACGCCCGGCCACGACGTAAACGACTTCGAGATCGGCCGCGCCCACGGGCTCGAGGAGATCTCGGTGATCGGCGAGGACGGGCGAATGACCGAGGAGGCCGGCGTGTTCGCAGGCCTCGCCGCCGACGAGGCGCAGGAGGCGGTCGTCGTTGCGCTCCGCGAGCAGGGATTGATCCGCTCAGCCGAGCCATACACGCACTCGGTCCCGTTCTCGCAGCGTTCCGGCGAGCGGATCGAGCCGCTGATCTCGCTCCAGTGGTTCTGTCGCATGGACGAGTTGGCGGGGCCCGCGATCGAGGTGGTCGAGCGCGACGAGGTGCGCATCCAGCCCGAGCAGTGGAAGCGCGTCTACCTGGCCTGGATGCGGAACATCCGCCCCTGGTGCATCTCGCGCCAGCTCTGGTGGGGGCACCAGATCCCGGTCTGGTACTGCGACGCCTGTGAGGAGGTGTTCGTCTCCGAGGGCGAGCCGCCCGAGCGCTGCGGTTCCTGCGGCGGCGAGCTGCGCCGGGAGGAGGACGTGCTGGACACCTGGTTCAGCTCGGCGCTGTGGCCGTTCGCCACGCTCGGCTGGCCGGACGAGGACGACCCGCTGCTGCCGGCCTTCTACCCGACGGACTTCCTCACGACCGCCCGCGACATCCTGTTCCTCTGGGTCGCGCGGATGGTGATGATGGGGCTCGAGTTCGCCGGCGACATCCCGTTCGACGACGTCTACGTCCACTCCGTGATCCAGGCCCCGGACGGCCGCCGGATGTCGAAGTCGCTCGGGACCGGAATCGACCCGCTGGACGAGATCGAGGTCCACGGCGCCGACGCGCTGCGGTTCGGCCTGCTGGCGATGTCCTCCAGCCAGGACGTCCGCTACTCGGCCGATCGCGTGCAGCAGGGCCGCGACCTCGCCAACAAGCTGTGGAACGCCTCCCGCCTGGTGCTCCTGAACGCCGACGCCGCGAGCGAGGCCCGTCCGCACAAGGAGAGCGACGAGGACCGCTGGATCCTCTCGCGGCTGGAGGCGACGGTCGCGTCGGTGAACGAGAAGCTCGACGCGTACGACTTCGCGCACGCCACGCTCGACCTCTACGACTTCTTCTGGTCGGAGCTCTGCGACTGGTACCTCGAGATCGTCAAGCCCAGGCTGTACGACGGCGAGCGCGAGGTCGCCGAGAACCTCGTGCACGTCTTCGAGCGGGTGCTGGCGCTGGCCCACCCGATGCTGCCGTTCGTGACCGAGGAGATCTGGGGTTACATGCCCGGGCCCGCCGACCGCCCGCCGCTGGTCGTCGCACCCTTCCCCGAGCCCGAGCCCGATCACCTCGACGCCGAGGCCGAGGCCAGGATGCGGAGCGCGATCGAGCTCACCCGCGGTATCCGGAGGTGGCGCGACCTGGTCGGGGTGGCGGCAGGCACCGTGCTGCCCGCCCGGGTCGCGCCGGGCGCCGAGCTCGCCTCGTCGGAGCTGGTGGCCCGCCTGGCGCGGCTGAGCCTCGACGGAGCCGGCGGTGAGGCCCTGGTCACGATCGGGGCGGTCGAGATCCTCGGCTCCGACGAGGTCGATCCGGACGAGGTCCGCCGGCGGATCGAGGGCAGGCGGGAGGAGCTTCGCTCCGAGGTGGAACGGGGCGAGCGCAAGCTCGCCAATGAAGGTTTCGTAGCCAAGGCGCCGGCTGAGGTGGTCGAGGCCGAGCGCCGCAAGCTCGAGGCGTACAGGTCGGAGCTCGAGGAGCTGGGCTGAACCCAGAGCAGTACCTGGGGTCGCTCGAGCCGCTCGGCTGGCGCTTCGGCCTGGAGCGCATCCAGCGGCTCCTCTCAGTACTCGGCATGCCCCAGCGCCGGTTCGCCTCGATTCACGTCGTCGGCACGAACGGCAAATCGTCGGTGACGGAGCTGGCGGCGGCGCTGCTGGAGGCGAACGGCACATCCACCGGCGCCTACCTCTCACCGCACGACGAGCGCTGGTCCCAGCGGGTGCTGCTGGGGGGCGCCGAGATCGCCAGGGCCGAGTTCGCGGAGGCGGTCGCACGTGTGGCCGAGGCGATGCCCGCGGCCGAGCGCGGGCTGGAGGAGGGGGATGCCGTTACCCAGTTCGAGGCCGCGACGGCGGCGGCGTTCGTGGCGTTCGCGGCGGCCGGCGTGGAGGTGGCCGTGGTCGAGGCGGGCCTCGGCGGGCGCCTCGACGCGACGAACGTCCTTCCCTCCCGCGTTACTGCGCTCACCTCGATCGGGCTGGAGCACACCGAGTATCTGGGGGAGACGGAGCTCGAGATCGCGGCCGAGAAGCTGGCCGTCCTCAGCGACCACTCGGTGCTGGTCGCCGGAGCGCTCGACCGGGCCGTCCGGGTGCTGGCCGAACGCACCGCCAGCGAGAGGCACGCCCGCTTCGTGGACGCATCGGCACCGATCGCCGCCGACGGGCTGTCGGATCGCGCCCCGTACCTGGCGCGAAACCTCGCGGTTGCCAAGGCGGCGGCCGAGGAGCTGGCCGGCCCGCTCGGCGACGAGGTGGTGGAGCGGGTGGCCGCCGGGGTGGAGCTGCGGGGCCGGATGGAGTTGACGGGCGCGGACCCGCCGGTGATTCGCGACGGGGCGCACAATCCGGACGGCGCCAGGGCGCTCGCCGAGGCACTGGGGCAGCTTCCCGACGACCGGCCCATCGTGGCATGCATCGCGGTCCTGGAGGGCAAGGACGTGGAGGGGCTGCTGCACGTGCTGGTGCCGCAACTGGACGCGGCCGTCCTCACCGAGGTCCCGCCCGCCCGTCTCGAGGGATCGGGCAGGGCCGACACCCGGTCGGTCCCCGCCGCGCGGCTCGCCGACGCGGCCAGGGCCGCCGGGCTCGCCGAGGTGGAGGCGGTGGCGGATCCCGCGCTCGCCGCCGCCCGCGCGATCGAGCTCGCCCGCGCCAGGGGCGGCTTGGCGCTTCTCGCCGGTTCGCACTACCTTCTCGGGTATGGATCGTGAAGCTCGCTCCGAGCTGCTCCAGATGATGGGACTGGTCGCGGCCGTGGTCGCGATCGTGATCCTCGTCTTCTTCGGCCTCGGCTATCTCTTCGGGAGGATGTTCCTCTAGCCGCCGTGCGCCTGTTCAGGGCGCTTGGCGGCGGCGATTCCGGCCTCGGAGGTTGGCGCCCACACAGGCGCGGTTGGCGCGCTGGCGCCTCTCGTGTAACTACACTTGCCCGCCTGTCCATGCCCCTTGCGCTGTTCGGCATCACGAACGACGGCCTGAACCTGGCCGTCAACCTGATCGTCCTCTTCCTGGTGGTCGTGTGGATCTCCCTGGTCGTCTGGACCTACCTGGACGCCCGCAGGAGGCTGTCCGACCCTGTCCTGGTCGCGAGCGCGACGGTCGCGTCGCTGTTCCCGTTCGTCGGCTCGCTGGTCTACTCGATCCTGCGCCCGCCCGAGTTCCTCGAGGACAAACGCGAGCGCGAGCTCGAGATCCGCTCGGCCGAGCTGCGCGTGCGCCAGCTCGAGGAGGCCTCCTGCCCGAACTGCTCGTTCCCGATCGAGCGAACCTACCTGCGCTGCCCGAGCTGCAAGGCGCGGGTGAAGGACCCGTGCGAGTCGTGCGGGAAGCCGATCGACCCCCGGTGGTCGCTCTGCCCGTATTGCGAATCGCCGGTGCGCCGTGCTGCGCCCGCACCCCCCAAGGCCGCCCCCAAGCGCCGTGCCAAGCCGGCGTCGGCCGCCCCGAGCGCCCCCAGCGCCGAGCGCCGCCGCAAGCAGCCCTCGGAGGCCGCCCGCCGGGTCGCCCAGAGCGGCGAGCGCCCGCCGTCCGGCGGCGAGCGGAAGCGCCCGGCCGCAAGGCCGCCCGCCCGCCAGTCGTCGGATCGGCCCCAGCGTCCCGCCAAGCAGCGCTCGGCCCCCGCCAAGCAGCGCTCGGCCCCGGCCACCACGCAGACGCAGCCGCCAACCGAGGAGTCGGCCGCCGCCAAGCCCGCGCCCAGCACCGCCCCCACGGAGGGCGGCGAGGAGCGCTCCGGCTCCCCGGCCTCATGAGCGAGGCCACGCGCACGCTGATCCTGATCAAGCCGGACGCCTTCGAGCGTGGGCTGACCGGCGAGATGCTGGCACGCTTCGAGCGCAAGGGGATGAGGATCGTGGCCCTTCGCCTGCTGACCGCCGACGAGGAGATCGCCAACCGCCACTATGCGGAGCACACCGACAAGCCCTTCTTCGGCGAGCTGGTCGAGTTCATCACCGGCGGGCCACTGGTCGCGGCGGTGTTCGAGGGCGTGGAGGCAGTGGCCGCGGCGCGGCAGATCATCGGCGCGACCAACCCGGTCGAGGCGGCGACCGGCTCGATCCGCGGAGACTTCGCGCTGGAGGTCACCTTCAACATGGTGCACGGATCCGACTCCGACGAGTCCGCCGCGCGCGAGATCGAGATCTGGTTCCCGGACGGCGTCTGATCCTCGCGTCGGCATCCCCCCGCAGGCGGGAGATGCTGAGCGCGCTGGGGGTGGAGTTCGAGGCGGTCACCCCTGAGGTCGAGGAGGTCTCCGACGGGATGGCTCCCGAGGAGCTGGTGCTGGAGAACGCCCGGAGGAAGGCCGTTGCCGGGTTGTCGCTCGCCGACGCCCGCCCTCAGGACGTGGCCTTGGGCGTCGACACCGATGTGTTCCTCGAGGGACGAGCGTTGGGGAAGGCGGTGAGGGAGGACGAAGCCCGGAAGCGCCTCAGGGCCCTGTCCGGGCGGACGCACGAGGTCCTCTCCGGCGTCGCGCTGGCCCGGGCCGGCGGCGGGGCGATGGCGGGCGATCCCTCGGTGACCATCGGCGTCGCGAGGTCGCTCGTCACCTTCGTTGACCTGGACGACCGGACGCTTTCGGCCTATCTCGCGTCCCGCGAGTGGCGCGACCGCGCCGGCGCCTACGCGATCCAGGGGCTCGGATCACTCCTCATCGAGCGGGTCGAGGGCGACTTCTCGAACGTGGTGGGTCTCCCCTTGCAGTTGCTGTTCGAGCTGGCGCCGGAGCTGTTCCCCCCTATTTCCAGCGGGTCCGCGGAGTAAGTGGAAAAGTCTGGATCTCTGGTTTATCCTTAGGCTCGATCCAAGGCCTCAAGTTGGGCTTTGGGCTTCCTCCGCCTTTGCTACATTCGCCCGGCGCTGCGGCCATCGCGAAGACCTGGGTTCCCCTCCTTACCAGGGTGCGAGAGAGACTCCCGAACGGCCGTGCCGTCTCACCGAACCCGCATATGGGCATCTTCAGAAACCTGACTGGATTCGGCGGCCGCGACATGGCCGTGGACCTCGGCACGGCCAACACCCTGGTCTACGTCCGGGGGCGCGGGATCGTGCTCTCGGAGCCCTCGGTGGTCGCCGTCGACTCCGTTACCGGCGAGGTCCATGCCGTCGGCGGCGAGGCCAAGCGCATGCTGGGTCGCACGCCGGGCTCGATCCAGGCGATCCGGCCGCTCAAGGACGGCGTGATCGCCGACTTCGAGGTCACCGAGGAAATGCTTCGCCACTTCATCCAGCGCGTGCACCAGAACCGTTTCGCGCATCCGCGCGTCGTCGTGTGCGTTCCGTCCGGCGTCACCGGCGTTGAGAAGCGCGCGGTCGAGGAGGCCTGTCTCTCGGCCGGCGCGAGGCAGGCCTATCTGATCGAGGAGCCGATGGCCGCCGCGATCGGCGCCGGCCTTCCGGTCGCGGAGCCCACCGGCAGCATGGTGCTCGACGTCGGCGGGGGGACGAGCGAGGTCGCGGTGATCTCGCTGGGGGGCATCGTCGTCTCGGAGTCGATCCGGGTCGGCGGCGACGAGATGGACGAGGCCATCGTCAACCACTGCAAGCACGAGCACAAGATCCTGATCGGCCAGCAGACGGCCGAGGAGGTGAAGCTGGAGATCGGATCCGCCTCCGACCTCCCTGAGGAGGTGACGACCGAGATCCGCGGCCGCGACATGGTCACGGGCCTCCCGCGCACGATCCTGCTCACCTCGACCGAGATCCGCCTGGCCGTCGAGGAGCCCGTGAGCCAGATCGTCACCGCCGTGAAGGACACGCTCGATCGCACGCCGCCAGAGCTGGCCGGCGACATCATGGACCGCGGCATCACCCTCGCCGGCGGGGGGGCGCTGCTCCAGGGGATGGACGAGCGGATGCGCGCCGAGTGCCAGATGCCCGCGCAGCTGACCGAGTCGCCGCTCACATGCGTCGCCGTCGGCTCCGGCCGCTCGCTCGAGGAGTTCGAGGTGATCCACCGGATGAACAAGCACTCGAACCGGCGCCGCATCGGCGACGCCGTCGCCTAGCCGTGTACCGCAAGCAGGTCCGCAGGCGCCGGGCGGTTCTGGTGGCGCTGATCGTCGCGTCGCTGGTGATCCTCTCGATCAGCTTCAGCGAGGCCCAGAGCGGCCCGCTCAGCTCGATTCAGCGTGGGATCTCCGCGGTGCTCACGCCCGTCGAGGAGGGCGCCTCGCGGGCGCTGAAGCCTGCGCGCGACCTGGTGAGCTGGGTCGACGAGACCTTCGACGCCCGCGGCGAGAACGACGATCTGAGAGCCGAGGTCGCCGAGTTGCGGGAGGAGGTGGCGGACTCGCAGGAGGCCGTCGGCGAGAACGAGCAGCTTCGCAAGCTCGTCGAGCTGGACCGGGCGAACGCGACGATCGCCGCGTACAAGCCGGTCACCGGCCGCGTGATCGGGCGATCGCCGACGGTCTGGTACTCGACGGTCACGATCGACGTGGGCTCCGGCGAGGGCGTTGAGGTGAACGATCCGGTGATCAGCGGAGACGGGCTGGTCGGGCGCGTCACCGAAGCGACCAGGGGCAGCGCGGTCGTGACGCTGATCACCGACCACCGCAGCGCGGTCTCGGCCAGGCTGCTTCCCGACGGCCCCGACGGGGTCGTCGAGCCGGAGGTCGGGGACCCGGAGGACCTGCTGCTCGACTTCATAGCCAACGACGAGGAGGTGAGCGAGGGCCAGATCCTGGTCACGGCGGGCTGGTCCCACGGACGGATCTCGTCGGCCTATCCGCACGGGCTCGAGATCGGCCGCGTCTCCCAGACCACCGCGGGCGAGCAGGAGAACTTCCAGCAGGTTCACGTGGAGCCCTTCGCGGACATGCGCGACCTCGACCTCGTCCAGGTGCTGACCGGCGGGCCCGACCGGCCGGGGGTGCCCGAGTGATCGTCACGCCCAGGATCGGGATCCGGGTCGGATTGATCGTCGTCCTCGCGGTGATCCTCCAGGTCTCGTTCTTCTCCTACCTCTCGCTGCTGGGCGCGACCCCGGATGCCCTGTCCGTGGTCATCGTCAGCCTCGGCCTCCTTGGCGGCGGCGTGATCGGCGCCGTGTGCGGGTTCGCCGCCGGGTTCCTGCTGGATTCGGTGTTGCTCCAGACACTCGGGGTCTCGTCGCTCGTGCTGCTCACGATCGGCTACCTGGCCGGCCGCTATCGCGAGGGCTTCGAGATCCAGGGCTCGCTGGCGCCGGCCGCGCTGGCCGGCGCGCTGACGGCGCTGGGCGCCCTCGGCTTCAGCGCGATCCAGCTGATGCTCGGGGTCGAGACCAACGTCAGCCTGCTCGTGCTCAGGGAGATCATCATCAAGGGCCTTCTCGCCTTCCTCCTCGCGCTGCCGCTCTACCCGCTGATCCGGCGCCTGCTGCGCCCGGCGCTGGTTGACGAGTCCCCCGCCAAGCGCCGGGCGCTGTCGGTGGATCGGCTGCGCCGCCGCAGCCGGCGCCGAGGGGGTGCCGCCCGGCTCTCGGGCGTGCCGCCCCGGCGCGTTCGCGGAGGCACGGCGTGATGTTCGGCCGCAGCGACTGGCGCGGCGCGCTGAGCCCGGCCCAGTTCAACCTCCGGGTGGCGATCCTGGGCGGCTTCGCGCTGGTGATCTTCTCCGTGATCTTCTTCCGGCTCTGGTACCTGCAGGTGCTGTCGGGCGACCGCTACCTGGCCGAGGCCAACAACAACCAGGTGCGCGAGGTGACCGTGCAGGCCCCTCGCGGCTCGATCCTCGACCGCAACGGCAAGATGCTCGTCGACAACCGCACGGCGCTCGCGCTCCAGGTGCGAACGACGGAGCTGCCCGAATCGCGACGCAAGACCGACCGCGTCATCGCCCGGCTCTCGGAGGTGGCCGGGATGAGCGTGGAGGAGATCGAGAAGCAGATCCGCCAGCAGACCAGGGAGTCGCCCGCCAGCCCAGTGACGCTCCAGCGCGACGTCCCCTACGACCTCGTCTACTACCTCCGCGAGAACCAGGGCGACTTCCCCGGGGTCAGCGTCGACCGGATCTACGTGCGCCGCTACCCGCAGGGCGACCTCGCCGCCCACATGTTCGGTTACGTGCGCGAGGTCAACGCCGACCAGCTCAAGCAGCCGCAGTACCAGACGCTGGAGCCCGGCGACGAGGTGGGGCAGGCCGGGGTCGAGCTCCAGTACGACAACCTGCTGCGCGGGATCAACGGCTCCACGCGGGTCCAGGTCGACGCCACCGGCGCGCCCACGGGCGGCCGCCTCAGCGTGCAGGAGCCCCAGTCGGGCAACAACCTCCGGCTCACCCTCGACTCGAAGCTCCAGGCGACCGCGGAGGCGGCGGTCGGGCGCTTCGGCCTGCCCGGCGGCTTCGTTGCGATGGATGTGGACACGGGCGAGATCCTGGCCCTGGGCTCCGCGCCCAGCTTCGACCCGGCGGTCTTCGCGAAGCCGGTGATCACGGAGGCCGAGTCGGCCGCGATCTTCGGCGGCGGCGCCGGGACCGAGGCCCCGATCTTCAACCGCGCCATCCAGGGCGGCTATCCGACGGGCTCGACCTTCAAGCTCGTGACCGCCATCGGCGCAATGGAGGAGGGGCTCGTCACCGAGGACGAGATCATCAACGACGGCGGCTCGATCGAGGTGGGAGGCGTCGAGTTCAAGAACGCGGGCGACGCCGTCAACGGGCCGATCGCAATGCGCACGGCGCTTCAGGTCTCCTCGGACGTCTACTTCTACACGATGGGCCTCAGGGACGGCTCGGACGGGGACGCGATCCAGACCTGGGCGAAGCAACTTGGCCTGGGGGGCCTGACCGGGGTCGATCTCCCGGCCGAGGCCGAGGGCCTGGTGCCGAGCCCCGAGTGGCGGAACGACCTCTACCGCCAGGGCCTCACGGACCGGCCCTGGACGGTCGGCGACAACATCAACCTCTCCGTGGGCCAGGGTGACCTCCAGGCCAGCCCGCTCCAGCTCGCTGTCGCCTACGCCGCCGTCGCCAACGGCGGCTCGGTCGTCCGTCCCCACGTCGGGATGCGCGTCGAGGATCCGGCCGGCCGGGTGATCCAGGAGGTCGCGCCCGCCCCCCGGCGCGAGGTCGACATCGACCCGGCCCACGCGAAGGCCGTGATGGATGGCCTGCACGCCGCCGCGATGGAGCCGAGCGGTACCTCCTATCCCATCTTCGGCGGCTTCCCGGTCGAGATCGCCGGCAAGACCGGAACCGCCGAGCGTGGCTACACCGTCGGCGACGTGACCACGCTCGAGGACCAGTCCTGGTATGCGGCGCTGGCCCCGTACCCGGACCCCGAGGTGGTCGTGGTCGCGACGATCGAGCGGGGCGGCTTCGGCGCTGACGCCGCGGCCCCGGCGGTCAAGGAGATCCTCACCGACTACTTCGACGTCAAGCCCAGCGAGGTCGGGCAGGTGTCCGACCCTGCGGCCGCGGTGTACGAGTGATCGGCGCGCCGTCGACAACGCGCCCCACGCGCCGCCCGGCGGCCGCCGGCCGCGGCTCCCTGGCGGGCGGGCAAGCCCACCCGCGCCCGTTCGGCGAGCGCGAGGCGGGGACGCTCGAGCGGGCCTTCGGCCGCCTCGACCTCGCCCTCGCGGGGGCCGCGATCGCGATCGTCGCCTTCAGCGCATACACCCTCGGGGTCACGACCGGGGAGGACATCCCGGGCGACCCGTACTACTACGTGATCCGCCAGGCGATCTACGCGGTCGTCGGGATCGCGCTGATGCTGACCCTTGCGCGCATCGACTACTCGCGCTTCCGCGAGCTGCGCGTGGGGCTCTACACCGCGATGATCGCGACGATCGTGATCGTGCTCGTGCTGGGCGAGGCGACGCGCGGCTCGCGGCGCTGGATCGAGCTGCCGTTCTTCACCTTCCAGCCGTCCGAGCTCGGCAAGCTGCTCCTGATCCTCACCCTCGCCGCGTTCGCCCTGGAGCGGGCCAGGCACATCTCGGAGGGTCGCCGGACGGCGAAGCTGCTGGCGCTGGGGCTGGTGCCGGGGCTGATCGTGTTCCTCGCCCCGGACCTTGGGTCAGGCCTCGTCTACGCGGTCATAACGCTGGCCGTGCTCTTCATCGCGGGCATCTCCTGGAAGCACTTCGCCGTGCTCGGCGGCGTGGCCGCCGCGCTGGTCGCAATCGTGCTGGTGCTCGCTCCCGCCGTCGGTACCCCTATCCTTGAGCCCTACCAGGAAGAGAGGATCACCTCCTTCCTCAACCCCAGCGAGGACCCACGAGACTCTTCTTATCAGATCAATCAGGCGTTGATCGCCGTCGGATCCGGAGGAAAGACCGGGCGCGGCGACGCATCGACGCAATCGCAGGCCGGCTTCCTGCCGGAGCGCCACACGGACTTCATCTTCGCCGTCGTTGGGGAGCGCTTCGGGTTCGCCGGGGCTGCGTTCCTACTGTCCCTCTACGCCCTGCTGATCTGGCGGGCGCTGCGCATATTGACGCTTTCGAAGAACTTGTACGGAGCCATGATCGCCGGCGGAATCGCCGCGATGTTGATGTTCCACCTGTTCGTCAACGTCGGCATGAACGTTGGGATCGCCCCAATCACGGGCATCCCCTTGCCGCTGATGAGCTCGGGAGGATCCTCCGTGATCGTCACCTTCATGGCGATCGGCATCCTCCAGAGCATCTTCGTCCAGTCGCAGCTCGCCTCCCAGGCCAGGGCTCCCGCTCCTTAGTTGTGCGCCGGTAGGCGCCGCGGGGCGGGCCAACCCTCTCCTGTGAGGTGAGACCCACTTGAAAAAGCGAATAATCGTCTCGGTCGACGCCGGTGAGACCCGCGTGGCCGTGCTCGAATCGAAGGGAGCCGCCCGCGGCTCCAGGAAAACCAAGAAGGACGGAAACCGCACCCGCGGCGGACGCGGATCGGAGCAGCCGGGGCGATGGGTTCCGGGCGAGCTTTACGTGGAGCGCAAGGGCTCGCGCTCGATCGTCGGCAACATCTACAAGGGCGTGGTCGACAACGTGCTGCCCGGCATGGAGGCGGCGTTCGTCGACATCGGCCTGGAGCGAAACGGCTTCCTGCACGTCGACGAGATCGTCCTGCCCGACGGGCAGAAGGTCCCGCGCCGCGGCCACGGCAAGGGGCGGCGGATCGACGAGCTGATCAAGCCCAAGCAGGAGGTGCTCGTCCAGGTCGTCAAGGACCCGCTGAAGACCAAGGGAGCCCGCCTCTCGATGCAGCTCTCGATCGCCGGCCGCTACCTCGTGTACATGCCGCAGGGCGGGGGAGTGGGCGCGAGCCGCAGGCTCTCCGACAAGGAGCGCGACCGCCAGCGCAAGCTGCTCCAGAAGCTCCACAAGGGTGACGGCGGCGTGATCGTCCGCACCGCTGCCCAGGGCGCGACGAACGCCGACTTCGAACGCGACCTCGACTACCTCCACAAGCTGCACGAGGTCGTCGACAAGCGCTCCAAGGAGGTGAAGGCGCCCGCGATGGTCTTCCAGGAGGCGGACCTGTCGATCCGGGTCCTTCGCGACGTGCTGACCAAGGAGTTCGACGGGGCCGTCATCGACGATGAGAAGCAGCACCAGCGGGTGACCAGCTTCTTCCAGCGCACGGCACCGGAGCTCGTGGAACTCGTCGAGCTGTACGAGGGCAAGGAGCCGCTGTTCGAGCGCGAGGGCGTCGAGGAGGCCTTCCGCTCGGTGCTCTCGCGCCGGGTGGACCTGCCGTCTGGCGGCTACCTGATGATCGACTACGCCGAGGCGCTTACGGTGATCGACGTCAACACCGGAAGCTTCACGGGCCGCGGCAAGGGCCGGCTGGAGGACACGATCACGAAGGTGAACGTCGAGGCCGCCGACGAGGTGGTTCGCCAGCTGCGCCTTCGCGACATCGGCGGGATCATCGTCATCGACTTCATCGACATGGCCCGGGCGTCGAACCGCGAGCAGGTGCTGACCACGCTGCGCAAGGCGCTGAACGAGGACAAGACCAAGACCTACGTGGTCGAGGTCTCGCCGCTCGGCCTGGTCGAGATGACGCGCCAGAACATCACCGACGGCGTCCGCGAGATCCTCACCAAGCGCTGCCCTACGTGCGACGGCGAGGGCGTCGTCGAGTCCGAGGAGACCGTCGCGATCGACGTGCTGCGTCACCTCCGCGTGCTCGCCGCCGACAACCCGAAGCCCGAGGCGTTCCTGATCCGGGTCAACCCGAAGGTGGCCCGGAAGCTGCTGGAGGCCGACAGCGGCCTGCGCGAGCTCGAGGAGGAGACGGGCAAGCACTTCCACTTCGAGGGCGGCGACGCGCTGCCGCTCTCGACCTACCAGGTCACCCAGGAAGGGACGCGGGAGGAGATCGAGCGCCAGGCGCTGCCGTTCGGGGTCGGCGACGAGGTGCTCGTCTCGATCGAGGAGCCGCACATGTACAACGTCGACGACGCCGTTGCGCGGGTCGACTCCTACGTGGTCAGCGTCACAGGCGGCGGCAAGCACGTGGGCGAGCGCCGGATGGTCCGGATCGAGGAGGTCGGGCGCTCGGTGGCGACCGCCACGCTGCTCGACGCGCCCGGCAACGGCGCACCCTCCGACGACGGATCGGCGCAGCTAGAATCGTCCGCCGCCGGTGGGCGACGCAGGGGCCGCAGAGGCGGTCGCCGTCGCTCCGCCGCGGCGAGCAGCGAGAAGAACGATGGCTGACAACTCCACCTACGCGATAGTCGAGACGGGCGGCAAGCAGTACCGGGCCGAGAAGGGTGCCAGTTTGGTCGTGGAACGCATGGCCGACGCTGAGGGTGCCAAGGTTTCGCTGCGCCCAACCATGTACTTCGGGGGCGGGAACCTCATTGCCAACGGTTCCGACCTT
The DNA here is from genome assembly GCA_963797835.1 of uncultured Solirubrobacterales bacterium. Classification (GTDB taxonomy): domain Bacteria; phylum Actinomycetota; class Thermoleophilia; order Solirubrobacterales; family 70-9; genus JBDTSW01. The sequence goes on from CAWCRN010000024.1 coordinate 522,592, forward strand.
GAAAAGGTGAAGGTGGAAGCCGTTGTCAAGGAGCATCTGCGTGGCGAGAAGATCCGCGTCTTCACGTACAAGGCCAAGAAGGGCTCGCGCAAGCGCAAGGGGCATCGCCAGGAGCTGACGAAGCTCGAGGTAACGAACGTCTCGCTGCTCAGCCGCAAGCCCGCGGCCCCCAAGGCTGAGGCGAAGCCCGCGGCCGAGCCGAAGGCGGAGGCCAAGCCCGCGGCGAAGCCGAAGGCCCCGGCGCGCAAGCCCGCCGGCCAAGAAGCCGGCGGCGAAGGCGAGCGCCGGCGAAGAAGCCCGCCGCGAAGAAGCCCGCGGCCAAGAAGCCCGCGGCGAAGAAGCCCGCCCCGCGCAAGACCACGCCGAAGAAGGAGGCCTAGACGCCATGGCTCACAAGAAGGGACTCGGCTCCAGCCGCAACGGCCGCGACTCGAACCCGAAGATGCTCGGCGTCAAGGTGTTCGGCGGCCAGCGGGTCGGTGGCGGCGAGATCATCGTCCGCCAGCGCGGCACCCGCTTCTACCCCGGTGACGGGACCGGCATCGGCCGCGACCACACGATCTTCGCCACCCGCGCCGGCGTGGTCGAGTTCAAGCAGGCCCGCAAGGGCCGCGTCGTCTCGGTCGCGAGCCGCGGAGTAGGTCCTCTACCTCCCGAGCGGCCGTAGCGGCACCGCGAAGCCGACGCGGGCACCGACGGCGGCCGCACCTCAAGGGTTTCCAGATTGAGTCCGCTATGCGGACCCAATCCCGGAAACCCCTTGGCCGCACCGCCTACGCCTCCCTCACCAGCCCACCCACGCCCGCGGACGACCGGCCACGCCTGAGCCCTGGCCCGGGCTACCCTCGCCTGCGATGTTCCACGACAAGGCCAAGATCTGGGTCGAGGGCGGGCGCGGCGGCAACGGGGTCGTCTCGTTCCGACGCGAGGCGCACGTGCCACGGGGCGGCCCCGACGGCGGCGACGGTGGGCGTGGGGGCGACGTCGTGTGTCGTCTGCGACGCCTCGCGGCGCGACCTCGCCTCGCTTCGTTTCTCGCCGCACTTCCGCGCCGGCCGGGGCCGCCACGGCGAGGGCGCGCGACGCCACGGTGCGCGCGGCGACGACGAGGTGATCCTGGTGCCGCCGGGCACGACGGTCGAGGGCCTCGAGGGAGAGCGGTTCGACCTGGTCGAGCCGGGCCAGCGTTCCGTAGTGGCGTCGGGGGGCGCCGGGGGCCACGGAAACAAGCGCTTCGCGAGCTCCACGCGCCAGGCGCCTCGCTTCGCCGAGAGCGGCCTCGACGGCGAGTTCCGGCTGGATCGAGCTCCGCCTGCGCCTGCTGGCGGACGCCGGGCTCGTCGGGCTGCCGAACGCCGGCAAGTCCTCGCTCCTGGGACGCCTCACGCGGGCCGCCCCGAAGGTCGCCGATTACCCGTTCACGACGATCGACCCGGTGCTCGGGACGCTGGAGGCCGACGATCGCCAGCTCGTGCTCGCCGACGTCCCGGGGCTGATCGAGGGCGCCGCCGACGGCGCCGGGCTCGGCGACGAGTTCCTCGCCCATGTCGAGCGCTGCCGCGCCCTGGTTCACCTGGTGGAGATCGACCCGCCGGAGGGCGCCCCCGAACCGCGGCGGGCGTACGAGATCGTGCGCGGGGAGCTTGCGTCGTACGGCGCGGGGCTCGACACGCTGCCCGAGCTCGTGGTGCTGTCGAAGCGCGACCTCCTGCCCGACGCCGAGGTGGAGGCGCGCATCCAGGCGGCGAAGGGCTGGGTGGGGGAGGGCGTGGTGGACGTCCTCGCCGTTTCGTCGGCAACCGGCGAGGGCTTGGACGAACTGCGCTCGGCGCTCTCGAGGGCGATTTCGGAGCCCACCGCCGATCGGGGTCAGACCCCATCTGGGGGGTCTGACCCCGACCCGAGCGACCCCACGAGCGAATTCCAAGCCGAGCACATCACCTACCGGCCTGCCGCCCGACAGGGTTACGCGGTCGAGCGCGAGGGCGAAGGGGCGTACCGCGTCCATGGCCGCGGCGTGGAGCTGCTGGTCGCAGCGCCACGATCTCTCCAACCACGAGGCCCTCGCCTACCTCGAGCAGCGCCTCGTGGACATGGGGGTGATCGCGGCCCTCCGCTCCGCCGGCTTCGAGCCGGGCGACGAGGTCAGGATCGGCGACGAGGCGTTCGACCTCGACTCCGGCCTGAGCGCCCTGCCGCGCGCGCTTGCGCCCTGCAGCCTTCCTACACTCGCCGCCATGACCGTGGTCGTGAAGCTGGGCTCCTCGATCGTCGCCGACGACGCCGGCGAGGTGCGCGCCAGCGTGCTCGACTCGGTGTGCGAGCAGGTGGGCGCGCTCCACGAGGCCGGCGAGAACGTCGCGATGGTCACCTCGGGCGCCGTCGCCTGCGGGATGCGCCTGATGGGGCTTGCGGCCCGCCCCGAGGCCGTCGACGAGCTGCAGGCCGCGTCGGCGGTCGGGCAGGGGACCCTGTTTCGCGCCTACGAGCAGCGCCTCGTCGCGCGCGATGTGCACGCCGCCCAGGTGCTGCTGACCTCGTTCGACATGTCGGCGCGGATGCACTACCTGAACGCGCGCCAGACCCTGCGGCGGCTGATGGACTGGCGGGTCGTCCCGATCGTGAACGAGAACGACACCACGGCCACCGACGAGATCACCTTCGGCGACAACGACTTCCTCTCGGCGCAGGTGGCGATCCTGCTCGGTGCCAGGCTGCTGGTCCTTCTGACCGACACCCCTGGCCTCCACACCGCCGACCCCGCCGGCAACCCCCAGGCGGAGCTGGTGGGCGAGGTCGACGACTTCTCCGCGCTCGCCGGCTACGAGATCGGCCAGCGCACGTCGGCGTTCGGCTCCGGCGGCATGCGCAGCAAGGTCGCGGCGGCAGAGATGGCCAGCGCGGCGGGGATCCCCGCCGTCATCTGCGACGGCACCGCGCCGGGGACGTTGGCCGCGGCGGCGGCGGGCGAGCCCGTGGGCACCCGGTTCACCGCTCATCCCGAGCGGACGCCGTCGTTCAAGCTCTGGCTGCGCTACGCGAAGCCCAGCCACGGGAGGCTCGTGGTCGATGCGGGCGCCGCGCGGGTGCTGCGCGAGCAGGGTTCGAGCCTCCTCCCGGTCGGCATCACCGCGGTCGAGGGCGAGTTCGCGGCCGGAGACGCCGTCGAGGTCGTCTGCGACGGCGATGTCGTCGGCAAGGGGATCTCCAATTACTCGGCGGCCGAGCTGGGCCGGATCAAGGGGCTCCGCTCCGACCGCGTGCTCGAACAGATGCCGAACGCCTCCGAGGAGGCGGTCCACCGTGACCACTTCGTGCTCACGTAAGGCTCCCGGGACCCGGGTAAGGGGTCCACTGCCACTCAGGCACGAAAACTAAGGCCCAAGACGGGGCATGTGCCCCATGTGGGGATGGGGGCCTTAGCCGTAATTTCGCCTTCAGCAAGCGAAGGAGGAACGAAATGAACGGCTATCTCGTGAGCGAAGCGAACCAGGCACGGATCGACGACCTGCACAGGCAGGCCGCCGAGGTCCGCCGCGCCCGCCGCGCGGCCCGTTTGGCGCCCCCCACGGAGTCCCGCCACCGGCTGCTGACGGTGCTGCGTGGAGCCCTCGGGTGATGCCACCTGCGGCGGCTTCGCCGCCCCACACGCTCCCTTTTCGGAGCACGGCTCCTCATACCCAAGGCCCCCTCACGGTCATACTCTGGGGGTGCCCAGCAGGTGCACCAGCAGCGAGCTGATCGGACGCACGGAGGAGCTTGCGATCCTCGAAGCCGCGCTCGAGCGCTGCGCGGCCGGGGAGGCGACCACGGTGTTCATCGCAGGCGAGGCCGGCGTCGGCAAGACCCGTCTCGCCAACGAGGCGGCGGCGCGGGCCGCCGCCGGCGGGGCCAGGGTCCTCACCGGTGAGTGTCTGGCGCTGGCCGAGGGGGAGCTGCCGTTTGCACCCCTCGTCGCGGCGCTGCGTCCGCTGGTCCGCGAGCTTCCCCCCGGCGAGCTGGAGTCGATCCCGGGCCACGAGGAGCTCGGCCGGCTGCTGCCGGAGCTCGGCGGCACGACCGAGCAGCGGTTCGGCGCCGGCTCGGCGCTTCAGGAGCCGATCGCCCAATCCCGCCTGTTCGACGTGATGCTGCGCCTGCTCTCGCATCTCGCCGAGCAGGCGCCCGTCGTCCTGCTGCTGGAGGACCTCCACTGGGCGGATCGCTCCACCCGCGACTTCATCTCCTTCCTGATCCGAAACGCGCGTGGCGCCCGCCTCCTGGTGGTGTGCACCTACCGCAGCGACGAGCTCCACCGCCGCCACCCGCTGCGCCCGTTCCTCGCCGAGGAGGAGCGGCGCGAGCGGGTCGAGCGGATCGAGCTGGACCCGCTCACGCGCGACGAGCTCGCCGCGCTCGTTGCCGACATCCTCGACGAGCCTCCGTCCGATGCCCTGGTCGACGACCTTCACCGCCGCTCCGACGGCAACCCCTTCTTCGCCGAGGAGCTGCTCGAGGCGTCGAGCACGGGCGGGGTGGTCCCGGCCACGCTCCGGGACGCGATCATGGTCCGGATCGAGGCCCTGTCGGCTCCCGCGCGGCAGACGCTGCGGGTCGCGGCGGCGGCCGGCCAGCGTGTCGACTACCGCCTGTTCGCGGCCGTCACCGACCTGAACGGCGCCGGCGAGCTGGACGAGGCGCTGCGCGAGTGCGTCGCCCGGAACGTGCTGAGCCAGGACTCAGAGAGCCTCTCTTTCCGGCATGCGCTCGTGAGGGAGGCCGTCTACTCCGACCTCCTCCCCGGAGAGCGGACCAAGCTCCACGCCGCGCTGGCGGAGGCCCTCACCACCGAGCCCTCCCTGGGCTCGGCCAAGGGCGAGGCCGCCATGGCGGAGATCGCCTACCACTGGTGGGAGGCCCGGCGCCTACCGGAGGCGCTCACCACCGCGGTCGCGGCCGGGACCGCGGCCGAGCGGGTGTACGCCTTCGCCGAGGCGGAGGCCCACGTCGAGCACGCGCTCGAGATCTGGGACGAGGTGGACGATGCAGAGGAGCGCGCCGGGTGCGACCGCGCGACGCTTCTGAGCCGGGCGGCGGAGAACGCCAACCTCAGCGACTACGCCGGCCGGGCGCTCGCGCTCTGCCGCGAGGCGGTGGAGCTCATCGACACCCAGGCGGAGCCCGTGCGCGCCGCCCTCCAGCGCGAGCGCATGGGCCGGTACCTGTGGGTCGCGGGCCACTCCGACGAGTCTCTGCAGGCATACCACGAGGCGGTGGAGCTGATGCCGGCGGAGCCCGCCAGCGCCGAGCTGGCCCGGGTCCTTGGAGCTCGCGGCCAGATCCTGATGCTCCGCGGCTACCCCGCCAAGGCCCAGGAGATCTGCCTGCGCTCGATCGAGGTCGCGCGTGCGGTGGGGGCACGGGCCGAGGAGGGGCACGCGCTCAACACGCTTGGCTGCTGCGTGTCGATGCTGGGCGACCGTCGCAAGGGGATCGAGCACCTCACGGAGGCGAAGGGCATCGCCGAGGAGCTCGAGTGGATCGACGAGATCGGGCGCTGTCACGTGAACCTGACCGAGGAGATCGCCTGGGATGCCCGTCTCTCCGAGTCGGTCGACCTGACCCTTCGGGGGATAGAGGTGATGCAGTCGCTCGGCTCGCACGCATACAGGCGCTACCTGGAGACCGAGGCGGCCACCCGCCAGGTCTGGATGGGCCGCCTAGCCGAGGCCGCGCGTCTCACGCGGGGCGTTCGCAGCACGGCGGCGGTGGGGATGAGCGCAGCGACCCTTCACGGGGTCGAGGCGGACATCGCGATCGCCCGCGGCGACTTCGACGCCGCCGGGAGCCTGTTGCGCGAGGCCCGCGCCGGCCTCGGCGCCACCCGCGACGCGATGTTCTTCGGCCCGGTCGCGGGCCTCGAGGTGGAGCTGGCCGTGGCAACCGGCAAACCCGGCCGACGCCGTGGCCCTTCTCGACCTGGCGCTCGAAGAGGTGGCCGGCAGGGAGTATGAGTTCAGCGTCGCGCGGCTCTACGCCCGAGGCATCCGTGCGCACGCCGACCTCGCGGAGCAGGCGCGCGCCGGCGGCGACGAGGAGGCCGGCGCACGCGCCGAGTCCGCGGCCGCCGCCACGCTGGATCGCTTCAGTGCCCTGCTCGACCCGGGCCGCTATCCGGAGGGGGAGGCGACCCCGATGGCGTGCGCCTACGAGTCGATCGGGCGCGCGGAGCTGACGCGGGCCGCGGGGAGCCCCGATCCGGGCGCCTGGGCCGACGCCGCCGCTCGGATGGCGGAGCTGGACATGGAGCTGGAGCGGGCCTACGCGACCTGGCGCCAGGCGGAGGCGATCGTCGCCACCGAGGGGGATCGCGCCGAGGCGGCCGAGGTGGTGGCCGTGGCCGCCGCCGTGGCCGCCGCAAGCGGCGCCACCGGCCTGCTCGACCAAGTCACGGCCTTCGCCCGGCGCGCTCGGTTGCCTCTCCAGGCGGAGTCGGGTGTCGCAACGGAGGGCGGGCTCGCGAGGGATGGCGAGCGCCCGGCAGACCCCGCGCTCGAGCGGTTCGGGCTGACCCGGCGCGAGCTGGAGGTCCTCACCCTGGTCGCGGACGGGCGCACGAACCGGGAGATCGGCGAGTCGCTGTTCATCGCCGAGAAGACCGCCAGCGTCCACGTCTCGCGAATCCTCGGCAAGCTCGGCGTACGCAGCCGGGTGGAGGCGGCGACCGCCGCCCACAAGCTGGGCGTGCCCGCCGGCGACGGCGATTCGGGCGCTACAGCCGGTAGGTGACGAGCGCGGTCGCGACGGCCGTCCCGTCCTCGGCCGTCACTTCGACCACGAAGGGCGAACGCTCGAGCCAACCGCGTGCGAGGGCTGTCCCGGGGTCGCTGCCGGCTTCCATCGGGCGAATCCATCCATCTCGGCAGGCGGCCGCCCGTCGTTACCCTTTGCGCCGATGGCCACGACGACCACATCCGTCGCCGACGCATGCGCCGCCGCCAAGCACGCCGCGGTGGAACTGGCGCGCTCCGACGGCGCCACGCGCAACGGAGCGCTCGAGCGTGTCGCCGAGCTGCTCTCAGAGCGCGTCGACACGGTGCTCGAGGCGAACGCCGGTGACCTGGAGGACGAGCGCGCGGCGGGCCTGACCCCGGCCCTGCGCGACCGCTTGGCGCTCACCGCGGAGCGGGTCGCGGCGATGGCCGGCGGCGTGCGCGCCGTCGGCGGGCTTCCCGACCCGGTCGGCGAGGTGATCGACGAGCGCACCCTCGAGAGTGGCCTCGAGTTGAGCAAGCTGCGCGTGCCCCTCGGCGTGGTCGCGGTGATCTACGAGGCGCGGCCGAACGTGACGATCGACTGCTCGGTGCTTTGCATCAAGTCGGCGAACGCGATCGTGCTGCGCGGCTCGAGCTACGCCCAGCGCTCAAACGCCGCGCTGGCCGCGATCGTCGCCGAGGGCCTCGCCGGCGCCGGGCTTCCGGCCGAAGGGGTCCAGCTCGTCGCCGGGGGCCGCGAGGACCTCGCCGAGCTGGCAACCCAGGAGGGTGTCGTGGACCTGGTGATCCCGCGCGGGGGCGAGGGGCTGAAGGAGGCGCTCAAGGCCGTGGCCACCGTGCCGGTGATGTACGCGGCCGCGGGCAACTGCCACGTCTACGTTCACTCGGACGCCGACCTCGAGATGGCGCGGGCCGTGGCCTACAACGCGAAGGTCGACCGGCCGGGCGTGTGCAACTCGGCGGAGACGCTGCTGGTCAACTCCGAGGTGGCGGCCGGCCTGCTGCCCGGGCTGTTGGAGGACCTGCGGGACGCGGGCGTCGAGCTGGTGGGCGACGAGCGTTCACGCGCCGCCGCCGGCACCGTCCCGGTGGAACAGGCGACCGACGCAGACTGGGACACGGAGTACCTCGATCTCAAGATGGTGGTGGGCGTCGTGGACTCGCTGGAGGAAGCGGTCGAGCACGTCAACCGGCATGGGACGGGACACTCCGAGGCGATCATCACCTCGAGCGACGGGGCGGCGGACGCGTTCACCAGTGGGGTGGACGCCGCGGCCGTGTACGTGAACGCCTCCACCCGCTTCACCGACGGCTTCGAGTTCGGGATGGGCGCGGAGATCGGCAACTCGACCCAGAAGCTCCATGCGCGCGGGCCGATCGGCCTCCGCGAGCTCACCACGACGAAGTACGTGCTGCGCGGGACCGGCCAGGTTCGATGAGCGCATACGCGGGCCCGGGACTCATCTAGTGGCCGTGGGCGTGCTGGGTGGCGCCTTCAATCCACCACACATCGGACACCTGGTGCTCGCCCAGGAGGCGGCCGCGCAGCTCCGGCTGCGAACCGTCCACCTCGTGCCAACCGGGCGCGCCCCGCACAAGGAGATCGCCGACGACCCGGGGATGGCGACGCGTCTCGAGCTCACGAACCTGGCGGCCGCCGGGAACCGCCAGCTGTACGTCGACGACTACGAGATCGAGCGGGCCCAGGCGGACGACGCCCGCTCCTTCACGGTGACGACGCTCGAGCACCTAAGCGAGCGCACGAAGGAGCTCGTGCTCCTGATGGGGGCCGACGTCGCCGCTCACCTGGACGAGTGGCGTGAGCCCGAGCGCGTGCTGGAGCTGGCGCGGGTGGGGATCGCCGCCCGCCCGGGGACCGCGATCGACGAGGCCGAGGAGACCCTGGAGCGCCTGGGCGCGGGCGACCGGGTCGATGTGGTGCGGATGCCCGAGCTCGGCGTCTCCTCGACGAGGATCCGCCGGCGCGTGGCGCAGGGGCGGCCGATCCGCTATCTCGTGCCCGATGGCGTGCTGGAGCTGATCGACGCCGCGGGGCTGTACCGATGACGGCGGCCGACGATCCCGCCCGGGCCGCGGAGCCCGAGGCGCCGGAGCTGGCCGCCGAGGAGCTCGTACGCCTGGTGGCGGGAATCGTGGACGACAAGCTGGGCGAGGAGATCGTGGCGCTGGACGTGCGCGACCTTGTCGGCTACACGGACTTCCTGCTGATCTGCACCGCCCGCAACGAACGCCAGGCGAAGGCGATCCACGACGAGGTGCACGAACGGCTCAAGCGCGAGTACGCGAGGCTGCCCGCGACCGTCGAGGGCGCGACCGAGGCGCGGTGGGTGCTGATGGACTACCTGGACTGCGTCCTGCACGTGTTCGTCCCCGAGCTGCGCGAGCGCTACCGCCTCGAGGTGCTCTGGGGCGAGGCGCCGAAGCTCTCTCTATAGAGATGGGCGACCCCGAACCCCCGCGCACGCGGGTGACGCCGCAGCCCGTCGCTGGATGGGCACCCACGACCGCACGGCGAGCTGCGCTTCCTGCCCGGCCTCGGTCACTCGCCGATGGCCGATGACCCTGAGCTGGTGTCCGAGCTGATCCTCTGGTTCGCGGGCCGGGCGAGCTCGTAGACGTCGAGGGTGACCCCGTGATCGGTGATGGTGGCGCCGGCGCGGCGCATGCCGAGGCGCCCCGCGACCAGGGCGGAGGGCTGGTTCGTGGGGGCGATCAGGCTGATGACCCGGTCCGGACCGAGCTGCTCGAAGGCGGTGGCGACCGCTCGCCGCGCCGCCTCGGTCGCGAGCCCGCGGCCCCGGTACTCCCGGCGGAGGGTCCAGCCGATCTCCATCTCTCCGCGAAGCTCGGGCACGAAACCGGGGTACCAGGCGCCGGCCCAGCCCGCGGGCGCGTCCTCTCCTCTTGGGACGACCGCCCAGAGGCCGAAGCCGTGCTTCTCCCAGTGGGCGAGGTGCCTGGCAAGGCTCCGGGCGGCCGCCTCGCGCGGGTCGTCGGTCTCGCGCGAGCGAAGCGCCGCCCAGACCTCGGGGTCGGACCAGATCGCCGCCAGCGCATCGGCATCCTCCGGCGTCCAGCGGCGCAACGTCAGCCGGGCGGTCGTCTGCTGCTCGGGGTACGCCATGGCCTGATCCTTCCAGCGAGGGCGGCGCGTCGCCGTGCCATGCCGGGCGCGCCCCGGTCCGTCCGGCGCCCCGCGTAGCGTTCGGGAATCGCCACGGCCCGATTCAAGAGGTCCCTGCTCGGCTACAGGCGCAGCGAGGTCGATGCCGCGGTCGCCGATGCGGACGCGCTTGCCCAGCTTCATGATGCCGAGATCGAAGCGCGCACGGCCGAGCTGGCCGACCGCGAGCGGCGGATCGAGGAGCTGGAGCGGGTGGCGAACCGCCTCAGCGAGCGCGTGGTCGAGCGCGAGGACGAGCTGCGACGGCTCCGAGCGGAGCTGGCTCGGCTGTCGGGCGAGGGCGATGCGCACCTGGCGACGCTCACCGCGGTGCTCGGCGAGCTGGAGGAGGTGCGCCGCAGCGCCCGCGGGCAGGCCACGCGGATCCGCCTGGCGGCGCTCCGCGAGGCGGCCGAGCTGAGCGAGCGGGTCGCAGAGATGACGAGCCGCCCGGCGAGGAAGCGCGAGCGGATGCTGGAGGCGCTGACCGAGGCGATCGCCCGGGTCGGGGGCGATGGGGAGGGCGAGCCGGCGGCCCCGATGGCGGCTCAGGCAGCCACGAACGGCCACCGCGATGTGCCCGCCGCGGAGCTCTTCGACGGCCTGGTCGAGGTGGAGATCGGGCCGCTCTCGGACTTCTCGCAGCTGGTCGGCTTCGAGGACGCGGCGAAGTCGATCGCGGCGACGGCCGAGATCTCGGTCACGCGCTTCTCGGAGGGGAGGGCGACGCTCGAGCTGTCCCTCGCCGAGCCGGTCGCGCTGCTGCGCGAGCTCGAGGATCGCTGCGACCTCGAATTCGTCATCGCGGGACATGCGCACCGACCGCGTCGTGCTCGACGTGGGCGACTAGCCCCACCCCCGGCACACACTCGGCGCATCTAGGTCTTGTTCGGCCACATCCGTCTCATGGGAACATATGTTCCCGTGAAGGACAACCCCAACCACAAGGGCAACGTCGCGGAGCTGGCGATCGCGGCGGCCGCAACCAAGCTCGGCGTCGACGTCTCGAAGCCGTTGGCAGAGCACATGCCGCTACGACCTGGTCTTCGGGATCGGAGATCGGTTGCTGCGGGTTCAGTGCAAGTGGGCGCCTCTGCGCGGCGGCGTCGTCAGCGTCAAGCTCGCCGAGTGCTCGGTACACGGAGCGAGGGCGAGCAGTGTCGCGACCGCCTACGCGACTCGACGAGATCGATGCGTTCGCCGTCTACTGCGAGGACTCTGGACAGCTGCTACCTGCTCCCGATCGAGCAGGTGGCGGGTAGGCGCGCGATCCAGCTGCGGTCACCCGCGCGCCAGGAACGGCCAGCGAGCCTCGATAAACTGGGCCGTCCGAGTTCGAGCTCCTAGGGGCTGTAGCTCAGCTGGCAGAGCGTCGGTATGGCATGTCGAAGGCCGGGGGTTCGAGTCCCCCCAGCTCCACTCCACCACCACCCTCGGACCGCTCCGTCACTCCGGTTGGCGCACACGAGTTCCGGCGCTTGCTTCGGTCCCACATGCAGCGCGCCCACGCGGGCGAGCGCTTCCTCGTTACCCGCCGCGGCAAGCCCTACGTCCGCCTCATCCCGGCCACGGACCAGCCGCCGCTCGCGCCCGCCGAGGACGCAGGGGGGAGAGAACCCGCCGCCCAGTCGCCTCGACGGGGCATGAAAGACAACAAGCCCACTCCCGAGCACATCAGCCGCTACGTCGAGGAGCTGGTCGAGTGCGGTGTGCAGCTCACGACGGTGCTCGACCACATGTACCGCCACGAGAACCCCGACCCGGACGTCCCGCCGCCGCCCGAGGTCCTGCGCGACCTCGTCGCCGCGACCCTGGCCCCGGCCCTGCGCGGACGCCGCACCGAGGTCCAGCGGGCCACCTCGCTGCTGCTGAAGACGTCGAAGACGATCGAGCGCGAGATCTTCCTCGTCGAGCCGGAGCACCGGAACGGCGCCGGAGGCGAGCCCTCGATGAACTGACCCCCGCGCTTTCACCGGCCTTTCACGCGAGGCGGGCAGGGTGCCACCCATGAGAACGCACCACGCCACAGCCCTCACCGGCATCGGCGTTCTCGCGGCGCTGGCGATCGGGTGCGGCGGGGGAGACGGCACATCAGCGACCAGCAGCGAGGCCTCGGCCCCGGACACGATCCCGCAGCCCACCCAGGCCCAACTCGCGGCGGCCGGCCTGGACAAACTCCCCGTCGCCCCCGAGAGCAAGCGGCTCGACATCGAGGCGCCCGCCTTCTCGAATCCCACCGAGATCACCAACCCGCTCTTCCCGATCAGCGACCTGCACTCGGTCGTCTTCAGCGGCAAGGTCGACGGCAAGCCCTTCCACACCGAGACCACGCTCCTCCCGCAGACAAGGGTGATCGAGATCGCCCCCGGCCAGGAGGTCGAGGCGCTCGTCTCGCAGTACTCCGCCTTCGAGGGCGGCCGGCTCGAGGAGGTCGCGCTCGACTACTACGCCCAGGCCGACGACGGTGCCGTCTGGTACCTCGGCGAGGACGTCTTCGATTACGACCCCAACGGCTTCAGCGACAGCACCCTCGGCACCTGGCTGGCCGGGAGGGAGGGCCCGGTCGAGATGATCATGCCCGCCGACCCCCAGGTCGGGGACGTCCACCGGCCGGAGAACATCCCCGGCATCGCGTTCGAGGAGGTCGCGATCAAGACGGTGGACAAGACCGTGAACGGCCCCACCGGCCCGGTCGACGGCGCGATCGTCGCCCGCGAGCTCCACGACGACGGCACCTACAGCGACAAGGTCTTCGCCCCCGGCTACGGCGAGTTCTTCAGCGGGCACGGAACCGAGGTCGAGGCAATGGCCCTGGCCGTGCCCACCGACGCCCTCGACGGCCCACCGCCGTCCGAGCTGGCGGACCTGTCCGCCGCTGCGAGCGACGCCCTGGCCGCCACGAGCGCCGGGGACTGGAGCGCGGCGGCCGACGGCGAGAAGTCGGCCAACCAAGGCTGGGACGGCTACAGCCCGAGTCAGCTGCCGCCCCGGCTCGCCCACGACATGGACCGCGCCCTCAGCGCCCTCGCCGAAGGCATCGACGCTCGCGACAGGCAGCTGGCCGGCACCGGCGCCATCGATGTCGCCCAGGCGGCGCTCGACCTCCAGCTCCAGTACTCGCCGCCGGCGGAGATCGATCTCGCCCGGTTCGAACTCTGGGCGCGCCAGATCCTGGTGGACGCCGCCGCGAACGACGCCGGCGGGGCCAGGAGCGCGGTATCGACGATGGAGTGGGTGCGCGACCGGTTCGCGCACACGCTGGAGCCCGCCGACCTCACCGCCATCGACAACAGCCTGGTGATCATGCGCGAGGGTCTCCTGGACGGCGAGCTACCGGCCACCGAGGAGGAGGCAAAGAACCTAGTCGACCTCCTCGCCGTGATCCAGCCCACCGGCTGACCTCAGCCGGGGCTCGGCTGCACTGCCGCCTGGCTCGCGCAGCTTCAGCGAACAGGAGGTCGTTCGAGATCGAGGCCGCGGCTTTGCTTCGCATCCGCGCACACCAGAGGCGGCGCTTTCATCGTCATTTCATCGCCCGCCGGTAGCAACCGGGCTGACCACACATGCCAGAGGAGGTCGGATCCGGATGGAAGTGAATCGGAGGGTCGTCGCCATCGGCGCGGCCGTCGCAGTTGTCGCCGCAGGCGGCGTGGGCATCGCCTACGCGGTCGGCGGAGGCGAGTCGGAGGAGGCCGTCACCGGCCCCGACGCCGAGAAGGCGATCGCCGCCGCGGTCGAGCAGGTCGGCGGCGGCGAGGTGCTCGAGGCCGAGTACCAGGAGGCCGGGAGCGCAGGCGTCTACGAGGTGGAGATCCAGCGCCCGGACGGGTCGCAGGTCGAGGTCCACGTGAGTGGCGACTTCAACGCCGTCGGGACCGCTGCCGACGACGACTCGGGCGAGGACGAGGGCGCCGGAGAGGACGAGGGCGCGGGCGACGACGACTGACCCAACGACGGGGAACGGGAACGCGCGGGCGTGACAGGCGCTCGCATAGTCTCCCGCGGGTGAAGGAGCTCGCCGACGACGTCTGGCACCTGAACACCTTCTTCTTCCCGAACGGCGTCAACGCCTTCCTCGCGGACGACGTCCTGATCGACGCGGGCACGAAGCGCTCGGGCAAGGGCATCCTCAGGGACCTCGAGGGCCACACGGTCACGGCGCACGCGCTCACCCACGCCCACCCCGACCACCAGGGCGCCTCGCACGAGGTGTGCGCCGCTCTGGGCATCCCATACTGGGTGCCCGACGGCGACGTCGAGCCGGCCGAGAACCCCGAGCTCATCGGCGAGCGCCAGCCCGACCACTTCCTCGCCCAGTTCTTCGCCCGCGTATTCACCGGCCCCGCTCACAAGGTCGATCGTGTCCTGGTCGAGGGCGACGAGGTGGCCGGGTTCAGGGTCATCGCCGCACCCGGCCACTCCGCCGGCCACGTGGTCTACTGGCGCGAGTCCGACCGCGTGTTGATCATCGGCGACGTGCTCAACAACATGGACGTAGTCACGGGCATCCCCGGGCTGCGGCTGCCGAAGGACTTCCTCACCCCCGACCCCGACCAGAACCGGCGTTCGGCCAAGAAGCTCGCGGCGCTCGAGCCCAGGCTCGTGCTCTTCGGGCACGGCGGGCCGCTTCGCGACACGAAGAAGTTCGTCGACTTCCTGAACGGCCTGCCCGACTAGGCGCGCGGCGGGAGCCCGTACGCGCCCCGTCGGCTCCGGTCCCGGCCGCGACCGTCGCGCTCTCCATGCTCAGCGCGCTGCCGCGCGGGCGGCATCGAGGGCCAGGCGCGTCCGCTCGTCCATTCTCCGGCGCAGCCGCCAGGTGGCGCCGGAGAACTGCAGGTTCGCGACGGTCGCGAAGCCCTCCTCGTCCTCGCGGAGTGCGAGCAGCAGGTGGGCCACCCGGTCGCCGGCGGGCAGCTCGTCCGGCTGGGCGATGCGAACGCACCACGAGAACACGCGCCGCCCACCCGGTCGAACCAGCAGCGCCCCCTGCTCGCCGAGCAGCCACACGCCCATCCGGCCCTGTTCGAGCGCGAGGCCGCTGCGGGCCACCAGCTCGCGCGCCTCGTGGCCCAGCAGGTCGCCCAGCAGGCCCAGCGCCACGCGCTCGGCCTCGGGGCTCGCGTCGGCCAGCCGCGACGCGCTCCGCTCGCTGCCGATCGCGACGGGCGCCCGCGCTCCCCGTGCGGCCTGGATGCGGGGCACCGCGTACGCGTGCGCGAAGCACAGCAGAGCCGCCGGGAACGTCAGCGGCTCGATCGCCAGCAGCACGACCCCCGGGGTGACGAAGACGAACAGCACCCATGCCGTCCACGCTGTCCAGCGCCGCCCGTCGCGCCGCAGCGTCCGCTCGGTCGCCACCTCGCGCCAGGAGAGGGCCTGGGCCTCGGTCAGCCCTCCCGGGACCCCAGCCGCCAGGACGTCGCCCGTGCCGGGGCCCGTGGCGTGCCGAGCCTCCATCGGAGCCCCTCTCGTCTGGCTCAGCCGCCGGCGATCGGGCGGCGCAGCACGACCATCTCGGCCTCGAGCGGGAGCTCGCGGATCACCTCGGCGGTACCGTCGGGGTGCGTCATCGAGGCGACCATGCCCCGGTCGAGCTCGGCCCTGAACGCCGCGACCGCTGCCTCGTGGGAGGAGCCGTCGCCCGAGGTCCACTCGGCGAGCGTCGTGTGCCCCGTCCGATCCAGCCTCACCAACCGCGCCATCAGCGACCTCCTTCGACGACTACGAAGCCAGTTTACGCCCGGCGTCACCCACCAGCCTGTGATCGCCGTCACACAAATCCCGCCACCTCCTCCGCTCCCGCCCCGAACACCTGGCCCGCGGCCATGCAGCGGGCATTTCATGCTGCTCCCGCGTCCGGGGGTGCGGGGTGGCGGGTAGCTTTATGGCTGTGGCCAGGTATGACCCGAACGCGATAGAGCGCCGATGGCAGGCGGTCTGGGAGTCCGAGAAGACCTGGGAGGTCGCCAATCCCGGCGATCCCGGCTTCGACGACTCCAAGCCGAAGAGCTACGTCCTCGAGATGCTGCCGTACCCCTCTGGCGAGCCCCACATCGGCCATCTCAAGGTCTACTCGGTCGGCGACGCGATCGCCCACTTCCGCCGTCGCCACGGCCACCAGGTGATCCACCCGATGGGCTACGACGCCTTCGGCCTGCCGGCCGAGAACAACGCGATCAAGACCGGCGAGCACCCGCGCGACGCGACCTACGCGTCGATCGAGGAGTTCCGCCGCCAGTTCCGCAAGTGGGGCGTGTCGCTCGACTGGTCGCGGGAGATCGCCACCTGCGATCCCGTCCTACTACCGCTGGACCCAGTGGCTGTTCATCCGCTTCTTCGAGCAAGGCCTCGCCTATCGCGAGGAGGCGCCCGTGCAGTGGTGCCCGGTCGACCAGACCGTGCTCGCGAACGAGCAGGTCATCGACGGCCAGTGCGAGCGCTGCGGATCGCCAGGTCGTGTCGCGCAAGAGCTCGAGCAGTGGTTGTTCAAGATCACCGAGTACGCGGACCGGCTGCTCGCCGACTTCGATCTGCTCGAGGAGTGGCCTGAGTACGTCGTGACGATGCAGCGCAACTGGATCGGCCGCTCCGAGGGCGCCGAGGTGACGTTCCGCTGCGAGGAGCTCGAGCTCGACTTCCCGGTCTTCACGACCCGGCCCGACACCCTGTTCGGGGCCACCTTCTTCGTCCTCGCCCCCGAGCACCCCGAGGTCGAGCGCCTCGCCGCCGGGACCGGAGCACGAGGCGGCGGTTCGCGAGTACATCGACGAGACGGCTCGCGAGTCGACCGAGGAGCGCGCCGCCGAGGACCGTCCCAAGACCGGCGTCCCGCTGGGGCGCACGGTCACCAACCCGGTGAACGGCGAGGAGATCCCGATGTTCGTCGCCGACTACGTGCTGATGGAGTACGGCACCGGGGCGCTCATGGCGGTTCCCGCGCACGACGAGCGCGACCACGACTTCGCCAAGGCGTTCGACCTCGAGATCCGCGAGGTGGTCGCCCGAGGTGGCGAGCGACGTGCAGGACCGAGCCTTACGTGGGCAGACCAGGGCGAGCGCCTGGTCAACTCCGGGCGCTTCGACGGCAAGCGCAACCGATGAGGCCTATCGGCGAGATCGTCGAGCTGGCTCGAGCCGCGAGGGGCAGGGGCAAGCCCGCGGTCAACTACCGCCTGCGCGACTGGCTGCTCTCCCGTCAGCGCTACTGGGGCTGCCCGATCCCGATCGTCCACTGCGACGAGGACGGCGCTCGTGCCGGTCCCCGACGACCAGCTCCCCGTCGAGCTGCCCGAGATCGAGGACTACACGCCGAAGGGCAAGAGCCCGCTCGCGTCGGTGCCCGAGATGGGTTGAGACCGACCTGCCCGAAGTGCGGCGGCCCGGCGCAGCGCGACACCGACACGATGGACACCTTCGTCGACTCCTCCTGGTACTACCTGCGCTACCTCGACCCGCACAACGACGAGGCCCCGTGGAGCCGCGAGGCCGTCGACTACTGGATGCCGATCGACCAGTACATCGGCGGCGTCGAGCACGCGATCCTCCACCTCCTCTACTCGCGCTTCTTCTGCAAGGCGCTCACCGACATGGGCCACCTCGACGTCCAGGAGCCGTTCGTGAACCTCTTCGCGCAGGGGATGATCACGCGCGACGGGGCGAAGATGTCCAAGTCCAGGGGCAACACCGTCAACCCGCGCGAGTACGTCGAGCGCTACGGCGCCGACGCCTGCCGCGCCTACATCTGCTTCATCGGCCCGCCCGACCGCGAGGCCGACTGGACCGACCAGGGCCTCGAGGGCGTGCAGCGCTTCCTCTCCCGGCTGTGGCGGCTGAGGGAGGAGGTCGCCGAGCGCACCGAGCCGGCTGGCGAGCCCGACGCGGCCGACCGGCGATGCCGGCGAGCTACTCGCCAAGGCCCATTGGGCGATCGACAAGGTCACCCGCGACCTGAACGCGTTTCACCTCCACACGGCGATCGCCGCGGTGATGGAGCTGGTGAACGAGGTCTACCGGCTGAAGGACGGCCTCTACGGCACGCCCGAGGGCGACGCCGTCGTGCGCTTCTCGACCGCGACCGCGGCGTCGCTGATCTTCCCGTTCGCCCCCCACCTCGGCGCCGAGGTGTTCGAGGCGCTGGAGGGCGAGCGGGTTTGGGAACGCCCATGGCCGAAGGCCGACCCGGCGCTGCTGCGAAGCGACACGTTCACCCTCGTGGTCCAGGTGAACGGCAAGCGCCGCGACCAGATCGAGGCGGCTCAGGGCACGCCCGAGGAGGAGCTCCTGCGCCTCGCCCGCGAGTCGCGACGGCGTCAAGCGCCACCTCGACGGCGGCGAGATCGTGAAGGAGATCGTCGTCCCGGGCAAGCTCGTCAACCTGGTGGTGCGCTAGCCCCGCGGGCCTGTGCGCCCGTTCACACGCGGCGACGCCGGGTTCTGCTACAAAGCGCGCGTGCTCGTCAGGCGCTTTGATGAGGCGGCCGTCGTTGACGTCCATCGCCTCTCGTCCCACCTGTTGATGGATGCCGGGGACCTCGGGTCCCGAAATTGCTCCGTGCACTGGATCGAGGTGCCGACGGGGGCGTCGGAGGAGCTTCGCTCACACGAGGAGGCGGAGCAGGTCTACGTGGTCGTCAAGGGGACCGGCACGATGTCGGCGACCGGCGACACCCAGCGGCTCGCCGAGGGGGACCTGGTCCTGATCCCGCCCGCGACCGACCACTCGGTCGCCAACGACGGGGACCAGGTCCTGGCGCTGATCTCGGTCCTCTCCCCGGCCGTCTCAGCCGACGAGCTCTACAGCCGCCGGCTTGCCACCCAGGCCGCAGGCTACGACGACGACGACTACGAGTAGGGGCGCCGCGGCGGCGGGGAGCTCGCCGTGAGCCGGGTTCGAAAGCGCGTGGTCGTACATGGCCGCGTCCAGGGGGTCTTCTTCCGCGATACCACACGCCGGATGGCCGTGGAACGCGGGGTCGCGGGCTGGGTACGAAACCGCGGGGACGGGGCCGTCGAGGTCGTGTTCGAGGGCGAGCCCGCCGCGGTCGAGGCGCTCGTCGACTTCGGCCACCACGGCCCACGGGGCGCCGCGGTGGAGCGGGTTGAGGTGAGCGAGGAGCCGCCCGAGGGCGAGGAGGGGTTCCGGGTCCTCCCCTGACGGTTTCGCCGGCGATCCGTCGCTGATCAGGCACGAACTGCGCACCACGCTCGCGCCCGCACGAGCGATGCTCTCCGCGTGCCAGGGCTCAGCCGCATCCAGCTCCTCGTGTACGCCGCGATCGCGGTCGCCGTCCTCCTGATCGGCGCGCGGTGGGTCCGGAGCGCGGACGAGCACGGCTCCGAGCCCGGCGGCGTCGCCTTCGCGGCCGGGTCGGCCGAGTCGGCCGGTGAGGGCGCCGGCGAAGGCTCGTTCTCGGTCTCCGCCGACGGCGAGGACGTGGTGATCCACGTGGCTGGTGAGGTGTCCGATCCGGGGGTGTACCGGCTCCCGGCCGGATCCCGGGTGGCCGACGCGGTCGAGCGCGCGGGTGGCGCTGGGGACCGGGCGGCGGTGGACGCGATCAATCTGGCGGCGCGCCTCGCCGACGGCCAGCAAGTCGTGGTCCCGGCGAGGGTCGCCAGCTTGGCGGGGACCGCCGCGGCGCCGGGGATCGCAGGCGTCGCCACCGGACGGGCCGATCAGCCTGGGCACCGCGACCGTCGAGCAGCTCGACACGATCGAGGGGATCGGGCCGGTCACAGCGCAGGACATCCTCGACTTCCGCGACGAACGCGGTGGCCTCGCCTCGATCGACGAGCTGGACGAGCTGAGCGGGATCGGGCCGGCGACGATGGAGGCTCTGCGAGGCCGACTCCAGCCTTGAACCGCCGCGGCCCGGGGCCGCGAGCTGTCGGCCTGTCCGGCCTCGTCGTCGGCCTGGGGCTCTCGGCGCCGCTGGGGTTGGGCACGCCGCCTGCGCCCATGGTCGTGGCGGCGGTCGCCTTCGCGGCCGCGGCCTGGCGACCGGGCGTCCGCGGCGGGGACCTGGCGCGGAGCGCGACGCTCTGGCGGCTGCGGCAGTGCTCGCTGGGCTGTGGGTCGGCGCCGCCCGGCTCGACGCCATCGATGGCGGTGCGCTCCGGGCGCACGACGGGGGCCGAGCTCGCTGTGCGGGGCTTCGTGGAGGAGGTGCCGCGCCGCGCGAACGGTGAGGTGCGGGTCCGGGTCGGGCACCGCCGACGGTCGGCTGCTGGTCGGAGGCGCCCGAGCCGGTGCCCGACCTCCCGGTTGGCCGGGAGGTGAGCGCGCGCGGCACAGCGAGGGAGCCTGGCGACTGGGAGCGCGGGTACCTCGAGCGGCAGGGCGTCGCGATGGTCCTGGAGGCGCGGTCGATGCGCCCAACCGGGGCGCGCCGCGGGTGGCATCGCCTACCTCACGGACCGCATGCGCGAGCGCGCGGAGGAGGCGCTGGGGCGGGGGACACCGGAGCCTCAATCGGCGCTCCTGCGCGGCTTCGTCCTTGGCCAGGACGACCGCATCGACCCCGCGGACCGTCGACGAGTTCCAGCGGTCGGGCCTGGCCCACCTGCTGGCCGTCAGCGGCCAGAACGTGGTGTTGCTCGCGCTGCTCGCGATGCCCGTTCTCGCCGCGGCGGGACTTGGGATCCGCGGCCGCCTCCTGGGCGTGCTCGCCCTCATCGCCATCTACGTCCCGGTCGCCGGGCGCCGGCCCGTCGATCCAGCGGGCAGGGGTGATGGGCGCCGCCGGCGTGGTCGCGGCGCTCGCGAGTCGCCCGGCCTCGCGCTGGTACGCGATGCTGCTGGCCGCTGCCTTCACCCTCGTGCTCAACCCGCGCGCGGCGGGGGACGTGGGCTGGCAGCTCAGCTTCGCCGCCGTGATCGGGATCGCGCTCTGGACGGCGCCCCTGCGACGGCTGCTCGCAGGCGACGCTCCCCGGACGGCCGCGCGCAGAGCGCTCGCGGAGGGCGTGGCGGTGACGGTGGCGGCGACGCTCGCGACGGCCCCGCTCATGGCCCACCACTTCGAGCGCCTCTCGCTCGCCTCGCTGCTCGCGAACCTGTTGGCCCTCCCGGCGGTTGCACCGGTCATGTGGCTGGGCATGCTGGCCGCGGCGGCCGGCCAGCTCCCGTGGCTGCCGGTCGAGCCGATGACCGGCCTGGCCGGGGTGCTCGCCGCCTACATCGAGCAGATCGCGGCGTGGACGGCCGCGCCCGGCTGGGCCGAGGTAGGCCTGTTACTGGAGAGCCCGTGGGCCGTCGCGGGCATCTACGTGGCGCTCGCGTCATCGGGATGGGCGCTCGAGCGCCATGGCCGCGCCCGCCGCCGGTTGCGCCCGCGCCCGCCCGGGGCAGTCCCCGCGGGGCTCGCCGCGCTCGCGGCGCTGCTGCTGTTTCTGGCCGAATCGGGTGGAGGGGACACGCAGCAACGGGCGGCCGGTCTCACGGTGCGCGTCCTGGACGTTGGGCAGGGCGACGCGATCCTGCTCACGCCGCGCGGGGGCGATCCGGTGCTAGTCGACACAGGCCCGGCGGGGGCCGGCGTCGCCGAACGGCTCAGCGACCTGGGGGTGGAACGGCTGGCGGCCGTGCTCATCACCCACGATCAGTCCGATCACGCCGGGGGCCTCGCGGAGGTACTTGGGTGCGGTCCGGGTGGATGAGCTGCTGTGGGGTTCGCCGGATCGCGGCCTCGCCGCGGCCGCGGAGGCGCACGGGGCAAGGGGCGGGAGGGTGGGGCAGGGGTCGGCGGTCTCCTCCGGGGCGCTTCGCCTCGACGTCCTGTGGCCGCCGCCGGGCCTCGTCCAGGGCCCCCGCCGCGCGCGTGGCGCCGATCCGAACCACCTGTCGGTGGTGGCGGTCGCGCGGTGGCGCGAATTCCGGATCCTCCTCACGGGTGACGGCGAGGCGGAGGCTGTCCCGCTCGATCCCGGCCCCGTCGACGTGCTCAAGCTGGCTCACCACGGCTCAGCCGACGCGGGGCTCGAGGGGCTGGTCGAGCGCACGTCGCCCCGGCTGGCGGTGGCCTCCGTCGGGGCGACCAACCCCTTCGGGCACCCGGCCGCCGACGACGCTCGAGGTGCTCGCCGAGCGCGACGTCCCGCTGCTGCGGACGGATACGGCGGGGGAGGTCACGATCGCCGTCGACCATGACGCGTGGACCGTCCTAAGCGAGAAATAGGATCGCGGCCATGAACGACCAGCCGCCTCAGCCCCAGCCCACGCCTCCCGACGCCCCGCCGCCGCCGCCGCCGACGCCTCCGCCCGGCGGCGAGAAGGCCGGAGGAGGGATGCGGGCGCTGGCGGTGCTCCTCGCCCTCATCCTCGCCTTCGGGGCGGCGGTGATGATCGTGGTCGGCCTCGACGTGAACGACCTCGCCTCCTGCGACAACCCCGAGGAGGTCATCGCCAGCGGAGAGCTGGAGTGCTTCGAGGGCTCCGAGGGGATCAAGCCCGTGGTGGTCGGCCTGGCGATCGCGAGCGGCGTCATTGGCGCACTCGGCTTCCTGGCGGGGATCGCGTTCGCGGTGACCGGCACCCGGGGCCGCCTGTTCGCGCAACTTGCGGGAGCCGCCGTGCTACTCGGCGATCCTCGCGCTGGTCATCGGCTAGGCGCCTGGCCCGCAGGTCCCGACTCGGTCCTCAGCGGCCGGGGCCCCGAATACACTCGCCGCGTGCCAGCGGACGAGCTCAAGCAGGCCTACCTGATCGCGGGCACCGACGCCGCCAAGATCGACGCGGCGGTCGGCCGGCTCCGCGCTCGTGCGGAGCGGGAGGGTGGCCCGGGAGCACTCGAGGTGTTTCCGCCCCAGCCCTCCGGAGGCCCGGACGCCGAGGCGCTCACCGCCGCCATCCCAGCGATGACCCTCACCATGGAGCGGCGTTTTCTGCTGGCCGACGGCGTCGAGCGCTGGAGCGCGAAGCAGGCGGCTCCTGTGAGCGAAGCGCTCGCAGCCCTGCCCGGCGACCTCACCCTGGTCCTCGTCTCGCGCGAACAGCCGCCCAAGGTGCGCGCGCCGAAAGCCCTGGCCGCCGCGGTCGAGGCGGCGGGCGGGGAGGTGCTCGAGTTCGCGGCGCCCAGGGGCAGGCAAATGCCATCGTGGGTGGTGGCGGAGGCCAAGCGCCGCGGCTTTCGGCTCGACGCCGATGCGGCGAGACTCCTCGTCGAGCGCATGGGGGAGGGGACGGTGCGCCTCAGCACCGAGCTCGACCGCCTCGCGACATGGGCGGGCGAGCGCGGCGAGGTCCAGCTGGAGGACCTGGAGTCGATGATCGCCGACACGTCCGAGGAGGTCGCGTGGGCGCTGGCGGACGCGGTCCTCGACCGCGACCCCCCGGCGGCCGTGGCGGCTGCCGAGCGCCTCACCGGACAGGGCGAGGCGCTGACGCCGCTGATCTACGGTGCCGCAAAGCGGCTGCGCGAAGCCCACCGCGCGCTCGGCGAGTTGGATCGGGGCCGCTCCGCCGGCGAGGTGGAGGCGGGGCTCTCGATGCATCCCTACGCGGCGAAGATGCTGGTGCGAAAGGTGCGCGGCGGGAACCTGGACGACCTGCGCGCCGCGAGCTGCGCGTTCGCCGACCTCGAGTGGTGGAGCCGGGGCGGGGCGGACTATCCCGACGACGTGGCGCTCACGCTCGCCCTGCGCCGGGCGGCTGGTGCGCGCGGGTGAGCGGAGCTAGGCCACCCGGGCGGTGATGCGAGCCGCGCGCGCCTTCTTGCGGGCGCCGTTGTTGGCGTGGAGCGCCCCCGACTGGACCGCCTTGTCCACGCGCGACACAAGCGCCCGGTGCTCGGCCTCGATCGCGGACGTGTCGCCGCCGGCGACCGCCGCCTCCAGCCGCTTGAAATGGGTGCGAACGGCGCTGGTCACCCTACGGTTCTCCTGCCGCTCGCGCTCGGAGCGGGCGATTCGCTTCTTCTGTGAGGTGATGTTTGCCATCGATCGACGGGGCAGTGTAGTGATCGGGTCCTCGCCTCCGGGCCACGGCGCGACGGTCGGCGGACGCTGATGGAGACGGGCAAGTACGAGGGGGTGGGCGCCAGCGCCGCCGAGGAGGCGATGGTCGGCGGCACGGACACCGCGCGTGAGGCGGCGGAGGGGCGGGCGCCCGCGAAGCGCTCCGGTCGCCTGGCGCGTTCGACCGCCCTGTTCTCGATCGCCACCGGGCTCTCGCGCATCGCGGGGCTGGTCCGCGAGATCGTCGCCGCGTCCTACTTCGGGGTCAAGGGCCCGATGTCGGCTTTCACGATCGCGTTCCAGGCGCCGAATCTTGTCCGCAGCCTGTTCGCCGACGCCGCGATCCAGGCGGCCTTCGTGCCGGTCTTCACCGAGCTCCTGGAGCGCGGGGAGCGCCGCGAGGCGTTCCGGCTCGCCTCGACGCTGATCTTCCTGGTCGGGCTGATCCTCGGCGGGCTCACGGCCCTGTTCATCCTGGTCGCGCCGACCGTGATGTCGTTGGTCGCGCCCGGCTTCGAGGGCCGGCTGCTCGACCTCACGGTCTCGCTGTCGCGCCTGCTGTTCCCGATCCTGGTGTTGCTCGGCCTGACTGGGATGGTGGCCGGGATCCTCAACAGCTACGACCGCTTCGGCGTCTTCGCGATCTCGCCCTTCTTCTGGAACGTGGCGATCATCGTCGTCCTCGTGGCGGGGGCGCCGCTGTTCCCTGAGGGTGACGAGATCTACGCGTACGCGATCGGCGTCCTCGTCGGCACGGTGGTCCAGCTCCTGATCCAGCTCATCGACCTCCGCAACACCCCGTTCGGGATCCGTCGGGCCCTGATCGACCCGTTCCGGACGCGGCTCGGCGCCGCATTCCGCAACCCCGACGTTCGTCGGGTGCTGCTGCTGATGCTGCCGGTGACGATCAGCCTCGGGCTCATCAACTTCAACCTCGTCATCAACAGCCTGGTCGGCACCCTGATCGAGGACCCGCTTGTGGCCGACCGCGCCCCGGCGGCGATCGACAAGGCGTTCCGCATTTACATGCTGCCGCAGGGGATCTTCTCCGTCGCCGTGGCGACGGTTCTCTTCCCGACCCTGTCCCGGTTCGCGGCACGCGGCGCCCTCGACGACCTGCGAAGCACCATGGCCAACGGCATGCGCCAGATCATCCTGTTCCTGGCGCCGGCCACGGCGGCGATCCTCGTCGCTCTCCGAGCCGATGACGCGCCTCGTCTACCAGCGCGGTGAGTTCGACGCCTCCCAGACCGACCTGGTCGCCACCGCGCTGTTCTGGTTCGCCTTCTCGCTGCCGTTCAACGGACTGTTCCTCCTGATGACGAGGACCTTCTTCAGCCTCCAGCGGCCGTGGCTCCCGACCGCGATATCGGCCGGCAACCTGGCGGTCACCACCGTCGCGGCGCTCGCGCTCTATCGCGAGTTCGAGGTGGCCGGGATCGTGGCCGCGACGGGGATCGCAACCGCCGCCAGCGTCGCCGCCCAGGGTGCGCTGCTCCACCGCCAGCTCGGGCACCTCGAGCTGGGGCGGTTGGTGTGGACCTCGGCCCGCGTCGCCCTCGCCTCTGGGGCTCTCGCCGCCGTCTCCTACTTCACCTGGGACGCGCTCGACTCGGCGCTCGGTCGCGGCCTCGGCGGTCAGATCGTGTCGCTGGGCGTGGCCCTGCTGGCCGGCGCGGTCGCGTACGGGGCCGCGGTGTTCATGTTGCGGATCCCCGAGGCCGCCCAGGTGCTCCGCCTCATCCGCCGGCGTTCGGCGTAGACCCCCCGGCGCGCGCGAGCGTTGTCGGGTTCGTCCCACGACGTGGGAGCTTTCCGACAACACCCGGTCGCGCGGAGCGGGGCCGCGGCGGGCCGGGCAGCGCTCGTAGCGATCCGCACGCGATTATTAGCGAACGATGTGTGATTCTGGTCACACAACTGTTATTTCCTTGGCCCGCCGCGGTACGTCCCCGGACCATGCGACGCAACCGCACAGCACCGATCCTGGCCATCGCGGCCGCCGGCGCGCTTGCCGTGCCCGCGCTCGCGGAGGTGCCCGCCGAGCTCGACTCCAGGGGCGAGCGCGACGGCCACGCCGTGAGCGCGGCCTCGAAGCGCGCCGGCTCCATAGGCACCGTCTTCCCGCAGCCGCGGCGGGCCGCCGCCACCGTGGCCGCCGCCGGGCGCGAGGCCCGTCGCGAGCGCCGCCTGCGCCGGGGCCCCGTGCACCCCCTCGTCGGCGACCCCGACTACGGGACGGCTGAGAACGCCTTCGGTGCCGCCCGCTCCGGACACATGCACTCGGGGCAGGACATCTTCGCCCCGTCCGGTACGCCGCTGGTAGCGGTGACCGACGCGGTGGTCGCCGATGCGGGGACCGACGGCGGTCAGGGGAACTACGTGCACCTCTACGACGCCGGCGAGAACCTCACCTACATCTACATGCACATGGTCGCGCCCGCGAAGGTCAAGACCGGCGAGGAGGTCGAGGCCGGCGACCAGCTCGGAGGTGTCGGCTGCACCGGCTCGTGCTGGGGCGAGCACCTCCACTTCGAGGTGCGCCAGGGCAAGGGCTGGGGCGGCGAGCCGCAGGACCCGCTGCCGCTGCTGAGGCAGTGGCCGTCCCCAAACTGACCCAGGAGCCTCGAATCTACGGGAGCGGGGTGAGCGTGAACTCGAGGTTGTCGTGCTCCCAATTGGGGTCGGACACGGTCACCTTCAGCGGCGGCGCCTCGCCCGTGAGCGCCGCCGCCGGGGCACCCGAGACCTTCGTGACCGCCAGGTCCGCCTTCGCCCCCCGGGCCGGGGGCGCCGCCACGGCCGCGAGCAGGGTGATCAGTGCGATCACCCCCGTTCGCACGCCGGTCCCCGTGACTTTCGCCACAAGGCAATCGTATCGCGGTGGGGTCGAGCATCCGGCGACCCGCTCGCCATACTCACCCCGCCCATGGAGCGCATCAGGAACTTCTCGATCATCGCCCACATCGACCACGGCAAGTCGACCCTGGCCGACCGCATCCTCGAGATCACGGGAGCGGTCGATGCCCGCAAGCACCTGCCGCAGCTGCTCGACTCGATGGACCTCGAGCGCGAGCGCGGGATCACGATCAAGGCGCAGGCCGTGCGGGTGCCGTTCACGGCGGCGGAAGGGACCATCTATCACCTGCACCTGATCGACACCCCGGGGCACGTGGACTTCTCCTACGAGGTCTCGCGCTCGCTCGCGGCGTGCGAGGGGGCGGTGCTCGTGGTGGACGCCGCTCAGGGGGTCGAGGCGCAGACGGTGGCGAACACCTACGCCGCTGTCGAGGCGGGCCTCGAGATCGTGCCGGTGCTGAACAAGGTGGATCTCCCGAGCGCCGACCCGGAGCGGGTCGCGGGCGAGATCGTCGACCTGCTCGGTTGCGAGCCGGACGACATCCTTCGAATCTCGGCCAAGACCGGCGAGGGCGTCTCCGAGGTGCTCGAGGCGATCGTCCAGCGCATCCCCGCTCCCGAAGGCGAGCCTGCCGCCGAGCCCCGGGCGCTCATCTTCGACTCGGAGTTCGACCAGTACCGCGGCGTCGTCGCCTACGTCCGGATGGTCGACGGTGCGTTCCGCAAGGGAGAGGAGATTCGCGCCATGCAGGCCGGAACCGAGGCCGAGATCGACGAGATCGGTTTCTTCGCGCCGGCGATGGCGCCCGCCCCCGAAATGGACGCGGGGGAGGTGGGCTACGTGATCACGGGGCTCAAGGACGTGGCGAAGCTGCGGGTCGGTGACACGCTCACCGCGCGCGACGGCGGCGCCACTGAGGCGCTTCCCGGCTACCGCGAGGTGAAGCCGGTCGTCTTCTGCGGCCTGTTCCCGATCGATACCGACCGCTACGAGGACCTGCGCGAGGCGCTCGAGCGGCTGGCGCTCAACGACGCCGCCCTCACCTACGAGCCCGAGACCTCCGACGCGCTGGGGTTCGGCTTCCGCTGCGGCTTCCTCGGGCTGCTCCACATGGACATCGTGCGCGAGCGCCTCGAGCGCGAGTACGACCTGGAGCTGCTCGCGACGACGCCGAACGTGAGCTATGAGGTGACCCTCGTCCACGGCGGCGAGCCCGTCGAGGTCCACAGCCCCACCGACATGCCCGACCCAGGCGAGATCGAGGCGGTCGCCGAGCCGTTCATCCGCGCCTCGATCATCACCCCGACCGACTACGTGGGGGCGGTCATGGAGCTGTGCCAGAAGCGCCGCGGCGAGCATGTGGACATGCATTACCTGTCGCCGGAGCGGGTGCAGATCCGCTACGACCTGCCGCTCGCCGAGATCGTCCTCGACTTCTACGACCAGCTCAAGTCGCGCACATCCGGCTACGCCTCGCTCGACTACGAGCCGATCGGGAACCGGGTCTCCGACCTGGTGAAGCTCGACGTCCTCCTTGCGGGCGACCGCGTCGACGCGCTCTCGGTGATCGTCCACCGCGACGAGGCGCCGGCGGCCGGGCGCCAGCTCGTGGAGCGCCTCCGGAAGACGATCCCGCGCCAGCTCTTCGACGTGCCGGTGCAGGCGGCGATCGGGTCGCGGGTGCTGGCGCGCGAGACGGTGAAGGCGCTGCGAAAGGATGTGACCGCCAAGCTCTACGGCGGCGACGTCACGCGCAAGCGAAAGCTGCTCGAGAAGCAGAAGAAGGGCAAGAAGCGGATGAAGCAGGTTGGCCAGGTCGAGGTCCCGCAGGAGGCGTTCCTCTCGGTGCTGGAGCTGGAGCGGTGAGCGGCTCGGAGGCCGAGCGCGAGCGCAACCTCGCCCTGCTCCGGGAGGGGATCGAGGCCTACAACCGGGGCGACCTGAGCTTCGTGATCGAGCGCGCCGGCGATGACATCGAGGTCTACGCGCACCCCGACCTGCTCAACACCGGCACCTACCAGGGGCGCGAGGCATTCGAGAGCTGGATGCGCGAGTGGCAGGAGGCATGGCGCGAGATCACGCTCGACGTCCGCGGCGCGGAGGCGATCGGCGACAACCACCTCCTGGTCGACGTCTACCAGCGTGCGGTCGGGGCGGCGAGCGGCGTGCCTGTCGAGATGGACATCTTCCAGCTGATCGAGGTCCGCGACGGCGAGATCAAGCGGTTCCATCTCTACCCCGATCGCGAGGCCGCGCTGGCGGCGCTGGAGGTCCTTCGGTGAGCGAGGACAGCCGGGTCGCGCTGATCCAGGAGGGCTTCGCGAAGTGGGAGGCCGGGGACGTCGAGGCGACGCTCGCGTTATACGACCCCGAGATCGTGGTCTACGCGCCGCCCGAGATCGGCAACTCCGGGACGTTCCATGGCACCGAGGGCTTCATGAAGTGGGCCCAGGCCTGGTTGGAGGCCTGGGAGACGTTCGAGCAGCACCTGCGCGCCGTGGAGCCGATCGGCCAGCGTCACGCGCTGGCATTGGTGACCCAGACCGGCGTCGGGAAGGGCAGCGGGATCAGGGTTGACCGTGACGCGACGTACGTGTACGAGACGCGCGACGAGAAGCTCGTGTACATGGCGATCTTCTTCGATCACGATGCCGCCGTCGCGCACGCTCGCGAGCGCGAGGCCGCTGACTAGACTGCCGCCGCGATGGCGCTGAAGACCGACGCGGTCGGCAAGACGTGGGACCCGGTCGGTTTCACCGTGGAAGGGGACCGGATCGCCCAGTACGCCTCGGCCGTGGGCGAGGAGAACCCCGTTCATCACGATGCGGAGGCGGCCAAGGCGGAGGGGTTCCGCGACCAGGTCGCGCCGCCCATGTTCTGCGTCGTCTACAGCTCGCCCGCGATGGGCCCCGCGATCCTCGACCCCGAGGTCGGGATGAACTTCGCGACCATGGTTCACGGCGGCCAGGAGTTCGTCTGGGGCGAGCCCGTCTGCGCCGGCGACGAGATCAGCACCGCCGTGACCTGCAAGTCGATCGACGAACGCGACGGGAAGGGCTTCTACGTCTTCGAGTCGGTCTCAACGAACCAGGACGGGGCCGAGACCGCGCGCGCGACCTGGACCAACATCGTCAGAGGCGTCTGAGGTTGGGAGCGGCGAGATGAGCGAGTTCAACGAGGGCGACTCACTTCCCGAGCTGCGGGTCACCCCCGACGCGGGCCTGACCAAACGATACGCCGAGGCGTCGGGCGATCCGAACCCGATCCACATCGACGAGGAGTTCGCGAAGAGCGTCGGCCTCCCCGGGTGCATCCTGCACGGCCTCTACTCGATGGCCCAGGTGGCCAAGGCCCACACCGACGCGGCCGGCGGCGACCCCCGCTCGCTCAAGCGCCTCGAGGTGCAGTTCCGGGGGATGGGCTTCCCCGAGCAGGAGATCGTCGTCACGTCCACGGTCAAGCGCGCCGAGGGCGGCCGCATCGTCACGGACACCGTCGCCGCCCAGGGCGACAACCGGATAATCCGCAACGCCGAGGCCGAGCTCGAGCTCTAGGCGTGGGCGAGCCCTGGCCGGCGCGGAGCCACGCCAGCACCTCGCCGGCGTGGCGGTCGGGCGGAAACACCGGATAGAACACGTGCTCGATTCGGGCCGACGAGATCACCAGCGTGAGGCGCTTGACCAGCGTCAAGCCCGCGACGTCGAACGTCGGCAGCCGGAGGGCGCGCGTCAGCTCGAGCCGCTCGTCGGAGAGGATCGGGAAGGGCAGGCCGAGCCGCTCGGAGAGCTCACGCTGATGGGTGGTGTCCTGGGTCGAGAGGCCAAGCACGGACGCGCCGGCGCCCGCCAGCTCGGCGTGGTGGTCGCGAAAGCCGCAGGTTTCGGGGGTGCAACCGCGAGCGCCCGGGATCGCGTCCCAGTTCTCGACGAGCAGCGGCTCACCCGGGCGGCCGGTCCACGGGTAGGCGTAAACGACCGTCCGTCCCTCGTGTTCGGCCAGGTCGATCGTGGACCCGTCCGTCGCCAACAGCGGCAACGAGGGCACGATCATGCCGGGCAGATGCGCGGCGCCCCCGTCGTCGGCGGGCTCGGGCAGGCCTTCGGGGAGCACCATGGGATCGGCCATGCGACCAGTCTGTCAGCGACGGGAACCTAGAATCCCTGTCCGTGCTCTCCGAGCGCCAGCAGGACATCCTTCACGCCGTCGTCGGCTCCTACCTGGAGACAGGGCGGCCCGTGTCGTCGAAGGCGGTCGCAGGCGTCGAGGGGCTCGACTGGAGCCCGTCGACGGTGCGCAACGAGCTCTCCGCGCTCGAGTCGGCCGGCTACCTCACCCACCCGCACACCTCGGCGGGGCGCGTCCCCACCGACAGCGGCTACCGCGTCTACGCTGACTCGCTGCTCGCGGCGCGGGCGCTTCCGGCCCCGCGCGGCGCCGCGCTCGACCTCTCGCGCATGCGCCGCGAGGTCGACGAGGCGATGCGCGCCACGACCACGGCGCTGTCGCAGATAACCGACCTCATGGCGCTCGCGACGGCCCCGCCCGCCTCCACCTCGCACGTACACCGGATCGAGGTGCTGCTCCTGCAGCCGCGCGTCGTGATGGTGATGGTGATCGCCTCCAACGGAGCGGTGACCAAGGGCGTCTACACGTTCGAGGAGCCCGTCGACCCCGGCCTCATGGAGTGGGCGTCCAGCTACCTCAACGAGCGGCTCGCGGGCCTGGCCCTCGGGGCACGGATGACGGGCTCGATCCTCGCCGACATCGAGCTGTCGGACTCCGAGCGGGGCTTCCTCGACCAGATCGCCGGCGCCTTCATCGACCTCGAGCAGCGCGCCGGCGAGGACCTGTACGTCGAGGGGGCCGCCCGGCTGCTCTCGGAGGAGCACGCGCCCGACCTCCCGCACGCCGACGGTGTGATGCGCGCCCTGGAACGCCGCGCGGGGCTGCTGCAGGTGCTGCGCTCGGCTCTCGACGAGCGCTCGGCCTTCGTCTGGATCGGGGGCGAGAACCCGGCCCCGGAGCTGCGCTCGGTGAGCGTCGTGGGCGCGAACTACGGCCTCGGCTATCGCAACCTCGGAACCGTCGGGGTGATCGGCCCGCTGCGGATGGACTACGCGACGGCGATCAGCTCGGTGCGCGAGGCGGCGACGGAGCTGTCGCGGTTCTTCGAGACCGTCTACGAGGGCTAGCCGGTGCCGCGCGACTTCTACGAGGTCCTGGGCGTTCCCCGGGGGGCGGCCGACGCCGAGATCAAGAGGGCGTTTCGCGGGCTGGCGCGCGAGCTTCACCCGGATGTCAACCGTCACGACCCCGAGGCAGAGGAGAAGTTCAAGGAGGCGGCCGAGGCATACGAGGTCCTCTCCGACCCGGAGCGCCGGCAGACCTATGACCGCTTCGGGCACGAGGGCCTGCGCTCGGGCGGGTGGTCGCCGCATGCCGCCGACTTCGGCAGCTTCGAGGACGTCCTCTCGGCCTTCTTCGGCCGCGGCGACCCCCTGTTCGGAGACCTCTTCGGGGGCGGGCAACGCGGCCCGGCCTCGGGCGGCGACGTGGGCGTATCGGTGGAGGTCAGCCTCGAGGAGGTCGTCACCGGGACCAAGCGCGAGGTCGCCTTCGACGCGATCGCGACCTGCGGGCGCTGCCGCGGCAACGGTGCCGAGCCCGGCACGCCGATCCGCGCCTGCGAGACCTGCGGGGGCAGCGGCCAGCGCCGAGAGGTCGCCCGGACCGCGTTCGGCCAGGTGATGCGAACCGCTCCGTGCGAGACGTGCGGTGGCGAGGGCAAGATCCCGGAGTCGCCGTGCGAGGAGTGCGCCGGTCGTGGGCGCACCGTGAAGCAGCGCACGTTCGAGGTGGATGTGCCGGCAGGCATCGAGTCCGGGCAGCGGATCCGCGTGTCGGGCGCGGGGCACGCCGGCGACCCCGGCGCCCCGGAGGGCAACCTTTATGTGGAGGTGACCGTCGCCCCCGATGAGCGCTTCGAACGCCACGGTGAGCACCTGCTGACCGTGGCCCGCATCTCGGCCACCCGGGCGATGCTCGGCGGCGAGCTGACGGTGCCGACGCTCGAGGGCGAGCGGGCCATCGAGGTGCCCGCCGGAGCGCAGCCCGGCGAGCAGGTCGTGCTCGAGGGCGCCGGGCTCCCCGCGCTGCGCGGCAGGGGGCGTGGCAACCAGCACGTGGTCCTCGAGGTGGTCGTGCCGTCCGGGCTCGATCCCTCCCAGCGCGAGCTGGCCGAGGGGCTCGAGGCGACGCTCTCGAACGAGCACCTCATGGGCGCCGAGGAGCGCGACTCCGGCCGCCGCTGGGGCCGGCGCCGGCGGCGCGCCGGGCGTTGATTCGCCTGGCCGTTCGCTGCGGCCCGAAGGCGGCCGAGGCGGTGCTGGCGGAGCTCCTGGTCCTGGCCCCGGGCGGGGTCGAGCAGGAGGACGGCCCCGGCTGGGTCGAGTATGCGATCTACGGCGCGCCGGGCGAGGTCCCCGACCTGGGGTCGGTCGAGGCCGTGGCCGGCGACGAGCCGATAGAGGTGCGCAGCGAGAAGATCCCCGACGACTGGGCCGACCGCTGGCGCGACTTCCACGAGCCGGTATGGATCTCCGATCGGGTCGTCATACGACCCTCCTGGGAGGAGGACGGGGCGGACGCCGAGGTGTCGGTGGTCGTCGATCCGGGGCAGGCGTTCGGGACCGGTGCCCACCCGACGACGCGGATGTGCGTCGAGTTTCTCCTCGACATCGCCGACGAGGGTGGCGCCCACGGCACGCTCGTCGACCTCGGGACCGGCTCGGGCGTGCTGGCGATCGCGGCGGCCAAGCTCGGCTTCGGGCCCGTGCTCGCCGTCGACACCGAGGCCGCGGCGCTCGAGGCGGCGACGGCGAACGCGGCGGCCAACGGCGTCGAGCTGGAGGTCGCGCGGGCCGACGTCCGCACGGGCGTTCCGCCTCTCGGCGAGACCGTGGTCGCGAACCTCACGGCGCCACTTCTCGTCGAGGTGGCGGGCATGCTGGGCGGCCACGAGGACTGGATCCCGCGCGCGTTCGTATGCTCCGGCCTCCTGACCTCGCAGGAGGAACAGGTGAGATCCGCGTTCGAGGACGCCGGCCTCGATGTGCGCAGCCGGCTCGAGTCGGGGGACTGGGCCGCGCTGCGGCTGGCGCCGCGATGACCGAGAGCAGCCTGCCGATAGCGGTCTTCGACTCAGGCGTGGGCGGCCTCACCGTCCTGCACGAGTTCCTGGTCTCGCTCCCCGAGGAGGACTACGTCTACCTGGGCGATTCGGCGCGCTTCCCGTACGGCGTGCGCAGCGAGGCCGACCTGCGCGAGTGCTGCGAGCGCAACACCGAGTTCCTCCTGGAGCGCGGCGCGAAGCTGGTCGTGATCGCCTGCAACTCGGCGGCCGCGGCGGGCTTCGACGCCGCCCGCGAGGTCGCCGCTCGCGGCGGCGTCGAGGTGATCGCCGTGATCGAGCCCGAGGCCGAGATCGCCGCTGCCATCACGGCCTCCGGCCGGGTGGGCGTCCTGGCTACCCCGGCGACCGTCGAGCGCGGCGCCTATCGCCGCGCGCTCGAGCGCCAGCGCGACGGTCTCGAGATCACCGAGGTCGCCTCGGCCGACCTGGCGCCGATCATCCAGAACGGGTTCCCGTTCGACGAGGGGGTGATGGCAACGGCGCGCGCCGCGTGCGAACCGCTGAAGCGCGCCGAAGTCGACACCGTGATCCTCGGCTGCACGCACTACCCACTCGTGGCGCCCATGCTCCAGCGCTTCCTCGGCCGCGACGTCCGCCTCGTGACCGCCGGCCACGCGCTGGCCGCAACCGCCCAGCGGGTGCTCGAAGGGGCGGGCCTCGACGCCCACGATCATGCCGAGGGGGAGTACCGCTTCCTGTGTTCGGGCGAAGTCGAGTCGTTCCGCGAGCTCGGCACGCGCTTCCTGCAGATGCCGCTCGGCGAGGTCGAGCATGTCGAGCTCCACGGCTAGGCTTAGCGCATGGCCATCCTCGAGCAGGTCCAGGCGGACACCCGCGACGCGATGAAGGCCGGCGAGCGCGACCGGGTCTCGGCTTTGCGCCTGATCGCCGACGCGCTCCAGAAGGACCTGAAGGAGGGCGGCGACGACGAGATCGCCGTGCTCCGGCGCGAGCGCAAGCGCCGGCTCGAGGCCGCCGAGGCCTACCGCGACGGCGGATCAGCCGACCGCGCCGACGCCGAACAGCGAGAGGCCGACCTGATCGAGGCCTACCTCCCGGCCGAGCTCTCCGACGACGAGCTGGGCGAGCTGGTCGACGCGGCGATCTCGGAGTCCGGCGCCGTCGGGGCCGCAGGAGATGGGCAAGGCGATGGGCGTGGTCATGGGCAAGGTCGCGGGCCGTGCCGACGGCAAGCGGGTCAGCGCCATGGTCAAGGAGCGCCTCGCGGCGTAGGGCCTTGGCGCGCAGGCAGCTGACGCTGGACAACGCCACCGCGGCCGAGCTGGCCGGATCCGAGGACGCCGTCCTCCGCGAGCTGGAGGACCGCCTGGGCTGCGACGTGTTCCTGCGGGGGAACGTGCTCACGCTCGACGGCGAGGAGGCCGACGTCCGCGACGCCGCCACGATCGTCGATGAGCTGGTCGGCCTGGTGGAGCGGGGCCACGAGATCGCGCCCGCGACGGTCGACGTGGTGAGCGGCGCGGTCGACCGCGACGCGCGGCCGGCGGACATCCTCGAGGACACGATCTGGAGCCACCGCGCGACGAAGGTCGCCCCGCGGACCGTCAACCAGAAGGGCTACGTCGACTCGATCCGCAAGAACACGATCACCTTCGGGATCGGCCCGGCCGGCACCGGCAAGACGTTCCTGGCGGTCGCGTCCGCCGTCGCCGCGCTGGAGTCCCGCGCCGTCAGCCGGATCATCCTCACCCGTCCCGCCGTCGAGGCAGGCGAGCGGCTGGGCTTCCTCCCGGGCGACATCCAGGCGAAGGTCGACCCCTACCTGCGCCCGCTCTTCGACGCGCTCTACGACATGCTCGACCCCGAGCGGGTCGCGACCTACCTCGAGCAGGACGTCATCGAGGTCGCCCCGCTGGCGTTCATGCGGGGGAGGAGCCTGAATGACTCGTTCGTCATCCTCGACGAGGCCCAGAACACCAGCCCGGAGCAGATGAAGATGTTCCTGACCCGGCTGGGGTTCGGATCGCGGATGGTCGTCACCGGCGACATCACCCAGATCGACCTGCCGCGCGACCAGCGCTCGGGCCTGATCGTCGTTGGCGAGATCCTCTCCCGCGTGCCCGACATCAGCTTCCTGCGATTCGGCTCCGCCGACGTGGTCCGCCACGAGCTCGTCCAGCGCATCGTCGCCGCCTACGGCGAGTACGGCGAGCGCGACGACGAGGGCGATTGATCGACCTCGGCGACGTCCCGGCGGAGCTGCGAGGCGCAGCGGAGGCGACGCTCGCGGCGGCCGGGGTCTCCGACGGGCACCTCTCGGTCGAGCTCGTGGACGCGGCGCGCATCCAGGAGCTGAACCGCGAGCACCGGGGGCGGGACGAGCCGACCGACGTCCTCTCCTTCCCGATCGACGGCGCGAGCGAGGTCGCCGGGCCCCGGGAGCTGGGCGACGTCGTGATCTGCGCCGGCGCAAACGGAGGACGTGGTGGAGGCGGCGGTCCACGGCGTCCTTCACCTCTGCGGCTACGACCACGAGAGCGACGACGGCGAGATGCTGGAGCTTCAGGCCACCGTGCTCGCGGGGCTGCGCTGATGCGCTCGGGGTTCGTCGGCCTCGCCGGCCGGCCGAACGTGGGCAAGTCGACGCTGGTCAACGCGATCGTCGGCGCCAAGGTGGCGATCGTCTCGGACCGCCCGCAGACGACGCGCCGGGCGATCCGCGGGATCGCGAGCGACCCCGCGCACGGAATGGCAGATGGTCCTGATCGATCTGCCCGGCGTGCAGAAGCCGCGCGATCGCCTGACCCAGCGGATGCAGCGGCGCGTGGAGCGCGAGCTAGCCGACGCCGACGTCGTCCTGCTGGTCGTCAACGCCGAGCAGGGGGTCGGGCCGGGCGATCGCTTCATCGCCAAGGCCATCCTGGGCGCGAAGGAGGGCGGCTCCGACGGCGGCGCGGCCGACGCGCCGGTGATCTGCGCGGTCAACAAGATCGACCGGATAGGGCCGGCCGACACCACCGCGGTGCTTGCGGCGGTCGGCGAGCTGGACGCTGGTGGACGAGGTCTTCCCGGTCAGCGCCCGGAGCGGGCACGGGGCTCGAGGCGCTGACCGCGCGGCTCGGCGAGCTCCTCCCCGAGGGCCCGATGCTCTACCCGGCCGAGGATCGGACCGACCAGGCCTCAGAGCTTCACCTGGCCGAGCTGATCCGCGAGCAGGTACTGAACCGCACCCGCGAGGAGGTCCCTCACGCCGTCGAGGTCGTGGTCGAGGAGGTCGGCCGCCGCGACGACGGGCTGCACGAGGTGCGTGCGCAGATCTGGGTCGAGAACGAGTCCCAGAAGGGGATCCTGATCGGGAAGGGCGGCCGGATGGTCCGCGAGGTCGGCACCGCCGCCCGCAAGGAGCTCGAGCGCGAGCTGGACGGCCAGGTGTTCCTCGACCTCGAGGTCCGCGTGCGCGACCACTGGCGCCGCGACGACGGCCTGCTGGACCGCCTCGGCATCGAGTAGCGCGAAGCCGTGGGGGCGAGATGTCCGCGCATCTGTCGCATGGATGTCGCGATTCGCCATCGAGGCGACATGCGCAGCCTGATTCCGGGCCCGCGTGGCGGGTTATTCCCGAAATAGACCCTATCTCTCCTCTCGTGTCGCTATCGCGTCGACTGGGCGTCGCGGTCGCGCTCGAGGAACTCCGGGCTGGCGATCGCGGCCACGCCGAGGAGGATCCCCACGAAGATCAGGGGCACGCCGACGATTCGAGCGATGCCGGCCTCGACGAGGAAGACGAGCAGGCAGCCGATCACGAAGCATGCGGCTGCGATCCGGGGGAGCTGCGGCGAACTCACGCCGGCTCCTCTGGCTCCGAAGAGCCGATCGGATGGAACTCCTCCCCGAGCTTGCCCTCGAGCTTCAGCCGGAACAGCAGGACGAGGGACGGGACGATGACCGCCAGCGCGAGCGCGATCGCGATGAGGGTGGCGATCATCGTCGAGTCGCCGGCCGCGGCATCTTCGAAGGTGAGCTGGCCGGGGAGGAAGTCGGGGCGCATCGCCAGGGCCAGCCCGGCCAGCATCGCGCCAACCGCCGCGCCGGCCGTGTAGCGCGCCGGCTCGAACCGTCGCGACCAGACGAGGCCCAGCGTCACCACGCCGGCCAGCGCCGAGGCGATGACGGCGGCCAGGCCGGCGCCGGAGGTGAGGCCGTCGTACAGCTCCGGCGCGTCGGACTCCACCACCACGAGGCCGCCGATCGCGAGCACTCCGGCGACCACCGCCGCCCCGAGGGCGCGCGTTCGCATCGCCTCGACGAGGTCGGGGAGGCTCAAGCGCTGGGCGTCCGCCGCCATGAAGATGGCGGCGACGTAGGCGCCGGTCGACGACCGCGAGGAGGCCGGTGAGGATCGAGGTGGCGTCGGTCCAGCTCGAGATCGGGTCGGTCGGATCGCCGGCCGCAGGCACCTGACCGGAGGCGACCGCCCCGATCGCGCAGCCGAGGAAGAACGGCACGAGCAAGGAGGAGAGGGCGAACGTCGCGCCCAGTGCCCTGCGCCTCCGCGATCGTCGCCGCCTCACCTCGCAGCGCGAAGGCGGCCCCGCGGAAGATGATCCCGACTGCGGCCAGGAAGATCGGCACGTAGAGGGTCTCCATCAACGGGCCGAAGGCCTTCGGGAAGCAGGTCCACATCACGACCAACACGACGATCAGCCAGACGTGG
This sequence comes from uncultured Solirubrobacterales bacterium, assembly GCA_963797835.1. Classification (GTDB taxonomy): domain Bacteria; phylum Actinomycetota; class Thermoleophilia; order Solirubrobacterales; family 70-9; genus JBDTSW01. The sequence goes on from CAWCRN010000024.1 coordinate 561,214, forward strand.
TTCGCCTCCCAGACGGGACCCATCGAGTGCTTGACGAGGCCACGTACGCGCGCCCCGCGCTCGGCGCCTCCGGCGGTCAGGTCCCAGAAGCCGGCGCCGAAGTCGGCGCCGCCAAGGACGGCGTAGGCCGCGAGGGCGACGACGAGGACTGCTACGGCGAGGTCGGCAAGCATCAGGCCTCTCCCTCGATCTCGGGCGGCGTCCTGGCGAGGCGGCGCAGCATGAACAGCGCGACGGCGGCCAGGCCGATGTAGACGACCACCAGGGTCCCGTACCCGACGGGGATGCCCTCAGCCCCGGTCACCGCCTCCTCGGTTCGCATCAGCTCGTAGACGATCCACGGCTGGCGTCCCACCTCCGTGACGATCCACCCGGCGATCAGGGCGATGAGCGACAGCGGCCCGGCGACAGCCACGGCGCGGTAGAACCACCGGGTCGCCGGCAGCGCCCCGCGGCGCCAGCGGAACCACAGGAACCAAAGCGCCAGGGCGGCGAGCGCGGTCCCGATCCCAACCATCACCTGGAAGCTGTTGCGGACCCAGGCCACCGGTGGGCGGTCATCCGCAGGGACGGCGTCGAGGCCCTCGATCGTGGCGTCCGGGTTGTGGTCCGCAAGCAGAGAGAGGAGCTTGGGGATCGTGACCCCGCCGTAGACCTCGCCGTCGAGGTAGATGCCGCCGATCGTCAGGCCCGCGCCGTTGGTCGTCTTGTCGAGCCCCTCCATCGCCGCCAGCTTCACCGGCTGCTCCTTGGCCACGGTGCGCGCGGCCCAGTCGCCGATCACGATCTGCGCGGGGGCCGCGAGCGCCAGCACCGCCAGCGGGATGATGAGGCCGGCGCGGTGATAGCGATCGCGCCTGCCGCGCAGCCAGGCGACGGCGTAGACCGCCGCCACCAGCGCGCTCGCCACGATGAAGCCCGCCATGTACATGTGGACCTCCTCGTGCCAGAGGTTCGCGTTGAACAGGGCCTCGAACGGGCGCACGTCCGTGACCTCGCCGCTCGCCGAGACGTCGAACCCCTGCGGGTTGTTCATCCAGCCGTTGACCGCGATCACCGACAACGAGCCGCCCACGCCCGAGATCGCGATCGGGATCCCGCTCCAGAAGTGCGCGCGCGGGCTGAGGCGATCCCAGCCGTAGACGTAGATCGCGATGAAGATGGCCTCGCAGAAGAAGAACAGCCCCTCGATCGCGAACGCGAAGCCGAAGACCTCGCCCCACTGCTCCATGAACCGCGGCCACAGCAGGCCCAGCTCGAACGAGAGGATCGTTCCCGTCACGACCCCCACCGCGAACAGGATCAGCATCACCTTCGACCAGCGCTTGGCGAGCGCGCGGTAGACCGGGTCGCCGGTGCGGTTGGAGAGCCACTCGGTGAAGAGGACCATCGCGGGGAAGGCGATGCCGAAGCAGACGAGCGGGATGTGGACACCCAGCGACAGCGCCTGCATCTGGCGCGCCTCGAGCAGGTACGGCTGGTCGACTGCAGCAGCCGCGAGGAGGTCGAGGCTCATGGGGGTGAGCCTAAACTCCTGCGCTCATGGGCGACGGAGACGAAACCGAGATCCGCTTCGACGAGAGCGGCCTCGTCCCCTGCGTGGTCCAGGACTGGGCGACGGGCGAGGTGCTCACGCTCGCCTACATGAACCGAGGACGCTCTGGCTCGCACCCGCGAGACCGGGGAGACCCACTTCTACAGCCGCTCACGCGAGGAGCTCTGGCACAAGGGCGAGACCTCGGGGAACACCCAGCGGGTGCGCCAGCTCCGCTTCGACTGCGACGCGGACGCGCTGGTCGCGCTGGTCGAGCCCGCCGGCCCCGCCTGTCACACGGGCGAGCGCTCCTGCTTCCACCGCGAGGTGGGTACCGGCGAGCGGCCCGCAGCCCGCAGCCCACGAGGCGCTGGCGGCGCTCGAGCGCACGCTCGAACGACCGTGCGGACGAGCGGCCCGACGGCTCGTACACCGTGGAGCTGCTCGACGACCCCGCGCGGATCGGCGCCAAGGTGCGCGAGGAGGCGGACGAGGTCGCCCGCGCGGGCGCCTCGGAGTCGGATGAGCGTGTGGCGCGAGGAAGCCGCGGACGTCCTCTACCACCTCCAGGTCCTGCTGCGTTCGCGGGAGGTGCCGGTGAGCGCGGTGCTGGAGACCCTCAATGGCCGTCGCCGCTGAGCGGGCCCAGGTCGTGCCGGTCGTCGAGCGGTTCATCGACGACTGCGAGACCCCGGTCTCGGCGTTCCTCAAGCTGCGCGCCGCGTTCGGAGGGCCCGCCTACCTGCTCGAGTCGGCCGAGCAGGGGCGACTGGGCCGGTACTCGTTCCTGGGGTTGAAGCCCGACCGCACGCTGCGCTGGTCGCTCGGCGACCCGGGCGACCCGTACGAGGTGGCGGCCGCCCTCGTCGAGGGCTACGCGGTCGCGGTGCCGGAGGGGATGCCGCCGTTCCCCGGCGGCGCCGTGGGCTTCTTCGGCTACGACCTCGTGCGCACGGTGGAGCGCCTGGCCGAGCCCAACCCGGATCCGCTCGGCCTGCCCGACATGGCGCTGATGGTCTGCGAGCTGATGCTGGTCTTCGACCACCTGAAGCACGAGCTGAGCGTGATCGCGTTCCCGTTCGCCGAGGGCGCGGATCCGCAGGCCCTGATCGCCGAGGCGCGAGCGGCGCTGCGCGCGCCGGTCCCGGCGCCCCAGGCCCGGCAGCCGCGAGGCCGAGCCGTTCGAGTCCAACCTCGCGCGGGAGCAGTTCGAGGCGAACGTGGCGAGGATCGTCGAGTACGTCCACGCCGGGGACGCCTTCCAGGTGGTGCCCTCGCAGCGCTTCTCGGCGCCCGCAGCCGGCCGACGCGTTCTCGATCTACCGCGGCCTGCGAACGATCAACCCCTCCCCGTACATGTACTTCCTCGACTTCGAGGACTTCCAGATCGCCGGCGCCTCGCCGGAGCCGCTGATCAAGGTCAGCGGCAGGCGGGTCGAGACGCGCCCGATCGCGGGCACCTATCCGCGCGGCGGCGAGCGAGGACGAGGACCGCCGCGGCGCCGAGATGCTCCTCGCCGACCCGAAGGAGCGCGCCGAGCACGTGATGCTGGTGGACCTCGGCCGCAACGACCTCGGCCGGGTCTGCGAGTACGGCTCGGTGAAGGTCGACGAGATGATGGCCGTCGAGACCTACTCGCACGTCCTCCACATCGTGAGCCAGGTCTCGGGCACGCTGCGCGACGGCGTCAGCGCGATCGACGCCCTGCGGGCGACGCTGCCGGCGGGCACGCTCTCCGGCGCCCCGAAGGTGCGGGCGATGGAGATCATCGACGAGCTCGAGCCGCACAAGCGCTGCTCCTATGGGGGCGCGATCGGCTATCTGGGCTTCGACGGGGACCTCGACACCGCGATCCACATCCGCACGGTCGTCGCCAAGGACGGGCAGGTGCACGTCCAGGCAGGCGGCGGCACAGTCGCCGACGCGAAGCCCGACTATGAGTACCGCGAGAGCGTCAACAAGGCGAAGGCCGTCTTCAAGGCGGTCGAGCTGGCGGCGTCGCAGCCGGAGTGGCCATGAGCGCGTCCATGAAGGTCCTCGTCCTCGACAACTACGACTCGTTCACCTACAACCTCGTCCAGTACCTGGGCGAGCTGGGGGCTGAGGTCGACGTGGTCCGAAACGACGTGGCGCCGGTCGCTGAGCTGCTCGCGCGCGGCGCGGACCGGCTTGTGATCTCGCCCGGGCCCTGCACCCCCGCCGACGCCGGGACGTCGATCGAGGCGGCCCGGGCGTTCCCCGAGGCGGGCATACCCACGCTGGGCGTCTGCCTCGGCCACCAGTCGATGGTCGAGGCGTTCGGCGGCCGCACCATCCGCGGCGAGCCGATCCACGGCAAGGACGCGGAGGTCGAGCACGACGGCGCGGGCCTCTTCGCCGGGCATCGAGAGCCCGGTCCGGGCCGGGCGCTACCACTCGCTCGTCGCCGACCCCGACCTCCCGGCCGACCTCGAGCGGACCGCGTCGCTGGGCGACGTCGTCATGGCCGTCCGCCACCGGTCCCTCCCGGCTGAGGGGGTTCAGTTCCACCCGGAGTCGGTGCTCACCCCGCGCGGGAAGGACATGCTGCGGAACTTCCTGGCCGAACGGGCAGGCGAGCCTGATGCCGAACGAGATCGTCACCCGCGCGATCGACGCGGTCGCGAGCGGCGACCACCTCACGGCCGACCACGCCTCCGCGGTGCTCGACGAGATCATGGAGGGCCGCTCCAGCGAGGTGCAGACGGCGGCGTTCCTGATCGCCCTGCGCTCGAAGGGCGAGACCGTCGCCGAGCTCGTCGGGCTCGCGCGGACGATGCGCCGCCTGGCGGCCCAGGTCGAGGCCGGCCGCCCCGACCTCGTGGACACCGCCGGGACCGGGGGCGGCCCGTCGACGTTCAACATCTCGACCGCGGCCGCGCTCGTCGCGGCCGGAGCCGGCTGCGCGGTCGCCAAGCACGGCAACCGCTCCAGCACCAGCCGGTCGGGCTCGGCCGACCTGCTCGAGGCGCTGGGGGTGCGGATCGACCTCGACCCGGAGGCGGTGGCTCGCTGCATCGACGAGATCGGCTTCGGCTTCATGTTCGCCCCTCGCCACCACGCCGCGATGAAGCACGTCGCCCCCGTGCGCAAGGAACTCGCGGTGCGGACGATCTTCAACTTCCTGGGCCCGCTCACCAACCCCGCCGGCGCCAGGCGCCAGCTCCTCGGGGTGTCGGACCGCCGCTACCAGGAGACGATCGCGGAGGCGCTCGTCGGGCTCGGCTGCGAGCGGGCGCTGGTCGTCTGCGCCGAGGGCGGGCTCGACGAGATCTCGATCGCGGACCGGACGCGGGTGATCGAGGTCGCCGAGGGCGGGACCGAGGAGTGGTACGCGATGCCCGGCGAGCTTGGCATCGACGGCGGGTCCCTCGACGCGATCGCAGGGGGCAGCCCGGAGGAGAACGCGGCGGTCGTGCGGGGCGTCCTGGACGGGCAGGCGGGCCCCGCGCGGGAGGTCGTGGCTCTCAACGCCGGCGCCGCGATCCTCGTGGCCGGGGGAGCGAACGACATGGCCGAGGGCATCGCAGGCGCGCGGCAGGCGCATCGACTCCGGCGCCGCTTCGCAGGTGCTCGAACGTCTCGTCGAGACCACGGGTACCCTCTCCGCCGGATGAGCACTCTGCAAGAGCTCGTCGCCGCCGCGAGAGAGGACGTCGAGCGCCGCCGCCGGGCGGTGCCGATCGCGGACCTCCACGACCAGATCGGCACCGCGGGCGGGGCCCGACCGTTCAGCGAGGCGCTCGTGCGCCCCGGCCTCTCCCTGATCGCGGAGTTCAAGCGCCGCTCGCCCAGCGCGGGCGAGATCGCCGGCGCCGCCGGCGTCGCCGACGTGGTCCGGGGGTACGAGCAGGGCGGGGCCGCGGCGCTCTCGATCCTCACCGACGAGCGCCACTTCGGGGGCACCCTCGACGACCTGCGCGCCGCGCGGGCGGCGTCGGGCCTCCCGATCCTGCGCAAGGACTTCATCGTGGACCCCTACCAGCTCGCCGAGGCCGCGGTGAACGGGGCCGACGCGGTCCTGCTGATCGTCGCCGCTCTCGACGACGACACGCTGGCCGACCTCTACGAGGAGGCGGCCACCCTCGACCTCGACTGCCTGGTGGAGGTCCACGACGAGCCCGAGCTTGAGCGCGCGTTGGCGGTGGGCGCCGAGGTCATCGGGATCAACAACCGCGACCTTCGGGACCTCACCGTCGACACCCGGCGCACCCACGAGCTGCTGACCGACGTGCCCACCGGGAAGACCGTCGTCTCCGAGTCCGGCTACTCGAGTCCCGAGCAGTTCGAGGAGCTCGAGGAGATCGGCGTCGACGCGGTCCTGGTGGGCGAGGCCCTGATGCGGGCCGGCGATCCCGAGCAGGCCGTGCGCGAGCTCACCGGCGACGACGAGGCCACGCGTGAGCACTACCTCGGCCGCGCCTCCCAGGAGTACCAGGTCCCGCGCGAGAATCCGTAGAGAAGTAGTTCTTAACGGCGCTTGAGGCGCCGGAAAGGCCTCCTTTACCCGTCGCCCGCACCCTCGGGCGATGAACTCGATCAAGCGCGTCGCGCGCACCCCCTTTGCATCTGCACTTCTCGGCGGCTTCGTCGTGGCCGCCCTCGGCCTGATCGCGATCGGCGCGGGCTGGGTCGACCCGGACGACGACGGAAGCCAGGCGCCCGCCCTGGCGCCGGCGCCCCTGACCGAGCCCGCCGCGGACGACGGCGGCGAGGGACTGACCGTCAATGAGATCTACCGGCGCAGCGCCCCCAGCGTCGGGTTCGTGCGCGCCACCCCGGCGACGACCGAGCCCGACCCGCTGAACCCGTTCGGACCGCCGCAGGGAGGCGGCACGGCCACCGGCACGGCCTTCGTGATCGACGAGCAGGGCCACCTCCTGACGAACGCCCATGTGGTCGAGGGCGCCGACGAGGTCGAGGTGACCCTGGGCGGCGAGGACGGCGAGACGCTGGACGCGAAGGTCGTCGGCGCCGACCCGTCGACCGACGTCGCGCTGCTCGAGGTCGATCCGCCTGACGGCGGGCTTCAGGCCCTGGAGCTGGCCGACTCGGAGAAGGTCGTCGTCGGCGACCCGGCGGTCGCGATCGGCAACCCGTTCGGCCTCGACAACACCGCCACGGCGGGGATCGTGTCGGCGATCCAGCGCGAGATCCGGGCTCCCAACGGGTTCACGATCTCGGACGCGATCCAGACCGACGCGCCCATCAACCCCGGCAACTCGGGCGGGCCGCTGCTCGACGCCGCGGGCCGCGTGATCGGGATCAACTCACAGATCGAGGCCGGTGGCGGCCAGGGCAACGTGGGCATCGGCTTCGCGGTCCCGATCAACACCGCCCGGGACGTCGCCGACCAGCTGCTCGGAGAGCGGCGAGGTCGAGCACGCCTTCCTCGGCATCACCGGCGCCGACGTCACGGCCGAGATCGCCGACGTGCTCAACCTGCCGGTCGACGAGGGCGCCCTCGTGCAGGAGGTCGTCCCCGACGGCCCGGCCGGCGGACGCCGGCGTCGAGGGCGGCAGCGCCGAGGTCACGATCGGCGGCCAGCCGCTCACCGCAGGCGGCGACGTGATCATCGAGGCCGACGGCGAGCCCGTCGGCGGCATGGACGACGTGATCGCCATCGTCAACGGCAAGCAGCCCGGCGAGAGCATCGAGCTGACCCTCACCCGCAAGGGCGAGGAGAGGACGGTCACCGTCGAGCTGGGCGACCGGCCCGCGAGCGCAAGCCCGTAGTACCGCCACCGGGGTCAGACCCCCTTGACGCGCGTGCTCGATTGAGAGCAGCCGTTTTCGGGGTCTGACCCCACGTGTGCCGAACGTTGCGCGGCGCAAGGGTGCCTGACCCCACGTGTCAAGCTTTGCCGCATGCGGGTGAAGTTCTGCGGCATCACAAGGCTCGAGGACGCGCGGGAGGCCGCGCGCCTCGGCGCGTGGGCGATCGGGCTGATCCACCACGATGCGAGCCCGCGCCGGGTCGACCGGCCGTCGCCGCCGAGATCGGCGCCGAGCTGCGCCGGCGGTTGGAGGTCGTTGGGGTCTTCGTGAACCCGACGCTCGAAGAGGTCGTGAGGGCGGCCGAGGATGAGTCGCTGACCATGCTGCAGCTCCACGGCGAGGAGGGGCCCGCGTTCTGCCAGGAGGCGGCGCGGCGCACCGGCTGCCGGGTGATCAAGGCGTTCCGGGTGCGCAGCTCGGCTGACGTGCACGGGGCTGAGGCGTTCCGCACCGACCTCCACCTCTTCGACGCGCACCGGCCCGGGACGCCGCGGCGGCACGGGTGAGAGCTTCGACTGGGAGCTCCTGGCCGGGCGCAGCTCCTCGGTTCCGTTTCTGCTCTCGGGCGGCCTGCGATCCCGGCAACGTGGCGGACGCGGTCGGCGTCGCCCACCCGTACGCCGTCGACGTGGCCAGCGGCGTCGAGTCCGAGCCGGGCGTCAAGGACCACGACCTGATGGCGTCCTTCTTCGCCCGTGCGCAGCCAACGGCGCCGGTTGCCGAGGGGAGCGAGGCATGAGCGTCGCACCCGTGGAGGAGCGCTTCGGCCCCTACGGCGGGCGCTTCGTCCCGGAGGTGCTGATGGCGGCGCTCGACGAGCTGAGCGCGGCGTGGGTCGAGGCCCGCGACGACCAGGGGTTCCGCGACCAGTCTCGATGGCCTGCTGCGCGACTTCGTCGGGCGCCCGACGCCGCTGTACGCGGCCGAGCGGCTCTCCGAGCGGGTCGGGCCGGCGCGTCTACCTGAAGCGCGAGGACCTCGCCCACACCGGCGCCCACAAGATCAACAACGCGGTCGGGCAGGCGCTCCTGGCCCAGCGGATGGGCAAGCGCCGCGTGATCGCGGAGACCGGCGCCGGGCAGCACGGGGTGGCCACCGCCACGGCCTGCGCGCTCCTCGGCCTCGACTGCGTCGTCTACATGGGCACCGAGGACATGCGCCGGCAGGCGCCGAACGTCGAGCGGATGCTGCTGCTGGGCGCCGAGGTCGCGCCGGTCGAGGCCGGTGCCCGGACGCTCAAGGAGGCGGTCAGCGCCGCGATCCGCGACTGGGTCACCAACGTGGCCGATACCCACTACATCATCGGCTCTGCGGTCGGCCCGGCGCCGTACCCGGCGCTGGTCCGCGACCTCCAGCGCGTGATCGGCGACGAGGCGCGCGAGCAGGCGCTCGCCGTCGAGGGTCGGCTGCCGGAGCGGGTCATCGCGTGCGTCGGCGGCGGCTCGAACGCCATCGGCGCCTTCTACGCGTTCCTCGACGACCCGGTCGAGCTGATCGGCGTCGAGGCCGGGGGAGAGGGCCTCGACGGCACGCGGCACGGCGCCTCGCTGGCGGCGGGCCGCACGGGGGTGCTTCACGGCGCGCTCTCATCGATCCTCGCCGACTCCGATGGGCAGATCCTCGAGGCGCACTCGGTCTCGGCCGGGCTCGACTATCCGGGGGTCGGTCCCGAGCACGCCCACCTGCGCGACCTCGGCCGTGCCCGCTACGAGGCGGTCACCGACGTCGACGCCCTGCGCGCGTTCCGCGAGCTCGCCCGACTGGAGGGGATCGTGCCGGCGCTGGAGCCCGCTCACGCCATCGCGTGGCTTCTCGCGGACGGCTACGAGGGCGACGGCTTCGACGTCTTGTGCCTGTCCGGCCGCGGTGACAAGGACATGGCCGAGGTGACGGCGCTCCTGGACCACCTCGATGACTGAGACGCGAACTGCGGGCGGCGCGGCGCGGATCGGCTCGGCCTTCGAGGCGGCCCGCGATCGAGGGCAGGGCGGCCCTGATGCCGTACCTCATGGGCGGATTCCCGGATCACGAGACGTCCGCCACCGTCCTCGCGGCCTACGCCGAGGGCGGCGCCGACGTGATCGAGCTTGGCGTCCCGTTCTCCGACCCGCTCGCCGACGGTCCCGTGATCCACTCGGCCGCGACGAGCGCCCTGCGGGCCGGGGCCACCCTGGAATCCGGCCTCGAGCTGGCGTCCGGCGCCTCGGATGAGGTGCCGGTGGTGCTGATGGTCTACGCGAACATGGTCCTCTCCCGCGGGGTCGGCGAGTTCGCGGCCGATCTGGACGGCCACGGCGTCGCGGGCGCAATCGTGCCCGACCTGCCGCCCGAGGAGGCCGACGAGGTGCGGGCCGCACTGGCGGCGCGCGGTCTCGCGCTGATCCCGCTGGTGGCGCCCACGACACCGCCCGAGCGCCGCCGGGTCATCTGCGAGTCCGCCGGCGGCTTCGTCTACCTGGTCTCCGACACCCGGACCACGGGCGAGCGCGACGCGCTCCCAGAGGACCTCGCGAGCCTGGTCACCGCGACCAAGGCCCAGTCGCCGGTCCCCGTCGCGGTGGGCTTCGGGATCGGGACCCCCGAGCAGGCTGCGGAGGTGGGCGCGGTGGCCGACGGTGTCATCATCGGCAGCCGCCTCGTCCGCGCCGTGGCCGAGGCGGGCGACGCCGATTCCGCGGCGGGCGCCGCGCGCGATTTCGTTGCCGCCACGCGGGCCGCGCTCGCCGCTCGGCCCCGATCCACCAGATAGGCTCCCGGTCATGCGCTTGCTGATCTTCGCGATCGTCGGGGCGGTCGCCTTCATGATCGCCTACGCCTTCGGGCTGGGCGGCACCGTCAGCTCGCTGATCTTCCTCGCCGTGCTCTTCATCGGCGTGCTCGACCACTGGGCCCAGCCGATGTTCGCCCGCCTGCGCCCGGACACCTAGCCGAACTGCCCCGGCCGAACGCTCCGGCATGGAAGCGCTACAGCAGGATCTCCCGGCCTCGTTCGTCCCCACCCGGGACGCCCTGCATCGCGTCGCCGAGCGGGTGGTGGCACCCGCGCGAAAGCCCCACAACGAGATCGCCCTGCGCCAAACGCCCGGCGGGTTCGGGACGCCGCCGTTCGAGTTCGGGGGCGAGACGATCCAGGTCCGAGTGGACGGAGCCGGGCTGGTGGTGGAGCGCGACGGGGTGGCGGAGGGGATCGAGTTGACGAGCCTCGCCGACGCGGGCGCCCGGCTCGGGCCGGCGCTCCTACCGGACGGCATCCCGGAGGACGCCACGCCCCTCGACATCGACCCCGAGGCCGCGGAGCGGCTCGCCGCGTTCTACGCCTTCTCCGACCGGGCGCTGCGCGAGCTCAGGGAGGGCCTCCCCGCGGAGGCGGAGGCGTCCGAGATCAACCTCTGGCCCGAGCACTTCGACGTCGCCTTCGAGGCGGGCTCAGAACCGGCAGGGCAGCGCGCCAACTACGGCGCGTCACCCGGCGACGGGGAGCACCCCGACCCGTACCTCTACGTGGGACCGTGGACGGCCGAGGTCGAGGGGACGCTCTGGAACGCGACCGCGTTCAACGGCGCCGAGCTCTCGTACGCGGACCTCGCGGCGCCGGGGGACCAGCACGCCAGGGCCGTCCGCTTCTTCCGGGCGCGCCGGGACGCGCTCTCAGGCGCCTGAGAGCTCGCGCTCAGCCAGGACCCGGCGCAGGATCTTGCCCGAGGGGGACTTCGGGATCTCCTCCACACGCTCGACCAGGCGCACCCGTTTCTGCGGAGAGACCTGGCCGGCGACGAAGTCCATGATCTCCTCGTCACTCACCTCGTCGCCCGCGACGACGAATGCCTTCGGCAGCTCGCCCGCCTCCTCGTCGGGGACGCCGATCACGGCGGCGTCGGCGATCGCCGGATGGGCCAGGAGCAGGGCCTCGAGCTCGGCGGGCGGCACCTGGAACCCCTTGTACTTGATCAGCTCCTTGAGGCGGTCGACGATCTCGAAGTAACCGTCCGCGTCCACCTCGGCGACGTCGCCGGTGTGGAGCCACCCGTCGGCGTCGATGGTCTCCGCCGTCGCCTCGGCGTTGTTCAGGTAGCCCTTCATCACCTGGGGCCCTCGGATCCAGAGCTCGCCGCGATCGGCGTCCTCGCCCGTCTCGGGGTCGACCACGCGCGCCTCGGTGTCGGGGAGCGGGACGCCGATCTTCCCTCCGCGCCCAGCGCCTTCGGCGGGCGGCACGAGGTGCGTGACGGGGCTCGTCTCGGTCATCCCGTAGCCCTGCATCACCGGGCAGCCGACGCGCTCGACGACCTGGTCGGCCAGCTCCGAGCCCAGCGGCGCAGCACCGGACATGATCAGCTCGAGCGAGGAGAGGTCGGCGGCATCGACGGCGGGATGCTTCGCCAGCGCGAGGGCGATGGGCGGCACGACGTAGGCGCGGGTCACGCTCCGCGCGGAGATCAGGCCCAGGAACTGGTCGAGGTCGAAGCGCGGCATGGTCACGATCTGGGCCCCTGCCCGCAGACCCAAGTTCATGATCACCGTCTGCCCATAGATGTGGAAGAAGGGGAGGACGGCGATGAGCACGTCGTTCGAGGCCGTCGCGAGCGCGGCCTGGGTTTGCTCGACGTTCGCGACGAGGTTGCGGTGGGTCAGCATGACTCCCTTGGGCAGCCCGGTCGTGCCGCTGGAGTACGGCAACACGGCGACGTCCTCGGCCGGTTCGATCTTCGGCGAGGGCGCGTCGGAGGGGTCGCCGATCAGGTCGGCGAACGGCGTTGCCCCCTCGGCCTCGCCGACCACGAACACCTCCTCGACTCCGGCCTCGGCGGCGGCCTCGCGGGCCACGTCGAGGAACGGAGGGACGGTGATCAGGATCCGCGCGCCGGAGTCGCTCAGCTGGTAGGTCAGCTCGCGCGCGGTGTAGAGCGGGTTCGCGGTGGTGTTCGTCGCCCCGGCGGCACACACGCCGTGGAACGCGATCGCGTACTCGGGCAGGTTCGGCATGTAGAGCCCGACGACGTCGCCCCCGCCGATCCCGCGCGCCGCGATGCCCGCGGCCAGGCCGCTTACGGCGCCCCGGAACTCCGCACCGGTGATCTCGCGGCCGGACGGGCCGTCGACCAGCACCACCTTGTTGTCGTCCACGCCCGCGAGGACGTGCGAGGCGATGTCCTCGTCGGGGATCTCGACGCTGGGCATCGGGCTTTGATGGCTCAACTCTCCTCCTTGGCAGCGGCTGGACGGCGAGCCTAAACCTCACGGCGTATCTTGCGCGGCGTGCGGCTAGGGGTTCTCACCGGCGGAGGCGACTGCCCGGGACTCAACGCGGTGATCCGGGCCGTGGTGCGCAAGGGCGTGGGCGAGTACGGCCACGAGTTCGTCGGCTACCGCGACGGGTGGCGCGGGCCGCTGGAGGGGATCTCGCGGCCGCTCGAGATCGCCGACGTGCGCGGGATCCTCCCGCGCGGCGGGACGATCCTGGGCTCCTCGCGGACGAACCCGATGAAGGAGGCGGACGGCGTCGCGCGCGTCCGGGCCACCCTCGAGCGCGACGGGGTCGACGGGCTGATCGCGATCGGCGGCGAGGACACCCTGGGCGTGGCGACGAAGCTGCACGAGGAGGAGGTCGCCGTCGTCGGCGTCCCGAAGACGATCGACAACGACCTCGGCGCGACGGACTACACCTTCGGGTTCGACACCGCGGTCAACATCGCGATGGGCTCGATCGACCGCCTGCACACGACGGCCGAGAGCCACAAGCGGACCCTGATCGTGGAGGTCATGGGCCGCCACGCCGGCTGGATCGCGCTCCACGCCGGCCTCGCGGGCGGGGCCAACGTGATCCTCATCCCCGAGCAGCCGTTCGACCTGGACGGCGTCTGCGCTCACATCGAAACCCGGTTCGAGAGCCAGTACGCGCCGATCGTCGTCGTGTCCGAGGGGGCCGAGCCGAAGGGCGGGATGCCGATCGCCGACCAGGGTGCAACCGACGCCTTCGGACATGCCCGCCTGGGCGGGATAGGCCACTGGCTCGAGGCGGAGATCGAGGAGCGCACCGGCCACGAGGCTCGGGCCACCGTCCTTGGCCACGTCCAGCGCGGCGGCACCCCGACCGCCTTCGACCGTGTCCTCGCCACGCGCTTCGGCCTCCACGCGATAGACGCCGCGCACGCCCGGAGCTGGGGCAAGATGACGGCGCTGCGTGCGACCGCGATCGAGCTGGTCGATCTCGCCGACGCGACCGCCGAGCTGAAGCTCGTCCCGTCGGAGCTCTACGCCGAGGCCGAGGTCTTCTTCGGGTGAGGCCCCTCGTTGCGGCGCTCCTGGCCGCGTTGGTCGGGGCGGCGATCGGCTGCGGAGCGGACGAGGCGACCGGCGACCCGTCGCTCACCGTCTACGTGAGCACGCCGCTCAGCGGACGCGACGCCCGCGATGGCCTCGCGGTCGCCGAGGGTACGCGTGCGGCCCTCGCCGCCGCCGGCGAGGAGGCGGGCGGGGTGCGGGTCGAGGTGGCCGTGATCGATTCCGGGCCCGGGGCCAGCGCCACCGAGCCGACCCCGGGTGGCGCGGACCCCGTCCGCGCCGCCGCCAACGCGCGGAAGGCGACCGAGGACTCGACCGCCATCGCCTACATCGGCGAGCTGGACTCCGAGACCACGCGGACCTCGCTGCCGATCACGAACGACGCGCGCCTGCTGCAGATCTCCCCGCTGGCCGGCGATCCTGAGCTGGTCGCCGAGTTCGAGGGCTCCGACGAGCTGCCGGTGGAGCTCCAGCCGTCGGGTGCACGCACCTTCGGGACCCTGGCAGCCCTCGACGGCAGCGCCGAGGCGCTGGGCGCCGAGGCGATGGACCTCGTGCTCGACTCGATCGAGCGGGCCGACGACCCGCTCGACCGCGCCTCCGTGGTCGAGGCCTTCCTGGCCACCGGCGAGCGCAATTCCCCGCTCGGCCCCTACTCGATCGACGAGCTGGGGCAGGCCGAGCCCACCGGCTAGCGGCGAAGCAGGTCGTGCAGCGCCGGCTCGAGCTCCGTCCAGCGGAACTCGTAGCCCAGGTCGAGCGCGCGGCGCGGGACGACGCGGAGGGACGAGAGGATCGCGTCGGTCAGCTCCTGCCCCCTGATCGCTGCCACGGCGAACCTGGGGGCGGGGAGCAGCGACGGGCGGTTCAGGACGCGTGCGAGCGTCTTGGAGAAATCCCGGTTGGTCACCGGGTTCGGGGCGCTCGCGTTCAGCGTGCCGCTGACGCCGGCGTTGTCGAGCGCCCAGAGGATCAGGCCCACCTCGTCGTCGCGGTGGATCCAGGGCATGTACTGGGTGCCGCTCGAAAGCGGGCCGCCCGCCCCCAGCTTGAAGATGGGAAGCAGCTGCTTGAGGAGGCCGCCCGCCGGGTCCAGGTAGAGCCCGGTCCGGATCACCGCCACGCGCACCCCTGTGCTCTCGGCGGCTCGCGCCGCCTCCTCCCACTCGACCACGAGCTGTGAGAGCCACTCGGCGCCGGGGGCGGTGGACTCGTCGATGATCGCCTCGCCATGGTCGGCGTAGTAGCCGACGGCGGCCTGGCTGATCAGGGTCTTCGGGCCGTTGCCGGCTGCCGTCATGCCGTCGACGAGGTTCTTGGTGGCCCGCACGCGACTGTCGCGGATCCGCTCCTTGGCGGCGTCGGTGAGGCGCTGGTTGATCTCCTCGCCGATCAGGTTGACGACCGCGTCGACCCCTTCGAAGGCCTCGGCCGGAGGGCGCTCGGCCGCCGGATCCCAGGCGTGCCAGGTGACGGTGGGGTTGGTGCCGCGCGCCCGCGCGGGGTCGCGGCTGAGCCCGACCACCTCGTCGCCTCGGGCGAGGAGGGCGTCGGCCACGGCGGAGCCGATCATCCCGCTGGCGCCGGTGATGAGGACCCTCATGGAGCTACTCGATCGCGGCGAATGTGCCCGTCTCCTCCGAGACCCGTGCGAGGCCGGCCCGACGCGACTCCTCGACCACGGCACGAGCGACCGCCGGGGCGACGTCGCGGTCGAATACCGAGGGGATGATGTAGTCCTCGGAGAGGTCGTCGTCGGCGACCACCTCGGCGATGCCCTGGGCGGCCGCGAGCTTCATCTCCTCGGTGATCTGGGGGGCGCCCGCGTCCAGCGCCCCGCGGAAGATCCCGGGAAAGCACAGGACGTTGTTGATCTGGTTCGGGTAGTCGGAGCGGCCGGTCGCCATGATCCGAACATAGGGCTCGGCCTCCTCGGGCATCACCTCGGGCGTCGGGTTGGCCATCGCGAACACGATCGCGTCATCCGCCATGCGCCCCAGGTCGGAGGCATCGATCAGACCGGGGCCGGACAGGCCGATGAACACATCGCAGCCGTCGATGACCTCCGACGGTGCCCCGGATCGGTCCTCCGGGTTCGAGTTGTCGGTGTACCAGCGCTTGATCTCGCTCATCTCGCCCGCGACGTAATCCTCGCGGCTCCTGCACAGCGCTCCCTTGCGGTCGCACCCGATCACGTTCGTCACGCCAGACGCCAGCATCATCTTCGTCACCGCGACGCCGGCGGCGCCGAGGCCCAGCACCAGGACCCGCAGCGAGGAGATCGGCTTGCCGACGATCTTCAGCGCGTTGAACAGGGCGGCCATCGTGACGACCGCGGTGCCGTGCTGGTCGTCGTGGAAGACGGGGATGTCCAGCTCGCGCTTGAGCGTCTCCTCGATCTGGAAGCAGCGGGGAGCGGAGATGTCCTCGAGGTTGATGCCGCCGAACGTGGGGGCCATCAGCCGGACCGCCTCGATGATCCTCTCGGGGTCGTTGGTGTCGAGGCAGATGGGCCAGGCATCCACCCCGGCGAACTCCTTGAACAGCATCGCCTTGCCCTCCATCACCGGCATCGCTGCCTCCGGGCCGATATCGCCGAGGCCCAGGACCGCCGACCCGTCGGAGACGACCGCGACGGTGTTCTTCTTGATCGTCAGGTCGAAGGCCTTGGAGCGGTCGTTCGCGATCTCGGTGCACACCCTTGCGACGCCCGGGGTGTACGCCATCGAGAGGTCGTCACGGGTCTTCAGCGGGTACTTGTTGGTCTGCTCGATCTTGCCGCCGCGATGCATCGCGATCGTCCGATCGACGTAGTCGAGGACCCGCGCGCCCCGGGTCGAGCCGATCGCCCGGAGGATCTGCTCCCAGTGCTGCTGGTCGCGGGCGTCGACCGTGAACTCGCGGACGCGCTTGCCCTCGGCGCCCGCCCCGGGCACGAGGTCCACGCCCTGCAGCGCTCCACCGGCCTCGGCGATCTGCGCGGTGAGCTTGCCCAGGGGCTCCTGGCGCGCGTCGAGCTCGACGCGGACGGTCACGGAGAACTGCGCGCTGACGGATGCTGCGGCCAAGGCCGAGGCATCATAGGAGCCGGGACCGCCGGGTCGGCGGCACCGGCCGCCGCTCGCGACGGCCCAGCGCGGCCCGGCCGCCGCGTCCGCGACGGCCAGGCGGCACACCCTGCACACGCCCCGTCGCGGGCACCGAGGGAGAAACCCCGGGGGCGAAGTCGCCGCCGTGGCGCCTCAGTCCCAATATGTGGGACCCACGCGACACGGGGGAGGTCGATCGGATCGAGTCGCCACCGGGCGTCGCTGTGGCGCCGCGCCGAGGGCGCCGGCTCGCGGCCGTCCTCGCCTGCGGGCCGGGGCCGTCCTCAGCCACACCCATGCCGCCGCCCTCTGGGACCTGCGCTACCGACCTCGGGGCCGATCCACGTCACCGTCCCGACGACCTCGGGCCGCCGCAAGCGCCCGGAGATCACCATCCACCGCTCGAGCACCCTCCTCACCAGCCAAACCACGCTCCGCCGCTCCATCCCCGTAACCACGGCAGCCCGCACGCTCGCCGACATCCGCAAGCTCATCCCCGCCGACGGCTACGAGCGCGCCCGGAGCCGGGCCGTCGACCAGCACCTGGAGCCGCCACGGGCTGCCGGCGCCGCTGGGCCAGCAGCAGCTCGGGCCGTACACCGTGGACTTCCTCCGGCCCGAGGCCCGCCTCGTCGTCGAGGTGGACGATTTCGGGACGCATGGCCGCCGCGGGACCTTCGAATCGGACCGGGTGCGCGACGCCTGGCTGCAGGTCCGCGGCTACAGGGTTGTGCGGTTCACCTGGCGGCGCCTTCGTGACGATCCCACGGGCGTCGTCGCGACGCTGCGCGCCCTCCTAGGATGAGGATGTGCCCCCTGCGACGAAGCCAAAGCCCGGCAAGCCGGCCACGGCCGATGAGGCCCGCGAGGGCGAGCTGTTCCTGATCGACGGCAATTCGCTCGCCTACCGGGCCTTCTTCGCGCTGCCCGAATCGATCGCGACCGCCGACGGCCGGCCGACGAACGCCATCTACGGGTTCGCGTCGATGATGGTAAAGCTGCTCACCGACTTCAAGCCGAAGGGCGTGATCGTGGCGTGGGACGCGGGCTGGTCCGGCCGCGAGAAGCAGTACTCCGAGTACAAGGCCCAGCGGAAGTCCCGCCCAGACCTGCTGAAGGAGCAGTGGCCCCACCTCGCGCCACTCGCCGAGGCGTTCGGCTTCACCAACGTAAAGGTCGACGGCTACGAGGCCGACGACGTCATCGGCACCCTTGCCCGCCGGGCGAGCGAGGCTCAGATACCCGTCATGGTGGTCTCCGGCGATCGCGACGTCTACCAGGTGGTTGGCGACGGGATCCGGGTGATGACCACGTCGCGCGGCGTGACCGACACGCGCATCTACGACCACGAGGGCGTGGTCGAGCGCTACGGGGTGCCGCCCGAGCTGGTCCCCGACCTGATCGGCCTCAAGGGCGACACCTCGGACAACATCCCGGGGGTCCCCGGCATCGGGGACAAGACCGCGGCTCAGCTCCTGCAGCAGTTCGGCTCGCTCGAGGCGGTGCTCGACTCGGTCGACGAGATCTCAGGCGCCAAGCGCAAGGAGAACCTCACCAACCACGCCGAGGACGCCCGCGTCTCGAAGCAGCTCGCGACGCTCCGCTACGACGTGGACGTGGACATCGACCCGACTGAGGCGATGCGGGTGAAGCCGGATCGCTCGCGGCTGCGAGATGTCGCGGCCGAGTTCGAGCTTCGCCAGGTGATCTCAAGGTTGGAAGAGGAGTTCGACGAGGTCGTTCCCGAGCGTGAGGTCGACGAGACCATCGAGGTAGCCGCCGAGGAGGGCTCGCTGGCCGATCTCCCGGAGGCCCCCACGGCCCTGGCGATCGTCGGCGAGCGCTTCGGTGCCACGGACGGCGAGCGTGTGATCACCGGCGACGCCTCCGACCTGGTCGCGCTCGCGCAGGACCTGGGCCGGCGCCCCCTGGTCGCCCACGACGCCAAGGGCCTCGGCGGGGAGGGGGGGACGGGCATCCTCTCAGCCGCCGAGGAGAGCCTCGACCTCGCGCACGACACGATGGTCGCGGCCTACCTGATCGACCCGGCCCGGCGCGTCTATGCGCTTCACGAGCTGGCGGCGGACGCGGGCCTGGCCGCCGCGCCGGCCAGCGCCGATCCGGGCCAGCTCTCACTGGAGGCGGAGGAGGGCGAGGCCGCCGGCGATCCTGCCGTCGACGCCCGCCTCACGCACGAGCTCGCCGCCCGCCAGCGCGAGCGCCTGGAGGAGTTCGGCCTCGAGCCCCTGCTGCACGAGGTCGAGCTGCCGCTGGTTGAGGTCCTGTCGGCGATGGAGCGGATCGGCATCCGCGTCGACGCCGAGCGCCTGGCGGCGATCGGCGAGGGGATGGCCGAGCGGATCGCCGCGCTCCAGGCGGAGATCTTCGACCTCGCGGGCCACGAGTTCACCATCGGCTCGCCCCAGCAGCTCGGCGAGGTCTTCTTCAACGAGCTGGGGCTGACGAAGAAGCGGCGGGGCAAGACGGGCTTCTCGACCGATGCCCGTGTGCTGGCCCAGATCCGCGACGAGCACGAGATCGTCGGGAAGGTCGAGAGCTGGCGCGAGCTGACCAAGCTGAAGAACACCTACCTGGACGCCCTGCCCGAGCTGATCCGCGAGGACGGGCGCATCCACACCACCTTCAGCCAGGTCACCGCCGCAACCGGCCGCCTCTCCAGCACCAACCCGAACCTCCAGAACATCCCGATCCGCTCGGAGATCGGCCGACCGGTGCGAGCCTGCTTCGTGACCGAGCCCGGCTGGCGGCTTCTCTCCTGCGACTACAACCAGGTCGAGCTCCGCGTGCTCGCCCACGTCGCGGGCGAGGACGTCCTGCGCGAGATCTTCGCCTCGGGGGAGGACGTGCACGCGACCACCGCCGCCGAGGTCCTCAGCATCGATCCCTCCGAGGTCGGGCCCGCCGAGCGGTCGAAGGCGAAGATGGTCAACTACGGGATCGCCTATGGCCTCTCGGACTTCGGTCTCGCCGACCGCCTTCAGATCTCGCGCGAGGAGGCCGGCGCCTACATCGAGCGCTACTTCGAGCGGTTCCCGGCGGTCAAGAGGTTCATCGACGAGACGATCGAGCGCGCGGAAACCGAGGGGCTCGTGAAGACGCTGATGGGTCGCCGGCGCCTGGTGCCGGAGCTGCGCTCATCGCAGCGCCAGCGGCGCCTGCTCGGCGAGCGGCTCGCGGTCAACACCGTGATCCAGGGGACCGGCCGCGGACATCATCAAGGTGGCGATGGTCCGCTGCCACCGGGCCCTGGCCGAGGCCGGGCTCGAGACGCGGCTGATCCTCCAGATCCACGACGAGCTGCTGTTCGAGGGCCCCGAGGGGGAGATGGAGCGCGCCGCCGAGATGATGCGCGACGAGATGTGCGCCGCGTTCGACCTCGACCCGCCGCTGGCGGTCGACGTCGGTATCGGCGAGGACTGGCTGGCGGCCAAGTAGGGCCGACGCGCGCGGATCTGTGAGATCCGTGCCCCGGAACACCCGGTCTCACACGCTCGGCAAGGAGTGGCCGCTGAGGCCCGGATACCATCGGCCGCTGTGGCGGAGGCTTCGAGCAGCCCGACCCTGGACGGGCTACCTGGCGGGATGCGGCGTGCGGT
>CAWCRN010000025.1:0-22612 GCA_963797835.1 uncultured Solirubrobacterales bacterium
TGGAGAGCCTCGACGCGGTCGGTGAGGCCGCGGCGCGGGCGCTCCGGCGATCACTACCCTAAGGGCGATGGAGACCGCTATCAAGAGCTCTCCTCGCCGGGTGCTGCTGGCGGCCCCGCGCGGCTATTGCGCCGGGGTCGATCGCGCCGTTCAGACGGTCGAGCACGCGCTCGACCTCCACGGCCCGCCGGTCTACGTCCGCAAGGAGATCGTGCACAACAAGCACGTAGTGCAACAGCTTCGCGAACGCGGCGCGATCTTCGTCGAGGAGGAGACCGAGGTCCCCGAGGGGGAGCTGGTCGTGTTCTCCGCGCACGGCGTCGCGCCCAGCGTCCATGCAAACGCAGCAGCTCGCGGGCTCCGCACGATCGATGCCACATGCCCGCTCGTGACCAAGGTCCACGTCGAGGCCCGCAAGTTCGCCGAGCAGGGCTACACGATGGTGCTGATCGGCCACGAGGGCCACGAGGAGGTCGAGGGAACCACCGGGGAGGCGCCGGAGCACATCGTCCTGGTCCAGACCGCCGACGACGTCGACCACCTGCGCGTCCCCGAGGACATCCCGGACCCCGACCGGCTCGCGTTCATCACCCAGACGACGCTCTCGGTCGACGAGACCTCGGAGATCATCGACCGCCTGCGGGCCCGGTTCCCCAACGTGACCGCCCCGAAGTCCGATGACATCTGTTACGCGACCACCAACCGCCAGATCGCCGTCAAGCAGCTCGCCCGCGAGTGCGACCTGGTGCTCGTGATCGGCTCGACCAACTCGTCCAACTCCCAGCGCCTGGTGGACGTCACCCGCGAGCTTGGCACCGAGTCGCACCTGATCGACAACGCCTCGCAGGTCCGCGAGGAGTGGCTTGACGGCGTCGAGACCGTCGGCGTCACCTCCGGCGCCAGCGCCCCCGAGGAGCTGGTCTCCCAGCTCGTCGAGTTCTTCCGCGACCGCGGCGCCGACGACGTCTCCGAGCTGCGCACCGTCGACGAGGACGTCCGCTTCATGCTGCCGAAGCAGATTCGCACCCAGCTCGCCTCGCGCGCCTGACCGGCGTGCCGGCGTCGGTCGAGCTGTCGGGGAAGCAGGTCACCCTGCGGGCGACCGAGCCTCGGGATGCAGACGCGCTGCGGGCGATTCGCCGCGACCCCGAGATATCGCGCTGGTGGGACGAGCCCGAAGGCGACTTCCCGATGGATCTCGACCCGGACCTGACCCGCCTCACGATTCGGGCCGGCGACGAGATCGTCGGCATGATCCAGTTCGCCGAGGACCCCGATCCGAAGTACCGCTCCGCCTCGCTCGACCTCTTCGTCGCTCCTTCTCACCAGCGACGCGGATTCGGGAGCGAGGCGATACGCCTGGTCGTGGACCATCTCCTCGGTGAGCGTGGGCACCACCGCCTCACGATCGACCCGGCGGCCCACAACCGCGCCGCGATCGCCTGCTATTCGAAGGCCGGCTTCCGGGAGGTGGGGCGGATGCGCTCCTCCGAGCGCGACGGGACGACCGGCGCTTGGCACGATCAGGTCCTCATGGAGCTCGTTGTCGGGTTAGCCGCACCGCCGGAGCGCGCCGCTCACCGGGACGGGTACGAGATGTCGACCGATCCTGCGCGCCTCGATCGCGACGCGATCTGGGGGTTCCTCACGGAGTCGTACTGGGCCGAGGGGATCCCGCGTGACCTGCTCGAGCGCGCGATCGACCGGTCGCTGTCGTTTGGCGTCTACGCGCCGGACGGCTCACAGGCCGGCTACGCACGCGTGGTCACCGACGGGGCCACCTTCGCGTGGATCGGCGACCTGTTCGTCATCGAGGAGCACCGCGGCAGGGGTCTCGGGAAGTGGCTGGTGGAGGCCATCCTCGATCACCCGGACCTTCGCGACGCGCGGAAGATCGTTCTGGCCACCGCCGACGCTCATGGCCTCTACCGCCCCTTCGGCTTCCGCGGCGCCCACCCCGAGCGGATGATGGAGATCTCGCTGACGCCGGACGAGGCCTACGGGGCCGGCGGGGATGATCAGCCGACCTAGCCGGGGAGCGCCGGTTCCAGCACGGTGCAACCCTCGGCCTCGAGCGCTGGGGTAAGCGCGTCCCAACCGTTGGGCCGGATCCCCACGATCGCGCCGCCCGAGCCCGCGTAGTTGGCCGCCGCCCCGTGCTCGCGCGCGATCTCGACCATGCGCTCGTGGCGCGGGTCGAGCTGAAGCACCCTACGGCGGAGCTCAAGGTTGCGCTCGATCAGCGGGGCCACCTCCGCGCCCTGGCCCGACCGAAGCGCGTCGCGCCCCCGCCTGGCGAGATCGGCCAGCTCGGCCATCGTCGAGGCGACCACGGGCTCGCCCTCGGCATGGCGCCTGCGCAGCTCGCTGTGGACCACCGCCGAGGGCTCGGAGGCGTCGGTCCGGTACGCGAGGAAGAGCGGGGGCAGGGCTGCGGGGTCGAGCGCCTCGACCGTCGGGCGGGGGCCGGTGAAGTCCATGAACAGGAGGCCGCCATGTGCCTGGACGAAGCGGTCCTGCGGGCCGGCGGGGATCTCGAGCTCCTCGGTCTCGGCGGACAGCGCGAGGGCCGCGATGTCGTCGGCCTGCAGCTCGAGGTCGTGGAACTCGCAGAGCGCCCGCATCGTCGCGATCACGATCGCGCTCGAGCCTCCCAGGCCGACCTGCCGCGGGATCGAGGTCGAGTAGCGGACGCGGAACGAGGGGGCCGCGGGCACGACGCCGGCCTCGGCGCAGTGCTGGGCGAAGCGCTTGACCGCGGCCTTGACCAGGCGGAGCCCGCCGTAGTAGCCGTTGGCGGCGACGTCCGCGACCAGCTCGTCGAGATCGCGAAACGTGTTTCGGTCCTGGTCGGCCGGGACGATCTCCAACAGGGGCGCGGCGGAGACCTCCGCCTGGGCCGCGAACTCCGGCAGCGTGACCGCGATGGTGGCCCCGCCGAAGCCGTCCGAGGGGTTGCCGACGAGAGCGGCCCGGGCCTGTGCCCTGCCCCGGGCAACCTTGGGCTCCATCGCGGCGCGATCGTAGCTACGTTGGGGGACGTGGAGGAGCCCGCGAAGCAGCCGTCGCCCGACCGCGTGCAGGAGGCACGGACGCGGACCGTCCACATCGGCGACGAGGACCGCCCGTTCGGCGAGGTCACGGCCGACGAGGCCAGGACTCAGTCCGCCGAGCTCAAGAAGGCGGGCGGCTTCGGCCCGCTCCAGCGTGTGGTGAAGGTGGCCCGCGCCTGGGCCGAGCTGGCAGCCGTGATCGAGCAGGCCGGCGTCGCCACGGTCGGGGACCTCGACGATGAGACGGTGGTCCTGTGGGCCGAGCGGGTGTGGGTGATCGCCCCCGAGTCCGGCATGATCTAGCCCCACGCCCTCGGTCAGGTGCGGGCGGCGGCTATCGCGGCCTGGCCGTAGGAGATGCCGCCGTCGTTGGGGGGTAGGCGCTGGGGGATGAGGACGCGCAGGGAGGATTCGAGCAGCAGCGCGGCCGTGCGCTCCAGGAGCAGCCGGTTCTGGAACACGCCGCCTGAGAGCACCGCCACATCCACCCCGACCGCCTCGCACTCACGCGTGATCGCACTGGCGGTGGCGCGGGCGAGCGCATTGTGGAACCGCGCGGCGACGGTCTCCGTCGCTGCCCCGTCCCGGAGGTCAGCGGCGACCTGCCGCACGGTCTCGCGGGCATCGAGGATCACCGCCCCGCCCGGAGCGCTTTCCTCGCCGGCCTCGATCAGCGGCATCTCGTAGGCGGCAGGCTCGAGCGGGTCGGCAGCGCCCTCGAGCTCGGCAGCGGCCTGTCCCTCGTAGTTCACGGTGGACCGGATCCCCAGAAGGGCCGAGACGGCGTCGAACAGGCGTCCCGCGCTGCTGGTCGGCGGTGAGTTGAGCCCACTGCGCACCAGCTCGCAGACGTCATCCCACCGCCGCTGATCGACGTCGCCGGCCAGCGCCTCCGGAATCGCCGGTACCTCCTCGCCGCCGGCGGCGACCAGCCACGAGCAGGCCATCCGCCAGGGCTCGAGCGCTGCGCGGTCGCCGCCGGGCAGGCGCACCGGGAACAGCAGCCCGCACCGCTCGAAGCCATCGAGCCCACCGGCCAGGAGCTCGCCGCCCCACGCCGTCTCATCGGGGCCGAGGCCTGTCCCGTCGAAGATCGCGCCGACCGCCGGGCCCTCCTCGCCGTGCTCGGCGAGGCATGCCGCAAGATGGGCGTGGTGGTGCTGGACCGCCACCCGCTCCACGCCCTCCCGCTCCAGCGCATACCGCGTCGAGAGGTAGTCCGGGTGCAGGTCGTGGGCGACCACGGCGGGCTCGACCGCGAACAGCCGCTCGAAGTGCTCGACGCCCTCGCGGAACGACTCCAGCGTCTCCCAGTTCTTGAGGTCGCCGATGTGGTGGCTCACCCAGGCCCGGGAGCCCTTGGCAACGCAGAACGTGCTCTTGAGCTCGGCGCCCGTTGCGAGGACGGGGCGTTCAGCGGACCGGGGGAGGGGGACGCTGCGCGGCACGTAGCCGCGGGCCCGGCGCATCAGGAGCGGCGACTGGCCCACGGCCGTGTCGAGCGAGCGGACGACCGAGTCGTCGGTGCGCACGTGGATCGGGCGGTCGTGGACGAGGAACGCGTCGGCGATGTCGCCCAGCCGCCGGGCTGCGTCCTCATCGGCGAAGGCGATCGGCTCGTCGGAGAGGTTCCCGGAGGTCATCACCAGCGTGGTGTCCGCATCGGCGAGGAGCAGGTGGTGGAGCGGGGTGTAGGGGAGCATCACCCCGAGGTCTCTGGTGCGTGGAGCGACCGAGTCGGCAACGGCCGCCCCGGCGCGGCCGCGGGCGATGACGATCGGGCGCTGCGGCCCGGTCAGGAGCGCGTCCTCCCCGGGCGTCAGCTCCACCAGGTCGCGGGCGGCGTCGAGGCTGGGCGCCATCAGGGCGAACGGCTTGTCCTCGCGGTGTTTTCGCGAGCGCAGGGCGGCGACGGCGCTCTCGCTGGCGGCGTCGCAGGCGAGGTGGTAGCCGCCGAGCCCCTTGATCCCCAGCACCGCGCCGGCGAGCAGCAGGCGCGCCGCCGCCCCCACGCCGTCCTCCCCCTCGCGGACGTTCGCGCCCACGAGGCGGGCCTCCGGCCCGCAATCGGGGCACGCGTTCGGCTGAGCGTGGAAGCGGCGGTCGCCCGGATCCTCGTACTCGGACCGGCAGGTGGCGCACATCTCGAACCCGGCCATGGTGGTGAGCGCCCGGTCGTAGGGGACGCCGCGGACGATCGTGAACCGCGGCCCGCAGTTCGTGCAGTTGATGAACGGGTAGCGATGGCGGCGGTCGGCCGGGTCGCGAAGCTCCGTCAGGCACTCGTCGCAGGTGGCCATGTCGGGCGAGACCAGCGCCTCGGGCTCCCCGCCCGCCTCCGAGGCAACGATCCGGAACCCGGGCTCGCCGGTGCCCGGCACTTCCTTCGCCTCGACCGATTCGACCTCGGCCAGCGGCGGCGCGTCGCTCGCCAGCCGGGCGGCCAGCTCATCCATGGCCGCTGCCGGGCCCTCGGCCTCCATCAGCACACCGAGCTCGTCGTTCAGGACCCACCCGGAGAGGCCCAGCTCGGACGCCACCCGGTACACGAACGGCCGGAACCCGACGCCCTGGACCGTGCCGCGGACGCGGATCCGCAGGCGGCGGTCAGCCGTCAACGAGCTCGACCAGCTCGCGGAGCACGTGGTAGGCGCTCGCCTGTGCCTCCTGGATCCGGGGGATGTGCTGCGAGCGAGTGATGATCACATGGTCGGCGAGGCCCTCGTCGGCGATCCGCCCCCCGTCGTAGCCGACGAGCGCGATCGTCTCGAGGCCGCGCTTGCGCGCCTCCGACAACGCCAGGATCACGTTGTCGGACCCGCCGCTGGTGGAGAGGGCCAGCGCCGCGTCGCCCTCGCGTCCGTACGCGATCACCTGGCGCTGAAAGATCTCCTCGACGCCCACGTCGTTCGCGATCGCGGTCAGGATCGAGGAGTCCTCCGTGAGGTCGATCGCGGCACGCGTGGGCCAGCCGTGTGGCGGCCGGCGGAAATCGGCGACGGCGTCCATCGCATCGGTCGCGGACCCCCCGTTGCCGAAGGCGAGCAGGCGGCCGCCCGCGTCGAGCCGCCGGCGCAGCTCGGCGGCTGCGTCGATCAGGGCCTCGCGGTTCTCGCCGAGGGTCGCCTCGCGCAGCTCGGCCACCTCCTCCGCCTTCATCAGCACCGACCGGCGGACGTCGTCGAGCACCGAGTCGAGGTCCTCCTCGGACTCCGACAGGAACGGGTAGAGGAAGCTCGAGCCGCCGGTGTCGTGCACGGGGCGGGCCTCGCGCCCCTCCAGCAGTCCGCGGTGGTCGAAGAAGACGTGCACCAGCTCCCAGAGCACGTGGTAGAGGGTTTCGACGACCTCCTGGTCCACGAACGGGTCGGGGTGGCCCACCTCGAACTCCCACTCCGCGCCGGAGTCCGTGAACGCGATGGTCTGGCAGCCGCGCTCGCGGGCCAGGGTGAGCGCGGGCCGCGCCTCGGCGGCATCGGACTCGTCGGCCTCATAGGCGATCACGATGTCATCGGGCTCAGCCAGGACCCCGAGTTGCCCTCCGAGGTCGCCGCCCTCGCCGGCGAGGCCGATCGCGGGTAGCGCCCGCTTGCCGACGATCACCGGGTGCACGAACTCCACCGCCACGTGGCGCGCGTCGGAGCGGGCCACGGGCGAATGGCCAAGGGCGATCAGCCGTCCGCCGCGGGCGAAGCGCTCGGCCATCGCATGGCAGCAGCGCGCGAGGCGCTCGGCCTCGCCGTCGAAAAAGCGGCCGTTCGCCTCCGTGCGCGCCGCCGCAAGCTCGTCGACGCGACGGGCGAGGCTGCTCGTTCCGGCCATCCCGGTCATGTCACCCTCCCGCTGCGTGCGCCGCAGCGGCCATCGCTAGACGACGGGCGCGGCAGCGCGCTCGGGGATGCGGGCCAGCCACGCGCGCCACTCGTCCAGCCCCTCGCCGGTCCGGGCGCTCACCAGGAGGTGTTCGACGCCGGGGTTGATCGCGTCGAGGTTCGCGAGGAACCGGTCCATGTCGAAATCGACGTGGGGGAGGAGGTCGATCTTGTTGACCACGACCATCTCGCAGCTGCGGAACATCAGGGGGTACTTGAGCGGCTTGTCCGCGCCCTCCGCGACCGAGGCGACCATCGCCTTCACGTCCTCGCCGATGCGGAACTCGGCCGGGCAGACCAGGTTGCCCACGTTCTCGACGATCAGCAGGTCGATCTCGTCGAGCGGCAGGGCGGGCATCGCCGAGCGCACCATGTTGGCGTCGAGGTGGCACTCGCCGCCAAAGCCGGAGCCGGTGTTGAGCTGCGTCACCGGGATGTGGATGCCGGCGAGGCGGTCGGCGTCGAGGCTTCCCTGGACGTCGCCCTCCAGCACACCTACCCGTGGGCTCTCGAGACCGTCGAGCGCCCGCTCGAGCAGCGTGGTCTTGCCGGAGCCGGGGGCGCTCATCAGGTTCAGCACGCTGACGCCGGCGCGGTCGAAGTCGTCGCGATTGGCGCGGGCGATCGTCTCGTTCGCGTCGAGCGCGTCCTCGGTGACCCTGACCTTCGTGCGGTGCATCCTCTCCTCCTAGGTTACGGGCGCCTCGGCGTCCTCAACCTCGATCGACTCTACCTCCAGCTCCGCCACCGGCCTTGATCTCGCCCGGGACGCCGCAATCCGGGCACCGGAAGACCGGCAGGGCGAGCTCGGCCCCGACCGCCTCGTGGCTCGCCACCGGCTGCGGAGCCGGGTCCCACTCGCGGTCGCACTGGGGGCAGCGCAGCAGCGCCGGGACCAGCTCATGCTCGAGCTCGGCCCCCTCGCAAAGGGTGTCCCGGGCGACGATCCCGAAGTAGAAGTCCAGGGAATCGAAGACCACCTGGCGCATCGTCCCGAGGCGAAGGCTGATCAGCTTCACGCGACGCCCGCCGGAGTGCTTGGTGGCGGTGTCTACGACGGCCTGTGCGATCGACAGCTCGTGCATCAGGTTCCCGCTTCGGCCTCGGCGTCCGCGTAGGCGGCGTCGGTCTGAAGCTCGGCGATCGTGTCGAGCACGAGGTCCACCGCGCGGCCGACGGCGGCCTCGACCTCCGGCGAGAGGCCCAGGCCCATCTCCTCGACCGAGGAGGGCTCGCAGGCGACGACCGTGACCTTGCCCGGCGAGCCACCGACGGTCTTGATGAAGCGCAGCACCGTCTGCGGGTCCATCGCGTGCGGGTTGATCACCTCTCCGTCGTCGATCGGCTTGATCTCGTCGTCGTGGGGGTCGATCACGTAGAGCGTCCCCGGCTCGCCGCCCTGCTGGCTCGAGTCCACGAGGAGCAGCGCGTCGTACCCGCGCATCACCTCGTAGGCGAGGTCGAGGCCCCCGGTGCCGAAGTCGAGCACGGTGACCCCCTCGGGCAGCTCCAGCTCGCCGAGCCGCTTGACCACGGCGGATCCGAAGCCGTCGTCGGAGAGCCAGGAGTTTCCGACCCCGGCAACCAGGATCTGGCGCCGGCGCTCAGCCATCGGGCAGCTCCACCTCGTCGGAGCTGAAGAACAGGTAGCGGCCCGTCTCCCGGAACAGCGGCTGCGCCGGGTCGTCGTCCACGGTGACGCCGATGTGGGCGCGGTCGTCGAAGTCGTGGTAGATCCGCTCGATCGTCGCCGTCTTGCCCGCCAGCATCTTGTCGTAGACGTCGCGGTCGGTACGCGGGCGCAGCACCACCTTGCCTCCCTTGGTGAAGGTGACGCCGCCGACCTCGATCGTGGACTCGCCCGGGTTCGGGTGCCCCGGCTCGGCGTCCGCCTCGGACAGGCGCCCGTGGAGGCTCATGATCTCCTCCGGGGTCGTCTTCGCAGCCCGTTCGACCATCTCGCGGACGGCCGGGTCCTGCTCCGCGATCTCGGCGCGCTCCGAGTCGGTCAGGGCGTGCACGTGGAGGAGGAGAGCCTCCTCGATCTCGGTCGAGTCGAACAGGTTGCCCAGGCTCTCGGGGGCCATGCTCGGGTGGTCCGGCAGGACGATCGCGGCGCCCAGCATCGCGGTGTCCGTCGGGTTCGCCAGCACCGGCCAGGTGTTGACGCTCTCGCAGGCTTTGACCTCGTCGCCCCACGGCCCCTTGGTGTCGAGCGGGGAAACGAAGCGGCCGCCGCTCACCTCGGCGACGACGTGGGTGGACATCAGGCTCGAGCGAAGAGCCGCGTTGCGCTCGAGGTCCGCGCCGCCGGGGCCCAGCTCGGTCGTGTTGTGGACGCACAGCCTCACCCGCGTCAGGCCATCGCGGATGGGCTCGGCGCGCATCCGGACGCGGCCCGTCACGGTCTCCTCGCCCTCGACCACGAACTCCTCGCCGCGCCCGTCCGTCAGCTCGGCAAGGGGGGTGGGGGGGAGGTCGATGCGAGTCGGCCCCGCCTGGTGGCGCTTGCCCTTGGAGGTCAGGAAGGTGATGGTGCCGGCGAGCGCGGCCTCCGGGGCTGACTCGACGATGCACTCCAGCCGCAGGTGGTCGAACGTGGCGTCGCTCCCCGCGGCGTAGGCCGGGGGATAGACGATCCCGAACGGGGTCGGCGTCGCGTTCTTCGTCGCCCCGGGCGTGTAGGGGTAGAGCGCATAGCCCTCGTAGAGGAGCGAGTCGAGCAGGCTCTCGAGCGCCTTATCCATCAGCCCTCCTCCCCGGGGGCGCCGTCGAGCAGCTCGCCCACGGTCGCGTCGAACGTCGGCATCGCGCGGCCTGCCTTGCGCCGCTCGAGGCGCTCGATCGTCGCCTTGTCGAGGGCGATCCACCCGCGGAACGGATAGCTCGCCTCGACCATGGTTCGCCATACCTCGACCGGCATCTGAAAGCGGGTCGAGCAGTCCCAGGGGATCTGGGTCAGCTGCATGTGACCGTCGCTTGCCTGCCAGATCACCGTGCCGTTGAAGTGGAAGCGAAGCGGCGCCTCGCCGCCGCTCAGGCCGTTGAAGTACTTGGTCGCGCCGACCTCGTGGTCGTAGGTGCACGCGAGCTCGAGTCCGAAGCGGGTCGAGCCGGTGAAGCTCGGGACCAGCGCCTCGGCCTGGGCCCAGCGCAGGCTGGACGTGGTGGAGGCCCAGCGCTCGGGCTCGCCGAACAGCTCGACGAGGCGCTCGCGCTCGGCGTCCTCGTAGCGGCGCTTCGCGGGCTCCAGCTCGATCATCGCGGTGAGGGCGATCGTGTAGATGCTGCGCCCGGTCGCCTCGGTGGCCTCGATCTCGAACCGGAGCGTTGGCGACGCCGCGCGCTCGACATGGCCCACACCCACGACCGAGAACTCCGGCACCGGGCGGTCGGTGGGCTGCGAGGTCTCCGTGGCATCGTCGGCGACCGCGCGCGCCGCCTGCGCGGCGGCGCCCTTGTCCGTGGGCACCGCGGCCCCGTTTCCGTCGGCGGCGGTCATGCCGGCGAGCTCCGCGAACGCAGCTCCTCGAAGAAGCCGGCGATCGCTTCCTCGGGGCCGCTCCCCCCGGAGATGCCCTCCCAGCCGATCTTGACCAAGCCGACGAGTTTGTAGCACTGGTCGATCGGGACGATCGCGTGCTCGGGCGGATCGGACATGCGGTTCACCAGGAGCGCCTCGCCGTCGGCGTCGAGGGACTCGAGCACGGGGTTCAGCTCCGTGAGCCGCTGCCACGCGTCGAGGTCCAGCTCCGATTCCATCGAGCCGGCCGGGCTGGGGTAGAAGGCGACGACCCCGCCGGCGGTGGTCGAGTTCAGGAAGAACGCGAGACCGATCGGGATCTGAAACGAGGCCCAGAGCTCGTCGGAGAGCTCGAAGTCGTCGAGCCACACCACCCTGGTGCCGGTTGGGCGCAGCTCCGGGTCGCCGGAGCGAAGCGCCACGCAGGGCTCGCAGGCGCAGATGATCTGGCGCTCGGTCAGGTGCAGCAGGTGGCGGTGGTCGGCCGGGATCGGGTTGCCGCAGAGGTCGCAGCGCTCCTCGGTGGGGGCCTGTGGAGCCTGTGGGGTCAGACCCCCTGCGGGCGTCTGACCCCGGTTTACGGCGCCCGGCTTCGCCAGCTGCCTGAGGCCGGAGACCAGGTCCGCGCGCCGTCGCGCGTCCAGGCGGCGCTCCATCGCCTTGCGCCCGTTGCCGTCGCTCATGCGGCCAGCGCCACGCGGGTGCCCTCGGGGCCACCCAGGAGCGGCACCGGCTCGAGCTGGAGGCGATCGTCGTCCAGCGAGCGCCCCGCCCGTGGCAGATGGAAGTTGCGCGAGCACGCGGGGCACGTGAGCGTCCCATCGCTGAGCTCGCCGTCGTGGACGGGGGACTCGCAGCCGGCGCAGCTGTCGCGGTAGGCGAGCAGCCCGCCCTCGATCCGTGCGACCACCAGCGGCACGCCCGCGACCTCCATGGCCCGAACTTCGCCCTCGACGACGTGCTCGGCGCCGGCGAGCTCAAACCAGCTCGGCTGTACGCCCGCCTCACCCGGCGCGACCTGGAGGACGGGCAGCTCGGTGGCGCTGCCGGAGACCATCGGCTGCATGCTCTCGGCGCCCTCGACGATCAGTGCCTCCAGGTCCGGGGCCGCCTCGTCGAGGGCCTGCTTGATCGCGAGCTCCAGGGTCGAGGTCGAGGCCGGGCAGGTCTTGCAGCTCCCCTCGAGCGAGATCCGGGCGGTGCCGTCCTTCATCTCGAGGAGCTCGACGTTACCGCCGTGGCTCTCCATGTAGGGGCGAACGCTCTCGAGCGCCTCTCGCACCCGTTCGGAGAGCGGCACGGGGTAGAGGTCGTGGATCAGCATCAGGCTTGCCACGAGCCCGTCGTTCTGGAGCTGCTCCTTGACCTCGGCGCCGGTCTCCCCGGCCTCGTCGATCGCCGCGAAGATCCGCTCGAGGCCCTCGCCGTAGAGCTCGAGCACGGCCGAAACCAGCTCGTCCGCGCTCTCACGCGCCGCCGGGTCGGGGAGCTGAGCGAGGCGCTCGGTCAGCTCCTGGACCCGGGCCACCAGCGCCTCGGGGGGCGGCCCGAGCTCCGCCGCCGCGCGGGCGGCGGAGCCTCCGTTGTCGCCGGGCGCGCTCAGCTCAACACATCCCAGTCGGCGTGTGCTGGACCTTGCGCACCTGGCCGTCGCCGCCGTACATGTGCACGCCGCACGGCAGGCACGGGTCGAAGCTGCGCACGGCCCGCATGATGTCGACGCCCTTGAAGTTCTCCGGGCCGTTCTCCTCGAAGATCGGGGTGTTCTGCACCGCGTCCTCGTAGGGGCCGGGAGTCCCGTAGACGTCGCGTACGCTGGCGTTCCACGGCGTCGGCGGGTAGGGCTGGTAGTTGGCGATCTTGCCGCCCTGGATGACCATGTGATGCGAGAGGACTCCGCGGGCCGCCTCGTGGAAGCCGACGCTTACGGCCTCCTGCGGCACGTTGAAGTCGTTCCAGCTCTTGGTCCGTCCGGCGCGGATCTCGGTGAGCGCCCGCTCCAGGCAGTGCAGGCCGATCAGGGCCGAGTACGCCTGGTGGTACGTGCGGGCGCGGTCGCGCTCGATCGCGTTCGACTTCTCCGGGACCTTCCACTCCATCTCGACCTCGGGGAAGCTGGCCGTGCGGGGCAGCACCATCTGGATCGAGTTCCCCGTCGCCTTCGCGTAGCCGAAGTCGACGAGGCCGGCCTTCGCCGTGCACCACTGGCGGGCGAACGGCCCGCCGCCGGTGTCGCATGCGACGTACTTGTCGTTGCGGTTGTCGTACATCCGGGGCGAGACGACCCACGAGTACTTGTCCGTGAAGTCGCGCGCCTGCGGGCGCGGCAGCGTCACCTTGTTCCACGGGTGGCGCGGGTCCACGTCGTTACCGAGCGGGTCCTTGGTCACGAACGGCTGCTGGCTGTCGGTCCAGTCGTCGAAGTACGACGACCCGAGCAGGATCCGGATCATGAGGTTGATCTCGACGAGGTTCGTCGTGATCAGCTCGCCGTCGAAGGCGACGCCGGGGGTGATGTACCGCTTGTTCCCCCACTCGTCCATGTTCTCGTAGCGGTAGTCGACGTAGTCGGGGTCGTCGAAGCAGCCCCAGTTCACCAGGTTGGTGTCGCGGTAGCCGACCATGTCGTACCCCGGCAACTCCCTCAGGAAGAAGTCGTAGAGGTCGTCGTGCATCGGCACGCTGCGCTTGACGTAGTCGATGTAGCGCATCAGCCGCACGTAGTAGTCGGTGCACGTCTGGTGCGTGATGTGCGCGCTGCACCCACCCGGGAGGATGGTCGAGGGGTGAGTGTGGCGCCCGCCGAACAGGCAGTACATCTCGCGCGTGTACCTGGCCACCTGGAGGGTCTCGAGGTAGAACTCCCCGGTGAACGGGTTCAGCGACCGCATGATGTCGGCGATCGTCCGGTAGCCGTGGATGTCGCCGCCTGGCGCGAGTTCCTGCTCGGCCTTCTGGAGCAGCGACGGGTTGGTCTCCTTGACCATCTGCTCGCAGAAGTCCACGTTGCACATGCAGTCGTTGAAGATCGCGTGGTCGAACATGTAGTCCGCGGTCTCGGCCAGGTTGTACGCGAGGTCGCCCAGCGGGGGCGGCTTCACGCCGTACGCCATGTTCTGGTTGAGACACGAGCAAGTGCAGTGGTTGTCACCGCAGATGCCGCAGATGCGCGAGGTGATGAAGTGCGCGTCGCGCGGGTCGATCCCCTTCATGAAGATGTCGAACCCGCGGAAGATCATCGACGTGCTGTAGCACTTCAAGACCTCCTTGTTCGCGAAGTCGATCTCCGTGTGGATGCCGAGCGAGCCCACGATCCGCGTGATCGGGTCCCACGACATCTCCTTGACCATGACCTTCGAGTCGCCTCGAGGGGTCTCTACCGTTGCCATCTGCGTCCTCCTGATCTGAGTCTCTAAGTCGGTTCCGTCTCGTGGTCCTCGCGCGGCTCAGCTACCGGGCGGGCGGTAGCCCTCCCCCTCGAGGCGTAGCCGCTGAGGATCTGCTTCCCGGGCTTGCGCCATTCGGGCTCGACGTCGTACTTGTTCGTGATGTTCCGGTTGCGGAAGTAGCGGAACATCGGCCCCGGGAAGAACCGCTCGAACGAGGCTGCGGCGCTGCCAACCGCATCCGGCTCCATGAACGGCATGTACTTGTCGGGGAAGCCGGGCATCGTGCACGCCATGCAGATGCCGCCCACGTTCGGGCAGCCCCCGTAGCCGTCGACCCAGCCTCGGACCGGCACGTTGCACTTCACCACCGGCCCCTTGCAGCCCAGCTTGATCAGGCAGCGCGGATCGTCGCCGTACTCGGTGGCGAACTGGCCCTCCTCGGCGAAGCCGGCGCGGTTGCAGCCCTCGCGGACCGTGCGCCCGAACAGCCAGGTCGGTCGGCCCAGCTCGTCGAGGTCGGGGACCGGCGCCAGCCCGGCGAGGTGCAGCGCCAGGTAGAGCAGGGTCTCCGTCATGTTGTCGGGCTGGGCGGGGCAGCCGGGGATGTTGATCACGGGCAGGCCGGCGCTCGACTTCCAGTTCCAGCCGAGGTGGTCGGCCACGCCCATCGCGCCGGTCGGGTTGTTCTTCATCGCCGGGATGCCGCCGTAGGTCGCGCAGGTGCCGATCGCGACCACGGCTGCCGCCTTGGGTGCGAGCCGGTCGAGCCAATCGCTCGTCGTGATCGGCTGCCCGGTCTCGGGATCGTCGCCGATCGCCGCGAAGTATCCGTCTCCGGAGAGCTCCTCGTTGGGGATCGAGCCCTCGACGCAGAGGACGAACGGGTCGATCTCGCCGCGTTCGGCCTTCCACCACCACTCGATGAACTCGGGGCCGTTCTCGTAGGCGAGGACGGGGTTGTGCACGATCACCTTCGGCATCCCGGGGATCGCCTGGGTGATGATGTCCTCCAGGCTCGGGTTGACCGCCGAGGTCATGGCGACCGAGTCGCCGTCGCATGAGAGCCCGGTCGTCATCCAGATCACGTGGGCCTCGACCGCCTCGGTCGCCTTCTGGTTCGGCACGAACTCGGCCGTTACCGCCATCGCACACCTCTCCTGTTGTCGGTTGCACCTGTCATTCAGCAGATCCTCGGAAGCGGGTCACCCGCCAGGAGGTCCATCACTCGCCGGCCTCCGAAGGCCGTCTGCACAAGGACCATGCCGGGGGGCTCGGCGCCCACCTCGCCGACCTCGGTCGCGCCCTCGCAGCCGGGAACGCCGCGCAACGCGTCGAGCGCGGCGCCGGCTGCATCGGGGGCGACGATCGCCACCATCACTCCCTCGTTGGCGACGTACATCGGGTCGATGCCCAGTAGCTCGGCGGCGCCGGCCACGTCCGGCGACACCGGGACGTCCGCCTCGTGGACCAGGACCGAGGCGGTCGAGGCGCGCGCGAGCTCGTTCAGCACCGACGCGACGCCGCCGCGGGTCGCGTCGCGCATGCAACGGAGCGACGGGCCTGCGGCGCCCAGCAGCGCGTCGGCGGCGGGCCAAAGCGAGCGGGTGTCGGACTCGACCTCGGCGTCGAGGCCCAGCTCGCCGCGGGCGAGCATGATCGCGGTCCCGTGCGCGCCTATCGGGCCGGACACGAGCACCCGGTCGCCCGGCTCGAGCGCGGCGGGGGAGAGCGATGCACGCTCGTCGCGGTGGCCGACGCCCGACGTGTTGATGTACATCGCGTCGGCGGCCCCGCGCTCGACGACCTTCGTGTCGCCGGTGATCACGGTCACGCCGGCCTCGGAGGCGGCCCCTGCGATCGCGTCCACCTCGGCGCGGAGGTCGTCGGCGCCGAGCCCCTCCTCGAGGACGAGCGCGACGCTGATCGCCAGCGGCCTCGCCCCCGCCATCGCCAGGTCGTTCACGGTCCCGTTCACGGCCAGCTCGCCGATCGAGCCGCCCGGGAAGCGGATCGGCTTGACGACGAAGGTGTCCGTCGTGAGTGAAACGGCGGTCCCGGCGATGTCGATCGTTCCAGCGTCGGCGAGCTCGTCGAGGGCCTCTGAAGCGAAGGCTGGGGCGAACAGGCCCTCGATCAGCGTCTGGGTCGCCTTGCCACCCGCGCCGTGGGCCATCGTCACCTGGTCGTCCTTGAACCTCGGGCGCTTGGCGCGCGCGGTCTCGATGATCTCGAGGATCCGCTGCTCGCGGTCCGGTGCGCTCTTGGCGGGCGCGCTCACACGACCTCCTTCTCGCTCTCGCGCGAGAAGCGGCCGTAGTTGTAGTAGGCGGCGCAGGCGCCCTCCGGCGAGACCATGCAGGTCCCGATGGCGTGCTCGGGCGTGCACGCGGTGCCGAACACCTTGCACTCCCAGGGCTTGATCACGCCCTTCAGGACCTCGCCGCACTGGCAGGCCTTCGGGTCGGCGACCCGCACGCCCGGGACGCTGAAATGCTCCTCGGCGTCGAACTCGGCGTATGCGTCGGACAGCTTCAGCGCGCTCTGGGAGATGAACCCCAGCCCTCGCCACTCGAAGTGGGGGCGCAACTCGAAGACCTCGCTCATCACCTTGAGCGCCGCGGGGTTGCCCTCGTAGGGGACCACGCGCTTGTACTGGTTCTCGACCTCGCAGCGGTCGTCTGACAGCTGCTTGAGCAGCATGTGGATCGCCTGGAGGATGTCGAGCGGCTCGAAGCCGGCGGTCACCAGCGGACGCTCGTAGTCGGCTGGGATGAACTCAAACGGGCGGACGCCGACCACGGTGGAGACGTGGCCGGGGCCGATGAAGCCGTCGAGCCGCAGGTCGGGCGAGTCCAGGAGCGCCCGCAGCGGCGGCACGATCGTCACGTGGTTGCACATGCAGAGGAAGTTCTCGACGCCCTCGGCCTTCGCGCGCTTCAGCGTGAGCGCGGTGGACGGGGCGGTGGTCTCGAAGCCGATCGCGAAGAAGACGACCGTCCGGTCGGGGTTCTGCTTCGCGAGGCGAAGGGCGTCGAGCGGCGAGTAGACCATGCGGATGTCGGCGCCGCGCGCCTTCGCGTCCGTGAACGAGCCGTCCGAGCCCGGGACACGCATCATGTCGCCGAAGCACGTGAAGATCACTCCATCGGTGTGCGCGAGCGCGATCCCGTCGTCGATCCGGCCCATCGGCATCACGCAGACGGGACAGCCGGGGCCGTGGATCAGCTCGACCTCGTCGGGAAGGATGTCGTCGATCGCGTACTTGTAGATCGAGTGGGTGTGGCCGCCGCACACCTCCATGAACTTGTAGGTGCGGCCGGGCTCCACCGACGCGACGATCTCGCCGGCCACCACCTGGCCCAGCTCGGCGTCCCGGAACTCGTCGAGGAACCTCACCCGGCCACCTCCTCCGCTCCCGCACCAGAACCACTGCCCGACGGATGCTCCGCTCCCGCACTGAACACCTGGCCCGCGGCTACGCCGCGGGCATTGTCATCTGCTCCCGCGTCCGCTCCGTCGGGGTCAGGGGCGGCCTCATGGTCCAGGTTCGTTATGGCGGTGCCGGCGTGTACCAGGAGGACGTCGGACGTGGTCACGGGCTGGACGAGGGCGATCTCGACGGTCTGGCGCTCGCCTGAGACGTGCTCGCAGAGGGCGAGCTCGCGGTCGGCGTCGATGCGGAGGACGCGCATCTCCTCGGCGACGTCGCCGCAGGTGATGCAGCCTGACTCGGGCAGGCACTGGGGCTCCTGAACGGGGCGAACATCGGTCAACGGCGTGTCCACCCCTGAGCTCATCGCTAAGGCGCGCCCCTCGACTGCCGGCCCTGCGCGCGGATCTTGACCCGCCGGCGCATCACTCGATGACGCTCGCCTTCAGCTCCTCGAGCTCCTGCTCGTAGTCGGCGCCCATGCCCTCCAGCATGCGGCGGGTCGCGATGGCCTCGGCCTCGTCGACCTTGGAGAGCGCGAACCCGACGTGGATCAGGACCCAGTCGCCCGGTCCGACCCCACCCGGCTCCTCGTCCAAGAGGCCGATGTTCACGTTTCGGCGCACCCCCGCCACGTCCACCGTGGCGAGCCTGTTTGGCTCATCGACCAGTTCAAGGATCTGCCCGGGTATCGCCAGGCACATAGCGGGTCTTTCTCTCGTTGCTGGCCCCGCGCCGGAACGTATCACCTTGTGCCTAAGCGCTCAAACCCGCCCAAATCGGTCGTATTTGGGCACCCTAATTCGAGATCCGACCGCACTTGCAACACGTTCGCAAGAGCGATAGGGTCGCCGGCAGATGACCACCGCGCACCTCACCCCGGAGGTCCAGGTCGAGAGCGTGGACGACGCCGTCGGAGTGCTGAAGGCGGAGGGCCTGCGCGTATCGGCTGCACGGCGCCTGCTCGTCGAGGCCCTCTTCGCCGCCGGCGGGCCGGTGACGGCCGAGCAGATCGCGGCCGGCTCCGGCGGCCGCGTTCCCGAGTCCGACGTGGGCTCGGTCTATCGCAACCTCGAGCTGATGGAGCGCGTCGGGCTGGTCCGCCACGCGCACCTCGGCCACGGGCCGGCCGTCTACGCACTGGCGGGCAAGCTCGCCCCTGCCTACCTGATCTGCGAGCGCTGCGGCGGCCGCCGCGCGCTGACGGACCGCGAGCTCGAGCCGCTCCGGCGCTCGATCAGGACGCGATTCGGCTACGAGGCCCGCTTCCGCCACTTCCCGATCACGGGCCTCTGCGAGACCTGCGCGGCTCGCTTCGGCGCCGAGGCGAAGGGGTAGCGGCCAGTGGGCTTTGACTCCCTGTTCGCCCCGGTCGAGCACGCCGACGGGTGGCTCACGGGCCTGTTCGACGGCGCCCCGCTGTTCGTGGCGCTTGGGCTGGCGGTCGTGCTGGGACTGAGGCACGCCTCCGACCCCGATCACCTGGTGGCCGTCACGTCGCTGATGGCGAGCGACGACGCCGATTCGCGCAGGGCGGTGAAGCTCGGGGCGTGGTGGGGGCTGGGCCACGCAGCGATGCTGCTCGCGATCGGGCTACCGCTCATCGCGTTCAAGTCCGAGCTGCCGGCCTGGCTCGAGGCCGGGGCCGAGAAGGCCGTGGGCGTGGTGATCGTGGTCCTCGCGGCGCGCGTGGTCTGGAAGTGGGTGCGGGGCGACTACCGCGCCGGAGTCCACCACCACGGGCCGGCCGCCGACGTCGCGCCCGGGTCGGACCATCGTCACCTCCGCAGGGCCGCGCCCGAGGAGCACCGGCACGTCGAGGTTCGCACCCCGCACCAGGCGTTCGGGATCGGCGTCCTGCACGGGCTGGCCGGCAGCGGCGCCGTCGTCCTGCTGCTGATCGCGGCCCTGCCAACCCGGCTCGAGGCGGCTGCGGCGCTGGCGGTGTTCGCGCCGATGTCGATCCTCTCGATGGCGGCTCTCACCGGGGCCTTCGCCTGGATCCTGACGCGCCCGGTGATCGATCCGATCTTCCGGCGCGTGCTGATCCCGGCCCTGGGCGTGTTCGGCATCCTGTTCGGCCTCTGGTACGCCGGACTCACCTAGCCGGGCCTTACGGCGGGGCCGCCGCGAAGCCCACCGAGTAGAGGTCGACGCCGTCGGCCCGCAGCTCGAGCCGGTGGGCCTGGTGGCGAGGGTGCTCGGCCAGCGCGTAGAGGCCGGGGCCGTCGACGCCAATGGTTCGCGCGGGGTCTCCGTCGAGAGAGACAACCAGGGCGCCCTCGCCATCGACGGCGGCGAAGGCCCCGCCGGAGGCGTAATCGATCGCGAGCGCCGTCTCCGGCCCGTCGGGGCGCCACGGCTCGCCCGGGCCGCCGCCCGGAAACAGCTCCTCCGTGGGGGGAGCCACCATGGCCCCGGGGGCGTCCGATGGCCGCAGCGGGGCCATCGGCTCGGGCAGGTCGAGCAGGGCGTTGCCCGCCCGTAGCTCCTCCTGGATCGCCTCCTCCGTCGCCCGGTATTCGCCCTCGCCGAAGTGGAACCACGAGAGCGCCCCGCCGGTGCTCCACAGGAAGAGCGATGGCCAGCCCCTGGCGCCGTAGTCGTGCCAGATCGCGTAGGAGGAGTCCTGGGCCACCGGGTAGGCGAGGCCCAATCCTGTGATTCCGGCCTCGAGGGCGCGGGCCGTCTTCGTGAACGGGAACCGGGGCGAATGGACCCCCAGCACGCTCAGGCCCGTTGCGGCGTAGCGCTCGTGCCAGGCCTTGACGTACGGGATCGCGCGGACGCTGTTGAACTGCGCGAAATCGAAGAAATGGACGAGCACCGGCCCCCGAGCCGTCAACTCGGCCATCGAGCCAGGCCCGCTGCCCAGCCAGCGCACGCGCGGAGGCAGCTCGGGGGCGGCGATGTCGGCACGGGGGGGCCGGGCCACTGCGGCTAGCCGGTGCGCCGGGCGTGGGAGAGCGTGTAGACCGCGGGGCGGAAGCGCAGGGCCGGGTCGTCTGAGGCCACGATGCCCTCCGTGAGGCGCATCGGGTCGAAGACGATGCCGTCGTCGGCATCGGGATCGATCGCGGTCACCTCGAGCGTTCCGGCCACGACCCGCTGGCGCTCGGAGGGCCACACCGCCGAGGGGTCGTGGGGGTCATCGCCCTCGCCGGCGATCTGGAGATCCATCTCCATTCGCACCGGACCTCGGCCGAGGCGCTCCTCGAGCTCGTCGAACAGGTAGTCGCGACCTGCCGCCTTCGCGTCCCGCCGCGAGATGTTCTGCTCGGGGACCGTCGGGCGCCACGTGTACCGGACCCAGCGACGGGTCCCGTCCGCGTCCGTCCAGCCGAACGCGTGGAGGGCCTTGTACGAGCGGGCGGCGAAGCTCGCCGGCAGGGCGGCCATCGTTCTCAGCGTCCAGGGGAGCGCGAGCGCCGCCCGCGGGTTCTTCGCCAGCAGCCCCGGGACGCGCGCGATGCCGGAGAGGGACGGCTTGCTCGCCCTCACCGAGTAGAAGAAGCCCTCCTGGTCCTTGAAGGGGAGCCGGTCGAGGGTCTGGGAGAGGATGTCGGTCCGGGACCCG
Organism: uncultured Solirubrobacterales bacterium; assembly: GCA_963797835.1. Lineage (GTDB taxonomy): Bacteria > Actinomycetota > Thermoleophilia > Solirubrobacterales > 70-9 > JBDTSW01. The sequence goes on from CAWCRN010000025.1 coordinate 20,845, forward strand.
TCCGGGAGGTGGAAGCTCACAGCCAGCCCGCGGACGTCGGGGTCGTAGTCGGGCACCGTGGGGTCGCCGCCGCCGTTCGAGAAGCGAACCGAGGCGGGCACGTCGGTGCCGCTCAGGTGGGCTGCCCGTGACAGCCGCCTGCCGTCCTCGCTGGCTCGGAACGTCGCGACGCAGTGCATCCCCTTCGCGTGAAGGGCGCGATGTCGGGCGTGCCTGCCGAAGCGGTCGGTGAGGACATCCATTCCCTCCTCCGGGTGGTCATGGCGGGACAGTATGCTGGGGGCCCCCGCAACGAATCAGGAGAGCCACGGTGAGCAAGAGCATTTGGGAGCGAATCGGGTCGAGCCGCGAGCGCTGGGACGTCCTGCGCCACCCCTTCTACCAGCGCTGGTCCGCCGGCGAGCTGACCGCACCCGAGCTGGCGCGCTATTCGGGCCAGTACCGCCACGCCGTCGCCGCGATCGCGGAGATGAGCGACTCCGTGGCCCAGGCGCTGCCCGAGCGGGATGAGCTGCGCCGGCACGCCGCCGAGGAGCTGGGCCACGTGCGCCTGTGGGACGGGTTCCTGGAGGAGGCCGGCGGCGACGCCGCGGCCGATCCTACTCCCGAGACGGCCGAGTGCGTTCGCACCTGGACGACGAACGGGGACGCGCTCGACACGCTCGCGCGGCTCTACGCCGTCGAGGTGGCCAGCCTCCGATCTCGCGCACGAAGCGCGAAGGGCTGCTCGAGCGCTACGGGTCGAGGATGGCGCCGGCACCGCCTACTTCCGGATACCACCAGGCCGCGACGTCGAGCACGCGGCCGAGGCGCGCGAGCTGCTCGAGGAGCTGGCCGGGCCGGACGACGACGACCGCATCGTCGCGGCCGCCGAGTCGGCCTTTCGCGCGAACTGGCGCCTCCTCGACGGCGTCTAGCCCGTTAGCTCCCGCCAAGGTTCGCCCCTAGACTTGGGGTCGTGAACCGCTGGGGCGACCGCCTGCTGGGGATCATCCTGGGCCTCGTGATCGGGATCGCGATCGTCGCCGTGTTCGTCTTCGTCTTCAGCGAGGAGACGGTCGACGCGCCCTCGCTGGAGGGTGGTTCGGACGCGCCGGCCCAGGAGCGGGAGCAGCGATGACGCGGCGACCGAACCTGACGGTCCTCCGGGGCGCCGCTCTCCTCACCCTGGGCGCGCTCGCGGTCCATCAGCTGCGCTACCTGATCGCATTCGGGCCCGCGAGCGGGGAGGCGCTCCACCAGGAGGGGCACGGGTACCTCGCCGCCGCGCTCCCCGTGCTGGTCGCCATGGCCGCCGCAACGCTGGCGGCCGGCCTGCTGGCCGGCGCAACGCCGGGCTTCCGGCCAGGCCAGAACGGCCGTTCGCTCGCGGCAAGAGCGCTCGGATACTCGGGCGCCCTCCTCCTCGTCTACGCGGCACAGGAGCTTGCGGAGGGCGCGCTCCTTGCCACCGGTGGCTGGGTCGCCATCCCCCTTGCGCTCGGCTTCGGGCTGCTTGCCGCCATCGTCGAGCGGGTGCACCAGCGCGGCGTCGAGGCGATCGCCCGGAGCCTCGACCCAGGCCTGCACCCGGCGCGTGCGGCGGAGCCTCCGCCGCTGCCTCGGCGCACGGCTGCAACACCGCTTGCCGCGACCCCCCTCGCGTTCGGCTCGCCCGGCGCCCGCCTCCCCTTTCGGCTCGAGCCTGACGTTGGCCGCGCCCATCGGGCGCGGCCGGATCGCGCGGACCGCGGAGGCCCGCGCCGAAAGGAGACTGACCAACGATGCA
>CAWCRN010000026.1:0-492282 GCA_963797835.1 uncultured Solirubrobacterales bacterium
CGAGAAGTTCGTCGCCCGGACGCAGACGCTGCCGTCCGGTGACCCGCTGGACCAGAACACGATCATCGGGCCGCTGATCACTGACGCCGCGGTCGAGAAGATGATGCCCGCATCAAGGACGCCGTCGCCCTAGGCGCCAAGATCGCCGCCGGTGGGCAAGCTACGAGGGCCGGCACAACTTCTTTTTCGGCTCGATCTATCCCTACCAAGACCGCACGACCCCATGCGGCCAACGACGAGACGTTCGGCCCGCTCGCTACTCGTTGTCGAGGCGGTCGACAGCGACGAGGAAGCCGTTGCCGCAGCCAACCGCGTGCTGTACGGGCTCACCTCGTCGATTCTGACCGGCGACACCTACCGCGGGTTCGAACTGGCGCCACAGGTGCTTTGCGGGATCGTCAACGTCAACTCTCCGACGGTCAACGACGATATCCACGCGCCGATGGGCGGTGTCCGCGACAGCGGCTGGGGACGCACTGGTCCGGACAGCCTTGCCGACTTCTCAGATGTATCTGGATCAACTCCCACAGCGGCCAGCGCCAGTACCCGTTCTAGCCGTCCATCCGGCCTGCCACAGCCAAATCACCGGCATCCGGCGATGCCGGGTGCACCCGAGGCTGGCGAAGATGCGCTCGCAAGTTGTCGACTCGGGAGAAAAGGGATTCATGATCTGGTAACCGCAACCGATCGCGCCAACATCGTCATCGTCGGAGGGGGGCTCGGCCGGAGCCGTCCTTGCCAGTCGACGAGGAGAATCCCGAGCGTTCGGTGTTGCTCAATCCTCGAGGCGGGCAGGGCCTACGAGGTCCGACGGCTATCCGGACGACCTCCGGGATGCCGGACGCGGCCCGCCAACCCCGAGCACCAATGGGGCTACACCGCCCGCGGTGGATCCGGCGGCTCCAGAGATCGACGCTCCCCGGGCCAAGGTGCTCGGCGGCTGTTCGGCCCACAACGCGACGGCGGCAATGCGGGCCCGCCCGAGCGACATCCGCGACTGGCACGGTCACGGCCTCGAGGACTGGACCGTCGAGGAGGTTGAAGCAAACGTTCCGTAGATGGGAACACGCCCGATGGCGATGACGCCTATCACGGGCGCACCGGGCCGTTCCCCATCCGCCACCAGACCGACGACGATCCGACCCCATCGATCGCGGGTTCATCGACGCCACGGTGACGGAGGGCTTCTCGCGGGTCACGGACTTCAACGGACCCGAAGCCGAGCGGCGTTGGCGCTAACCCGGTCAACGTCATCGACGGCGTGGGTCAGAACGTCGGCCTCGTCTACCTGACCGCAAGAGGTCCCGGAAGCCACCGAACCTCACGATTCAGGGCGACGTGCTGGTCGATCGCGTCCTGTTCGACGGGGGGCCGAGCGGTCTGCAGTCCTCAGCGACAGACGGCGCCAAGATCGAGGCGGGCGAGGTGACCTCTCCTCGGGCACTCTACAGCAGCCCGGCGATCCTGCTGCGGTTCGGGTATCGGTCCACGGCCGACCTCGCCAACCTCGGCATCGAACTGGAAGCCGACCTACCCGTCGGCCAGCACCTGCACGATCAGCCCTTCTCTACAACGCCTACGCCCTGAAGCCCGATGCGTCGAGATGCGGCCGGCCCGGCGCCCTGTTGTGGCGGCAGTCAAAGCGAAGCCCAGGGGCGACGACCTGGATCTGCACATGGCGGTCACGCACCTGCTGCCTCACGAGTACAGCCCGACCGGCGGTGCGATCACGCTGAGCACAGAGTGGTCAAGCCGGAATCGCGCGGAACCCTGCGGCTGCGCAGCCGCGACCCGCGCGATCAGCCGGAGATCGACTGCAACTTCTCCGGCGAGCGACGCGACGCGCGGCGCATGCTGGAAGGGGTGAAGCTTGGCCGCAATATCTCCGTCTATCCGGCGCTCGCCCAATTTGTCGAGCTCGAGATCCTGCCCGGCGACGAAGTCGCTGACGATCAGCTCGCCGACGACATCGCTTCCAACATCGCTTCCTACGGGCACCCGACGGCAACGGCACCAATGGGCGGACCAGGACCCATGGGCGGTCGTGGACTCGCATGGCGCCGTCAGAGGGATCACGGGCTTCGCGTCGTTGATGATCGATCATGCCCGCCGTTCCATCGGTGGCGCCGAACCCCACGACGATCATGATCGCCGAGCGGATCGCAAAGGTGATCTACGGAAGCGAGGCGCGATGAGTGATTCACAAGCAACGCCGCGAAGCGCGGTTGTGTTCGGAGCGCGCAATCTGGGTCGCGCAGTCATCGAGCTGCTCGTGAGCGACGGCTGGGCGGTGACGGGGATCGCCCAGTTGCAGAGCACCCTGGACGGCGTCAGCGCGTCCGGCGCGCTCGCGCTCAAGGCCGACGTGACCGACCCCGAGAGCGTGCACGACGCGTTGGACCAGGCGGCCGCCGCTCACGGGGGAGTCGACCTGGTCGTGAACGCGGCCGCCGCCTACGGCGGCGATCGCTCGGGGCCCTTCGGCGGCGGCCCGATCGCCGAGGCCGAGCTTGAAGGCTTCGACTCGTGGGCGGTGGCTCCGGCCCGCGCCGCGTTCTCGTTCCTGTCCGCCAGCGGATGATTCGCGGTCGCGAAGGGCCGGGCAGCGACCCTGGTTCAGGTCACCGGTGGTTCGGCCCGGGCGCGCTGCCGGGCCGCGGCCTGTGGGCGGCAGGAGCGTTCGGCGTGCGAGCGATCACCAATGCGGTCGCGCTTGAGCTGCGCACCCGTGGCATCCAGGTCACGTTGCTGATCGTTGACGCCGGCATCGAGCCGCTCGACGGGTCCACACGCCCCGGCGTTGCCCCGGAAGCCCTGGCCGATCCACGCAGGATCGCCGATGCCGTCCTCTTTCTGGCCAACCAGGACGCGCGTTCCGCGACACACGAGCTTCAGGTCACCCCACTCGCCGAACAACTCGGACCCCCTGAACTTGCAGTGTGGTGCCTGCGGCGTCAGGGGACTAGGCCGTTTGCGCGGTTCACCGTGATCCGGTGATGACTCCTCACCCAGCTGGCGGCAAAGCTGGGCCCAACCGAACGATTGGAGATACCTCCGTGAGCACCGAGCAGCGAGAGACCATCGACGCCATCCTGCGTCAGTCAGCCTTCCCCGTCGACAGCACTGTCGACGAGAACGGCGCCTGCTGCGCGAGGCGATAGAGGCGCAGCCGCTACCGGCCGACGTGACCGTGACCGCAGCTGACCTTGGCGGCATCCCGACCGCCGAGATCACGGTCGAGGGGATCGAACCTCGCCACACCGTTCTGTACTTCCACGGCGGCGTGTACGTGATGTCGGACGCATTCCTCGCCGCTGGCCTGGCCTCGCAGGTTGCTAGGCGGACGCAGGCCAAGGTCATCTCGGTCGACTACCGGCTCGCTCCCGAGCACCCCTATCCGGCAGCGGTCGATGATGCTCTTGCTGCCTATGGGGCCCTCCTGGACAACGTCACCGCCGCTTCGGACATCGTCTTCGCGGGAGAGTCTGCCGGCGGCGGCCTGGTCGTCACCACGATGGTCAATGCCCGCGACCACGGCCTGGCCCTGCCAGCCGCGGCGTACGTGATGTCACCGTATGTCGATCTGACGCTGGCCGGACCGAGCATGGAAACCAAGGGCGAGCTCGACCCGCTGCTCCGCGCGAGAACTCCTCGAACCCCGGGTCGCCGACTACGTGCAGGGACAAGACGCCGCACTCAGCCTGATCAGCCCCGTATTCGCCGATCTGGCCGGCCTGCCGCCCCTGATCATCCAGGTCGGAAGCCACGAGGTTCTTCTCGACGATGCCGATTCGACTCGCCGAGACAAGCCGCCAGCGCCGACGTCGAGGTCACGCTCGAGATCACGCCCGAGGTGCCCCACGTGTTCCAGGCCTACGCCGCGATGCTTGACGAAGCGGCTGCTGCTTTGGACAGAGCCGGACAGCTCCTGTCGGTCCATCTCGCGAGCGGAGACCGCGTCAGCGCGTAGCGACGGAGCGCGCAAGCGGGCGCTCGCGAGGCAGCTGCGGCCTTAGGAATCACCCGGATCCGGCGATGACCTCTCACCGGACGGCGAGTCAGGCTGGGGCAATGGAAGCGATTGCGCCAACCGCCCCCGTTCGCCGCCTACCTCGAAGGTCAACCTCAACGCCGTCCTCGCGGTCGTGGCGGTCGCCCAGTTCATGGTCATCCTCGACGGGACGGTGGTCAACGTCGCGCTGCCGACGATCCAACAACACCTCGGGTTCTCCCAGGAGAGCCTCTCCTGGGTCCTGAACGCCTACACGTTGATGTTCGGCGGGTTTCTGCTGCTCGGCGGGCGTCTGGCCGACCGGCTCGGGCGCCGCCGCCTGTTCGTCGCCGGCATCGCCCTGTTCTCCGGCGCGTCGCTGGTCTGCGGACTCGCCCAGTCCGAGGGCATGCTGCTGGTCGCACGCGGCGCGCAGGGCCTCGGCGGGGCGATGGTCTCGCCGGCGGCGCTGTCGATCATCCTCACAACGTTCGCGGAGGGGACGGAGCGGAACCGCGCGCTGGCGGTCTGGGGCGCGATCGCCGGAGCGGGCGGAGCGATCGGCCTGCTCCTCGGCGGCGTGATGGTGGAGGCCCTGACCTGGCGCTGGGTGTTCTTCATCAACGTGCCGATCGGAGCCGCGCTCATGGCGGCGGCGCCGCGGATCGTCCCGGAGAGCCGCTCGGAGTCGGGCGCGCGTGGCGGTTACGACGTCGGTGGCGCCCTGGCGATCACGCTCGGGACAATGGCCCTCGTCTTCACGCTGATCAAGGCCACGACTGGGGGTGGGGTTCCGGGCAGACGCTGGCGGGCTTCGCAATCGCCGCGGCGCTGATCGTCACGTTCCTGGCGATCGAGCGTCGGCACGATGAGCCGCTGGTCCCGCTCGGGATCTTCAAGATCCGGAAGTCTCGCCGCCTCCGACGCGGCGATGCTCCTGTTGGCGGCGGGGCTGTTCGGAATGTTCTTCTTCTGCACGCTGTACCTGCAGCAGGTGCTCGGCTACAGCGCGCTGGAGACCGGGCTTCTCTACCTGCCGTTCAGCGTCATGCTCATCGGCGGCTCGGCCGCCGCCTCCGGCCTGGTCGACCGATTCACACCGAAGCCGGTGTTGGTGACCGGCCTGCTGGGTTCCACAGCAGGCTTCCTGCTGCTCACGCGCGTCACCGGCGACGCCGACTACGCGAGCCACGTGCTGCCGGCGATCCTCGTCCTCGGCGCCGGACTCGGGCTCTCGTTCGTCCCGATCACGATCGCCGCCACCAACGGCGTGCCCGCTAGCGAGTCCGGCCTGGCCTCGGGGCTCCTCAACGTAACCCAGCAGGTCGGTGGCGCGCTCGGGCTTGCGATTCTCTCCTCGGCGTCGACCAGCCGGGTGACGAGCGCCTTGGACGGTGGATCGGCGCTTCCGGCCGCGCTGACGCACGGGTTCAAGGGCGCCTTCATAGTCGGGGCCGTGCTCTGCGCCCTTGCGCTCGTGGTCGCGCTCGCGCTGCTGCCGCCCCGCCGTCGCGAGTCTGAGCAAGAGGAAGTGGCGACGATCGCGCTGTCTTTCGCCCGGTGCCCCGGCGCGCCCCACGGTGGCCACCTCGACTCGTCTCGTGGCTCTCGGTCGCCGAATCCGGAGGCGCCCGGCAGCACAAGGCTGAGTCGTTTCCCACGATGGCACGCAGGCCACAATGGACTCGGAGAAGCGAAAGAGATGAGGAGGAGGACGTGATAACCGGGTCACCGATGTACGTCTGCGCCCGCGACGGCCGGGTCGTGCGCGACTCGACCGAGACGGCCAGTCGTGGGCCGCCCGTACGGTGTTGGAAGGGGCTCGGCTTCCTGCGTTGCCACGGACGGCGAGCGGGTCCTGGTCGGCGGCCGCGGCACTGGTGCCCGACTGAGCTCGGACGGCGGCCGGAGCTGGGAGCACATACCCCTTCGGGAGAGCGACGTGCTCTCGGTGGCGATCAGCGCGGCTGACGGCGCGCTCTACGCCGGGACAGAACCGAGCCGCGTCTTCGTCTCCAGGGAGGGCGGTGACTGGACGGAGCTCGAGGCGCTGCAGAAAATCCCGTCGAGGGGCCGGTGGAGCTTTCCACCACGGCCGTGGACGCACCACGTCCGCTGGATCGCGCCCGATCCCCATGTCTACGAGCGCCTGCTCGTTGGAATCGAGCTTGGCGGAGTCATGTACAGCGAGGATGCTGGCGGCAGCTTCACCGACCACCGGCCCGGGGCAAAGCGCGATGCCCACTGCCTCGCCTGGCATCCGTCGGTCAACGGGCGCGCCTATCAGGCCGCTGGCGACGGCGCGGCCTGGAGCGCTGACGGCGGCGCCAGTTGGCAGGCCGTGGACACCGGACGCGAACTCCGCTACTGCTGGGCTCTAGCGGTCGATCCTGCCGATCCTGATCGCTGGTACGTATCGGCCGCCTCGGGACCGCGGGCGGCACACGCCGGCGAGGACGCCGCCGGGCGGCTCTATGTCTGGGAGGACGGTGCTTGGCGGGCACTGGATCTGCCCGGGACGTCGATGCCCTACGCGCTCGCCGCGTGGGATGCGGAGCTACTTGCGGCAATGGCCGACGGCCGCATCCTGCATAGCGCCGACCGCGGTGAGACCTGGCTGGAGACAGGTGTGCGGGTCGGCTCCATCCAGGCGATGGCGGTCGCGTGATGTCCACCTGGATCTTCGAACCGGGACACACCGAGGCCGGGTTCCGCGCCCGGCACATGATGGTCACCTGGGTGCGAGGGCTGTTCAAGGACATCCACGGCTGGATCGAGCTCGACTGGGATGATTGCCTCGAGGCCACATTCGCGGGGGAGATAAAGGCGTCCGGTTTGTGGACCGGGGAGCCGCAACGCGACGAGCATCTGCGAAGCGCTGACTTCTTCGACGTCGCGAACCACCCGAGGATCACGTTCGGGGGTTGCTTCACCGAGCGCACCGCCGACAGTGCCTTCAAGGGCGAGGTCGACCTGACGATCCGTGGGACGACCCGCACCGTGCCGCTCGAGGTCTCGTACATCGGCGAATGGAAGACGCCGTTCTGGGTCGCCGACGAAAGCAAGGGCGAGCTCCGACGGATCGGCTTCGAAGCCGAGGCGAGACTCACCGCCGCGACTTCGGCGTCTCGTGGCAGGACTCCGTACCGCGCGGTGGGGTGGTCGTGAGCAACGAGATCGAGCTCGTGCTCGATGTCGAGGCGATCGCCTTGGAAGATCTGGAGCAAACCGGCGCGATCGAGTACTACGCCGACCACGCGGTCGTGTCGCAGCGCCGCCATGGATGAGCCAGCGACGCCCCGTGGAGGCGTGGAACCGAGGCGCTCAATGGGCACCAGGAGAGGGCGAGCTCCGGCAAGTCCGGCCCTGACAAGAGCGAGAGATCCGCACAAGTGCAGGGCATTTCAGGATGGAGCTAGTCGGACTCGAACCGACGACCTCCTGGGTGCGATCCAGGCGCTCTGCCAACTGAGCTATAGCCCCTCTTGTTGCTCGCCGGGACGAGCCGGCGCGCGCGGCCAAGGATAGCCACGTTCCGCCTGCGGGCTTGCACCGCCGGGGCACTGGCGCGGGCGCTCCAGCGGCCGATCTAAGCTGCCGGGACGTGAGCTTTCGCGGCCGCCTGACACTGTTTCTGCTGTTGATCGTCGCGCTGCCGATGATCGTCATCGCCGTGCTCGCTAGCAGGACCGCCGACGAGTCCGCAAGCGGCAAGGCCGACGCGCGGCTGTTCGCAGGCCTGGAGACGGCCTCGAGCCTGTATGAGGCGGAGGCGCGCCGCGCCCAGCAGGCGGCGGAGGAGATCGGGACCGACCCCGAGCTCGCCGCGGCGGTCCGCTCGGGTGATCCGGCGGTGGCCCAGCCCATCGCCGAGCAGCTGGCGCGCGAGAACGGCGTGGAGTCGCTCGTGCTGCGGGGCGAGGATGGAGAGGAGCTGGCCTCGGTCGGCGGCCAGCCGTTCGCGCCGGCCCGGATCGAGCTGACGGACGAGAACGGAGAGACCGCCGGCGAGCTGACCGTCTCGACCAGCACCCAGTCCGCCTACCTCGACCAGGTCGAGGAGCTGACCGGCCGCCGTGCCGCGCTCTACGTCGAGGGGCAGCCCTCGGTGACGGTGGGCGGGGGCGAGAGCGTCGAGATCCCGGCGCGGGGCGGTGAGAACGTGGACGTCGAAGGAAGCGAGCAGCGGGTCCTCACCGGGGACCTCCCCGACGACGAGGGCCGGCGCGTGGCGCTGTTCGGCCCGGTCGAAGACGAGGGGCTGCTGGCCTCGAGCCCGTTGCTCCTGGCGGGGCTGGCGGCGATCTTCCTCATAGCCCTCGTGTTCGTGCTGAGCATCAGGCGCACGCTCTCGGGCCAGGTGAAGGCCATGCTTGCGGCCGCGCGCCGCCTGGGGGACGGCGACTTCAGCCAGAAGGTCCCGGTTACCGGCGGCAGGAAGGACGAGATGGCGGGCCTCGCGACCGAGTTCAACCGGATGAGCGATCGCCTGCAGGGCCAGATGGAGGAACTGCGCCGCCAGCAGGTGGAGATCGACCGCTCCGTGCGGCGGATCGGGGAGGCATTCGCATCCGGCCTCGACCGCGACGGCCTGCTCGAGATCGTGATCGAGACAGCCGTCTCCGCCTGTCGCGCCGACTACGGCCTCGTCACCCTGAGCGGCCTGGGCGGCGCCGAGATCTCCTCGGGCACGGCCACCGAGGCGCTCGCCGACGCCACCCTCGAGGCGGAGTCGAGGGCCGGACGGGGCGATCAGCCGGTCGAGCTCGAGCATGGGGACGCCTACGCCCTTTCCTGCCCACTGCAGCGCATCGGGTCGCCGGGACACAACCTCGGCGTGATGACCATCGCCCGCGCCGGCCGACCCTTCGATGCGGCGGAGCACGACGTCTTCCGGTACTTGATCGGCCAGGCATCGGCCTCGATCGAGAACGTCGCCCTGCATGAGATGGTGAGCGAGCAGGCCGTAACCGACGAGCTCACCGGGCTCGCGAACAACCGGGCATTCCGCGACACCGCGCAGAAGGAGGCGACGCGGGCCGTGCGCTTCTCGCATCCGCTCTCGCTTCTCATGCTCGACATCGACGACTTCAAGAAGGTCAACGACACCCACGGGCACCTCCAGGGCGACGAGGTGTTGCGGCGGATCGGGAGCATCCTGCGAGCGGAGTCGCGAGGGATCGACGAGCCCGCCCGCTACGGCGGCGAGGAGTTCGTCGTGGCCCTACCCGAGACGGGCTCGGTGGGGGCGGTTGAGCTGGCCGAGCGCATCCGGGAGCGGATCGAGGCCGAGGACGTGCCGTTCATCGGACGAGACGGGGTGATGCGGATCACCGCCAGCCTCGGGGTGGCGTCGATCCCCGATTCTGCCGCCGACGTGCCCGCTCTGGTCGCGGCCGCGGACGCCGCGCTCTACGCAGCGAAGCGCGGAGGCAAGAACCGAGTCGTGCTGGCGCCCAACCTCGGCGCGGCCACGGACGGAAAGGGACGGGCGCCGGCGCGGCGAAGCTAGCGGCAGGCCTGTAATCGAGCTTGCGGACCCCGCGTTCTCCCTTCGGCGGACGGGTCGTGGGGGTAGTCTTCAAGCCGGTTGGAGAGAAATGGGCATCCTCGACGACGCAATTCGTGAGCACCTCGACCTGAAGCGCCACCACGGCGCGCAGGACGACGAGGTCAAGCGCCTCGAGGACGAGGCATTCGGGCCGCCGACGCGGCCGGGAGAGCCGGATTTCCCCGAATCGCAGGAGCAGCCCGCGGTCGAGGGCGCCAACGGGGTCGAGACCGCCACCGCGGAGCCCCCGCTCGCCGGTGAGGGCCTCAGCGAGGAGGCCACCGCGCTGCTGGACCGCGAGCCGGACGCCTCGGCCGAGGCACCCACGGCAGGGGAGCAACCGCAGATCGAGACGCCCCCGCCGCTACCCGAGACCGCCGACGAGGCGCCGAGCCCTCCGGAGCCCCCGAGCGAGGAGCAGCCGGCCGCCGAGCCGCAGCCGCCCCCCGCCCCGGCCGAGCACGACGAGCCCGAGGCCGCGTTCTTCGACCAGGAGCTGGAGACCGAGCTCAGCCTCGACGACCTCGACCTCGACGACGAGGAAGATCAGCCCGGGGAGGCTCCGGCGGAGCCGGCTTCAGACGAGCATCCCGCCGAGCCGGCGTCCGAGGAGCATCCGACCGCCGGGCTCGAAACGGTCGAGCACCCGATGGAGGAGCTGGTCGGCGACGACGCCGAAGCGCCCGCGACGGGCGAGGAGGAGCATCTCCCCGAGGAGCATGGCGAGGAGGGCGAGGACGACGACGAGGACGTCCTCGAGGAGACCCCCGAGTTCCTTCGCGACCAGCCCGAGGACGACGAGCTCTGGTTCGAGCAGGGCGAACCCAAGGACTTTGACTTCTAGCTCGTGCCCTGGGCCGCTGCGGCGATCGCTTCTCGCAGGGTCGCCTCGAGTTCGCGGGTTACGTCCAGCAGCGGCTGCGGGTCGCGGCGGGCGCGGCTGAGCACGATCGCCCCCTCCACCGCGGAGACGACGAGCGCCGCCAATCGCGCGGCGCGGGTGCGGCCGACCCCGGCGCGGCTGAGCGAGCCCGCGAAGGCCCGCTGCCAGCGCCGGAAGGCGCCGTCCGCCGCGTCGAGCAGCTCCGGGGCCTCGTCGTGCGCCTCGACCGCGACCGCGACGATCGGGCACCCGGCCCGGCCGCCGGAGCGCACGAAGTCGGCACGCCACAGCTCGACGAAGGCGCGCAGGGCGCCGATCGGGTCGCCGGCCGCGAGCGAGTCGTCGATCGCCGCGCCCGCCACCTCGCCCGCATGGTCGACCGCCTCGCGCGCCAGCTCCGCCTTGCCGCCCGGAAAGTGGTGGTAGATCGAGCCCCTGGGCGCACCGGTGCGCTCGATCACCTCGCGAAAGCCGGTGCCGGTGTAGCCGCGCTCGCGCAGGAGTTGGGTGGCGCCCCGCACCATCCGCGACCTCGTTCTGTGGCCCCTGTCACTCACTATGACACTCATCATAGTATGCTCCGCCGGCACATCTCGAACCGAAGGAGGCCCAGCATGCCGATGATCGAACTCACCTATCCGAAGGGCGCCATCCCCGCCGACGCCCGCGAGGGGCTGCTCGAGGAGCTGGCGACGAAGCTGCTCGCGGCGGAGAAGGCTCCCGACACCGAGTTCTTCCGCTCGATCACCTGGGTCTACGCGAACGAGATCGACGCCGCGGACCTGGCCGTCGGTGGCCGGCCCGGTGGCGAACCCCGGTTCCGCGTCCAGGTCACGGTTCCCGACGGGGCGCTCTCGGACCGGCGCAAGGGCATCCTGGTCGAGTCCGTCAACGAGGCGGTTCTCGCCGCCGCCGGCCTGTCCGAGTCGGACGGGCTCCGCGTCTGGACGCTGATCCGCGACGTGCCGGACGGCAACTGGGGCGCCGCCGGGCAACAGGTCCGCTACAAGCAGCTGGTCGAGATCGCCGCCGGCGAGCGCGAGAAGGAGGGCGCGCCCGCGTAGGGCGCTCTCAGCCGACGGGCGCCGCCTCGCGGCGCAGGCGCTCGGGCGTCTCGTCGTCGCAGGCGGCGAAGAAGGAGCCAACGGCGTCGACGAGGTGGGTCATCGACTCGGCGCCGAACAGGACCGGCTGGTACTTGGTGATGTCGTACTCGAGCGTCGCCATCTGCGCGAAGTCGAGCGGGCGGATCTCCATCCCGCGGAACTCCTCGATCTCGCCGTAGGAGGAGAGGATCCCCGCGCCATAGGCGCGCAGCTCGCCGTCCTCGTGGACGACCCCGAACTCGATCGTGAACCAGAACACGTCGGCGACCATCTGGAGCGCCTCCTCGGTGGTCGCGCGCCGCGCCGCGTCGCCCGCCAGGCGGTTGAGCTCGGCGAACTCGGGATCGGCCAGCAGGTGGGCGTGGCCGATCACCTCGTGGATCAGGTCGGGCTCGGGGGTGTAGAGCGGGGCGTCGGGATGGCGGACGTACTGGGTCGAGTGAAAGCGCCGGTCGGCGAGTGAGCCGTAGAACTCGTCCAGGGGGACGATGCCGGCGGCCGGCACGTACTCGAACTCGGTCAGCGGTCGCAGGTTCGCGCTGATCTCGTCGAGCTGCGGGATCCGGTCGCGCGGCAGGTCCAAAGCCACGAGGGCCTCCCGGAAGGGGCCGCACGCGTACTTCTCGTGTTTCGGCGCGAGCTCGCGGCAGACCGTGCGCCACACCTCCTGCTCGGCCTCGGTGTAGTCGATGCGCGGGATCGGCCGCCCCGGCTCCCACTCGAGGGCCGCGGTCGCGATCAGGTTGCGCCGCTCGCGGTAGGCGGGGTCGTTGACGCCGGGGTGGTCGTCGCCGAGGTGGACGGTCACCTCGCCGTCGTCGGAGGTGGTTACGGGCGAGTAGAGCTGTGCCTCTTCAAACATCGTCGCTCCCCTCAACCCGTTGTAGTCGCCGCGGGCTCGGCCTCGGGCTCGTACCACGACAGCGCGTAGTCGGGCTGATCGAGTTCGCGTGCCAGCGCCGTCAGCTTGAGCGGCTTGAACGTGTCCCACATCACCGCCAGCTCCTCGGTTCGCCGAGCGCCCAGCGAGGCTTCCACCAAACCCGGCTGCGGGCCATGGGGGAGGCCCGAGGGGTGCAGCGTGATCATCCCGATGTCCACGCCCTTGCGCGAGCCGAACTGGCCGTCGACGTAGTAGATGGCCTCCTCCGACTGGACGTTGGAGTGGTGGTAGGGGAGGGCGATCGCCTGCGGGTCGTAGTCAAGCTCGCGCGGGCAGAACGAGCAGATCACGAAGTTCTGGCCCTGGAACGTCTGGTGGACCGGCGGCGGCATGTGGATGCGGCCGGTGATCGGCTCGAAGTCGTCGGTGTTGAACGTGTACGGGTACACGTAGCCGTCCCAGCCGACGACGTCGAACGGGTGGTAGTCGAGCAGGTAGTCCTGGTAGCCGTCGCGGACCCGGACGGTCAGCTCGAACTCGCCGCGCTCGCGGTGGGTGCGAAGCTCGCCCGGAGGGTGGAAGTCGCGCTGCGAGTACGGCGCGTGCTCGAGCAGCTGCCCGTAGCGGTTGCGGTAGCGGTTCGGCGTCTCGATCTCGCCCGGCGTGTGGAAGCACAGCCAGACCTGGCCGCCATCGTCCGCGTTGACGCGATATGTCGTCCCCCGCGGGATCACCACGTAGTCGTGAGGCCGGTAGGGGACGTCGCCGAAGATCGTCTCGACCGTCCCGGTGCCGTGGTGGATGAACAGCACCTCGTCGCCCTCGCCGTTTCTGTAGAAGCCCTCGCGGTCCTCCGTCGGCTTGCAGATCGAGACCTCGATGTCGTTGTTGAACTGGAGCAGCCGCCGCCCGTCCAGCCAGTCGCCGCCCGGCTCGACGGGATTGGTGTCGGTGAGGCGGTGGACGTGGGTCTCGGGGACCCACTCCTCGCGCTCGACCGGGCGGAAGGAGCCCACCTCCTTCACCCGGCAGGGCGACCACAGGTGGTAGAGGATCGACTCGTTGCCCGAGAAGCCCTCGAAACCGATCACCTCCTCGGTGAGGAGCGTGCCGTTCTCGCGGAACTGGACGTGGCGCTTGGCGGGGACCTTCCCCAGCGTTGCGTACCTCATTACAGGTTCCCCCTTCGGTCCTGCTCGCGCTCGATCGCCTCGAACAGCGCCTTGAAGTTGCCGGCGCCGAAGCCGGTGGCGCCGTGGCGCTCGATGATCTCGAAGAACACGGTGGGCCGGTCGCCGATCGGCTTGGTGAAGATCTGGAGCAGGTGCCCCTCGTCGTCGTGGTCGACCAGGATCCCCTCGCGGTGCAGGTCGTCGAGCTGGCCGGCGACCTCCGGCACCCGGTCGGGCACCTCGTCGTAGTAGGCGTCCGGGATCGGCAGGAAGCCGACGCCGCGGCGACGCAGCTCGGCGACGGTGCCGACGATGTCACGGGTGGCGAGCGCGATGTGCTGGGCGCCCGCCCCCTCGTAGAAGTCGAGGTACTCGTCGATCTGGGACTTGCGGCGCCCCTCGGCCGGCTCGTTGATCGGGAACTTGATCCGCCCGTTGCCCGAGGCGACGACCTTCGACATCAGCGCCGAGTACTCCGTAGAGATCGCCTCGTCGGAGAAGTGGACCATCTCCACCATCCCGAAGACGTCCTCGTAGAAGCGCACCCACTCCTCCATTCGGCCCAGCTCGACGTTGCCGACGATGTGGTCGATCGCGAGCAGCATGTCCTCGCCCGCGGACGCGCCCGTCCGCCCCGGCGGCCTGGAAGCCGGGGAGGAAGGGCCCCTCGTAGCCGGAGCGGTCGATGAAGGTGTGGAGCGTGTCGCCGTAGGTGGCGATCGCCGCGATGCGCACCGCGCCGTGGTCGTCGCTCATCTCGTGTGGCGCGGCGACGCTGGCGGCGCCGCGCGCGACGGCCTCGGCGTGGGCGTGGTCGACGTCGGGGACGGAGAGGGCGATGGTGCGTAGCCCGTCCCCGTGGAGGGCGTGGTGGCGGGCGACGTCGGTGCCGGAGCGAAGCGCGCCGGTCAGGACCAGGCGGACACGGCCCTGTTCGAGCACGTGCGATGCGCGGTCGCGCAGGCCGGTCTCGAGGCCCGCGTAGGCGACCGGGCGGAAGCCGAAGGCGGTGGTGTAGAAGTGGGCGGCCTGGGCGGCGTTGCCGACGTAGAGCTCGACGTGGTCGATCCCGTTGAGCGGCATCGGGTCGGCCTCGTGGCCGGGCAACGGCTTGGTGGTCGTTGCGCTTGCTGGCGGCACTGATACCTCCTCGATCCGGGTTCCCCTTTATGATTCCGCAGCGATCGCGCCAGCACAAGGACGATTCGTTGCGTAAGGAAGGCGGCACGGGTGGACCTGGACGAGATCGACCAGCAGATCGTTGCGTTGCTTCGCCAGAACGCCCGGCGCTCGTTCCAGGACATCGGCTCGCGCGTCGCGCTGAGCGCCCCGGCGGTGAAGCGCCGGGTGGACCGGCTCGAGGAGCGAGGGGTGATCCGCGGCTACTCGGCCGTGCTCGACCACGCCGCGCTCGGGTGGTCGACGCATGCGGTGGTCTCGCTGTTCTGCGAGGGCAGGATGACCGGCGAGGAGATCCTGGCCGCGGCCGGCCGCCATCCGGAGGTGGCGGCGGCGCACACCGTCGCCGGCGAGGCGAGCGCCGTCCTCCACCTTCACGCGCGGGACACGGAGCACCTGGAGGAGGCGCTCCAGCGCCTGCGCGATGCGCCCGGCATCATGAGGACGCAGACCCAGGTGGTGCTCTCGACCCTGTTCGAGCGCCCGGTGGAGTAGGGCGTCGCCGTCAGGTGATCGTCGTCTCGAGCGCGCCCAGGCCCTCGGCGGCGATGGCCACGGTGTCGCCGGGCTCGAGCCAGCGCCCGCCCTCGAGCGGCCCCAGCTCGAGGAGGCAACCGCGGTTGAGCGTGCCCGATCCGAGGACATCGCCGGGCAGAAGCCGCGTGTCCCGGGCGGCGTGGGCGACCAGCTCCGGCCACGGAGAAGTGCTGCTCGGCGGCGGAGGTGCGGGTCAGCTCGCGGCCGTTGACGGCGGCGGTCGCCTCCAGCTTGAGGCGGCCGTCCTCGTAGGGGAGCTCGTCGGGCGTGACGAGCCAGGGACCGAGCGAGGTCGCGAAGTCCTTGCCCTTGGCGGGGCCGAGGCCGACCGTCATCTCGGCGCGCTGAACGTCGCGGGCGCTCCAGTCGTTCATCAGCGTGAAGCCGGCGATCTCGCCCGTCGGCGCCGATCACGGCGGCCAGCTCCAGCTCGAGGTCGAGCATCGAGGTGGCCTGCGGCTTGGCTACCGGCTCACCGGGGCCGTGGATCGACGCCGGGTTGGAGAAGTAGAACCTGGGCGCCTCATACCAGGCGGGCGGGACCTCACCGCCCCGCAGGCGCCAGCCCGTCGCCACGTGGCCCTCGAACGCGTAGAAGTCGCGGACGCTGGGCGGCTCGGGGATCGGCGCGAGGAGCTGGACCTCGGCGAGCGGCACCTCGTCGCCGGCCTCCTCGTGCCCGGAGCCGGCGAGCCACTCGAGCATCGACCCCGCCGCGAGCACGATGACCCGCTCCCCCTCGAGGCGGCCGACTCGGGCGCCGCCGGCGCGATCGCGGTAGCTGACCAGCCGCACGTGCCGGCGCGACGCCTGGCCTACACGTAGCCGCGCGTCTTCGCGGCCTCGACCACTCGCTCGATCCCGACCAGATAGGCGGCCTCGCGCAGGTCGAGCTTCTCCTCCTTGGCGCGGCCGGAGACCTCGCGGTAGGCGCGGCGCATGATGTTGCCGAGCTTGTCGTTCACCTCGCGCTCGTCCCAGCGGAAGTGCTGGAGGTTCTGGACCCACTCGAAGTAGGAGACGACCACGCCGCCGGCGTTCGCCATCACGTCGGGGATGATGTAGACGTCCTTGGCGCGGAGGATCTCGTCGGCCGCCGGGGTGGTCGGGCTGTTGGCGCCCTCGACGATCACCTTGCACTGCATCCGGTCGGCGTTGTGCTCGTGGATCATGCCGCCGAGTGCCGCGGGGATGAAGACGTCGCAGGGGACCTCGATCAGCTCGTCCGGGGTGATCGGATCGGCGCCCTCGAAGTCGGTGATCGTGCCGCCCTCGGACAGGAAGTCGTGGAGCGAGTTGGTGTCGATGCCGGCGTCGGAGCGGATCGCCCCGTTCACGTCGGAGACGCCGACCATCGTCGCCCCGAGCTGCTGCATGATGCGCGCGGCCCAGGAGCCGACGTTGCCGTAGCCCTGGACGACGAACGTGGTATCGGCGGGGCTCAGCCCGAGGTGGGGGGCGGCCTCCCGGAACATGTAGACGCAGCCGCGCCCGGTGGCGGCCTCGCGGCCGTAGGAGCCCTCGAGCGCGATCGGCTTGCCGGTGCAGATCGCGGGGGTGTGCCCGTGGAGCTTCCCGTACTCGTCCATGAACCAGGCCATCGTCTGGGCGTTGGTGTTGACGTCGGGAGCCGGGATGTCGCGGGTGGGGCCGAGGACCTTCTCGATCTTGTCCATGAACGAGCGGGCGATCTTCTGGAGCTCCGAGGGCTCGAGCTGGTTGGCCGGGCAGTTGACGCCCCCCTTGGCGCCGCCGAACGGGACGTTCGCGATGGCGGTCTTCCACGTCATCAGCGAGGCGAGGGCGCGGATCTCGTCGACGTCGACCTCGGGGTGGAAGCGGATCCCGCCCTTGTACGGGCCGCGGGCGCCGTTGTGCTGGATCCGGTAGCCGGAGAAGACGTGGACCTTGCCGTCGGAGAGCTTCACCGGGATCTGCACGGTGACCTCGCGGTAGGGGGTCCAGAAGACCGTTTGGAGGTCGTCGGGGAGGCCCAGGTGGTTGGCCGCCTTGTCGAAGTAGTGGCGGACGATCTCGAGGTCCGAGACCTCGGCGTGCTGCCCCGGCTTCGGCGCGCCTGCCGCGGCCGCGTCCACCTTCTCCGCCTCGACGGTCTGCGGGGACCGGTCCGTGTCCTCCTCAACCGCCGTCTCAGTCTCAGCCATCCGTCTCCTCCGATCGCCTCGCGCCGCCCGAAGACCGGCGCTCATCCTCTCACAGTAGACCCGCTCGCCCACCGGGGCCGTGTGACCGTGGCGTTGCCGCGTGGCGCTGTCCCCTACGTCATCGGCGGGAGCCTCGAACCGACCTACAATCGGGGGCCTGGGGCCATAGCTCAGTTGGGAGAGCGCCTGCCCTGCAAGCAGGAGGTCGCCGGTTCGAGCCCGGCTGGCTCCATGGATGGCTCCCACGCGGCCCTCGATCGCGGATAGGCTGGGCCTCGAACGCCAGTCCGATCGATCAAACGGAGGTGAGGGGTATGGCGATAGGTCTGATCACGAGGTTCCCCGAGGGTTTGGGGGCGGCCGAGTACGACGCCGTGGACGCGCAGCTCGACGAGGCGGGCAAGTCGCCCGAGGGCCTGATCATGCATTGCTGCGGCGAGCTCGACGGCCAATTCCAGGTCTTCGAGATCTGGGAGTCGAGGGAGCAGAACGACGCCTTCCGCGGAGGGGCCCTGAAGGACGCGATGGTCGCAGTCATGGGCCAGGAGACCTACGACGCCCTGCCTGTGGCGGAGCGGGTCGAGACGGTGGTCCACAACTACCGCATCCCGTAGGCCCGGTCGCGCCGCCACCCAAGGGGTGAATCACCCCACCCCGTCAGGGGCCCACGACCCTGCCTTGGGCCCCTGGTCAGGAGGCCCGTTCCGATCGATCCTTTCTCCAACGATCAATCGACGCCCGCGCTGCGGGCAGATGGAGAAGGAATCAAATGAAGATCAGAACGCTCATCGCCACCGCCGCCGTCGCCGTCAGCGGAATCGCCGCCTCCAGCGCGATCGCCGCCGAGAAGGCTCCGACAGAGGTGACGATCAAGGGCCAGCAGGGCGACTACTACGGCTACGTCAAGAGCCCCGACGAGGACAACTGCGAGGGCGGCCGCAAGGTCAACGTCTACAAGATGCTCGGGCAGAGCCCCGACCGCCAGACCGACCTGAAGATCGGGTCCGACACCGCCCAGCCCAACGGCCCCGACGCGATGTGGTCGATCGGCAACTCCGGCTACAAGAAGGGCAAGTTCTACGCCCATGCGCCCAAGACCGATGACTGCAAGGCCGACCTGAGCCCGGTCATCACGCGGAACTAACGCGAAAGCTCACCGAGGGTGAGGACGGGAGGGCCGGTCCGCGAGAGCGGGCCGGCCCTCTTTCTGTCTACACCTCCAGCACCGTCGCCCGGTTCGCGGGCACCTTGCCCTCGAGGACCTCGAGGTAGGCGTCGCGCGCCGCCTCGAAGCCTTCGGCCGTGTCCACCTCGAGCCAGCCCGAGCACCACTCGAAGAACGGTCCCCAGGCTTCGGCAACCCGCCGCTCGAGTGCCGCGGCGCCCCAGTCCTCCGAGCGCTTGGTGACGCGCGTCGGGGCGAAGAAGAAGCTGGGGGGCGGCCCGGGCAGGTCGGTGCCGCCCTGGAACTCCTCCCAGTGGGTCACGCCCACCGCCATGCTGTGCTTCAGCTCGTCGCCGAACTGGGAGTGGACGGCGTGACGCACGTCGGCGTCGCCGGCGAAGTCGACGAACGTCGCCGGCTCGCGGTCGAGCGAGGAGATCTCGCCGTAGGGGACCGTGCGGGAGTAGATCCCGAGCCCGTCCACGAACTCGGCGTTTCGCTCCGACGTGAGCGCGACCAGCTCGACGCCCTCGCGCTGGGCCAGCATGAACGCCGCGGCCAGCGCGGTCTTCGACGAGGCGCTGGCCATCAGCACCGGGCCGGCGCCGGCGAGGCCGTCGTCGGCGAGCTGGTCGTCGATCAGAAACGACGTGAAGAAGAGCGGGCGCAGCAGCATCTGCAGGCCCTCGGAGTCCTCGGTGTAGAACGGGTCGGTGTCCGTGCGCAGGTAGCGGTGGTAGGCCGACGGCAGCGCCGCCCGGTGCGGCGCGGCGTCGATAAAGCCCCGTTCGTCGCCTCCCCTCGGCGTCACCAGCAGGTGGCTCGCCGCGGGCCAGTAGCCGTAGTAGCGCGCGCCGCGCTCCACGCCCTCGGCCTCGCCGGCCTCGACCTCGGCGAAGCCCCAGGTCGGCAGCCGGCCCCATCCCTCCTCGGCCGGGAAGAAGTCCCAGTACGACATCACGTCCCCCATCACCGCGTAGGTGACGTTGTTCGCGGTCATCCCGAACGTCTTCACCTCGAGCGAGGCCTGCCCGGGCCCCGGTTCCGGCACCGCAGGATCGTCGATCCGGGTCTCGCGCAGGTCGTCGCGCTTCACCAGCAGGCCGCTCACCGTCCGCAGGCTATTCCAGGAGGGGGCTACCTGCGCGGAGGGTTCCTGATCGCCCCGATCAGGCCGAGCATGATCATCGCCACGATCGCCAGCGAGATGCCGCCAAGGATGATCCCGCGCGTGCTGGGGCCGGACTCGAAGATCGCCACGATCGAGACGCCCCCGAACAAGAGGCAGAACGCGATCCCGGCGCCGAGGACCGCGGTGCGGACGTCGTCGCTCATGTCGCGGGCGCCGGTTGCGGCGGCGTCGCAGCCCCCTTCGGCCCCTGGTAGCGGTTGGCGAAGAGCTTGATGGTCGCGAGGCCGAACAGGAAGCCGCCGATGTGCGCGAGATATGCGATCCCGCCGTCGGCGCCGGCCACGTCAGGAGTCGCCAGCTCGCTGAACACCGGGAGCGCCTGGAGGGCGAACCAGATCCCGAGCATGATCATCGCCGGGATCTCGATGAAGGTGAAGAAGAAGACGATGATCACCATGGTCAGCACCCTCGCCCGCGGGTGCAGGAGGATGTAGCCGCCGAGCACGCCGGACACGGCACCGCTCGCCCCGACCGTCGGGATCGTCGAGCTGGTCTCGAGTAACGCCTGGGCGAACACCGCCACCGCCCCCGCCGCCAGATAGAAGAAGAGAAACCGCAGGCGCCCCATCGAGTCCTCGATGTTGTTGCCGAACACCCACAGGAAGAGCATGTTCCCGGCGATGTGGAAGATGCCTCCGTGCATGAACATCGAGGTCACGATCGTGAGCCACCAGGCCGCCGTGGCCACAGGCACGAGCGGCGCCACGCCCTCGTCCTCCAGTTCCTGGGCCTCGCGGTACCTCGACGTGCCCTCGCAGACCACGTCGGCGGCGGGGCGCCTGTTCTCGCGCGGCACCACCCCCACGGCGCAGTCGCCGCCGCCGTGGAGGATGCGGTACGGGATCGCGCCGTACTCGATCGCGTTCAGGTCGGCGTCGGTGATCCCCAGCTCGCGCAGTTCCGGGTCGGAGCTGCGCTCACCGGAGTAGGTGAGCTGCCAGGCGAAGAACGCGAAGTTGGCGACGATCAGCAGGACCGTCACGATCGGGAACCGCGACGTCGGGATGTTGTCCTTGAGCGGGATCAAGGACCGCGGAGCCTAGTGCGCAAAGCAAGAGCGCCCGGCAGGTGCCGGGCGCTCTCGAACACTGATCTCCAGGTCGCGGCCTAGTTGCCGGCGTCCTCCAGGGCCTGCTGGGCCTCCTCGGCGGCCTCCTCCGCCTGCTGCTGGAGCTCCTCGGCGTCGCCACCCGCCTCCTCGGCGGCCTCCTCCGCCTGCTGCTGAAGATCCTCCGCCTGGTCCTGGAGCTCCTCGGGATCGACTCCTTGAATCCTCGAGGGCCTGGTTCACCGCGTCGGTGACCTCGTCGCCCTCGTCATCCCCGCAACCGGCCCAGCCAGCGCCCGCGAGCGCAAGCGAGAACGACGCGGCGATGGCCGCGGCGCGGCGCCTGCGCGTGGTGGTGTTAGTCATCTGACCTCCTCGGTCGGCACACCGGCAGCTTCAGGATCCCGTCACCCCCGGCAAAGACAGCCGCGCGATCCTAACGCCTGTGCCGCCGGCTGGGGCCCCGTTAGGCCGCCGCGCGGCTCTCCGCCGCCTCCCGCGCCGACTCGTCGGCGTGGTATGAGCTGCGGACGAGCGGCCCGGCCGCCACCGCGGCGAAGCCCATGCCGAGAGCCGCCTCGCGCAGCGCCTCGAACTCATCGGGGTGCCAGTAGCGCACGACGGGCAGGTGGTCCTCGGTCGGGCGGAGGTACTGACCTACGGTGAGGATCTCGACCCGGTGCTCGCGGAGGATCTCGAAGGCCTCGATCATCTCGTCGAAGTCCTCGCCCAGGCCAACCATCAGCCCGGACTTGGTGACGACCTCGTCGCCGCCCATCTCCTTCGCGGTCCGCAGCACCCGGGCCGAGCGCAGGAAGTCCGAGCCGCGTCGCGCCTTCGGGTACAGCCGCGGCACCGTCTCGACATTGTGGTTGAAGACATCGGGGCGCTCGGCGATGACGCGGGCCAGCGGCATCTCCTGCCCGCGGAAGTCAGGTGTCAGCACCTCGACCTTGCAGCCGGGCGCCTGCATCCGGATCGAGCGGATCACGCCGACGAAGGCGGACGCCCCGTAGTCGGGGAGGTCGTCACGGTCGACCGACGTGATGACCGCGTGGGTGAGCCCCATGCGCTTCACCTGGTTCGCGACCCGCATAGGCTCGAGCGGGTCGTTCCAGGTCGGCTTTCCGGTCTGCACGTTGCAGAACCCGCAGCGGCGGGTGCACACGTCGCCGAGGATCATGAAGGTGGCCGTGCCGCGCTCCCAGCACTCGCCGACGTTGGGGCAGTTCGCCTCCTCGCAGACGGTGTGCAGGCCCTCGGCCTCGATCGCCGCCTTCAGGCGGCGGTAGGTGGGCCCGCCCGGCGCCGGGACCTTCAGCCAGGGTGGCTTGCGCTCGCGGAAGGGGCGGCCCTCGGCAATGTGGGCGCCGCCGGGGTTGGCCCGCGACCGGGTGACGTGGATGCGCTCGGCGGTCTCGGCCATCGCTCCTACCGTACCGGGGCGCGGGCGTCCGACACCAGCGCTTCGACGCCCGCGACGAGCTCGGCGAGGCGAGCCGAGGCTGTCTCCACCGGCTCGCGCTCGTACACGGCTCCGAACCGCTCGGCGACGGTGGATCCGAACGCCTGGAGGTTCTGCTCGGCACCCAGCTCGCGGGTGAGCGAGGTCATCCGGCACGAGTCGATGCCACAGGGCACGATCCAATCGAACGGCTGCAGGTCGTTGTTGACGTTGATCGCGAAGCCATGGGTGGTCACCGCCCGGTTCACGTGAACGCCGATCGAGCCGATCTTGCGAGCGGTCTCCGTACCCGCCGCAAACGCCGCGGGGTCGTCCGGGCGCGGGCCGGCCGTCCACACCCCGGTGAGGTCGTCGATCGTCTGCGCCTCGATGCCGTACGCGGCCAGCGCCTCGATCATCACCTGCTCCATCCTCCGAACGTAGGCGTGGACGTCATCGCCGTACGGCTTCAGCGAGACGATCGGGTACCCGACCAACTGGCCGGGCCCGTGGTAGGTGACCCGCCCGCCGCGGTCGGTCCCGGTCACGTCGATCCCCTGCATGCGGTACCAGCTCTCGCCCATCGGCAGCTCATCCGCGGTCGCGCGGCGCCCCTTGGTGTAGACGGGCGGATGCTCGAGCAAGAGCAGTACGTCGGGGACATCGCCCGCATGGCGCGCCGACTCCAGCGCCTTCTGCGCCTCGCGCGCGTAGGCGTAGGGGACCTGCCCGCTGCGTACGACCCAGACCTCGTCGGTCATGCGGTCAGTGTGGCACGGCGGCGGTGAGGCGCTGCTCGGCCAGCCTGCGGGCCGCCTCGAGGGGCGTCGTGCCGGCCCGGCGTGCCTCGCCGAGCACCGCCGCCATCGTCCCCTCGATGCCCCGGGCCAGCTCCAGCGCCTGCTCGGTGCCGTAGTCGTGAAGCTCGCCGTACACGCTCATCAGCCCCCCTGCGTTGGCGATGAAGTCGGGTCCGTAGAGGATGCCCCGGGCGGCGAGACCGTCGGCCAGTGCCGGCTTCGCCAGCTGGTTGTTGGCGGCGCCGCACACGATCCCGCATCGCAGCCGGGCGATCGCCTCAGCGGTGATGGCCCCTCCCAGGGCGCAGGGAGCCAGCACGTCGCACTCGGCGCGCATGGCGACGGCGGCCGGCACCCAGCGCGCCCCCAGCGTCTCGGCGAGGGCCCGCTTCACGGGGTCGACGTCGGCGACCATCAGCTCGCAGCCGCGGTCACGAAGGAGCCGGGCGAGCCGCCCGCCGACGTGGCCCAGTCCCACGATCGTGACCAGCCGCCCGCGCAGGTCATCCGTACCCCAGCGCTCGGCGGCGCAGGCGAGCATCGCCGCCTCGACGCCGACTGCGGTCACCGGACTCGGGTCGCCCGACCCGCCGTCCTCGGCGGGCAGGCCCGTGACGTGGGACGTGCCCTCGGCGATCACCTCCATGTCCGCGGGCGAGGCGCCCACGTCCTCTGCGGTGATGTACCGGCCCTCGAGCGACTCGACGATGTCCCCGAAGTCGAGCAGCGCCCGGCGCCGGCCCCCCGGATCGCCGTGCCCCCGCGGTAGGCAGATCACACCCTTCCCGCCCCCGAGGTCGAGGCCGGCGGCGGCCGCCTTCAGCGTCATCCCCTCCGACAGGCGGAGGGCGTCGCGCTCGGCGTCGCCGGGGTGCGCGTATGTCCACATCCGCACCCCGCCCAGCGCCGGCCCGAGCGCGGTCGAGTGGATGGCAACGACGATCTCGTACCCGCTGCGCGACCCCGTGGTCGCGACGACCTCCTCGTGCGTGGCCGGCGCCCGCTCGGCTGCGACCGCGATGGCCATCAGTCGGCCTCCCAGGACTCGAGGCGGGCCTTGACCGCGGCCAGGAACCTCGCCGCGGTGGCCCCGTCCAGGGCACGGTGGTCCCAGGACATCGGCAGGAACGTCATCGGCCTGACGGCGATTGCGTCGCCCTCCACAACCACGGGCCGCTTCACGATGGCCTCGAGGTCGAGGATCGCGACCTGGGGCTGGTTGATGATCGGGGTGGCGAGCACGGCCCCGAACTGCCCCGGGTTCGTGATCGTGAACGTGCCGCCGTGGACCTCGTCGGGCTCGAGTTTCTTCGAGCGTGCCCGCTCCGCGACATCTGCTATCGCCGCGGCCAGCCCCTCCAGGCTGAGGCGCTGTGCCTTCGGGATGACCGGGACGATCAGGCCCTCGTCCAGCGCGACCGCGATGCCGAGGTTGACGTCGTCGTGGAAGACGAGGTCATTTCCGTCGACCGACGCGTTCAGCACCGGGTACTCGCCGAGCGCCTCGACCGTCGCCCTCGCGACGAACGCGAGGTAGGTGAGCGGGACTCCGCGGCGCGCCAGGGTCTCCTTCAGCTCGGCGCGGCGGGCAGCCACTCGGCTCATGTCGACCTCGACGATCGTCGTGCAGTGCGCCGATGTGCGGCGGCTCTCGACCATGTGCTTGGCGATCGCCTGGCGCATTGGCGACATCGGCTCGCGGCGGCCAGCGTCTCCGTTCGTCGCCGGCGCCTCGTCGGGCACGTAGGGCGACTCGATGTGCATCGGCCGCTCGGCCTTCGCCGGGGCCGCCGTCGCTCCGTTCCCGCCGCCCTCGATGTAGGCCTTCACATCGCGCTTTCGGATCCGTCCGCCGATTCCGGTCCCCTCGACCTGCGCGAGATCGACCCCATGTTCGTCAGCCATTCTCCGAACGACCGGGGAGTAGAACGTCGACCGGTCGGCTTCACCCGCGGGTGGCGCGGGGGAGGGGGTCTCTCCGGAAGCCGGACCCTCGGCCCGGAAGTCCGGGGAGGCCCCCTCCCCGGCGACAGGACCCGCGGCCGATCCCTCACCGATCTCGGCGATCGGCGTTCCGACGGCCACCGTCTCGCCGGCCTCCACGAGGATCCTCGTCAGGACTCCCGAGGCCGGACAGGGGATCTCGACGTCCACCTTGTCCGTGGTGACGTCGGCGATCGTCTCGTCGGCCTCGACCGGCTCTCCCACCTGCTTGCGCCATTCGAGGATCGTGCCCTCGGCGACGGAGACGCCCATCTGCGGCATCAGGACCTCGACCGCGGTCGTGGTGCCCTCAGTACGCGAGGAGCTCATCGATCGCCTCCTTCATGTCGTCGGGCTGGGGCAGGACCGCCTGCTCGAGCGGCGGCGAGAACGGGATTGGTACGTCCGGCGCTGTGAGCCTGCGAACGGGTGCGTCGAGGTCCTCGAAGGCGTGTTCGGTGATGAACGCCGCCACCTCGGCCCCGACGCCGCACGAGCGCGTTGCCTCGTGCGCCACGAGGACCTTGCCGGTCTTGCGCGTGCTCGCGAGGATCGCCTCGGTGTCGAGCGGGCAGAGCGAGCGCAGGTCGAGTACCTCGACGTCCTCGCCCAGCTCCTCAGCCGCGTCAAAGGCGAGATGGACGGTGGAACCGTATGCGATGACCGTCAGCTCGTCGCCCTCGCGGACCACGCGGGCCTTCCCGAGCTCGACCGCATGCTCGCCGTCCGGCACGTCCCCCTTGACGTTCCGGTAGAGCCCCTTGTGCTCGAGGAAGCAGACGGGGTTGGGGTCGCGGATTGCGCTCACGAGCAGGCCCTTGGCGTCGGCGGCGAACGCCGGCGCCACGACCTTGAGGCCCGGCGCCTGGAGAAACCAGGCCTCGGGGTTCTGGGAGTGGAACGGGCCGCCGGAGAAGCCGCCGCCTGACGGCAGGCGGACGACCATCGGCACCGCCACGCCCTGGCGGTAGTGGAGCTTCGCAGCGACGTTCACCAGCTGGTCGAAGCCGCAGGCGATGAAGTCGGCGAACTGCATCTCGCAGACCGGCTTCAGGCCCTCGGCGGCGGCACCCACCGCGGCCCCGATGATGGCGTTCTCGGCCAGGGGCGCGTCGATCACCCGGCCCTCGCCGAACTCCTCGATGAAGCCGTCGGTGACCTTGAAGGCACCGCCGAAGGCGCCGATGTCCTGCCCGAAGCAGATCACCGTCTCGTCGCGGCGCATCTCCTCGCGAAGGCCGTCGGAGATCGCCTCCAGGTAGGTCATCTCGCGGCTCGTGGATGGCGCGTCGGTTCCGTCATCCGGGACGGCCGCGACGGATCCGGTCGTCGCCGCGCTCACGCTGCGCTCCTCTCGTTCGCCGCCCACCGCGACCAGGGCGCCTGGCCGTTGCCCAGTGGCTCCCAGCCGTCCGCGAACACGCCCTCGGTCGCTGCGGCCGGGTCGGGCATGGGGGACTCGAGCGCGGTGGCGGCGCACTCGTCGACGTGGGCCTTGACCTCCGACCGGATCGCGGCTACCTCGTCGGCCGAGAAGCCGTGCTCGGCGACCAGGCGTTCTTCGTAGCGGTCGATCGGGTCGCGCGCCGACCACTCCTCGAACAGCTCGGGCGGGACGTAGCTCATGTCGTCATGGGCGCCGTGGCCGTGCATCCGCATCGTCTGAGCCTCGATCAGCGTCGGCCCGCCGCCGGCCCGTGCGCGATCGACGGCGACCCGCGCCGCGTCGAAGACGGCCTCGACGTCGTTGCCGTCCACCGCCACGCCGGGGAAGCCGTAGGTCCTCGCCCGCTCGACCGGGTCGACGGCGAACTCGAGCTCATTCGGCGTGGAGTAGGCGAACTGGTTGTTCTCGAGGATGAAGACGACGGGAAGGTGCCGGACGCCGGCGAGGTTCATCGCCTCGTGCCACTGGCCGTTGGCGGTCGAGCCCTCTCCGAAGAAGGTCATCGCGACGCGCGGCTCGCCGCGCGCCTTGAAGGCGAGCGCCATCCCGGTGGCGACGGGCGCCATGTCGGGCAGCATCGAGACCATCCCGACGCAGCCGAGCGCGCGGTCGCCGAAGTGCATGTTCCCGTCCTTGCCGCCGGTGACGCCTCCGGAGCGCCCCATGTAGTTGGCGAGGTAGCGGTCCGGGCTGACGCCGCGGACGAAATGCGCCCCCAGGTCGCGATGGAGGATGCACATCCGGTCCTCGGGCGCGAGCGTGTACGCCGCGCCGACCGAGATCGCCTCCTGGCCGCAGCCGTCATAGAAGGAGCCCGGCACCTTGCCCTGCCGGTACAGGGTCAGGCCGCGCTCCTCGGCGGCGCGCATGGTCGCCATGAATCGAAACAGGTTCGCCCGGTCGCCCCGCTCCAGGTGTGGGGTCGCCGCACCATTGCCTTCTGCCAGCTCGTGCAGCGCGCCGTTCACCCGCTCGCGCGCGTGCTCGCTCGCGACGGCGCCGTCGCTTCGCTTCATCTCTCCGCCCTTCGTGCGTGGCCGCCCTTCGGGATCTCCTGCGGGCCGGCCGGTTGATGCCGCATCGGGATCTCCTCCGCGGCGCCTACTGGACGACGGGAGCCGAGGGTTCCACCTCAGCGCCCTATGTCAATTCGAACTCGATTCGCGCTTCTGGTGCGAATCGTTACGGGGATTCTATTCCCACTGGGAGACGTTTCAAGCCCGATTCGCCGATCTCGCGCTCCACGTCCCACTTGGTGATCCGCCCATCGCGCCCGGTTCCCGTGATCCGGTCGAGGTCGACGCTGTGGAGGGAGGCGAGTCGCCGCACGGCGGGGGAGCGGAAGGTGGCCATGTCGACCGGGGCGGGCCCGGACTCTGGCTCGGGCTTGGCCGCCTCGGGCTCCTCTGGCCCCGGCTCGACCTCCGGCTCGAGCGCCTCGGGTTCCTCCAGCTCGGGCTCCGGCGCGACGACTTCCGGCTCGGCCACCTCCGGTGCGATCTCGGCCAGGGGCTGGCCGCTCGTGACGCGGGACGCCACGCCCACCAGGAGGCGAGCGACCGTCCCGGCGGCGGGCGAGGTGACCTCGGCCTGGAAGCCGTGCACGTCCACGAGGCAGATCGGCTCGTTTTCCCCGACCCGCTGGCCGGGTCGCTTCCTCCAGGCCCGGACCTCGGCCTCGTCGCCGCCCTCCGGCATGGTCACCTCGATGAGGCCGGCGTGATCAGTACCCGAGGAGCTCAAGGCAGGCCTCCCTGATCGCCTTCACGGCGCCTTGGGTCCCGTCGGCCGCCTGTATCGCGGCGGCGTCGGGGGCGGAGATGACGATGCGGCGCGGGGGCGCGTCAAGGTACTCGAACGCCCGCTCCGTGACGAGAGCGGCGACCTCACCGCCGACGCGGAACGACCGGTTCGCCTCGGCGACGATCAGGACCTTGCCGGTGCGCCGGACGCTGGCGAGGATCGCCGCGTCGTCCAGGGGCTGAAGTGTGCGGAGGTCGATGACCTCGACGACGTCGCCAAGCTCGCTCGCGGCACGCTCGGCGAGGAGCACGGCCGGCCCGAACGCGATGAGCGTCAGCCGCTCGCCTTCCCGCACGACTCGGGCTTCGTCGAGCGGCGTTCGATGGCTGCCCTCGGGCACGGCCCCGACTACGTCGGACAGGGCTTCGTGCTCGAGCATGCAGACCGGGCCGGGGTGCCGCAGCGCCGACGCGATCATGCCCTTCGCGTCCTCCGGGGTGGACGGCGCCACGACCCTCACCTCCTCCAGGCCGAGCAGCCACGTCTCGGGGTCGAGAGCTCCATCCGCGGCGCCACCGGAGGAGAGGCCGCCGAGCGGGATCCGCAGCAGGAGCGGCAGCTCCACGCGCTCCGCCCTGCACAGCTCTGCGACCCGGGTCAACTCGCCCAAGGCCCCGGCGCCGAACTCCGCGAGGGGGATCTCGCAGACGGGCCGCATCCCGGCCGCCGCGGCGCCGGCAGCCGTGCCAATTATCGAATCCCCGCCCACGGGGAGCGAGACGAAGCGCTCCCCGAACAGCTTGCGGAACCCCTCGGTCGCGCCGGTCGCACCGTTCCCGGTTTCGTCGCGCGCGCCCTCCAGGAGAACCACGGCGGGGTCGCGGTGCATCTCCATCCGCAGCGCCTCGGCGACGGCGTCGCGGTAGCGGACGCGCGTCTCGCTCACGCGACGATCTCCTGGCGTCGCCTCGCTCTGGAGAGCAGGAGCTTCGCGCGGCGATCCGCGGCGTTGATCCGGGCCGCCACGTCGTCCCGAAGGGGCGCGATCAGGGGGCGCGTCGCAGCGTTACAGGCCAGCCAGCGCAGCTCCCGCCGGATCGGGTCGCGCTCCCCGTTGTCGCGATCGCCGGAGTCGTCGTCGCGGCACACGAGGATCACCGGCCCCCCGCCCGCGCGAGCCTCGCCGACCGCGGTGCGCGCCGCGCTCGAAACGGCTTCGACCGCGAGTCCGTCGGCGACGCCCCCGTTTCCCTCGGGAGGGGCCGCTGGGCCCTCGATCACCGCAACCAGAGGCAGCCGGCGCGACGTCGCGGCACGGATCGCGTGATCGCAGCGACCGCTCTCGTAGGCCTCCGCTGGAACCAGGGCCATCGCGACACCGGGGGCGTCACGAAGCTGGAGCGCGAGCGCCGCCCCCGCCGCGAGGTCGATCAGCTCGTTACCCGGCGAGGCGAAGCCGATCGCGTCCCCGGCCCTGGCCTGCACCCGGCCGTCGCCGCCGAGGCAGCGCACCAGGTAGTCCTCCGCCGCGAGCCCCCTCGTGAGGTGTGCCGCCAGGTAGCGGTCCGGGGCGAAGAGCCTGTCGTCGGGCCCAAGCGCCGCCGCGGCTCCCACCGCGACCGCCTCTGCGCCCAGCCCTCGCATGCGCCCGTGGCGTGAGGCCGGGCCAAGGTGCGAATCGAGGGCACGGCGCTCGAGGCCACGGGCCAGCAGCATCAGGCGAACGAGGTCGGTGTGCACGAGATGTCCGCGCGCTTGGATCGTGGCCACGTCTTCTCCCAGGCTCTCCCGGGTGAGCATCGGCACACGACCGTGGGTGGGTTCGCGATCGCCCCCCGAACGGACGTTTAGGCCAGTGGTTGGTCAGGGATGCGGGCGCGCGAGCTGCTCCGCGACGACGCGGAGGAACCCCGCCGCGTCGGGTGCCTGCACGATCCGGTTGTCGCATGCGAGCGAGAGAGCCCTGGCGCCGCTCGTGGGGGCGCCGGCCGCGAGGATCGCGGCCTGACCGCGATTGATCACCAGGCTCGCCCGGGAGAGCCCGAGCGGGGCCAGGTCGGCGACCGAGAACGTCGCCCCCGAGACCTCCGGCTGCGTCAGCTCTCCGTCGCGGGCGCGCTGGGTCAGCGCCGTCAGCTCGGCGGCGATGGCGCCGCCATCCTTCTCGTCGGCGTCGTGGATGGTCGGGTAGACGAGCCCCTCGCCAGCAGTCACCGCGACCCCGATGTTCACCCGCGAGTGGAGCTCGAAGCGGGCGTCGCGGTACGTGGCGTTCAGCCGCGGGAACTCGCGCAGGGCCAGCGCGGTCACGGCGACGAGGTCGGCGGTCGACGGCCCCGCACCGTCGCCGGTATCCGCCTGCGCTTCGAAGTAGACGTGGGGGACGGTTGCCTTCGCCTCGGCGACGCGCCGGGCGTGGGCGAGTTCGCCCTGGGTCGGCTCGACGACCTCGCCGCCTCCCCTGGCGGAGGGCGCCTCAGCCACGCTTGCGCTTGGGGGCGTAGAGGTCGGTGATCGTGCCCTCGGCCATCTCGGCCGCGAAC
Source organism: uncultured Solirubrobacterales bacterium (assembly GCA_963797835.1). Classification (GTDB taxonomy): domain Bacteria; phylum Actinomycetota; class Thermoleophilia; order Solirubrobacterales; family 70-9; genus JBDTSW01. The sequence goes on from CAWCRN010000026.1 coordinate 30,833, forward strand.
ATCACCGTCTCCGACAGCGTCGGGTGCGCGTGGATCGTGAGGCCGAGGTCCTCGGCGTCGGCTCCCATCTCGATCGCGAGCGTCGCCTCGGCGATCAGCTCGCCGGCGTTGGGGCCGACGATCCCGGCGCCGAGCACCCTCCGGCTATCGGGGTCGACCAGGAGCTTGGTCAGGCCATCGGGCCGCGCCAGCGACAGCGCCCGCCCCGACGCCTGCCAGGGGAAGGCAGCGCGCTCGTAGTCGGTTCCCGAGGCGACCGCCTCGGCCTCGGTCAGCCCCGTCCAAGCCACCTCGGGGTCGGTGTAGGCGACCGAGGGGATGGCGCGGGGGTCGAAGACCACGTTCTTCCCGGCGATCACCTCGGCTGCGACGACGCCCTCGTGGCTGGCCTTGTGGGCGAGCATCGGGGCGCCGGTGAGGTCGCCGATGGCGAAGATGTGCGGGACGTTGGTGCGCCGCTGCTCGTCGACCGCGATCTCGCCTCGGTCATCCACCTCCACCCCTGCGGCTTCCAGGCCCAGCGAGTCGCCGTTCGCCCGACGGCCGATCGCGATCAGAACGCGGTCGTAGGTCCGCGGGTCGGGGGCTCCGTCGCCCTCGAACGAGACCTTCAAGCCGTCCTTCACCGCCTCGACCGAGGCGACTCCGATGGAGAGGAGGATCGACTCGTAGCGCTCCCCGATCCGGGCGTGGAGCGGCTTCACCAGGTCGGGGTCGCAGCCGGGGATGAGCTGATCCGTCAGCTCGACCACGTCGACCGCGCTCCCGAGCGCGTCGTAGACGGTGGCCATCTCCAGGCCGATGATCCCGCCGCCCACCACGAGCAGGCGCTCCGGGATCCCGGGCAGCTCGAGCGCGCCGGTGGAGTCGACGATCCGCTCGTCGTCGGGCAGCCCGGGGAGCATCGCCGCCTCGCGAGCCCGTGGCGAGGATGCAGTGCTCGAAGGCGATCGAGGTGCCGTCGACGTCGACGGTGTGGTCGGAGGTGAAGCTGGCGGTGCCGGTCACGACCTCGACCTTGCGCTGCCGCGCCAGCCCGTCCAGCCCGCCGGTGAGCTTGCCGACGACCTCCTCCTTCCAGCCCCGCAGCCTGTCGACGTCGATCTCCGGGTCGCCGAACTTCAGCCCGAAGCCGGCCGCCTCCTCCGCCTCCGCGGTGACCCGGGCGGCGTGGAGCAGGGCCTTCGAGGGGATGCAGCCCACGTTGAGGCACACCCCGCCGAGCGACTCGTAGCGCTCGACGAGCGTCACCTCGAGGCCGAGGTCGGCGGCGCGGAACGCGGCCGTGTACCCACCGGGCCCCGAGCCGATCACCAGCACCTGCGTGGTGCGGTCGGCGTCTGGAAGCTCGGCACGCGCTGGGGAGGGGTCGGGTGTTGCGCCCAGGGAAGCCTTGTCGAGCGCGTCGCCGTCCTCGGAGTCCGCGCCGGCTTCGTCGCGAGACGCTGAGTCGGGGGCAATGCCCGACCCCTCCCCGGGGTCGCCGTCCGCCACCTCGAGCTCGACGATCGGCGTGCCCTCCGACACCTCGTCGTTCAGCTCGACCAGGACCTCCTTCACGGTCCCCGCGGCCGGCGACGGGACGTCCATCGTCGCCTTGTCCGACTCCAGCGTGACGAGCGGTGCCTCGGGCTCGACCTTGTCGCCCGGCGCGACGTGGATCTCGATCACCGGGACGTCGGCGAAGTCGCCGATGTCGGGCACGGTGACCTGCATCAGAGCAGCACTCGCCGCAGGTCGCCGAGCTCGGTCGCGAGGTGGGCGACGAAGCGGGCGGCCGCCGCGCCGTCGATCACGCGGTGGTCGTAGGAGAGCGAGAGCGGGAGCATCAGCCGCGGCTCGAACTCCTGGCCGCTCCAGACGGGCCGCATCCTCGATCGGGTCACGCCGAGGATCGCCACGTCGGGCGCGTTCACGATCGGCGTGAACCCGGTGCCGCCGATGCCGCCGAGCGAGGAGATCGTGAAGGTCGAGCCGCGCATCTCCTCCGCGGTGATCTTGCCCTCGCGGGCCTTGCCGGAGAGCTCGGTCAGCTCGCCCGCGATCTCGAGGAGCCCCTTGCGGTCCGCCTCCTTGATCACCGGCACCATCAGTCCCTGGGGGGTGTCGGCCGCGAAGCCGATGTTGTAGTAGCGCTTGATCACCAGCTCGTCTCCGTCGAGCGAGGAGTTGAACTCGGGGAACTGCCGCAGCGCGCCGACGCTGGCCTTGATCAGCAGCGCGACCATCGTCACCTTCACGTCCTGCTGCTCGGAGTTGACCTGCTTGCGGAACGCCTCGAGGTCGGTGATGTCCGCCTCGTCGTGGTGGGTGACGTGGGGGATCATCACCCAGTTGCGCGCGATGTTGGGCCCGCTGATCTTCTTGATCCGCGACAGCGGGACCCGCTCGATCTCGCCGTACTTCGCGAAGTCCACCTGGGGCCACGGGGCGATCTCGAGGCCGGGGATCCCGCCGCCGCCGGCCGCCGCGGGCGCGGCCAGCGCGGCCTTCACGTCCTCGCGCGTGATCCGCCCCTTGCGCCCCGTTCCCTTGATCCCCGACAGGTCCAGGTCCAGCTCACGCGCGAGCCGCCTCACTCCGGGGCTGGCATAGATCGCGTCCGAGAGTCGGGTGAGGGGATGGTCCCCGGCGAATCCGCCGGCGTGGATCCGAGGACGGTGCGCCGGGCTGGCGAAGCGTCGTCCGGGGCCTTCTGCTCGCTCGCTCCTCGGTCCCGTCGCTCTCCTGCTCCTCTGCCACGATCGCCGACTCGACCGGCGCCTCCTGGGTCGAGATCGCGCCGGCCTCAGCCGGCTCGATCAGGGCGATGACGGAACCCTCGGAGACGGTGTCGCCGACGTCCACCTTGAGCTCGACGATCTTCCCGGCGAACGGTGAGGGAACGTCCATCGTCGCCTTCTCGGACTCGAGCGTCACGAGCGGAGCGTCGGCGCCGACCTCGTCGCCCGGCTTGACCAGGATCTCGATCACCGGGACGTCGGCGAAGTCGCCGATGTCGGGGACGAGAACCTCGCGCGGCTCGGCCATCATCACGAGACCGCCGGATCGGGAGCTCGCGGGTCGATCTCGTAGCGCTCGATGGCCTCCGCCGCAACCGACGGCTTCACGGAGCCCTCGGCGGCCAGCGCTCGCAGTGCGGCGAGCGCGACGTGCCGGCGGTCGACCTCGAAGAAGCCTCGAAGGTGGCGCCGGTAGTCGCTGCGGCCGAAGCCGTCGGTGCCGAGGACGTCGAAGGGCCCCGGCACCCAGGCCCGGACCCCGTCGGGCAGGGCCTTCATGTAGTCGGTGGCCGCGACCACCGGGGCCTCGACGCCCGCGAGGCACTCCGTGACCCAGGGCCTCCCCGGCTCGGCGTCCGGCTTCAGGCGACGCTCGCGATCCCAGCGGAGGCCATCGCGGCGCAGCTCGGTCCAGCTGGTGACGCTCCAGACCTCCGCCGCGACGCCGAAGTCGGAGGCGAGCAGGTCGGCCGCGGCCTCGACCTCGCGCAGGATCGTCCCCGAGCCGAGCAGCCGCACCGCGGCGCCGTCGGCCTCGCGCAACCGGTACATGCCGCGCAGGATCCCCTCCTCCGAGCCCTGCGGCAGCTTCGGGTGGGGGTAGTTCTCGTTCATCACGGTCAGGTAGTAGAAGACATCCTCCTGCTCGGCCACCATCCGGCGCAGGCCCTCGTGGACGATCACGGCCAGCTCGCAGCGCGTAGGCCGGGTCGTAGGAGACGCAGTTGGGGATGGTCGACGCCAGCAGGTGGCTGTGGCCGTCCTCGTGCTGGAGGCCCTCGCCGTTGAGGGTCGTGCGCCCGGCGGTCCCGCCGACGAGGAAGCCGCGCGCCCGCGAGTCGCCGGCGGCCCAGGCCAGGTCGCCGATCCGTTGGAACCCGAACATCGAGTAGAAGATGTAGAAGGGCACCATCTGCACGTCGTGGTTGGAGTAGGAGGTCGCCGCCGCGATCCACGACGAGAAGGCGCCCGCCTCGTTGATCCCCTCCTGGAGCACCTGGCCCTCGCGGTCCTCGCGGTAGAACATCAGGCTGCCGGCATCCTCGGGCTCGTACAGCTGGCCGACGTGCGAGTAGATCCCGAGCTGGCGGAACATCCCCTCCATCCCGAAGGTCCGCGACTCGTCGGGGACGATCGGCACGACCCGCGCGCCCAGCTCGTCGTCGCGAAGGAGCGCGGCGAGGATGCGGACGAACGACATCGTCGTGGAGATCTCGCGCTCGCCGGTGCCGTCGAGCTGGGATTGAAAGATCTCGAGCGGAGGAACGGGAAGCGGGGTGTCGACCCGCTGGCGCCGGGTCGGGAGGTGGCCCGCCGAGCGCCTCGCGGCGCTCGCGCATGTAGGTGAGCTCCGCCGAGTCCTCCGGGGGGCGGTGGAAGGCGATCCGCTCGACCTCCTCGTCGGTGACCTCCAGCTCGAAGCGGTCGCGGAAGGCCTGCAGGGCCTCCTCGTTCATCTTCTTCTGCTGGTGGGTGATGTTCTGGCCCTCGCCGGCCTCGCCCATCCCGTAGCCCTTGATCGTCTTCGCGAGGATCACCGTCGGGGTGTGCTCGGACGCCTGTGCCGCCGCATAGGCGGCGTAGACCTTCTTCGCGTCGTGCCCCCCGCGGTTCAGGTCCCAGATCTCCTCGTCCGTCATGTGCTCCACCCGCTCGAGCAGCTCCGGGTACTTCCCGAAGAAGTGCTTGCGGACATACGCCCCGTCGCGCGCCTTGTAGACCTGGTACTCGCCGTCGACCGCCTCCTCCATCCGCTTCACCAGCAGGCCGTCGTGGTCGGCCTCCAGCAGCGGATCCCAGCGGTCGCCCCAGATCACCTTGATCACGTTCCAGCCGGCGCCGCGGAAGATGGTCTCCAGCTCCTGGATGATCTTGCCGTTGCCGCGGACGGGGCCATCGAGGCGCTGCAGGTTGCAGTTGACGACGAAGACCAGGTTGCCCAGCCGCTCGCGGCCGGCAAGGGCGATCGCGCCGAGCGACTCGGGCTCGTCGCACTCCCCGTCGCCGAGGAAGGCCCAGACCTTGCGCCCGGAGGTGTCCCTGATCCCGCGGTCGGTGAGGTAGCGCATGAACCGCGCCTGGTAGATGGCCATGATCGGCCCCAGGCCCATCGAGACGGTCGGGAACTGCCAGAAGTCCGGCATCAGCCACGGGTGCGGGTACGAGGAGAGCCCGCTGGGCCTGGAGACCTCCTGGCGGAAGCCCTCGAGCTGCTCCTCGGTGATCCGGCCCTCGAGGTAGGCGCGCGCGTAGATCCCGGGCGAGGAATGCCCCTGTATGTAGACGAGGTCGCCGTCGTGCTCGGCGGTGGGCGCGTGCCAGAAGTGGTTGAAGCCGATCTCGTAGAGCATCGCCGCCGACTGGAAGCTGGCGATGTGCCCCCCGAGCTCCGAGGACTCCTTGTTGGCCCGCAGGATCGTGGCGATCGCGTTCCAGCGGATGAGGGACCGCACCCGCCGCTCCATCGCCGGGTCACCGGGCAGCGGCGGCTCGTCCTGGCGGTGGATCGTGTTGACGTAGGGGGTTGGGCCTACGTACTCGATCGCGGCCCCCTTCAGCCGCGCCCGCTCGACCACCCGCTCGACGAGATCGTGCGCCCGCCGCGGGCCGTCGTTCTCGACGACGGCGTCCAGGGCCTCGAGCCACTCCTCAGTCTCGACAGCGTCGATGTCCACCGCTTGCGAGACTAGTGGCCCGCCGCTTCGGCGGCTTCCTCCAGCCGGTCGTCCCCCCAGAACACCTCGCTGCCCACGACCACCGACGGCACGCCGACCACGCCGAGGTCGCCGGCCCGGTCGGTCGCCTCGCGGAGCGCGCCCTTGACCGCGTCGCGCCCGACCGCCACCTCGATCGCCCGCGGGTGCATCTCCGCCGCCGCGGCGGCGACCAGCACGTTGTCGGGGTCGGTCAGGTCGCGGCCGGCGGCGAACGCCTGGCGGAATGCCGCGAGCGAGAAGGCGACCGTGCGGCCGATGTCCTTCGCGAACGTCGCGACCCGCATCGCGTGCAGCGTGTTGCCCGGGAACGGCTCGGGCCAGCGGATCGGCGGCAGGCCGTAGGCGGACGCGCGGCGCTCGACCTCGCGCAGCCCCTCCTCGCGATCGGGGCCGTTGGCCCAGGAGCCGCGGCCGAAGCGCGCGAACAGGCCGCCGAGCAGGATCGGCTGCCACTCCGGCACCTCGGCGCCGGCCTCGGTGAAGACGGCGTTCACCCTCTCGGCTGCCAGGTAGGCGTAGGGCGAGCCGAGGTCGTAGTAGAGGACGGCGCGGGAGGGCACGGCCCGATTCTTCTATAGCCCGGCGCGTGGCGCTTTCCTTTGCCATACGCATAGAAATGCGCGGCGGCCAGCGCTATCACTCCGAGTAACTGATGAACGCTCACGCGTGCGTCGCCCACCCGTCGACCGCGCGGGCGGCCTCCATGACCGCCTCGGAGATCGTCGGGTGGGGGTGGATGATGCGCGCGAGCTCCTGGTAGCCGCCCTCGAGCGCCATCACGTTGACCAGCTCGCTGATCATGTCGCACGCCCGGTTGCCGACGACGTGGGCGCCGACGATCTCCCCGTACTTCGGCTCGGCGACGATCTTCACCATCCCGTCGCGGTCGTCGTAGACGGCGGAGGCGCCGACGCCTCCGAGCTTGAACTTGGCGACCTTGACGTCGATCCCGGCCTCCTTCGCCTGCGCCTCGGTCATGCCGACGCTGGCGACCTGGGGGTGGCAGAAGGTGGCCCCGGGGATCAGGTCGATGTCGATCGGGTGGGTCTCGGCCCCGGCGATCGTCTCGACGGCGACTATGCCCTCGTCGGACGCCTTGTGGGCCAGCGCGGGCCCGCGCACGAGGTCGCCGATCGCGTACACCTTCGGGTTCGACGTCCGCTGGTGGTCGTCGACCTTGATCTTGCCGTCGTCCTCGGTCTCGACCTTGGCCTCGGCGAGGTTGAGCGCCTCGGTGTCGGGAGCGCGGCCGCCCGCGATGACCAGGTAGTCGACCTCGATCTCCGAGTCGCCGACCTTCAGCTTCACCGACTTCGCCGGCCTCATCGACGCCCTCGACCTTGGTGCCGGTGGAGACGTTGATGCCCTGCTGCTTGAAGGTCCGCTCGACCACGCGCGCGCAGTCCTTGTCCTCCAGCGGGAGGATCTGGTCGAGCATCTCGATCAGGGTCACCTCGGTGCCGTAGCGGGCGTAGGCCGAGGCGATCTCCGAGCCCGAGGCGCCGGCGCCGACGACCGCGAGCGACTTCGGCAGCGCCGGAAGCGACCAGGCGCCCCAGGTGTCGAGGACGCGGTCGGAGAAGTCGACCCCGGGAATCGGCAGCGCGACCGAGCCGGTGGCGAGGACCACCGCCCCGGCCCCGTAGGTCTCGCCGCCGACCGCGACGTCGCCGTCGGCGGTCAGCGAGCCCTCGCCCTCGATCATGGTGACCTTGTTCTTGTCCCAGAGGAACTTCACGCCGTCCGAGAGCCCCTGGGAGACGTTGGCGCGCCTCTCGCCGAGCGCCTTCCAGTCGAGCGCCGCCTTGGTCACCTTGACGCCCAGCTCGGCGCCGTTGACGGCGTGGTCGTAGACCTCGGCCGTGTGCAGCATGGTCTTCGCCGGGATGCAGGCGTAGTTGAGGCAGCGGCCGCCGGCCTTGTCCTTCTCGACGACGGCGGTCTTCAAGCCGAGCTGGGCGGCGCGGATCGCGGCGACGTAGCCGCCCGGCCCACCGCCGATCACGATCACGTCGTAGGAGTCAGCCATCGGGCGCGACTCTATCGACGCGGTCGGCGCGATCGGGCATCTGGATCCGCGCCATCGCCTTGATGTTGAAGAAGAAGAGCGCGCCGGCGCCGGCGATGATCAGGACGTTGCCGATCGCCTGCGTCCAGCGCTCGCGAGGACCAGCGAGAGGGAGGCGCCGATCAGGGCGAAGAGGAGCACGGTCTGGAAGCCGAGCACCGCCCAGTACTTCGCCTCCCACATCCCCCAGGCCATGACCCCGAAGATCACGAGCGGGGCGATCACCTGGAGGATGTTCGGCCGCTCGCCGTCGATCTCGACGCCCGCCGCATAGCCGATCACGATCGAGAGGCAGACGAGGGCCGAGATCACCGCGCCGATCGTCACCACCAGGGGGCGCTCGTCCTCCTCCAGCGGCTCGAGCGCCTCGCGCGCGGCCTGGTTCTTCTCCTCGGCTTCGGCCGCCATCTGCTCGCGCCGCTCCGCCAGGTCCTGCTGGCGGTGGACGCCGCGCTCCTTGCGCTTGCGCCGCGCGGCGCGCTTGCGCTCGCGATCAGCCACCTCCGCATCCTCCGCTCGCGTCCGCGGCAGTCTGCAGCGCGCGGCCGCGGCCTCGGGATCCGCTGCGTCGCGGATCGCGCGCACCACGACCACCCGCTCGGCACCTGCTGCCACCACCTCGCCGACGTTATCCGGATCGATGCCGCCGATGGCGAACCAGGGGATCGTGGCGTGCTCGGCCGCGTGGCGGATCAGCTCGAGGCCGGTCGCGGGGCGGCCCTCCTTCGTCGGCGTCTCCCACACCGGGCCGACGCTGATCTGGTCCGGGCGGGCGTCGCCCTCCGCGGCGCACGCCGCGTCGATCTGCTCGGGGGAGTGCGTGGAGAGGCCGACGAGCGCCTCGGGCCCCGCCGCCGCCCTGGCCTCGGCGACGGGCGCGTCGTCCTGGCCGACGTGGACGCCGTCGGCACCGCAGGCCGCGACCAGGTCGGGGTGGTCGTTGAGGATGAACAGGGCGCCGTGGGCATCGGCGGCGCGGCGGAAGGGCTCGGCCAGCGCGACCAGCTCCTCGGCGCACCTGGGCGCCTTCTCGCGCAGCTGGATCAGGTCGGCGCCGCCGCGCAGCGCCGCCTCGAGCAGCTCGTCGGGGGCGTCGCCGCCGGGCAGCCCCTCGCAGACGAAGTAGAGGCGGGCGGCCTCAGGCGCTCGATGCCGCGCGCGGGTCACGCCTCCGGGGCTTCGCGCCGACTGTTGATACCAAGCCACGTTCTCAGTATTACCGTCCGGCCGGGGTACCATCGGGGTGAGAAACGGGAGCCCTACCGGGGCTGAGAGGGCGGCATCGCGGCCGCCGACCGTCTGAACCTGACCCGGGTAATGCCGGCGCAGGGATGGTGGCCCCGGAGCCCCCGAGAGAGGAGCACGTGCCCAGCCGAGCCCCAGAGCAGGTCGACGTGATCGTCGTCGGCGCCGGCGCGATCGGCCTCGCCTGTGCCTGGCGGGCGGCCCAGCGGGGGCTGCGCGTACGCCTGCTGGAGCGCGACGCGCCGGGGCCGGGGCCTCGGGCGTGGCGGCGGGGATGCTGGCGCCGGTCGGCGAGGCGACCTGGGGCGAGGAGGCGGCTGCTGCGCCTGGCGCGGCTCTCCCACGCCGCCTGGCCGGCGTTCGCCGAGGAGCTGGCCGAGGCGCCGGCGCCGAGGTCGGGTACCTGCCGCTCGGCGCTGTTCACGTCGCCTTCGACCGCGACGAGGCCGAGGAGCTGCGCCGGCGCCACGAGCTGATGCGCGAGCTCGGGCTCGAGGCCGAGTGGCTCGCCGCCGGCCAGGCGCGGGAGCTCGAGCCCGGGCTGAGCCCCCGCTGCACCGCGGCCGTCCACGCGCCCGCACGAGGCGGCCGTCGACCCGGGGGCGCTGGTCGGCGCTCTGCGCGCGGCCGCCGAAGCGGCGGGCGCGGAGGTCGTCGAGGGCGCCGAGGCGACGGCGCTCTGGTCGACGGCGGCCGTCGCGGGCGTCCGCGACGGCTCCGGCGGCGAGCATCGCGCCGCGCGCGTGGTGCGTCGCCGCGGGCGCCTGGTCGGGGGCGCGGACTGGCTTCCGCCCGGGCGCGGCCGCCGGTGCGGCCCGTGAAGGGGGAGATCCTGACCCTGCGGGCCGCGCGGCGCCGCCCTGTGCGCGGGTCGTCGTCTCCGAGCGCGTCTACCTGGTCCCGCGCGGCGACGGGCGCCTGATCGTCGGCGCCACGGTCGAGGAGCGGGGCTTCGACACCGCGGTCACCGCGGGCGGCGTCCACGAGCTGCTGCGCGAGGCCTACCGCGCGCTCCCCGAGGTCGCCGAGCTGGAGCTGGAGGAGGCGACCGCCGGGCTGCGGCCCGGGACGCCCGACAACGCGCCGCTGATCGGCCCGGGCGCGATCGACGGCCTGTTCCTCGCGACCGGCCACTACCGCAACGGGATCCTGCTGGCGCCGGCGACGGCCGAGGCGATCGCGGCCGCGCTGGCCGGCGACGAACCGGCGGACGAGGTGTCGGTGGCGGACCCGGCGCGGTTCGCGGCGACGGCTGCGGAGGGGGTCGCGGCGCCATGATGATCGAGCTGAACGGCGAGACGGTCGAGCTCGCCGAGGGCGCATCGCTCGCCGACGCGGTGGCCGCCAGCGGGCGCCGGGCGAGCGGCGCGGGGTGGCCGCCGCCGTCGACGGCGAGGTCGTCCCGCAGGGCGGACTGGGACGCGACACCGGCTCGACGAGGGCGCCGAGGTCGAGGTCGTGAGGGCGGTGCAGGGTGGCTAGCCGAGGCAGGGAGCACCCGAGCGCCGGACGGCGGCCGGCTTCGAGCTGGGCGGGCGCACCTGGGGCTCGCGCCTGATCGTCGGCACCGGCGGCTTCCGCTCGCTGGAGGTGATGGAGCGGGCGCTCGAGGCGTCCGGGACCGAGATCGTCACCGTCGCGCTGCGCCGCGTGGACCCGCTGGCCCAGGGCTCGGTGCTCGAGGTCGTCGACCGCCTCGGGCTGTTCTGCCTGCCGAACACGGCCGGCTGCTACACGGCCCGCGACGCGGTGAAGACCGCCCAGCTCGCCCGCGAGGCGTTCGAGACCGACTGGATCAAGCTCGAGGTGATCGGCGACGACCGGACCCTGCTCCCCGACGCGGTCGAGCTGGTCGCGGCGGCCGAGACCCTGGTGGCCGAGGGCTTCACCGTCCTCCCCTACACGAACGACGACCCGGTGCTCGCGGCCGGCTCGAGGAGGCGGGGTGCGCCGCGGTGATGCCGCTGGGCTCGCCGATCGGCTCCGGCGCCGGCATCCGCAACCCCTACAACGTGCGCCTCATCGTCGAGCACGCGAGCGTCCCGGTGATCCTCGACGCCGGGATCGGCACCGCCTCCGACGCGGCCATGGCGATGGAGCTGGGCTGCGAGGGCGTCCTGCTGGCCAGCTCGGTCTCGCGGGCGAAGGACCCGGTGGCGATGGCGGAGGCGATGCGCAAGGCGGTCGAGGCCGGGTACGAGGCCCGCCGCGCCGGGCGGATCCCGCGCCAGCTCCACGCCGAGGCCTCGACGCCTGACGAGGGGCTGCCCGACCTCTCCTGACCCCCACCCAAGAACGTCCCAGAGTGGCTCGCGATAGGGGGGCGACCGGGACGATCGTGTCGGGCCCGACCGGGAACGTCGCGAGCGCCACCCCGAGAGGGGCCAGCGCGGGACGTCCTCGGGACGCTATGTCGAGGTAGGCCTCACCCACCCAGGATGCAGCGCGTGCACTCGGGGCCCGCGCTTCAGGCGAGGTCCACCCGGGTACGGATGGCCGATGGCCGATCTCGTCCTCGGACCCCTGCTGCGCTACGTCGGAACCACCGACGCGACGATCTGGGTCGAGACCGACGCGGCCTGCGAGGTCGAGGTGCTCGGCCGGAGGGAGCAGACCTTCTGCGTCGCAGGGCCATCACTTCGCGCTGGTGCTGTCGAGGACCTCGAGCCCGGGCGAGCGGGAGTACGAGGTGGCGCTCGACGGCGAGCGGCGCTGGCCGCCGCCGGCTCGGAGTTCCCGCCCAGCGTGCTGCGGACGTTCCGCGCGGACGAGCAGATCGAGCTGGTCTTCGGCTCCTGCCGGGTCGCGCTTCCGCAGGAGCCGCCCTACACGCTGCCGAAGGAGGCGACGAGGAGAACGGCCGCGGCTTCGACGCCCTGCACGCGCTCGCGCTCTCGATCCTCGACGACGACGCGCCCTCCTACCCGGACCTCCTGTTCCTCTGCGGCGACCAGGTCTACGCCGACGAGGTCTCGCCGGAGACGCAGGAGTTCATCGACGGCCGCGAGGGCCGGCCCGCCGGCGCGCCGCCGACCAGGTCGCCGACTTCGAGGAGTACACGCGCCTCTACCGCGAGTCGTGGTCGGACCCGGTGATCCGCTGGCTGCTCTCGACGGTCTCGAGCTCGATGGTCATCGACGACCACGACATGCACGACGACTGGAACATCTCCGAGGCCTGGTGCGAGGAGATGGAGGCGGAGCCTGGTGGCGCGACCGGGTGATCGGCGGGATGGTCTCCTACTGGATCTACCAGTTCATCGGCAACCTCTCGCCGGCGGAGCTGCGCGAGCGCCCGCTCTACGGCGGGTGCAGGAGAACCGCGACGACGCCGGGCCCGTGCTGCGCGAGTTCATGGAGAAGGACGACCGGAGCGCGAGGGCAAGCGCTGGAGCTTCTACCGCGACCTCGGCACGACGCGGCTGATCGTCGTCGACGCGCGCACCGGCCGCTGCCTCGATCCGGGCGAGCGCAAGATCATCGACGACGACGAGTGGGACTGGGTCGTCGAGCGCGCGAGCGAGGGGGAGTTCGACCACCTGCTGATCGGCACCTCGGACCCTACCTGCTGCGCCCGCCTTCCACAACCTCGAGGCCTGGAACGAGGGGTTGCGACGGCGCCTGGGGAGAGGGCGCGGCGAGCTGGGCCGAGAAGATGCGCCAGGAGCTCGACTTCGATCACTGGGCGGCGTTCGAGGACTCGTTCCTGCGGCTGACCCGGCTGATCGAGAGAGGTCGGCTCCGGGCGACACGGCCGCGCCGCCGGCGACGATCGGCGTCCTCTCCGGCGACGTCCACCACGCCTACCTGGCCGAGGTCGCTTTCCGCGCGCCGCCGGCATCGAGAGCGTCGTCTACCAGGGCGTGTGCTCGCCGTACCGCAACGCGCTCGACAACCGCGAGCGTCGCGCGATCGGGCTCGGCCGCTCGCGGCCGGCCGAGGTGATCGCCCGAAGCTCGCAGGGCGGTGGGGCGTCGCGGACCCCGGGATCCGCTGGCGCTTCGCCGAGGGCCCCTACTTCGACAACCAGGTCGCGACCCTCGAGCTCGACGGCCGCGCCTCGGAGCTGAAGCTCGACAAGGTCCCGCGCGACCCCGAGGGGCGCGACGAGCGCCTCGAGCGCGTCTTCGAGCACCGCCTCAGCTGAACCAGGCGAACGTGCTGTCGGCGTCGCGCCCCTGCGCCGGGGAAGGCTTTGCTACCCTGCCGCCGGCCTTCCCACCATTTCAATCAAGAAAGGTCAGAAAGCGAATGAAGGACTTCGAAAGCTCCGCACGGCGGGGCCGCGAACGCCGATCGGCGGACGCGCGGCCCCGCGGTCGCAAGCTCTTTCTGCGCGGCCGCGGGCGTGCTGGCCCTCGGCCTCGCCGGCGGCGTCGCCGCCTGCGGCGGCAGCAGCGAAGACAGCTCGGCGGCGGCGAGGGCGGCGGCGGGTCGCTCGACCTGGTCGCCTACTCGACGCCGCAGACCGGCTACGAGGAGTCGATCATCCCCGCCTTCCAGGAGACCCCTGAGGGCGAGGGCGTCGAGTTCTCGGCCTCGTTCGGCTCGTCCGGCGACCAGTCGCGCGCGGTCGAGGCCGGGCAGCCGGCCGACTTCGTCCACCTGCCGATCGAGCCCGACATCACGCGGCTCGTCGACGCCGGCCTCGTCGACCGAACTACGCCGAGGACGACGAGTACGACGGCAGATCCAGGAGTCGGTCGTGGCCTTCATCACGCGCCCCGGCAACCCGAAGGACATCACCGACTGGGATGACCTGCTGCGCGACGACGTCGACGTGATCACGCCCGAACCCGTTCACCTCGGGCGGCGCCCGCTGGAACATCATGGCCGCCTACGGCCAGGTGATCGAGAACGGCGGCTCCGAGGAGGAGGCGCTCACGTTCGTCGAGGACATGCTGCGCAACACGGTCGTCCAGGACGCCAGCGCGCGTGACTCGCTGAACACGTTCCTCGGCGGCCAGGGCGACGTCGCCCTCTCCTACGAGAACGAGGCGATCGGCGCGATCGATGCCGGCGAGGAGCTGGAGTACACGGTTCCCGACGACACGATCCTGATCGAGACGATCGGCGTGGTCCCGACCGAGGCGGAGAACGCCGAGACGGCGCAGGAGTTCCGCGACTTCCTCCTCTCCGAGGAGGGCCAGACGCTGTTCGCCGAGAACGGCTACCGCCCGGTCGACGAGAAGGTCCTCGCCGAGTTCGAGGACGAGTTCCCGACTCCGCCCGGCCTCTTCGAGATCGAGGAGTTCGGTGGCTGGGAGCAAGGTCGCCACCGAGTTCTTCGATCCGGAGAACGGCAAGGTCGCCGACGTCGAGGCTGAGCTCGGAGTGCCGCTCGAGTAGTGGCTTCCGTAGCTCACAGTGAGGCGCCCCCCAGGCGGGTTGCAGTGCCCCGCCTGGGGGGGCCAGCCCTCACCCGGGGGCTCGTCGTCGGCTACCTCTCGATCATGGTGCTGCTGCCGATCGCGGCGGTGGTCTCGCGGTCGTTCGAGGAGGGCTGGCCAGCTTCTGGGACGCGATCTCGAGCCCGCAGGCCGTGGCGGCGATGGAGCTGACGCTGATCGCGTCGCTGGTCGTCGTCGCGATCAACGCGGTCTTCGGGACGATCATCGCCTGGGTCCTCGTCCGCGACGAGTTCCCCGGCAAGCGCTACGTCAACGCGATCATCGACCTGCCCTTCGCGCTGCCGACGATCGTCGCCGGGCTGACCCTGCTGGCGCTCTACGGCGACAACGGGATCCTCGGGATCACCGGCGTCTCGTTCACCAAGATCGGCGTCGTCATGGCGCTGCTGTTCGTGACCCTCCCGTTCGTGGTCCGGGCGGTGCAGCCGGTGCTGCTCGAGCTCGACCAGGACATGGAGGAGGCCGCCGCCTCGCTCGGCGCCAGGCCGCTGACCATCTTCCGCCGCATCGTCCTGCCCAACCTGGCGCCGGCGATGTTCGCCGGCGTCGCGCTCGCGTTCGCCCGCGCGATCGGCGAGTTCGGCTCGCTGATCCTGATCTCGGGGAACATCCCGTTCGACACCGAGGTCGCCTCGGTCTTCATCTTCAAGCAGGTCGAGGCCGGCAACGAGACCGCGGCCGCCTCCGTCTCGGTGGTGCTGCTGGCCGTCTCGGTCGGCGTCCTGTTCCTGATCAACTTCCTGGGCAGGAGGGCCGGGCGGCATGAGCATTAGCGCCGACGAGGTCTCCAGCAAGAAC
This sequence comes from uncultured Solirubrobacterales bacterium, assembly GCA_963797835.1. Taxonomy (GTDB): domain Bacteria; phylum Actinomycetota; class Thermoleophilia; order Solirubrobacterales; family 70-9; genus JBDTSW01. Next base: position 46,073 of record CAWCRN010000026.1, read on the forward strand.
ATCGTCCGCGGCGGGCCGCGGCGCCCGGATCGGCCTGCGCACGCTCGCGCTCGGCTACCTGGCGGCGCTGCTGATCATCCCCGTGATCGTGATCGTCTTCAAGGCGTTCGAGGACGGCGCCGGCAACGTGATCGACACGCTCACGACGCCCGAGGCGCAGCACGCCTTCTACCTGACGATCGTGATGGTCGCGATCGCGGTGCCGCTGAACACGATCTTCGGCATCGCCTGCGCGCTGGTGCTCGTGCGCGACAAGTTCCGCGGCAAGGCGATCATCAACGCGCTGATCGACCTGCCGTTCGCGATCTCGCCGGTCGTGATCGGCCTCTCGCTCGTGCTCGTCTACGGCTCGCTCGACGGCTGGTTCGGCGCCTGGTTCCTCGAGCAGGGGATCCGGATCATCTTCACCCCGATCGGGATGGTGCTGGCGACGATGTTCGTCTCGCTGCCGTTCGTGGTCCGCGAGGTCGAGCCCGTGCTGCGCGAGATCGGCGACGACCAGGAGCAGGCCGCGTCGACGCTCGGCGCAAGCGGCTGGCAGACGTTCTGGCGCGTGACGCTGCCGTCGATCCGCTGGGGCGTCACCTACGGCGTCGTGCTCGCCACCGCGCGGGCGCTCGGCGAGTTCGGCGCGGTCTCGATCGTCTCCGGCCGGATCTCGGGCGAGACCGAGACGATGCCGCTGTTCGTCCAGAAGCAGTTCGAGGTCTTCAACGTCTCGGGCGCCTACGCCGCCGCCCTGGTGCTGGCGATGCTCGCGCTCGTGACCCTGTTCGGCAATGAACTTCATCCGGCGCAAGGACAAGAACGTCACCGGCCTTGCGCCTGAATTCGCAACCATCAAGGAGGAACCCGCATGAGCATCGTCGTCGAGAACGCAGTCAAGAAGTTCGGTGACTTCGTCGCCCTCGGAGGCGTCTCGATCGAGGTCCGCGACGGCTCGCTGACGGCGCTGCTGGGCCCGTCCGGCTCGGGCAAGTCGACCCTGCTGCGCGCGATCGCCGGGCTCGAGGAGCTGGACGACGGGAAGGTCATCATCAACGGCACCGACATGACCCACACCGCGGTCCAGGACCGGGGCGTCGGCTTCTGCTTCCAGCACTACGCCGCGTTCAAGCACATGACCGTGCGCCAGAACGTCGCGTTCGGCCTCTCGATCCAGAAGCGGCCCAAGGCCGAGATCGAGGAGCGGGTGCGCGAGCTGCTGCGCCTGGTCCACCTCGAGGGGTTCATCGACCGCTATCCGTCGCAGCTCTCGGGCGGCCAGCGCCAGCGGATGGCGCTCGCCCGGGCGCTCGCGGTGGAGCCGAAGGTGCTGCTGCTCGACGAGCCGTTCGGCGCGCTCGACGCGAAGGTCCGCAAGGAGCTGCGCCAGTGGCTGCGCCGCCTCCACGACGAGGTGCACGTGACGACGATCTTCGTCACCCACGACCAGGAGGAGGCGATGGACGTCGCCGAGCAGATCGTGGTCGTGAACGACGGGCTGGTCGAGCAGACGGGCCCGCCGCGGGACATCTACGAGCACCCGGAGACGGAGTTCGTGATGAGCTTCATCGGCCCGGTCAACCGCCTCGGCTCGATGTTCGTGCGCCCGCACGACGTCCAGATCCTGCCGGCGCCCGTCGACGGCGCCGAGGAGGCGATGATCGAGCGGATCGTGCACCTCGGGTTCGAGGTCCGGGTGGAGTTCACGCTCGCCAACGGCAACGGCCTCTACGCGCAGATCACCCGCGCGCAGGCCGAGGAGCTCGAGATCGAGGAGAGGCAGATCGTCTACGTGCGGCCTTCGGCGGCGCGCGTCTTCGAGGCGCCGAACGGCTCGCATCCGACGACCGAAGAGCTGGCGGTCGCCTAGCGGAGCGGCGAGGAGCGTATGGAGCTCGCGGCGCTCGTCCTCTGGATCTTCCTGGCCCTGATGATCGGCTGGGTGGGCGCGTCCTGCTCGCGACCTGGTTCCAGGTGCGCGAGGAGGCGCGGCAGGTGACAGAGCGCGACGGGCGGCGGCTCTAGCGGGGCGTCTCGCCGGGCTGGAGCAGGCGCTCGACGTCCGGCGGCAGCTCGTCGGCGACGACGTCGGCGAGCGTGACGCGCTCGAGCACGCCGCGGACGTTCGAGCGCAGCGCGATCCAGACCCGCGCGAGCGGCTCCGCCGAGCCCGTGTAGCGAGCTCGTCGGGCGGCTGGCCGCGGACGCTGGCGAGCGGGCCCTCGACGGCGCGGATCACGTCGGCGATCGTGACCTCGCGCGGCAGGCGGCTGAGCCAGTAGCCGCCCTCGGCCCCGCGGCGGCTCTGGACCAGGCCGCTGTGGCGGAGCTCGGAGAGGATGTTCTCGAGGAACGGCATCGGGATGTCCTGCGCGGTCGAGATCGCCTCGCCCTTGACCGGGGTGCCCTCGTCGCCCGCCGCGAGCTCGACCAGCGCGCGGACGGCGTAGTCGGCCTTCGCGGAAACCCTCACGCGCGCGATTCTCCCGCACCGGCGTCGTCCGGCGCGGCGTCGGGCGCGAACCGCACCTCGCGCGGGTCGCGGTCGTCGCGCAGGCCCTTGAACGAGGGCGCGCGCAGGGTGCGCGCCTGCGTCCACTCGCGGAACTCGACCTCGGCGACCAGCTGCGGCTCGACGAAGATCGCCTCCTTCGGCGGCTTGCGGCCCGGTGAACGGCGACTCGTCGGCTGCGGAGCTTCGCCAGCTTCTTCGCGAGGTCGCGCAGGGTCTCCTGGGTGAAGCCGGTGCCGACCCGCCCGGCGTAGCGCAGCGCCAGCTCGCCGTCGTCCTCCTCGTAGAAGCCGACGAGCAGCGAGCCGATCGAGTCCGAGCGCCGGCCCTCGCCCGGCATCCAGCCGCCGATCACGAAGTCCTGGGAGTGGACGTTCTTGACCTTGATCCACGAGCGCGAGCGCCGGCCCGGCAGGTAGCGGCTGTCGAGGCGCTTGGCGACGACGCCCTCCAGGCCCTGGGCCTTCGTCAGCTTCAGCAGCTTGCGCCGTCGCCCTGGTGGTAGGCGGGCGTCTGCCAGGAGGGCCCGTCGAGCTCGAGCTCGGCGAGCAGCTTGCGGCGGTCCGAGTAGGGCAGCTCGTAGAGCTCGCGGCCCTCGAGGAAGAGGAGGTCGAAGAGGACGTAGGTGACCGGCGTGTCGGCCATGCGCCGGCGCACCGCCGCCTCGGAGCCGAGGTGCATGCGCCGCTGGAGGCGCTGGAAGTCGGGGCGGCCCTCCTCGTCGAAGGCGACGATCTCGCCGTCGAGGACCACCTGGAGCGAGCCGAGCTCGGCGCGCGATCGCGCCGCAGCTCGGGGTACTGCGAGGTGATGTCGCGGCCGTTGCGGCTCTCGAGGCGCAGGTGGCCGGCGTCGCAGTAGGCGATCGCCCGCACCCCGTCCCACTTCAGCTCGTAGGCCCAGCCCCCGTCGTCGCGTGGGAGCTTCGCCAAGGCGTGGCCATCATCGGCTTGACGCTGCTCGGCATCGGCACCCGCCCGGGGTCGGCGGGCGGGTCCATGCGGTGGATCATCCAGTTCTTCGCCCTTGGTCGGAAAGAGGCCGTAGGTGCCCTCGACCCGCTCGCCGTGGAGCGTCACCGTCACCTTCTTGTCGGTCCACTCGAGCGCCTCGTAGGTGCCCCGGTCCCAGACCTTCATCGTCCCCGCCCCGTACTCGCCCTTCGGGATCTCGCCCTCGAAGGTCAGGTACTCGAGCGGGTGGTCCTCGGTGTGGACCGCCAGCCGGTTCTCCTTCGGATGCGGCGGCAGCCCCTTCGGCAGCGCCCACGAGACGGCCACCCCGTCGCGCTCCAGCCGCAGGTCCCAGTGCAGGCTCCGGGCGTGGTGCTCCTGGACGACGAACCGCCCACCCTCGCCATCCGCCCCGCCGCCGCGAGGCTCGGGCGTACGGTCGAACGACCGCTTGCGCTCGTACTCGGAGAGCCGCTCCTTCGCCATGCGTCGATCGTAGGCAGGGCTTCGTCATCATGGTCGGGCCCCCGTTGCGTAACTGGTGAACGCACTCGACTTTTAATCGAGAGAAAAGTGGGTTCGAGTCCCACCGGGGGTACTCGGCCGCGGTCCGCGTCCGCATCTGGGATCGAGTGAAGGGTTCAGCTGGCTGAGGCAGCCTTGCCGGTGAGGGAGGCTCCGTGGCGCGCCCGGCTTCTCGTCCTGAACGGCAAGTGTCCGCGGCCATGTACGGTCGGGGCATGGCGACCCTGCACATCGAGCATGCGATCGCCGACCTCGACACCTGGCTTGGCGCGTTCAACCAGTTTGCGGAGGCGCGCGAGCGGGCCGGAGTCCGGGCTCAGCGCGTGAGCCAGCCGATCGACGACGATAAGTACATCTACGTCGCGCTCGAGTTCGACGACGTAGCGCAGGCAGAGCAGTTCAAGAACTTCCTCGAGACGACCGTGTGGGCCAACACCGAGGCTTCACCGGCGCTGGAGGGGAAGCCGAGGGCGCGCATCCTCGCCGAGGTCGACACCGGCTCCTAGGCCATGGTGACCCTGTGGTCAGTCCTGGACCGTGGCGTTGAAGAGCAGATCCGACTGGTCGGGATTGATACTCGAGAACGGGCTCGCGGGGTCACCAGGGCTGAATGCGGGCTGCTCAACGCCGAAGCGGGCCGAGGGCCCGAAGCGGGACCTGACGAGATCTGAGCCGCTCAGCACCGCGAGGCCGATGAAATCGCGCTTGCGGACACGGAGGCTCGCGTCGAAGACGTTTTGGCCGCGCTCAGTGGTCATCTCGGCGTCTGGCGGACCGCCTCGACTCATCTGCGGCGGAACTGGCTCGTCTAACGTGCGCCTGAGCACCTGCAAAGAAACCGTTCCGGGGCCATGGGCATTGACACGCCAGCGTTTGATCGTGCCGCGGATCGGTGACTGCGCCGTGCCTTCAGACACGCGGACGTTGCTGAACGTGCAAGGGTTTGACGGCACGCGTAGGTCCCCGCTCAGCCCGAGATGTCCGGCTGCCCGATCACCGCGGAGCTCGCCGGCGCGGGCGCGACGAATGCGCTGAGCATCGTCATCGCGCTGATCATCAACAGCCAGCCAACTCTTGAGTCCCCGGAAAACACCCTCTGCTAGGCCCCGATCGCCATTCCCGTGATGTCGCAGCCGTCGCCGACGCCGTCGTAGAGCATCAGGTCTGCCACGACCACGCTCCCGTCGGGCGCCTGATAGTGAAGGGTGCCGGTCGTGATGAAGTGGTTAGTGAAGAGGTTGTCGATTTCCGCCGCCGGATGGTTGCTGTCAAAGTCCCCAAAGGAACCGGCGGAGGTGTCGTCTTGAACGGAAGCCGAGATCGACGTGAGAATCAGCTTCGCGTTGTCCTTCGCGTCGTTGCCTTCACGTCCAACCCGTCACCGAAGGTCCGGCACGCCGCCGTGATCTCGAGCCCGCCAAGGCTGAGCACCGACGCGTACGGCGACACGTCGTCATCCGGTACGTCGAAGTTGATCTTTCGCACCTGAAGTCCGCCGACCGAGGCGGCGTCGACGTTCTCGAGGGTCGCCTCATCGACGTCGACGCCGCGCACCTTGTCATCGACGATGTGCTTGGACTTGAGCTGTTCGCCTCGATCGCCCAGGCGGTTCCGCCGAGGGCGATGAAGAGCGCCAAGAACGCGAGATGGTGGTGGCGGACGTACGTCCAGATCCCTGCGAGCACGATGTCCCCTTTCCCTGGAGCGGTTCATTCTGGCGAGCCAGCCGAGCGCCCCGTCGCAACCCTGTCCCCGGGTGCCCTGCAGAATGCAGGGTCTGCGGCGAGGCACGCTCAGCGAACCAACGGTACTCCCAGCATTTGCATGGGGTGAAAGCCGTGGAAACCGACCAGACGCAATCCGCGCGGGCCAAGGGATGTTCTTTCCATGCGACCCGGCTTAGCCGCTCCTCGTCCAACGCGCGTATTGGCGGGACGAGGCACTGAGGGAGCCAACGCGCTCGCGGCTGGGAAGCGTTGTCGGGTTTGTCCCACCTGGTGGGAGTTTTCCGACAACGCACGGACTCGCCCCCGCCCCTCACTGATTCTCGCCCTGGCATGCGCTTTCGATGCAAGGCGACAGGGTCTGCTAGGCGGGGGCCACCCGTCCGCCGACCTCGGCGCGGCCGTCGGGGAGGGGCCTGGCATGGATCAGGGAGCCGCGGCCCTGGAGGATCTCGATCGGTCTGCCGAGCTGGGCCGTGAGCTGAAGCGCCGCTGAGCCGGTGGCCTCGTCCTCGGGGATGCCGGCGTCGCGGGCGAAGACTCGCATCCGGATGAGACCGGCCTCCTCGTCGAGCCAGGCCCAGCGCACCTGGTCGTGTTCCTGATCCATCGGCGACCAGGGCATCGACCTCGGCAGGCGAGGCCAACTGTTCGTATCCCCACGGCGGGCCCCATTCGGGCCGGGCGGCTACGTACGTCAGCTTGTCCTCGAAACGGACGCCGACCTCGCCCGCCGGCGGCCGCAGCGACGTCGACCTCGAACCCCGCCTCGCGCAGCAGCCACGCCGTCCCCACCAGTGGATGGCCAGCCAACGGCAGCTCGGACTCCGGGGTGAAGATGCGCATGACGCCGCGCTCGGCGTCGTCCACGAACACCGTCTCGGAGAAGCCGAGCTCGTGGGCGATCGGCTGGCGGTCCGCCTCGGCGACGGCTGAGCCGTCGAGGAACACCCCGAGCGAGTTGCCTCCGGTGCCGTCCTCGGCGCAGAACACGCGGACGACCCGCAGGCCAGGGTGCTCGCGTGCACCGGGCGACACGGGCTAGTGGCGGAAGTGGCGGCGGCCGGTCATCACCATCGCGACGCCGGCCTCATCGCAGGCGGCGAGGACCTCGTTGTCGCGCACCGAGCCGCCGGGCTGGATGAACGCGACGGCGCCGGCCTCGATCGCCCGCTCGGGCCCGTCGGCGAACGGGAAGAAGGCGTCGGAGGCGACGACCGAGCCCCGAAGCGGCGCCTTATCGCCCTCCGGCGCCGCGTCGTTCGCCTTCTCGATCGCGATCCGCACCGAGTCGACCCGGCTCATCTGCCCGGCACCGATTCCCAGCGTCGCTCCGTCGCGTGCGAACACGATCGCGTTCGAGCGCACGTGGCGGCACACCTTCCAGGCGAACAGAAGGTCGTCCCATTGCTCCTCGGAGGGCGAGGCCTTCGTGGGCACCTCCATCGACGCCCGCGTCTCGGTGACCCGGTCCGGATCCTGGACGAGCAGCCCGCCGCGGACGCGTTTCACCTCCCGTTCGCGGGGCTCATAGCCTCGCCGCTCGGTGTCCTCGAGGATCCGCACCGACTCCTTCAGCCGCAGGACCGACAGCGCGTCCTCGTCGTAGCCCGGGGCGATCAGCACCTCGATGAAGTTCTCGTGCAGCCGCTCGGCCAGCGGCTTCTCAACGGGGCGGTTCAGCGCGATGACCCCGCCGAACGCCGACAGCGGGTCGCAGGCGAGGGCGCGCTCGTAGGCTTCCTCGACGGTGTCGGCCACCGCCACCCCGCACGGGTTGTTGTGCTTGATGATGACGGCCGCCGACCGCTCGAACTCGTCCAGCATCCGGCGCGCAGAATCCAGGTCGAGAACGTTGTTGAAGGACAGTGCCCGGCCGTGCAGCTTCGCCACCCGCGACAGCACGTGGGAGCGCGCGCCGGTCTCGACGTAGAGCGCGGCCGTCTGGTGCGGGTTCTCACCGTAGGAGAGGTCGAGGAACTTCTCGTGCGCCATGACCCAGTGCTCCGGGTAGGCCTCGTAGCGCGTCGAGAACCAGCGCGAGATCGCCGCGTCGTAGCGCGCCGTGAACGCGAACGCCTCGTTGGCGAGCCAATGGCGCGTCTCCGCCGACAGCGCGCCGCCCGACTCCTGAAGCTCGGCCAGCACCGCGTCGTAGCTCTCCGGCTTGACCACCACGGCGACGTAGGCGTGGTTCTTGGCCGCCGCCCGGATCATCGTCGGGCCACCGATGTCGATGTTCTCCACCGCCTCGGCCTCGGTCACGTCGGCCGCCGCGACGGTGCGCTCGAACGGGTAGAGGTTCACGCACACGAGGTCGATCGGCTCGATGCCCTCGGCCTCCAGCGTGGCCTGGTGCTCGGGGTCGTCGCGGATCGCCAGCAGGGCCGCGTGAAGCCGGGGGTGAAGCGTCTTCACCCGCCCGTCGAGGATCTCCTCCGACCCGGTCAGGTCGGACACGTCGCGAACCTCGAGGCCCGCCTCCCGCAGCGCGGCCGCCGTCCCACCGGTCGAGACAAGCTCGATCCCGAGGCCGGCGAGGCCGCGCGCGAACTCGGCGACCCCCGTCTTGTCCGAGACCGAGATCAGCGCCCGCCGCACCCGGAGGGGGGCGCTGGCGCTCCCGGGCTCAGGGCCGGCCGCGGTCTCGGGGCTGGGTTCCATGGGGTCGCGCGAGTGTATTCGCCGGACCCGCTGCGGCCCCGAGGCTATTCGCAGTAGTTGCCGCTCGGGGGCTGGGGGTCCCGCCCCTCGATCCCGGCGCACGTCGCGAGCTCCTCGAGCTTCGCCTCCAGCGCCGCCTGGCGGCCGTCGGCCGGGCACCCTCCGGCGCACAGGTTCCGGAGCTCGTAGCGGTCGTCGTGCAGGTCGTAGCGTTCGAGGATGTCCGTGTCCTCGCAGCGCCCGCCCTGGCCCGCGATCGACGTGTAGCGGCGAAGCGTCTCCCGCTTCGACCAGATCCCAGTGAACTCGCAGATCGCGTAGCGCTTCGTCGCCGTGGACGCGTACTCGAGCACCATCGCGCGATCCTGAGGCCACTCATCGGACCCCTCGATCAGCGGCACGAGCGAGCGTCCGTCCATCACCCTGCACTCCCCGTCGTCCGGGCACGGCTCGGCCTCCGCGAGTTCGAGGATCGTGGGCGCGACGTCGACGTTGCCCGCCGCCTCGCTCACCCGCTCGGCACGAGGGCCGTCCAGATACTTGCCGGGGACCCGGATCGCGAACGGCACCGCGTTGGCGGGGGTGTAGGGAAGCACCTTCCCCTTCAGGATCCGGTGCTCGCCGAAGAAGGTGCCGTTGTCGGAGACGAAGGCGATCACCGTGTCGTCCAACTCGCCCAGCTCGCGCAGCTGCGCGGCGATCTCACCGATCCCGCGATCGACCTCCCGGAGCGTGGCGAGCGAGCAGGGCCAGCGCTTGTTGAGGGAGTGGATGTTCCGCCTGTCGAGCCGGGGCGCCTGCCGGATCACGATCGGCTTGTCGGACACGTCCCGCTCGTTGAACGACGGGGGCCGCGGGACCCTGGTCCCCTCGAACAGGTCCTCGTCGCCCGGCGCCGGGAGCGCGAGCCCGCCGCAGCGCCCACCGCTGTCCAGGCCCGACTCGGTGTGCGGCGCGCGATGGTCGAGCTGGACGAAGAAGGGCGCGTCGCGCTCGCCCAGCCGTCCCACCTCGCGGATGGCGATGCGGTTGAGGACACTCGTGGAGTAATCGCGGGGGGCGTTCCCGAAGCTCTTGTGGGTCCCGTCCTCGTCGACCAGCACGTAGTCGTAGTACGTGGGCCCCTCCTGCAGGCGCCAGCGCTCCCAGCCGGGCGCCGCGCTGAGGTCCTCCACCGAGCGCCGGTAGCCGTTCAGGAACTTGCCGACGTGGCTCGTGTTGTAGCCGGCGCGCTTCAGCCACACCGGGAGCACGTTCTCCGGATCGCGCATCGCCGGGTAGCCGTCGCGGTTGGAGAAGACGCCGTTGTTGTGCGCGTACTGGCCCGTGAGCATCGTCGCGCGGCTGGGGCAGCACTGGGCCGTGTTCACCCAGAAGCGCGGGAAGCTGGTACCGCGCTCGGCGACGATCCCGTGCGTGCGGGGCATCGCCTCCGGCGAGAACTGCTGCGCGGTCTGATCGTCGGTGACCACGAGGATCACGTTTGGCCGCCCGTCGGCGGAGGTGGGCGCCGAGTCCGGCCACACGCACCACGGCCAGGGCGCCGATGACGGCAGCCGCAAGCGCCAGCGCGATGAGCTTGGGGGCCGTCATGCGTCAGGAGATGGTGACGATGCGGCTCCCGCCGGGGTCCACGGCCACCCGGCCCTGGGCGATCATCCGGATCGCCTCCGGCAGCAGCGCATGCTCGGTCGCGTGGATCGCGGCCTCGAGCGCGGCCCGGTCGCGGTCGGGAGGGATCGGCACCGGCCGCTGGAGGATGATCGGCCCCGAGTCGACGCCTGCGTCGACGAAGTGGACCGTCACCCCGGTGATGCGAACGCCGTGCTCCAGCGCCTGCCCGATCGCGTCGAGGCCGGGGAACGACGGCAGCAGCGCGGGGTGCACGTTGACGATGCGCTGCTCGAATCTCGCGACGAGGTCGGCGGAGAGCAACTCCATGTATCCGGCCAGCACGACCAGGTCGACCTCAAGGCCGTCGAGCCAGTCGCCGATCGCCGCGTCGCGGGCCTCGCGATCGGGATACCCGTCGGCCGGGAACTCAGCCGTCACCACGCCGGCCGACCGGGCCCGCTCGAGCGCCCTGGCTCCGGGCCGGTTGGAGCCCACGCCGACGACCTCGATCCCGTCGCGGCCGTGGAGCTGGTCGAGGATCGCCTGGAGGTTGGTGCCCGCGCCCGAGGCGAGGACGGCGATGCGAAAGGGCTCGGCAGCGGACACGGTCGCGGCCGCTCAGGCCGCCCGGGCCGGGCGCAGCTTCGGGTAGCGGCCGCCGGTCGAGGCCAGGCGCCCGGCGCCGATCAGCCCGTCGACCTCGGCCAGCAGCTCGTCGGCTCGCCAGTCATGGAAATCGCCGTAGCCGGGGAGGGCGTCGTAGGAGTACTTGAGAACGACCTTGCTGCGGCCCCCGCGGAGGATCTCTACCACCCGGGTGCGCCCGACCGCCGGCTCGGCCTCGGCCACGACGGTGAGGATGGCGTCGGCGAGGTCGGCCCGGCCCGCGCCGTGGGAGGCGGCCGCCGGCCGAGGCGGCCGCGCGCGCGGGCGCCGCGGCGCCCACCGCGGCGAGCGGCCCGTCGCAGACGTCGCAGCAGCGCGCCCTCCGCGTGCGGCTCGGCGCGGTCGCCGAAGTGGCGCAGGATCGCGGCTCGACGGCAGCGGTCGCCCTCGACGAAGCCCCACACCTCGCGGTACTGGCGCCAGCGGTGGTTCTTGGCCTCGGGGTCGTCGATCTGGTTGATGAAGAAGACGTGCAGGCCCTTGTCGCGGTTCTCGGCGAGCAGCACGCAGCGCGAGGGGAGGCCGTCGCGGCCGCCGCGCCCGGCCTCCTGGTAGTAGGCCTCGAGCGAGGACGGGACGGTCTCGTGGATGACGGTGCGCACGTCGGCCTTGTCCACGCCCATCCCGAACGCGTTCGTCGCGACCACCACAGGGGTCTCACCCGCCATGAACGAGCGCTGCGCCTCGGCGCGGGGCTCGCGCTCCATGCCGGCGTGGTACGCGGGTACCTCCACCCCGAGCTCCCGCGAAAGCCACTCGGCCGTCTCCTCGGTCTTCTTTCGCGTCCCGGCGTACACGATCGCGGGCAGCGCACCGTCCTCGCGCAGGAGCGCCATCGTCGTGGCCTGCTTCGCCCGCGCCGAGGCGACCCGGATCACGTCGTAGGAGAGGTTCGGCCGGTCGAACCCGGTCGTGATCCGAACCGGGTCGCGCAGCCCCAGGCGCTGGATCACATCGCTCGCGACGCGGGGCGTCGCGGTGGCCGTCGCGGCGAAGATCGAGCGCGCGCCCACGGCGCGGGCGACGTCGCCGAGCCGGAAGTAGTCGGGCCGGAAGTCGTGCCCCCATTGCGATACGCAGTGCGCCTCGTCGACCACGAACAGCCCGATCTCCGCCTCCGCCAGCCGCTCGACGAACCCGGGCGTCGCGAAGCGCTCCGGGGCCACGTAGAGCAGGCTCGACATCGCCCGCGAGCGCGCGCTCGAGCGCCGCCCGGTTCTCGGATCCGTCGCGCTGGGCATTGATGAGCTCGGCCCGCCCGCCGAGGCTCCCGACCTGGTCGACCATCAGCGAGACGAGGGGCGAAACCACCACGGCCAGCTTCGGGTCGCAGAGGGCGGGCAGCTGGTAGCAGAGCGACTTGCCGGCGCCGGTCGGCATGACCAGCAGCACGTCGCGGCGGGCCATCGCCGCCTCGACGGCGGGGCGCTGCCCCGGGCGGAACTCCGAATGGTCGGTATGGCGCCGCAGCGCCTCGGTCAGCCGGTCGGCCTCCACCGCTGCTAGCGCTTGCCGCCGGCCACCACCGGCAGCTCCTCGAGCGCGAACTTGCCGTCGCCCTCGCCGTCCCCGCCCAGGGGGTAGTCGCCCGAGAAGCAGGCGTCGCAGTGGGCCTCGCGCGGCGTCCCGACCGCCTCGTACACGCCCTCCAGCGAGAGGTAGGCGAGCGAGTCCGCGCCGACCTCGGCCGCGACCTCGTGCTCCTCGCGGCCGTGGGCGATCATCTCCTCGCGGGTCGACATGTCCACCCCGTAATGGCAGGGGTGGCGGATCGGCGGCGCCGAGATCCGCAGGTGAACCTCGCTCGGCGCCTGCGTCGCGGAGCATGCCCACGATCTGCCGGGTGGTGTTGCCCCGGACGATCGAGTCGTCGACCACCACGACGCGCTTGCCGGAGACGATCTCGGGCAGGGGGTTGAACTTCATGCGCAGGCCGTGCTTTCGGAGCTCCTGCCCCGGCTGGATGAAGGTGCGCTGGACGTAGCGGTTCTTGATCAGGCCGTCGTCCTTCGGCAGGCCCGAGGCCCTGGCGAACCCGGTCGCCGCCGGGTTGCCGGAGTCGGGCACCGCGATCACAAGGTCGGCTTCGGCCGGGGCCTCGCGCGCGAGGATCTCACCCATCCGCCCCCGCACCTCCTGCAGCACGCGCCCCTCGAGCCGGCTGTCGGGGCGGGAGAAGTAGATGTGCTCGAACACGCAGTGCGCGGGGCGCTCGGAGGGCAGGACCTGCCGGGTCTCGATCCCGCGCTCGCCGATCGAGACCAGCTCGCCGGGGCTGACCTCGCGCAAGAGCTCGGCGCCGATGATGTCGAAGGCGCAGCTCTCCGACGCCACGCAGTAGTGGTCGCCGAGCTTGCCGAGCGACAGCGGCCTGACCCCGTGCGGGTCGCGGAAGGCGACCACGGCGCGCTTCGTCATCGCCACCGTCGAGTAGGCGCCCTCGAGGCGGGGCATCACCTCCTCGAGCGCGTTCTCGATCGGGCGCGCCTCGGTGACCGAGAGCAGCGCCGCCATGATCTCCGAGTCCGAGGTGCCGCGGAAACGCAGAGCCCGCGCTCGGTCAGCTCGTTGTAGAGCCCGACGGCGTTCGTGAGGTTGCCGTTGTGCGCCAGCGCGACCTCGCGACCGTCGTCGCGCCAGACCGGCTGGCTGTTCTCCCACGAGCCGCCGCCGGTCGTCGAGTAGCGGACGTGGCCGATCGCCATGTCGCCGTCGAGGGCGCGCAGCCTCTGCTCGTCGAAGACCTGGGAGACGAGCCCGGTGTCGCGCAGCGTCGTGATGTGGCCGCCCTCGCAGGTCGCGATCCCGGCCGACTCCTGGCCGCGGTGCTGGAGCGCGTAGAGGGCGAAGTAGGCGAGGCGGGCGACGTCGCTGCCGGGCGCGTAGATGCCGAAGACGCCGCACTCGTCGCGCGGGCCATCGCGATCGGAAAGGCCGATCGGATCACGGGCCGGAATGGGCCGGAGATCTGAGGTCAAACGGGCTTCTCGGTGAGAAGTCGAACGGCAGAGGCAGGCGGGGTTCGCCTACAACGCAAGGCTAGCAGCGGGCGTGGGCTCGCCTGATCGCAGGCGCCTAGGCGCGGCGCCGCTACGCTGCCGGGGATGCGGAGGGCGTTCGGCGTGATCGCCGCCCTGGTCTGGGCGGCCGTGCTCCCGGCCGGCGCCTCCGGGGGCGTTGCCGGGTTCGACCGCGAGCGGCTCGAGATCCAGGACTTCCACCTGTTCGACCTCGGGGCCGCCGACCACGACGACGACGGTGACCTCGACCTCTACACCGTCAATCACCTCAGCCGCCAGAGCCTGCTCTCGAACGACGGGTCTGGGGCGTTCACGGAGCGCCTCTACGAGGCGGGCCTCGGCCAGACGCGCGCGATCCCCGGCTGGGAGGACAAGGAAGGCCCCCAGGTGGCCGGGCCGGGCCTCTACATCGCGCACGACGCCGGCCTCGTCCTTCGCCACGTCGGCGGGCCCACCGCTCGCGGCTCGGTCAAGTTCCTGTTCCGCCCCACCGTCAACACGACCGGGCGGGCGCGGGTCGACCTGCGCAGGCGCCGAGGTCCCGGCCACGACCCGTTCGTCGCCGAGTTCAAGCTCAGCGGGAACTCGCGGGTGCGCCTGGGCCCGCCGAACGCCGCCCACCCCTGGGTCATGCGGGTGCGGAAGCCCTACCCGCTGTCGCGCGTGCTGGTAGGGGCGCTGGAGCGAAACCCGCCCAAGCGGCAATTCACGCTCTACCGGCGTGACCGCCACGGGATGGCGTGGGCCGACGTCGCCGGTGGCGCGGGCACCGACGTCTTCATCGTCCGCGGCGGCCTGCGCGGCCGGATCAAGCAGGTCAAGGGCCTGATCCACGACGAGCTCCTGGCGGGCTCCGGCGGCGGCTTCAACCCGGCCGGAAGCGAGTCGTCGCTTCGCAAGGGCGGCTGCCGCGGGCGCATGGCCGGGGCGGTGGACCTCGACGGCGACGGGCGCCTGGACCTGTATTCGACCTGCAAGGGCGACGACGCCCCCAAGCTCTACAGCCAGCGTGCCGGCGGCGGCTTCTCCGGGGACAGCCGTGGGCTGAGGCGCGCCGGCCTCGACACCTTCGTCATGCGCTTCGCCGACCTCGATGGCGACGCTGCCCTCGAGATCCTCGCCGTCACCGACCGCCGCTTCGAGGTCTACGACCGCCGGGGCGGCTGGCACCGCGTTCAGTCGGTGGCAGGGCGCCAGTCCGCCGCGCTGGACACGCAGCTCGCGCTGGGCGACCCCGACGCAGACGGCGACCAGGACGTCTACGCAGCCGCAGCGACCGGCAGCACCCTGCTTCGCAACGGCGGAGGCCGCCTGGGCCCGGCGGACCCGGGCGATTTCGGGCTGCCGCGCTCGGCCCTGGCCGCCGCCTGGGCCGACTACGACAACGACGGGCGGCTCGACCTGCACACGGTCCGGGGAGGCCTCTACCGGCAGAACCCCGGCTTCGAGTTCTCCCGGGTGGGGTCGCTGACCGCCACCAACCAGCCGCCGGGCGAGGCGCGCCTCACCTGGCCCGACCTCGACACCGACGGCTTCCGCGAGCCGGTCATCGCGGCCCGCCTGCCCCGGTCGGACCGGCGTTGGAAGACGTTCGCCTTCCCAAACGCGGGCGGCCCCAACCACTGGCTCGAGGTCGATCTCCAGGGAAGGGCCGCGAACCGCCAGGCGATCGGCGCCAGGGTCCGGGTGCGGGCGGGCGGCAGCGCCCAGACCCAGTGGGTGGCCGGGAACGAGACCTCGGTCTACTCGCAGGGGCACTACCGCCTCTACTTCGGCCTCGGCGACGAGCAGACGGCCCGGGTCGAGGTGCGCTGGCCGGGCGGCCGGGTCGAGGACGTGGGCAAGGTCGCGGCCGACCAGCTCCTGGAGCTCAGCGAGTAGGACCCCTCGCTACTCGCAGTAGGCGAGCCCCGAGGGCGGAGGAGGGTCGCGACCCTCGATGCCCTGGCAGTCCTTGCCGGCGATCAGGCGCTGGCGCAGGGGAGCGGGGACGTCGGAGCCCCTGCGGGCCTTGTTGCGAAGCTGGAACGGGTCCTGCTCGGCCTCGTAGCGCTCCCAGGCGTCGCGGTTGATGCAGCCCTCGCTGACGCGCGGGCCTGCGGGGGATCGACACGTGTTTGACGACGACCTCGCCGCCGGCGATCAGGCCCGTGAACCGGCAGCTGCGCATCTCGACTATTCGCCCGCGGTCGACCGGCCAGGACCCGGTATCGCCGCGTATCAGCGGCACCATCGAGCGCCCGTCCATGACGGTGCAGCTGGCGGGGCCGCTGCAGGGCTCGGCTCCGGCCAGCTCGAGCAGCGTCGGGGCCAGGTCGATATTCGACACCGGCCGCGCCACCTTCGACACGGTCGGCCCCCCGGCCACCTGGGACGGGATCCGAGCCACCAGTGGCACCTCGACGGCCTCGGCGTAGGGGAGGCGCTTGCCGTCGCGCAGCCGGTGCTCGCCCTGGAACAGGCCGTTGTCGCTGGTGAAGACGATGATGCTGCGATTCAGCTCGTCGCTTCGGCGCAGCGCGCTCACGATGTCGTCGACTCCGCGGTCGACCTCTCGCAGCGACGCCCTGCGGCACCGGTAGAGCCGCGTCAGCTCCTCCACGTCGTCGCGCTCGAAGCGCGGCAGGCGGCGGATGAACCGCGGCTTGTCCGTGACCTTCGCCTCGTTGAACGACGGCGGCCGGGGCAGCTTGGCGCGCTGGAACAGGTCGCCGTCGCCGGGCGCCGGGACCGCGCGCCCTGCGCAGGGGCCGCGGCTGCGGCCCTTCTCGTCGTGGGGCGCGTGCGGGGCGTACCAGAGGAAGAACGGCGGCTTCTTCGGCGCCCACTGCTTGACCAGGTCGACCGCCTCGCGGTTGAGGTAGGTGGTCGCGTAGTCCGCCTTCGAGTTGCCGCGGTGCACCCTTTCCCCGTTCACCGAGACGTCGTAGTCGTAGTAGGAGAGCGGCTCCATGAGCATGCGCCACTGGTCCCAGCCGGAGGCGGGCCGGGTGCCGGGGTTGGCAACGATCTCGTAGTGGTTGAGGTACTTGCCGACCATGGCGGTCCGGTAGCCCTCCCGCCCCAGCCAGGTGGCGAGTTGCTGCTTGGGGTGCTCGAACGTGCGGAACGAGTTCCAGGCGCCGTGGTTGTGGGTGTACTGGCCGGTCAGGAAGTTGACGCGCGAGGGACAGCACAGGGGGGTCGCCACGACGGCGTCGGTGAACACGGTCCCGCCCTCGGCGAGCAGGCTGTGGGTGGCCGGCATGGTCCGCCTGGTCAACGAGGTCAGGGGCTGGTCGTCGGTTATGACCACGACGATGTTCGGCGGCCTTGGCGCACCCCTCGCCGCCTCCTCGCCCTCGCTCGCGCTCGCCGCGATCGCCGCGGCGCCGGCCCCGATCGCGATCAGGGCGGCCACCGCCACCCGGAGCACGACGGGGCGAGCAGTGTGCTCGGTTCCCGCCATTCGAGCGGACCACTATGGCGGATACGACCGCGCTCAGCGCAGCCCGGCGGTGGCGATGCGAACCGTGAACGGCGTGCACCAGAGCACGACGGAGTCGTAGCGGGCCAGGTCGGCGTCGGCCGGGATCTCGTACTGCTGATCGCCCACGTTGCCCTTCAGGCCTCCAAGCTCGACGCGGTCGTCGACGGTCTCGGTGTCGGGGGTGAGGTAGACCTCGACCTCAACGCCGGGGTCAACGTCGAACTCCGTGAACACCAGGCTGCGCTCGCCGCCCGGGGCCTGCACGACCTCGGCCTTGCCGCTGCCGGCATGGCCGTCGGCGCCGGTGAAGGAGCCCTCGGCCATCGAGACCGGGCCGGACGGCTCGTTCTCCTTCGCGGCGGTGGGCTTGTCCTCCCCGCCCTCGGCCCTCGCCCGCGCCGGACAGCGCCGCCTCGCGCTCGCCGCCCTCGGCCTGCGCGGTCGCGACCATGACGTCCTCGTCGACCTCCCGGTCGCGGAAGCCCGTCCAGTAGCCGACGGCCACGGTGGCGACGGCGATGGCAGCGACGGTGCCAAGCACCGGCGTGCGCAGCTCGGGGCGGCCGCGCAGGTAGGCCACGGCGGCCAGCGTGACCACCACGAACCAGGCGATGACGAGGGCGATCGCAGCCCCGCGGGTCGAGGCTACCCAGCGCTGGAGGATCAGCGAGCCGATGCCCAGCACGGACGCCGTCGTTGCCGCCGCGATCAGGTTCTCGCGCGTTAACACCTCGCCGAGAAGTCCATCGCCACCGCCCGGCGTTACCCGCCGGCGGCTAAAGGTTGGCTAAGGATTCGGGGGTCGATCTATGCCGGCAGCGCCTCGCCCATCCGGTCCGCGAGCGAGCGCCAGGCGCGTGCGGCATCGGCTGCAGGCACGGAAAGCTCCGCCTCGGCCGCAGCGATCTCGATCCCCGCACCGCCGGCGCTGCCGATCTGGAACGCGTCCACGCCGGCTTCGCCCGCGCTCGCGAGGAGCCGCTCGATCGCGTCCGGGTCGCCGGCGACCACGAAGCCGCCGGGGCCCTCGCCGAACAGGGCGGTCTCGCCCGAGCAACCGCGCGCCTCGACGAGGCCGTCAAGGTCCACGTTCAGCCCGACCTCGCCGGCGATCGCCATCTCCGCGAGCGCGGCGGCGAGGCCGCCGTCCGAGACGTCACCGATGGCGCGGACCTCACCGGAGCGGGCGGCCTCGCGCACGAACGCGAGCGCCGAAGCCGCTGCGGCCAGGTCCGTGGCCGGGAGCCCCGCCCCCAGCTCGCCGCGGAGCTTCGCCAGCTCCGAGCCCGCGAGCGACGGCGCAAACGGCCCCACCAGAGCCAGGCGGTCGCCCGCGCGGGGCGCCAGCCCGGGGGCGCCGGCCGGGTCGGCAAGCTCACCCACCAGCCCCACCACCGGGGTCGGGTAGATCGGCCCCCGCTCGGTCTCGTTGTAGAGGGAGACGTTGCCGCCGACGACCGGGATGCCCAGCTCGGCGCAGGCGTCGGCCAGCCCCTGCGTCGAGCGGTCGAGCTGCCAGGCGACCGCCGGCTTCTCCGGGTTGCCGAAGTTGAGGCAGTTCGTGAGCCCGAGCGGCTCGGCCCCGACACACGCGAGGTTGGCGGCGCACTCGAGCACCGCCTCGACCGTGCCCCGGTAGGGATCGCAGGCGACCCGTCGACCGTTGCCGTCGATCGAGACCGCGATCGCCGTCCCGGCCTCGGGGATCTGGAGCACCGCCGCCGCGGCGTCCTCCGGGCGGCGAACGGTCCGCGAACCGACGACGGAGTCGTACTGCTCGAAGGCCCAGCGCTTGCTGGCGATCGTCGGCGACGCCAGCAGGGCGAGCAGGGTGGCGTCGGCCCCGGCATCGCCCTCGAGCGTCGCCTCGTTCCCGTAGATCCACCCGGCGGGCTCGGCCGGATCGAGGTCGTACAGCGGGCACTCGTCGACGAGCGCCGTCACGGGGACGTCGCCCACCAGCTCCTCGCCGCTGAAGACGCGCAGCGACCCGGTGTCCGTGACCTCGCCGATCGCCGCGGCGCCGGTCTGCCAGCGCTCGCAGACGGCGAGGACCTCGTCGACGCGGCTCGGCTCGACCACCGCGAGCATCCGCTCCTGCGACTCGGAGACCATGATCTCGAACGGCTCCATGTCGTCCTCTCGCAGCGGCACGCGAGAGACGTCGATGTCGATCCCGACTCCGCCCGCCGAGGCCATCTCGCCCGACGACGAGGTGAGGCCCGCGGCGCCGAGGTCCTGAAGCGAGACCAGGAGCTCCCGGTCGAGCAGCTCGAGGCAGCACTCGAGCAGCTTGGACTCCTCGAACGGGTCGCCGATCTGGACGCTGGGGCGCTTGTGCTCGTCGTCGTCGGAGAGCTCGGCGGAGGCGAGCACGGAGGCGCCCCCGATGCCGTCGCGCCCGGTCGAGGCGCCCATCAGCACGACCTTGTTTCCCACGCCCGCGGCGGCGGCGCGGACCATGCGGTCGGCGCGGGCGAGGCCAACGCACATCGCATTCACCAGGCAGTTCTGCTCGTAGGGCGCCTCGAATGCGACCTCGCCGCCGACCGTCGGCACCCCGATCGAGTTGCCGTAGTGGCCGATGCCGGCGACCACGTGGTCGAACAGGTAGCGCGAGCGCTCCGAGTCCAGCTCGCCGAAGCGCAGCGAGTCGAGCACCGCGATGGGTCGCGCGCCCAGAGCGAATACGTCTCGCAGGATGCCGCCAACGCCCGTAGCAGCACCCTGGAACGGCTCGACCGCGCTCGGGTGGTTGTGCGACTCGACCTTGAACGCGACCGCCCAGCCCTGGCCGACGTCCACGGCGCCCGCGTTCTCGCCTGGCCCCATGAGCACCCGTTCACCCTCCGTGGGCAGCCGGCGCAGGAGCTTGCGCGAGTGCTTGTAGGCGCAGTGCTCGGACCACAGCAGCGAGAACATGGCCAGCTCGACGGCGTTCGGCTCGCGTCCGAGCAGCTCGACGATCCGCGCGAACTCGGCATCCGTCAGGCCGAGCTCGCGGTGGGGGGCGTTCTCCGTCGTGGGGGTCGGCATCAGCGTCAGGTTATTCAGGCCGCTTGCCCGCGCTCGTAGCCCAGCTCGTCGAGCACGTCGCCGGCGATCCCCTCGAAGATGGCGACGTCGGCGGCGGGCATCTCCGTCCGCCAGCGAGCGGCCCGGTCGGACTGGAGCGGCTTCGAGACGTTCTCCTGGTGTGCCGCGCGGACCCCGGCCGTGATCGTGCCCCCCTCGGCGCGGTCGAAGTCGCGGACGATCTCCGCGATGCGGCCACCGGCGCGCTCCTGGTAGCGGAGCATGGCGTCGTCCCACGGAAGGTCGGTCGCCTCGCACACGCGGCGCAGCACCGGCTCGGGGTCGCCGATCAGGTCCTCGTAGCGCAGCTCGGTGTAGTGCGGCAGATGCGCGGCCTGCCGCCTCGCCTTCGCGATCTCGCCGCTCCATTTCTCGGCGGCCTCGGCGACGGCGCTAGGGCCGAAGTGAACCGCCACGAGCGACAGCGCCACGTCGCGGCCGTCGCGGATCAGATGGACGAAACGGGCCTCTGGGAGGATCCTCGAGATCGGCTTCATCTTCCTGATGTAGTTGGTGGACTTGTCGCCCCAGCGCGCCTTTCCGTGCTTCCGCGCATACAGGCCGTAGAACTCGCGCATCGCGGCCCCAGGCGTGAGCCGCCGGTGGCTCTCCAGCCGCTCGCGCAGCGCCTCGGCGTCCAGGCCGAAGTCGGGCCAGCGCCGGTGACCCGTGATCTCGGCAAGCGCGCCGGCGTGCGGTTCGGGGCCATCGCAGGCGCGGATCACCCGCGGGATGAAGTGCGTCTCGGGCGGGATCGCGAGCTGCGGGTGGGCGTCCAGCATCAGGCGGAGCAGCGTCGTGCCGGAGCGTGCGACGCCGACGACGAAGATCGCGGGGGGAGCGCCGCGGGGCGGCGCGCTCGGGTCACGCCCCAGTCGGACTCCGCGCATGGGAATACTGTGCCAGCTTCGGCCGGGGGAAGCCCCCGGTGGCCCACCCGATGCCCCTTCGCAGAAGCAGAGCCGCGAGCGACCCGCAGGAGCGGGACCTGCCGCGGTGGGCGCGCCCGCTCGAGGTTCCGGAGTGCCCACCGGGATGGGCGACCGGCCCCCCCGACTTCGTCGGCATCGGGGCACAGCGCTCCGGCACTTCGTGGTGGTACCGGGGCCTCGAGGAACACCCCGGAATCGCCGCCGTCGAGGGCCAGGCGAAGGAGCTCCACTACTTCAACCGGTTCTGGGACGGAGAGCCGCCCGCCGACTTCGCAGCGACCTACGCCAGCCTCTTCCCCCGGCCGCAGGGGACCCTCGCCGGCGAGTGGACCCCGCGCTACATGCTCGACTTCTGGGCCCCGATGCTGCTCCGCGAGGCGGCGCCCGACGCGAAGCTGCTCGTGCTGCTACGCGACCCGGTCGAGCGCTACCGCTCCGGGGTCGAACGCGCCGTGCGGCGCTCGCCCGGCGGCGCGCCGATCGACCTCGGCCGCGTCTCCGACGCGGTCCACCGCAGCCTCTACGCGGCGCAGCTCGAGCGGGTGTTGGACCACTTCCCGCGCGAGCAGCTGCTCGTGCTCCAGTTCGAGCGCTGCCGCGACGAGCCGCTCGAGCAGCTCTCCCGGACCTGGCGCTTCCTCGGGCTCGAGCCGCTCGACGAGGTCCCCGCGTCGATGCTGGAGCGCTCAGGCGAGCGCGAGAAGCCTGAGATCCCCGAGCGCTGGCGCCGCGAGCTGGTCGCCCGACTCGCCGACGACGTGCGCCGGCTGGCTCAGGGGTTCGGCGACGACATCGACCTCTCGCGGTGGCCGAACTTCAGCGATCTCTGAGCCCGCGACTTTGCGGGATCGTGCCGCTATACGCGGCACAAACCGACAAAGTCTCCGGTTGGCGCTTTTCGCCCCAAGCGCCCATGGCAGCTGTCCTGCCCTGCACCCCCAGTGCGTGGGCAAAGCAGGACAGTCCAGCCACATCGGCCGCCGCCTAGCGCGTGACGGTCTCGTAGCCCAGCTCGGCCAGGAGGGCGCCCGCCACCCGCTCGTACTCGGCGACGTCGGCAGGCTCCATCTCCCGGCGCCAGCGGCCGATGCGGTCGGGGCGTGGGGCCTCCGACGCGAGCGCATGGCTTGCGACCCGCGCCTCGGCCGGCTGCGTCCGCCCGCCCTCCTTGGGCAGGTCGCGCGCCTTCTCGGCCAGGCGCTCGCTCGCGCGCTCGTGGTAGGCGAGCATCGCGGGGTCGTAGCCCAGCTCGAGGAACTCGCAGACGCTGCGCAGCGTTCCGTCGGTGTCGGCGATCAGGTCCTCGTAGGTGACCTCCATGTAGTGGTTCGCCCCACGAGCCTGGCGTCGCCCGGTGCTGACCCGCTTTACCCACAGCTCGGCCGCCTCCGTGACCGTCGACGGACCGAAGCCAAGCGGCATCACCGACAGCGCCACGTCGCGGCCGTCGCGGATCATGTGGATGAACCGGGCCTCCGGGAGCACGCGCTGGATCGGCTGCGTCTTGCGGATGTAGCCCGGGGTCTTGTCGCCCCACCGCGACTTGGCCCACCGTTCCGCGTAGAGGCGGTAGAAGGCGCGGATCGCCTCGGCCGCCGTGAGCGGCTCGAGCGCCTCGACGCGGGCGGCGTACTCGCCGGCGTCCAGGCCGAAGTCTCCCCAGCGGGGGTGCTCGGTGGCGATCGCGGCCAACTCTGCGTGGCTGACCGGGCCCTCTACGCAGCGGGCGATCAGGTCGGGCACGAAATGCGTCTCGGAGGGGATCGCGACGTCGGGGTGCGCGTCGAGCATCAGCCGCAGCAGGGTGGTGCCCGACCGCGTGGCGCCGCCGATGAACGGCGCCGGCGGGTCGGGGCGGCCGCCGTAGAGGCGGCCGGCTGCGCGGCGCAGCCGGCGCTGGCGGCGGATCTGGTTGAGCTTGCGCGCAGGGAGCCCGAGCGGGCTCGGCCCCTCACTCACGGCTCGCGA
This sequence comes from uncultured Solirubrobacterales bacterium, assembly GCA_963797835.1. GTDB lineage: Bacteria > Actinomycetota > Thermoleophilia > Solirubrobacterales > 70-9 > JBDTSW01. Next base: position 69,180 of record CAWCRN010000026.1, read on the forward strand.
CCCTCCGCCAGGGCCCCGATCCCGGCGACCGTGTGGCTCCATGCCCGCTCCCCGTCGCGAAGGCGCAGCTGGCCCGCGGCGAGCTCCGACCGCAGCCCGTCGTCGGCCAGCCGCTCGATCGCGCCGGCCAGCCCGGCGACGTCGGGCGTGTGGACCGGGATCCCCGAGCGCGTGGTGTCGCCGTCGGTCGTCGAGCCCACGAGCAGGCCGTTGACGCCGTCGTGGATCGCCTCGTTCAGCGGCGGGTCGTCGTTGGTGATGACCGGCATCCCGAACGCCATCGACTCGTAGAGGGGCAGGCCCAGCCCCTCCCAGCGGGCGGGCGCGACGCAGACATCGTTCGCGGCGAAGCGCCGCAGGTGATCGGCGGTGGCCTCGTCCTCGACCAGCACCTCGATCCGGGGGTCGCCCTCGGCCGCCGCCAGCACCGGCCGAAGCTGCTTGCGCTTGACCTGGGTCTTGACCAGCAGCCGCAGGCGCTGGTCCGAGGTGCGGGTGAACGCCTCGATCACCTGCTCCACCGGCTTGCGGTGGCCGAGGAACCCGCCGGGGAAGACGAAGCGGACCAGCCCGTCGCCGGTCGGTCGCCGCCCCTGGCCCACCGACACCAGCTCCGGGTGGCAGCCCCAGGTGACGTAGGGGCTCTCGATCCCGAGCCCGCGGTAGCGAGCCTGCTCGGCGCGCGTGAACGAGTAGACGACGTCGTAGGCCGCCAGCGCCCCCTCCACGTGCTCGGCCGAGAAGTGCTCCCAGACGAAACGGCCCACCGTTCGCACGCCGCGCTCGCGCAGGCGCCGGATCTCGTCGAACTGGTAGTTCTGGTCGCAGAAGACGACCTCGATCCCGTTGTCGGCGACCCACGCGTCGTACTCCGGCCCGGGGATGTCGTAGCTCGAGCCCTCGGTCACGCCGGGCTGGTCCCACACGTCGTCGCTGGCGAGCGCGCCGGGCATCGGCCCGCGCTCCTTCTTCGGGCGGGCGAGGACGAAGGTCTCGTGGCCCAGCTCGTCGAGGGCCGACCGCAGATAGCGGCCGACGACGGGCTGCCCGCGGTTGAACCACTTCGTTACGACCCCGGCCCGCATCAGTCCAGCGGGTATCCGAACTCGGCGAGGAGGTCGCCCGCCTCCGCCTCGAAGGCGCGGCGGTCCTCCTTGCTCATCTCGTTGCGCCAGGCCTGCAGCTTCTCCTCCTGGGGAGGCGCCGCGGTGAGGGCGTGCTTGGCCTGGCGGTGCTCGGCCGGCCGCTCGCCCTTGCCCTCCTCGGCCGGCAGCGAGCGGTTCAGCTCGCTCAGCCGCTCGGACGCGCGCTCGTGGTAGTCGAGCATCGCCGGCTGGAAATCCAGCTCGATGAACCCACAGATGCGCCGCAGCGTCGGCTCCGTGTCCGCGACCAGGTCCTCGTAGCGCACCTCGACATAGTGCTCCACGTCCGCCGACTGCCTGCGCGCGGTCTCGATCCAGCGCCGCCACTGGCTCGCCCACGCCTCCACCGACTTCTCGGCCGCGCCGGCGCGCTCGCGCCAGCGCCGGCGCGAGAGCGCCACGTCGCGCCCGTCGCGGACGAGGTGGACGAACCGCGCCTCCGGCAGGGTCCGCCCGATGCGCCGGATCGAGCGCAGGTAGTCGGGGGTCTTGTCGCCCCAGCGGCTCTTGCCCTGCGACTCCGCGTAGAGCTCGTAGAAGGCTCGGATCGCCGCCTTCGCACCGGTCTCCCCTCGCCGCCCGGACATCCGCTCCGCCAGCTCGGCCTGGGAGAGGTGAAAGTCGGCCCAGCGCCGCCCGGCCGCGATCTCGGCCGCCAGCTCGGCACCGGTGGGCTTGCGGTCGTTGGCGCGGCGGATCTCCCGCGCGCGCTCGATCACCTCTGGGACGAAGTGGGTCTCGGGCGGGATCGCGAGGTCCGGGTGGGCGTCGAGCATCATCCGCAGCAGGGTCGTGCCCGAGCCGGGGTTGGCGACGATGAAAGGGGCCGGGTCGCTCATCCGCCCACGGGGTAGTCGAGGTCGCGGAGCAGGTTCCCGGCGACCTCCTCGAACTGTTCGCGGTCGGCGTCGCTCATCTCGCGGCGCCAGGCGAAGATGCGGTCGCGCTCGGGCGGCTTGGTTGCCATCTCATGCTTGGCGAGGCGCTGCGAAGCGTCCAGCTCGACCCGGTCGCTGGTGCCGGGCAGGGTGCGGTCGATCTCGCGCATCCGCTCGGCGGCGGTCTCGTGGTAGTCCAGCATCGCGGGGTCGAACTCGAGCTCGGCGAACGCGCAGATGCGGCGCAGCGTCAGCTCGGGCTCGGCGACGAGGTCCTCGTAGCGGACCTCCAGGTAGTGGCCTACGCGCCGCGCCTGCTTGCGGGCGACGGTGATCGCCTGCTTCCAGCGCCTGGCCATCCGCCGCACCGGCGGCGTCTTGCCGCTTCGCTCCTGGCGCCATTTGATCCGCGACAGCGCCACATCGCGCCCGTCGCGGATCACGTGCACGAACCTGGCCTCGGGGACGGCCCTCGAGATCGGGCGCATGAACTCGACGTACTCGGGCGTCTTGTCGCCCCAGCGCGGCTTGCCCTGGGACTCGGCGTAGAGCGTGTAGAAGCTCCGCACGGCGTCGCCGGGGGTGAGCGGGTCGTGCGATCGCAGGCGGTCCAACAGGGCGTCGGCGTCGAGGTGGAAGTCTCCCCACCGGCGGTGGGAGTGGAGCACGTCGAACGCGCCCTGCGGCCCGCCTCCGGCGTCCACGGCCTCGATCAGCTCAGGCACGAAATGGGTCTCGAACGGCACCGCCATCTCCGGGTGCGCGTCCAGCATCATCCGCAGCAGCGTGGTCCCCGAGCGGGGGCTCGCGACCACGAACGGCGCGGGGGGTCCGCCCGGCTTCGCACGGCGCAGGAGCGCGCTCATGGCCGCGCTCCCAGCTCGTAGCCCAGCTCGCGCAGCATCTCGCCGCCCTCGGCCTCGAACTCCGCGACCTGCTCGGGGCTCATGTCGGTGCGCCAGGCTCCGACCCGGTCGCGCCGCGGCGGCTCCGACGCGAGCAGGTGCGGGGCGATGCGCCCCTCGGCCGCCTGGGCCTCGAGGCCCTCGCGCGCCGACAGGTCGCGGTTCATCTCCTCCAGGCGCTCGCCGGCGCTGGAGTGGAACTCAAGCATCACCGCGGTGAACTCCAGCTCGATGAACTCGCACACCCGGCGCAGCGCGGTCTCGGGCGCCGCCACCAGCTCCTCGAAGCGGACCTCGAGGTAGTGGGGAACGGCCTCGGCCTGGCGGCGAGCGCGCTCGATCCGCCTGCTCCAGCGGGTGGCGACGAGCCCGACGCTGTCGGGGTTTCGCATCGGGCGGTCGACCTCTGGCATGCGCAGGATCGAGAGGGCCACGTCGCGGCCGTCGCGGATCAGGTGGACGAACCGGGCCTCCGGCACCGCGCCGGCGATCTCGGCGATGTTGGTCAGGTAGGCGGGCGTCTTGTCGCCCCAGCGCGACTTGCCCCGCCCCTCGGCGTAGAGCTCGAACGCCACACGCACCGCGTCGCCGCCGCTGGGCCGCCCGATCGCGCCGAGCCGCCGGCGAAGCTCTGGCTCCTCGATACCCAGGTCGCCGAAGCGCCGGTGCGAGACCAGCACGTTCGCCAGCTGCTCGGGCCCGGCGCCGCCGTCGGCGGCCTCGATCAGGTTGGTGACGAAGTAGGTCTCGGGCGGGATCGCCAGGTCGGGGTGGGCGTCGAGCATCAGCCGCAGCATCGTGGTGCCCGAGCGGGGGACGCCCACGATGAAAGGTGCGGGGGTTGCGGCCGGGCCGCTCACTCGTCCGGGCTCCCGATCTGGCGCAGCGGGCTGCGCAGCTTCTCCAGGCGGCGGCTGCGCCAGCTCGAGCGCTTGCGCCCGGGGCGTGGGAGCGGCGCCCGGATCGCGGGCTCCAGCGGCAGCTGTTCGTCGAGCCAGCGGTACTGCTCCGTCTCGGGGTCGAGCGGCGGGCGCAGGTCGCGCAGCAGCCGGCGGCGGTTGAACCACTGGTGGTAGTGGACGTGGACCAGCTGATCCAAGCCCGCCGTGTCCATGCCCCCGGTGTAGAAGGGCCGGCGGCCGATGTTGTAGTTGTACGTGCGATCGAGGTTCGCGAACCGGTCCGGCCGGCGGGCGACGGCGGCCGTGATCGCCACCTGGTCGGTGACCATCATCTTCCCGTCCGGGAGGTGCTCGTTCGCGAGCAGGACGAGCCAGAGCTCCAGCCAGTCCGAGCAGTAGCCGGACGATCGGCGGGCGGCGAGGATCCCGGCGTTCCAATAGCCGCGGATCCGCTTCTCGCGCTCGGCGGTCTCCACGTAGGGCGGCGGCCCCCCGGTGCCGGCCAGTTCCCAGACGCGCTCCCAGTACGGCTCCATGCGGTGCTCCGGCCCGGTCGAGGCCTTGTTGACGTGGAACGCGGGGGCGACCGCGACGTCGATCTCGGTGCCGAGGTCGAGGGCGTTCGGCTCCGCGAGGAAGACGGTGTCGGAGTCGCAGAACACGATCACGTCCTCCGCCAGGTCGCGCTCCGCCGCCGCGGCGGCGTAGATCTTGTTCGCGAACGGGTAGTAGGCGTGCTCGGTGTTGAGGGGCTCGGTGTGGACCGTCACCGCCAGCCCCTCCAGAACCTCGCGCGTCCCGTCCGAGGGCTCGTGGCCCTCCCGCGGCGCGTAGGCGTGGATCGCACAGCCCGCGAAGCGCCCGCCGAAGCGCCGCAGCGAGCGGGCGAAGAGGATGCCCTGGCCCTCGAGCTGCCCGGCCTCCACGCAGATCAGGAACGCGACGCTGGGCGCCGCCGACAGCGGGTAGCCGAGCGTCGCCAGCGTCTCGCCGGCCACGTCCTCGAAGGCCGCGCGATCCGCATCGCTCATCTCCTGGCGCCACCGCGTCGCGCGCGAGGGGTCCGGCGGAGCGGTCGTGCGGTGGTGGGTGGCCATCCGCCGCCCCGTCGTCAGGCGCGCCGCGCGCTCGCCGGAGGGCAGCTCGCGGCGCATCTCCTCCAGGCGCTCGCCGGAGCGCTCGTGGTAGGCCAGCATCGCCTCGTCGAACTCAAGCTCGACGAACCCGCACACGCGCTCGAGCACGGCCCGGGGATCCGCGACGAGGTCCTCGTAGCGCACCTCAAGGTAGTGCTCGAGCCGCGGCGCGTCCTCACGCGCGCGGTCGATCTTGCGACGCCAGCGCCGCGCCACCTCCGCGGCGTCGACGTCCTTGACCGTCCGGTCGAGCACCGAGAGCGCGACGTCCCGCCCGTCGCGGATCACGTGGACGAAGCGGGCCTCGGGCAGCGCCGATGCGATCAATGGCATCTTCAGCACGTAGCGAGGCGTCTTCTCGCCCCAGCGCGGCTTGCCGGCGCGGGCGGCGTAGGCCTCGTGGAAGGCGCGCACGGCGGCGCCCGGCTCGAGCTTCGGCAGCCCCTCGAGCCACGCAAGCGCCTCGGCGTCGGTGAAGCCGAAGTCCTCCCACTCGCGGTGTGCCTTCATCGCCGCGAGGGCGTCGGCGGGCTTTGCCCGACGTTCCCGCGTTGCCTTGATCAGATCCGGCACGAAGTGGGTCTCGGGCGGGATGACCAGCTGGGGATGGGCGTCGAGCATCATCCGCAGCAGGGTCGTCCCCGAGCGGTTCATGCCGACCACGAACGGCGCCGGTGGGCGGGTCTCGGCCTTAGCGCTCATCCCACGGGGGAGTTTGACCGCCCCCGACCTCGTAACCGAGCTCGGCGAGCAGGTCGCCCGCGACGGCCTCGAACGCCGCGCGGTCATCGTCGCCCATCTGCTCGCGCCAGGCGGCGATCCGCTCCGGCTTCGGAGGCTCCTTCGCGAGCGCGTGCGCCGCGGCCCGCTCTGCCCCGGAGCGCTCGGCCTTGGTGCCGCTCGCGGGCAGGTCGCGCGAGATCTCTGCCAGGCGCTCCGGCGCGCGCTCGTAGTAGCGGAGCATCGCCGGATCCCAGTCCAGCTCGATCGCGCCGGCCACCTTGCGGAGGGTCGCCTCGGTGTCGGTGACCAGGTCCTCGTAGCGGACCTCCATGTAGTGGTCCAACCGCTTCGCCTGCCGGCGGGCGCGCACGATGCGCTTGCGCCAGGTCTCCGCTGCGCGCTCAGGCGGCGCCGGCTGGCGGAGCGCCCGCCTCGCCCGCGACAGCGCGACGTCGCGGCCGTCGCGGATCACGTGAACGAACCGCGCCTCCGGGAGCGCGCGCTCGATCATCGGCATCCGCTTCACGTAGGCGGGCGTCTTGTCGCCCCAGCGCGTCTTGTCCTGGCCCTCGGCGTAGAGGCCGTAGAGGGTGCGCATCGCCGTGCCGGCGTCGAGCCGGGGCGCAGCCTCGAAGCGGCGCCGGAGCTCGGCCTCGTCGAGGTCGAAGTCTCCCCAGCTTCGCTGCTCGCGCAGAAGCTCGATCAGCCCGGCCGGGGTCGCGCCCCGCCGCCCGCAGGCGCGAACGACGTCCGGCACGAACCCGGTCTCGGGCGGGATCGCGAGCTCGGGGTGGGAGTCAAGCATCAGCCGCAGCAGCGTGGTCCCCGAACGGCCGACGCCCACCACGAAAGGTGCAGGGCTCAGACCGCCGGTCGCACGACGTAGGCGGGGCCTCACGTGTGTCCCCCCAGCGGGGGCGGCCCGCCCGGCCGGCGGCGGCGCCGGGTCCGGGCCGCCGGCTTCGCCCCGAGCGATGCCATCAGCGCTCCTGACTGGGACGGCCCAGCATGCGGGCCACGTTGCGCAGGCGACGCCCGCCGCGGTCGGTCGCCTGGGCCTGGAGCTTCGCGTCCTTGCGGTCGACCCGCTTTCTCAGGGTCTCGCGCTGGCGCATCAGGACCTGTTGGGAGCGGGTCAGCGACCGCATCCCCTCGAACGCGACCTCCTCGCGCTCGGCCTCGACCTGGGCCGCTGGCGTCGCCTCGACGGCGCCGTCGGGCGAGTCGCCCGCGTAGCGGGGGAGGACCCGCTTGAGTCGCTCGTCGATCACGAGCGTCCCGTCGGCGACCCCGGCGGCGGCTTCCTCGTCGTCCACCGCGAGGTGCGCGTACATCTCGTCGAGGCGCCCCGCCTCGTGCGCCTCGCGCAGCCGGTCGCGGGTCTGGTCGTCGAAGCCGCCCTCCAGCATCACCTCCACCCGGCGGCGGTACTGCTCGAGCGAGCGCATCGGCAGGTGGAGCACACGGGCGGGGAACACGGGCGCGTAGACCAGGCGCCCGTCGTCGAGCGTCTCGCGGTCGCGGATCCCGCGGAGCAGCGGCCGCCCGGCGCGCGCCAGCTCCCTGTCCTCGAAGTCGACCTCGTGGGCGCCGCGGCGAAGGCGCAGGTCGGGCTCTGGCCGGTGTGCGATCTTCGGGCGGAGCGCGGAGCGCGCCTCCCTCACCGTCAGCCGCTCCCAGAAGGGCCCTGGGCCGTCGGGCCTCGCGACGAACTCGCTGCGCGGCCCGACGACCGCGCCGTAGTCCTCGGGCACCGAGGAGAAGGCCTGCTTCAGGTCGCCCTCCACCGGCCACCAGAACTCGTCGGCGTCGGCGTGCAGCACCCAATCCGCCCCAACCTCGGCGCCGATCCGGCCCATGCGGGTCACCCACCAATGTGCCTTGTCGCGGAAGTCCTCGGTCTCCGGCTCCGAGATCAGCCGCAAACGGCCGTCACCGCGCCAGCGCTCGAGCACGTCGAGCGTGCCATCGGTCGAGCCGTTGTCGGTGACGATGAACTCGTCGATCCCCTGCCCCGCGTGGTAGCGCAGGTTCAGCTCGATGATGTCCGCCTCGTCGCGGACCTTCATGGCCATGGCCAGCTTCACGCGGGCAAGTGTAGGTCGGGCGGCACCCCCGGCGGCGGCGTTGCAGGCCAGGCTGTCCTGCCCTGCCTACACAGAGTGTGGGTAGAACAGGACGGCGCCCGGAACGCTGATCGAAGCGGCTATCCGCTCACGCTCGGCCACAGCCCGAGGTCGATCTCCGGGCACAGCTCGGCCGTTCGGCGGGCGTCGTCGGAGAGGCGCCCGGCAAGCTCGGCGCGGAGCCCCTCGGCCATCGACGGCTTCTCCCGCGCCCGGCCCACCTGGCGCTCCAGGTCGGGTGGGATCTCGGAAAGGGGGTCAAGGCCGAGGAACGAGTGCGTTCGCTGCATCTCGCCGAGCGGGTCGGCACGGCAGCGCTCGTACTGGAGGACCAGGACCCGCTCGCGCTCGTACAGGTCGAACAGGCGCTCGAGCTGCGCCGAGTAGAGGCTGCGGTGGACGGCGTCGCCGACGATCGCGATCTCGAGCGGCCTCGCCGCCTTCTCCGCGATCGCCTCCTCGCGCGCGACGCCGGAGCGGTAGCGCTCGACTGGATCCCGAAGCATCACCAGGATCCGGGCCTCGGGCGCGGCGCGGTGTAGCAGCGGCAGCGTCCAGAAGTCGTGCATGTAGCGGGGGGTCCACTCGCCTGTCAGCTTTCCCTCCGGCCGCGGGAACTGCCGCGCGTACTGCTCGGCGAGATCGGCGGGCACCTCGCGACCGTCCCAGAAGCGGTCGAAGAAGTGGAGCTCCTTGCCCGGCTTGACGTCGCGGGCGAATCCCGGATGCGAGCGGATCGCCCCGCGCCACCACCACGTCGTGCCGGCACGCTGGGCGCCGATGCCGACGACGTCGGGCGGGCCCGTGACCTGCCCGTCGGGCACCGCGGGGTCCTCGATCGGGAGCAGGTAGCGCTGCGTCCGCACGGTCGGAGAGCGTACGGCCTCAATCATCCCGCGCGGCCGCGGTACGATCCGGCTCAGGCGCTGGACCCAACGAAGGGGAAGAGGATGAGCTCAGCAGGGGTGAAGGGTTTCGCAGTGGCGACGATCGCCGCGGTCGCCCTGTTGGCGCCATCGGGCGCGTCGGCGGCGCTCACGTGCGGGTCACAGATCACCCAGGACAGGAAGCTGCACGCGGATCTCGATTGCACGACCCACGCCGGACCGGCCCTCACGATCGACGCCGACGGGGTGAAGCTCGACCTCAACGGCCATACGATCACCGGCCCCGACGACCAGCCGGGGATCTACGCGGCTGCCAGCCGCGACGACGTCACCATCAAGAACGGCGCCATCGAGCGGCTTTAACCACGCCGTGGAGATGCTCGCCGGAGGGCGCGACCTCACCATCTCACGCCTGGAGCTCACGGTCCAGGAGTCCAACAGCATGGGCGTCTACATCGGGAACTTCAAGCACGTGCGGATGGATCATTTAGGGATCCGCGACGCCAACTACGGCATCTATGCCTTCGACAACAGGGACGTGGTCGTGCGCAACAGCCGGATCCGCGCAGGCGCGGCGGCCGGCCAGACGATCGGGATCAACATCGGCGGCAACGTCAACCACACGGGCTTGCTCGACGACGTGAAGGTCACCAAGGCGACCTACGGCTTCTACATCTACGGGCCGACCACCGGCTTCGAGATCACCGACAACGTCGCGAACGGCGGCGGGACGGCCGGCTTCAACATCGGCAACGGCACCGCCCCGCGCGCCTACACGATCAACGACAACACCGCCAACGACAACGACCAGTACGGGTTCTTAGCCAGTAACCGCGTCAGGCACAGCGCCGGCAACCACGCGAGCGGCAACGGCGTCGAGGACTGCCACAACGTCAAGTGCGTGTAGCGCCCGGGCGGCCTCAGGCCGCCGCGGGGACTGCCGCCAGCGAGGTGAAGATCCGCAGGCCGTCGGCCGAGCCGGTGAGCGGGTCGACCGCGTGCTCGGGGTGCGGCATCAGGCCCATCACGTTGCCGGCCTCGTTGAGGACGCCCGCGATGTCGCGGACCGAGCCGTTGGGGTTCTGCCCGGGCGCGTAGCGCAGCACGACCTGACGGCCCGCCTCCAGCTCGTCGAGCATCTCCGGCGGCGCGAAGTAGCGGCCGGACATGTGCTTGACCGGGATCGAGAGCCGGTCGCCGGGCTCGCAGTCGCGGGTGAAGGGGGTCTCGGCGTTCTCCACCACGAGGTCCACCTGGCGGCAGACGAACCGGACGCCTTCGTTTGGAAGCAGCGCGCCGGGCAGCAGCCCCGCCTCGCAGAGAACCTGAAAGCCGTTGCAGATGCCCAGCACCGGCCCCCCCGACGCCGCGAACTCGGCGACCGCCTCCATCGCCGGCGCGAACCGGGCGATCGCCCCCGCCCGCAGGTAGTCGCCGTAGGAGAAGCCGCCCGGGATCACGACCGCGTCGATCCCCTCGAGGTCGGTGTCCTCGTGCCAGATCATCCGCGCCTCGCCGGCACGCTCACATGCGAGCAGCGCGTCGCGCTCGTCACAGGAGCCGGGGAATTGGATGACGCCGAAGGTCACGAACCGTCGTTGACGATCTCGTAGTCCTCGATCAGGGGATTCGAGAGGAGCTTCTCGCAGAGGGCGGGGAGCTCGGCGGCGTCCTCGACCTCGAGCTCGACCATGCGCCCCACCCGGACGCCATGGATCCCCGAGAACCCGAGCGCCGGCAGCGCCCGCTCGACAGCCTTCCCCTGGGGGTCGAGGATGCCCTCCTTCGGCCGAATCAGGACCGTGGCCTTCACCGGTTCAGCGTACCGGCGAGGTCCGCGGAATACCCCGCGCCCGCAAGCAGGTCGGTGCCGATGCCGGCGTTGCGTAGCTGGACGGCCCAGCGGGGGTCGCCTCCCGCGTAGACCGGCTCCGGCTCGCGCACGTTCTCCCCGGCCCAGGCCGTCACCTGCGGCGGCACCTCGCGGCCGAGGGCCGCGTACAGGGGCGCCAACGCCGCCGCCGGGTCGCTCCGCAGGTCCTCGTTCCGGATCAGCACGTAGCGGTCGCCGAAGCGCCGCCGCCCCTCGGCCCACGTGCGCTCGAAGGTGAGCCTCCACACCAGCAGCACGCGCAGGACGTTCGTCGGGTCGGCCAGCGCGTCCGGGCCGCCCCCCGGCGCCAAGCCCTTGCGGATCATCAGCCGGGAAATCGGTCGGCACGACCAGAGCTTGCGCTCGCTGCGATCGCTGAAGAAGGCGTCGGCGTCGGGCAGCATCTCGGCCTGCCGGCGCCCGCGGCCGAGGACGATCGAGGCGGCCACCGCGCGCGGGTCCCGGACCACGTGGGCGAAGGCCGCCTCGGGATCGAGGTCGGCCAGCTCGGGGACCTTCGAGTAGAAGCGGGTCTCCTTGATCGCCACGGCCGGCGCCAGCTCGAGCAGGTGCCGCAGCCACTCGGTCCCGTGCTCGGGCAGGCCGGGGTCGACCTCGAGCCGGGGCTTTCGCGGGCCCCCCCAGTTGAACTCGGAGATGTCCAGGTCCGGGTAGCGCTCGCGGCGGAAGTCCTCGCGCAGCGCTCCGGTCTCGCCGAACGCGTCCTCGTCGCGGGCGCCGCTGCCGCCACCGACCGACACCTTCTGCTCGCGCAGCGGCTCGTAGAACAGGCGGAGGCCCGGATCCTCGCGCAGGGCGTCGTAGAGGATCGTCGTCCCCGAGCGGCGCATCCCCTGGATGAAGAGGTTCACGCGCCGCAGCTTAGAAGCGGCGGGCGGGGCGATGCCGGCCGCGCCCGCCCGCGCGATTCAGCCGATCTCGCGCTCCTCGACGATCTCGTAGATGCCGTTGGCCGAGACGGACTCGCGTACTGCTCGGCGCGCGCGCGCTCGTCGTAGCCGCCCTCGGCCTGGCTCGCCTGGAGCTCCTCGAGGGTGCCGTCGAAGAACCCGAACGTGACCAGCTCGTCTCGTCGCTCGTGTTCCTGACCGCGTAGAACGCTTCCAGCCGCGGCGGCTCGTCGCCCTCCTTCGGGAAGAACGCCTCGGCGAACTGGTCGATGGTGCCCGGCTTCAGCTTGCGCGCCGTCAGTGCAACCAGCATGGTGCCTCCTTGGTCGTGTTTACCCCCCGGCCCCGGCGGGGCTGTATCCCGACCGTATCGCGATGGCCGCTGTCGTTACAGCGAGCGGCCGGTGATGCGCTCGTACGCCTCGACGTACTTCGCCCGGGTGCGCTCGACCACGTCGTCCGGCAGCCCCGGTCCCGGGGGCGAGTGGTCCCAGCCGGACTCGTCGAGCCAGTCGCGCACGTACTGCTTGTCGAAGGACTCCTGGCCGCGGCCGGGCTCGTAGTCGTCGGCGGGCCAGAAGCGGGAGGAGTCGGGCGTCAGCACCTCGTCGCCCAGCACGATCTCGGCGCCGGGGCTCGCGCCGAACTCGAACTTGGTGTCGGCGATGATGATCCCGCGCTCCGCCGCGTGCTCGGCGGCGTGCGAGTAGAGCTCGATCGAAACCCGGCGCAGGTCCTCCATGAGGGGCCGGTCACCGATGATCTCCGCCGCGCGCTCGAACGAGACGTTCTCGTCGTGGTCGCCGACCTCGGCCTTGGTCGCTGGGGTGAAGATCGGCTCGGGGAGCTTCTCGGACTCCTTCAGGCCGGCGGGCAGCTCGATCCCGCAGACCGACCCCGACTCGCGGTACTCGCGCCAGCCCGAGCCGGTGATGTAGCCGCGGACCACACACTCGACCGGATACATCTCCAGCCGCTTGACGCGTAAGCCCCCGCCCCTCGGCCTCGGGCGGCACGTCCTGGGAGATGTAGTGGTTGGGGACGATGTGGCCGGTCGTCTCGAACCAGAAGACCGACATCTGCGTCAGGACCCGCCCCTTGTCCGGGATCGGGGTGGGCAGGATCACGTCGTAGGCCGAGATCCGATCGGAGGCGACCATGACGATGTCGTCGTCGATCCCGTACATCTCGCGGACCTTGCCGCGGGCCAGGAGGGGCAGTTCCGAGAGGGCGGTGCTCATCCGGGCCGATCCTAGCCCCGCCGCGATCGCCCGCCCGAGCCGGATTCCCGCACAGTGCGGCTTTCGGCGGAGATCCGAGCGGGGCGCCTATCCTCGCCGCCCATGTCCGTCGCCTTCCTCCTCTGCTGCGAGCGCGGACCGCTCGAGGCGCAGACGCTGCTCTGCGTCTCCTCGCTGCGCGCCTTCGGCGGCGCCCTCGCGGATGCCCCCGTCTACGCCTTCGCCCCGCGGCCCGGCAGCGAGCCCGCGCCCGCGACGGTCTCCGCGCTGGCCGGCCTGGACGCCGAGTACGTCGACGAGCCGCTCAACCCGGAGCTCGGGGAGCTGCCCCATGCGAACAAGGTCTTCGTCGCCGCGTGGGCGGAGGGCGAGCTGGGCCATGACGTCCTCGTCTTCACCGACTCGGACACCGTCTTCCTCGCCGAGCCGAGCGAGCTCGCCCCCGGACGGTGGGACGCGGCAGTCAGGCCGGTCGGCTCGGTCAACAAGGGCTCGAGCCGGCGAGGGCCACCGCAACGAGGCCGACTGGCAGACGCTGTACGAGGTGCTGGGGGTGGACGCAAGGCCGTTCGTCGAGACGGTTGTCGAGCGCGAGCGCGTGCGCGCCTACTTCAACGCCGGCCTCGTGGCCCTGCGGCGCGAGACCGGGCTCGGGAGCGCATGGCGCGACGCGACCCTGACGCTGCTGGACTCCTCCATCGCCGACCGGGCGCCGCTGCGGCGCCAGATCGACCAGCTCGCGCTCGGCGGCATCCTCGCCGACCACATGGATCGGGTGAAGCTGCTGCCCGACACCTACTCCTATCCGCTGCCCAAGCGGATCAAGCTGCCGGCGGAGATGCAGGCGCTCGACCTCGCCGATCTCGTCCACGTCCACGGCCACCGCTGGCTGCACCTCCCCGGGCTGCTCACGGAGGTGGATCCCCCGCTCGACCCCACCACCGACGCCTATCGCTGGCTCGACGAGCGCCTGCCCCTGGAGCCGACGATCGAGGGGCCGTTCCGCTTCCCGAAGGACGAGTAGGCGCAAACCGCCGAGCCTGGCACGCGGCCCGGGTCTAATCGAGGCCCAGGCGGGCGGCCGTCTCGCCGCAGATGTCGAGCACCGCGTCGCGCTGCTCAGCTGTGAACGGCTCGAGGCGATCGGCGGCGCGTTCGGCGCCGGCGAGGTCGAGGCCGCCGGTGCGCTTGAAGACCCGGTTGGCCGACTCCAGCGGGCCGCCGGTCTCGTACTCGTCGTCGAGAGCCGAGAGCTCGGGGAAGTCCATGGCGGGCACCCGGCCGGCGGCGTCCTGCGCGATCTCGGCGACGATTCGCTCGGGCTCGTCGCACAGCTCGTGGTAGGGGACGATGCGGTCGATCTGGTCGCTGTCGTCGGCGAGCTTCGCGTTCACCCGGTCCCATTGGCGGGCCGACTGCGACCACCTTGTCGTCGTCCACGAGGTCCCGCCACCCGGCGGGCTTCACGCCCCACCAGCCCTCCTCGGGGCCGCGGTGGACGTGCGGGTTCTCGGCGTGCTTCTTGGCCAGCGAGAAGACGTTCGGCAGGGGGCGGCGGACGACGGCCACGATCCGGGCCTCGGGGAGCGCGGCGCGCAGCCAGGGCGCGCGGACGGTGTTGTAGGGGTTCTTCAGCACCAGCGCCTTGCCCGGGACGGGCGGCGTCGGCGAGGTACGAGCGCAGGTGCTCGACGACCTCGGGCGTCGCCTCGGCGGCGCCCAGCTCGTGCCCGCGCTCGCCGCCGTCGCGCTGGTAGAAGGTGCCCGGCCGGGAACGCCTCGGGGGCGAACGGGGGGTCGTCGCCCCACACCTCCTTGCCCTCGAAGCGCACCGGGTTGCGAAACGCGTCGGTGCCGGCGAGCAGCCGCAGCAGCAGGCTGGTGCCGGACTTCTGGAGCCCGACCACGAGGACGACCGCCGCCGACTCGCTCATCGGGATCTCCTGCGGCCAGCTCGTAGCCCAGCTCGGCCAGCGTCTCGCCGGCCTCGTCCTCGAACGCGCGCAGCTCCTCGGCCGAGAGCTCCTCGCGCCAGCGGTCGATGCGGGCGGGGTCGGGCGGCTTCGTCGTCTGCTGGTGGAGCGCCATCCGGCTCTCCGCCGAGCGCGGCAGCTTCCGCCCCCAGGCGGGGATGTCGCGGTCGAGCTCGGCCAGGCGCTCCTCGGATCGCTCGTGGTAGTCGAGCATCGCCGGGTCCCAGGGGAGCTGGATGAACTCGGCGACCTGGCGGAGCGTCGCCTCGGGCTCGCGGATCAGGGCCTCGTAGCGGATCTCCAGGTAGTGGTCGAGCCTCTCGCCCTTGCTGCGCGCCTTGCGCAGCCGCCGCTGCCAGCGCCGTGCCACCTTCGAGATCTCGGTCGGGCGGAGCGCCAGCGTCCGCATCCGCGAGAGGGCCACAGCGCGACCGTCGCGGATCACGTGCACGAAGTGGGCCTCGGGGAGCGTGCGCGAGATCGGCCCCATGTACATCGTGTAGCCGGGCGTCTTGTCGCCCCAGCGCGGCTTGCCCTGATGCTCGGCGTAGAGCTCGTAGAAGGTGCGGACGGCGGCTCTGGGGGTGAACCGGTCGAGCGCGCGCCAGCGCGCCATCAGCTCGTCCTCCGACATCGGGAAATCGCCCCACTTGCGGTGGCCGGTGACGGCCGCAAGCGCGCTCCTCGGGCCGCGCGCCGGTGGGCTTGGTCGCGGCGATCAGGTCGGGGACGAAGCCCGTCTCGGGCGGCATCGCGAGGTCGGGATGCGCGTCGAGCATCAGCCGCAGCAGCGTCGTGCCGGAGCGCCCCACGCCGACGACGAACGGGGCGGGGGTGAGATCGCGATGGGGATTGAGGAACGGGATGCGCATGAAGGGGTGGGCGATGATAGGCGGGGCACATACCCCTACCCGGTATAGTGGCGGACATGGAGACTGCCCAGCAGACGGTCGGCTACCTGGAGAACCGCGACGCGATCCTCAAGCGTCTCGCGCGAATCGAGGGCCAGGTTCGGGGCATCGAGCGGATGGTCTCCGAGGAGGCCTACTGCGTCGATGTCCTCACCCAGCTCGCGGCGGTTTCGAAGGCGCTCGACCGCGTGGGCTTCGAGGTCCTCGCCGACCACACGAACCACTGCGTCCGCGACGCGGTCGAGCATGGCGGCAGCGAGGCCGAGGAGAAGGTGGCCGAGCTGCTCGAGGCGGTCGAGCGGTTCGCGCGGACCCGCTGATCGGTGGCGCCGGCGGACGGCGGTCGCAAGCCGGCCGCCGCCGCCGCCCGAGCCCGCGCTGCTCCCGCCGGGGCCGCGGGCACCCAAGCGCGCTCCAGACCCTCCGCTTCCTGCGCGACCCGATCCCACTCTGGGAGGGCTCGGCGGAGCGTTTCGGCGAGACCTTCACCCTGCGCCTCCACGGGCCGGGCGACCTCGTCTTCATCTCCGATCCGCCCTCGATCAAGCGCCTGTTCGCAGCCGACCGCGTCAACACCATCGCGCCCGGCCGAAACCTCCTGCTCGAGCCCCTGCTCGGATCCCACTCGGTGCTCCTGGCGGAGGACCAGGACCACATGCGCCGGCGCAAGCTGATGCTGCCGCCGTTCCACGGCGAGCGGATGCGCGCGTACGAGGACGTCATCGCCGAGGCCGCCATCCGCCAGGTCGAGAGCTGGCCGGTCGGCGAGCGCTTCGCGCTTCACCCCAGCATGCAGGCGCTGACGCTGGAGGTGATCCTGCGCGCCGTCTTCGGCGTCGAGGACGACGCCCGCCGCGACGAGCTGAGCGAGAACCTGGTCGCGATCCTCGCCACCACCCAGTCGCCGCGCGCCGTCGGGCTGGCGATCCCGCGGCTTCGCGGGCTGCCGCCGTGGCGGCGGACCGTGGCGCGGATCGAGCGCACCGACGAGCTGCTCGCGGAGGAGATCCGCCGCCGCCGCGCCGACCCGGACCTCGCCGAGCGCGAGGACATCCTCTCGATGCTGGTCGCCGCCCGGTTCGAGGACGGCAGCGCGATGGACGACCGCGACGTCCGCGACCAGCTGATGACCCTGCTGCTCGCCGGCCACGAGACCACCGCCACCTCGCTGGCGTGGGCGTTCGACCAGCTCTTCCACCGCCCGGAGGCCATGGAGCGGCTGCGCGAGGAGGCGGCGCGGCGACGAGGACGCGTGGCTCGACGCCGTGATCAGCGAGACGATGCGCGTGCGCCCGGTCGTCCCCTTCACCGGGCGCCAGCTTCGCGAGCCGGCCGACGCTGGGCGGGCACGACCTGCCCGAGGGCGCGGTCGTGATGGCCGGGATCTACCTCACCCACATGCGCGACGACGTCTACCCCGACGCGCGCGCGTTCCGGCCCGAGCGCTTCCTCGAGCGACTCGCCCGAGACCTTCTCCTGGATCCCGTTCGGCGGCGGCACCCGCCGCTGCCTGGGCGCCGCGTTCGCCCTGTTCGAGATGCGGGTCGCGCTGCGGACGATCCTGCGCCGCGCCGTGCTGCGCCCCGCCGACCCGTCGCCGGAGCGGATCGTGCGCCGCAACATCACCCTCGCGCCGGCTCGGGGCACCGGCGCGATCCTCGAGCGCACGGCGAGTCCTCGAGGTCGTCGAGCCGGTGCGAGCACCTCGTCGGCGAGGCGCGCCTCCCAGTCCGAGCCTGCCGACCTCGGGGACGTGCTCAGGTAGGCGTCGTAGTCGAAGACGGCGTCGAGGTCGAGCTCCGGCGCCGCTCGGCCAGCAGCTCGCGGAAGTGGGTGCCGGTGTCCCAGGCCCGCTGGGCGGACTCCTGGACGATCCGGTAGGCGTCGTCGCGGGTCATCCCGGACTCGACCAGCGCGGTCAGCGCCCGCTGGCTGAACAGGGCGCCGTGGGTCAGCTCGAGGTTCTCGCGCATGCGGTCGGCGCGGACGGTCATCTCGGCGGCGACGCGGGCGCCGAGGTGCTGCATGTAGTCGAGCCCGATCGTGGCGTCGGGCAGGACCACCCGCTCGGCGCCCGGAGTGGGAGATGTCGCGCTCGTGCCAGAGCGCGACGTTCTCGAAGCCGACCTGCGCGTAGCCGCGCAGGACCCGGGCGAGGCCGGTGATCCGCTCGGTCAGGATCGGGTTGCGCTTGTGGGGCATCGCCGAGGAGCCCTTCTGGCCTGACGCCGAACGGCTCCTCGACCTCGCGGACCTCGGTGCGCTGGAGGTTGCGGACCTCGGTCGCGAAGCGCTCCAGGCCGGCGCCGGCGATCGCGAGCGCAGGTGAGGACGACGGCGTGGCGGTCGCGAGGGACCACCTGCGTCGAGACGTCCTCGCGCCGCAGCCCCAGCGACTCCATCACCCGCGCCTCGACCGCCGGCGGGATCGACGCGTAGGTGCCGACGGCGCCCGAGAGCTTGCCGACGGCGCGCCTGCTCGAAGGCGCCGCGTGAGCCGGGCGAGGTTGCGGTCGCGCCTCGAAGGCGAAGCCGGCCAGGCGCAGGCCGAAGGTGGTCGGCTCGGCGTGGACGCCGTGGGTGCGCCCGACGCAGAGCGTCTCGCGATGCTCGCGCGCCCGCGCGACCAGGGCGTCGCGGTAGGCGCGAGCGCCGGCGACGACGACCCGCCCGCCTCGCGGAGCTGCAGGGCCAGCGCCGTGTCGAGCACGTCCGAGGAGGTGAGGCCGTAGTGGATCCAGCGGCCGTGCTCGCCGACCGAGGCCGAGACGACGTCGACGAAGGCGGCGACGTCGTGGCCGGTCGTGCGCTCGCGCTCCTTCACCGCCTCGACCGTGAACGTCGCGCGCTCGCGGCACGCCGCGGCCGCCTCGGCGGGCACCACGCCCTCCGCCGCCCAGCGCGTCGGTCGCCGCCAGCTCGACCTCGAGCCAGGCGCTCATCCGCCGCTCGTCGGTCCAGACGGCGCCGATCTCCTCGCGGGTATAGCGCGGGATCACTGCGTTGATGATGCGCGCCGCCAGGATGCCGGCGTTCTTGGCGCCGTCGATCGCCACGCAGGCGACCGGGATGCCGGGCGGCATCTGCACCGCGGACAGCAGCGCGTCGAGCCCGCCGAGCGCCTTGCCCAGGATCGGCACGCCGATCACCGGCAGGTCGGTGTGGGCGGCGGCGACGCCGGGCAGCGCGGCGGACATGCCGGCGCCGGCGATGATCACCCTCAGCCCCCGCATCCGGGCGTTGTGGCAGTACTCGCGCACCTTCTCGGGGTCGCGGTGGGCGCTCATCACGCGGACCTCGTAGCGGATGCCCGCGTCCTGGAGGGCCTGGCCGGCGGGCTGCATCTTCGGCTTGTCGTTCTTCGAGCCCATGATGATCCCGACCCGCGGCGCGTCGACCTCGATCTCCTCGAACGCGGCCTCGACCTCGGGCATCGTGTCCGGGCGGAGTCGGCTCCGGCTCCTCGGTCGCGGTCTCGCGTCGAGGGGCGCTCGTGGGGCTCTGAGACTTCCATGGCGCCGATTCTCCCAGTCAGCGGACGGCGCGTGCGTTCCACGGCCCGGGCGGCGATGTCGGTGCGCATCTGCATTCCGTCGAAGCTCGATCAGTGCGGCGGCCTCGTAGGCGCGATCGCGCGCCGCGGCGGCGTCGGCGCCGAGCGCGGTGACGTTCAGCACCCGGCCGCCGGCGGTGACGACGCTCGCCGTCGCGAGCGGCGGTGCCGGCGTGGGTGACCTCGACGTCGTCCAGCGCGGCCGCCTCCTCCAGCCCGGAGATCACGTCGCCCTTCGACGAGCTCTCCGGGTAGCCGGCCGAGGCGAGCACGAGGGTCACGGCCCAGCGCTCGTCGAAGTCGGCGGTCGTGCCCGCCAGGCCGCCCGGCTCGCGCGCGGCGAGGCAGAGCTCGGCCAGGTCCGAGCGCAGCCGCGGCAGCACGGCCTGGGTCTCGGGGTCGCCGAAGCGGCAGTTGAACTCCAGCACCCGCGGCCCGTCGGCGGTCATCATCAGCCCCGCGTAGAGGACGCCGTGAAACGGCGTGCCGCGCGTCGCGCATCAGCTCGACGACCGGCCGGTGGACCGCGTCGGCGAGCTCCTCGACCGGTCCGCGCCGAATCCGGGCACCGGCGAGTAGCTGCCCATCCCGCCGGTGTTCGGGCCCCTCGTCGCCGTCGCCGATCCGCTTGTAGTCCTGCGCGGGGGCCAGCGGCAGCACGTTCTCGCCGTCGCAGAGCGCCAGCAGCGAGAGCTCCTCGCCCTCCAGGTGCTCCTCGAGCACGACCTCGGTCTCGCCGAAGCGCCGCTCGACGAAGAACGTCTCGACCGCCTCGCGAGCCTCGGCCTCGGCGGCGGCGATGATCACGCCCTTGCCGGCGGCGAGGCCGTCGGCCTTGAGCACCGCCGGATACGAGGCGCGGCGAGTCGCTCGAGCGCCTCCTCGCGGCTGCGCAGCACGGCGTGGCCGCGGTCGGCACCCCGGCCTCGCGCCATCACCTCCTTGGCGTGGACCTTCGATCCCTCGAGCCGCGCGGCCGCGGCGCTCGGGCCGAACGCCGGCACGCCCGGCCGCCTCGAGCGCGTCGACGAGGCCGGCGACCAGCGGCGCCTCGGGCCCGACGACGACGAGCCCGACGTCCTCGGCGACGGCGGCGTCGACGATCGCCGCGACGTCGTCGGCGTCGAGCGTCGAGGCAGCGGGCGTCGGCGGCGATGCCGGCGTTGCCGGGCGCGCACAGCAGCTCGCGCGCGCTGCGGCGAGCGCGCAGCGCGCGAACGATCGCGTGCTCGCGACCGCCGCCCCCGATGACCAGTATCCGCATCGGCCGAGCGCCGGCCTGCCTACAGCGACTTCGTGAAGTCCTCGGCGTCGATCGCGGTCAGCGTCTCGTTCATCACGGTGCCGCGCGAGCCCATCTCGATCGAGAGCTTCGCCATCGTCATCTCGTCGGGGGCCTCGACGACGGTCACGAAGTCGTACTCGCCCAGCGTCGCCCACTGGCTCAGGACCTTGACGCCGAGCTGCTCGACCTCCTTGTTCACCTCGTGGACCCGCGAGGGGTTGTCCTTCAGCGTCTTCACGCCGTCAGAGGTGAGGCGGGTGAGCATGATGTAGGTGGCCATCGGTTTCTCCTCCTTGCGGTTGGCACCCCCCTTTCTTTCAGTTTGGAGCGGCGCGTGCAACCCCACCGCCCGAGGCGACCGCCTTCTCAAGGGCACCGAGGACGCGGGCCTGGAGCGCGGCCATGAAGTCCGAAGCCGCGTGTCTCGATGTACCCGGCGGGCCGGCCGAGGAGCGTCTCGCCTTCGTAGAACTGGCGCAGCTTCCCTTGCTCCCACAGCGCGTAGAGCTGGCGCCAGGTCTGGCGGTGGCAGCTCGGTGTGGTGGCGTTCAGCGCCCGCCCACCCTTGACGATCTTGTTCTCGAACTGCTCGTAGGTGCGCATCGGGAAATGAAGGATCTCGATCCGCTGCGGCGCTGCCAGTCCAGGTCCGGCCCGCTGACGCGGTGATTGCGCATCTCACCGTGAGACGCGGGGTGAGCTCGATGGGCGACCTTGGGCGGCAGCGGCCGCCCCCGCGAGTTGCGTGAGTCGAGGTCGCGGATCGTTATCCGCTCCAGGAACGCACGCTCGTCGACGGGGCGCGGCGGGAAGTTGTGACGAGCCACCTGCACCACGCGGTCTCGTCCGGCACGGGTCGCCGTCAGCCGAAGGCCGGCGCCGTTGAGCGGCCACCAGAATTCATCGGCGTCGGCGTTGATCACCCAGTCGGCCCCTCCTTGGCAGCCATCCGGGCCATGCGCGTGACCCACTTCCCTGCGCGTAGTCGTCGGTGGCTCGTGGAGCAGACGAAGCATGCCGTCTGCCTCGTAGCAGCGAAGGATCTCGACCGTGTCGTCCACGGAGCTGTTGTCGGTTGCGATAACCAGGTCGACCCCTGGCGAGGTGGTACTCGAGGTTGGCGCCGATGATGTCCTGCTCGTCGCGTACCAGGAGCGTCATCGCCAGCATCAGCGACGCCCCCGTGGACGGTCAGCAGCTCCCGGGCGCGCGATGAGCGCCTGAGCCGGGATCGTCCGCCCAGCTCGCGGCGGGCAGGGAGGAGGTCCAGGTCTCCCAGAAGGAGCGGCACTTTCCCGGATGTGTTGTCCAGCAGAACGTGGGGAATGCGCAGGAGCAGCGCGAGCACGTGCCCGTGGAGGCGGTCGGTGATCACCACGCGACCGCTGCGAGAGCCGCTGGATGCCGACCGCAAGGCGGGCGCGGGCGATGGGCGCGAAGGTGCCGGCGCGGCCGCCGAGGCCAATCGGACAGGCGGCCGTCCGCGGCCGCCACCGGCACGACGCGGCGATTCAGCGGCGAGCCAGGCGCGCAACTTTGCCCCCCGGGCAGGCGTACCAGCGTTCGCGCCCGCCAGTCCACGCGGCGCTCCGAGGGTCCGAGCGCCGGGAGCTTCTCGCCGTGGCTCTCGCGGTCACGGCGGATGAGCCAGAGGAGCTCGTAGGTCGGCTCCGCCCGCTCGAGGGCGCCCAGCGCGAAGGCCAGGTCCGGGCAGAGCACGAGCGGGACGTGAAGCTCGGCGGGCCCACTCGAGGCTGCGCGGCTCGCGCAGCATCAGGGTCAGATCGGAGTGGGCCTCGGCGAGGCGCCGGAAGCGCTCGACCGCGCCGGGGCGCGGAACCAGACGGTCTGCGGCAGCTGGATCACCGGGCGCGTGGAAAGTCCGCGAGGACCGCTGCGCGCCGAGTGCTGCGGGACGTAGGCGTCGCCGAGGTTGCCGCCGCCCTGGAGCAGGATCGTCCCGTGCTCGCCCACGGCACGGGCCACCAGGCGCGGGCGTAGGTGGCCGGCTCGCACTGGCAGGACGCGGACGCCGCCGGCCTCGAGCGCGCGCCTCGTCCCCAACCAGATCGCGGCGTCGCCGACGTTGGCGATGTTCGGGAAGTTGACGAAGGCCACCTCCGGCCGGGCTCGAGCAGCTCGTCGAGACCGTGGAGATTCGGTCGGCCAGCCCGGTGATGCTCGCCTCGGCTCCGGCGACCGCCATCAGCCGACCCAGTAGCGGGTGAGGTGGCGCCTGCGGTCGCGAAGGCGCTCCGGGAGTGCAACACCGCCAGTTGTCGAAGACCAGGACCTCGCCGTCGCCGCGAGCACCGGGACGCCGTGCGCGCGGCAAAGGTGACCCCTCGCCGGCAGAGCTCGCGATTGAAGGGATCGAGGCCGTCGAGGTCGTCGTGGCCGCGCGCGGGCCCCTCGAGGCGCCCGTCGCGCATGACGTTGTAGCTGTAGCGCAGGATCCCCTCGCCGCCGGGCCTCTCGCTCCACACAGGGGCGGGGGCAGCCGGGAGCCCGTCGGCGGCGGCCAGGTCGAAGCGGATGGGGCGCTCGGCCGCCTCGGCGCGGATCTCCTCGGGAAGCGAGCGGAGGAACCGGTGCCCGTCGGCGAGGACGGTGTGGCCGCCACCACAGCGGGCCTGGCGGTGGCAGTGAAGGGCCAGGTAGCGGGGCGGCGGGTCGAGCCCGGGCGCCTCCGTGTGGGGGGTGATCGCGTTGGCGCTCTGGGAGTACTGCAGGTCGTCGAACCCGGGCCTGAAGGTCACCTCGTGGCGGATGACGCCCCGGTACTGGCGCCGAAGCTGGACCGAGCTCGGCCAGCGTCGCCTCGACCTCGTCGCGGCAGGCGACATCGACGATCAGAGCCCAGCCACGTTCTCGAGCAGGCGGACCCATGCGGCGCCGAGCGTGCCCGTCGGTCCTGATGAGCGTCCATGCGCTGGCATACTAGGTCGATCGCCGCCACAGCCCTCGCGCCTAGGGCTTCGGGACCTGCCCTGCTCTGACCGCCCGGCTCGGGCTCGACCGGGAGCGCCTGCGGGAGATCCAGGCGGTCGCCGAGGTGCTGCCCTTCCGGGTCAACCGACTACGTGCTCGAGGAGCTGATCGACTGGTCCGCGGTCCCGGACGACCCGATCTTCCGCCTCACCTTCCCCCAGCGGGAGATGCTCGACCCGGGATCTCCGCGCCCTGGTGGACCTGCTTCGGGCGGAGCGACGCCCGCGACCGCGTCGAGGCCCGGTCGAGCGCATCCGGGTGATGCTCAACCCGCACCCCGGCGGCCAGCTCGAGCTGAACGTCCCGGCTCACCGGGGCGGGCGGCTGGCGGGCGTCCAGCACAAGTACGCGGACACGGTGCTCGTCTTCCCGGCCGAGGGCCAGACGTGCCATGCCTACTGCACCTACTGCTTTCGCTGGGCGCAGTTCGTCGGGCCCCGCGAGCTGCGTTTCGCGACGGGCGACCCTGCAGCGGTCGCGGACGACGTCCGCACCCAGCCCCGGCTGACCGACGTGTTGTTCACGGGCGGCGACCCGCTGGTGCGCGCGCCAGCGTCCTGCGCCGTCACCTCGCCGCGTTCCTCGCGCCCGACCTCGAGCGGATCAATATCCGCATCGGGACGAAGGCGCTGGCGTACTGGCCGCACCGATTCCTGGGCGATCGCGACGCCGACGAGCTTATGCGGCTGTTCGAGGAGGTCGTGGGCGCGGGCCGGCACCTCACCCTGGTCGCCCACTACAGCCACCCCCGCGAGCTCGAGACGGATGCCGCCCGGCGCGCGCTGGCCCGCGTGATCGCCACCGGGGCGACCGTCCGCTGCCAGGCCCCGGTCGTGCGGCACGTGAACGACTCGGCGGAGGTGTGGGCGGAGCTGTGGGCGGCGCAGGTCCGCCTGGGCGCGGTCCCTTACTACATGTTCGTCGAGCGGGACACAGGCCCTCGCCGCTACTTCGAGCTGCCCCTGGTCAGGGCGCTGGAGATCTACGACGGCGCCTCCCGCCAGGTCACGGGACTCGCCCGCACGGCGCGCGGGCCGGTGATGTCCGCCGAGGACGGCAAGTTGCTGCTCGAGGGCATCGCCGAGGTGGGCGACGAGCGCGCCTTCGTGCTGAAGCTGATCCGAGCCCGCGACCCGGCCCGCGTCAACGAGGTTTCGCTGGTGGAGTTCGATCCCGATGCCACCTGGGTCGACCAGCTCGAGGCACTCGGCGCCGCCAGGGGTGATCAGCCCCTCACGCTCGCGTGCTGATTACGCGACCGGAGCTCCGTGTGGCCGACGGCGAGGCCGTCTACACCTGCACCTGGTCCCGGAGGGCGGCGGCAGCGACTCGCGGGAGCTCCGGATGAGCGTCGCCGAGGCATACACGGACTGGATCGACTCGAGCGCACCCCGCGCTGCCGTCGCCCGGCCGTGGCGACGGCGATCGGCGAGGACCTGAGAAGCGAGGCCCCCGCTTCGGCGAAGCTGGTGCGCGGCGCGGAGGAGGCGAGCGAGCTGATCGCGGGGTGGTGGGCCTACCGGCCCGCGTGGATCTCGGCACCACCCACGCCGGGCGGGGAGCCGGGGCCTGCCAGGCCGCGCTGTACTCACGCGGCGTCGACAGCTCCGCCACTGTCCTCCGCTCCTGAGCGGCGAGATACCCGAGCGGATCACCACCTGCTGAGCGTCTACGGGGCCGAATGGATGTTCTCCCCGCCACGACGAGGCCGTATGGCGCGACACGAGCTGGCCGCCGCGGAGCACGGGCTGGAACTGGTGCGCCTGCGGACGAACGCCCGCGACGTGCTGAAGGGGCGCATCGGCTGGACTGCGTGTTCGGCGCGGCCTCTCCGGCGTCGCCTCCTGTCGGACCTCGCTCGCTCGGTCCTGTTCGGCGCCACCCAGCACCCCGACCACGCCGACCGCGAGGGAGCCGCTTGGACCTCGACCCCTGTGGAGCACGGAGCGAACGGTGATCCGCCAGGACGCCGCGGAGCTCGGGCGGCTCGAGCGAGCGTCTGTCGTGGCCTCGGACGAGACCTCGGCCAGGTTCCTCAAGGTCTGTTGCGCGGTTGATTCACCGGCAACTGCGGGCGCTGCGAGAAGTGCCTGCGGACGATGACCATGCTCGCCGCCAGCGGTGACTCGACCGGGTGCCCGCGTTTGATGTCCCGCTGGATGCGAAGGTCATCCGCAGCGTACGCATCCCACGGAGCCGCCTGGCCAACGTGGCCGAGCTGGTCGTCCGCCTCCCGACGGGATGGGCGAGGTCGGCGAGGCCTGGGAGGCACGCCTGGCCGACCTGCGCGCGGAGGAGCGACGCGAGCGGCGGCTCTCCCTCTGCGCGAGGCCTGGCGGCGAACCCGGCGCGGCGCAGTACGAGCCGGCCGCGGCTGGCGCAGCTAGCTGACCATCTCGATCAGCCGGGCGTAGCCCGCGACCGTGTGGCGCCAGTCGAGGCGCTCGCGCTCGGCGAGGGCGCCGTTGCGGAGATGCGCGCGGAGCTCCGGGTCGCGCATCCGGCCGATGGCCCGCTTCATCTGGCGCACGCTGGGATCGACCGACGGGATGCCCGATTTCGCCTGGCCGTTCGGCGCGCCCCTTGACGAGGATGCCGTTGACGCCGTCCTTGACCACCTCGTTCATGGGCGGGTTGTCGTTGGTGATCACCGGCATCCCGAACGCGGTGGCCTCGTAGAGGTGAAGGCCGAGCCCCTCCCAGCGGCTCGGGGCGATGCACACGTCGGCGGCGGCGAAGCGGCGCAGGTGCTCGTCGGTGGGGAGGTCCTCGAGGATGACCTCGATCCGCGGGTCCTCGGCCGCGGCGCGGTGAAGCCGGGTCGCCTGGCGCTCCACCTGTGCCTTGACGGTCAGTCGCAGGTCGGGGTCACGCACCGCCGAGAACGCCTTCAGGAGCGGCCGCAGCGGCTTGCGCTTCGACAGGAACCCCGCCGGGTAGAAGAGCCGCACGACGTCCCCGGCGGGGCGCTCGCCGGGATCGTATGCGAGCAGCTCGGGGTGGATCCCCCACTGCACGCGTGGGCTCTCGATCCCGAACCCGGCGTAGCGATCCCGCTCGCAGAGCGTGAGCGAGTAGATGACGTCGAGCGCATCCGTCGCCGCGGGCACGTCGGACTCCGCGAACTGCTCCCAGACGTACCGCCCCACCGTCGTGACGCCGGAGCGGCGCAGGGCGGCGATCCCCTCGAAGCCGTAGTTCTGGTCGAAGAGGGCGACGTCAAGGTCGTTTGCGCGCCCCCAGTCGAGGTACTCCTGCACGGGGATCTCATAGCTCGACGCCTCCGTGATCCGAGGCTGGTCCCAGACGTCGGTGCGGTCCACGAACGCCGAGCGGATGTTGGACTCGCGGGTGGGGCGCGCGAGCACGAAGGTCTCGTGCCCGAGCTGGTCGAGGATCGACCGCACCTGCCGGGCCACCACGCCCTGCCCGCGGTTGAACCAGTAGGCGCAGATGCCGATCCTCATCGCGCCGGAAGGGTAGAGGCCTGATATGGGCTCACCCCGAACGCGGCATGATGGACGGCAGAGCCGCGGCAAGTCGATCTCAGCGGCAGACTTCCCCGTTAGGCAGGCCTCTAGGCTGCCCGGCCATGATCGTCCGGCAACCTGAGCTGCAGCTCGGTGACGCGGAAGCCGCGATCGCCGCCCGGCTTGAGTCGGAGGGCTCTGCGTTCGAGCCAGCCGTGCTCCGCCTCGGCGTCAGTCCCGAGTACGGCCAGTGGCTCGACCGTACCGCCAATCCGTTCGTCCCGGTGGCGACAGCGCTCGCGACCGCCGTAGGCGAGGATCTTCGCTTCGAGGCGCCCGTGTGCCCCCGCCTCGGTCGGGGCGCCGAACAGGCGAGCCGCAAGTTCGCCGGCTGGTGGGGATATCGGGCGACCCGGATCGATGCGCCCGTGCTCGACCGGGCCACCACGGCCGGCGAGGTCGCTGCGCTCTTCTCGGGCGGAGTGGACACCAGCGCAACCGTGATCCGGTCGCTGCGCGGAGAGATCGATGAGCGGGCGACCCATCTGCTGGACGTCTACGGGGCAGAGTGGAAGCTCTCGCCGGACAGCCATGAGGCGATCTGGCGGGAGAACGAGGCCGCCGCCGCGGCCTACGGCCTCCCGCTGCTCCGCCTGACCACCAACGCCCCGCAGGTGCTTCACGGCCGCATCTCTTGGCCGCGCTCCTACGGGGCCGCATTCGCCAGCAGCGCGCTCTCGCTCGGCCCCAGGTTCGGCACCGTGCTGTCCGGGTCCTCTCAGCTGCCCGAGGCGAACCGCCCGCACGGGACCCGGCCCGACCTGGATCCCCTCTGGAGCACGGAATCCACCGCGATCCACCCGGACGCTGCCGAGCTGGGCAAGCTCGGGCGTGTGGCAATCGTTGCCTCCGAGCCGACCGCGCTTGAACACCTCACGGTGTGCTGGGTCGGGGACGTCCCCGCGAACTGCGGTCGATGCGAGAAGTGCCTGCGGACGATGACGTGCCTGGCCATCGCCGGGGCACTCGAACGCACCGACCGCTTCGAGGCACCGCTCACGGTCGAGGCGATCCGAGCCTGCGAGCCCTCCCGTAACAGCCTCTCGCTGACCGAGGAGCTCATCGATCGCATGCCCCACGGGCACGAGGATCTCCGTGCAGCCTGGGAGGAGAAGCTGTGCGAGGGCCTCGCAACGGAGCGCGCCGAGCGCCGGCGGAAAGCCCAGCGACCGTCACAGGTGCGCTGGCGACGGCTGCGTCGCCACCC
This sequence comes from uncultured Solirubrobacterales bacterium, assembly GCA_963797835.1. Taxonomy (GTDB): domain Bacteria; phylum Actinomycetota; class Thermoleophilia; order Solirubrobacterales; family 70-9; genus JBDTSW01. The sequence goes on from CAWCRN010000026.1 coordinate 97,357, forward strand.
TCGTCGCGCGATCCGTCGCGTCAGGCGTCGCTGGTTGGCGTGGGTAGGCGCCTAGGGCGCCGCTAGAGCGGTCGGTGTCTGCGAGCCCCGCGGCCGCGCCGCTCAGGCGGTGGCGCCGGCTCGCGCTCGCCCGCGCGCTCGAAGGCCAGCTCGCCGTCGCGCGCGTCGACCAGCACCCGGTCGCCCTCGCCGAACTCGCCCTCCAGCAGCGCCAGCGCCAGCCGGTCCACCAGCTGCTTCTGGATCACCCGCTTCAGCGGCCGGGCGCCGTATACGGGGTCGTAGCCGAGGTTCCCGAGCAGGGTGCGGGCGTCGTCGGTCAGCTCGATCTCGATCCCCCGCTCCTCGATCCGTCGGGTCAGGAGGTCCACCTGCAGCTCGACGATGCGGCTGATGTCCTCCCGCGAGAGCCGGTGGAAGATGACGACGTCGTCGATCCGGTTCAGGAACTCCGGCTTGAACGTGGATTCGAGCACCTCCTCGATCCGCTCGCGTACGCGCTCGTCAACCGCCTCGGCCGCGATCGGTCGGAGCCCACGTTCGAGGTCATGATCAGGATCGTGTTGGTGAAGTCCACGTTGCGGCCCTGCCCGTCCGTGAGGCGCCCGTCGTCCATCAGCTGGAGCAGGACGTTGAAGACGTCCGGGTGGGCCTTCTCGATCTCGTCGAGGAGCAGCACGGCGTAGGGGCGCCGGCGCACCGCCTCGGTCAGCTGGCCGCCCTCCTCGTAGCCGACGTAGCCCGGCGGGGCCCCGATCAGGCGGGCGACCGAGTGCTTCTCCAGGTACTCGGACATATCGATCCGGACGATGGCCTGCTCGGAGTCGAACATGAACTCCGCGAGCGCCTTGGCCAGCTCGGTCTTGCCGACGCCGGTCGGGCCGAGGAACAGGAACGAGCCGATCGGGCGGTGCGGGTCCGAGAGCCCCGCGCGCGAGCGCCGCAGCGCGTTCGAGACGGCGGCTAGCGCCTCGTCCTGGCCGACGACGCGCTCGTGCAGCCGCTCCTCCATGTGGATGAGCTTCTCGACCTCCCCCTCGAGCAGGCGCGAGACGGGGATGCCGGTCCAGCGCGCGACCACCTGGGCCACGTCCTCCTCGGTGACCTCCTCGGTAAGCATCGAGCCGCCGTCGGCATGGAGCTCGCGCAGGCGCTCCTCCTGCTCGGAGACCAGCTTCTCGAGCTGCGGGATCGTGCCGTAGCGAAGCTCGGCGGCGCGCTCGAGATCCTGCTCGCGCTCGGCGCGCTCGGCCTCGCGGCCGGCCTCCTCCAGCTCGGCCTTCGCCTCCTTGATCGCCTCGATCGCCGCCTTCTCGGCCTGCCAGCGCGCCTTCATCTCGGCGGCCTTCTCATTCAGCTCGGCCAGCTCCGACTCGATCGCCTTACGGCGTTCCTTCGACGCGGCGTCCTTCTCCTTGGAGAGCGCCTGCTTCTCGATCTCGAGCTGCTGAATGCGGCGATCCACCTCGTCGATCTCCACCGGCGAGGACTCGATCTCCATCTTCAGCCTCGACGCGGCCTCGTCGATCAGGTCGATCGCCTTGTCGGGCAGGAAGCGGTCGGCGATGTAGCGCTCCGAGAGCGTGGCCGCGGCGACGATCGCCGGGTCGGAGATGCGCACCCCGTGGTGCACCTCGTAGCGCTCCTTCAGCCCGCGCAGGATCGCGATCGTGTCGTTGATGTCGGGCTCGCCGACGAGGACGGGCTGGAACCGGCGCTCCAGGGCCGCGTCCTTCTCGATGTGCTTGCGGTACTCATCGAGCGTGGTCGCGCCCACCGCCCGCAGCTCGCCGCGGGCCAGCATCGGCTTCAGGAGGTTGGCGGCGTCGACCGCGCCCTCGGCCGCGCCGGCGCCGACGATGGTGTGGAGCTCGTCGAGGAAGAGGACGATCTGGCCCTCGGCGGCCTGGACCTCGCCGAGGACCGCCTTGAGGCGCTCCTCGAACTCCCCCCGGTACTTCGAGCCGGCCAGCAGGGCGCCGATGTCGAGCGCGATCACCCGGCGGTCGCGAAGCGACTCCGGCACGTCGCCGTCGGTGATGCGCTGCGCGAGGCCCTCGACGATCGCGGTCTTGCCAACGCCGGGGTCGCCTATCAGGACCGGGTTGTTCTTGGTGCGGCGCGAGAGCACCTGGATCACGCGGCGGATCTCCTCGTCGCGCCCGATCACCGGGTCGAGCTTGCCGGCCCGGGCATCGGCGGTCAGATCGCGGCCGTAGCGCTCGAGCGCCTCGGCCATCTCCTCCGCGTTCGGCGACGTGACCCGGCCCGGCCCCTGGGTCTCGGCGACGGCGCGCGCCAGCGACTCGCGGTCGGGCAGGAGGTCGGCGGTTGGGGACGACGGGTCGGCCAGGGCCAGCAGCAGGTGGCCGACGGAGATGTAGGAGTCGCCGAGCGCGTTCATCTCCTCCTCGGCCCGCTGGAGAAGGCGCGTGAAGTCGGCCGAGGGCCGCGCCTCGGCTGACTCGGTGCCCGCTGCCGTCGGCAGGGCGGCCACGGCGGCGCGCGCGCGCTCGGTGATCGCGACGACATCCGCGGAAAGCTTGCGAAGCGCGGCAGGGGCGAAGCCGTCCTCCTGCTCGAGCAGGGCGAGGAGGAGGTGGGCCGGAGCCACCTCGGTGTTGCGGTGCGCCTGCGCCAGGCGCACGGCGCCCTGGACCGCCTCCTGGGACTTGATCGTGAATCTGTCGGCCTGCATGTGCAGGCGTCATTCTAGCGCAAATCTAAGTCGATGTGGCTTAGATTTGTGGCCTGTAGGCCGGCGCCCCGTTCAGGTACGAGAGCGCAGCCGGCCGGCCAGGGCGAACCCCACAATGGTCGCGGGCAGCGCCACCGCCACGCCACGGAGCCCGGCCCGGCGCTCATCGGTCCCGAGCAGTAGGGCGAACGTGAGCGAGTCGCCGGCGTCGCAGGCGGCCACGGCCACGGTCGCCCTCCCGAGCCGGTCGCGGCTGGCCAGCGTGGTCGCCTGCCACGCCCCGAGCACGATGTCCCGGGTCCCCGCGATCCGGGCCACCGCGACCGTCCGATCGTCGGCCTCGGAGAAGCCCAGCGCCCGCACGGTCAAGTCCGGTGCCAGCCAAAGCCCGGCCCCGATCGCCATCCGGCCCACCGCCAGGCCGAGGGCCGCCGCGCGCTCGATGTCCTGCGGCCGGTCGGTTGGAGCCGCTTCCACGTCCGGAGTATCCCGCAGCGTGCTTCACAACCTCTTCCCACCGGCGCCCCGAGCTACGTATAGGCTCGCGGCTTGGCGATCGGGGAAGCCACCGAGCTGGACGACGGGGCCACGGAGGCCGGCCACGTAGTCCAGGGCGACTCGCCCTCCGACAGGGAAACCGAGGCCGCTGAGCTCGTTCGTCGCTGGGCTCAGGGCGCGGCGCGCTCCAGGCGACGCCGCGAAGAGATGCCCCGGGTCCGGCGGCGTCGGCGCCTCGCGCGCGCCGCTTGCGCCGGGGCCGTGGCGTTGGTGCTGGGCGCCGCAGCGGCAGCCATCGTGATGCTGCCCGAGGCCGAACGAGGGGACAGGTTGGGCTCCCGTGCCGCGGCCGCCGTGGCGCCGCTGGCCCTGCCTGTCGGTGGACTCGGGTGAGCCTGCCCGCATCGGCCGCCCCCGGACGCTGCCTGCGAAACGGCAGCTGGCGGACGCCCGCGCCTACGCCGCCGCGCGCCTCGGGACCGTCTCGTTCGCGGTCGTGGACTCACGCGGCGATCCTCATGAGATGGAGGGCGATCGCACCTTCGTCAGCGCCAGCGTGGTCAAGGCCATGCTCCTCGCCGCCGAGCTGGATCGTCTCGAGGCGAGCACGGCGCCGCTCGACTCCGCCACCCGCGGTTACCTCGAGCGGATGATCACCTACAGCGACAACGCGGCTGCCGACCTCGTCTATGGCCGGGTGGGGGACGCGGGGCTGGAGGCCGTGGCCGCCGAGGCCGGGCTGGAGGATTTCAGCGTCGCCGGCTACTGGGCGAACGCGCAGCTCACCGCATCCGACATGGCGAGGCTGATGTCGCGGATCGAGCCGGTCATGGCCGGACCCCACTCGGACTACGGCCTCGGCGTGCTGGAGCGGATCGTGCCCGCGCAGCGGTGGGGGATCCCGCAGGCGCTGTCGGGCGAGGGTTGGACGATCCGGTTCAAGGGCGGCTGGCGCGGCACCGACGCCGGGCAGCTAGTCCACCAGATCGCCCACCTTCGCGAGGACGGGCGCCAGGTCGCGCTCGCGGTCCTCACGGACGGCAGCCCGACCATGACCTACGGGATCGAGACCGTCCAGGGAGTGACCGCGCGCCTGTTCAGCCGTCCCGTCGGCGGCGCTCGATCGGGATCGACACCGGATCGTCGTCCGGCGTCGGGGTGATGCCCTGCGCCTCGTAGGCGCCGTACGGGACGATCTCGGCTGCGCATCGAGCGGCGGACCCGCTCGACCTCCGCGAGCATCTCATGCTCCAGCTCGCTCATCCTTTCGCGCATCTTGGCCAGCTCGGAACGGGTGCGGTCGAGCTGGGCCTCGAGTTCGAGGACGGTCTCGACCCCCGCGAGGTTGAGGCCCTCCTCGCCGGTCATCCGCTGGATCCGGCGCAGGCGATCGACGTCGCGCTGTGAGTAGAGGCGGGTGTTCTTGGGCGATCGCTTCGGCGTGATCAGCCCGCGCGCCTCGTACATCCGCAGGGTCTGCGGGTGCATCTCCGCAAGCTCCGCTGCGACCGAGATCATGAACACGCCGCGCTCGGTGTCGAACTCGGTCGTGGTGGTCGTCCTCGTTCGGCGCCGGATGCGCCCCTGCGGCCTTCCCTGTTCGGGCTGTTCCGCTCATGCCTCGCCCCCTACCTTGGCCGACCGGGCGGATGCATCTCGCAGCATGCCCCGGCGCGGGTCTGTGTCGCCGAGTGTCTTCGCGAACTCGTCGAGCGCCTCTCGCTGCTCGCGGTTGAGCTCCCGCGGGACGTCGATCTCGAACCGGTAGCGGATGTCGCCGCGTTCGCCCCCGCCCGCCTTCGGCGGGCCCTCGCCCCGCAGCCGGTGCACCGCGCCGTGCTGGGTCCCCGGCGCGACCCGGATCCGCTTCGATCCGTTCAGGGTCGGCACCTCGACGGCGGCCCCCTGGATCGCCTCCGGATACGTGATGGGCACCTTCACCTCGAGGTTGCCGTCGGGGCGCTGGGTGAACACGGGCGACGGCGTGACCCGGGTGACCACGTACAGGTCGCCCGCCGGCCCGCCGAGCGGCCCGTCCTCGCCCTTGCCGGCGACGCGGATCCTGGTGCCGTCGCGCACCCCGGCCGGTATCCGGACCCGGTAGCGCTTGCGCTGCAGCGTGCGGCCGGCCCCGCCGCACGTCTCGCACGGCTCCTCGATGATCTCGCCGCGGCCGCCGCACTGCGGGCAGGGCTGGCTGATCGAGAAGAACCCCTGGCTCTCGGAGTCGATCCCCCGGCCGCCGCAGCGCGGGCACGTCTTGGGCGAGGTGCCAGGCTTTGCCCCGCTGCCGCCGCAGGTCTCGCACACGGCCTGCTTGGGAACGGTCACCGAGATCTCGGCGCCGCGCATCGCCTGGTCGAAGGTCAGCTGGACCTCGGTCTCGAGGTCGCGGCCGCGTATCTCCCGGGCGCCGCCGCCCGGCCCGCCGCGGTTGAACAGCGTGGAGAAGATGTCGCCGATGTCCGCGCCGAAGCCGCCGCCCGCCGGAGCCCGCCGCCGAAGCCGAAGCGCCCACCGGCGTCGTATTCCCGGCGTTTCTCGGGGTCGGACAGCGTGTCGTAGGCGTGCTGGACATCCTTGAAGCGCTCCTCGGCGGCCGGGTCGTCCGGGTTGCGGTCGGGGTGGTAGTCGCGGGCGAGCTTGCGGTAGGCCTTCTTGATCTCGTCGTCGCTGGCCTTCTTGCCGACGCCCAGCACCTCGTATGGGTCGTGTGAGGCCATCCGCGCCCCTACTCGGCGACGATCACGCGGGCCGCGCGCAGGATCTGGCCGTCGAGTCGGTAGCCCTTGTCCACGGTCTCGACCACCGAGCCGGGCTTGGCGTCGCCGGCCGGCCGGGATGCGACCGCCTCGTGAAGCGCCGGGTCGAATGCCTCGCCGGCCGGGTCGTAGGCCTCGACCGAGGAGCGGTTGAGCGCCGAGCGCAGCTCCCGGTAGACCAACTCGACCCCCCGCGCCAGTGCATCACGAGCCGAGACCTCCTCCGACGGAGGCCCCTCGCCGGAACCCTCGCCCGAGGCGTCCGGGTCGATGCCGGCCGCCCGTAGCGCCCGCTCGATGTTGTCGAGCGCCGGGATCAGGTCGGCGGCGAGGGCCGCACGGCCGCGCCGCTCGGCCTCGGCCGCCTCTGCGGCGGCGCGCTTGCGGTAGTTCTCGAAGTCCGCCCGCGCCCGCTGCGCGAGCTCGAGGTACTCGTCGCGCTCGCGCTGGGTGTCGGCGAGCAGGCCGTCCAGGTCGCCTCGAGCTGCTCCGCAGAATCACTGCCCGCTGGCTGCTGAACAACTGCCCGCCGGCTGCTCCGCTCCCGCAGGGAATACCTGGCCCTCGGCTCCGGCTCGGGCAACATCATCTGCTCCCGCGTCCGCGCCGGCGGGGTCTGCTGCGGGACGCGGCTCCTGGTGTCTCGGTCACGAGCGGTCTTCGTCGACCACCTCGGCGTCGACGACCTCCTCCTCGTCGCCAGCCGCCGCGGCCCCGTTGCCCGAGGCGGCGTCGCCGCTCTGCTGCGCCGCGGCCGACTGGTAGATCTGCTCGGAGACCTTGTGGAAGGCCGCCTGGAGCGCGTCGGTCTTGGCCGTGATCTCGGCCGCGTCGTCGGACTCCAGCACGCCGCGCACGTCGGCGATCGCCGACTCGATCTCGGTCTTGGCCGTGGCGTCGACCTGGTCGCCGAGCTCCTCGAGCTGCTTCTCGGCCTGGAACGCCGCGTTCTCGGCGGTGTTGCGGGCCTCGACCAACTCGCGCTGCGCGCGGTCCTCCTCGGCGTGGGCCTCGGCGTCCTTGACCATCCGCTCGACCTCGCCCTCGTCGAGGGCGCCGCCGGCCTTGATCTCGATCGTCTGCTCCTTGCCGGTCCCAAGGTCCTTTGCCGAGACGTTGAGGATGCCGTTCGCGTCGATGTCGAAGCCGACCTCGATCTGCGGGGTCCCCCGCGGCGCGGGCGGGATGCCGGTGAGCTGGAACTTGCCCAGCGACTTGTTGCCGGAGGCCATCTCGCGCTCGCCCTGGAGCACGTGGACCTCCACCGAGGGCTGGTTGTCGTCGGCGGTCGAGAAGATCTCCGACTTGCGGGTCGGGATCGTCGTGTTGCGCTCGATGAGCTTGGTCATCACGCCGCCCTTGGTCTCGATCCCGAGGGTGAGCGGGGTGACGTCGAGCAGGAGGACGTCCTTGACGTCCCCGGCCAGGACGCCGGCCTGGATCGCGGCGCCGATCGCCACGACCTCGTCGGGGTTCACGCCCTGGTGGGGCTCCTTGCCGACGAGCTCCTTCACCTTCTCCTGGACCGCGGGCGTGCGGGTCATGCCGCCCACCAGGATCACGTGGTCGATGCTGGGCCCGCCGGAGTCCGACAGGGCCTGCTTCACCGGCCCGACGACGCGCTCGAGCAGGTCGGAGGTCAGCTCCTGGAGACGGGCACGGGTGAGCTTCACGTCGAGGTGCTTCGGCTCGTTGTTGATCGCGGTCAGGAACGGGACGCTGATCTGCGTCTCCTGCTGCGACGAAAGCTCGATCTTCGCCTTCTCCGCGGCCTCGTAGAGGCGCTGGAGCGCGCGCTTGTCGTTCGAGACATCGACGCCCTGGTCCTTGTTGAACTCGGCGACCAGCCAGTCGACGATCGCCTTGTCCCAGTTGTCGCCGCCCAGGTGGTTGTCGCCGGCGGTGGACTTGACCTCGAAGACCCCCTCGCCGATCTCCAGCACGGAGACGTCGAAGGTGCCGCCGCCGAGGTCGAAGACCAGGACCGTCTCGTCCTTCGAGCCCTCCTTGTCGAGCCCGTAGGCGAGCGCGGCCGCGGTCGGCTCGTTGATGATGCGCTTGACGTCCAGGCCGGCGATCTTGCCGGCGTCCTTGGTCGCCTGGCGCTGGTCGTCGTTGAAGTAGGCGGGGACGGTGATCACCGCCGCGTCGACCGACTCGCCCAGCTTCGCCTCGGCGTCGGACTTCAGCTTCTGGAGGATCATCGCCGAGATCTCCTGCGGCGAGTACTGCTTGTCGCCGGCCTTGACCCGGACGTCGCCATTGGGGCCGGCCTCGATCTCGTAGGGGACGATCTTCGACTCCTCGGAGACCTCGCCGATCTTGCGGCCCATGAAGCGCTTGATCGAGAACACGGTGTTCTCGGGGTTGAGGACCGCCTGGCGCTTGGCCGCGGTGCCGACGAGGCGCTCGCCGGTGTCGGTGAACGCCACCACCGACGGGGTGGTGCGGTTGCCCTCGGCGTTCTCGAGCACGGCGGGCTCGCCGCCCTCCATGATCGCAACGCACGAGTTCGTGGTTCCGAGGTCGATCCCGATCGTCTTCGCCATCGCTTGCAGCTCCTTGGTCTCAGTCGCGGGGGGCCGCCCGAGGCGCGCCCCTCACTCACTCATCCGAAATAAATCTGAGTCGGAGCGTAGCAGATGTGCTGTGGCCCTACCCGGTCGTTTCCGGCTCGGCGCCGGCCGGCGGGCATGGCTCGGGGGGCGGCGTCGAGCGGTCCTCGGCGGGCACGAGCGGGCCCTGGTCCTCGCCGAGCTGCCCCGCGTAGGCGGCGACGAAGGCCGCCACCTCCTCGGCGTCCTCGTCCTGGAGGATCCCGGCCGGCATCCGGCCCTCGAGGCCGCACACGATCGCGTTCAGGACCCTGGAGTAGACGCCCTCGTAGGCCTGCTCGTTGGCCTCGGCGTCATCGCTGCCGCCGGGCGGAGCGGTTGGGAGGATCTCGTCGAGGTCGGGGCCGACGACGCCGTCGGTGCCGGCCGCCGCGAGCGTGTGGCAGGTGCCGCAGTTGGTGGCGAAGATGTCGGCGGCCTGTTCGTCGGCCGGCTCGACCGGGACTGCGGTCGCCTCCTCGCTGCCCTCCTTGGAGAACGCGAGGTAGCCGATCGCGAGGACCAGCGCGGCGAGCGCGGCGAAGATCAGGAAGGGGCGATTGCTCATGCGTTCCGCGCCGCCCCGGCAAGTCTCACCGGGGCGGGCGCGGAGATACTAATGCCCACTCCGTGGGCGTGGGTGCTCAGCTCACGGGGTCGGGAACTGCAGGACGCTGACCACGCCGAGGTGGTCGGACGGCCCAGCGGTCGAACGCTCGAACTCGTCCGGGTCGTTCCCGGTGGCGAACGAGTTGACCAGCTCGATGTCGTCGTGTTCGGGTCGACGCCGTCGCCGTGGTCGTCGTCGGCGACCATGACGTGGTCGACCGTGTGGTCGATGTCGTCGAGCGCGCGCGGGCGGCGGCTCGTCGATCAGCTCGGCGCCGAAGCAGCACGAGAACTGGTCGTCGACGCCGTCGGTGTTGAGGCCGTCGTAGCTGCGCTCCTCGAGCCCTGCTGACGATCGCCGCGTAGGGCAGCTCGTCGGCCTGGTGCTGGGGGTGTCGCCCACGGTCTCGACGATCTCGTCGTCGGAGTTGAGGTCGCCCACGAGCACGACCGGCGTGATCAACTCCGCCGCCGGATTAGCGGGACCGATCTCGTCCTGCTCGCCCGCACCGACCTCGGCGATGCCTGCCACCAGCTCCTCGGCCTGGGCCAGCTTGGCGGTGTTGTCGAACGCCTCGAGGTGGGTGTTCACGAACCGGAACTCGGTCCCGCGGACGTTCGCGTCCAGCGCGACGAACCCACGCCAGACGGTGAGGTCGAGCACTGTCCCGCCGATGTTCTCGATCACCAGGCTGTGGTCCTTGCGAAAGCGCTGGCTGTAGTCGAACGTGGTCGACACGCCGGCGTCCTTGCGCATCAGCACGACGTCGCGCATCGTCAGGCGGCCGTCGCCGGGGTTGGTGGGCGAGAAGCGCGCCAGAGATCGGGATCTCGGCGTCGAACACCTTCGACTGACGCACCACCTTGTACTTGGCGCCCTCCTTCTTGAGCTCGTCCATGAGCGCCTGGAGGAAGTCGAACTCGACCGTGGTCGCCGGGGTCACCGGTCCGTCGCCAAGGCCATTGTCATCTTCGTCGGTGAAGTCACCTCGCCAGAGCGCGACCTCCTGAAGGCCGACGAGGTCGGGCTTCGCCTGGGCGATCTCTCTGGCCTGCGAGCTTCGCGCGCTTCTTGGGCAGCGTGGAGTGGACGTCGTTCCAGATCTCCTGCCCCGCGATTGCGAGCTCGATCGGGCTGCCGGCCTCGATCGCTGGCGTCAGGTCGGCGCCGAGGTAGATGTTGCGCGACATGACCTTGACCTTGCCTGGCGGCGGCGCGGCCTGGGCGGCGGCGGGCACGATGAAGGCGGCCAGCGCGCCGGCCACCAATGCGGTCATTGCCACGCACGATCGCGTGGACAGCTTCTTTCCAATGCTCAACGAGAGCTCCTTTCTCGGGTGCGGCTTACTCCCTGTAAACAGCCGTCGGGCGGAATGTGCCGGTTACTCAACCTAGGCACAACGCTGGGAGACCGCCGAATCTCTGCGGGAAACTACCTGGTGAACGGCTCTACCCCTTCGGCCCGGCGGCGCCGGCCCTCCGGGCACATCCGCAACAGTACGCACTCGTCGCAGCGGGGCCGGCTGGCCTTGCAGACGGCGCGCCCGTGGCGGATCAGGTTGATGTGGAACTCGTAAGCGTCCTCGGGATCGACCAGCCGCATGATCTCGTCGTGGGCCTCGTCGAACGAGGCGCCCGGTCTGAACAGGCCGAGCCGGGTCCCCACTCGGTACACGTGGGTGTCGACCGGGATCTCGGGGCGGCCGTAGGTGAAGATCATCACGCAGGCCGCCGTCTTGCGGCCGACCCCCGGCAGGTCGGTGAGGAAGGCCATCGCCTCGTCGCGGGGCGCGTCCTCGATCCAGTCGAGGTCGGGGTGCTCGCCGAGGCCGGAGAGGATCGCCTGGATCCGCGGCGCCTTCGTGTTCGCGAGGCCGCCGGGCCGAAGCGCGTCGATCACCTCGTCGAGCGGCGCGTCCCGAACCTCCTCCCAGGTGGGGAAGCGCTCGCGCAGCCGGTCGTAGGCGCGGTCGCGGTTCAGGTCGCTTGTGTTCTGGGAGAGGACGGTGCGGACCAGCTCGGCGATCGGGTGGCCGTGGGGCTGGTTGACGGGCCTGCCGTAGGCCTCGCGCAGGCGATCCCGGATCGCCCGGACGCGCTCCTTGCGGGGCCGCTTCCACTCCGGTCGCGCGCTTCGGGCTCTGTCGCTGGCCGCCGCCAAGCCGCTGAGGATATGCGCGGTTGGGCGGGGCAACGGGCTATCTACAATCGATGGCTTGGCCCGGCCGCTAAACGCGATCACCACCCGGCTGCCGCGGGGCTGGCGCGACCTGCTGATCCAGGTCGGACTCGTCCTGGTCGTCTATCAGGGCTATCAGGTCGTGCGCGGGCTGGTCGACGGCAAGGTCGAGCTGGCCCTGGCCAACGGACAGCGGGTGATCGACCTCGAGCGCTCCCTGGGGACCTTCTTCGAACCGGGGTTCCAGCAGGCCCTGCTCGACCATCGCTGGTTGATCGAGGTGTCGAACTGGGCCTACTTCAACACCCACTTCGTCGTCACGGTGGCGTTCCTCAGCTGGCTCTACCTGTTCCGCAACGAGAACTTCTACTTCGTGCGGAACATGTTCATGGTCGCGATGGTGCTGGCCCTGATCGGCTACGCCGCCTTCCCGACCGCGCCGCCGCGGATGTTCGAGGGCCTCGGGTTCACGGACACGATCGCCACCTACACCGGGATCGAGCAGGACACCTCCGGCGCGAGCTTCCTGGTCAACCCCTACGCCGCCGTGCCGAGCATGCACATCGCGTTCTCGCTGATGATCGCTGCGCCCGCGGTCGCCCTGGTCCGCAGCCCGCTGGCGCGCGCGCTCTGGTCGGCCTACCCGCTCCTCGTCTTCTTCGTGATCGTCGCCACCGCCAACCACTACTGGTTCGACGCCGCGGCCGGTGCCGCGGTCGCGTGCCTCGCCGCGCTCGCCGCGCACAGGCTCGCCCGCGTGCGCCCGGAGCGATGGTCGTGGCGCGAGGGCGCCGACGAGGCCGTCGCGTAATAGCGTCCCGCGGGTGTGCAGCCCCGAGACCCTCTAGTGGAGGGCACGCCCCCGAGGCCGGCCGGCCGCGCGCGCTCCGGGCAGGAGCTGCGCGTATACGCCCGCAACCGGCTGATCGAGTCGCGGCTGACGCCGAACGCGATCTCGATGAGCGGGCCTGGTCCTCAACCTCGCCGCCGCGGCGCTGGTGGTCGCCGAGCACTTCTTCCTCGGGGGCGTCGCGTTCATCGTCGGCTCCGTGATGGACACCCTCGACGGCCGCTACTCGCGGATGTCGGGCAAGGGAACGCTCTTCGGGGCGTTCCTCGACTCCACGCTGGACCGGATCGAGGAGGGGATCATGCTCGCCGCGGTCGCCTACTACTTCGCCGAGAACGGCGACGCGGCCGCGGCCGCGGCCTGCGTCGTCACGGTGCTCGGGCTCGCTGATGGTCTCCTACACCCGCGCCCGCGCCGAGGCGCTCGGGGTCGAGTGCAAGGTCGGCATCGCGACCCGGCCCGTGCGGGTGGTCATCCTCTCGATCGGCCTCGTGTTCGCCGCCGGCGAGCTGATCGACGACGTCGATCTGCTGGAGGCCTCGGTCTACGCGCTCGCGGCGCTCACCGCGTTCACGGTCGGCCAGCGCGTCTGGCACGTCCGCGGCGAGCTCAAGGCGCTCGAGGCAGGGCTAGGCCGTGTAACTGCGAGGGGAGTCAGGCATAGTTACCCCTCCACCCGCCGCGAGGAGGACTTCGTTCGCATGAGCACAAACGGGGCCAGCGTAAACGGCCACAGAGAGGACGACGGCAAGGTCCGAGTCGCCATCGTCGGCGTGGGTAACTGCGCCAACAGCTTCATCCAGGGCGTCCACTACTACAAGGACGCCGACCCCGCCGAGCGGGTCCCGGGCCTGATGCACGTGGACCTCGGCGGCTACCACGTCCGCGACATCGAGTTCGTCGCCGCGTTCGACATCGACGCCGAGAAGGTCGGCAAGGACCTCTCCGAGGCGATCTGGTCGGGCCAGAACGACACGATCAAGTTCGCCGACGTCCCGGAGATGGGCGTCGAGGTCCACCGCGGCATGACCCACGACGGCCTCGGCAAGTACCTGAAGCAGAAGATCACGAAGGCCCCGGGGGAGACCGCGGACATCGTCGGCATCCTCAAGGAGACCAAGGCCGATGTCCTCGTCTGCTACCTGCCGGTCGGCTCCGAGGACGCGACCAAGTGGTACGTCGAGCAGGCGCTCAAGGCCGGCGTCGGCTTCGTCAACTGCCTTCCCGTCTTCATCGCCCGCGAGGACTACTGGGACAAGCGCTTCACCGAGGCCGGCCTCCCGATCATCGGCGACGACATCAAGTCCCAGGTCGGCGCCACGATCGTCCACCGCCAGCTCGCCCGCCTCTTCCACGAGCGCGGCGTCGAGATGCAGCACACCTCGCAGCTCAACGTGGGCGGCAACATGGACTTCTTCAACATGCTCGAGCGCGAGCGCCTGGACTCGAAGAAGATCTCGAAGACGGACGCCGTGACCTCCGTGATGGGCACCGAGCTGCCCGAGGACGACGTGCACGTCGGCCCGTCCGACTACGTGCCGTGGCTCACCGACCGCAAGTGGGCGCACATCCGCCTCGAGGGCAAGTCCTTCGGCGACGTGCCGCTGACGGTCGAGCTGAAGCTCGAGGTCTGGGACTCGCCGAACTCGGCCGGCGTCGTGATCGACGCTGTGCGCCTGATCAAGCTGGCGCTCAACAACGGCATCGCCGGCCAGCTCGACGGCCCCTCGAGCTACCTGATGAAGTCGCCGCACACGCAGCGACCCGACGACCAGGCTCGACTCCAGACCGAGGACTTCATCACCGAGAACGCGCGCACGAAGGAGTCCGCCCAGGCCGCCGAGGCGGCCAAGGAGCGGATCTCCTCCGAGACCTAGCCGCGCTTCGCCGCCGCGGTGGCGGTGCCGCGTACCAGCCCGTTGAACCAAACGCGCTCCCATTTCGAATGGAGAGGCGGAACAGTCGAACCCCCAAGGCGGGAGGAGAATTCAGATGTTTGGTTCAAAGACACGGCGCCGATTGCTGGCGACGCTCTGCGTCACGTTGGGCGTGGCCGTTGTGGCGCCCGCGGCCGCGTCGGCGACGCCCAAGTTCTTCGGGCTCACGTCCGACGGCGAGCTGGTCAAGGTCAAGCAGGAGCGCAAGAGCGAGCGGAACAAGAAGAAGGTCCTGCGGATCAAGTCCTCGGTACCGATCACGGGGCTTCCCGCCGGCGTTTCGCTGAAGGGGATCGACCAGCGCCCCAAGACCGGCGACCTTTACGGCGTCGGCACCGACAGCGTCGCCTACCGGGTGAACGAGAGCTCGGGCATCGCGATCGCCCTCGGGCCAGCGTTCTGCGAGCCCCTCGAAGGGCCGAACAACGGGTTGGACTTCAACCCGATGGCGGACGCGATCCGGATCGTCGCCGAGAGCGACCAGAACCTGCGGGTGTTCCCCGATAGCCGCGTGCCGCTATCGACTCCGGGCGCGTGCGCGGGCGGCATCCCAGACAGCGACCTCGACATCGCAGGTGTCGAAGAGACGGGCGTCGCCCACGCCGCGTACACCAACTCGCAGCTGAACCCGGTGCAGCCGATGACCACGACGCTGTTCGTCATCGACGTCGGCGCGACCGACACCCTGTACATCCAGAACCCGCCGAACGACGGGACGCTGACGATGCCGGTCACGGTGAGCGGAGTCGACGTCACCCCGCAGGGCGGCTTCGACATCCTCGGCTCGAGCGGTCAAGGGTTCGTCGCCTCAGACAACCCCAGCGGCGGGACCCGGATCAGCACCCTCGATACGACGACCGGCGCCGCGCTGAGCCTCGGCAGGATCGGGGACGGCTCGGAGACCCTGACCGGCCTGGCGGTCGATCAGGCCACGGGACCGTAGAAGCGATGGCGGCTCGCGAAGGATCGTGAGTCCTCCCTGCGGCAGACGGAGGGGCCGGCGCAGCGCCGGCCCCTCGTCGTAGGTGATGAAGGTCGGCGGACGCCCGGCGGCCCGCGGTCGTCGTATGGGGAGTACGCTCGGATGCATAGTCGCGAGCGGAGGTGAGAGATGGAGTTGAAGGAGGGGGACCGAGTGGTCGCCGAGGCCGAGTCCACCGAGCGGCCGGCCCGCCACGGTGTGATCCGGGAGGTGCGGAGGCCCCCGCCCTCCCCCTGCTACATGATCGGCTGGGACGACGGGCACGAGAGCCTCTACACGCCGGCGGCCGGAGCCCTGGCGCGCGAGACCCCCGATCCGCGAGCCCGAGCGAAGGCCTAGGAGGAGTCCCGGCTCGGCGGGCCCGCCTATCCTGCGGCGGTGCCCGCGGAGCCCCTGTCGATCGCCCAGGTCTCGCCGTATCCCTGGGAGGTCCGCCACGAGGTCAACGAGTTCGCGGGCAGCGTGGCCAGCCGAGTTGGCCGAGCGTGGGCACCGCGTCCTGATCGCGGCGCCTTCGGAGTCGCGCACCGCCGTCCGGGAGTCGAAGAAGCTCATCCGCGCCGCGCGTGAGCGGCCCGCCTCGGCGTTCGGGGCGGGCTGGAAGGGCACGCGCCTCGGGGGCGACGGCCCGCCGGTGCTGGCGCATCGGCTCGGGCCTGCCGATGCTCTCGCTCGGGCCGCGCCCGCGGGCCGCACCGGTCCCGCTCGACATCAACCGGACCGCCGAGATCCTGCTCGGAGGGCGTCGAGCTGGACGTGGTGCACGTGCACGACCCGTTCATGCCGTCGGCCGCGTCGACCGCGCTGCGTCACTCGCACTCGCTCAACGTCGGGACCTTCCACGAGCCGACCGAGCGCGCGCTCTCCACGCAGGTGGCGCGGCCCCTGGTCGAGATCTTCTTCGGGCGGCTCGACGCCCGCAACGTCACGAGCCGCGCGACCGAGGCGCTGATGGAGCGGTTCTTCCCGGGCCGCTGGGAGCTTGCTGGCGCCCGGGGCCGCGACGGCCGAGCCTGGTGGCCCGCGGCGACGAGAGCAGCGATCGACACGGTACGCATCGCCTACTGCGCGGTTGAGGAGCGTGGCGGCGTGCGGACGTTCCTGCGGGCGCTGCAGCCGGCTGTCCAGGCGACGCCGGTCTGGGAGGCGGCGGTCCTCGTGCCAGATCGCCGCGAGCTGCGGATACCACGAGCTCTGCGCGACCGCGTGCGCGTGGTGCGCCCAGGCGAGGCGTCGCCGGAGCAGGCTCGTCGCCGCGGCCGACATCGTCTGCGCGACGACGGGGGGCTCCTATCCGGCGCCGTGGCTGGTCCGCTCGGCGCTCGCGTCGGGCACCGTCCCGGTGTGTTCGCACGTCGCTATCTACGAGGAGCTGACCGGCGACGGGGACCGCGGGCTCCTGTTCGGTCCGGGCGACGTCATCACCCTCGCCGGCCAGATCGAGCGCTTGATCTCGAACCCACGGCTGCGCGCGCGCCTCGCCCGCTCCGGCCGCGACGCCAGCAGGGACTGGTCGCAGGTGGCCGACGAGGTCGAGGAGACCTACCGTCGTCTCGCCGCGCGCCGCCACGAGCCGACGGGGAACCCCGAGGTGCGCCGGCGGATCTCTCGCCGGCGGCAGATCCACGTCGACCTCCACATGCACACCGACCATTCCCCGGACTGCGCGACGCCGCCCCTGGCCCTGCTCGAGGCGGCCAAGGCAGCGGGGCTCGGGGCGATCGCGATCACCGACCACAACGAGGTCTCCGGCGCCTTCGCCGCGCGGGAGCTGGCCGAGGAGATCGGCGGGATCAAGGTGATCGTCGCCGAGGAGGTGAAGACCGCCGAGCAGGGTGAGGTGATCGGGCTGTTCCTCGACGAGCGGATCGAGCGCGGGATGACGATGGCGGAGACGATCGCCGAGATCCGCCGCCAGGGCGGCCTGGTCTACGTCCCGCATCCGTTCGACCGCCTGCACTCCGTGCCCGACTACGAGCACCTGCTGGACATGGTCGAGGAGATCGACATCCTCGAGGTCTTCAACCCGCGGGTGACCCTGACCGCGTTCAACGAGGAGGCGGTCCGGTTCGCCGCCAAGTACCGGATCGTCCCCGGGGCCGGATCGGACAGCCACGTGGCCCAGGGCCTGGGGAGCGTGATGATCCGCCTGCACGACTTCGAGGGCCCGGAGGAGTTCCTGGAGGCGATGCGAAGCGCCGACATCGTCCGCAAGCACAAGAACCTGATCTACGTGCAGGCCCTGAAGTTCCTCCAGACCTCCGGGGGCCGCGGCGGCCTCGGCAAGCAGTGATGCACGGCGGCGGTGCGGCAGGAGCACGGGACCCCTCGTCAAAGAAGGACGCGGCCGGGCGCAACCCCGGGGATGCGATGCCTACGACCGACGATGAGATCCAGGAGAAGTACCTGGAGCGCGCGATACGTGAGCTGAACTCGCTCACGCAGCGCCTCCAGGAGTGCTCGCACTGCCCGCGCGGGAACCTGATGCCGGTGCTGGGCTCGGGCCACCCGCAGGCCGACATCATGCTGCTCAAGTTCGCGCCGACGGCGGCGGAGATCGAGGAGGGCGTCGCCTTCTACGGCCGCAGCGGCAACGCCCTGATGAAGAGCTTCACCCGGCTCGGGATCGACCCGCTCGCCGTCTACGGAACCCTCTGCGTCAAGTGCCCGGTATCCGATCCCTCGCTGGCGGGGGCCGAGTGCGTCGACCGCATCGTCGAGGAGATCGCGATCGTGCAGCCGCGGATGATCGTGATCATGGGCGAGAAGGCCATGACGGTTCTGAACGACGTCGACGTGCCGCTCGGCGGCGAGCTGGGCCCGGCGATGGGCGAGGTGCAGTCCTACACGCCGACGATCGATGCCCTGCTGGTCCCCGACATCGACGAGTCGCTCGACTCCGAGGACTCGAAGCGCGCTTTCTGGTCCGCGTTCCGTGCGCTCGGCGACTGGTACGCCGAGCTACCTCCCTACTGAGCTAAGGCGCGGCGGCCTCGGCGACGGCGATCATCGCCTCGGCGCTGGCGGAGGCGAGGCCGCGGACCACGGTGACGTCGAGCGCAGTGAAGCGGGCGAGCTGGCGCTGGGCGTCGTCGCGGTCGGCGGCCGCGACCCCGACCGTGCCCTCGGGCTCGCCCAGGCGGTCGAAGTGGTTTCGGTAGCCGTCGTGGAGGTCGCGGTAGAACGCCTCCTCCTTGGCGAGGCGCTCGGCGGCGTCCGGGCCCACCGCGGTGCGCACGTAGCCCAGCACCGGAGGCGTCTCGCGGCCGGCCTCGCGGGCGCCGGCCTCAACGTGCTCGCGGGCGGAGGCCGCGAACTCGGGGGTCATCCAGTTGAAGAAGGCGCCGTCGAAGCTCGCCCCCGCGAGCGCACACATCCTGGGGCCCATCGCGGCGAGGACGAGGCGGACGTCAGGCAGCGCCTCGCGAAGCGCGGGCAGCGCCTCCCGCATCGCGGTCAGCGGCCTCGGGGAGAAGCCGGCCCCGACCCCAAGCCAGACGCGGGCCGGATCGAGCCCGGTCCGGTCGAGGTGGGCGGCGATGTCCGCGGGCGTGTGGCGGTCGAGGGCCATCACCGCGACGCCAAGGTCGAGGGCCGGCGCGGCCTCGCCGAATACCGCGAGGGTGTCCAGCCCCAGCGCGCCGGGGTGGTCGTTCGACCACATCGAGCCGTAGCCCAGCTCGGCGCAGCGGGCAGCCAGCGGCCGCGCCACCTCAGGGTCCAGCCCGGCCGCAACTCCGAATCCGCGGTCCACGGCTCGGACCCTACCCGCGCTCGAGCAGCGCCACGCACTCGACGTGCGGCGTCTGCGGGAACATGTCGACGGGGCGGACGCGCTTCAGCTGGTAGCCCGCCTGCCTCGAGCTGGGCGGCGTTCGGCGCCAGCGTCGTCGGGTTGCAGGACACGTACACGATCCGCCGCGCCTCGCACTCGATGACCCGGCGCACGATCTTCTTCGAGAGCCCGGCGCGCGGGGGGTCGACGACCACCACGTCGGGCCGGCCCGCCTCCTCGAGGAGGGGCCGGATCCCGAGGCGGGCGTCGGCGGCGGTGAAGCGGGCATTCGCGATGCCGTTGCGGCGGGCGTTGTGTTCGGCGTCGGCGATCGCCTCGTCCACCTGCTCGATCCCCCAGACCTCGCCCGCGTGTGGGGCCAGGTTGAGGCTGATGGTGCCGATGCCGCAGAAGAGGTCGAAGACCCGCTCGCTCCCGGTCAGTCCGGCGAACTCGATGGCGACCCCGTAGAGGTGCTCTGCCATCTCCGTGTTGGTCTGGAGGAAGGCCGGGTGGGCGACCCGGAAGCGAAGGCCGCGGATCACCTCCTCGAGGTGTTCCTCACCCAGGACTCCCGTGGGGCCGTTCGTGCCCGACCCCGGTCCCTCGATCACGGTGTGGAGGTCGACCGGTGGGCGAGTGAACGCCGCCGGCGAGGTGACGAGCCGCGTCTGCACCTGTCCCGTCCGGGCGGAGTCGCGGACGACCAGGTTGCGCAGCACGCCGTCGCGCGCACGCGGGTCCCACGCCGGAATGCCCTCGGAACGAGCCCATGCCCGCACGGCGTTGCGGGCCTCGTTGGAGGGCTCGGAGGCGAGCTGGCAATCGTCGACGTCGACCACCTCCTGCCAGCTCCCCCGGCGGTGGAAGCCGAGCAGGGTCACGCCGTCCCGCTCCCCGAACGAGTACTCGAGCTTGTTGCGGTATCGCCACGTCTCCTCGGCCGCGAGGATCGGCTCGAGCTCGAAGCCGTCGAGGCGCCCGATCCGCCGCAGCGCCTCGTCGACCTGCGCCTGCTTCTCGGCGAGCTGCGCCTCGTAGGGGAGCCCCTGCCAGGCGGCGCCCGGGCACGGCTCGCCGTCGTGGACACAGGTGTCGGCCACGCGGTCGGGCGAGCGGCGCAGCAGCTCGACGGCGGTGGCCTCGCCGTGGCTTCGCTTCGACTTGCCGATCCGGGCGCGGACGCGGTCGCCCGGGAGGCCGCCGGAGACGAAGACGACGTAGCCGTTGGCCCGGGCGACCCCACGGCCGCCCTGGGCCAGGGAGTCGATCTCGAGCTCGAGCTCCTCGCCGCGGGCCGGCCGCGCGGAGCCCGGCACGCCGGCTGCCTCCTGGGTCTCCGCTCGCGGGGTCACGCTGAATAGGGTGACAACCCTGATGCCAGTGGACCTCGATGCCTATCGGAGTGGCGCGGAGACGTTCATCTCCGAGCTCGACCGCGAGTACTACCTGCACATGGCGGGCCACAAGCCCGAGCTCGAGATCGAGCCCATCTACGCCGAGCACGCGGGCCTGTTCGACCGCTCGATGGTCGCGGCGATCCGCGATGCCTCGGCGGCCCCAACGCCGGGCAGCGACGAGGCGCGTCGTCTGCGCTACCTCCTCGCCTTCGCCCTCGATGGGCTTGTGGGGCGCGAGACCCGGGCGGAGGCCGAGGAGGAGGCCCGGCTCGAGGCCAGCATGGAGGTGGAGACGGCGGGAGGAACCGTCCCCTACCGCCAGGTGCAGATCGAGCAGGCGAACGAGCCGGACGCAGGACGTCGGGCCGAGCTCGAGGCGGCCCGCGACGCCCTCATGGCCGAGCGGCTCAACCCGCTCCACCTGGCGTCGCTCGAGCGCGCCCGCGCCGTCTGCCGCGAGCTGGGGTGGGCCGGCTATGCCGACGCGTACGCCGAGGTGCGAGGGATCGACTTCGCGCGGCTGGCGGCGCAGACGCGCGCCTTCCTCGAGGCGACGGAGAGCGCCTACGCCGGGCTCGTCGACCCGCGGCTCGAGGCCGCCGGCCTGCCCCCGCTGGGGCAGCTCCACCGCTCCGACCTGCCGCGGTTCTTCCGCTCCACCGAGCTCGACCCCCTCTACCCGGCCGAGCGGCTGGTCGATTCGCTGGACGTCACGCTCAGGGGCCTCGGCGTCGACCTCCGCGCGCAGGCGAACGTGCACCTCGACACCGAATCGCGGGAGACCAAGTCGCCGCGCGCGTTCTGCTCACCGGTGCACGTGCCCGACGAGGTCTACCTCGTCATCGCGCCGGTCGGCGGGCCCGACGACTACGCGGCGCTCTTCCACGAGGCTGGGCATACCGAGCACTACGGCAACACATCCGCGGCGTTCCCGTTCGAGTTCCGCTACCTCGGGGACAACTCGGTCACCGAGTCGTTCGCGTTCCTGGTCCAGCACCTCACCGAGGACCCGGTATGGCTCGGCGACGTGCTCGGGGTGGAGGACACGTCGGTGCCGGTCGCACAGGGTCGCGCCACCAGGCTCGTCTATCTGCGGCGTTACGCGGCCAAGATCGCTTATGAGCTCGAGCTGCACGCCGCCGCCCCCGATCTCGTGGCGATGCCCGCCCGCTACTCGGAGCTGCTCGGCGGCGCGACCCGCATCGCCTGGCCCGAGACCCCGTTCCTCGCCGACGTGGATGCCGGGCTCTACGTCGCCTGCTACCTGCGCGCCTGGGCGCTCGAGACGCACTGGCGCCGCGCCCTTCGCGAGCGCTTCGGCGAGCGCTGGTACCGCTCCGAGGAGGCGGGCCGCTGGCTGCTGGGGCTGTGGGCGCAGGGGCAGCGGCTGAACGCCGACGAGCTGCTCGCCGATGAGCTGGGCGAGGAGCTGGACTTCGGGGCGCTGGGGGCCGAGGTCGCGGAGTGGGCCGCCGAGGGACAGCGGATAGGCTAGGCCCGTCCGTCCCAGCGACGAGGAGGTACGACCAGATGGAGTCAGGCTCAAGCGGCAGCGGAGGGTCTCAGGGCGTAAGCGATCGTCTGGCCGCGGTGGTCGAGGACCTGCGCAAGACGGCCGAGAGCGCGAGCGGCGACGTCCGCGCGCGGATCGACGATGCGGTCGAGCAGGTCCGCGAGGCGGCCAGCGAGGCGCAGGCGCGGGCGGAGGAGACGACCGGCGAGCTGCGCGGTCAGCTCGAGAGCGTCCGCGACTGGGTGCAGTCGGCGACGAGCGACCTGCTGGACGAGGTCCAGAAGGAGATCGACAAGCGCCGCGCCCAGCTCACGGGCTCAGGCGGCGACTCGGGCTCGAGCGGCGGCTCCTCGAGCGGCAGTGTCTCGGACCGCATGACCGACAGGCGGCTTAGCCGAGCCGCTTGTCTATCGCGGCAAGCACGGTCTTGCGTGCCTTGCCGCGTTCTCCTGGGCTCTCACCTTCCTGCAGGTCGGCCTTGGAGAGGTCGCCGAGGCGCGACTTCACCTGCGCTGCGGTCAGCTGGTCGTAGGCGGTGATCGGGTCGCCGGGCGCGCCCGCGCGCCGGCGGAGCCGGTCGGCCTGGGCGAGCGCGGGGTCGGCGGTGTCGCGGGCGGTCTTCGCGACCTTCCGGCCGGTGGCGGTGGCGCGCTTGCGGGCCGGCTCCACGCGGGACTCGACCTCCTTGCGCGCCTGGTCGAGGAGCTTCTCCAGATCGCGGACCAGGTCGTCGCTCGCCTTGCGCCCGCGGGTGACGAGGCTCGAGATCAGCTCGTTGGCGTCGTCCCGGGTCATCCGTCCGCGCTTGACGGCGTCGTCGAAGACCTCCTGGATGCGCTCGCGGGGAATGGTGAGGCTGCGGTCGAGGGCGTCGCGGTAGGCCTGGACGCTCTTGTCGGCGCGTGATGCCGCCGTGGAGCGCGAGGAGCCGCCTTGGCCTTCGACTTCGCCTTCGACTTGCTGCCCGACTTCTTGGCGCCCTTCGCGTTCGTCTTGGCCATCCGGATCTCCTTCGTTCGAGGACCTGGCGGGTGGGACTATCTCACGGCGCCGGTGACGGCGAACTCAGCCTCGACCGGGGCGTGGTCGGAGAGGCGGATGGCGAGGCCGTCCTCCGTCACCTCCCTCGCCTCGGGCGGCCAGCGCAGGGGCGGCTGGATCACGTCGAGCCCGCGGGCGAGGACGTGATCGATCGCGTCCCGCTCCGTCGGCTCCGAGAGGCCGAAGCGGGCGGTCAGCTCGTCGAAGGCGCCGCTCCGCTCAGGCCGCAGGTTGAAGTCCCCGCCGAAGATCAGGGGCTCGCCCGCGGACCACTCGACGGCCCGCTCGGCGCCGCGGCTGAGTTCCTCGGCGGCGAGCGCGTCGGCCGTGCTCGCGTGGACGTTCGCGATCGAGACGCCGGAGTCGAGGCGGGTGAAGGCGAGCGCTCGCCGCTCGGGCCTGGTGGTCAACTCGAGCTCGCGCCGCTCGGCTATCCCCCCGGCCGCGGGGCGAACCAGGGTCAGGTTCGAGCCGCCCTCGTTGGAGGCGATCAGGTCCGGGTTGTGGCGGGCCAGCAGCGCCCGCAGGCCGCCGAGCGAGTTGCGTGAGGTCAGGACGATGTGCGCCTCGGCGCCGGTCGCCCGGGCAAGGTCGGCCGCCCACCGCGGCGGGCACTCCTGCAGCAGCGCCACGTCCCAGTCGGCCCCTGCGAGCAGGCTCGAGAACTCGTCCAGCAGGTCGCGGTTCACCTGGAGGTGGGTGTCGTTTCGCTCGTCGAGTCGGAGGATCCGCGAACGGCAGGTCCGGAGGGCCGGGTCGGGCGGGAAGTCGCGGCCGTGGAAGAGGTTCCAGCTGAGGATGCGAAGGCGCACCCGCCAAGTATCGGGGCAGGCGGCGGGCGTCGGCTTGTGCGTACCATGCCCGGCTTCCCATGGCCCGGCACCTGATCACCGGTGAGGAGCTGGAGGCGACGCGAGATCGCCAGCCTGCTGGCGCGCGCCGAGGCGCTGAGGGAGGGCCGCGCCGCGGGGGAGGGCGCGTGAATCGCTGCGCGGCCGCGCCGTGGCGCTGTTCTTCGAGAGTCCCTCCACGAGGACCAGGGTCTCGTTCCAGGTCGGGGTCGCGGAGCTTGGCGCGCACCCGCTGGCGCTTCGGGCCGACGAGCTGCAGCTCGGGCGCGGTGAGTCGATCGCCGACACGGCGCGGGTGCTGTCGCGCATGGTGCACGCGATCGTCATCAGGTCGGGCTCCGACGAGACCGTCGAGGAGCTGGCCGCCGCCTCCGAAATCCCGGTCATCAACGGGCTGACGCCCCGCCACCACCCGTGCCAGGCGCTGGCCGACCTGCTGACGCTGCGCCAGCGCTTCGGCGCCCTCGCCGGGCTGAAGCTGGCCTACGTCGGCGACGGCAACAACGTCGCCCGCTCGCTCGCGCTGATCGGCCGGGCGGCGGGGGTCGAGGTGCGCGTTGCCTCGCCCGAGGGCTACCGGCTGGAGCCCGGGCTCGCGGCGCTCGACACCGGCGACCCCCTCGAGGCGGCCGAGGGCGCCGACGCCCTCTACACGGACGTCTGGGTATCGATGGGCGACGAGGCGGAGGCCGACCGGCGCCGCGCCGACCTCGCGCCGTACCAGCTCAACGCGGAGCTGCTGGCTGCGGCGTCGGAGCGGGCGATCGTCCTCCACTGCCTGCCCGCCCATCCCGGCGAGGAGATCACCGAGGACCTGCTCTACGGCGACCGCTCGGCCGTCTGGGACCAGGCCGAGAACCGCCTCCACGCCCAGAAGGCGCTGCTCGAGCTGCTGCTGGGCTGAGCGGGCTCAGCCCGCTCGCGCCCACTGAGCGTGTAGTTGACCACCTATGCGGTGGTGAATCCCACACTCGACCAGCACGGGTGCCCGCCTAGACTCTTGGCCGCCCGGCCCCGTGGTGTAACGGTTAGCACGCCAGGTTTTCAACCTGGAAGCGTGGGGTTCGACTCCCGCCGGGGCTAGGTTCGTTCCGACGCGACCTGATGCAACCCGAAATCGACATCGGCCCCCTCACCCTGCAGACGTTCGGGCTGTGCTTCGCCGCCGCGTTCGTGGTCTCGGGCGCGGTCGTGGCGCGGCGGCTCGTGGAGTGGGGGAAGCCGGGCGACTGGGCGTACGAGATGGCCTTCGCGGCGCTGGTCGGGGGCGTCGTCGGCGCGCGGGTCGACTTCGTGATCCAGAACTACGACGAGGTCTCCGACGACCTGCTCGGGAACATCTTCACCGGCTCGGGGCTGGTCTGGTTCGGCGGGTTCATCGGTGGCGCGATCGGAGTGGTGATCTGGGCCCGCTTCCGCGGGATGCTCAACATCTCGCTGCTCGACCTCGCAGCGGTGCCGCTGGCGGTGGGTTACGCGATCGGCCGGATCGGCTGCCAGCTCTCCGGCGACGGCGACTACGGCCAGCCCTGGGACGGGCCATGGGCGATGGCCTACCCGGAAGGGACCGTCGCCACCGACGTCCCGGTCCACCCGACCCCGATCTACGAGACCCTCGCGATGGGCCTCGTCGCCTACGCGCTCTGGCGGCTGCGCGACCGCTTCCGCCCCGGCATCCTCTTCGCGCTCTACCTCGTCCTGGCGGGAGCCGAGCGCTTCCTGGTCGAGTTCATCCGGCGCAACGAGGACGTGCTGCTCGGGCTCACCCAGGCCCAGGTGCTGAGCCTGGCGATGATGGTCGCCGGCGGCGTCTGGATCATCCGGATCGCACGCCGCGGCCAGCTCCTGCGCGAGCCCGCGGCCGAACCCGGCAGCGAGCCGGCGGCGAGTTAGCCCGCCGCGGGCCGAACCGCGACCACCACGGCGAACAGGCTCACCGCGACGAGCACGATCGCGGCGCCGGCGGCGATGTCGAGGTGCCAAGAGAGCAGCAGCCCAACCGGCGCGCTCGCCGCGGCCAGCGCCGCCGAGACAGCCATCATCGCCGGCAGCCGACGAGTGACCAGCGCCGCGGTCGCCGCCGGTGCGATCAACAGGCCGAGCACGAGCAGCGAGCCGACCACCCGGAACCCGATCACGACCGCCACGCTCAGGAGCGCGAGCAGCACGAGCTGCACCCGGTCGACGGGCAGCCCAAGCGCCGCCGCCCGCTGCCGGTCGAACGACACCAGCAGGAACGGCCGGTAGAGCGCCAGCACGGCGCCGACCCCGAGCGCAGCCAACAGCACCGTTGTCAGCGCCTCCCCGGCGGAGACCCCCAGAACGTCCCCGAAAAGGAACGAATTGAGGTCGACCGCGTAGCCCTCGACGCGCGAGACGATCACCACCCCGAGCGCGAGCATCAGCACGAACACCACCGCCGTCGCGGTGTCGTCCCGGAACCCGCTGCGGCGCACGATCGCGCTGGTGAGGAGCGCCGTCACGAGGCCCGCCGCCAGCGCACCGACCGACAGCGCAAGCTGGTTGGGATCCTCGCCGGCCGTCCCCGCGGTGAGCAGGAAGGCGATCGCGATCCCCGGCAAGAGGCCGTGCGCCAGCGAGTCGGCCATCAGCGCCAGGCCGCGGAGGATCACGAAGCAGCCGACCACGCCGCACAGGACGCCCACGGCCGCCGCGGCGATCGCGCCGTTGCGGACGAACTCGGTCTGGAACGGCTCGATGAGGAAGTCCACGTCAGCCAGCCCCGTGGTGGTGGTGGGCGACGTCGACCAGCAGGTCGCCGACCCGCAGCACCCTGCCCTCGAACGTCTCCGACAGGACCCGCTCGTCGAGGGTGGCGGCCGGCTCGCCGAACGCGACGAGCCTGCGGTTGAGGCAGACGACGAGGTCGAACTCGCGGGCCGCGCTCTCGAGGTCGTGCGTGGCCACGACCACCGTCCTGCCCTCCTCCTTCCAGCGCGCCAGGAGCGCTCGGACTGCCTCCCGCGTCGGCGCATCCACCCCCGTGAGCGGCTCGTCGAGCAGCAGCAGATCGGCGTTCTGCGCGGCCGCCTGGGCCAGCAGCGCCCGCTGGCGCTCGCCGCCGGACAGCAGGCCGAAGCGCCGGCCGGCCAGCCCCTCGACGTCGAGCAGCTTCATTGCCTCGTCGACCAGCTCGTGGTCGCGCGGCGTCCACCGTCCCCAGATGCCGAGGTCGCCGTAGCGGCCCATCCTCGCCACGTCACGCACCGTGACCGGGAAGATCGGCTCCACGGAGAGGCTCTGCGGAACGAACGCGACGCGGTCGCTACCCACCTCGAGCGACCCGGCCGATGGGTCGATCAGGCCAACCGCGACGCCGAACAGCGTGCTCTTGCCCGCGCCGTTGGGGCCGAGCACGGCGACCCTGGTGCCCGCGGGCACCTCCAGGTCAACGGCGTCGAGCGCCGTCACGTCGCCGAAGCGGACCGTGAGGTCCACCGCCCGGAGGGCCGGCTCGCTCACGCCCGCGAGGCAGCCGACTCGGCGCAGTCCGGGCACGCCCCCCGGATCACGACCTCGTGCGCGCTCACCCGGTGATGGATCCTGCGCGCCAGCCCGTCGATGGCCGCCTCGAGCCCGTCGTCCTCGAACGCCGTGATCCGCCCGCACTCATCGCAGACCACGTGGTGGTGGTGATCGCCCCCGGGGAGCGCCGGCTCGTAACGGGCCGTCCCGCCGCCCACGTCGATCCGCTGCACCAGCCCGAGCTCGCCCAGCAGCTCGAGCGCGCGGTAGACGCTGGCGAGCGACGCCGAGTTGCGCCGCCGCCGAAGCCGCTCCCAGATCTCCTGCGCCGTCACGCAGCAGGGCTGGGCGGCGAGCAGGTCGATCACCGCGGCCCGCGCGCCGCCCGCGCGAACCCCGCGGCGCCGAAGCTCGGCGCGCGCGTGCTCCGCCCACTCCGCGCCGGCATGTCGCTCGCCGCTCGCGCTTAGCTCCGCCTTCGATTGCTGTACCTTGCTCGCATTCATGCGAATGATTCTCATTCTAGTCACCATTGCGGCGACGATCACGATGACCCTACCCGCGTGCGGAGATGACGAGGCCGGCGGGAGCGGTAGCGTCGCCGCAAGCACCGGGATCCTCGCCGACCTCACCGGGACGATTGCGGGAGACGACCTCGAGGTCGTGCAGATCGTCCCCGACACGGCGAGCCCGCACGACTTCCAGCCGAGCGCCGAGGACCGCCAGCGGCTGGCGGAGGCGGACCTGGTGGTGGTGAACGGCGCCGGGCTCGACGCAGCGATCCCTGTCGACGAGGTCGACGAGCCGGTCTGGGAGCTCGCGGCCAACACCCCGGACCCGCTGGCGTTCGGCGAGCACGCCGAGGAGGAGCGGCGAGGAGGAGCACGCGGCAGAGGACCAAGAGCACGCCCACGAGGAGGGCGCCCAGGACCCGCACGTCTGGATGGACCCGACCAGGGTCGCCGCCGCCCTCCCCTCGCTGGCCGATGCCCTGGGCGAGGCAGACCCACCGAACGCCGACGCGTACCACCAGCGCGCAGACGAGCTAGCCGCCCGGCTCGAGAAGCTGGACCGCGAGATCGCCGCGGATCTGCGAGGGGTACCCGCCGGCGACCGCGAGCTCGTCACCTCACATGACGCCCTCGCCTACTTCGCCGACCGCTACGGCTTCGACGTCGTGGCGACTGCCTTTCCCGCCACCGGCGCCGATGCAGAGCCGAGCGCCGGCGCTCTCGCCGACGTGATCGACGCGGTCGAGCTGACCGGCGCCCCGGCGCTGTTCGCCGAGGAGACCGACGATCCGGAGGCGCTCGAGTCCGTGGCCGGCGAGACCGGCGCCACGGTGGTCGACGGGCTGCTCATCGAGAGCCCGGGTAGCGCCGGCACCTACGAGGAGATGCTTCGCCACGACGCCGACTTGATCGCGGGCTCGCTCGGTGGCTGAGCCGGCCACCTCGGCCACCGCGACCTTCGCCGCTCGCTGCGCGGCGGCTCGGGGACGCGCTCAACACCGAGCTCGTCGCGAAGGAGGTGGTCGCGACCCTGGTCGGCTCGATCGGGTTGATCGCCGCGGTGCCGCTGACCACGCTGGCGGCGGCCACGCTTGCGGTCGGGCTCCCGGCGGACGCGGTCCGCGGCGAGGCCGCGCACGCCCACTAGACCGAGCGCAGCATCCCGCCGTCCAGCGGGATCACCGTCCCCGTGAGAAACGACGCCCGCTCCGAGCTGAGGAACGCGACCAGGTCGCCGAACTCCTCCGGCTGGCCGAGGCGTCCGGCGGGCACGCCCTCCGCGGCCCCGCGCTCCATCTCCTCCCACGATCCCCAGTTGGCGGCGAGACGGTCGGTCGCGAAGCGGCCCGTCGCGACCGTGTTGACCGTGATCCCGTCCGCGGCGACCTCGCTCGCCAGCGTCTTCAGGAAGCCGACGGCCGCCATCCGGTGCACGTTCGAGAGGGTCAGGTGCGGGATCGGCTCGCGGACGGAGCTCGAGGCGACGTTCGTGATCCGGCCCCAGCCGCGCTCGCGCATCGAGGGCAGCGCCGCCTCGACGACCTCGCGGGGGCTCAGGACCAGCTCCCGATACGCCCGCTCCCACTCCTCCCGCGGGTTGTCAAGCGCGCCGCCCAGCGGCGGCCCACCCGTGTTGAGGACCAGGATCTCGACCGGCCCCAGGCGCTGGGCCACCTCGCCGGGCAGCGCGGCCATCCGATCCAGATCCAGCGAGTCGGCCTCCAGCCCTATCGCCTCGCCCTCGATCTCGGCCGCCGCGGCGTCGATCCGCTCCTGCGAGCGGCTCGCCATCGCCACCCGCGCGCCCTCGCGTGCCAGCGCCTGCGCGATACCGCGGCCGATCCCCTTGCTCGCTCCCAAGACGAGCGCAACCCTTCCTTCGATGCCCAGGTCCACGCGCGCAACCTATAGGCAGGGGCGCAACGTATAGGTTGAAGTGGTGGCCGAGGGGACGTACGAGGTGCCCGAGGGTGGCGAGATCCACCGGCAGCTGATCGAGGCGATGAGCGACCTGAGCGGCGGCCCCCACGAGGGTCGCCGCACGGTTCACGCCAAGGGCGTCTGGGCAGAGGGCACGTTCACCGGGACCCCAGAGGCCGCGGCCCTGTGCGCCGTGCCGCACCTGGCGGGCGAGCCGGTGCCGGCGCTAATCCGCTTCTCCAAGGCGAGCGGCAACCCCGAAGCTCACGACGCCGCCCGTGACGGGGGCGGCATGGCCGTGAAGCTGCGCCCGGAGGGGGCCGACGAGTGGGACATCGTCGCCACCGGGCCACCCGTGTTCGTCGCCCGCACCGTCGAGGACTTCCTCGAGCTGCTGCGGCTGCGCAAGCCCGACCCGGAGACGGGCCAGCCCGACATGGAGGCGCTGGGGGAGTTCCTCGGCCGCCATCCCGAGGCTCAGCTCGCGATCTCCTCGACGCTGGGAGCGGAGCCGCCGGCCAGCTTCGTGACCGTGCCCTACTACAGCCCGCACGCCTTCGCCCTCGGGGACTCGTCCGGCGCCGAGACCTGGGTGCGCTGGCGCTGGCACCCGGCGGCCGGCGAGGCTCGCCTGCCGGACGACGAGGCCCGCGCGCTGGGCCGCGACTACCTGCGCGACGACCTGGAGAGCAGGCTGGGCGACGGGCCCGCCGTGATGGAGCTGGTGTTCCAGCTGCGCGGCGAGGGCGACTCGCTGACGGACCCGACCGAGCTCTGGCCGGAAGAGCGCGAGACCTTGCTCGCGGGGCGGCTGGAGATCACGAAGGTGGTCGACGACCCAGAGGGCGACGGCCACATCGAGGTCTTCGACCCCATGCGACTCCCGCCCGGCGTCGAGCCCTCGGACGACCCGATCCTTCACGCGCGGCCGAGGGCCTACTCGGTCTCGGCCTACGGCCGCCTCGACAGCATCTAACCCGTGGAGGACCCCACGCTCGAGATCGCGGTGATCCTCGTTGCCGCGGTCGCCGCCCAGCTCCTGGCCGCCCAGTTCCACCTGCCCGCGATCGTGCCGCTCCTGGCGGCCGGGGTACTCCTCGGCCCATACGTAGCGGACGTGATCGACCCGGGCCAGCTGCTCGGCGACCTGCTGGACCCGGTGGTGGCCCTGGCGGTTGGAGCCATCCTCTTCGACGGCGCGCTCAGGCTCCACCGACGCGACCTCGAGCACGGAGTGGGGGGTGTCGTCCTGCGGCTGGTCACGCTTGGCGTCGCGATCACCTGGGGGCTGGCGGCAGCCGGCGCCGGGCTGCTGCTCGGCATCGACCACCGGGTGGCCATCGTGCTCGGGGCCGTGCTCACGCTCTCCGGCCCGACCGTCGTCCTGCCGCTGCTCGAGTACATCCGGGCGAAGCCGCGCCCCGACGCAGTGCTCCGATGGGAGGGGATCCTCGTCGATCCGATCGGCGCGATCCTCGCCGTGCTCGCCTACCACGCCGTGATCAGCGGCGACGGCGGCCTGCACGTGAGCAACTTTCTCGCGACCATCGGCGTCGGCATCCTCGCCGGGCTGATCGGGGCGGCGCTGCTGACCCTGATCCTGAGCGAGCGCCGTTTCGAGGCGGCGCTGGAGGCGAGCGCCACTCTGGGTGTCGTGCTCGTCTCCGTGGCAGCCGCAAGTGCCATCCGCGAGGACGCCGGCCTCGTGGCCGCGATCGTCATGGGTGTCGTCCTGGCCCACCGCCAGCGGGACATCGTCGAGCGCGCGCCGGCATTCAGCGAGATCCTCGTCAGCCTCCTGCTGGGGGTGCTGTTCGTGATCCTGTCCGCACGTGTCGACCCCGAGGCGGTGGTCGATCTCGGGTGGGGGGCCGTCGCGTTCGTCGCCCTGCTGGTCCTCGTGGTGCGCCCGCTCGTCACCGTCGTCTGCACTGCCGGGACCCAGCTCACGAGCGGGGAGCGCGGGCTGATCGCCTGGATGATGCCCCGGGGCATCGTCGCGGCCGCCACCGCGTCCAGCTTCGAGAAGGGGCTGTTGGACGCCGGCGTGCCCGACGCCGACGTGCTCGTTCCGGCGACGTTCCTCGTGATAGCCGCGACCGTGTTCGTCTACGGGCTCACCGCCCGCCCCTTGGCCCTGAGGCTGGGCGTGGCGGAGCCGGGCCCGCCGCCATAATCCCCGCGGGCGGTTAGCTCAGTTGGGAGAGCGCCTGCCTTACAAGCAGGAGGTCGCCGGTTCGAGCCCGGCACCGCCCATTCACCACGGATGGAGCCCGAGGAGAACACCCGCGCCCGAGCGTTCATCGCGATCGGCGCTCTGGCCGGCTTCGGGGCCCTGATCGCGGGGATCCTGGTGCTGGGCGGCGGGGGGGACGAGCCGGAGGTCACCGCCGCGCCGGCCGAGTGCGTCGAGCTGTGGAACGCCGACCCGCGGGCGCTGAGCACCGGGACCCACAACGCGGCCGCTCACGGCTACTCCCGCGCGCAGGTCGCCTACGCCGACGGCAGCGCCACCGAGCTCAGCGAATCTCCGGTCGAGGGTGGCGGGTGCATCGTCGTCTTCCCTGCGCAGGCACTCGACCCCGAGCCCGAGGCGGCGGCGGAGATCCACCTCGACGGCAGCTGGACCCCCATGGTCACGAGGGCGCAACTCGACCGCCTCGCCGAGCTCCAGAGCGACGCCTTGGGCGCGGCGAACGCCGAGCTGGGCACCGACGGGCGCCTGACCCCCTTCTAGGACGTGACCAATCCACCCGCGTACGCGGGCACGCGGGGCCGGCACGGCCGGCCGACGGCCGAGCAGCGGGACGGGCACCGAGGAGGGCGGCCTCGGGCACTTCGCCCCGCCGGTGCTTGCCCCGGGCGTCGGGTCTGAGGTGGCGCGACTCTACTGCGACCCGGCCTCGGCGCTCGCGTCCAGCAGCAGCCGGGCAACGCCCTCGGGGTCGTCCCATGTGGGTGTGTGGCCCCAGCCCGGGACGGTGAGGAAGCGTGTCCCGGGGGGCATCCGCGTCCTGCTCGGCGGCCGGACGAGCCGGTCGTCCTCGCCCCAGGCCAGCGTCACCGGCACGTCGACCTTCCCCTCGTGCTCGAAGGGAGCCGCGCGCATCGCCTCGTTGGCGGCCTCGTAACCGGGCGAGTCGACGTAGCTCAGCACCAGGTCGCGGGCGGCGTCGGCCGGCACGCGCTCGGGGTGGGCCACGCTGGTGCGAAGCAGGGCGTTGCGGCCACGGCGTGTCCCCAGGGCGGCCGCCAGGAGCGGGCGGATCCGGCGTCCCAGCCGCTGGCGCTCGACCCGGCGCGGCCCCAGCGGGTTGCGCCACAGCCCGGCGGGCGAGATCCCGGCCACGGAGCGCACCTGCCCGCGCTTGGCGAGCTCGAGGCAAACCCACGCCCCGAGCGAGTTCCCCGCCGCGTGGGGGATCCCGAGATCCAGCTCCTCGCACAACGCCGCGACCGGCTTGGCGAGGTTGGCCGCGGTCGCCGGGGTACCGGGCGGAAGCGGGACCGAGCGGCCGAAGCCCGGGAGGTCGGGAACGACCACGTCACGCCTGGACTCGAGCTCCGAGACCACCGGCCGCCAGAGCCGCCCCGAGCCGCCCAGGCCATGCAGGAGGATCAGGGGCGGCCCGCTCCCGGCCCGCTCGTAGTGAAGTCCCATCGGACGCGGTAGCGAAACAGGTTGAGCCAGCGTGTGTTGCCAGGTGCATGGCCGGGCGCGTGCCACCGCGCGGCGGGGCGCCCGGCCCCGGGTAGAGTCGCGGCGCGATGGCCCCCGCTCGGCTGGCCGCGTTCGGTGCGGCCGCACTGCTCACAGCGCTCCTGATCGCGGCGCCCGCGCCCGCGGCGGAGGTCTCCGCCTGCGCAGCCGAGACCTACCGGCCCGCCGAGCAGCCGCCTTTCGGCGGCGGTGAGGTGCCGGGGCTCGAGCCCGTGGTCGGCCTGACCACGACCCCGCCGGGCTTTCGGCTGAGCGCGGGCGAGGCCGCCACGATCGCGGCCTCGACCCAGGTCGTGCGCGACGAGATCGCCGCGGATGGGGAGGCGGTCCCGCGGACGTTTACGCAGGGCCCATGCCGGTGGCAGGTGAGCTTCTTCAGGGACTCGGAGGAGGTCGCGCGCGTGGCGATCGACGATCGCAGCGGGGAGGTGCTGGAGGCTTGGCGCGACCGCCAGGTGGGCACGGAGCTGGCGCGCGGCTACTCGGGTGCGGTGGCGCAGGCGGTCAACTCGCCGTGGGTCTGGATCCCCCTCTGCCTCGTCTTCCTCGCTCCCTTCATCGACCCGCGCCGCCCGTTCCGGCTGCTCCATCTCGACCTGCTCGCGATCGTCGCGCTCAGCGCCTCGCTCTACTTCTTCAACCGGGCTGAGATCTCGGCGTCGGTCGCGCTCACCTACCCGGTGCTCGCCTACGTGTTCCTCAGGATGCTGCTTGCGGGCCTCCGGCCCGCCACCCGGGCCGGCCCCCTCCTCACCTGGGCTCCCGTGCGCTGGCTGGCGATCGCGGCGGTGCTCTTGGCAGGCGCGAGGATCGCCCTGAACGCCGCCGACTCCCGGGTGATCGACGTCGGGGTCGCGGGCGTCGCGGGCGCGGACCGGATCACGGACGGCGAGGAGCTCTTCGAGGGCGAGTTCTCCCCGGGCCTCGACCTCCGCGGCGATGTCTACGGCCCGGCCAACTATCTCGCCTACGTCCCGTTCGAGGCGGCCTGGCCCTGGGAGGGGGAGTGGGACGACGTGCCCGCCGCCCACGCCGCCGCGATCACCTTCGACCTGCTGGTGGTGATCGGCCTCGTCGCGCTGGGCCGGCGCCTGCGTCCCGGCGAGGACGGGCGGGCGCTCGGGGTCGCGCTCGCCTTCGCCTGGCTCGCCTGCCCGTGGACGCTGTATGCGATGAACGCGAACGCGAACGATGCTCTTGTCGCCGCCAGCGTCGTCTGGGCTCTGGTCGCGCTGCGCTCGCCGGCCGGCCGGGGCGTCGCACTGGCGGTCGGAGCCGCCGCCAAGTTCGGCACCGCGGCGCTGGCCCCTCTGTTCGCGACCGCCGGCGGCCTGCGCGACCGCCGCGGCGCGGTCGTCTTCTCCGCGGCGTTCGCGCTCACCGCCCTCGTGGTTTTCCTCCCCTTCCTGCCGGACGGCGGGCTCTCGGAGCTGTATGACCGCACCCTCGGCTACCAGGCCGACCGCAGCTCGCCGTTCAGCCTCTGGGGGCTCGCGCCGTCGCTCGACTGGCTGCAGACCGTGGTCCGCATCGGCGCCGTGGCGCTCGCGGTCGCGGTCGCGTTCCTCCCGCGGACGAAGGCGCCGCTCCAGGTGGCCGCGCTCGCGGCCGCGATCATCGTCGCGGTCCAGGTCGGCGCGACCCACTGGTTCTACTTCTACGTCGTGTGGTTCCTGCCCGCCTACCTCGCCGCCGTGTTCGGTGAGGTCGCCGTCAGCCGACCAGGGTCCGAAGCTCGCCCAGCTGCGGCGAGCTGATCGCGATCTCGTCGCCGGGCTTCAGCCAAGGTGTAGGTCACCAGCCTCATCGCCGGACCCTACCCTCGCCCTACCCCTCCGCACCCCCCGTACCCACCCGAACGTCCCGCGCTGGCACCCCATGGGGGGTCTTTCCGGGACGTTTCGGTGGGTGGAGCCGCGCCATTAGAATCAGAAGCGGGCCCCTGGCCCCGACCGGACCACCGGTGCACCAGGGGGCGTAGCTCAGTTGGTTAGAGCGCCGGCCTGTCACGCCGGAGGCCGCGGGTTCGAGTCCCGTCGCTCCCGTCAATAGCCGCTTTGTTGTGCTGCTTTCGCTGTGGGACCGACTTGCGCGAGGCAGGAGCGCTGATCTGTGACGCCGTGAGCCGAGACTTCTGCTTTGCATGGAAAGCGGGTATGGGGATAGTTGAAGACCATGCCGGGGCTCACGGTTCAACTTGCGTCGAAGGAGCAGGCCGCGGATGAGGCCCGTGAGCTGATCCGAAAGCGCCTCGGCGACGTGATCCCGGCGACGACCCTCTGGGACCTGCTGACGGTCGTGACCGAACTCGTGACAAACGCCGTCCGCCACGGACAGAGTGACACCGTCCGGGTCAGGCTTGGCGTGGCCGCCGACGGCAAGATCACCGGCGAGGTGGAGAATGACGGTCGTGGGCGGGTCGAGCCGGGCCCCATTGAGCCCCGGGGCCCCAGCGGGCTCGGCCTCCACATCGTCGGTGCCATCGCCGAGCGATGGTGGGTCCACGTCAACGGCTCAACGCTCGTCAGGTTCGAGCTGCTGCGTGCTTAGCCGCGGCGGGGGTCTGTTGCTTCGGCGATCTCGCGGATGTGCGGTTTCTTCTCGACCACGACCCAGTCGTCGTGCGACTCAAGCACGGTCTCGATCTCCGGTGCTTCGTGTCCAGGCAAGACGAAGAAGTGAGCCGAGTTCTTTCGGATCCGCTCGTAATCCGACGCGCGTATCCGGACCTTCATGCGACACTCGGGATCGGCGCACTCGCAGTAGTAGAGCTCGGTGGCCTCGCCGCGCCGACGCTCCTCCCAGTCGGCCATGCGCTCGTTCGCCGTCCTAAAAAGGGTCTCGTTCAGCGCTAAGCGTTCATCCCTGTCGCTAGCCACTCCGGCGAGTCTAGCCTCCCGATCCTGGGACACGACACCGTTCGCTTTGGACGAAAGCGACTATCTCTGCATGGAGAGGAGCGCGCTTCGACCTGGCGCTCGCTCTCGCGCGAAGCAGCAGCGGGTCCAACTCACGTTGATTGCCCCTGACGGCCAAGGCAACACGCAGAACCCTGGCCGCATGGCCTCAGGACTTGTCTTCGGCGGGACCTGGGCTAAAACGTCCGTGTCAGACCGGGCTCGAGCACGAACGCCTGGATGACGACGTCCTGGTCGACGTCGTGATCCGAGAGGAAGGCGGAGACGCGACGTCCCGTCAACCGCTCGACGACCCCGTTCGCGTCCTCGCGGAACTTGCCCTGGAGCACCCGCCGCACGCCGCGCACCAGGGCCTCCTCGCCCTCGTCCGCGAGCGTCCGCTCCGCCTTGGTCATAGTGCGACGCAGCACGACGACCACCAGGTCCTCGTGGATATACGCGCGGGCCTGTGTTGGGCCACGGCCGTTGTGGTCCTTGAGGAGTTTCACCATCGCTCGAGAGATCTCGCGGCTCAGGTTGCCCTCGGGTTGCTGGCGCGTGGGATGGTGGCCATGCGTAGGCATGGTTCCCGCGTCGGTAGGCTTGCGGAAGCCGTTGGCACGGGCTAGTCCGTTCTGGCTCATATGCCGCGCCTCTGGACTGTCGTCCCGATCGCGCGTCTCGTCTTCCGCTAGGGCCTGGGGTGATTCGCCGGATTGGGTTGCCATGGGCCTCCTCCCGATACTCCTGCAGTGACTACTCGCCGGAAGCCATTGACGCCGGGCGTGCTCACTTCCCCTGGACGGCGGCTCCGACAACTTCGGCAGCATAGCGCAATAGCGGTTGCGGCAATAGTTATTGCGGTAATAGGGGTTGCAGCAATGGTTATTGCCGCAATGGGAATTGCGGCAATGGGTATTGCCCAAACGGAGTATTTTCGATCATCGTGGCTGCAACGACAGACAGGACCGACGACGAATTGCTCGAAGCTCTGGCGGCGCTCGAGGGCGCCCTCGCTGATAACGGAAGGCGCACAGAGCTGATCAAGAAGCGGATCGCTCAGCTCCGTAGCATGCGGGCGAGGGATGTGCCCTATGCCGAGCTCGTCGGGAACGAGGACGGGCCACTCATCGTGCACCTCCTCACCGAGAGCTCGGCGGCGCTTGACACCTCTGGAGCGAACGTCCGTCGAGCCGAGGCGAAGGCTCTCTACGCCGAGGGCCTGACGATGGAGCAGATCGCAGAGAGCTTCGGTGTCACGCGGCAGCGCGTGTCTGCGCTCCTGCGCAAGGGCCCCAAGGACCCACGGCCTGGCACGTAGCTTCTGTCGTCGTCTCGCGTCGGCCAGGCGACTCGCCGGAATAGCCGCTTAGGACGAAAGCGGCTAAGTCGCTTTGCATAAGCGGCTTTGGACTCAAGCCCTCACCGGGACCAGGATCGCGGGGAGTGCGAGCCCCTCCCGTTTATCCGTGGAAGGGTGGCAGCCCGAGCACTTCGAGGTATCCGCTTTGCATGGAAACGGATACCTCGCCGCCAGCGCATTGCGTGGCCGCTCCTTGACTTGCCCTCTGCCGCGTGGCAGTGTGAACAGACCAGGGAACCGCCACGGAAGGGGACACTCTTGCTCGCAGGGATTCGGGGTCGCTCGACCTATGCCAACGTGATGGCGACGATCGCCGTCTTCATCGCGCTCGCCGCCGGCTTCCTCTTGATGCTTCCCGGACGGGCGCTCGGCGGGGCGTTTCAGGATATCTCGGTAACGCCCGAGGACCTGAGCTTCGGCTCCGCGCCGGTGGGCGGCCCGGACGATCCCCTGAACGTGCAGGTCGAGAATGGACCCCCGGGCGTGCAGGACCTCACAGTGTCGACGCCCAGCATCACCGGCGCGACCCCGGACGACTTTACGGTCACCTCCGTTGACTGTGCCCCGTACCCCCGCGCCTTGCACGGCGGCGAGACGTGCACCCTCGAAGTGAGCTTCCAGCCGGCGGCGATCGGCGAGCGCAGCGCGACGCTCAACATCCCCAGCGATGATCCGGACGAGCCCAACGTGGCCGTCTCACTCACGGGCGAGG
Organism: uncultured Solirubrobacterales bacterium; assembly: GCA_963797835.1. Taxonomy (GTDB): domain Bacteria; phylum Actinomycetota; class Thermoleophilia; order Solirubrobacterales; family 70-9; genus JBDTSW01. The sequence goes on from CAWCRN010000026.1 coordinate 135,658, forward strand.
GCGCGTTCCCGGCCAACCACGACGCCTACTACCCGTCGGGGCCACGGGCGTTCGTCGACAAAAGCAAGCTCGACGGCTGGGAGCCCTGCTTCAGCGGGTTCTACGGCGACAGCGAGAGCCTCGATACCGTCCTCACCCAATGCGACGGCGATCCGCTGCTGCTGGCCGGCGGCCCGACCGGCAGCTCGACGCTCACCGTCCTCGCGGCGGCGCGGAGGGCCGACGTGATCTTCGACACCGGCACCTCCAACGACCCCCACAACGCCAACGGCAGCGGTTGGTATTACAACGACAACTACTCCTGGGGGTTCGCCAAGCAGGGCGATCCGATAAATCGCAATCAGTGCGACGACCTCGAGACCCCGCATCCGGACCTGCGCCTCTGCTGGCACACGGTCGGCGACTCCCTAACTGGGGGCTGGCGAGCGGGGGCGGTAACCGAGCTCAACTTCAGCGAGGACTACACCCGCTACATCTACGAAGCCGCCGCCGACCTGGCGCTTGGGGTGGAGCCGGCCAAGAGGAAGATCGAGGTCGGTGAGAAGGCCAAGTTCGAGGCCAAGGTCCGAAACGTCGGCTTCCTGCCCGCGAGCGACGTCGAGGTCTGCATCGCGGGGGCCGGGGGGGCGCTTGAGCCGACCAATCAGTGCAAGGCCGTCGGCGAGCTGGCCCCGAATACGCGGGCGACAAAGAACTTCAACCTCGAGGCGCTGCCCGAGGCGGCCGGCGAGAAGTTCACGCTCAATTTCACCGCCCGCGGCGCCGGGCTGGAGACCGTGGCCCGCCAGACGAAGGTGATCGTCAAGCCGACCTAGGCGGCGTCGCGGCTGCGGCGCCACGGGGCGCCTAGCGGAAGTGCCGCCTTGGACTGCCATGAAGAAGGGCCTCGTGTCAAGTCAGGGCCGATAGCTGGTTCAAGGGTCCCCGGGCTGGGTGAGGTACCTCTCCCCGCTTCATGTTCACCTACCTGGTGCTAGTCAGCCCACCAGTCGCGCTGGCCCTCGACGTCTTCGCGCCGAGCCTCGCCGAGATTGGGCGCGCCGATCACGAGGATCTCGAGGCCCTCGGGCCCGGCCTCGTAGCCTCTCCACGTACCGGGCGGGACGCGCACCGCGTCCCACTCCTCGAGCTCGACGATCTCGTCGTCAAGCTTCATCCGCCCGCCTCCGCGCAGGACCACGTACACCTCCTCCTGCTTCTCGTGCGTGTGGCCATACGGAAAGCGATAGCCGGGCGGGACGCGCTGGTAGCCCAGGCCGGATTGCTCGAGCTCGAGCGCCGCGGTCGCCAAGCGGAACTCCAGGTCCGGCGCGCCGTCGAACCTGGACCCGAGGTCCTCCAGGTCCTCCTTGAGGTTCCTGAGCGTGAACGGCACGGTCGCAATCCTAGGCGCCTTGGCCGGGGTCGCCGATCTGATGCGTCAGGCACGGCGGCGCCAGGTTCCTTCCCGACTCCGGGTCAGGCAACGATCGGGATCGGATTCGGGCACCGACCGGCGCGCGCCGACCGGGATACTGAGCGAGCGATGTCGCACGAGAACGTCGAGGCGGTTAGAGCGCGGTACGAGGAGTTCGCGCGCGGAGACTTCAGTCGGATGGCCAATGTCGCCGACGACTGGGAGTTCGTCACAACGTCGCAGATGCCCGACGCGGGGACTTACCGTGGAGAGGCCGCGAGCCAGTGGGTGACCGCGTGGGTTGAGTCGTTCGATGGGCTGGTGATTGAGGTCACGGAGATGATCGACGCCGGCGACAAGGTCTTCTCCGCGGTCGTCCAACGTGGTCGTATCCGTGGCAGCGAGACCGAGGTGGAAAACCGCTCGTGGATGGTCGACTCATTTCGCGACGGCGTGGTTTTCCGGACCGAGGCCTTTCCGGAACGTGCCGAGGCCCTCGAAGCCGCCGGACTGTCGGAGTAGGCGATGTCGGTCGACGAGGCGAGCCGCAAGCGGGCCGAGCAGGTGCTGGCGACAGGCCGCTCCGCTCGCCTCGGATGAGCTGGATCGTCGAGTTCGCCCAGGGCTCGCGCGAGATGCGCGACCTGCTCGGCGGCAAGGGGGCGGGGATCGCCGAGATGACCCGCGTGCTCGGGGCCGATCGCGTCCCGGCGGGCTTCACGATCACGACCGAGGCCTGCGTCGCGTATATGGAGGCCGGCGCGGTCGAGCCCGAAGGCCTGGCGGCCGAGGTCGATGCCGCTCTCGCGGCGCTCGAGCGAGCGCGCCGGCAAGCGCCTCGGCTACGGCAGCGGACCCGCTGCTGGTGTCCGTTCGCTCCGGCGCCCGGGTCTCGATGCCGGGGATGCTGGACACCGTCCTGAACCTGGGACTGAACGACGACTCGGTCGAGGGCCTGGCGGCGGCGACCGGGAACGAGCGGTTCGCCTGGGACTCCTACCGGCGCTTCTTGCAGATGTTCGGAAACGTCGTGCGCGGGATTCCCGGGGAGCGCTTCGAGTCCGAGCTCGAGCGGCTCAAGCGCGACCGCGGCGCCGCCGGCGACACCGACCTCGAGACCGGCGACCTGCGCGAGCTGACGGCGGCCTTCAAGCGGTCCTACGAGGAGGAGACGGGCGAGCCGTTCCCGGCCGAGCCTCGGGAGCAGCTCGCGCAGGCGATTCGGGCGGTGTTCGACTCCTGGGAGGGCGAGCGCGCCCGCGCCTACCGCCGGATCGAGGGCATCCCCAGCTCCTGCGGCACGGCCGTGAACGTGCAGCAGATGGTGTTCGGGAACCGCGGCGAGACCTCCGGGTCGGGCGTGGCCTTCAGCCGCGACGAGCGCACCGGCGAGCCCACCCCGTCCGGCGACTTCCTGCCAAACGCCCAGGGGGAGGACGTGGTCTCCGGGGTCCGCGATCCCGAGGACCTGTCGGCGCTGGCGGAGCGCCTCCCGGAGGCCCACGCGCAGCTCCTGGAGGACCTTGCGCGCCTCGAGGCCCACTACGGGGACATGCAGGACGTGGAGTTCACGATCGAGGAGGGCCGCCTCTACCTGCTCCAGACCCGCGCGGCGAAGCGCCCGGCCCAGGCGGCGGTCCGCTTCGCCCGCGATGCGGTCGCCGAGGGGCTCCTGAGCCGTGAGCAGGCGCTGCTGACGATCGACGCCGGGAGCCTGGAGGCGCTGCTTCACGCCGTCTTCGACCCCAACGCCTCCTACCGCACCCTCACGACCGGGGTCGCCGCCTCGCCCGGCGCCGCCCGCGGCGCGATCGCGCTGACCGCCGCCGACGCCGTTCGCCGCGCCCAGGACGGCGAGGACGTGATCCTGGTGCGCCGGTTCACCGAGGCCGACGACGTGGCCGGCTTCCACGCCGCCCGCGGGATCCTCACCGCCGAGGGGGGGAAGGCGTCCCACGCGGCGCTCGTCGCGCGCGGAATGGGACGCCCCTGCGTCGCGGGCGCCTCGGAGGTGAGGATCGACGAGGGAGCCGGGGTGGTGCGGATCGGCGATGTCGAGCTCTACGCGGGTCGAGGAGATCGCGATCGAGGGATCGACCGGCGTGGTGACCACCGACGACGTCCCGCTCGTGGAGCCCGAGATCTCAGACGACTTCGACGAGGTCCTCGCCTGGGCGGACGAGATCCGCAGGCTCGGGATCCGGGCGAACGCCGACACCGCCGAGGACGCGGCCCGCGCCCGCAGCCTCGGCGCCGAGGGCATCGGGCTGTGCCGCACCGAGCACATGTTCTTCGGCGTCGACCGCGCGGAGCTGGTGCGTGGAACGTTCGTCGCCGCAGAGCGCTGGCGGCGGGCGGCGCTCGCGGCCCAGCATGGCGCGGTGGCAGGCGCCCAGGACGGCGCGACCCTCGGCGGGCGCGAGCGCGAGAACGCCTACCGCGAGCTGGCCGAGGCCCTGGCGACCCTGGGGGAGCTCCAGCGCGCCGACTTCGTCGCGATCCTCCACGAGATGCGCGGCATGCCGGTCACGGTGCGCCTGCTGGATCCACCGCTGCACGAGTTCCTCCCGCTCGAGCACTTCGAGGCCGAGCTGCGGGAGTACGAGCTGGCCCCGAGCGCCGACCTGCTCCCACGTGCCCGCCAGGCGGCCGAGATCGTCAGCGACCTCCAGGAGGCAAACCCGATGCTCGGCACCCGCGGGATCAGGCTCGGGATCCTCTACCCGCAGATCTATGAGATGCAGGTGCGGGCGGTGATCGCCGCCGCCGCCGAGGCGGCCCGGGCCGGCGACTCGCCACACGTGGAGATCATGCTGCCGCTGATCGCCTACGAGACGGAGCTGACGCAGCTGCGCGACGTGGTGGCCAAGGTGGCAGACGAGACGATCGAGGCCGCGGGCGTCGAGGTGCCCTACTCGATCGGGACGATGATCGAGCTCCCCCGCGCCTGCCTCGTCGCCGGCGAGATCGCCACCCATGCGGACTTCTTCTCCTTCGGCACCAACGACCTCACCCAGACGGCGATCGGGCTCTCGCGCGACGACGTCGAGGGGAGCTTCCTCCCGGAGTACCTCGATCGCGGGATCGTCGACCGCAGCCCGTTCGAGACCCTCGACATCCCCGGTGTCGGCGAGCTGGTCGCCACCGGGCTGAGCCGCGGCCGCGAGGCCAACCCCGACCTGGGATGCGGCGTCTGCGGCGAGCATGGCGGCGACCCCGCCAGCATCCGCTTCTTCGAGGGGATCGGGCTCGACTACGTGAGCTGTTCGCCGTTCCGGGTGCCGATAGCCCGGGTGGCCGCCGCCCAGGCCGCGATCGGCGACGCCTGAACGCCGGATCGGATCAGCCGGCGGCCGGCCAGTCGTCCACGAACAGGTCGAGCTGGAGGTCCTCCTGCGGCGGGCCGTAGGCGCTGAGGTCGGTGATGCCCGCCTGCGCGAGGACCTCGTCGTCGATGAAGGCGTTGCCGGTGCACTCGCGGGGGTCGCGGCGCACGATCTCGAACGCGGCGTCGGCGTAGATGTCCGGCGTCCGCGCCCGCTTCATCGCCTCGTCCCCGCCGAGCAGGTTCTGGACCGCGGCCGTGGCGATGATGGTCCGCGGCCACAGGCAGTTGGCGGCGATCGGGGTCTCCGCCTCGTCGGCGGCGAGGCCCAGCGTGATCATCGTCATCCCCATCTTCGAGAGCGTGTAGGCGCTGTGGCTTCGCAGCCACTTCGGGTCGGTCGACGAGCGGCGGCGAGAGCGTGAGGACGTGGGCGTGGTCGGACTCGCGGAGGTGGGGAAGGCTGGCCTTGGTGAGGACGAAGGTCCCGCGCGCGTTGATCTGCTGCATCAGGTCGAAGCGCTTGACCTCGAGGTCGCGCATCGGCGCCAGGTTGATCGCGCTTGCGTTGTTGACGACGACGTCGATCCCGCCGAAGCGCTCGACGGCCTCCGCCACGGCCTCGCCCACCCGGGCCTCGTCGCGGATGTCGCCGACGATCGGCAGCGCGGTGCCCCCGGCCGCCTCGATCTCCTCGGCGGCCGTGTAGATCGTGCCGGGCAGCCTCGGGTCGGGCTCGGCGGTCTTCGCGATGAGCGCGACGTTGGCGCCCTCGCGGGCCAGGCGCAGCGCGATCGCGAGGCCTATCCCCCGGCTGCCGCCGGACATGATCACGGTGCGGTCTGAGAACTCGCCCATCGCCGGGCGGGGAGCCTATGCGCTTGCCGTGTGACAGGCTCTGCGGCGGCCATGTCCGAGCGAAACCGCGAGACCATCCGTCGCTTCTACGAGGCGTTCGGCGCCGGCGACGGCGAGGCGATGGCCGCGTGCTACGCGCCGGACGTCCACTTCTCCGACCCGGTCTTCCCCGACCTGAACGGCGACGAGGCCGGTGACATGTGGCGGATGCTCACCGCCCGCGCCGAGGACCTCGAGATCGAGCTCGCCTCCCACGACGCCGACGAGACGACCGGCACGCGCCAACTGGATCGCCCGCTACACGTTCCGCACGGGGCGTCCCGTCGTCAACGACATCGACGCGACGCTTCCGCTTCGACGACGCGGGCCTGATCACCGAGCACCGCGACTCGTTCGACTTCTGGAAGTGGACGCGGATGGCCCTCGGCCCGATCGGCGTCGCGCTCGGCTGGAGCCCGATCGTCCAGGGCAAGGTGCGCTCGGAGGCCGCCGTCCGGTCTCGAGGAGTTCCGCGCGGGGCGCTAACCGCCGCCGGCGGCGGGCGGCGCCGTCGGGTCCCCGTCGTCCTCGCCCAGCGCTTCGCGGGCGACGAACTCCTCGGCGAGCAGGAGGTTGTCCTTCGGTGCGCTCGACGACGCTGAGGAGGTCCTGCATCAGCGCGACCTCCTCGACCTGCTCCTTCACGAACCACTGCATGAACTGCTCGGCCCGGTAGTCCTTGACCTCTCGCGCCAGCTCGAACAGCGCGTAGATCTCCTCGCCCACCCGCCTCTCCTGCTCGAGCGCCATCTTCACCGGCGCGACGCCGTCGTCGAAGGTCGTCTGCTGGCCCTTGATGTCCGGGATCCGGACCTCCTCGTCGACGTCCAGCAGGTACTGGACCATCATCATCGCGTGCTCGCGCTCCTCCAGCGCCTGGCGGTAGAAGAAGGCCGCGAGACGGGGCAGCGTCTCGGCGTCGTAATACACGGCGGCGCCGATGTACTGCATCGCGGCGCCGAACTCGTTGGCGATCTGGGCGTTGAGGGCTTCGGGGAAGGAACGCTCTGGCATGTTCACTCCTGTCGGTCGGTCCGGCGACGCTACCGAAAGCGCCGGATTCGGTTGGCCGAAGCAGCGGTGAGGGCAGCCGAAGGGGTTGACCCCGCGCAGGAGGTGGCGTGGCGTCTGGTACGTTCGCCAGGTGAACCGCAGCCGGCGCCGGTTCGCGGCCTATCTCGGTTCGATCTGTGCCGTCGTGCTCGCGGCGGCGGCCGGCGCGCAGGCGGCCTCGAAGGCCGCCCAGCGACTGGTCGACACCTACTCGCCGATCGTGATGCTGCGCGCGCAGGAGCATCCGCCCTGCGACAACCATGAGGAGCAGTACCAGCCGACCACGGTGAACGTGGTCCTGGGCAACCCGGCGGTCAGGCTCATCCCACCGCCGGGACGCGACCCGCCGCGGCCCGTCGAGCGCGCGCCGACGGCGGCCGACATCGCGGGCCGCGGACAGGGCTGGCACCTCGACCTCCCCGGGAATCCGCTGGAGCCGGGATGCACCTACGCCAGGGACTTCGCCGCTATCGAGGAGGCCGGCGAGGCGCCCGTCATCACGTACGCGCACGTTCGGCGCCAGCCCGGCGTGCGCGGGCTCTTCGTCCAGTACTGGTTCTACTACTACTTCAACCAGTTCAACGACCTCCACGAGAGCGACTGGGAGGGCATGCAGATCGCGTTCGACGCGAATGCCCCCCGCAAGGCCCTCGCCGCGGGCCCGACCGAGGTCGCCCTCTTCCAGCACAGCGGCGGCGAGACGGCCGACTGGGACGGCGACAAGCTCGAGCGGCGCGGCACCCATCCGGTCGTCTACCCGGCCGCCGGATCGCACGCCACGTTCTACGACTCGACGATCTACATCGAGAATGGGCAGCGCGGCTCGGGCCTGGGCTGCGACAACGCGAGCGAGCCGTCTCGCGCCGTGCGTCCGCGCCCGGTCGTGGTGCCGACCAACCCCAGGCCCGGCAGTCGGTTCGAGTGGCTCACCTACGAGGGGCCCTGGGGCCAGCGGGAGGGCGGGTTCAACAACGGGCCGACGGGCCCGAACACGAAGCCGAAGTGGCTGACCCCGTCCACGTCGATGTCGCTCATGCGATCGTCGAGCGCCAAGCTCCCCGGCCACTCGATCCTGGGACCGGCGGTGACGAGCGCGTTCTGCGTCGCGGTAGCCGAGGTCTCCCGGTTCCTCAACCTCGCCGCTGCGAGCCGCGCCCGGCGCGATCGCCCTCGTCGTCGTGGCGTTCCTCCTGCTGGTGGTGCCCGCGTGGCTCACCCGCTGGCGCCCCGCCGAGGTGAAGCCGCTGCGGCAGGCGCGCGCCTTCGGACAGCTGCTCCTGGCTGCCGGCCGGCTGTATTGGCGCCATTCGGTCACGCTGGTCCTCCTCGGCCTGACGGCGGTCCCCATCCTCGGCGTGGTGGACGGCCTCCGCTGGGGCCTGGCGGAGGCCACGGGCGACTCCGACCTCACCGCCGCGATCGGCTCGGCGAACTTCCGCCTCGCCTACTCCGGTGCCATCGCCGGCGCTCGGCTCCATCGTTGGGTACGCGATCGTCGGCGCCGCCGTGATCACGTTCGTCCGGGAGCTGGATCGCGGGCAACCGGTCGGGTTTGTCGGCGCCTATCGCGCATTGCTGCCGCGGTTCTGGCGCGCGGCGCTCTGTCACCTCGCGGCGACGCTGCTCGTGCTCCTGATCGCGCTGACCGTAGTCGGCATCCCGATCGCGATCAAGAAGTACGTCGACTGGCAGTTCGTGCAGCAGGAGATCCTGTTCAAGGACAGGCGATTGCGGGACGCGTTCCGCGGAAGCTCGGAGCTCGTCCGCGGACAGTGGTGGCACACCCTCTCGGTTGCCGGGTTCCTGTGGATCCTCAGCCGGGTCGCCGGGCCCGTCCTCGGATTCGCGATGGTCTTCGCCGACTTCTCGCTGACCGCGATCAACCTCTTCGGCTCGCTCGTCTTCGCACTCCTTATCCCGTTCGTGGCACTCGCCCGCACGCTGCTGTACTTCGACCTCGCGGCGCGCGAGCAGGAGGCGCCGGGCCACCAGCCCGAGCGCGTGAGGCGGTGGCTCCCGAGGAGGCGGCCCAGCCCGCAGCCGGGCTAGCTCGCGCCTACTCGGCCCAGCGGAAGCCGGTCGCGCTCGGGGCCGGGTCCATCGGGCTCGAAGGCATGCCGTCCGGGACCGCCGGGTCGTTGAAGCCCGAGGGTGCGGTGTCGTTCGGCGTGTCGGGGTGGAACAGCGAGGCCAGGTACTGGATCTGGCCCCGGCCCACCGACAGCTCGCCCTGGCCGCCGCCGTAGATCGCGATCCCGTTCGCCTCGCAGTACTCGTAGACGGAGAGCAGCTCCTTCAGCGAGCCGAACCGCGACGGCTTCGAGTTGATCGCCTTGCGGGCGTTGGCCCTCACGTCGTCGAGCGAGTGCAGGTTGGCGTCCCAGGTGATGCGGTCGTCGTGGGGCTCCAGCACCGGCCGCGTCTCGTCGTTCAGGTCCGGGTCCTCGAGGTAGGCCTCCGGGAACGCCTCGGCGACGGCGCGGTAGAGCTCGGGATCCGTCTCGACGTCGACCGGGGTGCCGCGGTAGAGCCCCTTGAGGTCGAGGACTCGCACCGGCGCAAGCGCGCGGAGCTCCTCGATCAGCTCGGCGTCCCAGTCGTTCTCCGGGTCGAGCTTGAACTCCAGCGTGGGGTACTTGGCGAGCCGCTTTCGGATCGGCTCGGTGGTCGAGTCCTCGGCGTCGTCGCCGAACCCTCCCAGCCGGGTCGAGCAGACGAACGTGAGCGGCTTCGGGTCGCGGCCGACGGCCTCGTGGAGCGCCATCTCGTTCTGGCGCAGCGCCAGGTCGAGCGCCGCCGACTCGTAGGCCCAGCGGCGGTAGTGGCGCGACGCCTCGTACTCCGGCGGCGCCCCGGCGAACAGGTCGAGCTCACCGGCCAGCTCGCAGAACTCGCCCAGCGTCGTGACGCCCGTGAAGTCGTTGACCGGCCCGGCGTCGCGGTGCGCCATGTGGTCGAGCACCGTGTAGACCACGTCCTCGCCGAGCCCCTCGTGGCCGGCGCCCTGGAGGTGGACGATCGTCGAGGGGCGGGTGAAGTCACCGAACTCACGGTCGCGGTCCTCGAGCTCGTAGGACTCGACGTTCAGGGGCAGCTGGGAAAGCTTGTCGTAGAGGCTCATCGGCCTGAGCCTAGTGAGCGGCACGCGCCGGCCGCCGGCCCGCGGCGCTCAGTCCGGCCGGGAACGACCAGCACCGGGTGCTCGGCGAGGTGGAGCAGCTTGTACGGCGTCGAGCCGAGGATCGCGCCCTTGATCGGGTGCTCGCCGTAGCTGCCGACGACGATCGCCCGCGCCGTCGCGCTCGGCCGCGAGCGCGAGCAGCGCCTCGACCGGGCGCTCGGCGCGCAGCTCGACCTCGACCTCGGCTCCCGCCGCGCGGGCGCGCTCGGCCGCCTCCGCCGTGGCCTGCTCGCCCAGCGTCCCTCACGGCCTCGCGGTGGGCCTTGTACTCCTCGCCCGGGCCGCCCGGGTCGTAGCCGTAGGCGACGACGACGGTGTCGCCCAGGTCGCGTGCCGAGCTCCAGCGCGTAGTCGAGCGCCGCCCTCGCGCACTCCGACCCGTCGTACCCGACCACCAGCGTCCCCACCTCAGCCCTCCTCCTTGCGCTCCGCGGCGCCCGCGTCGGCCTCCTCCTCCGAGAGCCCGATCGCCTCGACCTTGCCCTCGCCGACCGCGACGTCGTGGGGCACCGCCTCGAACGGCTTGCGCGTGAAGAACTCCTTCGCCGCCGGCGGCCCGAACAGGCGCCAGCCGACCATGATCAGCAGGCCGCTCAAGGTGAAGATCAGGGCGATGGCCAGCGGCACCCCGATGCCGAACACCTCGGTGCCCGAGTAGGAGGCCTTCGGGTCGGCGAGGTCTCCGATCGACTCGTAGAGCAGGTAGAAGAGCAGCGCCGCCCCGATCACCGGTGCGAGCCCGATGAAGAGGAAGTTCTTCGCCGAGTGCGAACAGCTCGTGGCGCCAGTAGATCGCGCAGGCGAACCCGGTGAGCCCGTAGTAGAAGGCGATCATCAGCGACAGCGCCGAGAGCGAGTCGAACAGGAAGTTCTCTGAGATCAGCTTGCCCGGCACGTACCAGAGCGTCGCGAGCACCCCGATGAAGATCGTCCCGAAGGCCGGGCGTCAGGTAGCGGGGGTGGATCTTGGCGAACGCCTGCGGCAGCGCCCCCGCGGCGGCCATCGAGAGCGACGTGCGGGACCCGGGCAGGATCGTCGTCTGCGCCGAGGAGATGCCGGAGATGATCACCGCGATCACCAGCAGCTTGCCGACCGTCGAGCCCAGCACCTGCTCGCCGACGGCGCCCAGGACGCCCGCGTCGTCGTCGAACTGCTCCAGCTCGCCGAGCCCCGCGTACGCGATCAGTGCGATCGTGACGGCGATGTAGGTGAAGACCAGGATCACCGTGCTGGCGAGGCCGGCCAGGCCCGGCGCCCGCGAGGAGTCCTCGCTCTCCTCGGAGAGGTTGACGGCGCTCTCCCAGCCCCAGTAGATGAAGACCGCGAGCAGCACCCCCGAGAGCAGCGCCGAGTACTCCGACCCCGAACGGCGAGAGCCAGTCGAGCGAGGGGCTGATCGAGCTGTCGGGCGTCTTGTCGAAGATCAGCCGGACGAAGACGCCCCCCGCGAACAGCCAAAGGATCGCCACCTGGCCCAGCGTCAGCACGCGCTGGAGGTGCGCCGAGAGCTCGGTCCCGATCACGCAGATCGCGGTCATCACGGCGATGATCACCACGGCCAGGATCGCCACGGCAAGCTCGTTCCTGTAGAGCGGCTTGCCGTCGCCGCCCTCGAGCCCGAGGAGGTCGTAGGTGTAGAACGCGGACACGTCGGCGAGCGACCCGATCACGAGGATGCCCGTGGTGCAGATCGCGAAGCCGCCGACCCACCCCGCGTATGGCCCCATCGCGCGCGTGACCCAGGAGAAGGTCGTGCCGCAGTCCGTGTCGACCCGGTTCATGTAGAAGAACGCGGCCGCGATGAAGAACATCGGGACGAAGGAGACGAGCAGCACCGCCGGCGCCTTCACGCCGACGGCGACGACGATCGAGCCGATCACCGCGGCGAGCGAGTAGGCCGGGGCGGTCGAGGCGAGGCCGATCGAGAGCCCGTCCCAGAACCCGATCGCGTCCTTCTTCAGGCCCTTCTCGCCGACCTCAGGCTGCGGCGCGTCCGATGCCGCGACGCTCGCGCTCTCCATGCGCGGACCCTATCCGGCGCGAACGACTGCGCGGCTTCGCTATCTGTGCTCGGGGTTCGGCCAGGCCGGGCGGCACCCCGCGTCCCATTCCGAGCGCTGGTTGCCGAACGCGGGGATCCCGCCCGCGTCCTTCAGCATCCGCGCCACGTGGAGCAGGTTCCAGGTCATGAAGGCGGTGTTGCGGTTGGTGAAGTCGTTCTCCGGGCCCGCCCGAGCCCTCGTCGAGGTAGGAGGGCCCGGGCCCCGCCTCGCCGATCCAGCCCGCGTCGGCCTGCGGCGGGATCGTGTAGCCCAGGTGCTGGAGCGAGTACAGCGTGTTCATCGCGCAGTGCTTGATGCCGTCCTCGTTGCCGGTGACCAGGCAGCCGCCGACCCGCCCGTAGTACGCGTACTGGCCATCGTCGTTCAGCAGGTGCGAGTTGCCGTACAGGCGCTCGATCACCTTGGTCGCGACGGACGTCTTCTCGCCAAGCCAGATCGCCATCCCCAGCACGAGGATGTCGGCCTCCATCACCCGCTCGAAGATCGCGGGCCACTCGTCCACGTCCCACCCGTGCTCGGTCATGTCCGGCCATACCCCGGTCGCGATCTCGTGGTCGATCGCGCGGATGCCGTCGACCTCGGCCCCGGCGCGGCGCATGATCTCCATCGAGATGTCCATCAGGCCCTGGGTGTGCGACTGCTCCGGGCTGCGCTTCAGGGTGCAGTTGATGAAGAAGGCCTTGAGGTCGGAGTAGTCGGTGGAGTTCTCCTCGCAGAGCTTCTCGGCCTGCGGGTTGAGGGCGACGTCGGTCACTGGATCTCCTTCGGGTGGGTTGGCCTTCCGTCCGGTCCGGCGAGGCCTTCGTTACAACCTACGTCCGGTGAGCCGGTGGCGCCACATCCGGGCGATCGTGCTGCTTCCCGGCACCGTCACGATCGTGGTGCCCGCCGTCATCCTCGCGACCGGCGACGGGATCGACTGGGGCTGGGGCCTGCCGACGGCGGCCGCGGCGGCGCTGGTCGCGCTCGGCGTCGCCCTCGTGACCGCCGGGCTGGCACTCTGGGCCTGGACCGTCCGGCTCTTCGCGCGGGTGGGCGAGGGCACGCTCGCGCCGTGGGACCCGACGCGGAAGCTGGTGGCCGTCGGGCCCTACCGTCACGTGCGCAACCCGATGATCAGCGGGGTGTTCTGCGTGCTCGCCGGCGAGGCGATCGCGCTGGGTTCGACCGGGCTCGTGGTCTGGACGGCGGCGTTCCTCGCGGTCAACCACGTCTACTTCGTGCTCGTCGAGGAGCCGGGTCTGGAGCGGCGCTTCGGCGAGCCCTACCGCGAGTACCGCCGCGCGGTCCCGCGCTGGATCCCCCGCCGCCACCCCGTTCGTCCTGATACAGTGCGTCAGCGGCACCGGCGAGCACCGGTTCGCCAGCAGCCCGAACGCCTCGATCCCGGTCGCCAGGTCCTCCTCCGAGGTGTCCTCGCGCTCGGTGTGGGAGAGGCCGGCGCGGGAGGGCACGAAGACCATCGCGGTGGGCACCGAGCGGGAGATCTCGGCCGCGTCGTGCAGGGCGCCGCTGGTCAGCTCGCGCTCGGCGCCGCTCGCCTGAAGGCAGGCGTGGCGCGCGTGCTCGACCAGCGCCGGGTCGAACGCCAGCGGCTCGATCCGCCAGACCTCCTCGGCGGCGAGGTCGCACTCGCGGGCTCCGGCCGCGTCGGCTGCGACGTCACGGGCCGCGGCCAGCATCGCCGCCAGCTCGCCCGCGTCGCGGTGGCGCAGGTCGGCGACCAGCTCGGCGCGACCCGCGACCGCGGTGGGGATCCCCGGGTCCAGCCGCAGGACCCCGGTCGTGGCGACGCCGTCGTGCTCGCGGGCGATCCCCTCGATCCGGAGCGCCGCATCGGCTGCGGCGAGGCCGGCGTCGCGGCGGAGCTCCATCGGCGTGGTGCCCGCGTGCGACGCCTGGCCGGTGATCGTGAAGCGGTGGCGCTCGACCCCGGCGCAGCCGTTCACGGCGGCCGTGGCGATGCCCTCGGCCTCGAGCACCGGGCCCTGCTCGATGTGGAGCTCGAGGTAGGCGGCAAGGCCGTCGCGGCGCGACCCGGCCTCCAGCACCCGGTCGAGCTCGACGCCGTTCTCGGCGAGCGCGTCGGGCAGCGCGATGCCGTCGGCGTCGCGCAGCTCCCGCACCGCGCTTGGGTCGAGCGTTCCGGAGAACGCCGAGCTGCCGAAGAGGCTACGCCCGAATCTCGCACCCTCCTCGTCGGCCCAGTCCACCAGGACCAGCGGCGCCGGCGGCGCGCCGCCCGAGCCGGCCCAGGCGCGCAGGACGCCCACGCCGGCCATCACCCCGAGCGCGCCGTCAAGCCAGCCGCCCGCGGGCACCGAGTCGATGTGAGAGCCGACCGCGAGCGCCGGGCCCTCGCCGCCGAGCCGGCCCCAGAGGTTGCCCGCCTCGTCGCGCTCGAGCTCGACGCCGATCTCGGCCAGGAGCTCGGTCAGGTACGCCCGCGCCTCTCGCCAGGTCTCGGTCCAGCACACGCGCCGGGCGCCGCCGGGGCCGCCGGTGCGCCGGTCGAGCTCGCGCAGGTCGGCGATCACGCGCGCGGCGTCGATCGGCGGCCCCGCGCCCGTCACGGGGCCTCGGTTGGACACTTGTGGGGGTGATAGCGCCCCAAAGTGTCCAATGGGCATGTCATCCGACCCGGTCGCGCCGGAGCGCCTGCGAGAGGCAGTGGGCGCCCCCGCCGCCGAGCGTGAACATGTCGAGGTCGGGGGCGATCAGCTCCAGCCCGCGGGCGGCCATCTGCTCGTTGAGCGAGCGGGCTCCGGCGCCGGTGAGCACCCGGTCGCCGCCCAGGGACATCGCGTTCACTCCCAGCTTCCAAGCGTCCTCGCCCGGCACGTCGAGCAGCTCGAAGCCCTTGTCGCGCAGCCAGCGCACGAGCCCGCCGGACGCGTACTCGGCGCAGACCGCCGCCAGCTTCGGGGCGAGGATCGCCAGCAGCACGTCGATGTGGAGGAAGACGCCGGGGATCGGCTCCACCCGGGCCTCCCAGCCCTCGGCCTCGAAGAAGCGGGCGAGCTGGCGCGCCGCAGGCAGCTCCGTGCGCGACTCGCCGACGCCGATGACCACGCAGCCGGGCTCCACGATCATCACGTCGCCGCCCTCGATCGCCCCGTTCGAGGCCATGTTCCAGATCGGGATGTCCGCCCCCTGGTAGAAGCGGATCACCGGCGCGTACTCGCCACGGCGCCACTGCTGCATGGGCGAGGTGACGAAGGCCCCCCAGGGCGTGCCGACGCTCGAGTCCCGCGCGAACACCTGGTAGTGGAGGCCCTCGACGGGCTCGAGGAAGTGGCAGGTGACCCCAGCCTGCTCGTAGGCGGCGACCAGCTCGGCGTGCTGGGCTCGGGCGCGCTCGGCGTCGAAGACGAGGCCGCTGTCGAGCGTCCCCTTCGAGATCGCGCTGGTCGGCCGCCACGAGTAGTTGTCGGGCGGACAGAGGAGCACGTCGCGCAGCACGCCGTACTCGCTGTCCACGCCCCAGCTCCCGCGTCCGGGGCGGCGGGGTCCCCGATCACTCGGCCACGACCCGGATCGTCCGAAGGGTTCGGTCCGACGCGCCGCGGACCAGGCCGCCGTGGCTGACGCTGTCGCTGATGTAGAGGAGGGTGGCGGCCTCGAGGCGCTCGCCCGGCAGCACGTTCGGGACCCCGGGCGGGTAGGCGGCCAGCGACTCGGCCGCGATCCTCCCCTCGGCCTCGGCGAACGGCACGACCTCCTGCGGGGCCAGGAAGGCCTCGCGAGGCGAGAGCTCCGTCGCCCCCCACGGAGGCGGCTCGGCGAACGGCTCCTCCGGCTCCTCGTGGCCCTCGCTGATCCGCTCGACCGCGCGGCGCAGCGCCGCGATCAGCCGCTGCCCCGTCTCGTCGGCGTGCTCGCCGAGGCCGAACACCGCAACCACGACGTTCTCGGAGAACAGCTCGAGGTTGATGTCGTCGGTCTCCCGCATCAGCGCCGCGATGCGGTGGCCGGTCACGCCGGTCGCCCGAACGTCCACCACCAGCCGCAGCGGGTCGTAGGCGAACACGCCGGGGCGGCCGGCGATGCGGTCGTCGAGGACGTCGAGGCCGGGGATCTCGCATACCTGCTCGCGCATCCGCTCGAGCGACGCAAGCGTCTCCGCGAGGAGCTGCTGGCCCCGCGTGGCCGCGTGGCGGCGGGCGGCGTCGAGCGAGGCGGTGAGGATGCCGTTCGGACTGGTCGACTCGACCAGCGTCAGAGCCCGGTCGAGGACGCGGCCGTCCACGCGACCGCCGCTCCCCAGATGGAGGATCGCCGACTGGGTGATGCTCCCCACGATCTTGTGGGTCGAGGAGAGCACCACGTCGGCGCCGCAGGCGAGCGCCGGCTCGGGCAGCTCATCGGAGAAGGTCAGGTGCGCGCCCCACGCCTCGTCGACGACCAATGGCACGCCGCGGGCGTGGGCGACCTCGGCCAGGCTGGCGACGTCGGCCACGGCGCCGAAGTAGGTCGGAGAGACGATCATGGCCGCGACCACCTCGGGCGCGGCGTCGAGCGCTTCGGCGAGCGACTCCGGCGTGGGGCAGTGGGCGATCCCGAGCTCGGAGTCCACCTCGGGGGCGACGAAGTGCGGGCGCAGGCCGGAGAGCACCATCCCGTCGACGATCGAGGAGTGAACGTTGCGCTGCACCACGACGTGCTCGCCCATGTGCGCCAGCGCCAGGCAGATCGCGTGGTTGCCGCCCGACCCGCCGTTGACCAGGAACCAGCTCCGCTCGGCTCCCCATGCCTGGGCCGCGAGCCGCTGGGCCGTCTGGAACGGCAGCGCGTCGGGGTCGGGCCCGACGTCGATCCCCTCGATCCCGGCGGGGATGTCCAGCGCCAGCGCCCGCTCGCCGATCGCGTCGCGCAGGCCCGGGTCGGCCCCGGGGCCGCCCTTGTGGCCCGGCACGTGGAAGCGCCCGGCCCCGCGATCGGCGTAGTTGACCAGCGCGTCGAGGTAGGGAGCGCTCGACTGATCCGGGTTCGCGTCCATGCCTCGACGCTAGAGGAATGTCGGCGCGGACGGTTTCGCGAGCGCGCGCCCGACGCCTCGCGACGGCGCCGCGCGTGCCCCGCTGGAGCGCCGGCCACCCCTGCTACCTTCTGCCCGTCCTCGTGGACGACGACCCCCTCCCTCGAAGTACCGGCGCCGCGGGGCGGCCTGAATGACCGCCCTCGCGCTGATAGCCCTGTTGCTCCTCGTTGCCGTCAACGGGCTGTTCGTCGCCGCCGAGTTCGCGCTGGTGCGCAGCCGCCGCAGCCGCCTCGAGACTCTCGCCAAGGAGGGCGAGGCGGGCGTCGACGAGGTGCTCGAGCAACTCGAGAAGATCGACGAGGTTCTGGCCGCCTGCCAGCTCGGGATCACCGTCGCCTCCATCGGCATCGGCTTCCTCGGCGAGCCCGCGATCGCGACCCTGATCGAGCCCCTGCTGGGCGATCTGTCCGAGGGGCTCACGACCGGGATCTCGGTGGCATTGGCGTTCGCCATCGCGACGACGCTTCACATCACGCTCGGCGAGCAGGTGCCGAAGATGCTCGCGATCACGCGGCCCGAGCCCGCGGCGCGGCTGCTGGTGCGCCCGGTCAACTGGTTCCGGGTGGCGAGCGCGCCGTTCACCTTCGTGCTGAACAAGCTGTCGAACGCGATCCTGCGCCTGTTCGGCGTGCGGCCCGCCGACATCGAGGAGAAGCACACCGCCGAGGACCTCAGGGAGATCATCCGCGGTTCAGCCATCCTCGACCCCGGTGAGGCCGGCATGCTGGGCGGCGTCTTCCACCTGCACGAGCAGGAGGCGCGCGAGGTGATGACGCCCATCCCCGCCGTCGTCACGGTGAACGCCGACAAGACCGTCGAGGAGGCGCTGCGCAGCTGCGTCTCCTCCGGCCATACCCGGCTGGTCGTGATCGAGGACGACAACCCCGACAAGGTCCGCGGCGTCGTCCACAACAACAGCCTCGTCCGCCTCTACATGAACGCCGGCCCCGACACCTCGATCGAGCCCGCGATCCGCGACGTGCCGATCTTCCCCGAGACGAAGCCGCTCGACGACCTCCTGGCCGAGCTCCAGCGCCAGCGCAGCTCCCTCGGCGTCGTCTCCGACGAGTACGGGCGCACCGTCGGCATCGTCACCGTCGAGGACATCCTCGAGGAGGTGGTGGGCGAGATCGAGGACGAGACCGACCCGAGGGCGACCGACCTCCGGCGCCTCACCGACGGCGACTGGTACGTCCGCGGCCACGTCCCGATCGGCGATCTGGAGGACGCCGGGATCAGGCTCCCGGTCGACTCCGACGCCTTCAACTCGATCGGCGGCTACGTCTTCAGCGAGCTCGGGCGCCTGCCCAAGCGCGGCGACACCATCAGCGCCAACGGCTACGAGATCCGGGTCGAGTCCGTGCGCGACAACCGGATCGTGGCCGTCCGGATACGCACCGTCACCGGTGAGCACCGTGCGATCCCGGCGCCGCCCGGTGCGAGCGAGCGCGAAGCCGGCTGAGCCGCGCGCCGCGGGCCGTTTCCGTCCGCAGGCGTGCCTAGCGTTCCCGCAACGACCAGAGAGGGGCGGCCATGTGGGTCGTGCGGCTTACCGATAAGCAGCTCGAGGTCCTGAGGGCGGTGCTCCGTTCGGAGGAGCACCTCGGCCCTGCGCTGCGCGGCGCGCTCGAGGCGATGGAGCTGGCGCGCTGGGACGACCTTCCCGACGCCCAGCTCCCCTGGGAGGACGTCGTCGAGGCGGCGCGGCGCCAGGGCATATCCGAGGCCGACGTGATCTGGGACCTCTCGGGCAAGCGCAAGCAGGCCGCGTAGCCGGCGCGGACTCTCGCTAATCCCGGCGGGGGGCAGGGCCTTGATCCGCTCGAGGTGCTTGCGGTTCAGCTCGAGCCCCGCCCGTACGAAGTCGGTCACCGTGGCGAGCTCTGAGTCCGTGAGCTTTCCGATCATCTCCCGCGCCTCCTCGCCCAGCGGGCCCCAGATCTCCTCGGCGCCCCCCTTCCCCATCTCCTCCATGTCGAGCTCGACCATCACCCGGCGGCGGTCGTCGGGGTCGCGTACCCGCCTGGCGTAGCCCGCCCTCTCGAGATGGTCGAGAACCGCGGTGATGCCGCCCGTGGTGAGGCCGGCCAGCTCGGCGAGCCGGCCGGCGGTCATCGGTCCCTCGCGCTCGAGGATGTCGAGGCAGCGCATGTCCGTGCGGTTGACGCCCAGGCGCGCCGCCGCGGCATCGTCGAACTCGTCCTCGAAGTTCTGCCTGATGCGGAGGAGGTCGACCAGTTCCGCCGTCAGCTCTTCGCGATCTCTTGCCATGTAAGTCTCTTATCTGATAAGCTACTTTCCAAGTAAGGCAAGTCTACCGAAAGGACAAGACGCGATGGCAACCGCGATCGAAACCAAGGACCTGACCAAGACGTACGGCGAGGTCACCGCGCTCGACGGCCTCACGTTCTCGGTCGAGGAGGGCACCGTGTTCGGGCTCCTGGGCCCGAACGGCGCCGGCAAGTCGACGACGGTGAGGATCCTCACCACGCTCTCGCACCCGGACTCGGGCACGGCGCAGGTCGCCGGCTACGACGTCCTGGGCGATCCCGAGAAGGTGCGTGAGGCGATCGGCGTCGTCTCCCAGGAGGGCGGGCTCGACATCCAGGCGACCGCGCGCGAGAACCTGCGGCTCCAGGGCCAGGTACACGGCATGCGCGGGGCCGAGGTGGAGCGGCGCGCCGAGGCGCTGCTCGAGCAATTCGGGCTCGCCGACGCGGCGGACCGGCTCGTCCGGACGTTCTCGGGCGGGATGCAGCGACGGCTCGACATCGCGCTGGCGCTGATCCACGACCCGAAGGTGCTGTTCCTGGACGAGCCGACCACCGGGCTGGACCCCGAGGTCCGGGCCGAGATGTGGGAGGAGATCTCCCGCCTCACCGGCGAGGGCCTGACGGTGCTCCTCACCACCCATTACCTCGAGGAGGCCGACAACCTGGCCGCCAAGCTCGCGATCGTCGATCGCGGGAAGGTGGTCGCCGAGGGCACGCCCGACGAGCTCAAGCGCGACCTTCGCGGCGACGCGATCCACGTCGAGCTCGACGGCTCGACCAACGGAGCGGTGTCCGAGGCGCTCGCCGGAGTCGCGGCGGTGCGCGAGGTGGTCGTCAACGGCCGGGCGCTCCATGCCCGTGCCGACGATGGCGCCCGCGCGGTGCCGGCGGTGCTGGCTGCGCTCGACGCGCGCGGCGTCCCGGTCGCCTCGGTGACCGTCGCCCGTCCCTCGCTCGACGACGTCTACCTGCGGCACGCCGGGCGGACGTTCAGCTCGGCCGAGGCTGACAACACGCAGAAGGAGGGTTCCCGATGACAAAGGCAATCGCAAACACCCGGTACATGACGGTCCGGCACGTGATGGAGCTGCTGCGCCAGCCGTGGTGGATCTTCGTCAACCTGATCCAGCCGATCATCTGGCTGCTCCTGTTCGGAGCGCTGTTCGAGACGATCAGCGACATCCCGGGCTGGGGCTCGGAGTCCTACATCGAGTTCCTCGCTCCCGGCGTGGTGATGATGACGGCGTTCTTCACCGCCGGCTGGAGCGGCATGCCGATGATCGAGGACCTCGAGCGGGGCGTCGTGGACCGGTTCCTGGTGTCCCCGGTGAGCCGCTCGTCGCTGATCACCGGGCGGCTGGTCCAGGGATCGCTGCAGATCGTGATCCAGACCCTGATCATCGTCGGCCTCGCGATCGCCACCGGCGCCGAGTTCGCCAACGGCGTCCTCGGCGTGGCGGTGCTGATGGGCGTGGCGATCCTGCTGGGCGCGGCGTTCGGCGCCCTCTCCAACGGGCTGGCGCTGCTGGCTCGCCGGGAGGAGACGCTGATCGCGCTGATGCAGTTCCTGATGCTGCCGTTGTCGTTCCTGTCGACGACGTTCATGCAGGAGGATCTGATGCCGGCATGGATGCAGACGGCGGCCGACTTCAACCCGGTGAACTGGGCGGTCGAGGCCGGTCGTGGCGCCCTGACGGCGTCCCCGGACTGGGGTCAGATCGCGGGCTACGCCGGCCTGCTGGCAGCGTTCCTCGCCGCGAGCCTGTTCTTCGCGGTGCGGGCGTTCCAGACCTACCAGCGGTCGGTCTAGTAGTCGAAGAAACCCGAGCCGCTCTTGCGGCCCAGGCGGCCCGATTCCATCAGCTCCCGGATTCGCTCCGGGACCTGGTGGGACGGGTCGCCTGAGTCTGCGGCGAGGCTGTCGCCGATCGCCGCCGCGACGTCGAGGCCGACGAAGTCGAGCAGGGCAAGCGGTCCCATCGGGTAGCCCGCACCCAGTCGCATCGCGGTGTCGATGTCGGCGGGGTCCATGCCCGTCTCCTCGAGCAGGCGGACCGCGTCGAACAGGTAGGGGAAGACGAGCCGGTTGACCACGAAGCCGGCGACGTCGGGCACCTCGACGACGGTCTTCCCCAGTGCCTCGCACCAGCGCCGCGCGCGCTCGGCGGAGCCGTCGCGAAGGGACTGGGGGAAGCACAGCTCCACCAGCTCCATGCGGTGCGGGGGGTTGAAGACGTGCAGGCCCATGAGCCGTTCCGGGTGGCCGCACTCCTCGGCGAGGGCGGCGACCGAGAGCGACGAGGTGGTGGTCGCCAGGTCGGCGTTCGGCGCGACTCCGGCGAGCGTTCCGAGCAGCTCCGCCTTGGCCTCGACCTCCTCGGCGATGGCCTCGACCACCAGGTCGCAGCCGGAAAGCTCCGCGGGGTCGGTGCCGACGCGGATCCTGCTCGGATCGCCGCCGTCGACCTTCGCGGCCACCGACTGGGCCGCCTCCTCGGCCCGCCAGGCGGCGGCGTCGCTTCGGGCCAGCAGCCGCACCTCGGACAGGGCGGACGCGCAGGCCGCGAGGCCGCAGGCGATCGTGCCGCTGCCCGCGACGGCGGGCGCTAGGTATCCGTGGGGCCCGTTCAAGGGGCGCGGTTGTATCAGAACCAGGCGAGGGGCGCTCGGCCTTCGCGAACCGCCCGGCGCGAGCAGCTCGTCGAGCTGGGCCAGGAGCGGCGCGATGTCGGCCTCGGTTGAGCCGGCGGCACCGCCGAGCCGGCCGCGGCGCGGCAACGGACCTCGAAGCGCATGGCCTCGTGGGGGCTCGGAAGCATGCGGCGCGCGATGGCGCCCCCGAGCGAGTGCCAGCGCTCTGCCGGGACCGCGTCAATGAGGGAGCGCAGGGTCGCGATCTCCGCGTCGGTGGCCTGTACCTCGGTGCGCTTGCGCGTCTTGCGGTCGTGGAGCTCCACCCGACCGTCGTCGTGGACCCGCAGCAGCTGGCTCAGCCCGGCGTACCCGCCGCGGCGGCGGTAGGAGGTGAGCTCCGAGCCTGCCACGGCCCGTATTCTCGCGGACGCGGACGCTCGGAGGGTTTGGCCCGCTATCCGGGCTCAACCCTCCACTCGCTGTTGACTGACCGGTCAGTCGGTTCGGGTATCGTGGAGGGGCACCAGGGGCGCGCTCGGCGCGCCGCCCGTCCAACTTCCCAGGAGGCACAGATGGCTGGCAACGGCAAGTTCCAGGGCCGCGAGGTAGTGATCGTCGAGGCGGTCCGCACCCCGATCGGGCGCGGCCATCCGGAGAAGGGCTACTACAAGGACACCCACCCCTCGAACCTCCTGTCGAAGACCTACTCCGAGCTGATCGACCGTGCCGGGGTCGACCCGGCCGAGGTCGAGGACGTCGTCTGCGGCTGCGTGCAGCAGTTCGGCGAGCAGGCCTTCAACATCGGCCGCAACGCGTGGCTCGAGGCCGGCCTTCCCATCGAGACGCCCGCGACCACCATCGACCGCCAGTGCGGCTCCGCCCAGCAGGCCATCAACTTCGCCGCGGCGCTCGTCGCTTCAGGCGTCCACGACGTCGCCGTCGGCGGTGGGGTCGAGCACATGGGCCATATCTCGTTCGCCGACGGGCTCGCAGTCCAGCAGGAGCATGGGATGGCGTTCACCCCCGAGCTGATGGAGCGCTACAACCTGGTCCCCCAGGGCATCTCGGCGGAGATGATCGCCGACAAGTGGGAGATCCCCCGCTCCGAGCTCGACGAGATCGGGGTCCGCTCGCACCAGCTCGCCGCGAAGGCGACCGAGGAGGGGCGCTTCGACCGCGAGATCGTGCCGATCGCGGTGAACGGCGACACCTACACGACCGACCAGGGGATCCGCCCCGACACGAACATCGAGGCGCTCTCCCAGCTCAAGCCCGCGTTCAAGGAGGACGGCAAGATCACCGCCGGCAACTCCTCGCAGGTCTCCGACGGCGCGGCCGCCGTGCTCGTCATGACCCGCGAGAAGGCCGACGCGCTGGGCCTGACCCCGCGTGCGCGGATCGTCGACCAGACCGCCGTAGGCGTCGACCCTGTGATCATGCTCACCGGTCCGATCCCGGCCACGAAGAAGCTCCTCGAGCGCAACGGGATGACGATCGACGACATCGACCTGTTCGAGGTCAACGAGGCATTCGCCTCCGTGCTCGCCGCCTGGCGGCGCGAGCTGGAGCCGGACATGGACCGCGTGAACGTCAACGGCGGCGCGATCGCTCTCGGCCATCCGCTCGGCTCGACGGGCGCGAGGCTGATGACGACGCTGCTGCACGAGCTCGAGCGCTCCGACAAGGAGACCGGCCTCGTGACGATGTGCTGCGGCGGCGGGCTCGGGACCGGAACGATCATCCAAAGGGTCTGAGAACAACTCAGCCGAGATCCTCAGCTTCGTTTCCGGTCTCGGCGGGCCTTGCCGGGCTCGCGCTGGCGCTTGCCGGCTGCGGGGGCGATGAGGCGACCACCACCGCGGCCCCGGCGGAGCCGGAGCCGCTGACGAAGGAGGCCTTCATCGCCGAGGCCGACAGGATCTGCTTCGCGGTCGAGTCGCAGATCGAGGCCGCGGCCGACGACCTTGCGGGCGCCGGCGAGGATCCCGACGCCGCCCAGGTGCGCCGAGTGGTGATGGAGATCGTGGTCCCCCGCCTGCGCTCGGAGGTGAACACGATCCGCCTCCTCGACCCCCCGCCGGAGGACGAGGCCGAGGTCGACCGGATCCTGGGGGCGACCGAGCGCGGGGCCGACGCGCTCGAGCGAGATCCCGTGTCCGTCCTCGACGGGCTCCCGGCGGACCTGCGCGAGGCGGAGCGCCTTGCCCGGGCCTACGGCTCGGAGCAGTGCGGCCTCGCCTCGCGGATAGGCCTGCCTCCGGCGAGGGAGTTGCTCAGATGGCGTGCCTTGGCTCGCCCGAGTGCATGGCGAGCTCGGTGAGCCGCTCGATCTGCTCCTCGCCCTCGAGCTTTGCGGGGTGGCCGGCGGGCAGCGGCTCGATCAGACGGGCGATGCGGTTGCGTATCTGAAGCGCGAAGTGGGGAGTGGCCGGGCCGGCCAGGGCGCGGATGTCCTCGATCGTTATCTCACGCCCCGTGAGGCGGTCCTCTCGCTCGCGTTCGCTCATGGGTTGTCCTTGGCGCCGTTGCCGCCGGCACCCTGTCTGTCCTCCTGCTTGGGCTCGTCCGCTCCGGGCGGGGCCCCGAGGACGTCGGTGCCGGTACCGGACGTTACCTTCAGCAGCTCGGCCAGCTCGTCGACCTGCGCCTGGAGCGGTACCGAGATCGCCTCGGGGTCTCCGATCACCCACACGTGGTTGTAGACGGCGCGGGTGGGGTCGTCGACGTAGCCCGGCTTCAGGTCCAGCAGGTACCCGCGCAGCGCCGAGGGAAGCTCGGCCGGGTCGTCGGTCACGAGGAGTGGCCCCCACGTCCCGCTGGACGACAGCGGTGCGGCGGCGCCGGCGTCCGCGGGACGCTCGGCGTTCGCGAGCACGAAGCCATGCCCGGGGTCGTTGATGTTCCACCCGAAGTCGCCGTCCAGGTAGCGCGCGAACTCGACGGCATTCGTGACCGGATCGGAATCGCCCACCCGCTCCACGCTCGCCGCAACCTTCTCGAGCTCCTTGAGGGCATCGTCGGAGATCGCCGAGTCCGGCCCGAGCACGTAGACGGCGACGTCCTTGTACTCCTTGATCGCCTCCAGGGTCGCCTCCGGAATCGACCTGCGTTGCGCGAACAGCACCGGGTCGCCGCTGCGGGCCGCCCAGGCCGCGGCCGGCATCGCGAAGGCCGGGTCGTCGGCGCTCGCGACGACGATGTGCGCCGGGTCGTCGCCGGTGAGTCGCTTGCGCAGCCTCTCGACCCCGGCGGCCAGCTCCGCCGGGTTCCGACCCTCGACGTCGATCGTCCTCAGCCTCTCGGGCTCGGCAGCGTCGCCGATGCGGAAGACCTGCTTGTCCTCCGTCTCGGCCGAGCCCTTCGGTGCCAGGGCGGCCAGGGCACTGGTCGTGAGCTCCGGCACCTCGCCGGCTTCACTGAAGAGAATGGGCGCCGCGACCGGGCTGGCGACCAGGGACGACGCGGCTATGGCACCGGGCCAGTCCGCGACATCGACAAGCGAGACCGCCGCCGGCCCCTCCAGGCCCCCCGTCGACGGGAACGTGGCGAGGGCGACCGCAGCCGCGTTGGCCACGGGGTCGGCGCCGGAGATCCGGGTGGTGTTCTTGGTCGCGAAGGCCGGGAACCCGAGGTCCTCGGCCGCTTCGTCCGAGGCCTCGACCCGCTGGACCACCGCCTGGGGCGCCGCCGCGGGCCCCTCGGGCTCGTCTCCGGTCAACGCCGTGACGAGGAGGTAGCCGCCGGCTCCCAGCGCGGCGACCACAGCCAGGCCGATCGCGAACCGCCTCCCCCGCAGGTGCGCGCGCAGCCAGTGGCCGACGGAGGTGAAGAGGTGGCGGACCCTTCTCAGCATGGGCGCACAAGCTACTGACGGCGCGGGAAGCCGCCCCTCCGCCGCCCCCTGCGGGTATGCTGCCCGGACCGTTGACTGACCGGTCAGTCAAGACCCGATACGGAGGTTTCCAGCCGCATGGACTTCGCCCTGTCCGACGAGCAGCTCGAGTTCAGGACCCGCTGCCGTGACTTCGCACGGGACGTGATCAGGCCGGTCGCCGCCAAGCACGACGCCGAGGAGTCGACGCCCTGGGAGGTGATCCGAGAGGCGCGCGAGCACGGCCTCCACGGCATCGAGCACCTGCAGCGGATGGGCTCGGACCCGGATGGCGTGCTTGGCGTGATCTACTCGGAGGAGATGCACTGGGGCTGCGCCGGCATCGCCCTCGCTACCTCGGGCTCATCGCTCGCCGCCGCCGGCCTCGCCGCGTCGGGCACGCCCGAGCAGATCGCGCGGTGGGTCCCCGAGTGCTTCGGCCTGGGCGACGAGGTCAAGCTGGGGGCGTACGCGGTCACCGAGCCGCAGGCCGGCTCCGACGTCAAGAGCCTGAAGACGACGGCCAGGCTCGACGGCGACGAGTGGGTGCTGAACGGGACCAAGGTCTTCATCACCAACGGCGGTATCGCCGATGTCCACGTGGTCGTGGCGACGGTCGACCCCACGCTCGGCCACCGCGGCCAGGCGTCGTTCGTGGTCGCCAAGGACACGCCGGGCCTGCGCCAGGGCAAGAAGGAGACGAAGATCGGGATCCGCGCCTCGCACACCGCCGAGATCGTGCTCGAGGACTGCAGGATCCCGGCCGAGAACCTGCTGGGCGGCATGGAGAAGCTCGAGCGCAGGCTCGAGCGCGCCCGCTCCGGCGAGTCGTCGGGCCGTGCGTCCAACGCCCTTGCAACCTTCGAGCTGACCCGGCCCCTGGTCGGCGCCTCGGCGCTCGGTATCGCCCAGGCCGCCTACGAGTGGACGCTCGGCTACCTCGCCAACGGCTCGCACGCAGCCGACCCGTTCGAGTCTGTCCTCGACGAGAGCTCCACGGCGGGCGAGCCCCCGCTCAAGCGTCAGGCCAACCAGCAGGTCCTCGCCCAGGTGGCGACCGAGATCGAGGCCGCGCGCCTGCTCGTACAGCGCGCGGCGTGGATGGGACGCAACGGCCGCCCGATGACCGGCGGCCAGGGATCGATGTCGAAGCTGAAGGCGGGCCAGGTCGCCGTGTGGACCACGAGGACGCTGATGGATCTGGTCGGCCCGTACGCGCAGAGCACCGAGTGCCCGCTGGAGAAGTGGTTCCGCGACGCGAAGATCTACGAGCTGTTCGAGGGGACGGCCGAGATCCAGAAGCTGGTGATCTCGCGGATGCAGGTGGCCGACTACGACGAGCGGCTGCGCGAGGCTGCCGAGATCGCCGCCGGCGCCTCCGCGGAGCTCGCTTCGGCCTAACCTCGCGGGCGATGGCGCCCGCTCACGAGCATGCCCACGGCCTGGAGGCCGCCATCGCCACGCGCAGGGCCGGCAACCGGCGGCGGATGCGGACCGCGCTCGCCATCAACGTCGGGATGCTGGTGGCGGCCGTGGCCGGCGGCGTCCTGTTCGACTCCCTGGCGCTGCTCGCGGACGCCGGGCACGTGTTCTCCGACCTCGGAGCGATCGTCCTGGGGCTCGTCGCCGCCGGCCTCGCGGCTCGCGGGGGCGGTCCGCGCCGGACCTTCGGCTTTCACCGCGGCGAGGTGCTCGCCGCGCTCATCAACGGCCTCGCCCTCGTGGCCTTGGCCGTCGTCATCGTGGTCGCCGCGATCGGGCGCCTCTCCGACCCGCCGGCGGTCGAGGGCGGCGGCGTGCTCATCGTCGGATTGCTGGGGCTGGCGGGTAACGCCTGGGCGACCATCGTGCTCGCTCGTGGCGAGCGGAGCGACATCAACCTCGAGGCCGTGCTGCGCCATTCGGCCGCCGATGCCCTGGGGTCGATCGCGGTCGTCATCTCCGGGATCGCGGTCCTCGCCTTCGACTGGCGCGAGGCCGACCCGATCGCGAGCCTCGCGATCGCCGCCCTGATCATCGCCTCCTCCATCCGCCTCATCCGCGAGCCGCTCGACGTCCTGATGGAGAGCGCGCCACCGGGGGTCGACGTCGACGAGCTGGGCGAGGCGCTGTGCGCGGTCGAGGGCGTCCGCAGCGTCCACGAGCTGCACGTCTGGACGGTCACGTCGGGGTTCGAGGCTCTCGCAGCCCACGTCGTGACGGACCCAGGGACCGACCGCGACCGCGCCCGCCGCGAGCTGGAGTTCCTGCTGCTCGACCGTTACGGGATCGAGCACACGACGCTCCAGATGGAGGAGGCGGGCCAGGAGGGGGCGCTGCTGCAAGTTGACTTGCAGGGCTGATAACGACTGTTAAGAAACGCTTGCAATAACTGTTGCGGTTGCTACTGTGGCGCCGCACCTCGCCGAGTCCACGCCCAAGATTGAGCATGGAACGGGGGACCCACATAGCCGGCCACGCCTGCAACGGCAGGCCGGAGGGGCGAATGGCCCGGGCCACACGCGTGGCTTCCCGGGCCTAGCGCGAGCAGCGCGAGCCCGTCAGCTAACCCCGTAGGCGAACCGCATATGAGCGCACAACCGAACAGAGGACCGGCCGACCCCCGTCGCGGCGTGCTCGCCGCGCTCGCCTTTGTCTGCCTGGGCGTGGGCCTCGTGGCCGTGGCCGGAGCCGGCGCGCAGGACCTCCAGTCCCAGCTCGACTCCAAGGAGGCGGAGCTCGAGGGCGCGAAGGAGAAGAAGGGCGTCCTCTCGACCGAGATCGAGCAGTACAGCGAGGAGATCGACCAACTCCTGGGCGAGGTCGCGACCCTGCGCAACCGGGAGGCGATCGTGCAGGCGCGGCTCGACCGTACCCAGGCCCGGCTCGACCGTGAGCGCGCCTACCTGGAGATTCTCCGCAAGCGGCTGGAGCGCTCGATAGGGGTGCTGGAGGCCCGGCTCGTCGACATCTACAAGTCGGACGAGCCCGACGCACTCACCGTCATCCTCCAGGCCGACGGGTTCGACGACCTGCTCCAGCGCTATCAGTACCTGGACTCGATCCAGGAGCAGGACGCCTCGATCGTCGACCGCGTCCACAACCTCCGCAACGAGACCTTTGAGCTGGTCGACAGCATCCGCGCCCAGCGCGACGAGATCGCCGCTCGCGAGGCGGAGCTGGAGCGCACGCGGCTCCAGCTCGAGGCCCGCGAGGCCGAGCTCGACGCCGCCCGTGCCGCGAAGGCCGACGCCCTCGCCGCGGTCGAGGACAGCATCCAGCGGCTCGAGGGCGACATCGGCGACATCCAGGGCGACATCCAGGCCCAGATCCAGGCCGCGCAGGCCGCCGCGCCCGCGACCCCCACCCTCCCGGCCGGCCCGATCCAGGGCGAGTCGTCGAGCGGGTTCATCTGGCCGGTCAGCGGCCCGGTCGTCTCCCCCTTCGGCTGGCGCTGGGGCCGCATGCACGAGGGCATCGACATCGCCGCGCCGGCGGGTACGCCGATCCGGGCCGTGGCCAACGGCAACGTCATCCTCGCCGCGCCCACCAGCGGCTACGGCAACTACACCTGCATCGACCACGGCGGCGGGCTCTCCTCGTGCTACGCCCACCAGTCGTCCTACGCGATCACCTCGGGCTCGGTCAGCCAGGGCGACGTGATCGGCTACGTCGGCTGCACCGGCAGCTGCTTCGGCGACCACCTCCACTTCGAGGTCCGGATCAACGGCGGCGCCGTCGATCCGATGGGCTACCTGTAGTCCGTCGGGCGGCGCGCTGAAGGTTTCCGCGATCGTCCCTGCCCGCGGACGGCGGTTACCGGCCGCGGAAGGCGGGTACTCCCTCGACAGCCCCGCGTGCCCGTGCGATCATGTTGATGGGAACCGGAGTCTCCGAATCGCGATGACGAAGCCACGGATCGGCAACCTTCGTGCGTACCTCGCCGGCACCGGCGCCACCGGTGCCCTGATCGCCGGCGCCGTCGTCGCGTTCCTCACCGTCGGCGCCATCGTCGCGTTCAACGGCCTCCCGCTCGGAGGGGACGATGCCAACGGGAGCGTCTCGCTCGCCGAGCAGCCGGGCGGGCAGGCGCCCGAGGCGGCGGCGGTGGCCCTCGCGGCGGCCACGGACGCCGTGGCGGCCACGCCGGCCGGCGGCACGGTGCTTGCGGCGATCCTGCCCGGCGGCGGCGGGAGCGGGGCCAATGGGCGGGTCGGTCCCGGCACGGGGGGCGGCACCGGCCCAGGCGGCGGGACTGGCGGCGGCGACAACCCGACCGTTCCAGTCGACCCCGGCTCGGGCGGCGGCGCCGCCGGCGGCCTGGTCGACAACGTCGACGAGACCACCAGCGGCCTCGGTCTGCCCCCAGTCGGCCCGGCCACCAGCGGCGCGACCGACCAGGTCGACCAGACGCTAAACGACACGCTCAACAACGTCGGCGGCGCGGTCGGAAGCCCGAACCTGGGCAACGACGTGAACGACACGGTCAACGGGCTCACCAACGGCCTGCTCGGCAACGACGGCCTGCTCGGCGGCAACTGAGCGGCGGACCAGCTACCCGAGCGCCCTGCGCATCCAGCTGAGCGCGACGCCCTGCATCTCCGGGTCGTGCTGCGCTGAGCGGTGGTGCCCTCCCGGGAGAACGATCAGCTTCCGCGGCTCGCTCGCGCGCTCGAACAGGGCACGCGACTGCTGATGGGGGATCTGCTCGTCGCCCTCGGCGTGGATCAGGAGGATCGGCTTGCCGGCCAACCGCTCGACGGCGTCGCCGATGTCGTGCTCCCCCAGCCACGCGTCGAGATCCGCGATGGCCCGGTCGCCGGCCCGGAACTCGAGGTCCCCGCGGCGCAGGCCCCGGCGCAGGTCGTCCTCGGAGGCAGGGCAGATCGCGATCACGCCCGCGAGCGCCTCGGTGGCCGCCGCGGCGTGGATGGCCATGTACCCGCCCATGCTCGAGCCGCGGGCGGCCACTCGCTCGGGATCGACCCCATCGTGCGCTGCCACGAGCCGAGCCATCACCCCCACGTCGCCCAGGGCGCCCGGACCCATCTCGTCGGTGGCGTCCCCATGGCCCCGCTGGTCGTAGGCCAGGGCGGCCCAGCCCGAGTCGGCCGCCGCCCGCCCGAAGTCGCCGTGGTTCTCCTTGCGCGAGCCGGCGCCGTGGAGGATCACCATCCCCGGCCAGGGCGGCGGCGTATCCGGAAGCCATAGCCAGTAGGGGCGCCCCTCGTGGGTCCCCATCTCGCTCGGGCGCCGCGGCGCGGGCATCGGTCTCCTGCTCAAGACGTTGCGGAACCTAGCGCGGCGGCGGCCTTCTGCCGAACGCCCGCGATAATCCGCCGGTCATGAGTCTCCGGACAGACGCGAGCCCGCTCGCCGCCTCGGCCGTCCTGCCGCGGGGCAGCCGCGTGAACGAGCGCGGCCACCTCGAGATAGGTGGCTGCGACGTGGTCGAGGTCACGCGCGAGTTCGGGACGCCGGCCTACATCTACGCGGAGGACGACATCCGTGCGCGCGCCCGCGAGTACCTCGCGGCGTTCGGCGCCCGCAGCGACGAGTTCGAGGTCCTCTTCGCCAGCAAGGCGGCGCCGTTCACGGCGGCGTACCGCGTCCTCCAGGAGGAGGGGCTGTCGGTCGACGTAGCCTCGGGCGGCGAGCTGGCGATGGCGCTGCGCGCGGGCTTCGAACCGGGCCGCATCTACCTGCACGGCAACAACAAGACCGAGCGGGAGCTGCGGGAGGCCCTCGACGCGGGCGTTGGGCACATCATCTGCGACTCGCTGGACGAGATCGCGCAGCTCGACGGCCTTGCGGCCGGCGGCCAGGACGTCCTGATCCGGGTCACCCCCGGGATCTCGCCCTCCACCCACGCCTCGGTGCAAACCGGCGGGCTCGATTCCAAGTTCGGGTTCGGCCTCGCCGACGGCCTCGCCGCGCGGGCGATCGAGCGCGTGCTCGCGTCGGATCACCTGCGCCTCGTCGGGCTCCACGCCCACATCGGCTCGCAGATCCTTCAGCTCGACCCCTACACGGCGGCGATCGAGGCGCTGGGCGAGCTGGCCGACCCCGAGTGGTGCCGGATCCTCAACGTCGGCGGTGGCCTCGGCATCGCCTACACGACCGAGGACGAGCCACCCTCGATCGAGGACTACGCGGAGGTCAAGGTCAGGGGCGTCGAGCGCGTCTTCGCCCGGATGCCCCGCCTGCTCGTCGAGCCGGGACGGTCGCTGGTCGGAAACGCCGGGATCACCGCCTACTCGGTGGGGACGGTGAAGGAGATCCCGGGCGTCCGCACCTACATCGCGGTCGACGGCGGGATGTCCGACAACATGAGGCCGATGCTCTACGGCTCGCGCTACGAGGCGCTGATCGCCGATCGGGCAGCGGAGGCGCCCGACACCCAGGCGACGATCGCCGGCATGCACTGCGAGTCGGGCGACATCCTGATCAACGACGCCCGCCTGCCGGCGCCCGTCGCCGGCGACGTGCTCGTCACGCCGGCGACCGGCGCCTACGGCTACGCGATGGCGAACAACTACAACGGCATGACCCGCCCCCCGGTGGTGTTCTGCCGGGACGGCGACGCCCGGCTCGTCGTTCGCCGTGAGACCTACGACGACCTGATGGGGCGGGACGTTGGGTGAGCCGGCGCGCATAGGCTTGCTCGGCAAGGGGACCGTCGGCGGGGCGTTCCACGACCTCGTCGGTGAGCGCGCCGACGCGATCGCGGCGATCTCGGGCCGGCGTCCCGAGGTCTCCGGCGTCCTGCGGCGCGCCGAGGGCGACTTCGAGCAGATCGTCGCGGGCGCGGACATCGTCGTCGAGCTGATGGGCGGGACCGACCCGGCGCGCGACTACGTGCTGCGCGCGCTTCGGTCGGGCAAGCACGTCGTCTCCGCGAACAAGCAGCTGATCGCCCAGTACGGCGACGAGCTGTTCGCGGCCGCCCGCGAGGCGGGCGTGCAGCTTCGCTTCGAGGCCGCGGTCGCCGGCGTCGTGCCGGTGATCCGGGTGATCCAGGAGAGCCTCGCCGCGACCGAGGTCACCAAGGTCTTCGGGATCGTCAACGGCACGACCAACTTCATCCTCTCCGAGATGGCCAGCACGGGCGCCGGCTACGCCGAGACGCTCGCGCGCGCCCAGGAGCTCGGCTACGCCGAGGCCGACCCGACCGAGGACGTCAACGGGGCCGACGCCGCCGCGAAGATGGCGATCCTCGCCCGCCTCGCCTTCCACACGCCGGTCTCCCTGGAGGACGTGAGCTTCGAGGGGATCGAGGAGATCCGCCCCGATGACATCGCCTACGCCAAGGAGCTGGGCCTGTCGCTGAAGCTGCTCGGCGTCGCCGAGCGCGTCTCGGGCGGAGTCTCGGTCCGGGTCTTCCCCTGCTTCCTCTACCGCGGGCATCCTCTGGCGCCGGTCGAGGGGCCGTTCAATGCGGTGATGGTCGAGGCGCCCACGATCACCGAGATCACGATGTCGGGCCCCGGCGCCGGCGGCACCGAGACCGCGACGGCGGTGCTGGGCGACGTCGTCTCGATCCTCTCCGGCATCGCGCCGGTGCACGAGACGAGGGAAGAGCTCGAGATCGTCCGCGACATCTCCTCCTCGTTCTATCTCCACCTCGAGGTGGCCGACCGCCACGGCGTCCTCGCCCAGATCGCCGATGTCCTCGGTCGCAACGAGGTCTCGGTCCGAAGCGTCGTCCAGCGCGGCCACGGCGACGACGCCCGCCTGGTGATGGTGATGCACGAGGGCCCCGAGTCGAAGTTCCAGTCCGCGCTGGAGGAGATCGCCGGCCTCGACTTCCTGCGCTCGGCCCCGCGGGCGATCAGGGTGATCGAGGAAGAGTTCGTCTAGGGCGACGAACGGCCCGCGAGTAAGTCTCAGCACACGTGTTGCGCGCCGAACGTGCCAATTCGCCCACGGCATCGAGTCATCTAGGGTGCGGCCGATGCCGCCGCCGCTGATCGAGCGCTACCGGGAGCGACTGACCACGCTCGAGCCGGGCGACCCGGTAGTGACGCTGAACGAGGGCTCGACGCCGCTGGTCGAGGCGCCGGTGATCTCCGAGCGGGTCGGTGCTCGCGTGCTGCTCAAGCTCGAGGGCGCGAACCCGACGGGCAGCTTCAAGGACCGGGGATGACGGTCGCGGTCTCGCGGGCG
Source organism: uncultured Solirubrobacterales bacterium (assembly GCA_963797835.1). Classification (GTDB taxonomy): domain Bacteria; phylum Actinomycetota; class Thermoleophilia; order Solirubrobacterales; family 70-9; genus JBDTSW01. The sequence continues at coordinate 169,538 of CAWCRN010000026.1, forward strand.
AAGGGTGCCGGCGCCGAGGCCGTGATCTGCGCCTCGACCGGCAACACCGCCGCCAGCGCCGCCGCCTACGCCGCGCGCGCCGGGATGCGCGGGCGCGGTGATCGTGCCCGAGGGCAAGATCGCGATCGGCAAGCTCGCCCAGGGGCTGATGCACGGCGCCCGCGTGGTCGCCCTGCGCGCGAACTTCGACCGCGCGCTCGAGCTCGTCCGCGAGATCGCCCAGAAGCACCCGGTCGAGCTGGTCAACTCGGTCAACCCGCACCGGATCGAGGGCCAGAAGACGGCCGCGTTCGAGGTCTGCGACGAGCTCGGCGGGCCCCCGGAGGCGCTCGCGATCCCGGTCGGCAACGCCGGCAACATCACCGCCTGGTGGCGCGGCTTCCGCGAGTACGAGGTCGCGCCGATCCTCTACGGCTTCCAGGCCGAGGGCGCCGCGCCGCTTGTCGCCGGCCACCCGATCGAGGCCCCGGAGACGGTGGCCTCCGCGATCCGGATCGGCAACCCCGCCCGCTGGGAGGAGGCGATGACGGCGATCACCGACTCGCGCGGGCGGATCGCCGCCGTCTCCGACGAGCAGATCCTCGACGCCTACCGGCTGCTCGCCTCGAGCGAAGGGCGTCTTCTGCGAGCCGGCCTCGGCTGCCTCCGTGGCCGGCATCCTCGCCCACGGCCTCCCCACGGTCGAAGGCGCCGAGCAGCCGGAGACTGTCGTCTGCGTACTCACCGGCCACGGCCTCAAGGACCCCGACACCGCGCTCGGCAAGGCCCCCTCCGTGATCGGTTGCGACCCCGACCTCGCCGCGGTCGAGGCGATCCTCTTCGCCTGACGCCCCCCGCCCGCCGGGGGAAGTGTCCTGCCCTATCCACACACAGTGTGGGCTATCCAGGACAGTCCCGCGGGGCTGCGGCTGAGGCGAGCGCTTTTGGCACGAAGTGCGCGCAACACGGCACACGGAGGCCGCGACGATCGCGAAGTGCCGTCACGACTCCTCTCCCTCATTGCCCCTCCCTCGCTGCGGCGTTTGCGGAGACGGCTGCGGCGCGAAGGACGCGGTTTGCCCCGCCTGCCACGCCGCGATCCACGGAGCGACCGCCCGCGCCTTCCACGTCCCGGGAGTGGACCACGCCTGGGCCGCCACGCCCTACGAGGGCGTCCCCCGCCGGCTGGTAGGCGCGCTGAAGTTCGGCCGCCGCCTGGCGCTGGCCGCGCGTGGCGGCCGAGGCGATCGCCGCGCACGCCGGCGGCCCGCTCCGGCGGCACCCTGTCCCGGTCCCGGCAGACCCATGGCGCCACCGCGTCCGAGGCTTCGACCCCGCCACCCTCATCGCCAAGCAGCTGGCACGGCGCCTGGACCTCCCCCTCTCCCACTGCCTCGTCCGCCACCACCGCCGGCGGCAGGTCGGCAAGGCCAGAGCCGAGCGCCTGACGAGCGACCTCGGCGTGCGCGCGATCGCGGCACCGCCGGCCGCGGCCGTGCTCATCGACGACGTCGTCACCACCGGCGCCACCCTGGCCGCGTGCGCGCGAGCCCTTCGCATCGCGGGCTCCGAAGAAATCCTTGCCCTCACGTTCGCACGGGCGTAGCATCCTGTGACTCGCGACGAAAGGAGCTGGCGTGCGGATCGAAGTCAGGGGTCGCAACGTGGAGGTGACCGACGAGCTGCGAGAAGCCGTCGCCAAGCGATTCGCCCGGGTCGGCCGCCAGGTCTCCGAGCTCGCCACCCTCGACGTCGAGCTGAGCGAGGAGCGAAACCCCGCGATCCGTGACAGCCAGATCGTCGAAGCCACCCTGCGCGTCAAGGGCAAGACGCTCCGCGCCCACGAGGCATCGCCCGAGATGCTGCACTCGATCCACGAGGCGGCGGAGGACATCCGGCGCCAGGTCAAGCGCCACCGCGAGAAGCGCCGCAACCGGTGGCGCACCCGCCGCGCCAAGGCGCGGCTGCGCGACCGGACCGCCTGAGTTCGGTGCGGGTGCGCATCGCGCGCCCCGTTACCCTGAACGGTGATGGCAGGCAGAGGACTGATCGACCGCGCCCTCCGCGTCGGGGAGGGCAAGAAGTTCAAGGACTTCGAGAAGCGGGTGGACGTGATCAACCGCTTCGAGCCCGAGATGGAGCTGCTCGAGGACTCGGAGCTGCGCGAGCGCGCCGACGAGCTCAGAAGGCGTGCCGGCGAGGACGACGAGTCGCTCGACGACCTGCTGCCCGAGGCCTTCGCGCTGGTGCGTGAGGCCGGGAAGCGCACCCTCGGCCAGCGCCATTTCGACGTCCAGATGATCGGCGGCATGGTGCTCCACGACGGCGCGATCGCGGAGATGAAGACGGGAGAGGGCAAGACGCTCACCGCGACCCTCGCCGTCTTCCTCAACACGCTCGCGGGCGACGCCGTCCACCTGGTCACGGTCAACGACTACCTGGCCCGTCGCGACGCCCAGTGGATGGCCCCGCTCTACAACGCGCTGGGCGTGTCGGTCGGCGTGATCCAGACCCAGATGTCGCCCGAGCAGCGCCGCCAGGCCTACGGCGCGGGCGTCACCTACGGGACCAACTCCGAGTTCGGCTTCGACTACCTGCGCGACAACATGGCCCCCTCGCTGGAGGCGACGGTCCAGCCCGCGCACAAGTTCGCGATCGTCGACGAGGTCGACAACATCCTGATCGACGAGGCGCGGACGCCGCTGATCATCTCCGGCCAGCCCGAGCAGGCCGCCGACACCTACTACACCTTCGCCCGCCTCGCCAAGCAGATGGTCGGGGAAGAGGCCAAGACCAAGCTGAAGTCGCTGGGCGAGTCGCGCGACACCTCCGAGGCCGAGCACGACTACGAGTACGACGAGAAGCACAAGACCATCGCGCCCACCGAGGCCGGCGTCGCCAAGGCCGAGAAGTTCCTCGGCGTCGAGAACCTCTACGTCTCCGAGCACGGCACGCTCGTCAACCACCTGATCCAGTCGCCTCAAGGCCGAGTCGCTCTACAAGCGCGACACCGACTACGCGGTGATCGACGGCGAGGTGAAGATCATCGACGAGTTCACCGGGCGGATCCTCGAGGGGCGGCGGTGGTCGGAGGGCCTCCACCAGGCCGTCGAGGCGAAGGAGGGCGTGCGGATCCGCGAGGAGAACCAGACGCTCGCGACGATCACCCTCCAGAACTACTTCCGCCTCTACGACAAGCTCTCCGGCATGACGGGCACGGCGCTGACCGAGGCCCAGGAGTTCATGAAGATCTACGAGATGCCGGTCGTCGACATCCCCACCAACCGGGACATGGTTCGGAACGACGAGAACGACCTCATCTACAAGACCAAGCCGGGCAAGTGGAAGGCGCTGGTCAATGAGGTGGCCGAGCGCAACGAGAAGGGCCAGCCGGTGCTGGTGGGGACGATCTCGGTCGAGGTCTCGGAGATGCTCTCGGGCGAGTTCACGCGCCGCGGCATCGAGCACGTCGTGCTGAACGCCAAGCCGGAGCACGCCCAGCGCGAGGGCGAGACGGTCGCCCAGGCCGGGCGGATCGGCGCCGTCACCATCGCGACCAACATGGCGGGGCGCGGCGTCGACATCAAGCTCGGCGGCGACCCCGAGCAGATGGCGCGGATCGCGGTTCGCAAGACCGGCCTCGAGCCCGGCGCCGAGGGGTTCGAGGAGGCCGTCGCCGACGTGCTGCCCGAGCTGGAGGAGCAGACGGCCGAGGAGGGCGAGAAGGTGAAGGCCTTCGGCGGCCTCTACATCTGCGGCACCGAGCGCCACGAGTCGCGGCGGATCGACAACCAGCTTCGCGGCCGCTCCGGCCGCCAGGGCGACCCGGGCGAGTCGCGCTTCTTCCTCTCCGCCGAGGACGACCTGATCCGCCTCTTCGCGGGCGAGCGGATCTACAAGATCCTCGACCGGCTCGGGCCGGTCGACGAGGAGGGCGAGGAGTACCCGCTCGAGGCGAAGATGCTCTCGAAGCAGATCGAGAACGCCCAGAAGAAGGTCGAGCAGCAGAACTTCCTGATCCGCAAGCGCGTGCTCGAGTACGACGACGTCATGAACGAGCAGCGCCGGGTGATCTACAAGTACCGGCGCGAGATCCTCGAGGGCCGCGACATGTCCGACGTCGCCGAGGAGGAGCTCGAGGACGTGGTCGCCGGCCTCGTGGACGAGTACACGCAGGGCGACGTGTTCGAGGAGTGGGACGTCTCGGGGCTCCAGACCCGCGTGTCGGGCCTGTGGCCGCTGGAGGTGGACCTCTCCGAGCTCGACGCGAACGCCGACCGCGATCAGATCCGCGAGCTTCTGATCGACGACGTGCTGCGCGCCTACACCGCCCGCGAGCAGGAGTTCGGCGGCGAGCTGATGCGCTACCTCGAGCGCCAGATCCTGCTCCAGATCATCGACCACCGCTGGCGCGAGCACCTGTACGAGATGGACTACCTGCGCGAGGGCATCCACCTCCGCGGGTTCGCCCAGATCGACCCGCTGGTCGCCTACAAGAACGAGGGCTACTCGATGTTCCGCGAGCTGATGTCCGCGATCTGGGAGGAGTTCGCACGCGTCATCTTCCACGTCGAGGTGAACGTCGAGCCCGCCCAGGCACAGGAGATGTTCGAGTCCGAGGAGCAGCGCGGGAGCGTCCAGTACTCGGGGGGCGGCGAGAACCAGCCCTCCGCCGTCGGCGAGGCGCGCGCCCAGGCAGCCGCCGCGGGGGGCGCAGCCGCCACCGGAGCGGCCGCCGCCGACGGCACGGCGTCGCGCGCCGAGGCCCCGCCGGAGGGGAACGGCGCCGGGACCCCGGCCGGCACCCACCGCGACGCCACCACGGGCGCGGTGGTGAAGGACGAGCACGCCAAGCTGGGCCGCAACGATCCCTGCTGGTGCGGCTCGGGCAAGAAGTACAAGAAGTGCCACGGGGCCTGAGCGCCGGCCCCGACGGCAAGCGCCGCTGCGAGTGGGCCACATCGACCGACGACTACGTCCGCTACCACGACGAGGAGTGGGGCCGGCCGGTGACCGACGACCGCGGCCTGTACGAGCGGATCTCGCTGGAGGCGTTCCAGTCAGGGCTCTCCTGGCTCACGATCCTGCGAAAGCGCGAGGGCTTCCGCGCGGCGTTCGCGGGCTTCGACTTCGAGCGCGTGGCCGAGTTCGATGAGGTCGACGTCGAGCGCCTGATGGGCGACGCGGCGATCGTTCGCAACCGCGCCAAGATCGAGGCCACGCTGGCGAACGCGCGGGCCATGGCCGAGCTTCACGCGGCCGGCGACTCGCTGACCACGCTGATCTGGTCGTTCGCCCCCGAGCGCGACGGGGCGCCCCGCTCGATCGAGGACCTGCCGGCGATCACCCCCGAGTCGAAGGCCCTCGCCAAGGAGCTGAAGCGCCGGGGCTTCCGGTTCGTCGGGCCGACCACGGCCTACGCGGGGATGCAGGCGTGCGGGATCGTCAACGACCACCTGGCGGGCTGCCACGTCCGCGAGGAGGTCGAGGCCGAGCGCCGGGCGGCCCACGACACGATGCGATGAACGGCGCCGACGCCGTCCGTGAATTCGTCGACGCCTTCAACGAGGAGGCGCTCGACGCCCTGGTCGCGACCCTCACCGAGGATGTCGAGATCCAGGGCAGCCGGGGGCCCGTGAAGGGGCGCGAGGCCGCTCGCGAGTGGGCGACCCGCAAGCCCTCGCGGCGAGCTCGAACCAGCGCCTCGTCCTCGAGGACGTGACCGAGCACGGCGAGCACGTGATCGCGACGCTACGCCGGCAGTGGCTGTGGCGCGAGGACGGCGAGGTCGCCGACGAGCAGCGGCTTTTCTACGTCGGCACGATGCGCGACGGGCTCATCGCGCGCTGGGAGCCGTTCACCGAGCGCGAGGAGGCGCTGCGGGCGGCGGGGGCCGACTGAGTAGGCTGGACCGATGGCCGAGGCCGCCTCAACCGAGAACGTAACCGCGCGCCTCGCGCAGGTCCGCGACGGCCTGAAGCTGCTCGCGGACTACCTTTGACCCGGCCGGCCTCGAGTCCGAGGTAGCCCGCCTCGAGGGCGAGATGCAGGCGCCCGGCTTCTGGGACGACCAGGAGGCGGCGCAGAGGATCGCCACCGACCACAAGCGCGCGCAGGAGCGCCTGACCACCTTCCGCGCGCTCGAGTCCGACGCCGCGGATCTCGACGAGCTGGCCGAGATGGCCGTCGACGACCCGGAGATCGCGGCCGAGCTGGGCCCGCAGCTCGACGACCTCGAGCAGCGCCTCGCGACGCTGGAGGAGGCGCGCCTGTTCTCGGGCGCGTACGACTCCGGCGACGCGGTGGTCACGGTGCGCTCGGGCGCCGGCGGCACCGACTCCCAGGACTGGGCCGAGATGCTGTTGCGGATGTACCTGCGCTGGGCCGAGCGGCGCGGCTTCGAGGTCGAGATGAAGGAGGCCTCCGAGGGGGAGGAGGCCGGGATCAAGTCGGCGACGTTCATCGCCAAGGGCGAGAACGCCTACGGCCTGTTCGCCGCCGAGCGCGGCGTCCACCGCCTGGTGCGGATCTCGCCGTTCGACGCCCAGAAGCGCCGCCACACCGCGTTCGCGCAGGTGGACGTCGCGCCGCTGGTGGACGAGACCGTCGACGTCGAGATCGACGACGAGGACCTGCGCGTCGACACCTACCGCGCCTCCGGCGCCGGCGGCCAGCACGTGAACAAGACCGACTCGGCCGTGCGCATCACCCACGTGCCGACGGGCATCGTCGTCCAGTGCCAGAACGAGCGCTCGCAGACCCAGAACAAGGCGACCGCGATGCGCTTCCTGCGGGCGAAGCTGATCGAGGAGGAGGAGCGAAAGCGCGCCGAGGAGCTGGCGGCGGAGCGCGGCGAGCAGAAGGCCGCCGAGTGGGGCTCGCAGATCCGCTCCTACACGCTGCACCCGACCCAGCGGGTCAAGGACCACCGCACCGGCCACGAGACCGGCAACGCCGACCGCGTCCTCGACGGCGACATCGACGCATTCGTTCGCGAGTACCTGCCTGAGCGCCGCGGGGTAGCGGCGCACCGCCCGCTCGCGACCCCGCGGCGCTACGGTTGGCCCATGGCCGCCCGGATCGCCGTCGGCATGTCGGACTCGTTCGACGCGATCGAGGCGTTCACGGATGCCGCGTCGGATGCGAGGGCGGGACTGGGCGGGACGGCGTGCGACCTCTGCGTGATCTTCGTCGGCGCTCCGCACCTGGCTCGGGCGAAGTTCGTGCTGGGCGCGGTCCACGATGTGCTCTCCCCAGCGCATCTGATCGGCTGCGGGGCCGGCGGCGTCGTGGGCGGGGGCCGCGAGGTCGAGGAGGGCCCGGGGGCCGTGGTCTGGGCGGCGTCGCTTCCCGGGGCGCGGATCGCGACCAGCCATCTGCACGTCGAGCCAGGGCAGGACGGCCCGGCGCTCGCCGGCCTCGACGAGGCCGCCGACCCTGGCGAGGTGATGATCGTCCTCGCCGACCCGCATAGCTTTCCCGCCGACCTCCTCCTCAGCCGCCTCAACGAAGAGCGGCCAGGGACGCCGGTGCTGGGCGGGCTGGCGAGCGCGGCGGCCCCCGGGTCGGCGGCGCTCTTCCGCGACGGGGAGGTCCTCGCCGCCGGAGCCATCGCCTGCTCGCTGGAGGGGGTGGCGGTCCTCCCCTGTGTGTCACAGGGTGCAAGCCCGGTCGGCCCGGAGATGACCATCACCGCCGCCGAGGGCAACGTGATCAGCGAACTGGCCTCGGTGCCCGCCATCGAGCGCCTTCGCGAGGCGATCGGCGCGCTGGACCCGGACGAGCAGCAACTGGCCGGCGGCGGGCTGATGCTGGGCCTCGTGATCGACGAGAACCAGCCCGAGTACGAGCGTGGCGACTTCCTGGTGCGCCCCGTGATCGGCGCCGATCCCGAGTCGGGATCGATCGCCATCGGCGAGAACGTTCGCGTCGGGCAGACGGTTCGAATGCACGTCCGCGACGGCGCCTCCGCGGACGAGGACCTCCGCGAGGCGCTGCGGGCGGGCATGGGGGCACTCGGCCCCGGCGCCGCAGCGGGCGCGCTGCTCTTCACCTGCAACGGCCGTGGAGCGCACATGTTCGACGTGCCCGACCACGACGCCACGACCATCGGCGACGCGATCGACGCCCCGGTTGGCGGCTTCTTCTGCGCCGGCGAGATCGGCCCGGTGGGTGGCCGAAACTTCCTGCACGGGTTCACCGCGACGATGGCGCTGTTCCCGCGTGAGTGAGGAGCCGGCGGCTCGACCTTCCGGCCGTGGTGCGCCGGGCGCTCGCCGAGGATGTGGGGCCGGGCGACGTCACCTCCGAGGCGGTCGTCCGGCCGAGCGCGCGCGCGCCAGGGCCCGGATCATCCAGAAGGAGCCGGGCGTGCTGTTCGGGCTCGAGGCGGCCGCGGAGGCATTCGACCAGAGCGGCGCCGAAGGGTTCGAGCCGATCGCGGCCGAAGGGGAGTGGCGCGACGACGTCCCCGCCGACGTCGGCGTCGATTGCGGGACCGGCACGAGCGCTGCTGGCCGGCGAGCGAACCGCGCTGAACCTGCTCGGCCACCTATCCGGCGTCGCGACGCTGACGGCCCGCTTCGTCGAGGCCATCGAGGGATCCGGCGCACAGGTCCTCGACACCCGCAAGACGACCCCCGGCCTGCGCGTGCTCGAGAAGGCGGCCGTTGCGGCCGGCGGCGGTACGAACCACCGCATGGGCCTCCACGACGCGATCCTGATCAAGGAGAACCACGTCGCGATCGCCGGGGGCGTCGGCGAGGCGGTGCGCCGCGCCCGCGAGGCGCGGCTCGAGGATGGCGGTCGAGGTCGAATGCCGCGACGCGGACGAGGTGGCGGCGGCCCTGGACGCAGGCGCCGACCGCCTGCTGCTCGACAACATGGACGCCGACGGGCTTCGCGCCGCCGTCGCCGCGCGCGACGCAGCTGCCGGCGAGACCCGCGCCGAGCTCGAGGCATCCGGGGGCATCACCCTGGCCAACGCGGCCGAGGTGGCCGCCACCGGCGTGGACTTCATCTCGGTCGGCGCGCTCACGCACTCGGCCCCCGCTCTCGATCTCAGCATGCTCCTCGAGTCGGTGTAGGGTCGGAGCATGCCGCCGACCAAGGCCCTTCGCGAAAAGCGCGAGGCGATCGTGATCGAGCACATGGAGTCGGAGAACCGGCACGAGTTCGACGTCACGATGGACACGTTCGACCATCCGCGCTATGAACTGATCGCTACGGGCGACGTCTACGACGGGCCCTCTGAGGTCGCCGCGTACTTCGAGGAGACCAGGACCGCCTTCCCCGACCAGCGCAACGAGCTGATCGCGTTGCACCACGCCGACGACGCCGTGATCGTGGAGGCGATGCTCTACGGCACCCACGACGGCCCCTACCGCGGCCTGCCGCCGACGGGCAGGGAGTTCGAGATGCGCTTCTGCGCGATGTTCCTGTTCGAGGAGGACCGTCTCGTCTGCGAGCGGGTCTACTTCGACGCCGGCACCGTCCTGCGCCAGCTCGGCATCGCCCACGACCCGCTGACGCTGAAGGGCCGGGTGGCGACGGTGCTCAACCACCCGTTCACCGTGGGCCGGGCGGTCACACGCCAGCTCACCGGGCGCTAGCGCCGGCGTAGCAACCGGGCGTTGTCGGATATAGCCCAGGAGGTGGAACAAATCCGACAACGCTCACAGCTCCGAGCCGCGTCGACGAGAAGCGACTACTTCAGGAGCCGCGAGAGGCGCCGGTCCTTGAGGACCTTGCCGCCGGTCTGCTCCTCCGGGCAGTAGTTCGTCTGGTGCTCGGAGAAGAAGACGGCCTCGATCGTCGTCCCGCAGCGCGGGCACGGCTCGCCCTCTCGCTTGTGGACCTGGAGCGGCATCGGCATCTTGTTGGGGACCTCGTCGCCGATGACCTCCTCGTAGTGGTCGATCGCGTCGCCGAGGACGTGGAGTGCGTCGTAGAGGCGCTCCACCTCGCTCGCCTCGAGCTCCGAGCCCTTCTTGAAGGGGGAGAGCCGCGCCTCCCACAGGATCTCGTCGACCCAGCTCCGCCCGATCCCGGCGATCGCTCGCTGGTCGCGGAGCAGCGGGTGGAGGTGGCGTGGCTGGTCGACCGCCTTGGCGAGCTCGGGCAGCGGCGGCGCGGGCCACGCCTCGGGGCCGAGCGTGGCGACCATCTCGTCCTTCTCGACCTCGCCCTCGCGCAGCAGCTTTCCCCACGCCCGCTGCTTCGTGCCGAACTCGCGCAGGCGAAGCTCCCGCCCATCGGCGAGGCGGACCAGGATCCGCGACGCGCGGTCCTTCACCGAGGCCCGCTTGTCGAATACCTGGAGCCGCCCGGCGGACATCAGGTGGACGAGCAGCTCCAGGGGTTCCCCATCCCCGGAGAAGCGGACGATCGGCATCTTCCCAACGCGGCTCGTGTTCTCCACCCTCATGCCGGCGAGCGTGGAGAGGGGAGGGTCGAAGGTCTTCAGCGCGACCATGCCGGGAGAGGCCGCGGACTCGACCTCGACCCCCTGGAGCGCGGCGCCGATCCGGCGTGCGGCGATCTCGACCTCGGGAAGCTCAGGCATGGGGCGGAATGGTGGTCATGAGTAGAATGTAGGCAGTCATTCGCCTCGGTTTGAGGCTGGTCGATGGACCAGCACGGGCCGGCGAACATAGGAAGGACGGAAGGGATGCAGAGCCTCCCGACAGTTCAACCCAACACCCACACGGACCTCTCGTTCGAGGAGATCGCGCGCATGTCCGACCAGGTCCGCGCGCTGGCCGCCGAGCGCCACGCGGTCATCCTCGCCCACAACTACCAGGTGCCGGAGGTCCAGGACGTCGCCGACTTCACCGGCGACTCGCTCCAGCTCTCGCGCCAGGCGGCGTCGACCGAGGCCGAGGTCATCGCCTTCTGCGGCGTCCACTTCATGGCCGAGACCGCCTCCGTGCTCTCCCCCGATAAGACCGTTCTCATCCCCGACCTGGACGCCGGCTGCTCGCTTTCGGACTCGATCGACGCCGACCAGCTGCGCGCGTGGAAGGCCGAGCACCCCGGCGCGGTCGTCGTGATGTACGTCAACACCTCGGCGGAGGTGAAGGCCGAGACCGACTACTGCTGCACCTCCTCGAACGCGGTCAAGGTCGTCGAGCACATCTGGGCCGAGCACGGGCCGGAGACCGAGATCCTTTTCGGCCCCGACATGTGGCTGGGCTCGTTCGTCGCGCGCGAGCTCGGGCTGCCGGACGACCCCGAGCGCTACGCCCGCTTCCACGTCTGGGACGGCGAGTGCCACGTCCACGCCGGGATCCGCCCGGACGACATCACCGCAGGTTCGCGCCGAGCACCCGGACGCCGAGTTCCTGATCCACCCCGAATGCGGCTGCTCGACCCAGGCGCTCGAGTACGTCGCCTCGGGCGACATCTCCTCCGACGGCGTCCACATGCTCTCGACCTCGGGGATGCTGAGGCACGTCGAGGCCAACCCCGACGGCGAGTTCATCGTCGCCACCGAGACCGGGATGCTCTACCCGCTTCAGCAGGCGGCGCCGCAGGCGAACCTCGTCGAGGCCAACCGGATGGCGTTCTGCAAGTACATGAAGATGATCACGCTCCCGAAGCTGCGCGACTCGCTGCGCGAGATGAAGTTCGAGGTGAAGGTCCCGGCCGACCTCGCCGAGCGCGCCCGGGTGCCGATCGAGCGCATGGTCGCGATCGGCTAGCTCCGTCAGCGGAACGCGCATTTTGGGAGCCGCCCGGCCACGGCATTCCGTCCTTCGCGCCGCATAGCCTCGCTCCCGGTGGCGTCACCTGCACGTGAGAGCACATCGGATGCGGCCCCGGCAGGTACCCTCGCCGACGTGACCCACCTTCGCCCGGTCCCCGACCCGAAGCCGCCGGCCCGCAGCGTCGATCCGCTCGCCGATGCGCCCTCCATCGCCGAGCTCGAGCGGTGGGCGACGATGCTGCGCGCCGAGTGCGTACGGATGCTCGCGGTCGCCAAGTCGGGCCACCTCGACTCCTCGCTCTCGGCGGCCGACATCGTCGCCGCCCTCTATTACCGGGTGCTGCGCCACGACCCGTCGAACCCGGAGTGGCCCGAGCGCGACCGCTTCGTGCTGTGCAAGGGCCACGCCGCCCCGATCCAGTACGCGGCGCTCGCCCACCACGGCTACTTCCCGCTCGAGGACCTGATGGGCCTGCGCCAGATCGGCGCCCAGCTCCAGGGCCACCCGGACATGAACCGCACGGAGGGCGTAGAGGTCTCGACGGGATCGCTGGGCCAGGGCCTCTCCATGTGCGTGGGCATCGCGCTCGCGCTTCGCCTCGACGGTCTGGACGACACCTCCCAGGTCTTCGGCCTGCTGTCCGACGGCGATATCCAGGAGGGCCAGACGTGGGAGGCGGCCACCGCCGCACCGCACTTCGGCGTGACCAACCTGACCGCGATCGTCGACTACAACCACCTCCAGACCGACGGCACCACCGAGGAGGTCATGGACACGGGCGACGTCCGCGCCAAGTTCGAGGCGTTCGGCTGGGACGCCGTGGAGATCGACGGCCACGACATGGGCCAGATCGTCGAGGCCCTGGAGCGCAGCCGCACCCTCGACCGCCCGGCCGCGATCGTCGCGCAGACCAAGAAGGGCCGCGGCGTGTCCTCCATGGAGGGCCGCTTCGGCTTCCACGGCAAGCCGCCCAGCCCCGAGCAGGCCGCCGAGGCGCTGGAGGAGCTCGACGCCGAGCTCGAGGCGCAGACCAAGGCACTCCACGGAGCGGACGCCTAGATGGGCGCCGCGGTCACCGAGCCCACCGCGACCCGGCAGGCCTACGGCGACGCGCTCGTCGAGCTGGGCGAGGCCCACGAGGACGTGGTCGCCCTGGACGCCGACCTGGCGGTCTCGACCCAGTCGATGAAGTTCGGCAAGCGCTTCCCCGAGCGCTTCTTCAACTGCGGGGCCGCCGAGGCGAACATGATGTCGATGGCCTGCGGGCTGGCGGCGACCGGAAAGCGCCCCTACGCCTCCACCTTCGCGATCTTCGCCTCGGGGCGCGCCTACGACCAGGTCCGGCTGGGCATCGCCCACAACGAGCTGCCGGTGCGGATCGGCGCCTCCCACGGCGGCGTCTCGCTGGGAGAGGACGGGGCGTCGCACCAGATGATCGAGGACATCGCCCTGATGCGCGCGATGCCGCGGATGCAGGTGATCGTGCCCGCCGACTACAACCAGGCCTACCGGGCGACGATGGAGTCGTACGAGCGCGAGGGGCCGATGTACATGCGCTTCGGGCGCCCGGCGACGCCCGCCGTCTACGAGGACATCCCCGAGACCCTCGGCGCCGGCGTGGACGTGATCCGCGAGGGCAAGGACATCACGATCATCGCGACCGGCCACATGGTCTGGCGTGCGCTCGAGGCGGCTGAATCGCTCGAGCGCGAGGACGGGGTCGAGGCCGAGGTCCTGAACGTGGCGATCATCAAGCCGCTCGACTCCGGCACCGTGCTGGAGTCGGTCTCGAAGACGGGCGTTGCCGTGACCGCGGAGGAGCATCGCGTCGCCGGCGGACTGGCCGACGCCGTCCGCGAGGTCGCCGCCGAGCAGCACCCCGTCCCGATCTTCGCGGTCGGGATGGGCGACGAGTTCGGGATCTCCGGCACCGGCGAGGCCTGCATGGAGCACTTCGGGCTGACCGCCCGGGGGATCGCCGACCGCGTTCGCGAGGCGCTGGTCCTGAAGCCGATCGTCTCGCGCCCGCCGCTCTTCGGGCCGGAGTGGACTTAGGCAAAGAACGTAGCCCGCTGGCGCCCTCTCCCCGGGTGGGCGGGCCTTAAGGGTTCTGTGAGCGAACGCTCATAGGGTTCGCTACCCTGCTGTGCGACTTCGCTTGCGCGACCGGGGCGGTAGGGGCCACGGCGCAGGATTAGCGGGGACACCGAAGAAAGAACGATGCGCATGGCCCTGCTGGGGAGAAACAAGCGGCGCGAGCGCGCCGGAACCACGCCCAGGCGGCGCGGCGAGGAGCGCGGGCACCGCCCGGACGGCTTCCGCCCGCCGATCATCGAGCTGCGCGACGCCACGGTCGTCTACCCGGGCGGCCACGTCGGCCTCGAGCGCGTCTCGCTCGAGGTCCACCGCGGCGAGTTCGCCTTCGTCGTCGGCCCGACCGGCTGCGGCAAGTCGACCCTGATCAAGATGCTGATCCGGGAGGTCGACGCGGCGGCCGGCGCGGTCAAGATCGCCGGGCGCGACATCGAGCGGATCCCGGAGGCGAAGGTCCCCCTCCTTCGCCGCCGGATCGGCACCGTCTTCCAGGACTTCAAGCTCCTCCCCAACCGCACCGTCTACGACAACGTCGCCTACGCCCTCCAGGTGATCGGCGCGCCCCGGGGCGACATCCGCCGCAAGGTTCCCGAGATCCTCCGTTTGGTCGGGCTCCAGGCGAAGATCCACAACTACCCCGACCAGCTCTCCGGCGGCGAGCAGCAGCGCGTCTCGATCGCCCGTGCCTTCGTCAACCACCCGCCCCTCCTGCTGGCCGACGAGCCGACCGGCAACCTCGATCCCGAGACCTCGATCGGGATCATGCAGCTGCTCTACCGGATCAACCGCACCGGCACGACCGTCCTCGTCGTCACCCACGACAGCGAGATGGTCAACAAGATGCGCCGCCGCGTCATCGCCCTCGAGGATGGCCGCCTCGTCCGCGACGAGACCGCCGCCACCTACCACGACGAATCGACCAGCGAGTTCGAGGTTCGCCTCCGCGCCGAGATGGGCGTCGGCGACGAGGGCCACACGAACGGCGAGGCGCACTAGCCGATGGGCCGGCTCGCCTTCTTCATCTCCGAGGCCTTCCGGGCGCTCCGCCGGCAGGCGGCGCCCAGCCTCGCCGCGATCGTCACCATCGTGGTGACCACGCTGCTGCTGGGCGTGCTGGTCCCGGTGCTCCGCGCCAGCGAGGGGACCGCGTCGGACGTGCGCGACCAGATCGGGATCAACGTGTTCCTGCACTCGGACGCGTCTGAGGCGCAGATCGCCAAGGTCCGCGCTCAGATCCTCGCCATCGACCACGTCACGGGCGCCGAGTTCATCTCCAAGCAGGAGGCCGTCAAGATCCTCGAGGGCCGCGTCGAGGGCGATCTCAAGGAGAGCCTGGGCGAGCTTCGCTCGAACCCGCTGCCCCCTTCCTTCGACGTCTCGCTCGACGATCCCGACAACCTCGAGGCGGTCACCGGCGGCGCTCCAGCGGCCCGGCGCCGACGGGAAGCCGCAGCCGATCAACGCCGCGATCGACGAGGTCAACGACCAGCGCCAGGACTCGCGCGACATCCGCCAGGTCACCGGCGCCGTCAAGATCGTGCTGCTCGTGATCGCGGTGCTGCTGCTGGTCGCATCGCTGCTCCTGGTGGCGAACACGATCCGGCTCTCGATCTACGCGCGGCGCCGCGAGGTGGAGGTGATGAGGCTGGTTGGCGCCACGAACTGGTTCATCCGCTGGCCCTTCATGATCGAGGGGATGATCGTGGGCCTCACCGGAGCCGTGATCGCGGTCGGCATACTTGTCCTAGGCAAGGTGACAATCGTCGACCCGCTCGCAGAATCCTTCAACCTGATCGACAACTTCTCCAGCGTGAGCTTCCTGCCGCTGGTAGCCATGCTCATCGCCTCGGCGGTGGTCGTCTCCGCGATCGGCAGCGGGGTCACGCTGCGGCGCTTCCTCCGCGTCTGACCCGGATCACCGGTTGAACACGGTGAACGCCGGCGGCGAGGCCAACCGGCGCGGCGGCTTCCTACGCGGGCTCGCGCTGGGCCTGCTGGCGGGCGCCCTCCTCGCCCTGGCCGTGGCGGCCGTCACCTCGGTGCTTGCGGATGAGGATTCGCCGGCGGAACACGCGCGCGAGCTGATCGAGGAGAATTACTTCCGAGAGGTCGACCCGCAGGCGATCGAGGGCTCGTCGGTCCGTGGCATGGTCGACGAGCTCCGCAAGCGCTACGACGACCGCTTCTCGCACTACTTCGGGCCGAAACAGCTCGAGGAGCTGAACGCCGCCACCTCGGGCGAGTTCTCGGGGGTTGGCCTGACGGTCAGCGAGGTCAAGCGCGGCCTGCGCGTGGCCAGCGTCCTCGAGAACACCCCGGCCGAGGGCGCCGGGATCGAGGAGGGAGATCTCGTCGTCGCCGTTGACGGCAAGTCGATCGCCGGCACCCCGGCCGATGTCGCCTCGGCCCGGATCAAGGGGCCGCCGGGCACCGAGGTGGAGCTGCGGGTCGTTCCGGCGGGCGGCGGCGAGCCGCGTGACCTCGTGGTCGAGCGGGCGGAGGTGCGGGTCCCGGCGGTCGACGGCGAGATCGTCCGGGTCATGACTCCCGACGGGCCGAAGAAGGTCGCCTACGTCCACTTCGCCACCTTCTCGGAGGGCGCGCACGGCGAGTTGCGCGAGACGATCGAGCGGCTCTACCGCGAGGGCGCCGAGGGGCTCGTGCTGGACCTCCGCGGCAACGGCGGCGGCCTCCTGAACGAGGCGGTGCTGTCCGCTGGGACCTTCGTCGAGGACGGGGTGGTGGTCTCGACCTCCGCCCGCGCGTCGGGGGACCAGGACTTCGAGGCGGCGGGCGAGGCCCTGGACCCGCGCCCGATGGTCGTGCTGATCAACCGCGACACGGCCTCGGCGGCGGAGATCCTCGCGTCCGCGCTCCAAGACTACGGCCTGGCCACCCTGGTGGGCACACGCACGTACGGCAAGAACACCGTTCAGGAGATCCTGCGCCTGCCGGCGGGAGGCGCGCTTGACCTGACGATCGGCGAATACGTCACCTCGGAGGGCGAGTCGCTTGCGGGCAACGGGGTCCAGCCCGACGTGGACGCCAAGGACGATCCGGCCACCCCGGCCGATGAGGGGCGCGAGGCGGGCATCGAGGAGCTCCGCTCGATGCTCGGAAGCTGATGGCCGGGGACGAGGCAGACGCCAGGTTTGTGGCCGTCGCCGCAAAGCGGGGGCGGTTCCGCGTCGCCGAGCCCCTGTTCGAGCCCGGGCCGCAGGTGCCGCTGGCAGGCGGCCAGAACACCCCGGCGCCGGGGACGATGGTGCTCGTCGAGCGCGACGGCCGAGAGGCGCGTGCTGTACGCGAGCTGGGCTCTCCCGAGCGGGCCGCGGACGTCGTGGCCGCGTGGCTGTGGGAGGAGGGGGTCGACCGGGGCTTTGGGCCACAGATCGAGGCCGAGGCCGTCGCGGCGGCCGATTCCGCGGCGCAGCGGGCAAACGGCAACGAGCGCCGGAACTTGACGGCGCTCGACACCTTCACGGTCGACCCCGCCTCGGCGCGGGACTTCGACGATGCCGTCTCCGCGCAGCCCGAGGGTGACGGATGGCGCCTGTGGATCCACATCGCCGACGTCGCGGCCCATGTCCGGCCCGGGTCGGCCCTCGAGCGGGAGGCCTACCAGCGGGGGACCAGCATCTACGTGCCGGGCACGGTCGAGCCGATGCTGCCGGACGCGCTCTCGGGTGTCGCGTGCAGCCTGGCGCCGGGGGTCGAGCGCCTCGCGGTGACAATGGAGGTCTGGCTTTCGCCCAGCGGCGAGGCCCGCGACCCGAGCTTCTATCGCAGCCGGATCCGCTCCGACGCCCGGCTCGACTACGACCAGCTCGATCGCATCTTCGCGGGGCAACACGAGGCCCCGGTGATCGTCGCCGAACCGCTCGCCCACGCGCGGGCCGCGGCCGCGGCGCTCGCGGGGCGGCGCAGGGGCGACGCGCTCGAGATCCAGAGCTCCGAGCCCGACTTCGAGTTCGACTCCGAGGGGGCGGTGTCCGCAGCCCACGGCCGCGAGCAGACCGAATCCCACCGCCTGATCGAGCAGCTGATGATCCTCACCAACGAGCAGGTGGCCCAGCTGCTCGAGGCACGCCGGGTCCCTGCGCTCTACCGCATCCACGAGCCACCCGACCCGGAGCGAGTCGCGCTTCTGTTCGAGCAGCTCGCGGCGCTGGACGTGCCGACGCCGCCGCTGCCCCGGAACCTCCAGCCCCAGGAGGCTGGCGCCCTCGTCGCGGAGGCGAGCCGGCTCGCCACGAAGGAGGCCGACCGCCGGGGCCATGGCCGTGCGGCGTATACCTCGCTCATCCTTCGCTCGCTCAAGCAGGCCTCGTACAGCCACCGCAACGTCGGGCACGCCGGCCTCGGCAGCGCCGCGTACTCCCACTTCACCTCGCCGATACGCCGCTATCCGGACCTGGTCGCCCACCGCGCGCTGCTCTCGGTGCTGGGGCTGGGGGAGGCCCAGCCCGAGCGCCGGCACGTCGAGGAGGCCGGCGTGCACAGCTCCGAGCGCGAGCGGGAGGCGATGGGGCTGGAACGCCGCGCCGACCGGATCTGCGCGGCGTTCCTGCTCGAGCGCGAGCTGTTCGCCCGCGGCTGGGACGCGCGCTTCGAGGGCGAGATCTCGGGGCTGGTCGGCGGCGGCGCCTTCGTCCGTTTCCAGGGCGAGCTGGCCGACGTCTACGAGGGCTTCCTCCCGGTGCGCCTCCTGCGGGGCGACTACTACGACCTGAACGAGACCGAGACTGCGCTGGTCGGCAGGCGCGACGGTCACCGGGTCCGGCTTGGCGATCCGGTGACGGTCTCGGTGGACGGGGTCGAGCGCGCCCGGGGCCGGGTGGACCTCGAGCCGGCGATCGAGCTCCCGCCCGTTCAGTCCAAGCCGCGAA
This sequence comes from uncultured Solirubrobacterales bacterium, assembly GCA_963797835.1. Classification (GTDB taxonomy): domain Bacteria; phylum Actinomycetota; class Thermoleophilia; order Solirubrobacterales; family 70-9; genus JBDTSW01. The sequence continues at coordinate 188,208 of CAWCRN010000026.1, forward strand.
AGCGCCCGCCGGCGCGGCGCCCGCGCGAGACGCGGCGCAAGGCCCAGGGCACCCGCGAGGGGCAGCGCCGCCGCCGGAGAGGCTGAGGTCCGATGGCGAAGAAGGGCAAGCGCAAGACCGACCCGGGCGACGTGGCAAGCAACCGCCGCGCCCGCCACAAGTACGAGATCCTCGAGCGATTCGAGGCCGGCCTGGAGTTGACTGGCAGCGAGGTGAAGTCCCTGCGCGAGGGGAAGGCGCAGATCGCCGAGGCGTACGCGGCCGTCGACGGAGGCGAGGTTTGGCTTCGGGGGGCCTACATCCCGCCGTACGAGCCGGCCTCGATGGAGAACCATGAGCCCGAGCGCCCGCGCAAGCTGCTCCTGCACCGCCGGGAGATCGAGCGGCTGATGGGCAAGACGCAGCAGAGGGGGCTCACCCTGGTGCCGCTGCGGATCTACTTCAAGGGGCCCCGGGCCAAGCTCGAGCTGGCCCTCGCGCGCGGCAAGGAGCAGCGCGACAAGCGCCGCGAGCTGCGCGACCGTGACCAGCGCCGCGAGGTCGAACGGGAGCTGAGCGACCGCCGCCGTGGCCGCTGAGCTCGGCGGGCCGCTGCAACACCCGCGCCGATCGCGCCGGGGATGCGTGAGCCAGTGCGGCGTGAGAGGATTCGGGCGATGCCGTCTTTCAGGTTGAGGCGAAGCAAGGACGGGGACGAGCAGGCAGCGGCGCCGGTGCCGGCGGCCGGGGAGCAGTCGTCCCAGGCGTCCGTGTCCCCCCAGGCGCCACCCGCGACCGCCGCGGGGGCCGCCTCCACGCCTGCGGCCGTGACGGGGACGGCTCCCACGCCGCCGACGCCCGACCCGACCGCCGACGGGGAATCGGTCGCGCCCCCCGGGGCGCCGGCGGGTGCCGCCCCGGCCGCCGGCGAGTCCAAGCGCGAGCGCAAGCGCCGGGAGAAGGCGGAGCAGAAGCGAGCGGGGGCCGAGGAGAAGAACCGGCAGCGCGAGGAGGCAAAGCAGGCCAAGCAGGCAGAGAAGGAGGCCAAGCAGGCCAAGAAGCAGGCGAAGAAGGCGAGTGGTGCGGAACCGCCCGCCACCTCGCCTCAGGATCCCACGCCCCCGACCCCTGTGCCGGGTGCGGAACCGCCCGCCACCTCGCCTCAGGCTCCCACGCCGGCGACCCTGACCGCCAACGCCGGCGCCTCGGCCGCCCCGCTCGCGACGCCTCCGCAGGCCCCGTCGAAGCGGGAGTCGCGCAGGGAAGGCCAAGAAGGCCGCCAAGGCCCAGGAGAAGGAGCGAATGGAGGCCGAGCGCAAGCGGGCGATCGCAGAGCGCCAGACCAAGCGGGAGGAGCAGGCCGAGGCAAAGGCGCAGGAGCGGCGGGCCAAGAAGGCGGCGAAGGCCGCCGAGAAGGCGGCGAAGAAGTCTGGTGCCGCGCAGCCGCAGGACCCGACGCCCCAGCCCGCAACGCAGGAGGCCGCCACGCCCGAGCCACCGGCGCTCCAGGCCTGGACGGGGCAGTCCACGGCGGCAGACGCGGGAGCCCGCCCCACGCCCGCCGGCGCGCTGCCGCCAGACGCCCCCGAGCCAGCCAGCGAGGAGTTCGCCGTCCTCCCGGACCCGGCCGACGAGACTCCCAGCCCGGACGAGCCGACGATGGCCGACCCGGTCCAGCCGCCTGTCGCGGAGGAGAGGCCCTCGGCGCCGGCGCCCCAGGCACAAGGGCCGGAGACCCCGGCTCCGGAGAGCACCGTGTCCCCTGGGCCGGGCGAAGACGAGCGGCAGGTCCGCGAGGCCGCCGAGCGCGAGGCGCTCGCCCGGCTCGAGCGCAGCGAGCGCGCCTCTGAGGAGGAGAGGATCCGGGCGGAGGAGGAGAGGATTCGGGCGGAGGCCGACCGCCGTGTCCGCGCGGTCGAGGAGATGCAGCGCACGGCCGAGGAGCGGACGCGGGAGGCACGGACCGAGGCTGAGGACCGGGTCAGCCAGGCCGCGGAGGAGGCGACCCAGGCCGGCGAACAGCGCCTGCGGGCGGAGGCCGAGCGGGAGGGACCCGAGCGTGCCGCGCGGCTGGCGGAGCTGCGCGAGACCGAGCGCCAGCTGGCGGAGCGAGGGGCCCAGGAGGAGGAACTCGCCCGCGAGCTCCAGGAGGTGGAGCGCAGGCTGGCGAGCAGCCAGGAGCGCACAGTGCGGGCGCTCGAGACCGCGGCAGAGCGCCTCGAGGAGGTCGAGGCGCGAGCCACGCAGGCCGAAGCGCGTGCATCCAGGGCCGAGCGGCTGGCCGCGCTCAAGGCGGAGGAGGTTGAGCGCGAGCAGCAGCTGCGGGAGATGCTTGACCGGATCGCCGAGGCCGAACGACGTGCGGGCCAGGCGGAGGAGCGTGCCCGCGAGGCCGTGAACAGCATCGGCGAGCGCACGCCGGAGCTAGACGTGGAAGAGATCTTCGACCCCGCGGCCCAGGCGCCGCCGGAGGCCCCTGAGACCACATCCCGGCCCGAGACGCCGCCCGAGCCGGCCGTCGAGGCACCGCCCGAAGCGCCCGCGGCACTCTCCGAGGCCCCACTTGAGCCACCGGGGTCAGCGCAGGCCCATGAGCCCCCGGCGCCCGAGCCGCCGACCACCCCCGAGCCTCCTCTGGCGCCCGAGCCGCCCCCGGCCCCGCCGCCCGCGCCCGCGGCCGGTCAGCTCAGCATCAACACGGCGACCTACGAGCAGCTGCGTGAGGTGGGGCTGTCCGTCACCCAGACCGGGAGGGTCCTGTCGTACCGGGAGCGCACCGGCGGCTTCGCGTCGCTCGAGGACCTCGATCAGATCCCGGGCTTTCCCCGCGCGTTCATCGACGACCTCAAGGGTCGCGTCTCGATCTGACGTTCTAGAGCCCGTACCCCTCGAGCAGCTTCAGCCAGATCTCGCTGCGGGTTGGATACGGCGCCACGGCGTGCCAAAGGCGATCCAACGGCACCTCGCCCACGATCGCCACCGTCGCCGCATGCAACCACTCGCCGACGTCCGGGCCCACGAACGTCGCCCCCACGAGCACCCGTCGTGCCTCGTCTACCACCAGTCGGCTGGTGCCCGGTGCGTTCCTGCCGTGAAAGCTCGCGCCGGCGGTGCGGGAGGTTTCGGCGTCCACGGCGCGGGCGTCGAGACCCGCCTCCAGCGCGGTCGCGAGCGTGTGTCCGACGCTCGCCGCCTGTGGCTCCGTGAACACCACCTGCGGTGGGTTCTCCCGGTCCTGGGTTGCCGCGACGTCCTTGCCCAGGACGTGGTCGGCGCAGATTCGCGCCTGGTACTTGCCCATGTGCGTCAGCAGTGCCCGGCCATTCACGTCGCCGACCGCGTACAGCCAGTCGCTCCCGCCGACGCGCATCTGGTCGTCCACCTCCAGGAAGCCACCGGCCGCGGCCCCCACGGTCTCCAGCCCGATCCCCTCCGTACGCGCCCTGCGGCCGATCGCGACCAGGAGCGCGTCGCCCTCGATCGCGCTCCCGTCCGACAGCGAGACCCTCACCACGCGGTCGCCCGAGGCCGCGTCGGCGAGCACGCCTAGCTTCAGCTCGACGCCGGACTCGAGCAGCCCCGCGGCGACCTCCTCGCTGGCGAACCCCTCCATCCGCGGCACCAGCCGTTCCTCGGACTCGACCAGCGCGACGCTCGAGCCAAGCGTGGCATAGGCCTGGGCGAGCTCGGCGCCCACGGGGCCGCCCCCGAGCACGAGCAGGCGCCCCGGAAGCTCGGAGGCCGTCGTCGCCTCCCGGTTCGTCCAGGCCTCGATCTCGTCCAGCCCTTCGATCGGCGGCAGCGCAGCGGCGGTCCCGGTCGCGACGACGACCGCCCGCCGCGCCCGTAGCTCCTGGCTGCCCGCCCAGGCGTGAAGCTCGCCCTCCAGCCGACCCTCGCCGCGGAACAGCTCGATCCTCTTCTCCTCGAGCCAGGGCAGTTGTCGGGAGTCATCGCGGCTGGAGATCACCTCGTCGCGGCGGCGCAACGCGGCGCCGACATCCAACTCGCCCGTCACCGCCTCCGCCGCACCGGGCACCCGCCGCACCTCCGCCAGCGCCTGCGCCGGGCGCAGCAGCGCCTTCGAGGGCATGCAGGCGTAGTAGGAGCATTCGCCGCCGACCAGGTGGCCCTCCACGATCGCCACGTCGAGGCCGCCGTCGGCCAGCCGGCCGGCGCAGACCTCCCCCGAGGATCCGGCGCCCAGCACGACCACGTCGAACTCGCGAGCGCTCACCCCCTCAGCTTGGCAAACGTCAGACGTCGGAGAAGTCGCGCTCGAGGAATGTCTCGGTCATGCCCAGCGCGAGCAGGCCCGCGAGCAGCAGGTAGGTGACCGCGATCAGCGCCCGCGTGCGCCCGGGGATCGCGTGGTACTCCCGCGACTCCGGCGTGTTGCGGAGCTTCCAGCGGCGCCAGCTCTCCATGCCGCCGAAGATGAGGACCAGGATCAGGATCGGGTTCGGGAAGGCGAAGGTGAGCGCGACGAGCGCCGCGAAGCCCACCGCCCACACCCACGGCGAGAGCGCGGCCATCGCCCGGCCGCCGTCGAGCGGCAGGACGGGGAGCAGGTTGATGAGGTTGATGAAGAACCCGATGTAGGCGAGCGCCTGCCAGAACGGCTCGTCCGTTGCAAGCCAGATGCCCAGCGGGACCAGGGTGGCGATCGAGCCGAGGATCGGCCCCGCGAGGCCGACACGGGCTTCGGCCGCCGCGTCGTCACCCATCGACTTGGCAGCGATCACGGCGCCCAGGAACGGAATGAACATCGGTGCCGACGCCTCCACGCCCTCGCGGCGGAGCTGGATCACGTGGCCCAGCTCGTGGAGCAGCAGCAGCAGCACGAACCCGAGCGCGAAGGTCCACGGCCAGATCAGGGCGTAGGCGGCGATCGAGACGAGCATCGTCGCCGAGGTGGTGAAGAGCTTCAGCTTCGGGAGCAGGAGCAGAATCGCCTTGCCCTTGGTCACCAGCAGCACCAGACCGGCGAGCAGCGGGCCGAACAGCTTGCGGCCGCGCTCGCGCCAATCGGAGCCGCGACCCGAGCCGGGCTGGATCGGCTCGTACTCGGGCTCGGGGGGAGCCTCGGGAGGCCAGGATGTGGCTCTGGTATCGGTCATCGCGGGCACGGATTGTCCAATGCTTCACTAAATGTAGCGTTAGGGACGCGGGTTCCCGGCGGGCGCCGCGTCGGCTACTCGGCCAGCTCTAGGTGCGAGCGCCAGTCGGGGTCGATCCCCCCGAGGGCGTCGAAGAGAATGCCCTGGAGCTCGGCCTCGTCGTAGGCGTCGGAATCGAACGTGGCGGAGTCGAGCTCCGAGTCGTAACCAACCGGGATCTCGGTCAGCTTGCCGGCGGCCATGGCCAGCTCCTCGCCCCTCGGCCCGGTCGCGTTGAGGATCAGCAGTCCCACGAAGCGCGACACCCTACGACCACGGCAGGCAGATAGAGTCTCGCGCCGCGTGGACTTCAAGCTCGAGCCCTGCCCATCCGGTCACCGACGTCGAGCGGGCGAAGACGTTCTACGTCGACCGTGCCGGCTTTACCCTCGACAACGACGTGACGTCGAGGAAGGGCTTCGGTTCATCAGGGCTCGGCGCCAGCGCGCCGTGGTCAAGGGGCCGGCGTCGGGATCCGGGGGAATGGAGGCGGTGGAAGTTGCATCCACGTCCGCGAAGCCTGTCTCGATGCGTACTACGAGCGTTCCCTCGGAGTCTGATCTCGGCGTCCGGTTCGGTCGATCCGAGGGGCACGTGCCCGGACGCCACACCCTCCTAAGGATGTCCCCCTTCGGTCGAGGGTCCTACCGTCGGGGTGAGCCCACTTTCTGAAGCCGCGACCCGGATCGTGGGCTATCCGGCGCGACTACCCTCAGCTGCTGTTAGGCAGTGAGGGCGAACTCATGATCAGAGTTCGCACTTATGGTTTTCCGGGGGTATTTAACGAGGCCAACCCGGATCCTCGACTCGCAACACCGAGACGGTCCAGCTTCACGTCGAATCTGAAACGCCCCCGTATGTCCCACTGATTGTAGGGGGTGAAATGCCGCTCGCCGCGCCCTCATCGGGGTGTGAAGCCGAGTTGTCAGCGCGGGCAGGCAAGCGTCGAGCACGTGGGCCTGATTGCGCTCGTTGCCCTCACGTTGGCCGCGATGCTCCCGGTCGGCCGGGTTCCCGCATCGGGCCTGCCGGGGGCGCTGGCGCGCGCGATCATGCCTGGCGAAACGGCGGAGGTTGAGCCGGCCCCTGCGATCGAGGTGGTGGAGGGCCTGCTGTCCGGGGAGCTGGCGGACTTCCTCGCCTATCGCACCTCTCCGAGCCGCGACGAGCGCCTCGACTACTCGACCGACCTCTGCACGGCGCCCGTCCTCGGCAGCTCCGGGCCAACCTACGACTTCACCGACGCCTGCCTGCGCCACGACTTCGGCTACCGCAACTACGGGCCGCTCGGGCTGCTCGGAGAGCGCCGGCTCGACGTGGACGAGCGCTTCCTGGCCGACATGCGCGATCACTGCGTGGCCCGGCCGGCGAGTGAGGTCATCAGCTGCCTCGGCTGGGCACGGACCTACTACCGCGGCCGTCCGGGCGTTCGGCTGGATCCCCGCCGGGAGGTACGGCTAGGCGCGCCCGGCCGCCAGCAGTCGGCGCAGGAACTGCTTCGTCTCGGCCTGCTCCGGGTCCTCGAGGACCTGCTCCGGCGGGCCCACCTCGAGCAGCCGTCCCTCGTGGAGGAACCCGACCCGGTCGGCGACCTCCCTGGCGAAGGCCATCTCGTGCGTCGCGATCAGCATGGTCACGCCCTCGGCCTTGAGGTCGCGCACGGCGGCCAGCACCTCGCCGACCAGCTCGGGATCGAGCGCGCTCGTCACCTCGTCGAGCAGCATCGCCCTGGGCCGGGTGGCGAAGGCGCGGGCGATCGCCACCCGCTGCTGCTGTCCGCCGGAGAGACGGTCGGGTAGGTCCTTCTCGCGGCCGTCCATGCCGAAGCGGGCCAGGAGCTTCGTCGCGATCTCCTCGGCCTGCTCACGCGGGACGTCGTGGCCCTGCACGATGCCCAGCAGGACGTTGTCGATCACGTCGAGGTGCGGGAACAGGTTGTAGGCCTGGAACACCAGCCCGAGCCGGCGGCGCACCTCAACGGGATCGACGGACGGATCGGTGATCACCTCGCCGTCGAGGAGGACATCGCCGTCGTCGATCTCCTCCAACAGGTCGACGCAGCGCAGGATCGTCGACTTGCCCGAGCCCGACGCGCCGATCAGCGCCACCGACTCGTGCTCGGCCACCGCCAGGTCGATGCCGTGCAGTACCTTCAACTCGCCGAAGGCCTTGGTCACTCCGCGAAGTTCGAGCACGGGCCCGCTCATGCCCGTGCCTTCCCGCGCTCCCAGCGGTCGAGCAGGCGCGCCATCGGAATCGTGATGCAGAGGTAGAGCAGGGCCGCCGCGATCATCGGCGTGTAGTTGAAGTCGGTCGAGGCGTCGATCTGCGCCTGTCGGAAGGCCTCGACGACCCCGAGGATCCCCAGGAGGGCGACGTCCTTTTGGAGGGCGATGAAGTCGTTGAGGAGGGGCGGGCCGACGCGCCGCACGGCCTGCGGCACGATCACGTGACGGAGCGCCTGGCCCTCGGTGAGGCCGACGGCCAGGGCCGCGTCCCGCTGGCCGCGGTGAACCGAGTTGAGCCCTGCCCTGTAGACCTCCGCCACGTATGCCCCGTAGGAGAGGGTGAGCGCGATCCCGCCGAGCAGGACGGGTTCGGTGGGGAGCCACGAGAGGGGGGTGGTGCCGCCGTCCGTCGCGACCGCCAGCGCCGGCACGCCGAACCCGACGAGGTACACGAGCAGGATCGTCGGGATCCCACGGAAGACGTCGGTGTAGACGATCGCCAGCACCCGCACCGGGAACAGCGCCGGGGCCCTTACCACGCGCACGAGGGCCACGACGAGGCCGACGATCAGCACCGCGACCTCCACCACGAGGAACACCTTGACGTCGAGCCAGAACGCGCTGAGGATGCCGGGGAAGGAGTCGGTGAAGACCTCGTAGTTGAAGAACGAGTCGCGCACCACCGGCCAGCCAGGGCTGGTGAGCACGAGCGCGGCGATGCCGCCCAGCACCACGACCGTCGAGATGGCGGCGATCAGCTGGCCTCGCCGGTCGCGCTCGCGTCGCGCGACAGCGCGCTCGGCGCGACGATCGGTCATCGGCCGGGGGTGCGGGTGGGCTGCCCGGGCGCTACTCGAGCACGGGGGCGTCGGTCTTGTCGGCGATCCATTCCTGCTCGATCTCGGCCAGCTCGCCGGAGTCGGTCAGGTCGGCGATCGCGGCCGACACGCAGTCGGTGAGGGGCGAGTCCTTCTCTAGCAGCGCGCCCCACTCGTCGCCGCCGGGGGCGGCGAACTGGCCTACCGTGGTGGCCTCGGGCACCTGGACCGCCGTGAGGAAGAAGGCGGTTGGCACGTCGACCACGATCGCGTCCACCTGCTCGTTCTTGAGCGCCGAGACGACATCGTTGGAGGTGTCGAAGACCTGCGGCTCGTCGCTGGGCTGGATCGAGGCCTCGACGGCCTCCAGGCTGGTGGTCCCGATCTGGACGCCGATGTTGGCGTCGGCGAGGTCGGCCAGCGAGGTGGCCTTCGCGGCGTCGGAGGCCTTCAGCGCCACAACCGCCTGCTTTGCCGTGTAGTAGGCGGTGGAGAAGTCGACCTGCTCGGCGCGCTTCGGCGTGATCGAGATCTGGTTGACGTCGAAGTCGAAGTCCTTCGGGCCCGGCGCGTAGGAGGAGTTGAAGGGCTCGACCACCCAGCTCACGTCCGACTCGGAGTAGCCGAGGGTGTCGGCGATCGCGTAGGCGACGGCGCTCTCGAAGCCCTTCCCGTTGGTCGGGTCGTCGTCCTCGAAGTAGGGCGGGAACGCGGGGCTGTCGGTGGCGACGGTGAGCGTCGCGTCCTCCAGGGTCTGCAGCTGGTCGGGCGTGCAGTCCTCCAGCGAGACGGTCTCCTCGGAGGAGCCCTCCTCGGACGAGTCGTCATCGTCCCCGCAGCCGGCGACGAGCGCGGCGAGGACGAGGATCAGCAGGAACGGAAAGCGGAATCGCGACACGGTGAGACCTCTCTCGGGGACTGGCAGCCGCTCCATCCTATGCGCAAGCGACGCGCGCCGCACGGGCGGTCGAGCGGCCGGGCCGGTCGGCTCACACCCCCCTGCGGTGCAAGAGCCTCGACCTGGCCCGGCCGCCGCCCGCACCCTGCCGGGTGGTCGGCAACCCCACTTCCTCTAACAACCGGCGAGTGGCCGATACGCACGCAACGAATCGGTCCCGACCTGGCCGCTCAGGCCGGCGTCGGGCTAGGGCTGTCCGTAGCCGCCCGACGGCGTGGGCGTGTAGCCCTCAGGCGGCGTGCCGCCCTCGGCCGGGGGGTCGATGCCGTCGGCGGGGGGAGGATGGTTCTCGAAGGTCTCCTCTTCCTCCTTGGGCGCCTCGGGCGCCGGCTCGGCCGGCGGCTCGTCGACCGGAGGCGCTTCCTCGACCGGCGCCTCGGGGACCGGCTCGGGAACTGGCGTCGCGACGGGAGGGACCGGCTCAACCGGAGGCTGCGGCGCGGGCGGCGGAGGCGGCGGGGTGGCCCTGGGCTCCGGGGTGGTGGGTGCGGGAACGTGCGGGAGCATGTGCTCGACGTCGAGCGGGACCGCGGCAGCGCGGATCGCCGGGGCTGCCTGTGCGAGAGCCGGGACACCAGAGCCCGCGCTCGGCTCGTTGTCGGAAGCGGCCTGCTCGGCGGTGGCGGCCCCGGCCACGACCGTGGTCGCCGCGATCGCGACCAGCTTCGCCTGGACCACGGTGCCGCCGGCGACGACCGTCCCCGAGCTCCCGCCCGCGCCGCCGGCGAGCGCCGTCACCTTCCGGACCAGCGACTCGAGAAGCGGCAGGGGCGCGAGCGCTGTGGCGGCCTTGCGCAGGTGCACGCGGGCTCGCGAGAGCAGCGCCCGGACGGAGTTGGGCGAGGTGTCGAGCCGCGCCGCGATCTCCTCATATCCGAGCCCCTCGAAGACGCTGAGCAGGAGCGCCGTGCGCTGGCGTTCCGGCAGGCGGTCCAGGTCGGACACCACCTGACGCACCTCGCTGCGCTGGGCCGCCAGCTCGGGCGGCTGCGGCACGCCGTCTATCTCGGGGCTCAGCTCCTCGTGGCTGAAGTCCTTGCGCGCGCGCATGTTGATCGCGGCGTTGTGGGCCACCCGGTAGAGCCACGCCCGCAGGTGGATCGGGCGCGGGTCGTCGCGGAGGTGGGCCGCCGCGCGAGCCAGCGCGTGCTGGGTCACGTCCTCGGCGTTGTCGCGCCCGACGTGGCGCGCGCTGTAGCGGATGAGGGGCGCGCGGTAGCGGCGCACGATCTCCTCGAACGCGCGCTCGTCACCGTCTCGCGCGCGCCGCACCAGATCAGCGTCCTCCAAACTGGGCAGGGGCGCCGGCGAAACCCGGGCGCGGGTCAGTGTGGTCGCTGTCGGCATCCCTCTCACCTATCTCCTCGAACGCCAAAAGGTTACGCCGCACCCCACTACCGCGCAAGAAGGTCTTGTTAAGGCGCGGTGGGGTCGAAGCGTGCCTGGTCCTATTGTCACGCCCATGGCAGGCGATACGGACGTGATCGACCCCCGGACGGCGATGGGCGCCGTTCGGCTTCGGGTAGGTGGCCTCGATGAGCTGGCCAGGTTCTACGAGGACGTGATCGGGCTCGAGTCGCTCGAGCGCTCCTCCTCGCTCGCGCGGCTCGGCGCGGGCGGCCGGCCCCTGGTCGAGCTCGTGAGCGATGCCGACGCTCCTCCGCGGCCCCCGCACACGACTGGCCTGTTTCACCTCGCGATCCTGGTGCCGGACCGAGGGCGGCTGGGCGCCGCGCTCCGCCGTCTGGCTGACGCGGGCTGGGGCCTCACGGGCGCCTCGGATCACCTCGTCAGCGAGGCGCTCTACACCAGCGACCCCGAGGGCAACGGCATCGAGATCTATCGCGACCGCCCGAGCGAGGACTGGCCCAGGGCCGACGGCCAGCTGCAGATGGACACGCTTCCGCTCGACCTCTCGTCCGTCCTCGCCGAGCCCGAGGCGGGGGAGGCCGGGCCGATGGCCGCGGGAACGCGCATGGGCCATGTGCACCTCAACGTCGCCGACATAGCCGGCTCGGAGGCCTTCTACTCGGGCGTCATCGGCTTCGAGCCGACGGTGCGCGGTTATCCGGGCGCCCTGTTCGTCTCCGCCGGCGGCTATCACCACCACCTCGGGCTCAACACCTGGGTGGGCGAGGGAGCGCCTCCGCCACCCGAGGGAAGCCGCGGGCTGGACGCCTTCGAGGTAGTGGTGCCCACGAGCGCCGACGCCGACGCGATCGCCGGGCGGCTGGAGGACGCGGGGGTTGCGGTCGAGGAGGACGACCGCGCTGTCGCCGTCCCCGATCCCAGCTCCAACCGGGTCGTGATCCGAGCCGCCGACGGGGCTGGGTAGGGAGGCGACCCAGCCAGGACGTGAATCGAACGGAGCAGGATCCCCGGACGACGAGCGTTGTCGGCTTTGTCCCACCTCATGGGCCTTTTCCGACAACGCCTGGGCCTGGGGCCGGTTAGCGGGTCAGGCGCTCGAGCAGGAACACGAACGACTCGAACGGGCGGCCGGTCTCCCTCTGGAGACCGATCTCGCACGTGCGGTTGGAGCACAGGCAGGCGTCGAACGCCCGGCCGTCGAGCTCGGCGGCCTCGTCGCGAAGCGCCGAGGCGGGCAGCTCGGGATGGAGGAGGCCGCGGTCGCCCGCCATGCCGCAGCAGCCGGCCGCCGCCGGGACGACGACCTCGTCGGCCAGCGCACGCGCGAGCGACTCGAGCCGGGGGCGCAGTCCGAGCTGTTCGACCGAGCACGTGGGGTGGACGGCGACCGACGCAACCCGGCCGGAGACGTCGAGCGCCGGCAGCAAGTGCTCGTGCGCCCACTCGATCGAGTCGAGGACCTGCACGTCCGCATAGCGCCGGCACGCCGCCTCGTCCAGCTCCGGGGCCACCTCCCTCACCAGCCCCTGGACGCATGAGCTCGCGTCCACGACCAACGGCAGAGCGCCTCCCTCCGTCCACCGCAGGACGGACTCCGCGACGCGCCTGCTCATCAGCTCTCTGCCCCGCTCGTACCCCTTCGAGCTCCACGGGGTCGCGCAGCAGTTGCCGGCCACGTCATCGGGGATCCAGACGGGCCGGCCCGCCCGGCGGGACACCTCGACCATCGCCTCGGGCAGCGTCGGCGCGGGCTCCGCGCCCCGCGGGTTCCCGAAGATGCGGTTGATGCACGCCGGCATGTAGACGGCCGCCGCTCCCTGCCTGTGAGTCGCGGGCAGCGACGCCGGGGCGGGAGTGGGCATGTTCGGCGGCCACTCGGGAATCAGCTCGTCGCTGACGCCTCGGCGCGCCGCGCGGCTGGCGGCACGAGCCGGCCGGCCCGAGGCGAGGCCGCCGGCGCGGAGGCCGGCCCGGGCCACGCGCTCGACCATAGCCCAGCGGTGGGCAAGCCGCTCGGCCACGCGCTCGGCGCGCTCGCCGTGCTCCAGCGCCCGGAACCGCTTCACCAGCGCTCCGGTGTCGATCGCCAGGGGACAGGCCGGCCCGCAGCTGCCGTCGGCGGCGCAGGTCCGGATCCCGTCGTGCTCGTACTCCCGCAGCAGTGACTCCAGCACCGGCGAGCCCTCGGGTTGGCGGGCCATCTCGCGGCGGACCAGGATCCGCTGCCGCGGGGTGGTCGTGGTGTTCCGCGAGGGGCAGACCGGCTCGCACATCCCGCACTCGACGCAGGTCGTCGCCTCCTGCTCTATCGGGGGCGTCGATTGGAGGTTTCGCAGGTGCACCGTCGGATCGCGGTTCAGGATCACGCCCGGGGCCAGCACCGAATCCGGGTCAGCGAGGCGCTTGATCCGCCACATCAGCTCCGTGGCCTTCGGGCCCCACTCGCGCTCGAGGTACGGGGCCATGTTGAGGCCGGTCCCGTGCTCGGCCTTGAGCGAGCCGCCGTACTTGTCGACGATCAGCTCCACCAGCGAGCCCATGAAGGCCTCGTAGCGCTCGCGGTCCTCCGGCTTCGCGAGATCAGGCGTCAGCGTGAAGTGCAGGTTCCCCGCCGACGCGTGGCCGGCCACGCCGGTCAGGAACCCGTGCTCGCCCAGCAGTGCCTGGATGTCGGCGGAGGCTTCGGCGATCCGCCCGGGCGCGACGCAGACGTCCTCGGTGATGAGGGCGGTCCCCGGCGGCCGGAGCTTCCCGATCAGCCCGAACATGCCCTCGCGGACCCGCCAGGCGATCTCGGTCGCCTCCGCCTCACGTGTGAAGGCGGGCGGTCGAAGCAGGTCGTGGCCGGCGAGCACGTCACCCGCCCGTCCCTCGGCCGCGTCCAGCTCGGCGTCGGCTCCGCCGAACTCGACGAGCAGCGCCGCGGAGTCGCCGGGCAGCTCGCGCCAGTGCTCGGGCGCACCGGGGATGTTGTGCGAGGCGACGATCAGGGCCGGGGCGACCATCAGCTCGACCGCGCTGGCCCCGGCGGCCACCAGGTCGGGCACAGGAGCGACAGCAGCGTCGATGCTGGCGAAGTGAAGCCAGGAGACCGTCGTTCGGGTGGGCAGCGGAACCGTCTCGAACACCGCCTCTGCGATGAACGCGAGCGTCCCCTCGGACCCGACCACGAGGCGGCGGAAGATCTCGAGCGGGGCGTCCGCGTCGAGGAAGGCGCAGAGCCGGTAGCCCATCGTGTTCTTGATCTCGAACTTCCGCCGGATGCGCTCGCTGAGCTCGGCGTCCGCGCGAATCTCGTCGCGGATCTCGGCCAGCCCGGAGGCCAGCTTGGGCTCGAGGCGCGCGAACTCCTCCTCTGCCGCGGGCGCGTCGGTGTCGATCTCGGTTCCCGAGGCGAGGACGAGCCGGAGTGCCTGAACCGTCGAGTACGAGTCGCGGACGACGCCACAGCGCATGCCGCCCGAGTTGTTGGCGATGACGCCGCCGACGGTGGCCGCGTCCGTCGAAGCGGGATCGGGGCCGAGCTTGCGCCCGTACGGCTCGAGGACGCGGTTGGCGTGCCCGAGCACGGTCCCGGGGCGCACGCGGCAGCGAGCGCCGTCCGCCTCCACCGTGATCCCCGACCAGTGGCGGCGGACGTCGACGAGGATGCCCTCGGTCTGGGCCTGGCCGTTCACGCTGGTGCCGCCCGCGCGCAGCGTCACCCCGACGCCGCTTCGGCGCGCGTAGGCCACGACCTTGGCGACGTCGCCCGCGTCCCGTGCGACGACGACAGCCTGTGGGATGTACCGGTACGGGCTCGCGTCCGAGGCGTAGCGGACGAGGTCGAGCGCGCGGGTGAGGACCCGGTCGGCGCCGAGCAGGGAGACCAACTCGCGCCGCATCGGCTCCGGCGTCCCCCGCGCGACCCACTCGGGCGCCCTGTCGTCGCTGGGTTCGCCCGGCGGCCGGCCGATCCGCTCGACGTCGGCATCGAGCAGGGCCACCGGCAGAACCTCAGGCCAGCGCCATGCCGGGGGCGACCGGCACCTCGACCAGGCGCGGCCCCTCGGCCTCGATGGCGTCGGCGAGCGCCGCGTGGAGCTCGTCCCGCCCGGCCACGCGGCTTGCGGGGACGCCATAGGCATCGGCGACGCTGGCGGATTCGAGTCCGGGCAGGTCGAGGCCCGGGGCTCCCGTCACCGACTCCAGTCCGGCGAACCACTTGAGGATCGCGTACTCGTCGTTGCGCAGGACCAGGAAGGTCACCGGCACCTCGTAGGCGGCCGCCGTCCAGAGGCCTTGAATCGCGTACTGGGCCGAGCCCTCGCCGAGGACGCAGACAACCTGTCGCTCGGGCTGGGCGAGCTGGACGCCGATCGCGGCGGCGAGCCCGAACCCGAGGCCGCCGCCCGCCCCGAAGTAGTAGCTCCCGGGCGCGGAGAGGCGCAGCTGGTTGCGAAGCGCGAGCGTGCTCGACGGCGACTCGAGCACCACGATCCCGTCGTCGGGGAACACGTCGGCGAGCACCGCGTGGACGCTCGTCGGGCTGAGCGGATCGGACTCCGCCACGTCCTCCGGCGCGGGTCGCTCGGGTGGGGCGTCGCGGCTCGAGTCCCCGAGCTCGGCGAGGAGCGCCTCGAGCGTGAGGGCGACGTCCGCCACGATCGCGTCCCCCATCGGCGCCCGCGCCGCCTCTTCGGGATCGCTTGTGATCATGACCAGCGAGGCGCCGTCGGGGAGCAGGGGCCCGGGGATGTTCGGGTAGTAGGGGAAGACGGATGAGCCGGCGACCAGGACCAGGTCGTGGCCCGCCAGCGTCTCTGAGACTGGCCCGATGGCCGGAGGCATGATGCCCTGGAACGCAGGGTGGCCCTCGGGAAAGCCGATCCGCCCCCCGCCGGGCGCCGGGGTTGCCCAGACCGGGAGTCGCCTGGCGCTCGGCCAGCTCGATCGCGACGTGCCAGGCTCCCGTCGCGTCCACGTCGGGCCCCACTACCAGCACCGGGGACGCCGCCGCCTCGAGCCGCGACGCGAGGTCCCTGACCAGCGCCGGGTCGGCGGCCGCCCGGCCAGAGACCGTCCGGCCCGTCTGGTGCGGCAGCGCCTCCGAATCCACCTCGGCGGCCCAGTCGTCCATCGGGATCGACACGAACACCGGACCCTGTGGCGGCAGCGAGGCCAGATGAGCTCCGCGCGCGAGCGCATGCGGCACGTCCTCCGCACGTGGCGGCTCGTAGCTCCACTTCACCAGTGGGTGCGGCATCCGGGTCGCGTCGCGGTTGGTGAGGTTCGCCTGGAGGGTCATCAGCGACCGGGCCTGCTGGCCGGCCGTCACGAGCAGGGGCGCATGGTTCGCCTGGGCGTTGAAGATGGCGCCCATCCCGTTTCCGACCCCCGGTGCCGTATGGAGGTTGACGTGGGCCGTGGTCCCGCTGGCCTGTGCGAACCCGTCCGCCATGCCGACGGCCACTGCCTCCTGAAGGCCGAGCACATAGCGGAAGTCGTCGGGCAGCTCGGCAAGCATCGGCAGCTCGGTCGAGCCCGGGTTGCCGAAGATCGTCGTCATCCCGCGCTCGCGGAATAGGTCGAGCACCGCCTCGCGGACCGTGGCCATGGGCCCAAGACTATTCCGGGCCGCCCGAGGGGCCAATCCCCGCCCTGGGCCCATGACCGGCCGAATCCAGCCAATGGGCGATAGCGTCCCGGGCCGTGACGCCAGCCGCACTGAGGCTTTCGCCGAACTCGACGCTGGAGGTCCGCGCCTCGGAGCAGGAGCTCCTGGAGGTGGAGGCCGCCTACGAGCCGGGCGGCGGGCCGCCGCCGAACCACCTCCACCCGGCCCAGGACGAGCACTTCGAGGTGCTCGAAGGAACGATGAGCGTGGTGGTGGCCGGCGAAGAGCGCACGCTCGAGCCCGGCGACGAGATCGACATCCCACGCGAGACCCCGCACCAGATGTGGAACGGCGGCGATGCGCCGGCCAGGGTTCGGTGGGAGACGAGGCCGCGCGGACGCACCGAGGACTTCTTCCGTGCGGTGGACGAGGTCATGCCGGGCGACGGCGGCATGCCCGACCTCGAGCCCATGCTCGACCTGCTGAAGCGTTTCGACGACACGTTCGTGCTGGTCACCGACTAAGCGTCCATCGGCGACGCGGCGCCCCTCTAGCCTTGGCGGATGCGCCGCCTGTTCCTCCTCGTCGCCGCGGTCGTTTTGGTCGACACGATGTTCTTCGCGGCGATCACGCCGCTCCTGCCCGAGTACAGCGAGGAGCTGGGGCTGTCGAAGACGGCGGCCGGGGTCCTCAGCGCCTCCTACGCGGCGGGCGTGCTGCTCGGGACCTTCCCAGGCTCGATCCTCGCCGCCCGCGTCGGGGTGCGTCCGACCGTGATGGCAGGGATGCTGCTGATGGCCGTCTCCGGCCTCGTCTTCGCCTTCGCGAACGACATCGTGCTGCTCGACGCCGCCCGCTTCCTCCAGGGCGCGGGCGGGGCCTTCGCTTGGATCGGCGGCTTCTCCTGGCTGGTCACGGCGGCGCCGGCAGAGCGGCGCGGGGAGCTGATCGGATCGGCGCTGGCGGCTGCGATCTTCGGGGTCCTGCTGGGCCCGGTGATCGGCGGGATCGCGTCGGTCACCGGGCCCGAGCCCGTGTTCTCGTCGGCGGCGGTGCTGGGCACCGTGCTGGCCGTACTCACCTACCGGACTCCGGCCCCCGGGCCGGCCGGCCTCCCTGGCTGGGAGCGGTTTCGCCGGACGGTGGCCAGCCTTCCCGTGGCCACCGGCTTCTGGCTGGTGATGCTGCCGGCGATCTTCTCCGGCGTGATCTGGGTGCTGGTTCCGCTACGCCTGGACGAGCTGGGTGCGAGCGGCCTCGCGGTGGGAGCCGTCTTCCTGGTCTCCGCCCTGGTCGAGGGCGCCGCCAGCCCCACCTTCGGGCGGATCTCGGACCGGCGCGGCAGGATGTGGCCGATCCGGATCGGCTTGGTCGCCGCCGGCGTGATGTGCCTGCTGCTCCCGCTTCCAGAGGCGGTCCTCCTCCTCGGGGCGTCCGTCGTCGCCAGCGAGCTGGCGCTCGGCTTCTGCTGGACGCCGGCGATGGCCCTCCTCTCCGACACCGTCGAGCGCGCGGGCGTGGCGCAGTGGCTCGCCTTCGCCCTGGTCAACCTCGCCTGGTCGGGCGGGCAGGTGCTCGGTGGCTCCGGCGGCGGTGGCCTGGCCGACGCCACCTCCGACACGACCGCCTACCTCGTCGTCGCGGCCCTGCTGGCAACGACGGCGCTGGCGGTGGCGGCCAGGATGCGCGAGCCTGCCGCGCGCGCCCCGGCGGTGTCACGGTGACCCCCATGCACTCACCGAGGATCGACGTCGCCGCCGCGCTGGGCGAGGTGGGGCTCCCAGAGCCGGTGGCCGCCCGCGCCGTGCTCGAGGACGCGGGCGGCAGCTCGATCTAGGTCACGGAGGCCACGGCGCGCTGCGGGCGCGGCGCTCACGGCGGGGCCGCATCCGCGCACGCTTCGCGCGCTCGCGCATGCTGCGCTCGTGCTCCGAGATCAACGTCGTGATGAAGGCGGGGTGCATCTGCATCGCTCCTCCCGGGTGTAACTGGTGAACGGCATTTGACGGTGTCGTAACACCACTATACACTGTTCACCGGTGTCTCAAACCCGTTACAGCCCGAGCGCGCAAGGCGAGCCCGCCCCCGGCGACCTGGAGCTCGTGCGGGCGTTCGTGAACACCCGCGAGCTGGACCCCGACGTCGAGGAGATCTCCAGCCCCGAGGCGCTTGCGGCCTGGCTCGACGGTCACGGGCTCGAGGTCGACGAGGCGCTGACCGACGACGACGTCGATCGCGCGCGCGAGTTCCGCGAGGCCGTGCGCGCCCTGCTCCTCGCGAACCAGACGGGCGAGGGCCGCCCCGAGGCGGTGGCGCGCCTGAGGGTCGCCGCGGAGCCCGCCCGCCTTCGCTTCGAGATCGGGCCCGACGGCCGGACCCGGCCGGCGCCCGCCTGCGACGGCGTCGACGCCCTCGCCGCCCGTCTGCTCGCGGTCGTATCCGCCGCCCAGGAGACCGGCGAGTGGGAGCGCCTCAAGGTCTGCGTCTCCGACGAGTGCCTCTGGGCCTTCTACGACCGCTCGCGAAACCGCTCGCGGCACTGGTGCTCGATGGAGGTCTGCGGCAACCGCGCCAAGACCCGCAGCCTACCGCGCCAGGCGCTCGTAGCCCGGCTCAGACGTCGAACGTGGCCCCGCCCGGGCCGAGGTTGGCGATCGTGGTCTGGCCGACCGTCGACCGGGCGCCCCAGCTCTCGTGGATGTGCCCGCACACCGCAAGCCGCGGGACCGTGGTCTCGATCGCCTGCAGGATCGCCCGGCTGCCGAGGTGATCGCCGGTCGAGGATTGATCGACGTGGCCGAACGGCGGCGAGTGGGCGACGAGGACGGCGTCGCCCGGAAGCCCTTCGAGCATCACGGCAGCCTCCTGCTCGTCCAGGTCGAAGCTCCAGTCCCAGGGCGTGATCGGGATCCCGGCGCCCAGCCCGAAGAACTGAACGCCGCCGATCTCGGCGCCCTCGCCGTGCAGGACCGTCGCCGCGTCCCATCCCGAGCACGCCTCGCGCAGGGCCTCCTCGGTCTCGTTGTTGCCCGGGATGAGGACCGTGGGCTTCTCGATCGCCCGCAGTGCGTCGATGGTCTCCTCGAGGCCGGAGTGGACCGAGGCGAAGTCGCCGGCCGCGATCACCACGTCGGCCTCGGCGCTGCCGGCGACCAACTGGGCGGCAGCGGCGAGGTCGCGGTGGAGGTCGCTGAAGGCCAGCAGCTTCATGCCACCATCCTGCCGCTTTCCAGCTCCGCGGCGCGTTCAAGCACCGCGCCGTCGAGGTTCGCCGGCACGAGTGAGTGCGTCGAAGCCAGCTCCGAGAGGACCGCCTCCTCCACGGCGTCCAGCCCAACGGGCCCGACCTCGTCCTCGACGCTTCCGACCGTCGCCGGGTCCCAGTCGAGGCCGAGCGCCGCGTAGACCGCCACGAGGAGGTCGCGCAGGCGGTCGCCGTCGCTCACCACGATCACCGCCCCCACGTGAGCGGCGCCGGAGACCAGGCGCTGCCCGATCCCCACCAGCTTCACCGCGCCCCGCGCGTTGATGCTCCAGGCGCCGGGGCAGTACTCGCCGCGCACCTCCCCGACCCTCGCATCCACGCCGAGGGACCGGAGGGCGCGGGTGATCGCGCCCGAGACCAGGTCGAAGCGCTCCCGGGTGGTCCGCGCAGGGTTCGTTACGGGCGTGGCCATGGCGAACGCGATCGTGCCCTCGTGGAAGGCCGCGGCCCTGCCGCCGGCAAGGCGCAGAACGGGCTCGAACCCGGCCGCGCGGCCCGCGGCCACCGCCGTGGCGAACCCGGCGCTGACGGCGTCCTGCTTCGACAGGGCCAGCTCGGGCCCCGGGCGGTGAAGGCGGAGCGTCGCAGGCTGTTCGCCCGCCGCCACGCGTTCGAGGATCGCCTCCGAGACCGCCGTCCCGAACGCCGGCCGGTCTCCGAACGAGTCACGGAGGAGCTGGACGTGGGTGGGGCCGGGTGCCACCCGAGGATCCTCGCACGCCCATGGATGTTACCCCGTTTGGGGTAGTTGTGAGCGAAACATTGCAAGTGTGATCGCTGTCACACATATTCGCCTCACCGCCTGCCACCATGCTCCGCTCACTCCCCCGCCAGGTGCCGCCGATCGGCACCCCGGCCTCGGACGAGGCTGAGCCGGCGGGGGTTTCGAGCGACCGGCCCAAGACGCCGGCGAGACACCGGGACCGAGCCGCCACGAGCGTGCCCGCGCCCCCGGCGCCGCCGTGCCTGGCCGCCGAGCCGGAGGTTCACGAAAGCCATGTCCCACCGAACCAAGCTGCTCTCGACCGCCGCCGCCACGCTGCTGGCCGGCGCCTTCACCGCCGGGGCCACCGGCGCCCTCGCCGACGACGGCAAGCCATCCCGCGCGGGGAAGGCCGAGCTGAAGGTGCTCGAGCGCCCGGCCGAGCGCCTCGAGCGGTCGATCGACGTCCACGAGGAGATCCGGGCCAAGATCGAGCGCCGCAGGCAGGCGCGCCGCGAGGCTCGGGAGCCCGACTTCAAGCCCCCCGAGAGCTTCGGCGTGTCGTCCTCGACCCTCGAGGCGATCGCCGGCTGCGAGTCCGGCGGCGACCCGGCAGCCGTCTCCGCCGACGGCACCTACCGCGGCAAGTACCAGTTCGACTCCGGGACCTGGGCCTCGATGGGCGGCAGCGGCGACCCCGCCGCCGCGCCCGAGGCCGAGCAGGACATGCGCGCGGCGATGCTGTACTCCCAGTCCGGCTCGAGCCCCTGGCCCATCTGCGGCGCCTAACCCAGCGCGTCTCTACGGCGGCGTAGGGCGTCGCCTAGTCGCCGTCGGCGCTGTCGCCGAGCAGGGCCCGGCGGAAGACCTTCTTCTCCTCGTCGAACAGGAACCCCCAGAGGTGCCGGCGCTCGAGCAGCGTCCTCCGCTTGGTCTCGATCACCGCGTCCCGCGGGAGGGCGGCCACCCGCTCCGCCAGCTCGAGCCCCCGGCGGACGACGTCACCCTCGGTGACCTCGCGCACGATCGCGAGCTTCTTGGCCTCGGGCGCCGTGACCGTCCTGCCCGTCAGGCAGAGCTCCTGTGCGACGGTGGCGGGGAGCACGGCGCGGGCTGCCGCGTAGCTGGGCGGGATCCCCTGCGGCAGCTCGGGGTATCCGAAGACCGCCTGCTTCGAGGCGATCCGCAGGTCGCAGAGGAGCGCGAGGGCGAAGCCGCCCGCGAGGGCCGGGCCGTTGACCGCCGCCACCACCGGCCGCGAGCACTGGCCCACCGCATCGAAGGCCAGGGTGCTGGTCTCGACGAGCCGCTTGCGGTGCGCCATGTCACCGCCGAACTGGCTCGTGTCCATGCCCGAGCAGAACGCCGAGCCCTCTCCGGTCAGCACCACGCACCCGATCTTCTCGTCGGACGAGAGCCCGGCGAAGGCCTCGGCCAGCTCCGCCCGCAGCTCGATCGAGAGCGCGTTGCGCTTCTCGGGGCGCCGCAGGGTCACCAGGGCGACCTGTCCATCCCGATCGGTCGAGACCGTGCCTGCCACGGCGGCGATCGTAGATGGAGTCCGCGCGGGGCGCGTCAGGCAGCTCGGCGCTGGGCCGGCCCCTGACCGTTCGGCGGCGCACCGGCCCGCGCGATCCGGAGCTCGCCGGCGGCGTCGGCTTCCACCAGCGCGGGCTGGAACCTGCCGGATCTGCTCGGTCAGGCAATCGGGGCAGGAGCACTCAGGGCGGGTGAGCCCGGTGCGTGGGCAACTAGACATGACCGATCTCCCCGTCGGCATTTCGCAGGGCCGACACTAGAGCCGCCGCCGGGCGGAAAATCTCGCTCCGCCCGGCCTGCGAGACTCGTCCTGTGGCCGACCGCGAACTCGAGGCGGAGGAGCTGACCGGTGGCGCCGAGGCGCAGGTCGCCGCGGGCCCCGGCGAGCTCGGCCGCAAGCCCGCCGAGGCGATCTCGGGGGCGGCCGTACGGGCTCCCACCCGGGGCAACCGGCGGCTCGAGGCGCTGCTCGACGGGGTAAACGCCGACCCTGAGGTCCGGGCGTGGTGGCACATGGCCCAGGTCACGTCCGAGCGGCTCGGGATGTCGGACCACTCCTGGGTCCACGTCCAGATCGTCCTCAACATCGCCCTGCGCCTCCTTCGCCTGCTCGTCAAGGCGGGGGTCGAGCCCGCACTCGTCTCCGACCACGGCATGCGCGATCGCGACTCGGAGGTGGTCGTTGCGGGCGGCGCACTCCTCCACGACGTCGGGATGTCGATCCACCGCGCCGACCACGAGGCGTTCAGCCTCTTCCTCGCCGAGCGCAAGCTGCGGGAGTTGCTCGACGAGGTCTACTCGGAGCCGGAGCGGACCGTCGTGGTCTCCGAGGCGCTGCACACGATCATCGGGCACCGCCGCCGCGGCGAGCCCTACACGGTCGAGGCGGGCGTGGTGCGCGTCGCAGACGCCCTCGACATGGCCCAGGGCCGCTCGCGGCTGCCGGTCGAAGCCGGCAGGATGGGGATCCACTCGATCTCCGCGGCCGCGGTGGACGAGGTGAACATCTCCGCCGGTGAGGAGAGGGCCGTGCGGATCGAGATCCTGATGAACAACTCCGCCGGGATCTTCCAGGTCGACGACCTGCTCGCGACGAAGCTGCGCGGGACCCCGCTGGAGCAGCACGTGGAGGTGGTCGCCTCGATCGAAGGCGAGACCGAGAAACGCCTGCTGACCGAGTTCCGGATCTAGACGCCGGCTCCCTCGCCCCCGCGGCCCTCGCCGCCGGCGAAGCGCGCCGCACCAAGGACCCCGGTGATGACCGAGTCGCGGCCCAGGCGCGCCTCGAGGGCGAGCGCGTCGTCCAGCGACAGGCCGGCGCCCTCGATCGCCGCGCGCCGGTCCGAGAGCATCGTCGTCTGCGGGAACGCGGCGAGCCCCTCGGCGATCTCCAGGGCCCGCTCGACGTGAGCCTCCTCGGCGACCACCTCGTTCACCAGCCCCCAGGAGTGCGCCTCGGAGGCTTCGATGATCCGCCCGGTCAGGATCAGCTCCAGCGCGCGACCCATCCCGACGACGCGGGGGAGCCGCTGGGTGCCACCGTCGATCAGCGGCACTCCCCACCGGCGCTCGGGGTAACCAAGCCGCCCGCTCTCCGTCGCGATACGCAGGTCGCACCAGAGCGCCAACTCGAGCCCGCCGGCCAGACACCAGCCCGAGATCGCCGCGATCGTCGGCTTCGTCGCCGTCAGCCGGGTGAACCCCATCGGCCCGTCCGGCACGGCGTCGAGCCACTCGTCCACGGCCGCCGCGGGGTCGTCGCCCTCGAACTGGGCCCCGCGCTCGGCGACCGCCTTCAGATCGGCGCCGGCGCAGAACGCCTCGGGCCCGTCGCCCGTGACTATCAGGACGCGCGCCTCGTCGTCCGCCTCGAAGCTCCGGTAGCCGTCGAGGAGCTCGGCGGCGGTCGCCGTGTCCACGGCGTTTCGGCGCTCGCGGCGGGTGATGGTCAGGATCGCGGCGGCGCCGAGGCGCTCGTAGCTCGTGTTGGCCATGGCCGGGACTCTAGGGCGGCCATCCGCCCAACCTCGATAATGAGGTGATGCTCCATGGCGGGAGAGCCTCACTGTGCGCCCTGATCGCGGCGCTCGCGGCCGTGCGCGCTTCCCGCGGTGGCCGCTGCCGAGCGGCCCGCCAGCCACGCCCTCGGCCTCTGGACGCCGACCGCGTTCGACACCTGCCCCGCGGCGCTGCACGACAGCTACTCGGTCGTCGGGCCCGACGGCAAGCGCTACCCCACGTGGCATCCACCCCGGGTGATCGACCCGGCCACCGGCGAGCGCTGCAGCTTCGGTCACGAACATGGGCGCAACCCGGCGCGCTCGGATCTGCGCGAGTGGATCGCGCGCCACCTGGCCGGAGCAGGAAGGCGCCAGGCCGGGATCCCCTTCGGGATCGCCAACGAGGCACTCGACGCCTACGCCGCCGCAAACCCGGGCACCCCAGCGCGCCACGAGGACCACGTCGGGCACAAGATCGAGTGGCAGAACGACGTCGAGCTCGAGCGCTCCAGCGGGGGCGGCCAGACGCACATCGGCGTGACCTGCGACCTGCTGACCAAGCTCCACCAGGGGTCGCACTCAACCGACGCCCTCGGCAACAACGTCCACGAGCTGCTCTACGCCGTCCGCTGCGACGACGGCACCCGCCTGCTTGCTACCAAGCTCGTCACCTTCGGGGAGCCCAATGAGTTCGTGCGCGCCTGCGACAAGGAGACGGTGGTGGGGGCGGGGACCTCCCACGCCTACCCGGCGGGCACCGGGGTGCGGTTCATCCCGGACCGCGCCTGCATCGAGAACCACGTCCTCGTCGGCAGCGGGCAGTACTCGCAGTTCTCCCGCGGGCTCTACGAGGACTGGCTCTCGGCGAACTACCTGCGCACCGCCGAGGGCGAGGAGATCGCCTACTTCGACCCCCATTTCGCGGTCTTCAACCCCAGTCGCTACGGCTACGAGGGCGGCGCGATCGGCCGCGTGATCGACGTCTGCTGGGAGGAGACACCCGGCGGCGATGCGGCGCGCGGGGGCGCCTGCGGCGACGCCACCGGGCAGGGCACGATCGAGACGCCGCTGCCGTTCGACTCGCCCGCCTCGCCGTTCAACGGCGCCCATCGCGAGGTCTACTTCAACCAGACCACGGTCCGGAACGAGGGCGGCCCCAAGCGCTGGTGGACCGATCCCTACGGCGGCAACGCCTCGACCCAGCCGTTCCCCGGGGCCGTGTGCCAACTCGTCTCGGCAACGGACAACTCGTCGCGGCCGACGCTCGAGTCGCAGGCCTTCGGCGCCGACCGCCCCTACGGCGGCCGCGGCGTCCACGCCCCGAACTAATCCCGCCGGGATAGTTTTCATCGATGATCGAGGGCCAGGTCGTGCTGATCGCGGGTGCGCTGATGGCGCTCGCGCTGGTGGCCTCGTTCGTCGCCTCCCGCATCCGCGTGCCCGGCCTCGTGCTCTTCCTCGCGCTCGGGATGCTCGTCGGCTCCGACGGATTCGGCTGGATCGACTTCTCGGATTACGTGCTGGCCCGCGACGTGGGCGTCCTGGCCATCGCTTTGATCATCTTCGAGGGGGGACTGGCCGCCGGCTTCTCGGAGATCCGCCCGGTCCTCCGCCCGGCGGTTGCGCTTGCGGTGCTCGGGACCATCGCGACCGCCGTGATCACCGGGCTCGCGGCGGCCTGGTTGTTGGACCTGTCGACCCTCGAGGGCATGCTCCTGGGCTCGATCGTGGCCTCCACCGACGCCGCCGCGATCTTCGCGGTGTTGCGCGGCTCGACCCTGCGGCGGCGGCTCGCCCGGACCCTGGAGGGGGAGGCGGGCTTCAACGACCCGGTGGCGGCGCTGCTCGTGATCGGATTCATCGACTGGATCCAGCAGCCGGACTACGGCGTCCTCGACATGGCCGGGCTCCTGGTGGTGGAGCTGGCGATCGGCCTCGCGGCCGGCCTCGCCGTGGGCAAGGCCGCGGTGTGGGCGCTCCGCCGGGTTCAGCTCGCCTCGCCGGGGTTGTATCCGGTGGCTTCCATCACGGCGGCCGCGCTCGCGTTCGGGATCGCCGAGGTCGTGCACGGGTCCGGCTTCCTGGCCGTCTACCTCACCGGCCTCGTCCTCGGGTCGGCCCGGATCCCGGCGAAGCGCTCGATCGTGACGTTCCATGAGGGGCTCGCCTGGGTGGCGCAGCTGATCACTTTCCTCACGCTCGGCCTGCTCGTGTTCCCCTCGGCCCTCGACGACGTCGCCCTGGAGGGCACGATCCTCGCCCTCGTCCTGATCTTCGTCGCCCGCCCCGTCGCCACCTACCTCGCGACCATCGGGTCCGGGTTCACCCTCGGCGAGCGAACGGCCCTCGGGTGGGCCGGCCTACGCGGCGCCATCCCGGTGGTGTTCGCGACGTTCCCCGTGATCGCCGGCGTGGGCGAGAGCACCGAGATCTTCAACATCGTCTTCTTCGCGGTCCTGCTCTCGACGCTGCTTCAGGGCACGACGTTCGAGTACGTCGCGCGCGCGCTGCGGGTCACCACGAGCCGCCCGGCGCTGCCGCGGCCGCTGACCGAGACCGGGACGATCCGGGCCCTCGGCGCCGAGGTGGTCGAATACCCGGTTGCGCCCGACGACGCGGCGGTCGGCGCACGTGTCCGCGACCTCGGGCTGCCCCGGGACGCCGTGGTCAACGTGATCGTTCGCAACGACCGGGCGCTGCTGCCGCGGGGCTCCACCCGCCTCGAGGCCGGGGATCGTCTGCACATGGTCATCAGCCAGGATGTGGCCGGTGGGCTCGAGTCGCTGCTGGACCGCTGGCATCACGGGCCCGTGGGGCCGGCGCCGCGCGGACGGCCCCGGCTGCGCGGCGGGCTGCCCGTCTACACCGTCCGCCGCTGGGAGGATCGCGACGGCGATCCCGGCCATCCGCGCGCGATCGCCGGCGTGCCCGTCGTCGACCACCTGCGCTCGCGCCACGACGTTCCCGGCGCCCTGGTCGCGCTCGACGACGGCCGCTACGGGGTCAGCGGCCCGCTCCTCGCGGTTGGCAGCGCAACGCAGCTCCAGGCGCACGCGCGAAAGCGCCTGGGGCTCGCCGAGACCGACGCCGAGCGGGCGTGGTGGCAGGAGGTGATCGGGGCGCTGGCGGTTTAGGGGGAGTCCGGAGGCCGGGCCATCGATTGGACCATTGAGGGTGCTATGACACCCCGAATCGTCCAGTCGGCGTCGGGCAGCCCCAAACGCACTCCCTCAGTGATACGTCCCGCCGTCCCGCCCGACGGACGACCCCGTCCCGGCACTGGCCCTCAGGCCGGCGGGATGTTCTGGTTCGAGCGGAAGAGGTTGCCCGGGTCGTAGTCGGCCTTGACCTCCCGCAGCCGGTCCCACGTGGCGCCGGGGTAGGCCGCCCGTACGCGGTCGGGACCCACTTCGCCGAGGAAGTTGACGTACGCGCCGGCGTTGTCCTGGCGCAGCTCACCCCCGAACTCATCGACCCACGCCTGGCGGGCGGCCTTGTCCTCGGGGTCCTCGTAGAACGCGACGACGTTCGCCATGGTGCGGGCGCCGCGGTGCGCGTATGCCGTCGCGTCTGCTGGGACGCGGTCGATCGCGCCGCCGAGGGGCCGGAACTGTGCGACCTGCATCGGGGCGTCCGACGACTCGAGGCGCTCGAGCACGTGCTCGGCAAGGTCGCGGTCGATTTCACCGGTGAACAGAGTGTGGATAGCCACGGTCGGGTGGTAGTCCTCCTGCTCCGGGGGGTAGATCTCCGGGTACGGAATCGGCGCGACCATGTCGGCGATGGGCTCAGCCAGCGAGCGCAGCGGAGCCAGCGTCGGCTCGGCGTCCTCGGGGGAGCCCGCGAAGCAGACCAACGCCATCACGACCAGCTCGCCGTGACGCTCCGCAGGCACGAACGGCATCGGCGGAGCGGGCATCACGTTGACGATCGCCGAGAACTCCTCCGGCGCCGCGTCCGCCTGCGCCAGGAACGAGCTCAGCACCTCGGGGGTGGCCGGAAGCATCAGCATCCCCCCGACGACCGTAGGGACCTCGTGCAGGCGGAACCGGAAGCGTGTGGCCACCCCGAAGTTGCCGCCGCCGCCCCGGATCGCCCAGAACAGATCCGGGTCGCTCTCCGCGTCGACCTCGAGCACCCGTCCGTCTGCCGTGACTACTTCGGCGGCGGTCAGGCCGTCGATCGTGAGCCCCTGCAGACGGCTGAGGTAGCCGACGCCGCCTCCGAGTGTGATGCCGCCGATCCCGACCGTGGCGGCGTCGCCGAAGCCGGTGGCCAAACCGTGCTCGCCGGCCGCGTCCGTGTACTCGCCGGCGGTGAGCCCGGTCTGCGCCCAGGCGGTCCGTTCCTCGGCATCGATCTCGATCCCACGCATCGCGCGCAGGTCGAGGACCACCCCGTCGTCCAGGACGCCGTGCCCCGCGCCGCTGTGGCCTCCGCTCCGAACGGCGAGCTCGAGCCCTTCGTCGCGGACGAACGAGACGACCTGGGCGACCTCGGAGGAGGTCTCGGGCCTGACGATCGCGGCCGGCCACCGGTCGAACCCGCCCGGGAAGACGGCTCGCGCCTCGTCATAGGGGGCATCGCCTGGGCCGATCACCCGGCCGTCAAGGTCGCCGCGAAGCTTCGCGGCGACGGGCGTGTCAGTAGTGGTGGGCATCAGGGCACCTCGTCTCGTCGCTCACTTTGGGGACGGCTGAACAGGGTCCAACGTGACGAGCTACGCATCAATGGGGTTCTCCCCCCGACGTGGGGGCGGGTACCCGTACCAGGTGGGCAAGGCGCCTACGGCCTGTGCAACCGCTCGAGCTCCTCGCGCATCCGCTCCTTACGGCCCTCGAGCCGGCCCTGCCAGAGCGAGAGCACGATCACCAGGACCGTGAAGAAGATCATCACGCCGAAAGCGAAGAAGGTGACGACCTTGTCGTCGGTCCGGCCCCAGAGGCCGACGCCGTCGGCCGCCATCGCGCCGGGCGCAGCGACCAGGAGGGCGCCGAGCGCCAGGACCAGGGAGAGGTAGAGCGCGGGGGCTCGGTTCACGGTTGAAACTCTACCGCCCGCCGCCGGCGCGGCGGCGTCGCGCCGATCAGCTGATGGTGCCGGTGGCGGCCAGGGCGATGACCAGGATCCCGAGCGGTATCCGGTAGGCCACGAAGATGTCCAGGGTGTGGTTGGCGAGGTAGCGCAGCAGCCATGCGATCGCGGCGTAGCCCGACAGGAACGCCACGACCGTGGCGATGATGGTCGCCGCGACCGAGGCGTTGTCGCCCTCGCCGCCGATCTCGCGCAGCTCGAAGAGCCCACTGAGCACGACCGCCGGCACCGAGAGCAGGAACGAATAGCGAGCGGCCGCCGCGCGGTCGAACCCGCAGAAGAGTCCGGCCGAGATCGTCGAGCCCGACCGCGAGACGCCCGGGATCAGCGCCAGCGCCTGCGCGAACCCGATGAACAGGCCGTCGCGGCCGTTCAGCTCGGTCAGCTCACGGGTGTGACGGCCGACGTGCTCGGCCAGCAACATCACGAACGAGAACAGGATCAGGGCGGAGCCGATCAGGTAGAGGTCCCTCGCCCCGGACTCGATCTGGTCGCTGAACGCGAATCCGAAGATCGCGATCGGGATCGTGCCGAGGGCGATGAACCAGCCCAGCTTGGCCTCGTGGGAGCGCTGGCGCCACGGGACCCGAAGCTCGTGGAAGAAGGCGCGGGCGATCTGCACCAGGTCGCGGCGGAAGTAGAAGAGCACCGCCGCCATCGTCCCGAGCTGGATCACGGCGGTGAACGCTGCGCCCGGATCCTCCCAGCCCAGCAATGCGGGCACCACGCGTAGGTGGCCGCTCGACGAGATCGGCAGGAACTCGGTCAGCCCCTGGACGAGGCCGAGGACGATGGCCTCGATGGCGCTCACGCCGGGATGAGGCTACCGCGAGGCGTGGCGCCGGGCTCTTAGAGCAGGGGCCCGTCGCCGGCGACCAGCAGCAGGCCCACCGCCACGCCCGCGAGCGCCGCCACCAGGCCGGCGGCGCCCACCGCCGCCCAGGCGCCCGCGGCCAGCTCGCGCCCCTCGTCGCGGAGCTCGGAGGCCCGGATCAATCCCCGGACGCCGATCGCGAACGTGAGCGTCACGCCCAGCCCGGCGACAAGCGCTGCGGCCACGGATTCTCCGATCGGGGCCCAGTCCACTGTCGCAAGCATCGTCTCGGTTGAGTGCCCGCCCGACGGGAGTGACCGGTCCCCGCCGCCGTGGGGACCGGTCATTCCCTTGAAGATGAGCGCGCGACCCGGGGCAGGGAGTGAGGTCGCGCGCCGCACGAGAGAGGATCTCGTGGGCCGGAACTCTCATTCACGCATGCCGCGGGGGCGTGAAGATCCGGGTACGCACCTGTGAAACTTCTGTGAACAGGCACGAACCACGCGTCCAGGGTCACTACGATGCGGGTGCTCCGCGCCTGGGGGCAGGCATGAACGCACAGCCCGGAACAGTTCGCCTTGCCGTGATCGACACCGATTCCGGCTTCCTCCGCGTCCTGACGCGGCGCTTCGAGGCCGCGGGCTGGGAGTACCGCGTGCTCGCCGGGGCCGCGCCCGCCGACGAGCTCGTGGCGATGAAGCTGAACGCCCTCGTCGTCGACCTGTCCGTTCTTGGCCCGGACGGATGGGGCTTCCTCGAGCAGGTCTCCGGGATGCTGCCCGGCCTGGGGATCGTCGTCTGCACCCAGGACTCGACGGTGGCGCAGCGCGTTCGCGGCCTGCGGCTCGGCGCCGATGACTGGGTCTCGAAGCCGGCGCATCCGGAGGAGGTTGCCGCGCGCGTCGAGGCCGTGGTTCGCCGCCGCAAGCGCAGCCAGCCCCAGGCAGACGCCGGCCCGCTGGTCGCCGGCGAGCTCGAGATCCGACCAGACCAGTTTCAGGCGTTCGTCTCGGGGCGCAGCCTGGGCCTCACCCGCCGCGAGTTCGAGCTGCTCCAGGTGCTCGCCGACGGCCAGGGGCGGGTTATCGAGCGCGAGGACCTCTACCAGCGCGTGTGGGGATATGCGATGGCCCACGGCGACCGCTCGGTCGACGTGTTCGTGCGGAAGCTCCGCGCCAAGCTCCAGAAGGACTCGCCGTCGTGGACCTATATCCACACCCACTTCGGGGTCGGCTATCGCTTCGAGCCCGAGGCGACATCCGGGGAGGCCGAGCTCGTGCCCGCGTCGGGAGCGGAGGCGGAGGACGAGCCGGCGACGGAGCAGGCCGAACAGTCCGGCGAGGCTGCGGCCACCGGGGTCTGAGCTACCCCGTACGGGTCGGTTTGCCTCCCCGTTCACATCCTTTTCACAATTTCGCCACTAGGGCGTAACAGGTCAACCCGCCCTCGCCGCGAGGCTTCCGCGGCCATACGAACGTCTTGATCGAGGGGCAGCGCTCTCTGCTGCCCGTTCACAGAGGGAGAAATAGTGAGAAACAGGAACCTTTTGGTCGCTCTTGGAGCTTCCGTCGTGCTCTCGCTCGGCGTCGCCGCGTGCGGTGACGACGACGACGAGACCACCGCGGATGGCGGTACCGACGCGGGCTCCGTGCCCGCCGGAGACATCGCGATGGACGGCTCGAGCACCGTGCAGCCGTTCGCCGAGGCAGCGGCGGAGCTCTTCAACGGGGAGAACCCCGACGTGAACATCAGTGTGGCCGCGGCCGGGACCGGCGGCGGCTTCGAGAAGTTCTGCGCCGGCGAGACCGACATCTCCAACGCATCGCGTCCGATCGACCCGAAGGAGGAGGTCCCCCTCTGCGAGAAGGACGGGATCACCTACACCGAGATCCAGGTCGCGAACGACGGCATCGCCGTGGTCACGAACCCGGCGGTGGAGATCTCCTGTCTCACGACCGACCAGCTCGCCGAGCTGTGGACCGACGACAAGGTCACCAACCTCGCCGACCTGGGTGACGACGCCGACACCGGCGAGCCGCTCCCCGACGTCGAGGTCAGCCTCTACGGGCCGGGCACCGACTCCGGGACGTTCGACTACTTCACCGACGTGATCAACGGTGAGGAGGGCGTCAGCCGCGAGGACTACCAGCCGTCCGAGGACGACAACCAGCTCGTCCAGGGCGTCGCCGGCGACGATGCGGCGTTGGGCTACTTCGGCTTCTCGTACTACGAGCAGAACGCCGACCAGCTCAACCTCGTCTCGGTCGACGGCGGCGACGGCTGCGTCGAGCCCTCGAGCGAGACGATCCAGTCCGGCGAGTACACGCCGCTGTCGCGGCCACTGTTCATGTACCCGAACAACGAGAAGCTGACGGACGACAGCCTTCCCGTCGCCGGGTTCATGGAGTACGTGGTCGGCAACGCCGACTCGATCGCCGAGGCGGCCCTGATCGTCCCGATGGACGACACCCAGGCATCGGACGCCCAGGCGGCCCTCGACGAGGGGCTCGGCTCGTAGGCCAGACCAGAGCCGGCTTCAAAGCCAAGCAAAGTAGCGGTGGAAGCCGGCACACACGTGACAGGCGCGACGCCGGGAGGGCTTGGCCCTCTCGGCGTCAAGCGCCGCCGCTGGGGCGAGGAGGTCATCCGTGCCCTCCTGTTCCTCGCGGCCGCGATCTCGGTCCTGACCACCGTCGGGATCCTGGTCGCCCTCCTGGCGGAGTCGATCCCGTTCTTCCAGGAGGTGGGGACCAGGTTCTTCACCGACGACAACTGGACCCCTCTGTTCGCCGACCCGCAGTTCGGGATCTGGCCGCTCCTGAACGGCACCTTCCTGATCACTGGAATCGCGATCCTGGTCGCGGTGCCGCTCGGCTTGGGCGCGGCGATCTACCTGTCCGAGTACGCCTCGCCGCGACGTGCGCAAGACCGTGAAGCCCATCCTCGAGGTGCTCGTGGGCGTGCCGACGGTGGTCTTCGGCTACTTCGCGCTCGCCTTCGTCACGCCCGAGATCCTCCAGGCGGTCGGGATCGACGTCCAGATCTACAACGCGCTGTCGGCCGGCCTCGTGATGGGGATCATGATCGTCCCCACCATCGCCTCGATCTCCGAGGACGCGATGCGCGCGGTGCCCCAGGGTCTGCGGGAGGGCGCCTACGGGATGGGCGCGACCAAGCGACAGGTCGCGACGCGCGTGGTCTTCCCGGCGGCGATCTCCGGGATCGTGGCCTCGATCGTGCTCGGCGTCTCTCGCGGCGTCGGCGAGACGATGATCGTGCTGCTGGCCGCGGGCCTTCAGCCCAACACCGGGATCAACCCGCTCGAGGGGTACGCGACGATCACCACCTTCATGGGGGCGGCCGCCGACGGCGACAACCCCGCGGGCTCGATCGGCTACGAGTCGATCTTCGCCTGCGGCCTGATCCTGTTCGCGCTGACGCTGGTCATGAACATGATCGCGATCCGCTTCGTTCGCAGGTACCGGGAGGTGTACGAGTGACCCCTCCGCCTCCTCCACCGTCGGCCGACGCCGCCACGGTCCGGATGCCGGGGACGCAGTTCGTCCGCGAACGCTCGACCCGCCTCAAGGAGCTGGGGTTCGCGGTCCTCCTGTTGACGGCGCTCGGCATCGCGCTGCTAGTGCTGGTCGTGCTCCTGGTGGACGTTGCGATCGAGGGCGCCGGCAGCCTCAGCGGCGAGTTCCTCACCGGGACCCCGTCGCGGGTGGACCCGGCGAGCTCCGGCATCGCGCCCGCGATCATGGGGACGCTATGGCTGATGCTCGTCTGCGCCGCGTTCATCATCCCGGTGGGCGTCGCCAGCTCCGTCTATCTGGAGGAGTACGCCGACCGCGAGAACCGCTTCGCACGTTTCGTCGAGGTCAACATCCAGAACCTCGCGGCGGTGCCGTCGATCGTCTACGGCGTGCTCGGCCTCGCCTTCCTGGTCCGCGGCCCGCTCAGCCTCGGAAACGTGGTCCTGGCCGGCGGGCTGACGCTCGGCCTGCTGGTGCTGCCGGTGGTGATCGTCGCCGGGCGCGAGGCGATCCGCGCCGTCCCGCCCTCGATCCGTGAGGGTTCGATGGCGCTTGGGGCGACCCAGTGGCAGACGATCTGGAAGCAGGTGCTGCCGGCGGCGATCCCCGGGATCGCGACCGGGACGATCCTCGCGCTGTCTCGTGCGATCGGGGAGACGGCACCCCTCATCGTGGTCGGAGCGATCGCGTTCGCGACCACCGCCGACACCGGCCTACTCCAGGAGTTCTCGGCGCTGCCGATCCAGATCTTCGGTTGGACCGCCGATCCCCAGGAGGAGTTCAAGTCGCTCGCTGCCGCAGCGATCATCGTCTTGATGGCGATCCTGCTGAGCATGAACGCGATCGCGATCTGGCTACGAAATCGCTACGAACAGAAGTGGTAGG
The DNA here is from genome assembly GCA_963797835.1 of uncultured Solirubrobacterales bacterium. GTDB lineage: Bacteria > Actinomycetota > Thermoleophilia > Solirubrobacterales > 70-9 > JBDTSW01. The sequence continues at coordinate 222,153 of CAWCRN010000026.1, forward strand.
TGAGTAATGTGGAACGCACCGTGACCGACCCCGAGCAGACGAAGCCCGAGTCCGAACGCGAGACGCACGGGTTCGACCTGAGCGAGACCGTGGCCGAGACCCACCCAAGGGGGGCCGAGGGGTTGTCGAGGGAGCCGATCTTCGAGCTGAAGGACGTCAGCGTCCGCTACGACGGCAACCTCGCCGTCGACGACGTCAGCGCCGACTTCTACCGCAACCAGATCACGGCCCTGATCGGGCCGTCCGGCTGCGGCAAGTCGACCCTGATCCGCTGCCTCAACCGCATGAACGACCTGATCCCGGCCGCGAGCGTCGACGGCGAGATCATCTACCACGGCCAGAACCTCTACGACGGACAACGTCGACCCGGTCGAGGTGCGCAAGCGGATCGGCATGGTCTTCCAGAAGCCGAACCCGTTCCCGAAGTCGATCTACGACAACATCGCCTTCGGTCCCCGCATCCTCGGGATGGAGGGCGACATGGACGAGATCGTCGAGCGGGCACTGCGCGGCGCGGCCCTCTGGGACGAGGTGAAGGACCGGCTCGAGGACAATGCCTTCGGGATGTCGGGCGGCCAGCAGCAGCGCCTCTGCATCGCGCGCTGCATGGCGGTCAACCCCGACGTGATCCTGATGGACGAGCCATGCTCGGCCCTCGACCCGATCTCAACCGGGAAGATCGAGGACCTGATGATGGAGCTCAAGGAGCGCTTCTCGATCGTCATCGTCACGCACAACATGCAGCAGGCGGCGCGCGTCTCGGACATGACCGCGTTCCTGATCGTCGAGCTGGACTCGACCGAGAAGAACCGCTGGGGCCGGATCATCGAGTACGACGTGACCGAGAAGATCTTCACGAACCCCTCCGACAAGCGCACCGAGGACTACGTGTCCGGGAAGGTGGGCTGATGCCGACCGAGACTCGCATCGCCTATCAGGAAGAGCTCCAGAAGCTGGAGGCGCACGCGCTCGAGGGCCTCGACATCGTGGTCGCCTCGATCGACCGCACGAACGAGGCCGTCCAGCACCAGGATGTCGAGCTCGCGGAGCTCGTGATCGCGTCCGACGACGTGATCGACGGCCGCTACCTCGAGGTCCACCAGTCGATTCTCACCCTGCTCGCCACCCAGGCGCCCGTGGCATCCGATCTGCGGCTGATCGCGGCCCTCCTGCACGTGATGAAGTGCATGGAGCGCATAGGCGACCAATGCGTGAACATCGCCAAGCTGATCCCGATCGCCGGCCACGAGCCGCCAGCCGACGAGCAGATGCTGAGCGACATCCTGACGATGGGCACGGCCGTGCGCGAGCAGGTCCGCCAGTCGAAGCGGGCGTTCGAGAACCGCGACGTCGAACTCGCCCGCGACCTCGTCCGCCAGGACGACGTGGTCGACAACCTCAACCGCGAATGCTTCCGGCGCGCGATTCAGATCGGCGACTCCGAGGACCGCCGCGAGTGGGCGATGACGATGATGCTGATCGCCCGCGCGATCGAGCGCATCGGCGACAACTCGGTGGACGTCGGCGAGCAGGTCGCGTTCCTTGTCACCGGCCTCTTCCGGGAGTTCGAGGACGCCTCGCACCCCAGCGAGGGCCTCGGCCAGATCCCGGCGTAGGCCCGAGCGCTACGAGCCGGGCGCGACCGCCCGCCGCAGCGAGGCCAGCGCCTCGGCGGCGCGGGGCCGGAACGGCGGGTGGATCTCGAGCACCAGCGGGGCGCGGTGGGCAGCCAGGCGGGACGCCAGGCGCTCCCAGGGCAGGGTGCCGCGGCCGGGGGGCAGGTGGAGGTCCAGCTTCAACGGGTCGACGCCCAGCGCGGTGGGCCCGCCGGCCCGCCGGGCGCCCAGGTTGTCGTGGAGGTGGAACATGCAGGTGACGTCGAGGACCGGCTCGACCAGCCGCTCGATCGAGGTCCGCCTCTGGTCCGCCGTGACGTGGGCGTGCCCGAGGTCGAGGCACAGGCCCACCCGGTCGGAACCGATCCGGTTGGCCAGCCCGCGCAGGCTCATCGGGTTCGCGGAGAGCATCTCGGGGCCCGGGTAGACGGGCGCGAGGTTCTCGATCGCGATCGTGACTCCCAGGCGCTCGGCGCGGCCGGCGAGCGCCGTCAGGGAGCGCGACTCGCACCGCAGCCGATCCTCGCCAGCCGGAGCGTCGGGCAGCGCCAGGGCGTGGTAGACGACGAACTCGGCTCCGATCTCGGCGGCGTAGCCGAGCAGCCCCTCGAAGGCCCGATCACCGTCGCGGCTGCCGGCGCGCAGGCCCTGGGGGGAGTGGACGACGCATCCGAGCCCCGTCGTCGCGAGCGCCTCGCCGAGTGCCCCGCCGTGGCGTGTGCACGCGCGCGGGTCTGCCAGCACCGAGGCGGGCGGTGCGTGAACCTGGGTCCAGGCGAACCCTGCCGCCTCCAGGCTCTTGAGAAGCGGCGCCGACGCCCACCAGTCCTGGGGAACGGTGAGCCCGGCGCGCCCGGCGAGGGCGTCGCGGCGCTGAGAGCGATCCTGGGTCGCCTCTGCGACGGGCATGCACGGCGAAGGTAGGCCCGCCCCGAGGCGATCCGGTGAAGTCCCCGTAAAGTCCGTGTAAACGCGGTGTTACCGGGCTTCCTGCGCCATTGAGCGCATCCGCCTGTTCTGCCAAGATCGAACCCTGGGTCTTTCATGCTCTGCGCCGCGATCGACATAGGCTCGAACACGACCCGGGTGCTCGTCGCCGAGCCCGAGGACGGGCAGCTCCGAACGGTGATGGAGCAGCGCGCCTACACGCGGATAGGCAAGGACTCGAAGCAGGACGGGGCGATCTCGGCGCCAAAGGTGGCCGAGGTGGCGGAGGTCGTGTCGACGCAGGTCCGCCTCGCCGAGGAGCTGGGCGCGAAGGCGATCCGAACCGTGGCCACCGCGGCCATCCGCGAGGCGACCAACACGGACGAGGTGGCCACGGAGATCGGCCGCGTGGCCGGGGTCGACGTCGAGGTGCTGAGCGAGGAGGAGGAGGGCCGGCTCGCCTTCATCGGCGCGACGAAGACGCTGGGGCATCCGGTCGAGGGGGAGGTCGCGGTCGTCGACGTCGGCGGGGGCTCCTCGGAGATCGTGTTCGGCACGGTCGCGGGAGGGGTCAGCCTGGTCCGGTCGTTCAAGATCGGATCCGGCCAGCTCACCGAGGACCACGTGACCCAGGATCCCCCCTCCGCCTCGGAGATCCGGGCGCTGCGCGACGCGATCGCCGACGCTTTCGCGGAGGTCGAGGTCGAGCGGCCCGAGCAGGCGGTGGCCGTCGGCGGCAGCGCCACCTCGCTGCGCAAGCTGGTGGGGGCGGTGCTCGAGTACGAGACCTTGGAGCGGGGGGTCCGGGTGCTGAGCGGCGACCCGATCGCCGACGTCGCGCGCCGCTTCGAGCTGGACCCGCGCCGGGTGCAGATGCTCCCGGCCGGCGTGCTGCTGCTTGAGAAGCTCTCCGAGCTGTTGGGCCAGCCGCTCCAGATCGGCAAGGGCGGGTTGCGCGAGGGCGTGATCCTCACGCTGCTCAACGGCGCCGCCAACGGCGCTCACACGGCCATAGCGGCGTAGCGCCCACGGGGCCGCACCGAGGGAGAGCGAGCCGGGCGTTTGCGGATTGAGTGAGCGATTGACCACCTATACGGTGGTGAACCCTGCACTCATCGACGGAAGCCGTCGACGCTTCCCCTACCCAGCCCATGGCGGTCTGCGGACGAGCGTTCACGGTTGCGCCCTCGGTGGTTACCCTCACTCCTCATGGCGAGGGCGAGACCTATTCCCGACCTTTCGGCTGAGGAGCCCATGTCACTGGGGGCGGCCCGGATCCTTGCGGTCCGCACCGAGGAGCTGCTCGAGCACTCGCGCGACGTGCTCGACCTGGGCGACATCGAGCGCTTGCACTCGATGCGGGTGGCGACCCGTCGGCTTCGGGCCGCGCTCGAGGTGTTCGAGGCGTGCTTCCCCCGTAAGACCCACCGGACGGTGCTCGGTGAGGTGAAGGAGCTGGCGGATGCCCTGGGGGAGCGGCGCGACCGCGATGTCGCGATCGGCTTCCTGAGCTCCTTCTCCGAGCAGCTCTCGGCGCCGGACCGGCGCGGCATCTCCAGCCTCGTGGTGACCCTGCAGCTCGAGCAGGCCGACGCCAACGAGGCGTTGCGCCCCTACGTCGCCCGCGAGCGGGTGGAGAGCCTGTGCGAGCGCCTGCGCGAGCTGGCGGAGGACGCCCGTGCGACCGAGGGGCCGACGGAGGCGAGCGTCGAGGACCTGTTCGCCGACTCGGCCGGGAACGGGGCGGGGGCGATCGGATGAAGGCCAAGCGGGTCAAGAAGCTCGATCCCGCAGCGCCGCTCGCCGAGAACGCTGCCCGCATCGTGCGCGTGCGGCTGGGCGAGCTGCGGGGGTTCGCGCCCGAGGCGCTCGAGCCACGGAGCTCCCGCGCTCAGCACGACATGAGGATCGCCGCCAAGCGCATCCGCTACGTGCTGGAGGCGACGGAGCTGTGCTTTGGCACCTCGGGGCCCACGGCGCGCCGCCGTGCCCGCGACCTGCAGGGCGTGCTGGGCGACCTGCACGACTGCGACGTGATGCTGCCGCGGGTCGAGCGCCACCTGGCCGAGCTGCGCGAGCTGGACGCCGATGCCGTTCGCGCCCACGCCGGCGACGCTCCTGACCTCGACGCCGAACTGGCTGCACGCGCGCCGCATCGCACCGCCTACCGCGGCCTCGACGTCCTCAGCGTCTACCTCGGCGCGCGCCGGAAGCTGCTCTTCGACCGCTTCGCCGAGCTCTGGGTCGACCTCGACCGCAGAGGGGTCTGGGATGCCCTGGACCGCTCGGCAACGCGGGTGCTGCGCGAGGCCAAGGAGCGCCGGCGGGCCGCCGAGCGCGCCGCCGAGGCAGAGCGTGAGCTCGCCGAGGCCGAACGGGCCGAGCGCGAGGCGGCCGAGCGCGCCCGTCAGGCCGCGGCCGAGCTGGCCGAGGCCGAGCGGGCCCGGCGGGGCGGCGCGCTACCCTGATCCTCCTATGAGGCGGACCGGCTTCGGCAGGGGCTTGGCGGCGATGGTCGCCGCGATGGCGCTCGCCGCCGTGGGGCTCCTTGCACCCGCCGCACACGCGGGCGTCGACACCACAGGCTCCCAGGGACTCGGCGATTCCTTCTTCCCGAAGTCCGGAAACGGCGGCTACAACGTCGAGCAGTACACCGTTGTCCTTCGCTACGACCCGGAGTCGAACCGGTTCCTCGGCGGCACGCGAACGCTCATCGGCGCCGACGTCACACAGCCGGACGGGCTGACCCGGTTCAACCTCGACTACCGCGGCCCCGCGATCCGCAAGGTGAAGGTCGATGGTGAGGTGGCCTCCTTCTCGCGCAAGGGGCAGGAGCTGAGGATCGAGCCGGACTCGCTGCTCCCCCCGGGTGCGGACTTCCTGGTCGACGTGATCTACAGGGGTAAGCCCAAGCCCACGCGCGACCCAGACGGATCGGTCGATGGCTGGGTGCCCACCTCCGACGGAGCCGTCGTGGTCGGCGAGCCACGGGGCAACCCCACGTGGTTCCCGTCGAACGACCACCCCTCCGACAAGGCGCTGATCGAGGTCTCGGTCGAGGTCCCCAAGCCCTACAAGGCTGTCTCCAACGGCACCCTGGAGGACGTCTTCGACCTCGGCGACACGCGCGAGTTCCGCTGGTCGAGCGACGACCCGATGGCCACCTACCTGGCGACGGCGACGGTCGGGAAGTTCGACACCGAGGAGGTCATCGACCCGCCCGGGAGCACCAGCTACTCCTACGTCGCGGTCGACAAGCGCTTCACCGGCGACGGCGCGATCGACCGCAACCTCGAGATCATCGACCACTTCGACGAGACCCTCGGCCCGTACCCGTACGACGAGACCGGCGGGATCGTCGACACCGCCCCCTCAGTGGACTTCGCCCTCGAGACCCAGACCCGCCCGATCTACCCGGGGCCGCCAGGGGACGTCCTCGTGGCGCACGAGCTGGCGCACCAGTGGTTCGGCAACGAGATCACTTTGGCCGACTGGTCGGAGATCTGGCTGAACGAGGGCTTCGCGACCTGGGCCGAGTGGTGGTGGGAGGCAGCTGACGGAGGCCCGACGATGGGAGAACGCCTCGTTGACTTTTGCGCCTTCGGGCCCTTCAACCCCCCGCCGGGGGACGTCCCGGGCCCTGAGCAGATGTTCTTCGACAGCGTCTATGAGCGCGGCGGCGCGGCGCTCGAGGCCCTGCGGGAGCTGATCGGCGATACCGAGTTCTTCGCCATCCTCGCGACCTGGACCGCCCAGGACCCGTACGGCTCGGTCACCACCGACGAGCTCGAGGATCTCGTCAAGGACACGTCGAGCGTCCCCGAGCAGGACATCGAGGACCACTTCGACGACTGGGTCTTCGAGGACGGCAAGCCCCAGGGCTGTTCGGCACCGAGATCCCGCTCAGCCGAGCTCGACGCCGCGTTCGGCGTACCGGAGCTCTCGCTTCGGCGCTGAGCACGACCACTCGCCCTCGATCCAGCTGACCGTCGTGCCGTCCGCCAGGCGCGCCTTGGCCCGCCCGCCGGCCGGCTGGCCCCAAAGCGTCGCCTCCAGGGGGCGCTCCGCCTCGGGGGTGTCGCCCAGCCCCCGCGCCACGTGCCCGGCGGGGTGCGTGACGACGATCGAGCCGCGGCGAACCCAGACCGGGATCCTGTCCCGCGGCGCGGCGGCTGTCAGCTCGTGGCCGCCCGCGACGGGCTCGCCAGTCCAGAAGTCGAGCCACTGGCCCCTCGGCAGGTGGACGGACCGATCGAGCGCGCCCTCCTCCAGGACCGGCGCCACCCACAGCGCCGGGCCAAAGCCGTAGGCGTCGGCGATCTCCCAGCCGCGGGGATCGGAGGGATCGGTCAGGCAGAGCGGGCGGACGATGGGAAGCCCGCTGCGTTCGCACGTTGCGGCGGAGGCACGGATGTAGGGGACGAGGCGCTCGTGCAGCAGCACGTAGTCGCGGTAGGTCGCGAGCGTGCCGTCGTCGTAGCGCCACGCCTCCTGCGCGAAGCGGCCGTGGGCCTGCATCAGCGGCGTGAAGCATCCGAACTGAACCCAGCGCAGCAGGAGCTCGCGCGGGCAGCGCTCGACCAGGAGCTTGCCGAGGTAGCCGCCCACGTCGTGGGACCAGTTGGAGAAGCCGCTGGCGGCCGCCGTGAGCGTCGCCGCCACCAGCGTCCTAAGCGACCAGAAGTCCGACGCCTGGTCGCCGCCCCACAGCAGGCCCGTGGCCTGCTGGCCGGTCCAGCCGCAGCGCCCGAACAGGACGCCCGCGCCCGGGTGGACCTCGTCCAGCACCTCCTGCATGGTCTCGCGGTAGAGGCGCCCGTAGTCCCAGGCCAGCTCGGCGCCGGTGCGTCCGTCGGCGAAGCGCGAGTCGGGCGGGAAGTAGTAGCCCTCGCCGTCGTCGGCCTTGATCCCCTCGACCCCCATCTCCAGCACGCCGCGCGCCTGCGCCTTCCACCAGCGCCGGGCGGCGGCCGAGGTGAAGTCGATCGGCGAGCCCGTGCCCATCCACCAGCGCGCGACGAACGGGTCGCCGCCGGGCACGCGGACGAGGTGCCCGCTGATCGCCGCCTCGGAGTAGTTCGAGGCCGGCTGGCGGTGAAGGCTCTCCGACTGGGCGTCGCGGGGGTACTGGCCGTCGGCCGACTCGAGGTTCGTCCACGGCGTCACCCAGACCACCGTCCGAACGCCCTCGGCCCGCATCCTGCGGATCATCCCCTCGGGGTCGGGGAACTGGTAGGGGTTGAAGCGCCAGGTGTTGTACTGGGTCTCCCAGGGCGAGTCGATCACGATGGCGTCCAGCGGAAGCGAGTGCTCCTCGTAGCCGTCGAAGTCCTCCTCGACGTCGCGCTGGTGCTCGTAGATGTCGCGGCTCTTCCAGTGGCCGTACGCCCACTCCGGGAGGACGGGCGGAATGCCGGTGAGGCGCAGGAACCGGCGCAACCGCCCGGCCGGGGTGGGGTCGCACAGCAGGTGCAGGCGAAGCGGCCCCGCGTCGGCACGCTGGGAGACCGCGATCGGCTCACCCAGGTCGAACTGGAGCCCCGGCCCGTCGGTCTGCGCCCAGACGGCGGTCCCGGCGCTCGACAGGACCCAGGGCATGGGCGAGTAGTCGCCCTGGGGGATGCCGCCCTCCTCGAGCAGGTCCGGCGGGCAATCGGGCCCCGTGTATCGGCGGTCGGCCCCCAGCGTGACGTGCCTGCCGGTCTGGTCGAAGCGCTCGCCATGTCGCGCTCCGAGCCCCGTCAGGTGCTCCGCCGGGTGCGCACGCCAGGTGGCGTCGAGGCGGTAGGCATCGGCCGCGCGCAGCTCGGCGAGAACGCGTTCGCGGCCCGGCAGGGAGACCCGCAGCTCGAACGATCGTCCTCCCTCCAGCTCGCCCGCGACGGTCGCGATCCCCTCGGAGAGCTCCAGCAGTTCGGCCGAGGCCGGCTCCTCGAGGGGCCCGGCATCGTCCTCCTCGGGGATCACCCCCTCCGAGAGCTGGATGAAGCGATCGGCGCCGGTTCCGCCCCGGGCGCCGAAGCGCATGTCCTCGATCAGAGCGACCCCGCCGCGGCTCGAGCCGCAGGCGCAGCGGATCGAGGCGCACCTCCACCCCCAGCTCACCGCGGCGGAGCTCGACGGCCCCGGCTTGATTGCGGGTCTCGACCACATCCGCTTCCAGCCTGGTGGCCACCAGCGCAGCATGCGTGGCGTGGGCACGCGGCGGGTTGCGATCCGGTGAACCGGTGTTCACCGACCATTCACCCCTGATTTGCAGGTCGTTTACGTCTCGGCGCTCGCCGCAGGGCACGCTGTGGGCGACAAGTGAATCCAATGGGAGGACACCGATGACCTCACCGACGACCACCCGGGTCGACATGCACTGCCACTCCACCGCCTCCGAGCTCGGCAAGCTCGGAATCCAGCGCAGCATGGGGCTGCCGGAGTGCGCCACCCCTCCTGCGGAGGTGTACGAGCTCGCGAAGTCGCGCGGGATGGACTTCGTCACGATCACCGACCACGACACGATCGCCGGCTGTCTGGAGATCGTCGAGCGGCCCGACGTCTTCGTCTCCGAGGAGCTCACCACGTGGTTCAAGGACGAGCCGCAGGCGGTCCACGTGCTCTGTTACGGCATCACTCCCTCCGACCACGAGTTCCTCCAGGCCCACGCCCGCGACCTCGAGACCTGCGCCGCCTACCTCCACGAGCGCGAGATCACCTGCGCGCTCGCGCATCCCTTCTTCCACGTCGAGGCTCCGCTCGAGGCGCGCCACCGCCGCCGCCTGGCCGAGCTGTTCGGCGTCTGGGAGGTCCGCAACGGGTCGCGGGCACGCGAGCTGAACATGCCGGCCGCGCTCTACATCGACACGCACGGAGGCACCGGCATCGCTGGCTCCGACGACCACGCCGGCGTCGACATCGGCCGCACCTGGACGGAGACTCCGTCCGCGTCGACGCCGGAAGAGTTTCTGGCCCACATCGGGCGGGGAGAGGCCACCGCCCGCGGCGACCAGGGCTCGGCCGCCAAGTGGGCGCACACCGCGCTCGCGCTGGCCAGCCGGGCGCTGACGGCCGGGGGCGGCGAGGGTGGCGAGCCGATCGTCCTCGGCCCCCAGCACGTGATGATGCTGGCCGAGCGCGTCGTGGCCGACGGCGAGGAGCGCGGCGGCGAGGACGGCGGCGACCTCGGCCCTGCGGAGGGCCGGGCTCTGCTGCGCGCCTGGCTCGAGTCCGTGGGGCTCGACGGCCAGAACTGCCCCGACGGGATCGTCGCCTACATGAAGGCCAACGGGTTCAGCCACGCCGATCTCTACCGGCGCGCGAGGCGCATCCATGAGAAGCGCCTCGCCGAGGCAACCGAGCGGCTCACCCACGCCGCAACGGCGGGTGAGGGGTACGGCGAGGCGGCCAAGGCGCTGTTCGACGCCTGCCTCCCAGCCGTGCCGTACGTGCCCTCGACCGCGATCCTCGCCAACGAGAAGGCGAAGCTGACCGCTCGCGAGGGCGAGCCGCGCAGGGTTGGCCTGATCGTCGACGCGGCAGGCTCCATGCACGGCGTCACCCACACCGTCGAGCGCATCCGCGAGCTCGGCGTGCCGGGCTACGACGTCGAGGTGATCGGAACCGATCCGCGCGTCGACCGCCGCCTCCCGGCCGTCGCCGAGGTGGACGTCCCCTATTACGCCGGGCTCCGGGTCGGCGTGCCGAGCGTGCCGGGGCTGGTCGAGACGATCGCCGACGGCCGCTACGAGCTGCTGCACCTGGTCTCGCCCGGGCCCGGCGGGCATCGGGGCCGCCGTTGCGGCGCGGATCGGCGGCACGCCGATCTGCGGGAGCTACCACACCGAGCTGGCCGCCTACGCTGGGGTCCGCGCCGCTGATCCGCGGATCGAGGCGGGGATGCGGATGGCGCTCTCGGTGTTCTACGGCCAGTGCGAGGTCGTGCTGTCCCCCAGCCCGGCCTCCGATCGTTCGCTTGCCGCGCTCGGCATCCAGCCCGAGCGAATCGGCCGCTGGGCCCGCGGCGTCGACATCGCCCTGTACGAGGGCGCCCGCCGCGACCCCGGTGCCTTCCCGGGAGAGGTCAAGGTGCTCTACGCGGGTCGCCTGACCAAGGAGAAGGGCTCCGATCTCTCGACCGAGTCCTTCATTCGGGCGCACGAGCGCGATCCGCGCCTGCACCTGCTGCTGGCCGGCGGCGGGCCCGAGGAGGACGAGCTGCGCGCTCGCCTGGGCGCCCGCGCCACCTTCCTCGGCTGGCTCGATCGCAGCGAGCTCGCGACCGCCTACGCGAGCGCCGACATCTTCCTCTTCTGCTCGCAGACCGACACCTACGGCCAGGTGATCGCCGAAGCGCAGGCGAGCGGCCTGCCGGTCGTCGCCGTCGACGAGGGCGGCCCCGCCTCGCTGATTCAAGACCGTCAGACCGGCTGGCTCTGCGAGCCCGACGCGAACATCATCGCGGCCGCGGTCGCGCAGCTCGCCGCCTCGTCCTTCCTGCGCGAGCGGATGTCGCGCGCCGCGATCGAGTCGGTCCGGGGCCGCACCTGGGAGGTCGCGATGGAGCAGCTCGCCCAGGGCTACGACCGCGCCCTCGGCGGCGGCGAGCCCGCCAGCCGCAAGCCCTGGGAGCGAGCGCCGCGCACGGGCGCGCCCGCGCCGCTGGTCCACGCGGCCTGAAGGACCTCGCCCGCGGTTCACACCCGCTTGACCCACCGGGTCGGTCGAGGGTTAGCATGGATGCTTGGAGAAGTCCTTGGAGACCAGTGAGACAGACGCGATAACGACCGGCACGGTCAGCGGCACGGGGAACGGCGCCGGCCTCACTGGGCGGGAGCAGGCGTCGCCTGACCTGGAGGACCCGTCGCTCTACTTCAACCGCGAGCTGTCCTGGCTCGATTTCAACGACCGGGTGCTCCAGCTCGCGGAGGACCGGTCGGTGCCGCTCCTGGAGCGCGTCAAGTTCTGCGCGATCTGGGAGTCGAACCTCGACGAGTTCTACATGGTGCGGGTGGCGAACCTCCAGGACCAGGTCGAGGCGGGCGTGGACGCCCGGGGTGCCGACGGGCTGAGCGCGGCGGAGCAGCTGCATGCGATCCGCCGGCAGGTGATCGGCCAGCGTGAGCGCATCGAGCGCTGCTGGACCGGCGAGCTGAAGCCCGCGCTGGCCGAGCACGGGATCCGGCTGATCGCGCCGGCCGACGCCGACGCCGCGCTCGTGGGCGACCTCGAGCGCCTCTTCCGGGCGCAGGTCTTCCCGGCGCTTACGCCGCTCGTGATCGGCCTCGGGCGGCCGTTCCCCTACATCTCGAACCTCTCGCTCAGCCTCGGCGTGCTCCTGCGCGACCCCGACCAGGACGTCGAGGTGCTGGCGCGCGTCAAGGTGCCGAAGGAGCTCCTCGGCCGCTTCCTCCGAGTGAACGGCGACGAGACCACGATGGTCCCGCTCGAGGACCTGATCGCCGCCAACCTGGAGAGCCTGTTCCCGGGGATGGAGGTCCTCGACCACTCCTTCTTCCGGGTCACCCGCGACACGGACTACGACGTCTCCGACGAGGCGGACGACCTGATGGAGGCCGTCGAGGAGGAGCTTCGCCGCCGCCGCTTCGGTGAGGTGGTGCGCCTCGAGGTGGAGCGCGGGATGAGCCCCCGCCTGCGCGAGCCGCTGGTGTCGGCGCTCGGGATCAAGGACGACGAGGTCGACGAGTTCGACGGCCCGCTCGACCTCTCCGACCTGTGGGCGATCCACGGGCTCAAGGGCTTCTCCGACCTGCGCGACCCGCCCCACACCGGCGTCACGCAGCCGCGCCTGGTCGGCGAGGACGGCAAGGACCCCGACGTCTTCGCCGCGATGCGCGAGGGCGACATCCTCGTCCACCACCCCTACGACTCGTTCACGACCTCGGTCGATCGGTTCGTAAAGCAGGCAGTCGCCGACCCGGACGTGCTCGCGATCAAGCAGACCGTGTACCGGACCAGCTCCGACTCGCCCCTGGTTCCGGGGCTGATCGAGGCCGCCGAGCGCGGCAAGCAGGCCGTGTGCATGGTGGAGCTGAAGGCGCGATTCGACGAGAGCGCGAACATCAAGTGGGCGAAGAAGCTGGAGCAGGCGGGCGTGCACGTCGTCTACGGCATCCCGTCGCTGAAGACCCACTGCAAGTGCGTGCTGGTCGTCCGCCGCGAGGGCGACGGCGTCCGCCACTACGTGCACATCGGGACCGGCAACTACAACCCGAAGACGGCGCGCATCTACACCGACGTTGGCCTGTTCACGGCCGACCCGGACATCGGCTCCGACGTCGCCGAGATGTTCAACTACCTGACCGGGTACGCGAGGCCTCGGAGCTATCGCAAGGTCAAGGTGGCCCCGTTCAATCTGAAGGAGACGATCCTGGAGGAGATCGAGAGGACGATCGCCTCGCACTCGCCGTCCCAGCCCGCCCGTATCCGGCTGAAGATGAACTCGCTGCTCGACGCGAAGTCGATCCGCGCCCTCTACCGCGCGTCGCAGGCCGGGGTGGAGGTCGAGCTGAACGTTCGCGGGATCTGCGCCCTGCGGCCCGAGGTGCCGGGCGTGTCGGAGAACATCGCCGTGACCTCCGTGGTCGGGCGCTTCCTCGAGCACTCGAGGATCTACTCCTTCGAGCGCCCCGGCGAGGACGAGAGCATCTACTTCGGCTCGGCCGACCTGATGCCGCGGAACCTCTACAACCGGGTGGAGCTGCTCGTTCCCATCGAGGACGCAAGGGTGCGCGCCGACCTCCTGGACGTCCTCGACCGCTCGCTCGCCGACAACACCAACGCCTGGGAGCTCCGCGCCGACGGCAGCTGGGAGCGCCGCCGCCCGGACGGCGATCCGCGCAACGTCCAGCGCCAGCTGATCGAGCGCCACGCGGCCCGCGTCTCGGAATCCGCGACGCTCGAGACCGTCAAGCGCTGAGCGCAGCGGTGCCCCGCCGGGCCCGGGCGTACGATCGATCCGTGCCCGTAAGGAGGGTGATCGCCCACCTCGACATGGACGCGTTCTTCGTGGCGGTCGAGCTGCTGCGCCGGCCCGAGCTGCGAGGCAAGCCCGTGGTGGTGGCCGGCTCCGGCCCGCGGGCGGTGGTCACGACCGCCTCGTACGAGGCCCGGCCGTTCGGGGTCGGCTCGGCGATGCCGGCCGCCGTGGCGCGCAGGCGATGCCCCGACGCGGTCTTCATCCCGACTGACCACGCCTACTACCGGGCCAAGTCCGGGGAGGTGGGCGAGATCGTGGCCGAGCTGGACCGCCCGGGGGAATGGACGTCGCTGGACGAGGTCTACCTGGACCTGACCGGCGTCGACTACCCGATCGAGGAGATGAGCGGGCTGGTGCGCAGGATCCGCGAGGAGCTGGGCCTCGATGCCTCGGTCGGGATCGGGCCCAACAAGCTCGTCGCGAAGGTGGCCTCCGACGCCGAGAAGCCGCGCGGGTTCGTGGTGCTCACGCGCGAGCAGGCGGCCGAGCGCTTCGCGCCCGAGTCGCCGCGGCTCCTACCCGGGATCGGCCCGAAGACGGCGGCGCGGCTGGAGGGCTACGGGGTGCGGACGATCGGCACGCTCCAGCGCTGCACCCTCGGAGGCCTGCGCGAGCGCTTCGGTGAGCGCCAGGGCCACTACCTCCACGACCTCGCTCACTTTCGCCACGACTCGCCGGTCACGACCGACCGGGTCGCGAAGTCGCGCTCGGTCGAGTCCACATTCGACCGCGACGTGGCCGACCTGCCCGAGATGGAGCGGATCCTGCGCGAGCAGGCCGAGCGGCTCGCCGAAACGCTGGCCAAGCGCGGGATCCGCGGCCGCACCGTGGCGATCAAGGTCCGCCATGACGACTTCAGCACCCTCACCCGCGCCCGCACGATCCCCGAGCACACGAACGACGCGGCAACGATCGCGGACGTGGCCGTCGAGTTGCTGCGTGAGAACCGGCCCGAGCGGCCCGTGCGCCTCCTCGGTGTCCGCCTGGCCGGCTTCGAGGACGCGGAGGCGCCGCCGCGCGCGGGCGACGAGCCTCAGACAGCGCTCGCCCTGGACGCGACCGCGCGATGAGCGACCGCGAGTCGGCGATCGATCGCGAGCGGGCCGCGTGCCGGAGCAAGCGCCGCTTCCCCAACCGCCGTGAGGCCGAGGAGGCCGCCTACCGGATCCGCCTCGAGGGGACCGAGCTGGACGTCTATGAGTGCATCTGGTGCCGGGGTTGGCATCTGACCAGTCGGGGTGGCGGGACCGGCTAGGGCTCCGGCCGTCAAGTAGTGCGCGAGGCGGCGCGGTTCACGGTTATCACTGAGGAAGTGAGGTCGAGGGGCTCCAGCTCCGATTGGCGTCTTAAGCCCGCATAGCGGGCTTAACTCGCCAATCGCTGCCGAAACCCCCGGCCACCCTCCCTCGGTGCCCAGGGCGGCCGGCGGACGATCGGCCCCGCCGGCGCCCTACTCCCCCAGCGCCAGCGCCAACTCGCGGATCGCCGGGGCGTAGCGGTGGGTGAGTCCGCCGTGACCGCCCTCGAAGAGCTCGAGGGTGTGGTCGATGCCCAGCGTCGTGAGCTCGTCGGAGAAGGCCTGGGCGCCCAGGTCCAGGAAGTACTCGTCGGAGCGCCCGGCCTCGATCAGGATCCGGCGCATCGAGCGCAGCTCATCGGCATGGTCGGGGGCCATGCGCACCGGGTCGAGCGCGAGCCAGCGCGCCCACACCTCGTCGATGATGCGCCCCGTCTCGACCTCGAACGGCAGCAGGGCCTTGCCGGGCGCGTCCGGGTCGGGCGTGTAGCAGGCGGCGTAGCCGTACATCTCGAGTGCGGTCTCCGAAGCGCTCCAGGTGAACGGGTCGGCCTCGGCGAGCGCGCTGGAAGAAGACGTCGTAGGAGCTCTCGAAGTCGTCGCGCAGGGTCCGCGCCACCTCTCCGAAGTTCCGCGCGTAGCAGAGCTCGAACAGCGCGTCCCCGGCGTGCGAGGCGAGGGCCCCGAACACGCCCGGGCGCATCATCGGGACGACCATCGCGCCGTAGCCGCCCGAGGACTTGCCCGCGATCCCGCGCCCGCCGGCCTCAGCGATCGTGGGGTAGGCGGAGTCCACGAACGGCACCACCTCGTCGCACAGATAGGACTGGTACGGACCGGTGCTGGTGGAGTCGAGGAACTGCGAGCCGCCAAAGGAGGTCCAGGCGTCGACCAGGACCACGATCGCGTCGGGGCAATCGCCGGCGGCGAACATCGCGTCGAGGCGCTCGACGAACGTGAGCTGGAACGGCTCGCGGTTGGCCCAGCGGTCGACCTGGCCGGTATAGCCCTGGATCACGTAGACGGCGGGCAGCGCCCTGGGGTGGTCGGGCTCTATTCCGGGCGGCCGGTAGACCCACAGCGGGCGCCGGGCGGGATCGCCGAGCGGGTTGGAGGCGAGCAGGTCGGACTCGACCACCAGCCGGTCGAGGCTGCCCGAGAGCGGACGCTCCCAGGGACCCCCGGCGGGCCCGTCCGCCAACCGTAGGGTCACGTCCAGCGCGAGGTGACGACCTTCTTGCGCGTGTAGAACTCGACCGCGTCGGCGCCGTTCGCGTGCAGGTCGCCGTCGATGGAGTCCTTCCAGCCGGAGAACGGGAACCAGGCGACCGGGGCGGCCACGCCGACGTTCACCCCCAGCATGCCGGCCTCCACGCTCGCCCTGTACGTGCGCGCCGCGCCGCCGGACGTGGTGAAGATCGAGCCGGCGTTGCCGTAGCGCGACCCGTTGACGAACTCGAGCGCTTCGTCGAGGTCGCCGGCGCGGACGATGGTGAGCATCGGGCCGAACAGCTCCTCGCGCGCGATCTCCGACTCGTGGTCGGAGGTCTCGACGATCGTGGGGGCGAGCATCGTCCCCGCCGGGCCCGCGTCGGCGTCGCGCCCGTCCAGGACGAGCTCGTCGCCGCCGGCGACCGCACGCTCGACCGCGTCCGCGACGCGCTCGCGCGCCTCGGGGCCGACGAGCGGGCAGACGTCGGTGGACGCGTCCGCGCCCGGGCCGACGTTGAGCGCCGCTGCGGCATCGGCGAGGGCGGCGCGCACCTCGTCCTGGCGCTCGCGGTCGCCCACCAGCACGGCGACCGAGCCGGCCAGGCAGCGCTGTCCGGCGGCGCCGAAGGCGGTGCTCATGATCGCGGGGACGGTGACGTCCAGGTCCGCGTCGGGCATGACCACCAGCGAGTTCTTCGCGCCGCCCAGCGCCTGGTAGCGCTTGCCGGTGGCGGCCGAGCGCTCGGCGATGTACCGGGCCGTCGAGGCCTGGCCGACGAACGAGATCGCGTTGATCCCCTCGTGGTCGAGCAGGCCGTTGACGGCGTCGTGAGCCCCGTGGAGCAGGTTGCACACGCCGGCGGGGATCTCGTCGATCTCGTCGATCAGCTCGAAGATGCGCTCGGACGGGCGCGGGTCGCGCTCGGAGGGCTTCAGGATGAACGTGTTGCCGCACGCGATCGCGTAGGGAAGGAACCAGAGGGGGATCATCGCCGGGAAGTTGAACGGCGTGATCGCCGCGACCACTCCCACGGGCTGGCGGACCATCTCCACGTCCACGCCGCCGGCCACACCCTCCAGGTTCTCGCCCTTCAGCAGGTGCGGGATGGCGGTCGCGGCCTCGGTCGACTCGATGCCGCGCAGCACCTCGCCGCGCGCGTCGTCGATGGCCTTGCCCATGTCGGCGGTGACCAGCTCCGCGATCTCGTCCTGGTGCTCCCACAGCGCGGCGCGGAGGGCCATCACCGCGCGGGCGCGCTTCTGCGGCGGGACCGCCGCCCAGGCGGGCTGCGCCTCGCGCGCGGCTGCCACGACGGCATCCACCTCCGCCGCTGCCGAGAGCGGGACCCGGGCGGCCACCTCCCCGGTGGCGGGGTCGATGTCGTCGATCGAATCGAGCCCGTCCGTCGGGCGCCACCGGCCCCCGGCGTAGTTGGCGAGGATGCGGGTCGCTGCGGGTGCGGCTGTGGGCTTCATGCTCCTACTCCGTCGTGGGGTGTCTGGATCTTCGAGTACTCCGAGTACGGGTACCACCATTCCTTCGGCGCGATCTCCGTCTCGATGTGGACGTGCTTGGTCTCCAGGAAGGCTTCGAGCCCCTCGCGGCCCAGCTCCCGGCCCAGTCCGGACTGCTTGTAGCCGCCGAAGGGCCCGGCGTCGTTGTCGGTCAACGGGTCGTTGAACCAGACGGTCCCGGCCTTGAGCTCGCGCATGCACCGGAGCACGTTCTGCAGGTCGCCCGTGTAGACGTTGGCCCCGAGGCCGAACCTGGTCGAGTTCGCGAGCTCGATCGCCTCGTCGAGCGAGCTCACCCGGACGATCGGAGCGACGGGCCCGAAGGTCTCCTCGCGCAGCAGGTCGGTGTCGGCGGGCGCGCCGGTCACCACCGCAGGCTCGAAGAAGTGCCCGCGCTCGTGGCCGCCGCTGCCGCCGCCCACGACCACCTCGGCCCCGGCCGCGACGGCGCGCTCGAGCTGGTCGGCGACCTTCTGGCGCTGGGAGGCCGAGACCATCGGCCCGACGTCGGTGTCGGGCGCGGTAGGGTCGCCCACCCGCAGGCCGCCCGCCAGCTCGGCGAATCTCGCGAGGTAGTCGTCGTAGACGTCCTCCATGACGTAGAAGCGCTCGGCCGAGGTGCAGACCTGGCCGGCGTTCAGGAACGCCGCCCAGACGCCCCCGCGCGCAGCCACGTCGAGCTTCTCGGCGACGTCGGAGCAGACGATGAACGGGTCCTTGCCGCCCATCTCGAGGTTGATGCGCGCCACCCGGTCGGCGGCGGCAGCGGCGATTCGCTTCCCCGTCTCCACCGACCCTGTGAACGCAATGCAGGCGATCCGCTCGTCCGCCGACGATCGCCGCGCCCACGTCGCCGGCTCCCGCCAGCAGGTTGACGACACCGTCCGGGAGGTGGTCGAAGCACGGGCCCAGGGCCAGCGTGGAGAGCGGGGTCAGCTCCGACGGCTTGCAGACGGTCGCGTTCCCCGCCGCCAGCGCGGGAGCCAGCTTCCACGCCAGAAGCAGCAGCGGGTAGTTCCAGGGGACGATGCAGCCCACCGGCCCGACCGGGTCCTTGACCACCAGGGCGAGCTGGGTGGACTCGATGGACGGGATCACCCGCCCAGCGGAATCGCGGCCGATCTCCGCGTAGTAGTCGAACGCTGCGGCGGTCCAGCTGACCTCGTCGCGGTTCTCGATCAGCGGCTTGCCCCCCTCGGCGGTCATCACCCCGGCGAGCTCGTCGGTCGCGGCACGCAGCCTGGTGGCGACCTCGTGCAGCATCTCGGCGCGCTCCACCGCCGGCGTTCGCTCCCAGCCGCGCTGCGCCTCGGCTGCCGCGGCGACCGCGGCGCCGACCTGCTCGGGCGAGGCGGAGCCCAAGGTGGCGACGGTCTCCTCGGTCGCCGGGTTCTCGACCGCGAGCGGTTCACCGTCCCCGGGGACCCGCTCGCCGCCGATCTGCAGTCGCGTCTCCAACTCCTCCATGCGCCGATGCTACCGAGGGCAAAAATGCGAGACTTCGCGCGATGGCAGAGGAATGGCGAGTCGAGGTTGAACTGGGCGAGGAGGGCCACGGCCTCTCGCTCGGCGAGCGGCTGCGCTCGCTGGACCTCGACGACGAGGCTCGGGAGCGCCTCGGTGGCGACGTCATCGTCACCCGCGACGGGTCCCGGATCTTCCTCTACACCTCGTCGCAGGAGGCAGCGAACGAGGCAGTCGGCGTGGTCGAGCGGCTGCTGGAGTCGGAGGGGATCGAGGGCGAGGTTTCGGTCACGCACTGGGATCCCGGTGACCACGCCTGGGAGGACATCTCACGCGCGGCCGCCGCGCACATCGACGAGGGCCATCCGGAGGAGCGTGCTCCAGGGGTGCCGTTCCTGGTCTTCCTCGAGTCGCACAAGCCCCAGATCCTGCGGGACCTCGGGATCTAGCGCCCGCCTATGCGGGGTCCGGCGAGACGCCGCCGCGCAGGGCCGCCAGGGCGTCGTCCCGGGAATCCGTCAAGCCCATCGCCTGGTCGAGCCCGGTCAGCTCGAGGAGCTTCCGGACCTGGCTTTCCGGGCAGCAGACGGCGAACCCCCGTCCGCCGTTGACCGCGACGCGTTCGCGCGCTGAGACGAATGCGGCGAGCCCGCTCGAGTCGATGAACTCGCAGGCCGAAAGGTCGAGGAGCAGCGACTCGGCGCGGTCGTCCACGACCGGGTCGAGCTTCAGCCGCAGCGCCGGCACGGTGGCCTGGTCGAGCTCACCGACGACGCGCAGAGCAACTACGCCGTCGCCGAGCTCGTCGATCTCGGCTAGGAAGGGAGGCATGGGTGGACTGCGATGTTAGAGCCTGCCGTTTCGTCCACGGCGCCTTGCCAAGCGAGCGGCGGGCGTCTAGCCTCGGGGCGGGACACCCGATGAGAGAGAAGCTCGGCCACCTATTCGCCCGGATCGCGGCCAGGGCGTCGGCGATCCAGCGAAACGACGCGCTGGGGGCCGTCGCCGGCTTCGCGATGCTGGCTCTCCTCCTCGCCGGCGACATCGTCCTCGGTGAGGACGTCAACCTGATCGGGACCCTGATCGTCGTACCGTTCGTCACGGCGCTCTGGGCGGGGACGGTGGTCACGGCCCTGGTCGCCCTGGCGGCCCTGGCAGCCGCCGCGGCGAGCGGACTGTGGAACATGAACTTCGGGGCGGCCGACTACGACGCCCGTCTCATAGTCCTCGTCCTGGGCGGCCTGCTGGCCGTCGCGAGCGCCTGGGCGCGCGAGCGAGCCCGCGTCGGGGCCCGGCGCCTCGAGTTGCTCGACGACGTCGGCGCGATCGCCGACGGCTCGCTGCCGCTGGCGCAGACGCTCGAGCGGGTGATGCAGGTGATCGTCCCGGCGTTCGCAGACTTCTGCATGGTCGACGCGATCCACAGCCACCGGGTCATGCGGTCCGCCGTGTGCGTGCAGGGCAGGCCCGACGGCGAGGATCGCCGGATGGAGAAGCACCTCGCGGGACGCGAGCCAAGCCTCCCGGCTTGGATGGTGCGCCCGCAGGCGCCGTTCCCGCGCCAGCCTCGTTTCATCCCCCGCTTCAACGACGTGGACATCCAGCGGCTCGCACACGGGCCGGACGATCTCGAGTGGCTGCGGGGCCTGGGACTGCGCTCGTCCATCACCGTCGCGATGCTTGCCCGCGACCGCATGCTGGGCGCCCTGACCCTCAGCACCGCCTGGTCGGGCCGCCGCTACTCGCTCCACGACGTGCGATTTGCCCAGGCGCTCGCGAGCCGCGTCGCGCTGGCGCTGGACAACGCGGGACTCTTCTCGGACCTCGAGAGCGTGGAGCGACGGATGGACAACGTGATGTCGATCCTCGACGAGGCCGTCGTCATCCACGACTCGGACGGAGAGCTCGTATTCGCCAACCCGGCGGCCGCTCGAATGATGGGGTTCGACTCCGCGCAGGAGGGAGGCCCTGGCCCCACCTCGACGCCAACAGCCGCGATTCGCGACAGGTTCGTGATTCGCTCCGAGGACGGGACGACCCTGCCGCCCGAGCTCCTGGTCGGCCGCCGCGCCCTCGCCGGAGAGTCGACGGAGCCGCTCGTGCTGCGTGTCTCCCCCCGCGAGGGAGGCCGGGAGCGTTGGCTGATCACGAGGGCGAAGCCGATCCTGGGCCCGGAGGGCAAGGCCCTTTACTCGGTGACGGCGATCGAGGACGTGACGGCGGTGAAGCGAGCCGAGTACGCGCAGCGGCTGCTCGCCCGGGCAGGGGAGCTGCTGGCGACGTCGAGCGACCCGGACGCGATGCTGAGCGGGCTGGCCGACCTGATGACGCCGGAGTTCTCCGACTCCTGCATCCACGTCGAGCCGGGGGTCACGCCGCCTCCACCGGGCGACGACTCACGATCCGTGATCGTGGCGCCCATGAACGTGGGCGACCAGTCGTTCGGGGCGCTCGTGTTCGCCAACGGCCCCGAGGGACGCGAGTTCGACGCCGATGACGAGGCGCTGGCCTTCGAGCTGGCCCGCCGCGCCGCGGCGACGCTGGAGGTCGGCCGGCAGGCGGCCGAGCGGGCCGAGATCGCCCGGGTACTCCAGGAGGGCCTGAAGCCGCCGGCCCTACCTCACATGCCCGGCTGGGAGACCGCGGCGATCTACCTGCCGGCAGGCGAGCTGAACGCGGTTGGCGGCGACTTCTACGACGCCTTCGAGGTCGCCGACGGCTGGATGGTGACCGTGGGCGACGTCGTCGGGCGCGGGGCTGCCGCGGCCTCGCTGACGGCACTCGCACGACACACGATCCGCACCGCCGGCCTGTTGACGGGGGATCCGCGGCGGGCCCTGGAGCTGCTCGACGCCGAGCTTCGCGACCGCGGAGAGACGGCCCTGTGCACCGCCGCGATCATGGTCCTCCCGCGCGAGCCCGAGGATCCCGCCGGGGTCACCTTCGTCTCGGCCGGGCATCCCCTGCCGCTTCTCCTGCGCGATGGTGAGGTCGAGGAGGTTGGGACCCCGGGCCCCTTGCTCGGCGCCTTCGAGGGGGCGTCGTGGCAGCCGGAGAAGCTGATGCTCGAAGCAGGCGACCAGCTGGTCCTCTTCACGGATGGCGTGACCGAGGCGCGCGGGCGAGAGGATCGGTTCGGCGAGGGACGACTGCGGGCCGAGCTTGCCGGGGCCGAGGGGCCGCTTGCCGCTGTCCGCAGGATCACGCGAGCCCTGGATGGATTTCTGGGCGGCGAGGCCGATGACGACGTCGCCGTGGTCGCGGTCCGCCGGCAGGTGCTGCCGCGGTTGGAGCCCGGCGCCGCGCTCCGCGGGCCCGCCGCGGCCTCGCGCACGGCCCCGTCGTCTGCCTGAGGACCGGCTTCCGTAGTGTTGAAGGCGCTTGCCGCCTCGCTCGCATGCCGTCATACGACAGGCCTACGCGGCGTTCGCCACGCGCGACGTCGCGACGCTGTGCGATCTCTCCCATGACGACGTGGAGGTGCGCACGATGACGGCCCTCCTCGCCGGCCGCAAGGAGCCGTACCGGGGCCACGAGGGAATCGCGCAATACGTCGACGACGTCGGCCGTGTCTGGGACGAGCTCGAGCTCGACCCGGTCGAGTTCCACGAGCTGGAGTCGGGAGGGCTGCTCGTGTTCGGCAGGGTGCGCGCGCGCCGCGGGTCGATGCGGGTGGACTCCGCCAACGCATGGCTCTGGCACCTCCGGGACGGGAAGGTGGCGCTGGTCGAGGTCTTCGGCGATCCCGGCGACGCCGCCGCCCTCGTCCGCGCGCGAAAGGAATCCGGCTAGCCGGCGCCCGTTGCCTGGGTAAGCTCGGCGGGGTCTGCGATGTGCAGGTAGGCGCCCGCGCCGATCGTCTCGAACAGCGCCTCGACGGGGCCGGAGCCACGGATCACGAGGCGAAGCGGCTCGGTGCCCGCCTGCTCGCGCCGCTCGTGCACGCCGAGGATCACGGCCAGCCCCGAGGAGTCGAGGAACTCCAGCCCGCGAAGGTCCAGCACCAGCGGTTCCGAGTCGGAGTCGACCGCCTCGTCCAGGCTCGAGCGAAGGCGCGGCGCGGTGAAGACGTCCAGCTCGCCGCCGAGAGCGAGCCAGACGACGCCGTCGCGACGGCTTGCGCGGGTCGAAAAGGTCTCCGCGGCAGCCAGGTCAGACCTCTGAAGCGGCTCGCCGAAACCCTCAGAGTCGGTCACCCGCCGACCATACCCCAAGCGGGGCGCCCCGAAACGATTTCCGCCGCGACGCGGGCGGCCGAGGCGAGGCTAGGGGCTAGGGGGCCACCGCCGCCATGCGCTCGGCCCGGCGCTGCTGCCAGATCACCAGGGCGATCGCAAGGACCGTGACCGCGAAGAGGATGCGTCGCCAGCACGTTCACCTGGACCGGGATCCCGCGCAGTGCGACGCCGAAGACGTAGAGCGGGAAGGTCACCGTGGTCCCCGAGTTGAAGTTCGAGATCACGAAGTCGTCGATCGAGAGCGCGAAGGCGAGGAAGCCCGCCGGCCACGACGCCCGGGCGCGATCAGCGGCAGGGTCACGAGCCGGAAGGTCGTCGCACGCGGCCGGCGCCGAGGTCGCGGCCGCCTCTTCGAGTCGAGCGGTCGAACCCGATCAGCCGCGAGCGCACCACGACGACGACGAAGCTGATCGAGAACATCACGTGGGCGATGAGCAGGGTGTTGAAGCCCAGGCGGGACGCGTAGACGAGGAACATCGAGAGCAGCGCGGCGCCGATCACGACCTCGGGCGTGGCCATCGGGAAGTCACGATCAGCAGGTTCGCCGCCCTGCGGCCGCGGAACTCGTGGCGGACCAGCGCGAGCGCCATCAGCGGTCCCGATCGCGGTGGCGACAGCGTCGCCAGGGCGGCCAGCTCGAGGACGGTGATCAGCGCGTCGTTCAGCGCCGTCGATCGTCGAACGCGTGCTTCCAGTACTCGAGCGTGAAGCCGTCTCCAGGCCGAAGGTGAAGCTTCCCCTCCGGTGTGTCGCCGAAGGAGAAGACGGCGATCACGGCGATCGGGATCAGCATGTAGGCGACGGCGAGTCCGGCGAAGATCACCAGCGCGTTGCGCTTGAGCCACGCCCAGGCTCGCCATCAAGCGTCGTCTCCTCCGCCTCGTCGCCCATGAACGCCTCGGTCCCGGCGCAGCTGATGTAGATCAGGACCAGTGACCAGGATCGACCGCCATCATCATGAACGAGAGCGCCGCCGCCTCCGGGTAGTCGCGCTCGACCAGGTAGAGCGACTGGATCACGTTGCCGATCATCGCCTGGTCCGGCGCCGCCGAGGAGGGCGGCGTTGACGTAGTCGCCCGAACGCGGGGATGAAGGTGAGCAGGACGCCCGCGACGATCCCCGGGGCTGTCAGCGGCAGCGTCACCTTGCGGAACGCGGTCGCCGCGGAGGCGTAGAGGTCCTTCGCCGCCTCGATCAGGCTGCGGTCGAGCTGCTCCAGGCTGGCGTAGATCGGCAGGATCATGAACGGCAGGAAGTTGTAGGTGAGCCCCGCGATCACCGCCCCCGCGGTCGTCGAGCACCCTGCCGTCTTCGGGGACCAGGCCGAGCACTGGAGGACGTCTGACGACTGGGCTCGTCGTCGCTGAGGATCGTCTTCCAGGCGATCGTCC
Source organism: uncultured Solirubrobacterales bacterium (assembly GCA_963797835.1). Taxonomy (GTDB): domain Bacteria; phylum Actinomycetota; class Thermoleophilia; order Solirubrobacterales; family 70-9; genus JBDTSW01. Next base: position 246,797 of record CAWCRN010000026.1, read on the forward strand.
GGATCAGGTAGGTGGTGAAGAACGGCGCCACGACCGCGAACAGCAGGACCAGGCGCCAGCGTCGGCTCACCTTGAAGGCGATCGCGTAGGCGAGCGGGTAGGCGATCAGGAGCGCCAGCAGGGTGGCCGCGATCCCGGCGTAGAGAACGTGCGGAGGATGCTGGTCGAACCGCGACCTCGAGCGCGTCGGGGAAGTTGGACCACTCCCAGGTGAAGGCGAAGCCGCCGCTGGCAGCGAGCCCGAGCGCAGCGCCAGTCTCGCCCATGAAGTACATGGGCACGACGAAGAAGAGGACCAGCCAGATCAGGCCCGGCCCGAGCAGGCCAGTACGGGACGAGCCGCCGGCTCCGGATGGCTCAGTGCGCCTCACCTCTGTCCAGATACGAGGCGGTCAGCCCGTCGTCAACTCGCCTGGTGATCTCCGTCGACCTGCTGCTCGACGGAGGGGTCGGCACGCCTGCGGCGTGCAGTCGGCCGTGAACTCGGCGTCGGGGAAGATCAGCGGGTTCTTGGCGAGCTCCGGGTCGCCCTCCTGCTCGAAGCACCTCCTTGACCCCGTCGACCGGGGTCACGTAGTTGACGTACTCGGCGATATCGGCCTGTACCTCGGGCTCGTAGACGTAGTCCATGAACGCCAGCGCCGCGGCCGGGTTCGGCGCGCCGACCGGGATCACCATGTTGTCCGACCACAGGCTGCAGCCCTCGGTCGGGCATCAGCCACTCGGTGTTCGGGTCGTCGGCCAGATGCAGGAGCCGTCGCCCGACCAGCCGACGGCGGCGACGTGTTGCCGCTGGTGATGTCCTCGGTGTAGTCGTTGCCGGTGAAGCGCGGATCTGCCCGGACTCGAGCCGCTGCGCCGATCTTGTCGATCGCGGCCATCCAGTCCTCGGTCGGTGGCCTCGCGCGGGGTCGACGCCGTCGGTCTTCATGACCAGGGTGACGTCGTCGCGCATCTCGTCGAGCAGCGTGACACTGGCCCTCGTACTTGGGGTCGAACAGGTCGTTGATCGAGTCGATGTCGGGCGCCTCGGTCCTTGTCCGACCAGATCCCGGTCATCCCGCTCTGCCAGGGGACGGAGAATTCGCGGTCCGGGTCGAGCGTCGGGCTCGCGAGATCCGGGACGGATGTTCTCGAAGACGTCGGGAGGTCCGAGTGGTCGAGCTTCTGCAGGTAGCCGAGGTCGTACATATGCTTGGCCATCCAGTCGGTGACGACGAAGATGCTGCGCTCGCCCGACTCGCCCTGCGTCCAGCAGCGGCTGGATCTTCCCGAAGAACTCGAAGTTGTCGTTGATGTCCTCGATGTACTCGACGTCGACGCCGGTCGCTCCGGTGAACTGGGCGAGCGAGTCGTCCTGTCGCCGCCGGGTCGACGTAGAGCGGCCAGTTCGAGATCACCGAGCTCGCCCTCGACCGGTCGCCGCCGCTGCCGCCTTCTCGGACGTTCGCCGGCCGTCGCTGCCGCAGGCGCCGACCGAGTGCCGCCACGCAGCGAGCCAGCGCCAGCCGGGCCGGCGCGCTCATGGTCGTTGGGCTGGTTGCGCTTCATTGGCCCTCCTGGGGGGTTGGCTGTGGGTCGTCGTCAGGTCTCGGACTCGCGGACGAGATGGATGTGCTCGGGCGCCCAGCTCAGCTGACCGGCGCGCCGCCGCCGGGGAGGCGGGCGCGCTCGGCCTCGTCGGCGTTCGGGACGAGGACGGTCATCCTCACGTCGCCCTGGAGACGGACGACGATCTGCGTCGCGGTGCCGAGGAAGACGGAGGCCTCGACCACGCCGTCGACGCGTGGGCCAGTTCCCGTTGCCGTCGCCTGTTGGCGTCGATCAGGAGCTTCTCGGGCCGCACGACGGCGTGGCAGCGCTCGCCCTGGCGCAGAGCCATTGCGGTCGGCCTCGACCTCGACGCCGCTGTCGAGCTCGCACCGCTGGCACGCCCGTTCGTCGCTTGGCTGACCACGCCCGGCATCAGGTTGGAGACGCCGATGAATCCCGCGACGAACGTGGTGGTGGGCCGCTCGTAGACGGCCTCCGGTGGCGCCACCTGCTCGATCCGGCCCTGGTTCATGACCGCGATCCGGTCCGACATCGTGAGCGCCTCCTCCTGGTCGTGCGTCACGTAGACGAACGTGATCCCGACGTCGCGCTGGATCCGCTTCAGCTCGATCTGGAGGCCCTTGCGCAGCTTCAGGTCGAGGGCGCCGAGGGGCTCGTCGAGGAGCAGGACCTTGGGCCGGTTCACGATCGCCCGCGCCAGCGCCACGCGCTGCTGCTGGCCGCCGGAGAGCTGGCTGGGCCGGCGGTTCGCCTCGCGGGCCAGCCCGACCCGCTCGAGCTCCTCCGCGACCCTGCCCTTGGTCTCGTCGCCGGCGACCTTCTGGCGGCGCAGGCCGAAGGCCACGTTGTCGGCCACGCTCAGGTGCGGGAACAGCGCGTAGCTCTGGAAGACGGTGTTGGTCGGGCGCTGGTGGGCGGGCAGGCCGGCGACGTCCTCGCCGTCGATCAGGACGCGCCCGGAGGTGGGGTCCTCGAACCCGGCGATCATCCGCAGCGTGGTCGTCTTGCCGCAGCCGGACGGGCCGAGCAGGGTGAAGAACTCGCCGCTCGCGATATCGAGGTCGAGCGAGCGAACTGCCTCGAAGTCGCCAAAGCTCTTGGAAACCTGCTCGAGGCGCACGCTGGGCTCGGAGCCTTGGGCCCCGGGTCCCCGGTCCTCGACGGTCGGGGTCGCGCTGGTCAACCCTCGCTCCTCACCCTGTTGGTCGCATCGTACAAGACTTCGGTGGTAGTCTGACCTCCGGCGTCGGTGTCGGGCTGTATCCCGGTGGGTACGGCTTGTACGGAACGTCGATAGCGGCCCATTTTCGGGGGATTCGGAGGAGGAGAGGCAGAATGGCCACCACCGCGACCACCGCAGAGACCAGGACGACTCCGGGCCTGCAGGACCTGGCCAAGCGCCATCTCTGGATGCACTTCACGCGGATGGGCGCGTTCGCCGATGCGGACGTGCCGATCATCGTCCGCGGCGAGGGGCCGTACGTCTATGACGAGCATGGGAACCGCTACCTGGACGGGCTCTCGGGCCTCTTCTGCTCCAACGCGGGCCACGGCCGCACCGAGCTGGGCGAGGCCGGCGCGCGCCAGGTCGAGGAGCTCGACTTCGTCACGCTCTGGAGCTACGCACACCCACGGGCGATCGAGCTCGCCGAGCGGATCGCGAGCCTGACGCCCGGCGACCTCAACCGGGTCTTCTTCACCTCGGGCGGCTCCGAGGCCGTCGAGTCGGCGATCAAGCTGGCTCGCGCGTATCACCTCCGCACGGGCAACCCGCGAAAGACGAAGCTCATCACCCGCGAGATCGCGTACCACGGGACCACGCTCGGGGCGCTTGTCCGCGACCGGGATCCCGGCGCTGCGGACCGACTTCGAGCCGCTCGTGCCGGGCGGCAACCACGTCCCGAACACGAACTCCTACCGCTGGCCCGAGGGCCGCGACCCGCTGTGGGCGGCGGACAAGATCGAGGAGAAGATCCTCTTCGAGGGCCCCTCCACCGTCGCCGCGGTGATCCTCGAGCCCCTCCAGAACGCGGGCGGCTGCATCCCGCCGCAGGAGGGCTACTTCCAGCGCGTGCGCGAGATCTGCGACCGCCATGACGTCCTGCTGATCTCCGACGAGGTGATCTGCTCGTGGGGACGGCTGGGTCACTACTTCGGGTGCGACCGCTACGGGTACGTGCCCGACCTGATCACGACGGCGAAGGCGCTCACCTCGGCCTACGCGCCGATGGGCGCGCTGATCGCCTCCGACCGCGTCGCCGAGCCGTTCATGCACGGCACCGAGATGTTCACCCACGGCTTCACCTTCGCCGGGCATCCCGTCGCGGCCGCGATCGCGCTTGCCAACCTGGACGTGTTCGAGCGCGAGGACCTGTGTGGCCAGGTACTGGCCAACGAGGGCGAGCTGCGCACGATGCTGGAGGGCCTGCGCGACATCCCCATCGTCGGCGACGTCCGCGGCGCGGGCTACTTCCACGCGATCGAGTTGGTCAAGGACCAGGAGACGAAGGAGGGGTTCTCCGACGAGGAGTCCGAGGACCTGCTGCGCGGCTTCCTCTCCGGCGAGCTCTACCGCCGCGGGCTGATCTGCCGGGCCGACGATCGCGGCGACCCCGTGATCCAGCTGGCGCCGCCCCTGATCTGCGACTCGGAGCATTTCGAGGAGATCGAGGCCGTGCTCCGCCCGGTCCTGACAGAAGCCGCCGAGCGCCTCGGCTGAGGCGCGATCGGGGTGATCGCCTGATGCTCACGGTCGGCGGTCTCGCCAAGGGGTGCGGGCTGGAGCTCGCCGCCGGCGCCGAGGGCGCCGACCGCGAGATCCGCTGGGTTCACATCACCGAGCTGGAGGACCCGACCCGGTGGCTCTCGGGTGGCGAGCTGCTGTTGACGACCGGGATCCAGCTCACCACGCCGACCCGCCAGCGCCGCTTCGTGGAGCTGCTCGACGGAAACGACCTCGCCGGCCTGGGCTTCGGCACCGGCTTCTCGGCGAAGAAGCTGCCGAAGGCCCTGGTGGACGAGGCGGCAGCCCGCGGCATGCCCCTGTTCGAGGTCCCGTACGAGATGCCTTTCATCGCGATCACCGAGTTCGCGTTCGGGAAGCTGGTGAACGAGCAGTACGACGTGCTCCAGCGCGCGGGCCAGGTGCACGAGCGCCTCGAGCGCCTGGTCCTTCAGGGCGACGGGCTGGCGCAGGTGCTCGAGTCGATCGCGGCGGCGGTCGGGGGCGCCGCCCTGGTCCTCGACGCCGGCGGGGCAGAGCTCGCCCGGCACCCGGAGGGCGGCGGGCCAACGCCCACGTTGACCGAGTCGGTCGCCGCCGAGGTGTCGGGCCGCGATGGCTCCGGGCAGGTCGCGTTCTTCGCGCCGTCGGCGCCGGAGCTGGCCGACCGGGCGCTGGCGGTGCCCGTCTCGGGGCGCCGCGACGCCTCGCCGTTCGCCTGGCTTCTGGTGGTCTCCGAAAACGGGGCGCTGGGCCCGTTCGAGCGGCTGATCGCGCGGCAGGCCGCGATGGTCGTGGGGCTCGAGCTGATGCGTGAGCGGGTGGTGCGCGAGACGGAGCGCCGGCTCGCCGGCGACCTCCTCGCCGAGGCGCTCAGCGGGCGCCTGGACACGGAGGACGCGCTGGGCCGGCTGCGGCCATTCGGGATCGAGGCGGAGGCCGCGGTGCTGGTGTTCGAGTTGGACGATCCGCCGGCCGCCGAGGGCGACCTCGAGGCGGGCCTGGCCGAGCTGGGCGCATCGGGCCTCGTGGCCACCACATCCGCCGCGGGGCGGCCGCTGCTGTGCGCGGTCGTGGCGGGCTCGGGCGGCGAGCCACTGGAGACCGCCGAAGCCCTGCGGGCATCGCTGCTCGCCCGGCACGGCTCGGTGCGGGCGGCGGTATCGCGACCGGTGGGCGTCGGCTCGCTGCGGCGGGCGTTCCACGAGGCGCGCTGCGCGCTCGAGGCCACTTCGCTCGCCAACGGCGACGCCCCCGACGTCGCCTCCCATGACGACCTCGGCGCGTTCACCCTGTTGCTGGCGCTCCAGGACGACGACGCGCTGCGCGCCTACAGCGACGGCCTCCTCGAGCCGATCGAGCGCACCGAGGGCGAGTACGGCGGCGAGCTCCTGCGCTCGCTCGAGGCGTTCATCGAGAACAACGGCAACTGGGAGCGGGCGGCGCGGCGCCTCTACTGCCACCGGCACACGCTGCGCTACCGGATCCGCAAGGTCGAGGAGTTGACCGGCCGCGACATGTCGCGCGCGACGGACCGGATCGAGCTGTGGCTCGCGCTGCGCGCCAGGGAGCTCGTGCGATGAGGGTCGCCGTCCTAGGGGCCGGCGGCACGATCGCCCCGGCCATCGTCCGCGACCTCGCCGAGTCCGACGAGGTCTCCGAGCTCGTCCTGCTCGATCTCGACGCGGAGCGCGCGGGCGCCGTGGCCGAAGCCCACGGCGGCGGGAAGGCGACGGCCGCGCGGGTCGACGCCCGGGAGCCCGGGTCGCTGCCCGGCGCGCTGGCGGGCTGCGAGGCGCTGGTCAACTCGGCGTCGTACCGCATCAACCTCGACGCGATGGGCGCCTGCCTCGAGGCCCGGTGCCACTACATCGACCTGGGCGGGCTCTACTGGATGACCGGGCGGCAGCTCGAGCTCTCGGCGGACTTCGAGGGCGCCGGCCTCATCGCGATGCTGGGCGTCGGCTCCGCTCCCGGCAAGACGAACCTCATGGCCAGGGTGGCCGCCGAGCGCCTCGGGGGCACGGCCGACGAGGTACGGGTCTCCGCGGCGGGCCGGGACCTCGATCCCCCCGAGGGCTTCAGCATCCCCTACGCGCTTCGCACCCTGATCGACGAGCTGACGATGGCGCCGATCGTCCTGCGCGACGGCGAGCCGGCGGAGGTCCAGCCGATGCGCGACGGCGGGACGGTGGACTTCGGCGACCCGATCGGCGAGGGCGAGACGATCTACACCCTGCACTCGGAGATGCGGACCTTCGGCTCCAGCTTCGGCTGCCGCGACGGCAGCTTCCGCCTCTCGCTCTCCCCGGCGGCGCTCGAGCGCCTGCGCGACTTGGTGGACGCCTCCGACGAGGAGGTCGAGGCCGCCGCCCATGAGGCCGTGCCGCAGTCGCCGAAGACCGTCTCGGTCCATCTGATCGAGGCCTCGCGCGACGGGCAGCTCGCCCGGGTCCGCGCCGTGACCCGCCCGCACGAGCGCTGGGGGCTTGGCGGGGGAATCGTCTCGACGGCGGCGCCGGCCGCGGCGGCGGTGCGGCTGCTGGCACGGGGCTCGATCGAGGCAAGGGGAGCGCTGCCCCCCGAGGGCTGCATCGATCCCGAGGAGATGTTCGCCGAGCTGGAAGGGCGCGGCGCCACCTTCGAGGTGGATGTGAGTGAAGGAGCGCTGGCTTGAAGGTAGGAGTCCCGACCGAGATCAAGACCGACGAGTACCGCGTCGCGCTCACGCCCGGTCGGCGCCCGTGAGCTGGCCGAGCACGGCCACGAGGTCCTGGTCCAGAAGGGCGCGGGCGAGGGGAGCGCCGTCAGCGACGCCGACTTCGAGGCGCAGGGGGCCCGCATCGTGCCGGGGGCCGAGGACGTCTGGGGCGAGGCCGACATGGTCCTGAAGGTGAAGGAGCCGCAGATGCCAGAGGTGGCGATGCTGCGGTCCGAGACCACGCTCTTCACCTACCTGCACCTCGCGCCCGACCCGGAGCTGACGCGCGCGCTGGCCGAGACGAACGCCATCTGCGTGGCCTACGAGACGGTCGAGGACCGCCACGGGCGGCTGCCGCTCCTGGCCCCGATGAGCGAGATCGCCGGGAGGATCGCCACCCAGGCGGGGGCCTTCATGCTCGAGAAGCCGCTGGGCGGGCGCGGGATCCTGCTGGGCGGGGTCCCCGGGGTGGCGCCCGCGAACGTGATGGTGATCGGCGGCGGTGCGGTGGGCATGAACGCCGCCTTCATCGCGATCGGGATGGAGGCCGACGTCTTCGTCTACGACGTCTCGATCGACAAGCTCCGCGAGCTGGACATCGCCTTCGGCGGGCGCGCCTCCACGGTGTTCTCCTCCACGCTCTCGATCGAGGAGCGCCTGCCGTCAATCGACCTCGTGATCGGCGGGGTGCTGGTCCACGGCGCGAAGGCGCCGCGCGTGATCACCCGCGACCAGCTCGGGCTGATGAAGCCCAGCGCGGTGCTCGTGGACGTCGCGATCGACCAGGGCGGGTGCTTCGAGACCTCGAAGCCCACGACCCACTCCGACCCCGTCTACGAGGTCGACGGGATCATCCACTACTGCGTCGCGAACATGCCCGGCGCGGTCCCGATCACCTCCACCTACGCCCTCACGAACGCGACCCTGCCCTACGTGCTCGCGGTGGCCGACAACGGCATCGTCGAGGCCGCGAAGCGCGACCCCGGCCTGAAGCTGGGGATCAACGTCGCCCGCGGCCAGGTGACGCACGCGGCCGTCGCGGAGGGCGTCGGCATGGACTACCTCACCCCCGAGGAGGTCCTCGGCATCGAGCCGCTCCCGGCCAACGGCGCTGCAGGGGTCGGACGGAGCGGGCGCGACGGCCGCGAGCGCCAAGCAGGGCGCCCACTAGGTCACGGCCGGAGCTACTTCACCACGCGGATCAGCTTCTTGTTCACGAACTCCTCGATGCCGTACTTGCCGAGCTCGCGGCCGAAGCCCGATCGCTTGACGCCGCCGAACGGCAGCTCGGCGCCGTCTTGGCCCACGCCGTTGACGTAGACCATCCCGGTGTCGAGGCCGTCCGCCACGCGCTGGGCCTGTTCCGGATCGTTCGAGAAGACGTACGAGCCGAGCCCGAACGGCGTGTCGTTCGCCAACTCGATCGCCTCCTCCTCGGAGCCGACGCGGTAGACGCTCGCGACCGGGCCGAAGAACTCCTCCCGGTAGGCATCGTTCTCCGGCGTGATCCCGGTGAGCACGGTGCTGGAGAAGTAGTTGTCCTTCCTGTCGCCGCCGGCGACGACCTGCGCGCCCTGGGCGACAGCACGCTCGACCTGATCCTCCAGCGTTTCCGCGGCAGAGGCGGACGAGAGCGGCCCCATCTCGGCGTCCTCGGACGTCGGGTCGGACGGCTCGGCCGCGGCCATCTTGGCCTTGAACTTCTCGAGGAAGTCGTCGTAGATCTCGTCGGCGACGATGAACCGCTTCGCCGCGTTGCAGGACTGGCCGGTGTTGTCGAGGCGGCCTGCGACCGCGGCGTCCACGGCCTCGTCCAGGTCGTCGGCCCCGAGGAGGACGAACGGATCCGAGCCACCGAGCTCCAGGACGACCTTCTTCAGGTTGCGACCGGCGATCTCGGCGACCGCGGCCCCGGCCCGCTCGGAGCCGGTCAGTGAGACGCCCCGGACCCGCGGATCCTCGATCACCTTCTCGATCTGATCGTTTGTTGCGAGGATCGTCTGGTAGGCGCCGTCGGGGAAGCCGGCGTCCTTGTGAATCGTCTGGATCGCCAGCGCCGACTCCGGGCACTGGTGCGCCGGCTTCAGCAGGATCGGGTTGCCCACGACGAGGTTGGGGCCGGCGAACCGGGCCACCTGGTAGTAGGGAAAGTTCCAGGGCATGATCCCCAGCAGTGGGCCGACCGACGAGCGCCGGATCAGCGCCGTGCCGTCACCCGCGAGCAGCTCGATCGACTCGTCCTTGAGGAGGTCCTCCCCGTTGTCGGCGTAGAAGCCGTAGATGGCTTCGCAGAAGTCCACCTCGCCGAGGGCCTGCTCCATCGGCTTGCCCATCTCCCGCACGGCGATCTCAGCCAGCTCCTCCCTCCGCTCGGCATGAAGCTCGGACACCTTCTTGACCAGCGCTGCCCGCTCGGAGACCGAGGTCTTCAACGCCCAGTTCCGGTGGGCGTCCTCCGCCGCCGCGATCGCTGCCACGAGCTCCTCGTCGGAGATCTCCGGATACTCCTCGACGGTCTCTCCGGTTGCCGGGTTGACGACTGAGTACTTGCTCATCTACTGCACTCCTCTTGCGGTCGCATGGCGTTCTTGCCGATTGCCTGATCCCCGCTTTAGGCTACCCGTGTCCGCCCGAAGCCGTAGCGAGCCGCCGCACCCTCAGTCCTCGGCGCCCAGCAGGAGGCCGAGCTGCCGGGACTGGGCCACGAGGGTTCCGTCGGGCGCCCACAGCTCGCCGTCCTCCTCGAAGAAGCCGTCGCGCACCTGGCGCGTGCGGAAGCGGCCGAGCAGAAGCGCGTCGTCGATGGGTAGCGGCGAGCGGAAGTGCACGGTGAGGTCGATCGTCGGCGCCGGCGCCAGTGCCCGGAGCCGCGGCCAGGGCGCGGGAAACCAGGCGTCGGCGAGGAGGGCGACCGCGAGCGCGTCAACCGGCCGCTCCTCCAGCAGCCCCAGCCAGCCGCCCACCTCGGCCCTGTCCGCGCCCGAGAAGGCCCGGTCGCCGAAGCGCGGGTGCATCGTCAGCTGCCCCATGAACGGCGGTGGGCCACCCTCCCGCGGCGGGCCGCCCCCGAGCGGCTCGCGGCCCTCCGGGGGCTCCACGTCCGGCATCGGCGCCTCGTCGTCGAACAGCGGGCCCTCCCATGGCTTCGAGTAGGCGGCGAGCGCGAGCCCGAGCAGCTCGCCGTCCTGCTCGAGGCGGGCGGAGACGGTACTGAGCGAGCGGCCCTCCCGCTCGACGGTTGTCCGCACCGTTACCGGTCCCTGTTGGGGCACCCGCAGGAAGTGCATCGTCGCGGAGCGCGCCTGGCGGCCGGGATCCTCCACCGCGAGCTCCATGCCGCGGAGCACGATCGCCATGACGTAGCCGCCGAGCGGGCCACGGGGCGTCTGCCAGCCGTCGGCGATCGCGCCTTCCCAGACGCCATCGGCGGCCGGCCGAAGCCCGGTGTCCTCGTCGAAGCTCAAGGGCCGCGCACCCTACTCACGGGCGCCTCGCGCGTGATGCGAAACGGGCTGGGAGCGCTGGGTCGTGCGCTGAGCCCGTGTTCCTCAGGCGCCGGCCCGGACCCGCAGGCGCCGGCGCAGCGCGCCGCCGCGGCGGTCGCGGAGGATCCGCTTCGCCGCGTTGTGCCCCGCGGCGGCCATCACGCCGCCGCCGGGATGCGTGCCGGCCCCGCACAGGTAGAGGCCGTTCACGGGCGTCGAGTAGTGCGACAGCTCGGGGATGGGGCGCATGAACGCCATCTGGTCGAGGCCCTGCTCGCCCTGGAAGATCGAGCCTCCCTGGAGGCCGAAGATCCGCTCGATGTCCGGCGGCGCCAGGACCTCGCGCTCGACGATCGCGTCCGGCACGTTGGGCGCGTAGCGGGCGAGGTGCTCGACGCACGCGTCGCCGTAGCGCTCGCGGTCGCCCTCCGCCCAGTCGGCCTCGTCGTGCGGGCCGTACTGGGTGAACATCGTCATCACGTAGCGACCGTCGTCGGTGAGGGTGGAATCGATCGACGACGGCAGCTCCGCCTCGACGTAGGGGTTCGCCGCCGGGCGCCCGGCGAGCGCGTCCTGCCAGGCCGCCTCGAGGTAGTCGACCGAGGGGCAGAGGTTGACGCCGGTGCGGTGCAGCATCTCCTGCGTCGCCGCGTCCACGCCCTCGTACTTCGGCGGCTCGGCGAGGACCATGTTGATCTTCACCGAGCCCCCGCGGGTGCGGTAGCGGCGCATGTGGTCCGCGACCTCGGTGGGGAACTCGTCGCCGCCGACGAGGTCCAGAACGGTCGTCTTGGGGTGGGCGCCCGAGGCGACGATCGGCGCCCGCAGCTCCTCGCCGTCCGCGAGGGTGACCCCGACGACGCGGCCGTCGCGGACGTCGACGCGAGCCACCTCGGCGCCGGTGCGGATCGTGGCTCCGGCGGACTCGGCCGAGCGGGCGATCGCGTTCGAGATCGCACCCATCCCACCGATCACCTGGCCCCAGGCGCCCGGGACGCCATCGAGCTCCCCGAGGGCGTGGTGAAGCAGGTTGTAGGCAGTGCCCGGCGTGCGCGGGCCGGCCCAGACGCCCACGACGCCGCTTGAGGCGAGCGAGCCCTTTAACGCGTCGGTCTCGAAGTGGTCGTCCAGCAGGTCGCCGACCGACATGGTGAAGATGCGGACCAGGTCGTGGACGTCGCGGCGGCCGAGCCCGGAGGCGCGGGCGCCCTCGCGCAGGAGGGACAGGAGGTCGGCGGGGTGCTTCGAGCCGAGCGCCGGGGGCTCGCGAAGGAGCATGGGGCGCAGGAAGTCGCCGGCCCTCACCAGCAGCTCCTCGAAACCGGCATAGGCCTCCGCGTCCGCCTTCGAGAAGGGGGCGATCGAGGCCTGGGTGCGGGCGGTCTCGTCGAAGAAGAAGATCGACCCGTCGGGCGTCAGCGCGGCGTAGGCCGGGTCGAGCGGCACGGCGCGGTAGCCGAAGTCGCGCAGGCGCAGATCCTCGACGATCTTGGGCTGAAGCATCGAGACCACGTAGGAGGCGCGCGAGACGCGGGCGCCGGGCCAGACCTCTTCGGTCACGCATGCGCCGCCGAGGATGTCGCGGCGCTCGAGCACGCACACGTCGAGGCCGGCGCGGGCCAGGTAGGCGGCGGTGGTCAGGCCGTTGTGGCCGCCGCCGACGACGATCGCGTCGAAGTCGCGCCGGGGGCGCGGGGCGGCGCCGCTGGTGCCGTGTCCGTTCGCGCTGCGGGTCGTGTGCTGGGGCGTGGTCGCGTCCAGTGCGGGCGTCGTCTCAGTCATGGCTCTCTCCGGGTCGGTGAGGAAGGTAGGCTACCACAAAAGCTCAATTGACTACAAAGTCAACAACGCACGGCACAGGCACGGCTGTCCTGGATAGCCCACACGGTGGGTGGGTAGGGCAGGACAGCTCCCTCTGCGGGGGTGTCAGTCGTACTCGTAGAAGCCGCGTCCGGTCTTGCGGCCGTGGTGGCCGGAGACGACGAGGCGCTTCAGCAGCGGCGGCGGCGCGTACTCGGGGCGCTTGAACTCCTCATACAGGGAGTCGCAGACCGCGTAGAGGACGTCGAGGCCGATGAAGTCGGCCAGCTCGAGCGGGCCCATCGGGTGGCCGCAGCCGAGGCGCATCCCCTCATCGATCGCCTCGCGGGTCGCGAAACCGTCCTCGTACATCCGAACCCCGGCCATCAGGTACGGGACGAGGAGCATGTTGACGATGAAGCCCGAGCGGTCCTTGGTGCGGATCGGGCGCTTGCCGATGCGCTCGGCGAACGCCTCGGCCCGCTCGACCACCTCGGGCGCCGTGTCGATCGCCACCACGACCTCGACCAGCTTCATCACCGGGACCGGGCTGAAGAAGTGGAGGCCGAGGACGCGCTCGCGGTGATCGCTCCAGGAGGCGAGCTCGGCGATTGGTATCGATGACGTGTTGGACGCGATGAGCGCGGCGGGATCCAGCAGCCCCGACAGGCGCTCGAACACCTCGCCCTTCACGTGAGCGTCCTCCACGACCGCCTCGATCACGAGCTCGCGGTCCCGGAAGCGCTCGAGGTCGGTGGTCCACTCGATGCGAGCTCGCAAGGCCTCTCCGTCGGCCTCCTCGAGCTTGCCCGTTTCGATCGCGCGAGCGACCGAGGCCTCCAGCCGCTCGCGGGAGCGATCCAGCGCCACCTGCTCGGGCTCGTGGAGGAGGACGTCGATCCCGGCGCGGGCCGTGGTCTCGGCGATCCCGGTGCCCATGAACCCCGCGCCGACGATGCCCACGCGTTCGACTGCCCCCCTCATCGAGAGCGGGCCAGGGCGTCGAGGGCGACGGCGCCGTCGGGCCGCGCGACGACCGGGTTCAGCTCCAGCAGGCCGAGGCCCTCGTCGAGCAGAAGCGTCCCGCAGGCCGCGCCCAGCCGGGCGAGGGCGCCGAGGTCGACCGGTTCCGCGCCACGGGCGCCTGTGAGAAGTGGGGCGCCGCGCAGCGAGCGGAGCGCGAGCTCGACCCTCTCCGCACTTGCGGGCAGCGGCACGACCGCGACGTCGTCGAGGGTCTCGGTCCACACGCCCCCCAGGGCGAGCACCAGTGCCGGCACAACGCCGTCGGCCCGGGCGGCGATCAGCAGCTCCACCCCCGCCGGCACCATCCGCTCGACCAGGAGCTCGGCGCCGTCGGCGGCCGGCAGCTCGCGCAGCCGCGACCAGGCCTCTCGGAGCTCGCCCTCCTCGGCGAGGTCCAGGGCCAGCGCGCCGGCGTCAGACTTGTGCTGGACACCCGGCCCGGTGAGCTTGAGCGCCACGGGCCAGCCCACCTCCGTGGCGGCGCGGACCGCGTCGCCGGCGTCCCGCGCCACGCGCCCCGCCGGGACCTCGATACCAGCACCGCGCAGCAGCTCCTTTGCCTCGGCCTCACCCACCCAGCCGTTGCCGGACAGCGGTCGGCCCTTCGCCGTCAGCGCCGCCGCCGCGATCTCGCGCAGCCGGTCGGGATCTCCCGGGGCGGCCCGGAGCGCCCGGGCGCAGACCAGGGCGGTGCGCAGGCCGGCGACGAACGGGAACCCACGCTCGGCCAGCGCCAGCGCGACCCCCTCGTCGTTCAGGTCGGGGAGCGTTGCGGCGAGGATCGCGCTGCATTCGGTGGGCTCGGCGCCGGCGACCAGCGCGTCGCGCACGGCCGCCCACGACGCCGCCGGCCCGGGCGGCAGGTCGGGGGGCTGGTCGAATAACAGCAGGAGCTGGTCGATCGCAGGGTCCTCGCCGACGGCGGTCACGATCCGGCTGAGGCGCTCGGGCTCGTCCCAGATCATCGCGGTCCAGTCGAGCGGGTTCGCCACCGTGGCGGTCTCGGGGAGGAGGTCGTCGAGACGCTCGCGCGTTGAGTCCGCGAACGCCGGCAGGTCGATGCCCAGGAGCTCCGCCTGGTCGGCCGCGATGCCGGAGTCGCCGCCGGAGCAGGTGAGGACGGCAAGCCCGCCGCGGCGGCGTGGGCGGGCCCGGGGCGCTGCCAGCGAGCGCGCCAGCTCCAGCAGCGTGTGCGGGTCCTCGGCCCAGGCGGCCCCCGCCTCCTCCACCAGGGCCCGGAAGACCCGCTGGTCGCCGGCGAGCGCGCCGGTGTGGGCGGCGGCCGCCTGCGCCCCCGCCTGCGAGGCGCCCACCTTCAGCACCGCGATGCCCACCCCGCGTCCGGCGGCGACCGCGAGCGCCTCCGCGAGCCTCACCCCGTCGCCGTCGCCCTCGCAGAAGAGCGCGATCGAGCGCACCCCGTCCAACTCTGCCACCGCCTCGAGCCAGTCGCTGGCGTCGCAGACGGCCTGGTTGCCCGTCGAGACGAGGGTGTGCCAGCCGATGCCCCGGCGGGAGTTGAGCGCGTTGACGGCGAGGTTGCCGCTCTGGGACACCATCGCGACCGGCCCGGGAGCCACGGCGCTGTGGGCATCCCCCCACATGGGCGCCCCCGCCGCGATCGCCGCGATGCCGTTGCCGTTCGGCCCGCACACGGGGAAGCCGCCGCGCAGCGCGACCTCGCGCAGTTCGCGCTCGAGCCTGCGGCCGGACTCCATCTCGCCGAACCCGGCCGAGAGCACGATCGCGCCGCCACAGCCGCGCTCGATCGCGTCGCCGACCACGCCCGGCACTCCCGCGGCCGGGATCGCGAAGACCACCGCGTCCACGGGCTCGGGCAGGTCGAGCACCGAGGGGACGCACGGAAGTCCGTGGACCTCGGCGCGCTTCGGGTTGACGCCCCAGACCGCGCCGTCGAACCCGGCTGCGGCAAGGTTTCGGATGACCCGGTCGCCGTACGAGTCGGGGCGGTCGTTGGCGCCGACGACCGCGATCGACCGGGGCTTGAGCAGAGGCCTCAGGTCCACGCCGCCGCCTCCCAGCACCGAACGTCCCGCGCTTTATCCCAGAGAACGCCTTCCGGGACGTTCGCGACCATTGGGCTAGTGGAGGATCGCCTCGACGCCGCGCCGCTCGAGCCCGCGGGCGACGATCAGCCGCTGGATCTCGGACGTGCCCTCCCAGATGCGGTCGACCCGCACCTCGCGCAGGAGCCGTTCGGCCACGTTCGAGCGCATGTAGCCACGGCCGCCGAACGCCTGCACGCAGCGGTCGGCGCAGCGCCACGCGGCCTCGCTCACGAACAGCTTCGCCATCGAGGCCTTGTGGTGCACGATCTTGGGGTCGGCGCCGGCGTCCACCAGGGCGGCGACGTTCATCGCCAGCAGGCGGCCGGCGGCCGCGTCGGCGGCGGAGTCGGCGAGCGGGAACGAGACGCCCTGGTAGTCGTAGATCCGGTTGCCGCCCTGCTCGCGGCCCGTGGCCCAGGCCACGGTCTCCTCGAGCAGGCGCCACATCGCGCCGACGCCGCGTGCGGCGATCGCGAGCCGCTCCTCGGTGAACCACAGCCGCTGCATGTCGTTGCCGGCGCCGATGTCGCCGATCACGGCGTCCTCGGCAACCTCGACGTCGCGGAACGCGATCGTGGGATGGCCCTCCGGGTAGTTGTGCGTAAAGCCCGGATCGTCGATGTAGTCCACGCCGGGTGCGTCGGAGGGCACGGCGAACAGCGTCGGGAGCCGGTCGGAGCCGTCGATCACCTCCGCCATCACGATCAGCACCTGGGCGACGTCGCCGGAGGTCACGAACCACTTCTCGCCGTTGATCCGGTAGCCCCCATCGGTGCGCTCGGCGGTGGTCTCGATCAGCGAGGGGTCGGAGCCGGCCTCGCGCTCGGTCACCGCGTAGGCGTCCTTGAGGTTCCCTGCGATCGCCGGGCGCAGGTAGCGGTCGCGCTGCTCGGGCGATGCGTGGTCCCAGACGTTGTAGGCGTTGGGGATATGCCAGTAGATGCCGTTGCTCGAGCGGCCGAACTGCTCCTCGACGAGCGCCCACTCGGTACGGGTCCAGCCCTGCCCGCCGTACTCGGGGGAGTGGAGCCCGCCGTTCAGCCGCGCCGCGATCGCGGCCTCCTTGATCCGGTCGATCGCCTCCTGCGGCAGGCGGCCATGGAGGCGCTCGGCCTCCTCCTCGAGCGGGACCAGCTCGGTGTCGACGAAGTCGCGCGCCCGCTGTTGCAGTTCCG
The DNA here is from genome assembly GCA_963797835.1 of uncultured Solirubrobacterales bacterium. GTDB lineage: Bacteria > Actinomycetota > Thermoleophilia > Solirubrobacterales > 70-9 > JBDTSW01. Next base: position 263,329 of record CAWCRN010000026.1, read on the forward strand.
CCTGCTCCGCCGTCAATTCCCCATGAGGGGTCTGACCCCCCGCGGGCTCGGTGGGGGTCTGACCCCCGTTGGTTGCGGCGGGGGTCTGACCCCGTTGCGCGATGGGTGCGTCGGTCATCGGCCTCTGCCTCCCCTGCCGCCGCGGCCCCGGGCGGTGATCCCGAGCGCGAGGGCGTCGTGGTTTTCAAGGACTTCGAGGGCGGCCTCGCGCGCGGCGAGCGCGTCGGCGTCGCCCGATTCCGCCGCGGCGGCAAGGCTCCGCGCCTCGGCCAGCCAGCGCTCGTAGGCGCGGCGGCCGCTGCGGGTGATCACCCGCTCGGCGCGTTCGCGCTCGGCGGCGATCGCGGCGGCATCGGCCTCGCCGCCGGCCCGCAGCGCCGCGAGCGCCGCGGGCAGTTCACCCTCGGGCTCCGGCGTGATCGAAAGCCATTGTCCGCGCTCCGTCTTCACAGCCGATACGATATCATGCAATTGACTACAAAGTCAGCCCGCCGTCGGAGAAAGAGAGAACACGGCCATGCCCCAGGCAGTCGCAACCGAAGCCATCCGGGACCCCGAGCCCACCGCCGACGGCATTCCCGAGGGGCCGATCGGGCCCGCCCTGAGCGCCCGCTACTACACCGATCCACTGGTCCTCCAGCGCGAGCTGAACACGATCTTCCAGCGCACCTGGCAGTACGCCGGGCATGTGGGCGACCTTCCCGAGGCCGGCAGCTACCTGACCGCCTACGCGGGCGACCAGCCCGTCCTCGTCCTGCACGGTGACGACGGCGAGATCCGAGCCTTTCGCAACGTGTGCCGCCATCGCGGCTCAGAGCTTCTCACGGGGCACGGGCGCTCAAAGAAGGCGATCCGCTGCCGCTACCACGGCTGGACCTACGACGCCACCGACGGGCGCCTTCTCGGAGTCCCCGAGCACCGCAGCTTCGCCGACCTCGACAAGCCGAGCCTCGGGCTGATGCCCGCCCGCGTCGAGACGCTCGCCGGACTCCTGTTCGTGAATCTGGACCCCGACGCGCCCTCGCTGGCCGAGGCGACCGGCGACCTCGGCGCTCGCCTCGAGCGTTACGGCCTGGCGGACCTGGTGCGCATCAAGGGCTTCGGCGAGACGCGCCAGCCGGCCAACTGGAAGATCGTCGCCGAGAACTATCTCGAGGGCTACCACGTCCCGATCGCCCACCCCGGGCTGATGCGCCTGCTCGACTACAAGCGCTACCGGGCCGAGGTCCACGAAGGCTGGTCCTGGTTCGAGGCGCCGATGCGCGACGACGCCCTCGGCCAACCGCGGCGAGCGCCTCTACCAGCGCCTCGTCCGCCCGATGCCGGGCCTGGCCGGACGAGGACCGCCGCGTCTGGCGCTATGCATTCGTGTATCCCAACACCACGATCGACCTCCATCCCGACCAGGTGAACGTCTGGCAGATGCTCCCCTCCGGCGTCGATGAGACGCGGGACGTCTGGGGCGTGTTCGGCCCGCACCGCGGCTCGCCGCTCGGCCGGCTCGCACAGAGGCTCAACCAGCGCTTCAACACGCTCGTCCTCGACGAGGACATCGACCTGGTCGCGGCGGTGCAGCGCGGCGTGCGCACGCGCGGCTACGAGCCCGGGCCGCTGGCGCCGAAGGAGAAGGCCGTGGGCTGGTTCGCGGGGCGGATCCGGGCCGAGCTGGGAGAGCTGCCGCAGTGAGCTCCAACGGCTCCGTCCCGGCCCTGGACCTCGATCGCGCCGAGCTCGAGGCCACGATCCAGCCGCTCGAGCGGGCCAGCATGCTGCCGCCGCGCTCGTTCACCGACGGCGCGGTCCTCGGCTGGGAGCTGGAGCACCTCTTCCGCGGGGGATGGATCTGCGCCGGCCACACCTCCGCCCTCGCCGAGCCAGGCGCCTACCTGATGCGCCAGATCGGGGACGAGAGCGTCTTCGTGATCGCCGGCAAGGACGGCGAGTCCCGCGGGTTCTTCAACGTCTGCCGCCACCGCGGAGCCCGCATCTTCGAGGAGGCCGAAGGGGCGGTGAGGGGGCGGATCCGCTGCCCCTACCACGCCTGGTCCTACGACTTCGATGGCAGCCTGCTGGGCACCCGTCATACCGAGGGCCTCGAGGACTTCGATCCCGGGTGCTACGGCCTCACCCCCATCGCGACCGAGGTGGTGGGCGGGCTGGTCATGGTCAACCTGTCGGAGACCCCGGCACCGGCCGGGGGTCACGTGGGCGAGCTGGCCCCGTGGCTCGAGCGCTATGGCCTCCGCCGACTCGAGCCTGCCGGCAGGCGCGACTACGAGGTCGCCGCCAACTGGAAGGCGATCGCCGAGAACTACAACGAGTGCCTGCACTGCCCCGGCGTCCACCCGGAGCTGAACGCGCTCTCCGACTACTCGAGCGGCGCCCCGGTGGCAGGCGCGGGCGCCTGGTGCGGGGGCTCGATGACGCTCAACGACGGGGCGGAGACCATGGGCCGCGGCGGCGGTCACGACGGCGCCCGGCCGCCGATCGCCGGCCTTCCCGAGGACGAGTTCCGCCACGTCTACTACTTCGCCCTGTTCCCGAACGCGCTGGTCTCGCTGCACCGCGACTACGTGATGCTGCACACCCTCTGGCCACGAGAGCCCGGGCTGACCGACGTGATCTGCGAGTGGCTCTTCGAGCCGGAGACGATCGCGGCGCCGGGATTCGACCCGGCCGACGCGATCGAGTTCTGGGATCAGGTCAACCGGGAGGACTGGCACGTGTGCGAGCTGGCACAGAAGGGCGTGGGCTCGCGCGGGTACAGCGCGGGGCGCTACTCGACGCACGAGGGCGACGTCCACGCGTTCGATGTGATGGTCGCCCAGCGTTACCTCGAGGCGGTGCGATGAGCGATATCGCGGCTCAGGACGCGTAGGGGCGGCGCCGTGGCCACCACCGCGCGGGCGGAGGACACGCACGACCGCATCCTCGAGGCGGCCGTCGAGCTGATCGCCAGCGAGGGCATCGACGACGTCCGGATAGCCCGGGTCGCCACCCGCGCGGGCGTCTCGACCGCGCTCGTCCACCACTACTTCTCCACGCGCGAGGACCTGCTCGAGCAGGCGCTCCTGCGCTCGTTCAAGCTCGCCGCAGAGGAGCGCTTCGGCGAGGACGCGAGCGCCGACGCCGCCGGCGCGAGCGCCGCCGGCGCCCTGGCCCGCGCCATCCGCACCTCGCTGCCCGAGCCCGGGGAGCCCGAGCGCGAGTGGGTGCTGTGGGTGGAGCTCTGGCTTCGGGCCGTCCGAGACCCCGAGCTCCAGCCGGTCGCCGTGGCCCTCTACGAGCGTTACCGGGTCTGGCTGGCCGCGGTCGTCCGCGCCGGCGTCGAGAGCGGCGAGTTCGAGCTAGTCGACCCCGAGGAGACGGCCGACCACGCGATGGCCCTGCTCGACGGCTTCGGCCTGCGCGCCCTGCTCGGCGACCCGCACATGGATCTCGCCCGCGCGCGCCGCACGATCGCCGAGCTCCTGGCGCCGCGGCTCGGGATCGAGCCCGAGCTGCTGATGGACCGCGAGTAGCGCATCGCGCTCGAACGTTGGACAGACCGGCGTTTGCGTGAGCGGGCCAGGCCCGGTAGGTTTTCTGAACGGCGGTTCAGCTTTAGGCCGCGTTCAGGGCAAGGAGGCACAGTCGGGCGATGAGCCCTCGGCCGCAGGTCGACCACATCCGCAAGCCGCAGATCATCAGCGCGGCGGCGGAGGTGATCGCAAAGCGCGGGGTCGACGGGACTCGTATCGCCGATATCGCCGCCGCCGCCGGGACCAGCTCGTCCGCGGTGCTCTACTGGTTCGACTCTCGCGACGAGCTGCTCGCGGAGGCGCTGACCTTCGCCGAGGACTCGTTCTACGAGGCGCTCGGCGCCCGGCTCGCCGAGTTGGAGGACCCGCGCGACCGCCTCGTTGCGCTGATCGACTCGGCGGTCGGCGGCGAGGACTGGGTGCTGTGGATCGAGCTCTGGACGCGCTCGCTGCGCGATCGCGCGCTGGCCTCGGCGCGCCAGCGCCTCGACGACCGCTGGCGGGCTGAGATCCTGGCCATCCTCAACGCCGGGCTCGCCTACGGCACGTTCGAGGTCGCCGACACCGAGCGCGCGATGCTGGAGCTGGCGGCCGTGATCGACGGACTGGCCGTGCAGGTCGCGCTGGGCGACGGCTCGGTCACACCCACGGTGATGCGCGAGATCTGTATCCAAGCCGCCGAGAGGCTCCTGGCCGTGAGGCTGAACCCGCGAGTAACGGGGATCGCGGCATGAGCCTCTCGCGACGGGAGCTGCTCCAGCGCGGCGCGGCCGGCGGGCTGGCCCTCTCGGGCCTGGGCGGGCTGGCAGGGTGCACCGTCTCGCGCGAGGTGGACAAGTCGGGCGCGAACCGCGTCGTTACCCCCGAGATCGACGGCGACCTGCTGATCTACAACTGGGCCCAGTACATGGACCCCGGGCTCAAGAAGGGCTTCTCCGAGAAGTACGGGGTCGAGGTGAGCGAGGTCAACTTCGACAACCTCGAGGCGATGGTCGTGAAGCTCCGCGCCGGGGGACAGTACGACCTGATCTGGCCATCGACCGAGTACGTCGCCCGCCTCGCGGCCGAGGGCCTGCTGTTGCAGTTCGACCGCGACAAGCTCAAGAACTCCGACAACATCTCGCCCTTCTACGACAGCCCGTGGTGGGACCCGAACAACGAGTACGGCGTGCCCTACGCCTACTACACGACCGGCATCGCCTGGCGCGACGACGTGGTCAGCGACATGACGGGCTCGTGGAACGACCTGCTCAACCCTGGCGGCGAGGGCCGGATGTTCATCCTCGACGACTTCCAGGAGGCACTCGGCGAGGCGAACCTGATCAACGGCTTCGACCTGAACACCCCCGATGCCGGCGAGCTCGAGACCTCGAAGGAGACGCTGCTGGCGCAGAAGGAGAACGCCCGCGGGTTCTCCACGAACTCGGTCCAGAACCTGGCCTCGGGCACCGCGGTCCTCCACCAGGCGTGGAACGGCGATCTAATGAACGTCCGCCGCCAGGTGGACAACCCCGAGAACTTCAAGTACGAGACCTGCAAGGAGGGCGTGCCGGTGGGTACCGACCTGATGGCGATCCCGGTCACCGCCCGCAGCCCCGGTACCGCGATGCTGTTCATGGATTGGGTCATCACCCCGGAGAACGCAATCCAGAACGTGAGGTGGAACGGCTACCCGCAGCCGGTCGAGGGTGGGCAGCAGGCTTTCGACCAGCTCGCGAGGGAGGAGCCCTCGATCGCCGTCGACCTCGAGGCGCTCGAGGACACGGCGCTCGAATACCGCCTCGACGACCCGGCGGCGCGCCAGCTCTGGACCGAGGTCTTCACCGAGGTCAAGGCCGCCTAGCGCGATGAGGACGCCTCAGGGATGACGGCCTCCGGCTTCTGGGCGCGGTTCCTGGTGCCCGGCGCCGTCTGGCTGCTGCTGCTGTTCCTGATCCCCCTCGTCCTCGTCCTCGCGCTGTCGTTCGGGTACGTCGACGACCTCGGCCGTGCCGTCTACTCGTTCGAGCTGGACAACTACGCGGACGCGTTCGACCCCACCTACATCCCGGTGCTCCTGCGCTCGGTGCTCTACGCGTTCGCGACGACAGCGCTCTGCCTGGTGATCGGATACCCGGTCGCCTACTACATCGCTCGCTACGGGGGGAAGTACCGCAACGCGCTGATCGCGCTGCTGGTGCTGCCGTTCTTCGTCAACTACCTCGTCCGCACCTACGCCTGGGTCGCCCTGCTCGCCGACGAGGGCCTCGTGAACAACGCCATCGTCGACCTCGGGCTCCGGAACGAGGGGATCCAGATGATCAACACGCCGTGGGCGGTGATCGGCGGCCTCACCTACGGCTACCTCGTGTTCATGATCCTGCCGGTCTACGGCTCGCTCGAGCGCCTCGACAAGTCGGTGATCGAAGCGGGCAAGGACCTCTACGGCACCCCGTGGGCCACGTTCCGCCACGTGACCCTGCCTCAGACCAAGCAGGGGATCCTGGCCGGGTCCGTGCTGGTGTTCCTGCCTGCGGTCGGCGACTTCGTCGCCGCCCAGCTCCTCGGCGGGCCCGACACCTACATGGTCGGCAACCTCATCCAGGACCAGTTCTTCACCGCGAACAACTGGCCGTTCGGAGCGGCCCTGACGGTGGTGATGATGCTGTTCCTCTCGGTCTGGATGGTGATGTATCTGCGCTCAGCGGCGCGCGACGTGAAGGAGGCCCCCGCGTGAGCCCGGCGTTCGACAAGCCGCGGTTCCTGCGCGTCTTCACGGCCGGCGTCTACTTCTTCCTCTTCGCCCCGATCATCGTCGTGATCCTGTTCTCGTTCAACTCGATCAAGTCGCTGGTCTCCTTCGACGGCTTCTCGCTGACCTGGTACGAGGCGTTCCTCGACAACCCGGAGCTCCGCGAGTCGCTGTTCGCGTCGCTGGAGATCGCGCTGCTGACGATGCTGGCGGCCACCGTGATCGGGACGGCGCTCGCCATCGGGCTGGTCCGCTCCAGGACGCGCTGGGCACCCGGCGCCAACGTGCTGATGCTGGTGCCCCTGGTCACGCCCGAGATCGTCGCCGGGATCTCGGCGCTGTTGATCTTCTCCCAGCTCGGGATCCAGCTCAGCTTCTGGACGATCGTGCTCGCCCACATCACCTTCTCGATCTCCTACGTGACGATCGTCGTCCGCGCGCGCATGGCCGCGATCTCCGACGAGGTCGAGGAGGCCGCGATGGACCTCGGCGCCACGCGCTGGCAGTCGGTGCGGCTGGTCCTGGTGCCGGCGCTGTGGCCCGCGGTGCTCGCAGCCGGACTGCTCGTCTTCGCGTTCTCGTTCGACGACTTCGTGCTCTCGTTCTTCACGACCGGCGAGGATCTGCAGCCGCTGCCGGTACGGATCTGGTCGGCGATCCGGTTCGGGCTCGACCCGACGATCAACGCGATCGGGACGCTGATGATGGTCGTGTCGCTTACCGCGATCGGGCTGGCGGTGATCCTGCCGCGGCTGTTCGGCAAGCGCGAGAGCGGGTTGAAGGTGCTGACCGCACAGGAGGGATAGGACGAGATGGACGCCATCCGGCTGGAGAACGTGACGAAGCGCTTCGGCGACTTCGTTGCCGTGGACGATGTGACCCTGGCGATCCCCGAGGGCGAGTTCTTCTCGCTGCTGGGGCCGTCGGGCTGCGGCAAGACGACGACGCTGCGCATGCTCGCCGGGTTCGAGGTCCCGACGGAGGGCCACATCCTGCTTCAGGGCGAGGCCGTCGAGAACGTGCCGCCGTACGAGCGGGACACGAACATGGTCTTCCAGAGCTACGCGCTGTTCGACCATCTCAACGTGGAGGACAACGTCGCCTTCGGACTGAGGCGCCGCAAGGTCCCGAAGGACGAGGTCCGCGAGCGGGTGGCGGCGTCGCTGGAGCTGGTGGGCTTGGAGAAGCGGGCAGGCGCGCGCTCGGACGAGCTGTCGGGCGGCCAGCGCCAGCGAGTCGCGCTCGCCCGCGCTCTGGTCAACCGGCCCAAGGTCCTGCTCCTCGACGAACCGCTGGGCGCGCTCGACCTCAAGCTCCGGCGCCAGATGCAGGTCGAGTTGAAGCAGATCCAGCGGGAGGTGGGGATCACCTTCGTGTTCGTGACGCACGACCAGGAGGAGGCGCTCTCGATGTCGGACCGGATCGCGGTCATGACCGAGGGGCGGGTGGCGCAGTGCGGGCCGCCGGAGGAGGTCTACGAGAACCCGGCCGAGCAGTTCGTTGCCGGGTTCATCGGGATCTCGAACCTGATCCAGGGCACCGCCGAGGACGCCACCACCGTGCGTATTGCCAACGGCACCAGGCTGAACGTGCCGCTGCCCAGCGACTGCACGCCCGGCGACCAGGTGAACCTCTCCATCCGGCCCGAGAAGATCGCGGTCGACGAGCTCGAGGAGGGGATGGTGAGCCTCGACGGCACCGTGGAGGCGCGCGTCTACCTGGGCATCACGACCCAGGTCACGGTGAGCATCGGCAACGGCTCACGACTCGTCGCGCTCGAGCAGGCGACGTATCGGTCCAGCGCCCACGACCGCTGGGAGCCGGGCTCCCGCGTGAAGCTGGGATGGCACCCCGAGCACGCGCTGGTCCTGCGTTGAGGGACGCCTCAGCTGCGGCGCGCGGCGACACCGGTGATCGTCTGCGCGACTACCGCCGCGGCCGTGAGGGCGCCAGCATCTGCGGTGCCCCAGCCGGCCGGCACGGTCTCGACCACGTCACCGCCGAGCAGGTCGAGCTCCTCGGCCAGGCGACGGACTCCGGCCAGCAGCTCGCGCGGCTCGAGGCCCCCGGCCTCCGGCGTCCCGGTGCGGGGCGCGTAGGCCGGATCCAGGACGTCGATGTCCACGCTCAGGTACGTCGGGCCCGGTCCGACGGTTGCGATCGCGGTGGCGACGACCTCGTCGATGCCCTGGCGCCTCACGTCCTCGGCGGTGTGGTGGGCGATCCCCTGCTCGGCCTGCCACGTGAACACGTCTTGGTCCGGCCAGTAGCCGCGCAGGCCGATCTGGACGTAGCGAGCCGGGTCCACGTGGCCGTCGAGGACGAGGGAGCGCATCATCGTGCCGTGGTTGTCGGTGTGCTGCGTAGACGTCCGGGCGCAGTGTCGGTGTGGGAGTCGAAGTGGACGAGTCCGATCGCGCCATGCTGCGCAGCGCAGGCACGCAGTGCGGGCCCCGTGATCGAGTGGTCGCCGCCAAGCACGTACGGGATCGCCCGTGCGGCGACGACCTGCCCCACGGTCGCCTCGATCGCCGCCCGGGACGCATCCGCCTCGAACGGCACGACTGGCACGTCGCCGAAGTCGATCAGCCGCAGGCGATCGTCCGGATCGACGCCGGTCCCTACCTCGGGGCCGATCGGCCGGCTCGCGACGCGGATCGCCCTCGGCCCGTCGCGGCTTCCCACGCGGTCGCTGGCCAGCCCGTCGAACGGGGCGCCAACGATCGCGACGTCAGCCCCCTCGAGATCGACGGCGTCCTCGGACCACGGCATGCCTGCGAAGCTCATCAGGCCCGCGTACGGCGGCTTTCGTCCTGGGTCGGGCCAGCGTCCCGCGGGATCGATCATCGGCACTTCGAGTATCCACCAATCCAACGAGGAGAGAGATGGCGACAGCCACCCGTACCAAGCTGAAGAACTTCATCGACGGCGAGGCCGTGGACGCCGCGGACGGCGCCACGGAGCCCGTCCTCAACCCCGCCACCGGCGAGGCGATCGCCGAGGCCCCGCTGTCGAGCGCCGAGGACGTCGACCGCGCCGTGGCGGCGGCGCGCCGGGCCTTCGAGACCTGGTCGCGCACGACCCCGAGGGAACGCTCCGAGCGGCTGCTGGCCCTGGCGCAGCTCTTCGACGACCACGCGGACGAGCTGGCGGCGATCGAGTCGGCCGAGGCCGGCAAGCCGATCACGGCGGCGACCGAGGAGGAGATGCCCGGCAACGCCGACAACCTGCGCTTCTTCGCCGGCGCCGCGCGCGTGATGGAGGGCAAGGCCTCGGGCGAGTACGTCGAGAACCGCACCTCGATGATCCGGCGCGAGCCCGTTGGCGTCGTCGGCCAGATCACGCCGTGGAACTACCCCCTGTCGATGGCGGTGTGGAAGATCGGGCCGGCGCTCGCGACCGGCAACACCGTGGTCCTGAAGCCGGCGGAGAACACGCCGATGGGCACGCTGCGGGTCGCCGAGCTGGCGGCCGACATCTTCCCGCCAGGCGTCCTCAACGTGATCGGCGGCCACGGCGAGCCCGCGGGGGCGGCGCTTGTGCGCCACCCGGACGTCGACATGGTGTCGCTGACGGGCTCGCCCCCCACGGGCAAGTGGATCGCGCGTGAGGCCGCGGACACGCTCAAGCGCGTGCACCTCGAGCTGGGCGGCAAGGCACCGGTGATCGTCTTCGACGACGCCGACATGGACGCGGTCGCCGAGACGATCGCGGCGACCGGCCTCTACAACGCGGGCCAGGACTGCACCGCAGCGTGCCGCGTGCTGGCGGCCGACGGCGTCTACGACGACGTGGTCAACGGCCTGGCGAGCCAGGCCAAGGGCTACGTGCTCGGCGACACGTCATCGCCGGACACCACCCTCGGCCCGGTGATCTCGGAGGCGCAGCGCGAGCGTGTCGAGGGGTTCCTCGAGCGCCGTCCCGCCCATGCCGAGATCGTCACCGGCGGGTCCGAGCCCGATCTTCCCGGCTACTTCCTCGAGCCGACGATCGTGGCCAACCTCGAGCAGGACGACGAGATGATCCAGAACGAGGTGTTCGGGCCGGTGATCACCGTCCAGCGCTTCGCCGACGAGGAGCGGGCGGTCGAGTGGGCCAACGGCACCCGCTACGGGCTGGGGTCGTCGGTGTGGACGCGGGACGTCGGCCGCGCGCACCGGGTCGCGAACGCGCTTCGCTTCGGCGTCGTCTGGGTCAACGACCACATCACGTTCTGCTCGGAGATGCCCCACGGCGGCCTCAAGGAGACGGGCTACGGCAGGGACCTGTCCATGTACGCCCTCGAGGACTACACCGAGATCAAGCACGTGATGATCAACCTGGAATAACTCCGGCCGCGTGCTCCGCTCCCGCACTGAACACCTGGCCCTTGGCTACGCCTCGGGCATTTCATCCTGCTCCCGCTTGCCGCGGCCGGGCTTGCGGCCCATCATGCGCGCGGTAGTCGTGGGGGCGGGGTTCGCGGGCCTCGCGGCCGCGGACGAGCTCCGGCGGGGCGGGGCCGAGGTCGTCGTGCTGGAGGCGCGCGATCGCGTTGGCGGGCGGGTGTGGTCACGGGCGCTCGAGGACGGCTCGGTCGTCGAGATGGGCGCCGAGTTCATCCTGGCCGAGAACACCGCGGTGCGCGAGACGGCCGGGCGGCTGGGCCTGGACCTGCTCGACAAGGGGATGAGCTACGGCCGGCGCGAGCTACGGGGCGCCGACCCGTTCGAGCCGGAGGAGCTGGACGCCGCGGTCGCCGAGGTCGAGCGCGCGTCCGCCGCGGGGGAGGGCCGGGGGCTCTCGGCGCGGGCACTGCTCGACCGGCTCGAGATGCCGCCGGCGGTGCGCGAGGCGCTCGCGGCGCGCACGGAGGTCTCGGCCGCCGGCCCGGCCGACACGGTTGGAGCGGCCGCGCTCGCGATGGTCGCCCACATCGACGACTTTCCCGCCCCCAGCGTCGCGGGCGGCAACCAGCGGATCGCCCTCGAGCTGGCGGGCCGGCTGGGCCCCGCCGTGCGCCTGTCGGAGCCCGTCCGCGCGATCGCGTGGGACGAGGACGGCGTGACCGCCAGGACCGACGCGGCCGAGGTGGAGGCCGACGCCTGTGTGGTCGCCGTGCCGGCCAGCGTGGTCGGTGAGATCGACTTCGAGCCGGCGCTTCCGGAGCCACTCGCCGGCTCCCTCGAAGCGGTCTCCTACGGGCACGCCGCGAAGCTGTTCGTGCCGCTGCGTGAGGCGGCGCCTCCCAGTGCCGTGCTCAGCGTGCCGGGGCGCTACTGGGTGTGGACCGCGAACGGCGCCGGCGGCCAGGCCCAGCCCGTCGCCTGCTGCTTCGCGGGCTCGGCGGCCGCCCTCGAGCGGCTGGGCGTCGCCGACGGGCCGGAGCCGTGGGCGGCCTCGCTCGCCGACCTCCGCCCGGACCTCGACCTCGACGCCGGGCGGGCGTTCGTCTCGACCTGGGACGACGACCCATGGGTCCGGGCCGCCTACTCGGTCTGGGTGGAGGAGGACGTCAGCTCGGTGCTGGCGGGGCGGCATGGCCCGCTTGCTTTCAGTGGCGAGCACACGGCGGGGGAGTGGCATGGCCTGATGGAAGGAGCCCTCCGGAGCGGCACCCGAGCGGCGGGGCCAGGCTCGCTCGGCACAGACCTCTAGCGACTGCTGGGTGGGCGCCGCGAGAAGCGCTCGAGCGCGAACTCCAGGAACGCCTCCGCGGCCGGTGTCCGGCGGCGGTCGGTGCGCCAGACGAGGCTGACGGGGAGCTTGACCCGCGGACGCAGGTGCGCCGAGGCCACCCGCGGCCCGGCGGGGTGGAGGTAGCCCGCCGGTAGGAGCGCGACGCCCAGCCCGTGCGAGGCGAGCGAGCGGATCGTCTCCAGCTCGAAGGTCTCGAACGCGTACTCGGGAGCAGGGTCGGCGTCCTCGAGCCGCTCGTCGACCGCCCGGCGCAGGGCCGAGCCGGGACGGAACCCGATCAGGGCGTCGCCGGCCAGCTGCTCGACCCGAACCGCGGTTCTTCCCGCGAGCGCGTGGCCGGTCGACATGACCGCGACCAGCTCCTCCTCGTAGAGGATCCGGGCGGTCATCCCGGGGCCCACCTGACCCGGTCCGGCCATGGCGAACGCGAGGTCCAGCTCGTCGCGCCGCAGGAGGTTGAGGATGACGTCGATCGCCTGCTCGTGGAGGTGCATCCCGACGCCGGGGTAGCGCTCGCGAAACGCCTCGAGCATGGCCGGCACGCCGAGGCTGGCCAGCGGGAGCGAGCCGAGCGATACGTGGCCGCGCAGGAGCCCGCTCAGCTCGCTCAGCTCCTGGCGCGCGGCCTCGACCTCCTGAAGCACGCGGTTGGCGCGCTCGAGCAGCAATTCGCCCGCTTCGGTCAGCTCGACGCGGCGGGTGGTGCGGCGCAGCAGCTCCATCCCCAGCTCGGCCTCGAGCCGGCGGACCTGCTGGGAGAGGGCCGGCTGGGCGACCTGGATCTCCTCGGCCGCGCGGGTGAAGTGCCGATGGCGAGCGACTGCGGCGAAGTAGGAGAGCTGTCTCAGCTCCACGGTGATTAAGACTATCTGCTTATGGATCGTAGAGCAGATATGTCTTGGACTTATTACCTCGGCGCGTGGCATCCTGATCCTCATGGCAAGCTTGGACACGGTGACCGCCAGCCCCGCCGATGCGCACGATGTCGCGTTCGCCGTGGTCGACCCCGACGACCGGGACGCCGTTCGCCTGCGCCTCGCGATGGAGGAGCGAGGCCAGCCGCCTCTACCACGATCGCGACGGCTCGATTCACACGGTCTCCGCGTCCGCCGAGGAGCTCAGGCAGCCGACGGGCGCGTTCATCGTCGCCAGGGCCGGCGGGCGGGCGATCGGCTGCGGAGGGTTCAAGCGCCTCGACGATCGCACCTGCGAGATCAAGCGCATGTACCTGGAGCCGGCCTGGCGCGGCCGCGGCCTGGCGCGGGAGCTCCTGGAGGCGATCGAGGATGCGGCTCGCACCGCCGGGTACTCGATGGCCCGCCTCGACACCGGCGATCGCCAGCCCGCGGCCGAGCGGCTGTACGACTCCGCCGGCTACCGGCGAATCCCCGACTACAACTCCAACCCGCTCGCGCGGCTCTGGTTCGAGAGGCGGCTGTGATCGACGCGATCGGGTTGCGCCCGGCATGCCCCGCCGACCGTGCGGCGCTGACCCGGCTCGCGGAGCTCGACTCCGCCCGCGTCCCGCCCGGCCGGGTGCTGGTCGCCGAGTCGGGCGGCACCCTGCGCGCGGCTCTCTCGATCGACACCGGTGAGGCGATCGCCGATCCGTTCGTGCCCACCGCGCACCTGGTGGCAGCCCTCCGGGCGCACGCCGCCAGCTCGCCAGAAGGGAGAAGGTGGTGGACACGACCGTCCGAGCCGATGCCGGCGACCTGACCGTGCGCCGCAGCTACGGGACGAGCGATGCCGCCGCGATCCTGGAGCTACACCGCCGGGTCTACCCGCCCGAGTACGGCGTCGACCAGACGTTCATCGACGACATCGCGATCACGCTCGCCGACCTCGACGCCACCGGCTTCCCCGGGCCGGGGGAGGGCGCCTGGCTGGTAGACGGCCCGGGCGGCCTCGCCGGCAGCCTGCTCCTCAGCGACGAGGGCGAGGGCGAGGGCCGGGTTCGCCTGTTCGTGTTCGACCAGGCGCTCCGGGGACGAGGGCTGGGCCGCCGCCTGCTGGGCGAGCTGCTCGACCTGGCGCGGGACTTCGGCTACGACCGGCTCACCCTCGCCACGTTCGCGGACCTGACCGCCGCCGCCCACCTCTACCGGGAGGCGGGTTTCGAGCTGGTCCGCGAGGACATCGCGCCCCGCTGGGGCCGCGAGGACTTCAGGTTCCAGCACTACGAGCTGCGGCTATAGGGCTCGGCTGCCCCCCGTTCGCAGGTTTCCGAGATTCGGTCCGCATACCGACCCCGATCCGGAAACCCTTCGCCTACGGCGCCGGTGTCGCCTCGGCCGCCGGGGCCACCGCGCGCGCTGAGGCCCCGCCCTCGTCCTGGGTCAGCCGGTGGGCGAGGTAGACGGGGATGATCGAGAGCAGGATCACCAGCACCGCGACCGCGTTCACGATCGGAAGCTGGTTCGGGCGCGAGAAGTTGGTGAGGATCCAGATCGGCAGCGTGTCGTCGCCGGCCCCGACGGTGAACGTGGTGACGATGATCTCGTCGAAGCTGAGCGCGAACGCCAGCAGCGCGCCGGCGATCAGCGCCGAGCGCATGTTGGGGAAGGTCACCAGCCGGAACGTCTGCCAGGGGCTGGCGCCCAGGTCGGCGGACGCCTCCTCGAACGAGCCCGCCAGGCGCCGCAGCCGGGCGATCACGTTGTTGTAGACGACGACGATGCAGAAGGTCGCGTGCGCGACGACGATCGTGAACAGGCCGAGGTCGATGCCGAGGATCTGGGTGAACGTCGAGTTCAGCGCGATGCCGGTGACGATCCCCGGCAGCGCGATGGGGAGGATCACCAGGAACGAGATCGTCTCGCGGCCGAAGAAGCGGTGGCGCGCCACCGCGATCGAGGCGAGCGTGCCGAGGACCAGCGCGAGCGCGGTGGCCAGCAGCCCGGTCTTGCAGCGAGTAGAGGAACGCGTCGCGGGCGCCGGTGTTCTTCAGGGCCAGGTCGAACCACTCGAACGTGAGGCCCGGCGGCGGCCACGTGAACGTCTTCGACGTGCTGAACGCGTAGATCACGATCACGATCAGCGGGATGTAGATGAACGCCAGCGTGAAGCCGGTCGCGAAGCGCAGCATCCAGAGTGATCGGCCGGAGAGGCGCATCGGCTAGAGGTGCTCGAACGCGCCGAGCCTTCGCGCGATGAGGAGGTAGATGATCATGACGAGCACCGGCACCGTCGCGAAGGCGGCGGCGAACGGCAGGTTGACCGCGAAGTTGTCGTAGACGAGCGTGCCGATGAACTGCTCGCCGGACCCGACCAGGTCGATGGCGATGAAGTCGCCGAGGGTGAGCGAGAAGGTGAAGATCGAGCCGGCGATCACGGCCGGGAGCGCCAGCGGCAGGATCACCCGGCGGAAGGTCGTGAACGGCCTCGCGCCCATGGTCCTCGGAGGCGCTCAGCAGGGTGTCCGGGATCCGCTCGAGCCCCGCGTAGATGGGGATGATCATGTACGGAAGCCAGATGTAGGTCATCACGAGCCAGACGGCGACCAGGCCGTAGCCGGGGCCCGAGATGCCGAACGGGTCGAGGAACCAGTTGAGGACGCCCTCCTCGCTCAGGATGCCGCGCCAGGCGAACACCTTGACCAGGTAGGAGGACCAGAGCGGCATCAGCACCGCGACCACCAGCAGGCCGCGGGCCCGGGGCTTCGCGAGCTTCGCCATGTAGAACGCCAGCGGGAACGCCAGCAGCGCGCACGTCACCGTGACCAGCAGCGCGACCGCCGATCGTCCGAGCGGTGACCGCGCGATAGACGGGCTCGGAGACGACGTCCTTGAAGTTGTCGAGCGTCCAGCTCCGCTCGATCTCGCCGGAGAGCTCGCCCAGCGTCCAGAAGCTGGTGATGAACAGGACGGCGAGCGACCCGAGATAGCCGACGACGAGCCAGCCGACCGGGCCGGCGAGGAGCGCCCCCACCTGCAGGCGGGGGCGCCCGTGGAAGAGGCCGGCGAGCCTGCGGCCCGCCGGCCTCTTCGGAGCTGGAGCGGTTCCAGCCTCCACGGGCTAGAGGGTCAGGGCCCTTAGCCCTTGACCTCGTTCCATCCCTGGACCCACTCGTCGTAGGTCTTGCAATCGTCGTTGCCATCGCCACAGTCGGAGACGGGGGTCTTCCAGTACTCGATCTGGTCGAAGAACTCCTCGTCGTCCGCGTGGTAGATGTCGCAGTGCTTCTTGTCGGCCGTCAGGGCGCACGACTTCTCGTTCGCCGGGGCCTCGCCGAACCACTCGGCCACGGCGGCGTTCGCCTCCGGGCTGATGATGTGGTCCAGCCACAGGTACGCGCAGTTCGGATGCTCTGCCTCCGAGCTGATCATCCACGTGTCGGACCAGCCGGTCGCGCCCTCCTCGGGGAGGACGGTCTCCTCCGGCTCGCCGTCGGCGTTCAGCAGGTTGGTGATCACCTGCCATGTGGTGCCCACGGACGAGTCGCCGTTCGCGAACGCCTGGATCTGCTTGGTGTAGTCAGACCAGTACTCGCCGATGTGCTCGTTCTGCTCCTTGAGGAGCTCGATCGCCGCGTCGAACTGCTCCTGGTTGAGCTCGTACGGATCCTCGATGCCGAGGTCCGGCTGGTGCTCGCGCAGGTACAGCGCCGCGTCGGCGATGTAGATCGGGTTGTCGTACGCGGTGACCTTGCCCGAGTAGTCGCTCGCGTTGTCGAAGACGACGTCCCAGGACGTGGGCGCCGGCTTGACCTCGTCCGGGTCGTACTGCAACAGGTTCGAGCCGCGTCCGTGCGGGACGCCGTAGTCTGACGCCGTCGAACGTGTTCCACGGCTGATCCTTGAGCGCCTCGAACACGTCCTCGTAGTTCGGGATCAGGTCGACGTTGACCGGGGCGACGTCGCCGCCCTCGTAGAGCCGCCCAGAGGCATCGCCCGAGGCCGAGACCGCGTCGTACTGCCCGGTCCGCATCAGCTGCACCATCTCGTCGGAGGTGTTGCCGACCTTCACGTTGACCTTGCAGCCGGTCTCCTTCTCGAAGTCGGTCACCCAGTCGACCTTCGGGGTCGGTGGAGCCGTCCTCGACGTAGCCGGCCCAGGCAACGAGGTTGACCTCGCCCTCGCCCTCGCCGATCTCGGTCGGCAGCGTCGGCCGTGGCCTCCTCGCCACCGCCCTCGTCGTCATCGTCGCTGCCACAGCCGGCCGCGAAGGCCAGCATGAAGGCGACGAGGCCCCCGACGATGAGCCATGCCCATCGCGCAGAATTCCTCTCTCTGGTACTCACAGTGCTGCTCCCTTCCTCTCTCCTTGTTCCGGGACGGCGACCGTGTGCTCCGGCCGCCACCCCACGAGCGTTTCCTGACCCATCGCTTCGAGCGCCTCCGTCGAGGAGGTCTCGAGGTTCTGGCGTACGACTTGAAGCTCTCCGCCGGCATCGAGCGCCACGACGTAGCGGGTGATCATCCCCGCGTACGCGACGGCGCTGATCCTGCCGCGCTCCGTGTGCATCCCGTCCCCGGTCTCCGACTCGTCGAGAAGGCGGACCTTCTCGGGGCGGACGGTGAACCGGCGGCCGTCGCGCTCGAGCACGTTCGAGACCCCCACGAAATCGCTCACGAAGGCGTTGGCGGGCTGCTCGTAGACCGCGGCCGGCGGCCCCACCTGCTCGACCCTGCCCTCGTTGAAGACGGCGAGGCGGTCCGACATCGTCAGCGCCTCCTCCTGGTCGTGGGTGACGTAGATGAAGGTGATCCCGACGTCGCCCTGGATCTGCTTCAGCTCGATCTGCATCTGCTCGCGGAGCTTCAGGTCGAGCGCCCCCAGGGGCTCGTCCAGCAACAGCACCCGCGGGCGGTTGACGATCGCCCGCGCCAGCGCCACCCGCTGGCGCTGACCTCCGGAGAGCTCCGCCGGCTTGCGCTCGCCGTAGCCCGCGAGACGCACCATCTCCAGCGCCTCGTCGCGCCGCCGAGCACGCTCGCCACGCTCCGTGCCGCCCACCCTCAATCCGTACTCCACGTTGTCCGCTACGGACATGTGGGGGAAGAGGGCGTAGTCCTGGAACACCGTGTTGACGGCGCGGTCGTAGGGCGGCACGCCCGTGACGTCCTCGCCGGCCAGCTCGACTCGGCCGGCGTCCGGCTCCTCGAACCCGGCGATCATGCGCAGCGTGGTGGTCTTGCCCGAGCCGGAGGGGCCCAGCATGGTGAAGAACTCGCCCGGCGCGACCTCCAGGTCGACCGAATCCACGGCCACGACGTCGCCGTAGGTCTTGCGCAACCCCGTCAGCCGGACGTCCGGCTCCTGGCCGGTCGGGTCCGGGTCGGCCACGGCTGCCGATTCGCTCATCTGCTCCACTGCGTATAACTGCCCGACGCGGGCAGGGTGACCCTACCCGTGCGCGGGGCGGCTGACAAGGACAAAGTTCACTCCCTGCGTTGGCCCATGCGGTTAGAAGGCCGTTCAGCGCCTGAACGACCGTTCTACAGCAACGCCCGCGAGAGCGCCGTGACGGCGGCGGCGACGCCGACTGCGGGTAGCGCGGAGCCGCCACGGGCGAGGACGAGCGCCGCCGCTCCGACGCCAAGGACCCGCTCGTCCACCTCGAGGGCTCCGCCCTCGGGCACCCCGAACGTCTGTACCACGACGAGCGCCGCCAGCAGGGCCGGCGCGATCAGCACGATCACGTTGGTGGTTCGCCTCGGCAGCTCGCGGCCGCCCAGCAGCGCCGGCCCAAAGGCCCGGGTGAGCGCCGTGGTCACGGTCAGCACCGCGATCGTCACCCAGACGTCGCTCACGGCTCGCTCCGCCTCTGGGCCACGAGGCCGACCAGCGCGGCGGCCGAGGCGGCGATGATCGGCACCCCGGCGGGCGTGAACGGGATCAGCACGAGGGCGATCACGGCCCCGAGCCCGGCGGCGATCGCCGGCAGCCCCGGACGGAGTTCCCCCTCGACCAGCAGCGCCAGGAAGAAGGCCGGAAACAGGGCGTCGAGGCCGAGGTTGGCCGGATCGCCGATCAGATCCCCGGCGAGCACGCCGAGCAGCGTCCCGCCCACCCAGCATGGGTAGGAGGGCAGGGTGGCGCCGACCATGAACGCGGGGTCGAAGCGCCCGCCGCCGCGGCTGGCGGCCGCCCAGGAGAAGTCGATCATCGCCTGGGCCACCAGCGAGCGGCGCAGCACGCCGCCGCTCAACGACGGTGCAAGGGCCACGCCCATCGGGAGGTAGCGAGCGTTCAGCAGGGCACCTGCTGCGATCGCGGCCGCCGGCGTCGCCTCCGGCCGCAAGCACGGCGGCGGCGCCGAACTGGGCGGAGCCGGCGAACAGTGCCGCCGACATCACCACCGGGGCGACCGGCCCCATCACCGGCTCGGCCAAGACCCCGAACGAGATGCCAAGCAGGACGGCGGCGACCGCGTACGGGATGCCGGCGCGAAGCCCGCGGGCGAACTCCGGGTCCCTGCGCAGGCTCACCGATTCCCGGGGCGCCCCGTGTGCCGGCTGGGGAAAAAGGTGCCCCCGGGCCTCGGGGGGTGAAGAGGCCCGGGGGCGTTTCCTAGCGCTGGATGGGGGTCTGGCGCTAGAAGTTTCTCGGGTGTCTGACGCTGAAGCCGGACGAGGATCGCATCTCCTTGCTCCATCCCGGTCCGTCACCTGCGGTCATCGACGTATCGAATCTTAGCCCAGCTATGACCGCGTACATGTGTCCGCCGTTCGCATACACCGTAATCCACTTGCCCTTGCCCTTCTTGCCCCAGCCTGTGTAGCTGCCGGAGGGCATCGGGGAGTTCACGAAATCGCCTCCGTGGAGGGCGTAGGAGACGGCGCCCGAGCAGTCGTAGCAGTTGTCGTTCCAGCTGCCGTGGCCGCCGCCCATGCAGTAGCCCTTGCCCTTGGCGATGTCGTTCGCGGCGGCGATCACCTGCTTGACCCGGGAGGGGGCGTTGGAGGGCGCGACGGCCTTGCCGTCGCGCAGCTTCGCCTTGCCGGCGGGTCCACCGCCGTCGCCGCCGGAGCCTGGTCCGCCGACGCCGCCGGAGCCGGCGAGCGCCGGGGTGGCGCCGACCAGCGCCATCGTCGCGCAGACGGCGGCGACGGCCAGCGGCCGGGCGCGGCGGCTCGAGGGGGATTTGGAGGACAAGATTCGGTTTCTCCTTCTTGTGCCTGCGGGGTTAGCTGACGGGCTGGCGCTAAAGGAGTCGCGCCCTCACTGACGAGGAGTTCGCCCCAACTGGTTGGTTCCCCCGCTCCCGGCGACACGTGGCCACCGAGACTCGGCTTTACCGTTTACGGACCGGCGGAAGGCTAGCGGTTCGGTAAGACGTTTGCAAGCAAGCCCTAACAAATGGGCTGGGCACCAGGCACGAGCCGTGCCTGGGGGCTAGGAGGCCGGATTGGCCTCCGCCCACTCGACGATGCCCCTGGAGTCGGAGATGACCTCGCCCGAGTCCGTCACAAGCACTGGGACCATCGTGCTGCCCGAGAGCTCCTCGACCTCCCTGCGGCCGTCGGTCGTGACGTGAAAGAGCTTGGGCCCGACGCCCAGGCCGTGGACCTTCTGCACCTCGGGGTCGTGGCCGGCGTCGCGCAGCGCGTTGTAGGCGTTGCGGCAGGGGTGACCCCCGGGGCGCAGGGGGCTGGGGAAGGTCCCCCAGCAGACGTAGAGCTTCATCGGCCGCACCCTACCGGGTGTTAGCGTCCGGGCCGTGGAGCTGAACGGCAAGAAGGTGCTGCTGACGGGGGCGACCGGGGGCCTCGGCCGCGCCATCGCGGCCACGCTCGCGGGACGAGGCGCCAGGCTGATCCTCTCCTCGCGCAAGCCCGACGAGCTCGACGAGCTGATCGCGTCGCTCCCGGGCAACGGGCACCGAGCGATCGTCTCGGACCTGGCCGACGAGGGAGCAGCGGAGCGGTTGGTGGATGAGTCCGGCCCGGTTGACGTCCTCGTCGCCAATGCCGGCCTGTCCGGCGGCGGACGTCTCGAAAGCTTCTCCGAGCAGGCCCTCGAGGCCGCGCTTCGAGTGAATTTCGAGACTCCGATCCGTCTCGCTCGGGCCGTCCTGCCCGGCATGCTCGAGCGGGACGAGGGCCACCTCGTGTTCATCGCCTCGCTTCAGGCCAAGGTGGCCCTCGCGCGCAGCTCGGTCTACTCGGCGACGAAGTTCGGCTTACGGGGCTTCGCGCTCTCGCTTCGCGATGACCTGCACGGCACCGGGGTCGGTTCCTCCGTGGTGCTCCCCGGCTTCATCCGCGACGCGGGCATGTTCGCCGACTCCGGTCAGCGCGCACCGGCCGGGCTGGGGACGAGCTCACCGGAGGAGGTCGGCGAGGGAGTCGTGCGAGCGGTTGAGCGCGATCGTGCGGAGGTGGTCGTCGCCCCTCTCCTGCAGGGCCTCGGTGCCGGGGTTGGATTGCGCCTGCCCCGGCTCACTTCGCTGCTCACCCGCCGCAGCTCAGCGAAGGTGGCCGACAAGGTCGTCGAGGGTCAGGCATCGGCGAAGCCGTAGGCACGGGCCCGCAGCATCCCCACCGGGTAGCCTCAAACCATGAGCGATTCGTACGGCGCCAAGGCGACCCTGGAGGTCGGCGGCCGCGAGTTCGAGATCTACCGGCTCAACGCCCTGCAGGAGAGGTTCGACGTCGCACGCCTTCCCTACTCGCTCAAGGTCCTGCTGGAGAACGCCCTGCGCCTGGAGGACGGCGAGACGGTCACCGCCAAGGACGCCGAGACCATCGCCACCTGGGATGCGAAGGCCGAGCCCGCCGACGAGATCCCGTTCCAGCCGGCCCGGGTGCTGATGCAGGACTTCACCGGGGTCCCCGCGATCGTCGACCTCGCTGCCAT
Source organism: uncultured Solirubrobacterales bacterium (assembly GCA_963797835.1). Taxonomy (GTDB): domain Bacteria; phylum Actinomycetota; class Thermoleophilia; order Solirubrobacterales; family 70-9; genus JBDTSW01. Next base: position 285,065 of record CAWCRN010000026.1, read on the forward strand.
GCGCGACGCGATGGAGGACCTGGGCTCGGACCCGGAGCGCATCAACCCGCTGGTCCCGGTGGACCTGGTCATCGACCACTCGGTGCAGGTCGACGCGTTCGGCAACGCGCGCGCCTTCGACATCAACGCCGACCGCGACTACGAGCGAAACGAGGAGCGCTACGCCTTCCTGCGCTGGGGCCAGCAGGCGTTCCAGAACTTCCGCGTCGTTCCGCCCGCGACCGGTATCTGCCACCAGGTGAACCTGGAGTACCTGGGGCAGGTCGTGTTCGCGGGCGAGCGCGACGGCGTCGCCCAGGCCTATCCCGACACCCTCGTCGGCACCGACTCGCACACGACGATGATCAACGGGCTCGGCGTGCTCGGCTGGGGCGTGGGCGGGATCGAGGCCGAGGCGGCGATGCTGGGCCAGCCGATCTCGATGCTCCTGCCGCAGGTCCTGGGGTTCCGGCTCGAGGGCGAGCTGCCCGAGGGCTCGACCGCCACCGACCTCGTCCTCACCGTCACGGAGATCTTGCGCGAGCGGGGCGTCGTGGGGAAGTTCGTCGAGTTCTTCGGCCCCGGCCTCCACACGCTGGGGCTGGCCGACCGGGCCACGATCGGGAACATGTCGCCGGAGTTCGGCTCGACCTGCGCGATCTTCCCCGTCGACGTCGAGACCCTCCGCTACCTCGAGTTCACCGGCCGGCCGACCGAGCAGATCGAGCTGGTCGACGCCTACGCGAGAGAGCAGGGGATGTTCCACGACGAAGACTCCGACGAGCCGACGTTCTCCGACGTGATCGAGCTGGACCTGGGCTCGGTCGAGCCCTCGATCGCCGGCCCGAAGCGCCCGCAGGACCGGATCCCGCTGGCGAACGCGCTTCCCGCCTTCCTCGAGTCGCTTCGCGAGTTCGACGCCGACGCGGCAGACGAGCTGGGCGACGGCGACGACTACGACGAGGCGGTCGCGGAGTCGTTCCCCGCCTCCGACCCGCCGGCCGACGAGCACGACGACGAGCGCGGCAAGCCCAGGCGCCTCGGCCGGGAGGCCGCCGTCGCCGAGCGCCGGGCGAACGACCTCGTGCCGGTGACGCTGGAGGACGGGACCGAGGTCCAACTCGACCACGGCCGCGTCGTGATCGCCGCGATCACCAGCTGCACCAACACCTCGAACCCCTCGGTGATGCTGGCCGCCGGGCTGCTGGCCAAGAAGGCCGTCGAGCGCGGCCTCTCCAGGCGGCCGTGGGTGAAGACGTCGCTGGCCCCCGGCTCCACGGTCGTCACCGACTACCTGCGCCAGGCCGGGCTGGACGAGTTCCTCGACGCCCTCGGGTTCAACCTCGTCGGCTACGGGTGCACCACCTGCATCGGAAACTCCGGCCCGCTCCCCGAGGAGATCTCGAAGGCGGTGAACGACAACGACCTGGTGGTCTGCTCGGTCCTGTCGGGGAACCGCAACTTCGAGGGGCGCATCAACCAGGACACGCGCAACAACTACCTGGCGTCGCCGCCCCTCTGCGTGGCCTACGCACTGGCGGGCCGGATGGACATCGACCTGTTGGAGGACCCCCTGGGGGAGGGATCGGACGGCGAGCCGGTCCACCTGCGCGACATCTGGCCCAGCAACGACGAGGTCAAGGAGGCCGTGGCCGGCGCCGTTCGCTCGGACATGTTCACCAAGGGCTATGCGGACGTCTTCACCGGCGACGAGCGCTGGCGCGGGCTCGAGACACCCGACGGCGACCGCTACACGTGGCCGGACTCGACCTACGTGCGCCGGCCCTCCTTCTTCGAGGGGATGGACCCCGAGCCCGCCCCGGTCGAGCCGATCACCGGCGCACGGGTGCTCGCGGTCCTGGGCGACTCGGTCACGACCGATCACATCTCGCCCGCCGGGGCGATCAAGAAGGACAGCCCGGCGGGGCAGTGGCTGATTGCGAACGGCGTCGAGGTGCGCGACTTCAACTCGTACGGCTCCCGCCGTGGCAACCACGAGGTGATGATCCGGGGCACCTTCGCCAACATCCGCCTTCGCAACGCCCTGGTCGAGCGCGAGGGGGGCTTCACCCGCCACTTCCCCGACGGCGAGGAGACCACGATCTACGAGGCGGCGATGAGGTACGCGGATGAGGGCGTGCCCCTCGTCGTGCTCGCGGGCAAGGAATACGGCTCGGGCTCCTCGCGCGACTGGGCCGCCAAGGGGACCGCGCTGCTGGGCGTGCGCGCCGTGATCGCGCAGAGCTTCGAGCGGATCCACCGCTCGAACCTGATCGGGATGGGGGTCCTGCCTCTCCAGCTCCCGGACGGGGAGACGGCCGAGTCCCTGGGCCTGACCGGCGAGGAGACCTTCGACGTTGCCGACATCGAGAACGGGGAGGCGAAGTCGGTCGAGGTCGACGGCCGCCCGCGACGGCGCCGAGCCCGTCACGTTTGAGGCACACGTTCGCCTCGACACCCCGAACGAGGTGCGCTACTTCCAGCACGGCGGCATCCTCCACCGGGTCCTGCGCGAGCTGCGCTAGGCCCTTGGAACCACCTGGAACTGGCTATTGACAGCAGGGGCCCCTATGCATCAGAATGCGTGATAACCCGCAGATCCGGGTGCAGGGAGCGCAGGGGGAGGATTTCAAGACTCGTCCCCGGCCAGTCCCGCCTCCGGGGACGATCGCGTCGGCATCCCTCCCTGGCTACCGACGCGCAGGCGTGGCGCGGGCCGTGTGGACCCCCTGCCTCCCGCGGCCCCGCCTCGCCATGCCTACGAACGGGTGACGGGCCCGCCCTCGAAGCGGGCGACGTCGTCCAGCTCGGCGTCGATCGCGGCGCGGGTCGGGCCGTCGAGCCCGCCGAACGGCAAGAGCTCGGCGTGGAGCTTGTTCGCCCGTCGCCGCAGGCGCCAGGTGCCCACCGCGGCGCCGCCGACCGTTATGGGCGGATGGAGCACGCCTCCGCCCGGTCCGATCTTCGGCCAGTGTCCCGGCGGGGCGATGAAGTCGCGGGCGCGGTGGCCCATCAGGTAGGTGTCGAACGCGGGCAGCAGCCGGACCAGGTCGGCTTCGACGGGGCGCGGCGCGCGGCCCTTCGGCTGCCAGGCCGAGGCGCCGAGGGCGCTCACCTCGCGCAGCTCGCCCCCGATCGCCGCCATCCCGGCTCGGACGTCGCCCAGCGGCAGGCCCGCCCAGCCGGCGAAGTCCGCCTCCGTGGCGGGCCCGAAGGCGGCGAGGTAGCGGCGGGCGAGCTCGGCCAGGGCGGCACCGCGGTCGAGGTCCGGGAGACGCGGCAGCCAGTCGGCGGCCAGGACGAGCTTCGTGCCTCCCCCGTCACCCGGCCCGAGCGCCGCGACGCCGGTGGAGACGGCCAGGGGGAAGATGTGGACGCGCCGGCTCGCGTCCATCGGGATGCCGGCCCGCTCGAGGCGGCCGGATAGCTCGGAGCGTGTGAGGGGTCCCTCGGCGAGGTGCTTTCGGATCAGTGAGAGGACGCGCTCCTGGGCGTTGGCGTCGAGTCCGAACTGGCCCAGGCGGCGGCGGTTGAAGGCCGCCATCAGCGGGGCGAAGAGGGGGCGGATGAACGGGAGGTCCTCGGCTGCCATCAGGTGCGCCGTGTTCCTCATCGCCCAGAGGCGGACGATCGAGCGTTCCTCGGTGCGGGCGCGCTCGACGTCCGCAGCCGTGAGCGTGGGGTGTCGCGAGCGCAGCGAGAGGCGGCCGGCCGGCGGCTCCTGCGCCTGGGCGCCGCCGATCACGCGCAGGATGTCGGCTGGGTGACCGTGGGTGCGGGGTCGGTGAAGGAGCTGCCGCGCAGCGCGGACGCGGGCGAGGCGGGCGAGCTCCGACTCGCTCGGCGCGGCGGAATCGCTTTGGCTCAACCTGCGGCGCGCCGGCGGTCCAGCCACTCCAGCGCGATCACGCTGCCGACCGGGCCGACGGGCGTCATCGTCGCGGCCAGCAGCGTGTAGGGAGCCTCGCGGCGCAGGATCGCGACCCAGATGAGGAGGGCGAGCGCGATGAACCCGAGGCCGTGCGCCCAGCCGAAGATCATCGTTTCGTTCTCGAACCCAGGCGCCAGCCAGAACACGACCAGCGCTGCGAACAACCCGAGCTCGAACCACGACGCACGCCGTACCCACGGGTAAAGCCGCCCGGGCACGGGCTCCCTCAACGCTTGCTGGGCTTCCACTCCGCCGAGGCTACCGACCCCCGCCGCCCAGCCGGGGGAGCGGCCGGCCGCACACCGAGCCGCAACCTGCGCGCGGGGGCACCGCACGGGCTTCCGGGGTTGGGGTCGATATGCGGACCCAACCTGGAGAACCTTGGCCCGCGCGAGCATTCGAGTGGTTTGCGAGTCGCCAGGCCGGCCACGTCGCGCGGCGCCAGCTTCTTGCCGCGGGGGTTCACCCGAGCGCCGTCCGCCGGCGAGTGTCCGGGGGCTACCTGCTGCCCGTGCACCGGGGCATCTACCAGGTCGCGCACCGGGCGCCGTCCCGGTTCGGTCCGGAGTTCGCGGCGGTGCTTGCGTGCGGTCCCGGGGCACTGATCAGCCATCGCAGTGCCGCCCACGCATACGACCTGCTCTCCTACCCAGCCGCCGGGCAGTCTGGGTCACGACCACGGCCGAGCGGAACGTTCGCGGCGTGAGAACTACCCAGACTCGCGTCCTCGGGCCCCGCGAGGTCGGCTTCATCGGCTGGCTGCCGATCACCAGCCCGGCTCGGACCCTCATCGACCTGGCTGGGGTCGTGGAGTTCGAGCGTTTCGAGGAGGCCGTGGCCGCTGCGCAGGTTCGTCGGCTGGTGAGGGAGGGGGAGCTCCGGGCGCAGCTGGCGAGGAGCAACGGCCGCCGCGGGGCGAAGGCCCTGCGAGGCCTCCTTGATCGGCTCGCTCCGCCCGCCGCGACCAGGTCGAAGGCCGAGCGGCTGCTCCTGCGGCTCATCCGCCGTGCCGGTCTTCCCGAGCCGCTCGTCAATACGAAGCTGGGCCGCTGGTACCCCGACTTCCACTGGCCCGAGCACGGGCTGGTCGCCGAGTTCGACTCGACCGGCTTTCACCAGGACATCGGCGCTTTCCGGCGCGACCGGGAGAAGAGCAACGAGCTTCAGCTCAGAGGCGTCGTTGTACTTCGCTTCACCTGGTACGAGCTGACCCGCCAGCCAGACCGGCTCGAGGCGCGTCTTCGCCAGGCGCTGGGCGTCGGTCGCTGACGTTTCCAGGTTGGGGTCGATATGCGGACCCAACCCGGAAAACCCGGCCGGGGCAGCGGCGCGGCCCGCGGCCCTAGCCCGCGAGCGCCGTGAGCACGATCCGCTCCTGCTCGGAGCGGTGTGCGGCCGGGTAGCCCTCGCTGGGGCTGGCGCGCTGGGGGCGGCCCACGTAGCGGAACTCGACGCCCTCGGGCGCGATCTCCGGCTCCCTGCGGAACATCACCTTCCACGCGCCCATGTTCTGTGGCTCCTCCTGGACCCAGACGATCTCCTCCAGGTTCGGGTAGGAGGCGACCAGGTCCCTGATCTGCTGCTTGGCGAAGGGATAGAGGAGCTCGACCCTGGCGATCGCGACCGTCTCGGCGCTCTCGCGGCGCTCGTGGCCGTCCATGTCGTAGTAGATCTTCCCCGAGCACAGCACCAGCCGCTTGACCTTCTCCTTGCGGTCCTGGGCGCGCGGATCGTCCAGCACGAACTGGAACGAGCCCTCGGTGAGGTCCTTCAAGCGTGGACGCTGCCGCCGGCAGGCGCAGCAGGCCCTTCGGCGTGAACACGACCAACGGCCGCGGCTTCGCGATCCGGGCCTGGCGGCGGAGCAGGTGGAAGTACTGCGCCGCCGTGGTCGGGTTCGCGATCCGCATGTTGCCCTCGGCCGAGAGCGCGATGAACCGCTCGATCCGGGCGCTCGAGTGCTCGGGCCCGGAGCCCTCGTAGCCGTGCGGGAGCAGAAGCGTCAGGCGCGTGGTCTGGCCCCACTTCGACTCGCCGGCGGCAATGAAACTGTCGATGATCACCTGGCCGGAGTTGGCGAAGTCGCCGAACTGCGCCTCCCACAGGATCAGGCTCTCCGGGGAGGCGGCTGAATAGCCGTACTCGAACCCGAGGCAGGCGGCCTCGGAAAGGGGGCTGTTGTGCAGCTCCATCGGGGCGAGCGCGCCCGACAGGTTCTGGATCGGGGCGTACTCGAGGCCGGTCTTCTCGTCGTGCAGCACCAGGTGGCGGTTCGAGAAGGTGCCGCGCTCGGTGTCCTGGCCGGTGAGCCGGATGTGCGTGCCCTCGGTGAGCAGCGACGCGAATGCCAGCGCCTCGGCGTGCCCCCACTCGATCGGCCCCTCGTCGAGGATCTCCAGCCGCTTCAAGAGCGGCTTGCGGAGCTTGCGGTGGATGGTGAAGCTCTCCGGGACCTTCAGCAGCTCCTCGTTCAGCGAGCGCAGCCGCTTCTCCGAGACGGCCGTCTCCACCTCCGGGCTCTTGGTCCGGTCGAGCTCGCCGGTGCCGACCGCGGTCGAGCTCGGGTCCTCGTAGTCGCCCGCCTCCATCTTCGCCCGCAGGTCCTTGAGGGAGCCCGACAGCTCCTCCCGCTGGCCCGCGGCGGCGGCCTCGACCTCCTCGGCGCTGACGACGCCCTCCCGCTCGAGCTGCGCCGCGTAGATCTCCGAGACCGGCGGGTGGTCCTTGATCTGGGCGGCCTGCTCGGGCTGCGTGTAGGCGGGCTCGTCGGTCTCGTTGTGGCCGTAGCGCCGGTAGCCGATGACGTCGATGACGACGTCGCGCCCCCAGCGCTCGCGATAGGCCATCGCGAGGCGGATCGCCGAGATGCACGCCTCGGCGTCGTCGGCGTTGACGTGGATGATCGGGACGTTGAAGCCCTTCGCCATGTCGCCTGCGTAGGGGGTCGAGCGGCCCTCCTCCGGATCGGTCGTGAAGCCCACCTGGTTGTCGGTGATGATGTGGACGGTGCCGCCCGTCGAGTAGCCGTTGAGCGCCTGGAGGTTGAGCGTCTCGGCCACGACGCCCTGGGCCGGGAACGCCGCGTCGCCGTGAAGCAGCAGCGGCACGGCCACGCTGGGGTTGTGGTGGAGCCTCGGCCCCGAGTGCTCGGTCTGCGCGGCGCGGGCGCCTCCTGTGACCACCGGGTTGACGAACTCGAGGTGGCTCGGGTTCGGGTAGAGGCGGACCTTGATCTGCTCGGCGTCCGGCGGTCGTGACGATGCCCTCCGCTCCGTGGTGGTACTTGACGTCGCCGGTGCCCGACGTGGGCAGGGCCGCGATCGCCTTCACCTGATCCAGCGCCTTGGCCCCCTCGAACTCGGCGAGGATCGACTGGACGGAGCGCCCGAGGTTGTTGACGAGGACCGCGAGGCGCCCCCGGTGGGCCATGCCGATGACGACCTCCTCGGCGCCGCCGCGCCGGGCGAGGGTGACCAGCTCGTCGATCATCGGCACGACCGTGTCGAGGCCCTCGATCGAGAACATCTTCTGGCCGAGGTACGCCTTCTGGATGAACCGCTCGAAGCCGTAGACGGCGGCCAGGCGCTGCCGAAGCCACTTCTTCTCGTCTGCGGTCAGCGGCGTGCGGTGGGCGCCGGTCTCGATCATGTCGCGCAGCCACATCCGCTGCTGGTGCGAGGAGAGGTGCTCGATCTGGTAGGCGATCGTGCCGCAGTAGGCCTCGCGCATCCGCGGCAGCGCCTCCAGCAGCGTCTCGCCCTCGACCCCGATCCGAAGGATGTGGGCGGGGATGCGCGCCATCAGCTCCGGCGTGAGGTTGAGGTTCTCGGGCTCCAGCGCCGGGTCGCCCTTCGGCTCCTTGCCGAGGGGGTTGACGTTCGCGGCCAGGTGCCCGTGCGTCCGGTACGCCTTGAGCAGGGAGGTCGCGGCCTGCACCCCCTGGAGCAGCTCCTCGTCCGGCTGTGCCGTCGGTGCGCCCGCCGCCGGCGCGGGCGGGCCCGCCGGAAGCGGGGGAGCGGATGTCGAGGCGGCGTAGGCGTTGGTGACCACGGTGGTGGCGACGCTCAGGTGCTCGGCCACCGCCTCGTAGAAGTCGTCCTCGCCCTGCAGCAGCTGGTCGATCCGGCGCAGGAACGAGCCGGACTCCGCCCCCTGGATCACCCGGTGGTCGTAGGTGGACGTCATCGTCATCACCTTCGAGATGCCGAGCGCCTTGATCTTCTCGGCCGGGGCATGTGCCCACTCAACCGGGTAGGCGATCGAGCCGGTGGCGACGATCGTGCCCTGTCCCGCCATCAGCCTCGGCACGGACGCGACGGTCCCGAGCCCGCCGGGGTTGGTGAGGGTGATGTTCGCGCCCTGGAAGTCGTCGGCGGTGAGCTTGTTCTCGCGCGTCTTGGTGATCAGGTCCTCGTAGTAGGAATGGAAGCCGGCGAAGTCGAGGCCGCTCGCGCCCTTGATCGCAGGCACCATCAGCGAGCGCTGGCCCTTGCGCTCGACGTCCACGGCGATCCCGAGGCTCACCCCCCCGGGCTCGACGACGAACGGCTTTCCATCTCGCTCGACGAAGGTGCGCCCCATCACCGGGAACTCCTCGCGCGGCCTTCACGATGGCCCAGGCGACCAGATGCGTGAACGAGATCTTCATCCCGCGGTCCTTCAGGACACCGTTCAGCGCCTTGCGCTTGGCGTCGAGGACGTCCACGGGCACGGTCCTGAACGAGGTCGCCGTCGGGATCGCGCGGCTCTCGTTCATCGCCTTCGCGAGCATCGCCGCAGGCCCGCGCAGGGGCTTCTCCTCGCCCGCTGCCGCGGCCGCCGGAGCGGCGGCGCCCTTGCCGTCGGCGGCAGCCTCGACGTCGGCCTTCACGACCTTGCCGCCTGATCCGGTTCCCTGGATCGTGCCGATGTCGATGCCCCGCTCGGCGGCCATCCGGCGGGCCACAGGTGAGGCACGGCCTGAACCATCGCCTGCCGCCTCCTCCGCTGCGCGTCCGGGGGCGGCAGGGTCCGAGGCAGGCAGGCCATGGCCGGACGGCTTCGCCCCTGCCGGGGCGGCCCCCGCGCTCATCTCCGCCAGCGGCTGGCCCACCGCCACGACGTCGTCCGGCTGGACCAGAAGCTTCGTGATCGTGCCGCTCGCAGGGCGCCGGCACCTCGGCGTCGACCTTGTCGGTCGAGACCTCGATCACCGTCTCGCCCTCCTCGACCGCGTCGCCCTCGGCCACGTGCCACTCGAGCACGGTGCCCTCGGTGACCGACTCGCCCATCTCTGGCATCGCGATGACGACGACTCCGCCGCCGTCCTCAGCTCCGCTTCCGGTGTCGGCGGGCAGTGCCGGGCTCGGCGGTCCCCGCGGGGCTTCCTCGCCCAGGTCGGCGTCGCCTTCTCCGGTGCGCCTCGGCGGTCAGGCCGGGGCCCGGCTGCTCGCCCGCGGCGGGCTCGGTGGGCGCCGTTGCCCCGTTGCCCGAGCCGTTCGGGTCGAGCTGGGCCAGCACCTGGCCCACGGCGACGGTGTCGTCGACCTGGGCCATGATCTTCTGGATCACGCCGCTCGCGGGGGCCGGCACCTCGGCGTCGACCTTGTCGGTCGATACCTCGACGACCGTCTCGCCCTCCTCCACGAACTCGCCCTCGGCCTTGTGCCACTCGAGGACCACTCCCTCGGTGACGGACTCCCCCATCTGGGGCATTTGGATCTCGACCACGCCGTCAGGCATTTCCCCGCCTGAGTGTATGACCTTGGCGGCCGGCTGGACGGCCGAATGCCGGCTAGTGAACGCGGTGTCGCTCGAGCGCCTCCTCGCGGGCGCGGCTAGCCCACCCTGGCGACGAGGTAGACCTCGTTGGCGAGGGTGTCGTAGACGTCCTCGCGGATGAAGTCGCGCGCCTCGGCGGCGTGGTCGCAGAAGCCGCAGCGCAGCGTGCCGGTCGCCCGCAGCGCGGCGGCCGGCCGCGATCGGCAGCGCGCAGGACGGGCAGACCAGCGCGCCGTGGGCAAGCACCTGGGCGCCGTCGCGAATCAGGCGCCGCTCCTCGCCGGCCTCGGCGCCGCCGGTGCGGCCGATCCTTACGCGCGGCTCGCCCGGGTCGCCGGGGTCAGGGGCCAGGTGAAACGCCACCCCTTCAGTCTAGGCATCAACTGCGGCCGGGCTCAGAAGCGCTTCAACGGCGAGAGGCGGAGCCGTCCAGCGTGTTCGCATCGAGGTCGGCGCCGATCCTGGCCCCGTCCGCCCGCGCGGGGACGGCCAGGATCACACCCGCGAGGATCAGCCCTGCCGCGTACCGAAGCACCGATCCATGGTCGCACTCGCTATAAGCTCGGTCAAGTCCGCCGTCCAGCCCTCCGGGAGGGAGGCATGAGCTACTTCGTCACCGGCGCCACCGGCTTCATCGGAAGATTCCTGGTCGAGCAGCTGCTCGAGCGCGAGGGGACCGTCTACGTCCTCGTCCGCGAGGGGTCGAAGGGGCGCCTCGAGGAGCTTCGCAGCCGCTGGGGCGTTGACGAGGACCGGGTCGTGGGCATCGTCGGCGATCTCTCGCAGCGCCGGCTGGGCGTCTCGGACGAGGACATCGAGCGGCTGCGCGGCGTCGATCACGTCTTCCACCTGGCGGCGATCTACGACATGACCGCCGACGCCGAGTCGCAGCGGGTCGCGAACATCGAGGGGACCCGGCACATGGTCCAGTTCGCCGAGGCCGTCGAGGCCGGGCGCGTCCACCATGTCTCGTCGATCGCGATCGGCCGGCCTCTACAAGGGGACCTGGCGCGAGGACATGTTCGACGAGGCGCAGGACCTCGACGTCAATCCCTACTTCCGGACCAAGCACGACTCGGAGGGCGTCGTCCGCGACGAGTGCAGCCGACCCTGGCGGGTGTACCGGCCCGGGATCGTCGTCGGCCACTCCGAGACCGGCGAGATGGACAAGGTCGACGGGCCCTACTACTTCTTCAAGTTGATCCGGCGCATCCGGGGCACGGTCCCGCAGTGGGTGCCGATGCCGGGTATCGAGGGCCGCGAGATCAACATCGTCCCCGTGGACTTCGTGGTTCGGGCGATGGACCACATCGCCCACCTCGAGCACGGAGATCACCGCGCGTACTCGCTCACCGACCCGCGCCCGCCGACCGCCGGGGACGTGATCGACATCTTCGCCGGCGCCGCGCACGCCCCGCAGTCGCGCGTGCGTGTTCCCGCGGCCGTGACCGACGCGCGTCAAGCCGATCGCCTCGGCGGGGCTCAAGGCGGTCCCGATGGCGGACACGGTCTTCGACCGCTTCCTCGCCGACTTCGGGGTCCCGCGCTCGGTGCTCACCTACGTGAGCTGGCCGACGAAGTTCGACTCGCGGCGTACCGAGGCCGCCCTCGAGGCCACCGACATCCGCGTCCCGCCGCTCTCCAGCTACGCCGACAAGCTCTGGGACTACTGGGAGCGCCACCTCGACCCCGACCTCTTCCGCGACCGCACCCTGCTCGGCGCGGTGCGCGGGCGGATGGGGTTCGGCAGCGGCGTCGCCAAGATCGCCGAGCAGCAGATCCCCGACGAGCTGCTGCGGCTGGGGCGACGCGTCCAGGGCTCGGTCTCGCTCGAGAAGTCGGTTCGCGGCCGCGTCGTGATGGTCACCGGCGCCTCGTCGGGCATCGGCAAGGCGGCGGCGATGAAGATCGCCGAGGCCGGCGGGATGGTCCTGCTCGTCGCCCGCACGCCGGAGAAGCTCGAGACGACAAAGGAGGCGATCGAGGACGCCGGCGGCGTCGCCTACATCCACCGCTGCGACCTCTCCGACATGGAGGACATCGACCGCATGGCGGACGAGGTGCTGATGCAGCACGGCCACGTCGACATCCTGGTCAACAACGCCGGGCGCTCGATCAGGCGGTCGATCGCGCTCTCCTACGACCGGTTCCACGACTTCGAGCGGACGATCCAGCTCAACTACTTCGGGGCGGTGCGCCTGATCCTGAAGCTGCTGCCGAGCATGCGTCAGCGCCGTGCCGGCCACATCATCAACATCTCCTCGATCGGCGTGCAGACGAACCCGCCGCGGTTCTCGGCGTACGTCGGCTCGAAGGCGGCGCTCGACGCGTTCTCGCGCTGCGTCTCCTCCGAGGTGCTCGACGACGGCGTCGCCTTCACCTCGATCTACATGCCGCTGGTGCGCACTCCGATGATCGGCCCGACCAAGATGTACGACCGGTTCCCCACGCTCACCCCCGACGAGGCCGGCGACATGATCTGCGAGGCCATCATCCACAAGCCCAAGCGGATCGCGACGCCGCTGGGGACCCTGGGGCAGATCCTCTACGCCATCAACCCGAAGTCCGTCGACTACATCCTCAACACCGCCTACCACACGTTCCCCGACTCGACCGCGGCCAAGGGCGAGGAGGCCAAGGAAGGGGAGGGGGCTGCGGGATTCGGGCCGGCGCCCCGCCACCGCACAGGAGCAGGCCTCGGGCCGGCTCTCCAACCAGCAGGCGGCGTTCGCGTACCTGATGCGCGGGATCCACTGGTAGCCACCGGCGAGCGCCGCAAGCACTGGGGCTGGGGCCCGGAGTCGGCGCAGCTCACGCGCGAGCAGCTCGAGGCGGCCGCTGCGCAGGTGCGCGAGCGGCTCGGGTTCGGCGGCGAGGAGATCCGCGAGCCAGTGCCGCTGGAGGAGATCGAGCTGCGGGAGCCGCGCGTGGCGCCGCCCGCCTCGCTGGAGGGGATCTGCAGCTTGGACCGGTACGAGCGCGCCTCCCACGCGCTGGGCAAGGCATACCGCGACGTGGTGCGCGGCTTCCGGGGCGAGTTCCCAAACCCGCCCGACGTCGTCGCTCGCCCGCGCGAGGAGGCGGACGTGGAGCGGGTGCTTGCCTGGTGCGCCGACGCCAGCCTCGCCGCGATCCCGTACGGAGGAGGCAGCAGCGTCGTCGGCGGGATCGAGCCGCGGGTGTCCGGCGACTACGCCGGCGCGGTCACGATCGACCTCGGCGCGCTCGACCGGGTGCTGGAGGTTGACGAGACCTCGCGGGCCGCACGGATTCAGGCCGGCGCCCTGGGCCCTGACCTCGAGGACCAGCTCCGCCCGCACGGGCTCACGCTTCGCCACTTCCCGCAATCGTTCGAGTTCTCCACGCTCGGCGGCTGGATCGCCACCAGGGCGGGCGGGCACTTCGCCACTCGGCTCACCCACATCGACGACCTGGTCGAGTCGGTCCGGGCGATCACCCCGGCGGGTGAGTGGGAGAGCCGGCGGCTTCCGGGCTCGGGCGCCGGCCCCAGTCCCGACCGCGCGCTGATCGGCTCCGAGGGGATCCTGGGCGTGATCACCGAGGCCTGGGTGCGGCTCCAGGCCCGCCCGGTCCACAAGCTCTCCTGTGGCGTGGAGTTCGACGACTTCGGGGCCGGCGCCGCGGCGGTGCGCGAGCTGTCGCAGTCGGGCCTCGACCCGTCGAACTGCCGCCTGCTCGACGCGACCGAGGCGGAGGTGACGGGGGCGGGCCCGGCGGGAAAGGCTCTGCTCGTGCTCGGGTTCGAGTCGGCGCACCACCCGGTCGAGCACTGGATGGACCTGGCGCTGGAGGCGGCCCGCGAGCACGGCGGCGAGCCCGGGGAGGTACGTGGGGCCGGCGACCGAAGCGGCGACGCCGTCAGCTCCTGGCGGAGCGCGTTCCTCGGGGCCCCGTATCTGCGCGACACGTTCATCGCCCTCGGCGTCCTGAGCGACACCTTCGAGACGGCGATCACCTGGGACCGCTTCGAGGAGTTCCATGCCACGGTGATGGAGGCCGCGGGGCGGGCGGTGGCCGGAGGTCTGCGGCGTGGCGCCGGGCGGGCGGGGCTCGCCGCGCCTCTCCTGCCGCTTCACCCACGTCTACCCCGACGGGCCCGCGCCCTACTTCACGGTGCTGGCGCCCGCGAAGCGGGGCGGCGAGGTCGAGCAGTGGGACGAGATCAAGGCGGCGGCCTCGGAGGCGCTGATCGCCGCCGGCGGCACGATCACCCATCACCACGCCGTCGGGCGCGACCACCGGCCCTGGTATGACCGCCAGCGCCCGGACCGCTTCGCCGACGCGCTTCGCGCCGCGAAGCGGGCGGTGGACCCAGGCGCGATCCTGAACCCGGGCGTCCTGATCGATCCCTAGCACGGGGCTGTCCTGCCCTGGTGCTGCACAGCAACAGCCAGGCAGGACAGTCGCAACGGCCTAGGCTTCTCGGCCCGATGCCGCCGCTTCTGAGAGCGATGCGACCCCAGGAGTGGGTCAAGAACCTGCTCGTCTTCGCCGGCCTGCTGTTCTCGGGCCAGGTCGACGAGGGCGCCGCCGTGGCCGACGCCGACGCTCGCCTTCATCGCCTTCTGCGCGATCTCGAGCGCCGGCTACCTGTTCAACGACCTCCGCGACGCCGAGCACGACCGCCGCCACCCCGACAAGCGCAACCGCCCGATCGCCAGCGGGGCGCTCGCACCCGGAACGGCGGTCGTTGCGGCCGCCGTTGCCTCGCCGTCGGTGCCATAGCGCTCCCGCTCGCCACCGTGGACGCTGAGGTCGCCGCCCTCGTCGCCTTGTACGGGGCGACCACCGTCGCCTACTCGCTCGTCCTCAAGCGCCTCGTGATCATCGACGTGATGACGATCGCCTCGCTCTTCATCCTGCGCGTGGTCGCCGGCGCGGTGGCGGTCGAGGCGCAGGCGTCGGAGTTCCTGCTCGTCTGCACCGCGATGCTGGCGCTGTTCCTCGGCTTCACCAAGCGCCGCCAGGAGGCCATCCTGGAAGAGGCGGAGGGCGCCGAGACGCGGCCTGTCCTGGAGCACTACTCGGTTCCCTTCCTCGACCAGATGGTCGCGATGGTCACCGCCGCGGCGATCCTGTCCTACGTGATCTACGCGGTCAACTCGCCGCTGGTCGGGCTCGCGGATGCTGGCGACGGCGCCGTCGGTGCTGTACGGCGTCTTCCGCTACCTCTACCTGATCTACGACCGCCAGGACACCCGCTCGACCGCCGCGATCCTGACCCGGGACCCCGGGATGATCTTCGCCGGGGTGACCTGGATCGCCTCGGCGCTGGCCGTGCTCTACGTCTTCGACTGACGGGATGGTGCGGGAGGCAACCGACGCCCCCGCGATTCATCCGATGTGGCGAGAGCCTCGATAGGCTCCCACGCCCGGTGGATCTCACGCTCACGCCCGAAGAGGAGGCCTTCCGCGACGAGCTGCGCGCCTGGCTGGACGACAACCACCCCGGCGAGGCACCGTCGGGGGGCGACCAGATCCAGTTCGAGTTCGAGCGCGAGTGGCAGCGGAAGCTCCACGAGGGCGGCTGGGCGGGCGTCTCGTGGCCGAAGGAGTACGGCGGCCGTGGCGCGACCCTGATCGAGCAGTCGATCTTCGGCACCGAGCTGGCGCGCGCCAAGGCCCCGCGGCCGGCGAACGTCCTCGGCCTGGTGATGGGCGGGCCGGTCGTCATCGCCCACGGCACCGAGTTCCAGAAGGAGCGCTTCCTGGAGCCGATCCTCTCCGCGGAGGAGATCTGGTGCCAGGGCTTCTCCGAGCCCGAGTCCGGGTCCGACCTCGCCTCGCTCAAGACGAAGGCCGTGAAGGACAACGGCGGCTGGCGCATCACCGGCCAGAAGGTCTGGACCACGTTCGCCCACGAGGCCAAGTGGTGCATGCTCGTCGCCCGCTCCGATCCCTCCGCGCCCAAGCACAAGGGCCTCACCTACTTCCTGATGGACATGGAGCAGGACGAGATCGAGGTCCGGCCGCTGCGCCAGATCACGGGCGAGGCCGAGTTCAACGAGCTGTTCATCGAGAACGCCTACGTGCCGGACGAGAACGTCGTCGGCGGCGAGGGCAACGGCTGGATGGTCGCGATCACGACGCTGATGAACGAGCGCGCGGGGCTCGGCGCCTCCGCCGCTCTCGGCCTGGCGCAGACGCTCGATCAGGTCGTCGAGCTGGCGAAGGAGCGCGGCGTCGCCGACGATCCGCGCATCCGCGACCGGGTCGCGCGCCTCCGGATCGGGATCGAGGGCCTGCGCCTCGGCGCGATGCGGGCGCTCACCTCGACGATGAAGGTCGGGATCCCGGGACCCGAGGGGTCGATCGCGAAGCTCCAGTGGTCCTCGACCGCCCAGTCGATGGCCGAGCTGGCGCTCGAGATCGGCGGCCCCGACGCGCTCGTCAAGGGCTCCCCGTGGGCGTACCGGTTCCTGCGGACGCGGGCGAACTCGATCGAGGGCGGCACGAGCGACGTGCTCCGGAACATCGTCGCCGAGCGCGTGCTCGGCCTTCCCAAGCTTCGGTAGGCATGTGTGTGATGAGCGCCTTCAGGCGCGAAACCGACATGGACCCCCTGTCAAGGGAGTAGTTCATGGATTTCGGCTTCAACGACGAGCAGCAGGAGATCAAGTCGACCGCCCGTGACTTCCTTGCCAGCCGCTTCAAGCCCGAGAAGGTGCGGGAGCTGGCCGAGTCGGAGAACCCCTACGACGACGCGCTCTGGGCCGAGATGTGCGAACTCGGGTGGCCGGGGATCGCCGTCGCCGAGGAGCACGGGGGCCAGGGGCTGGGGACCATCGAGCTCGTGATCCTTCAGGAGGAGCTGGGATACGCATGCGCGCCCAGCCCGTTCATCGCAAACGCCGTCGCGGGAATCTTCATCTCGGAGGCCGGGTCGGACGAGCAGCGGGCAGCCTGGCTGCCGGGGATCGCCTCGGGCGAGGCGCGCGGGGCCGCCGCGCTCACGCGTGATCCCGAGATCGTCGGCGCGGCCGAGGGTGCCTCGGTACTGGTGCTGGAGGACGGCGACGGGGCGCGGATCGTCGAGCCGTCGGCGGCGACACTCGAGCGCCTCGACCTGATCGACACAACGAGGGCCTACTTTCGGGTGAGCGCCGAGGGGGGCGACCCGCTGCCCGGGGACGTCGAGCCCGCGGCTGACAAGGCGGTCGTCGCGCTCTCCGCCGAGCTCGTGGGCGTGGCCCAGCGGGCGCTCGACATGGCCGTCGAGTACGCGAAGGAGCGCGAGCAGTTCGAGCGCCCGATCGGGGCCTACCAGGCGGTCTCGCACCGCCTCGCCGACATGCTCTGGGCCGTCGAGGAGGCCCGCTCGCTCACCTACTACGCCGGGTGGGTGGCGGACGCCGAGCCCGAGTCGCTGCCGCTGGCGGCCTCGATGGCCAAGGCCCGCGCCTCCGACGCGGCCGGGCAGCGTGACCCACGACGCGATCCAGACCCTGGGCGGCATCGGCTTCACCTGGGAGCACGACGTCCACTTCCTGCTGAAGCGCGCCAAGGTGGCGGGTCAGCTGCTCGGCACGGCCGGGCAGCACCGCGAGCGCGTCGCGGCGCTCAGCGGGATGGGCTAGTAGCCCACCACCTTCGCGTCGGACAGCAGCTTCACCTCGCCGCCGAGCCGGTACTCGATGTCGATCGTCTCGTGCTTGCGGTACGTGCCGAACAGGCCCAGGTACATCGCCGCCCAGCGGGCGCCGCCGACCTTGCCCTCCTTCACGATCGAGCGCTTGAAGACCACCTCGCCGTTCCGGATGTCGTAGTCCTTGCCACGCGTCTGCTCGACGCCGTTCACGAAGACCTTGATCGGCGGCTCCGCGCCGCGGGGCAGCTTGACCCGGCGTCCCACCTCGACGCCCTCCTCCTCACGGTCGGCGAAGACCTTGATCTCGTCGTTCACCGCAGCTCCTCCCGCACGGCGTCGAAGGGCGAGCCCGAGTCCAGCTTGCGCTTGCTGAGCCCGCCCGCGTAGGGGACCAGGGTGCCGTCGCCCATCACGTCCACCCCGGCGTCGCGCCCGCGAAGCCAGCCGCCGGTCGAGAGCTCCACGCGCCCCGCCACGCGCTGCCCGGGCCCGTACTCCCTGAACGCCTTCACGGAGTCCAGCGGGCCCGCCGCCCGGATCGCCTCGGCGCGCTCGCGCATGCCCGCGATCGCCTCGTCGAGCGACTCGAATCGCTCGCGCTCGACCTTGGGGCCGTGGCGAACCGTGAGTGTCCAGGCGCCCATCGGTTCAGGGTAACGAGGGTAGGATCATGTTCATGGCGCCATCGCCCAGGGGAAGGCTCACGGCTGTGTGTGCGGTGGCTTCCGTCGCCGCTCTCGGGCTCACGGCCACGGCGTCGGCTGAGACCTTCGTCGTCGATTCGCTCAAGGACGGAATCGACCCCGACCCGACCAACGATGTCTGCGCCACCGCAGGCGGCAAATGCACCCTGCGTGCGGCGATCGAAACCGCGAACCATTTCGTCGGGAACGACGAGATCAAGCTGCCCAAGGGCACTATCGAGCTGACGCAGCCGCCAGGGGCGCATGCCCGGCAACTCCGAGGGCGACCTCGACGTCACCGAGGCGGTCGAGATCGACGGCCGGGGGGCCGCCAAGACGGTGATCAGGCAGACGGTCAGGGACCGCGTGCTGCGAAACGACGCCCCGTTCGCCGGATTCTGTTGTCCCGGCCTTCAGCTCAGCGACGTCACCCTCACGGGAGGGCGGGTCGGCGGCGCGGGTGAGAGCGGTGGCGCCGGCTTCCAGAACAACGAGTTCGCGCTCGTCTCGAACGTCGTCATCCGCGACAACGTCGCGAACTCCGACGCCGCTGACGACGTCCCCGGCGGCGGGGTCTACAGCTCGGGCATCATCGGCCTCGCGGAGACGACGGTGCGCGACAACGTGGCGCGGGGCCGAGGCGAGGCCCACCCGGTGGGCGCAGGCATCTACATCTCCGACGGCGGCGCGGTGATCCAGGATGGCTCGAAAGTGATCAGGCAACTCCGTCGAGCTTCTCAAGAAGGAGGGAAACACGACCGCGCAGGCCGGCGGCATCCTCGTGCGGAATCCCGGCTCGGAGACCGACGATGTCGTGACCATCCTCGACAGCACCGTCGCCGGGAACACCGCCCTCGGGGCCCCGATCGCGGATGCGGGCGGCATCATGGCCGCGACCGGCGTCAACCTCGAGATCAACCGCAGCACCGTGTCGGGCAACCGCTCGAGGCAGGGAGGCGGTCTTTACGCGATCGGCGCGGCCTCGGTCGGGGTGACCAACTCCACCTTCAGCGGCAACTCCGACGCCGGCGACGGCGGTGCGGCGATCTTCCACCAGGCATCGGCGAACGCCATCGACATCACGCACACCACGATCGCCGGAAACCGGCCCTCCGCCGGGCACTTTGCGATCGAGGAGGGCGAGCAGGCCACGATGGGCTCGCTGACCCTGTCCGCGTCGATCGTCGCCAACCCCCGGCCGGAGTGCGGCGGTGACGAGGGCCTCGCCGTCGCGAGCGACGGGCGCAACGTCGTCGCCGACCTGACCTGCGGCTTCAACGACCCCTTGTTCGACCTGGAGGCGAAGCCGAAGCTGAAGCCCCTCGCCGACAACGGGGGCTGGGCCGACTACCCCCACACGAAGACCCATGCGCTGATGGGGTCGAGCCCGGCGATCAACCGTGTTCCGTGCTCGCCGGGCGTTGATCAGCGCGGCTTCGGCCGGCCGAGTGGCACCGACTGTGACTCCGGCTCGTTCGAGCGCGGCGCCCAGCCGCCGGGCTGAGTCAATTGCGGCGGCTTCGCCGCCTTACATGCTGGTGCCGAGACACTGTGTGTCTCGACCTTCCCCCTATGCGCCGCGGCGAGGGCGCTTGGGCCGGCGGGCCGGCGGGCCGGTGATCTTCTCCTCACCCTCGCGCTCGTCGATGGGCACGTAGTCGCGGTCGCGCTCGCCGGTGTAGATCTGGCGCGGACGGGCGATCTTCTGCTCGGGGTCGTCGTTCATCTCCATCCACTGCGAGACCCAGCCCGAAGTCCGCGGGATGGCGAAGATCACGGTGAACATGTCGGTCGGGATCTCGAGCGCCTCGTAGATCATCCCCGAGTAGAAGTCGACGTTCGGGTAGAGCTTGCGCGACGTGAAGTACTCGTCGTCGAGCGCCCGCTTCTCGAGCTCGGTGGCGATCTCGACGAGGGGGTTGTACTCGGTCGCCTCGAGCACGCCGTCGAGGTGCTTCTTGATGATGCGCGCCCGCGGGTCGTAGTTCTTGTAGACACGATGGCCGAAGCCCATCAGGCGCTCCTCGCGGTTCTTGACGCCCTCGAGGAAGTCCGGGATGTTGGCCGGGTCCTCGATCCGGCGGAGCATCCGCAGCACCGCCTCGTTGGCGCCGCCGTGGAGTGGGCCGTAAAGCGCCGCCACGCCGGCGGCGATCGCCGAGTAGGGATCGACCTGGGAGGAGCCGACCGCGCGCACCGCCGCGGTCGAGCAGTTCTGCTCGTGATCGGCGTGGAGGATGAAGAGTACGTCCAGCGCCTTCGCCAGCCGCTCGTCGGGCTCGTACTTCATCTCGGTCTTCTTGAACATCATCGAGAGGAAGTTCTCGGGGTACGTGAGCTCGTTGTCCGGATAGACGTAGGGCAGCCCCATGTTGTGGCGGTAGGCGAACGCCGCCAGCGTCGGCATCTTGGCGATCATCCGGATCGCCGCCATGTAGCGCTCCTCGGAATCATCGATGTGCTTCGCGTCGGGGTAGAAGGTCGAGAGCGCGCCGACGCCCGAGAGCAGCATCCCCATCGGGTGGGCGTCGTAGCGGAACGTCTCGAGCAGGTGCTTGATGTCCTCGTGGACGAAGGTGTGGTGCGTGATGTCGTAGACCCACCGCTCGAGCTGGGGCTTCGTGGGCAGCTCGCCGAAGATCAGGAGGTAGGCGACCTCGAGGTAGGTGGAGTTCTCGCAGAGCTGCTCGATCGAGTAGCCGCGGTGCTGGAGGATCCCCTGCTCGCCGTCGATGTACGTGATCGCCGAGCGGCACGAGGCGGTGTTGGTGAAGGCCGGGTCGTAGGCCATCATCCCGAAGTCGTCCTCGTTCACCTTGATCTGGCGCAGGTCCATCGCCCGGATCGTGTCGTCGGTGATCTCGAGCTCGTAGCTTTGGCCGGTGCGGTTGTCGGTGACGGTGACGGTGTCCTCGCCGGCCGTCGCCACGCCGCCGCCGTCGTCCTGGGTCTGCTCTTCGGTCGCCATCAGGTCTCCTTCACGCTCGCGCCCCGGGGCATTGTCTCAGTTGGGGGTGTGCGGGTGGCTATTCAGCCGAACGCGGTCATACCGCGCAGCTCGCCGAGCCGCTCGTCGATCTCTGTGCGCTCGAGGCGCGCGACGCGCTCGGTGCCGAAGTCCTCGACGTTGAACGACGCGAGGACCGTGCCGTGGGCCATCGCCTGTCGCAGGGTCGCGTCGTCCAGGCGCAGGTGCCCGTCGTCGAGACGCTCGGCCCGACCGTCGAGGTAGCCCAGGAAGCCCCCGGCGAAGCTGTCGCCGGCCCCGGTGGGGTCGCGCACGTCCTCCAGTGGGAAGCCCGGGAGCGCGAAGAATCCGGTGGGGGTGAACATCGCGGCGCCGTACTCGCCCTGTTTCGCGATCACCACGCGGGGACCCAGCTCCATCACCGCCTTGGCGGCTCGCGCCAGGTTCGCCTCCTCGGTGAGCTGGCGGATCTCGGCATCGTTGATGAGCAGGCAGTCCACCTCACGGATCGCGGCGGTCAGCGAGTCGCGTGCCGTCTCGATCCAGAGATTCATCGAGTCGAGCGCCGCCAGCCGGGCGCCGTCGCACTGGGCGCGAACCTGCCGCTGGAGGTCCGGCTGGATGTTCGCCAGGAACAGCATCTCCGCCGCGCGCGAAGACTCCGAGAGCTTCGGCTCGAACTCCCCGAAGACGTTGAGCCTGGTCTCGTCGGTGTGGGCGATGTTGAGGTCGTAGTCGTAGTGGCCGCGCCAGAAGAACGTCTCGCCTCCGGGCACGAGCTCGATGTCCGCGACGTCGATGCCCCGGCTTCGCAGGAGCTCGAAGTGCTCCTCCGAGAAGTCGTCACCGACGGGCCCGACCACGTGGACATCTGTGAAGAACGCGGCGGCGAGCGCGAAGTGGACGGCCGATCCGCCCAGCATCCGCTCGCGCTCGCCGAAGGGCGTTCGCACCGAGTCGAAGGCGATTGATCCCACCACCGTGAGGGGCACGGCGGCGCATCCTGCCAGACTTGCCCATCCGTGAGAGCCATCCAAGTCAATGAGTTCGGCGGGCCCGAGGTGCTCGAGCTGGTCGAGTTGCCCGACCCGGAGGCAGCCGACGGCGTCGCCGTCGTCGATGTCGCGCGCGCGGGCATCAACTTCGCCGACACCCACGCCACCCGCGACGACTACCTTGCCAAGCAGTCGCTCCCGATGATCCCCGGCGGCGAGGTCGCGGGGCGCACTGCCGACGGACGCCGCGTCGCGGCGCTCCTCGCCGGCGGCGGTTACGCCGAGAAGGTCGCGGTCCCAGAGGCGTTCCTGATCCCCGTTCCGGACGCGGTCTCGGACGACGTGGCCGCGGGCCTCCTGCTCCAGGGCCTCACGGCGCACGCCCTCGTCCATCGCTGCGCCCGGCTGGAGGAGGGGGAGACGATCGTGGTCCAGGCGGCCGGAGGCGGCACCGGGACCCTTGCCGTGCAGCTGGCGAAGCGCGCCGGGGGCCGGGTGATCGCGCTCGCATCGAGCGAGGACAAGCGGGCGCTGGCCGAGCGGCTCGGCGCCGATGCCACCGTCGACTCCCGCGCGGAAGACCTTGAGGCGGCGATCCTCGATGCGAACGGCGGCGAGCCCGTCAACGCCGTGCTCGAGATGAGCGGCGGCGCCACGTTCGAAGCCTGCCTTCGCACCCTCGCCCCGTTCGGGCGGATCGTCGCCTTCGGGATCGCCTCGCGTGAGCCAAACCAGGTGGAGACCGGGCACCTGATGCGCCACTCGCGCGCGGTGATCGGCTTCTGGCTGATGCACCTGATCCCGCAGCGGGAGCTGGTCGCCTCGATGCTCGCCGACCTGTTCTCGGCCGTCGGGGCGGGCGAGCTGGAGGTGGTGGTGGGCGAGGTCTACCCGCTCTCGGAGGCACGCCGGGCGCACGAGGACCTCGCCGCGCGCCGTAGCCATGGGAAGCTCCTTTTGGACCCGACCGGCTGATGGCAGCCTTCACCGACCTCGGGCTCAGCGACGGCCTGCTTCAGACTCTGAGCGAGCTGGGCTACGAGGATCCGACGCCGATCCAGGAGCAGGCGATCCCCGAGCTGCTCGCCGGCCACGACGTAATCGGCCAGGCCCAGACCGGCACCGGCAAGACGGCCGCGTTCGGACTGCCGCTGCTCGACTACCTCGACACCGACTCGAAGGAGACGCAGGCGCTGGTGTTGACCCCCACCCGCGAGCTCTGCATCCAGGTGACCCAGGCGCTCCGCGTCTACGCAGAACACCTGCCGATCGAAGTGCTGGCCGTGTTCGGGGGGCAGGCGGTGGCGACCCAGACCTCGCGCCTGCGTCTGGGCGCCCAGGTGGTGGTCTCGACCGTCGGACGCACGCTCGACCTGATCAACCGGGGCTCGCTGATCCTGAGCTCGGTCCGCTATGTCGTGCTCGACGAGGCCGACGAGATGCTCGACCTCGGCTTCATCGAGGACGTCGAGCGGATCTTGAAGCTGTGCCCGGCAGGCCGCCAGACGATGCTCTTCTCGGCCACGATGCCGCCGCCGATCGCGCGCCTCGCCGAGGCCTATATGTACGACCCGGTGACGATCAAGGTCACCCCCCAGCAGCTGACCGTCGACGCGATCGAGCAGGCGTTCGTGGAGGTGCCGGCCAAGCAGAAGACCGACCGGCTGATCGACGTGCTGCGGGCGGAGGAGCCCGAGCAGGCGATCATCTTCTGCCGCACCAAGATCGGCACACGCAAGCTCGACGAGGCCCTCCAGCGGAAGGGGCTTCGCTCGAAGGCCCTTCACGGCGACCTTACCCAGGGCCAGCGCGACGGGGTGATGCTCGCCTTCAAGGCCCGGAACCTTCCCCTGCTCGTCGCGACCGATGTCGCCGCCCGCGGGCTCGACATCGAGCACGTCACGCACGTCATCAACTACGACGTGCCCACCACGACGGAGCCCTACGTCCACCGCATCGGCCGGACGGGGCGGGTTGGCCGCACCGGGCGGGCGATCACGTTCGTCACCCCGGCGCAGCGCGAGGAGGTCGACCGGATCGAGCGCGAGGCGAAGACCGCCATCGGGGAATGGGAGCCGCCGGAGGAGCGCCTGGAGCACGCCCCGCGCCCGCGCAGGCGCGACCACGCCAAGACCGGCCAAGGCGACGGCAAGCCCCGCCCGCGCGAGAAGCTTCCCCCCGAGCCGGAGTCGGGGCACGCAAAGCTCTTCATCAACCGCGGGCAGCGAAGCGGGATCTCCGAGGAGGACATCCAGTGGGCGCTGGTGGAGGGCGCGGTGGTGCCCGAGGACTCGGTCGGCGAGATCCGCGTGCTCGAGCGCTTCTCGTTCGTCGATCTCGCGGCAGAGCACGCCGAGCAGGCGCTGGAGCGGCTCGACGGCACCAAGCTCAAGGGCAAGCAGGTCCGCGTCGAGTACGCCAACCAGTAGCAGCGCCTAGCTGGGGGCCGGGTCGCCCCTCGCCTCCTTGCCCTCCCGCACCAGGCCCTGCCAGTCCCCCGTCCGGAAGACGATGCCGAGCGTGATGAAGGCCACCGCCAACGACCAGGCCGTCACGGCGATCTGCTGTCCGACCGAGTAGGCGAGGACGGCCACGCGCGAGGACCCCTCCAGCGTGGCCACCAGCAGGGCCTGCTGGGCACCCGCGCCGCCGGGCGTAAGCGGTAGGGCCCCGCTGATCGCCAGGACGCTCATGACGAGCAGGACGTTCTGGGCGGAACCGCCGATGTGGAAAGCCTCGAGGAAGAGCCAGAACGAGCCGAAGCGCAGGAACCAGGCGACAAGCTGCCAGGCCGCGACCTCGCGCAGGTATCGCCGTGGCTCGCGCAGGATCGCGACCCCCTGCACGAGGCGCCGCCAGACGGCCTCGGCGCGTCGGGCCAGGACGGCGAACAGCACGATCGCCCCGATCCCGAGGAGGGTCACGGCCAGGAGCAGGAGGTCCGGGTTCGCCGCCCAGAACGAGATGTCGAAGGCGGGGAGCCGAGGCAGCTCCGGCGCCTCGGGAAGCAGGCCCTGGGTGATCGCGTAGACGAGCACCAGCAGCCCGATTCCGGAGTCGAACGGGGCGAGCACGGCGAACGACGAGATGATCGAGGGGTAGTTCGACTCGCGCACGCTTCGCTTCGCGAGCACGATCTTCACCGCGTCGCCGCCGCGGGCGGGGAGGATGCCGTTCAGGCCGGCGCCGACCAGAAAGGCGCCGACTACCCCCCGCTCGCTGACGCGGTCGCCGGGGTAGGCGGCCCGCAGAGCGTTCGCCCAGGCGTGCCCGCGGCAGAGCTGGAGCCCCAGCGAGAGGACCAGCGCGGCGGCGAGCCAGCCCCATCCGATCCCGGCGAGCCCCTCGAAGAAACGCTCGGCGGCGCGGCCGAAGGCGTCGATCTGCCTGCCCAGGTCGATCGCGGCGGCGGGCCCGGGGGCGAACATCGCCCATAAGGTAGAGCGGCCGATGGTCCTCGCGCCGATGCTGCTGGCCGCCGTGGCGGCCGGGATCTACCTCGCGGCTGACCCGGCGAGCGCAGATCTCGCCGCGCAGACGTTCCGCGCCGACCTCTACGCCGAGGGCGGATTCGCGGTCTGGAACAACGCCTGGTATTCCGGCCATCACCTCCCCGGCTACAGCCTGCTGTTCCCGCCGCTGGCGGCCTGGCTATCGCCCCAGCTCGTGGGTGCGATCTCGGCCGTCGCGTCGGCTGGCCTGTTCGGCGCCCTCGCACACCACCGGTTCGGGCCCCAGGCCCGGATCGGCGTGCTCTGGTTCGCATTCGCCACCGCGACGAACCTCCTCACCGGGCGCCTGACCTTCGCGCTGGGGCTGGCGGTCGCGCTGGCGGCGCTGCTCGCAGTGCAGCGCCGGCGGCCCGTCGTGGGCGCCGCGCTGGGCCTGCTCACCTCGTTCTCAAGCCCCGTGGCGGGGTTCTTCCTCGCGCTCGCCGGCGCCGCGGTGTGGATCGCGGAGCGGCGGGAACCGCGTCGCGGCGTCCGCGTGGCAGCCGTCGCGACCGCGCTGGCCGCCCTCGCCGGGATCGCGGCGCTGATCGTCGCCTTCCCGCTCGGCGGGGTCGAGCCATTCGTGGCGTCGGCCTTCTGGTACGTGCCGATCATCTGCGCGGTGGCGCTGGTCCTCATCCCCGGCGACGAGCGCGTCGTGCGCTGGGGCGTGGCGCTGTACGGCCTGGCCGCCGTCGTCCTCTTCCTCGTGGACAACGCCGTGGGGGGGAACATCACCCGCCTGGGCGCCCTGTTCGCCGGCCCGGTGCTGGCCCTCACCCTCGCCGGCCGCCGGCCCGTCGCGCTCGCGATCCTCGCGCTGCCGCTGCTGGCCTGGCAGTGGGGGCCCGCGATCCGCGACGTGTCCGACGCGGCCGGGGACCCGTCGGTCGAGCGGGCGTTCCACGCGCCCCTCGTCGAAGAGCTGGACAGCCTCACCGCCGGCGCTCCGGCCCGTGTTCACGTGCTCCCCACCCGCAACCGCTGGGAGGCGGTCCATGTTGCGCCCCACCACCCGCTTGCGCGCGGCTGGCTGCGGCAGGCGGAGTCGGACGACTTCGACCTGTTCGACGGCGGGGACCTCACCGAGGACGCTCACCTCGAGTGGCTCCGCGAGCGCGCGGTCTCCTATGTG
The DNA here is from genome assembly GCA_963797835.1 of uncultured Solirubrobacterales bacterium. Taxonomy (GTDB): domain Bacteria; phylum Actinomycetota; class Thermoleophilia; order Solirubrobacterales; family 70-9; genus JBDTSW01. The sequence continues at coordinate 311,616 of CAWCRN010000026.1, forward strand.
GCCGTGCCCCTGGGCGTGGAGCTCGACTACCTCGCCGAGGACGAGGCGGCGTTGATCGAGGGCGGGCTGCCCTACCTCGACCCGGTGTGGGAGAACGAGGACTGGCGGCTCTACGCCGTGACCGCCGACGCGCCGCTCGTGTCCACGCCCGAGGCGCCGCTGGAGCCGGCCGCCGACGCGCGCCTGGCGGCCCTGGGTCCGGACTGGTTCGAGCTGACCGCCGACGAAGAGGGTTCGTACCTGGTGCGCATCCATTACACGCGCTACTGGCGGGTGGCCCAGGGAGACGCCTGCCTGGCCCGGGACGGAGACTGGACCGTGGTCGAGGTCGAGGCCGCCTCGGTGGTCAGGGTCGAGGCGAGCTTCGCGCTGGAGGCGCTCTTCGGTTCACCCGACGGCTGCTAGGCCGCGCCCCGCTACGCCGAGGCTCGAAGCTCCACGCCCAGGAAGTCCTCCAGGGCGGCGACCGTCTCGCCGGTGGTGCGGTGCAGGATCGCCCGCATCCCGACCGCCTCGGCGCCGGCGCAGTTCTCGCGCAGGTCGTCGACGAAGACCGCGTCGGCGGGTGCGACGGCCAGGCGCTCGCAGGCGAGCAGGTAGATCTCGGGCTGCGGCTTGTGCATTCCGACCTCGCCGGAGATCACCGCCTCGTCGAAGATGTCGATCGGGGCCCGGTCGTAGATGCCCAGCCCCCACGAGTTCGAGACCAGCCCGGTCCGGATCCCGGCGGCGCCCGCCGCGCGGACAGCGGCGATCATCTCCTCGTCGGGCCGCAGGCCCGCGAACAGGCGAGCCGTGAGGTCGGTGGTGTCGTCGAGTCCGAGGAGGGCGCCGAACGCGGGCTCGAACTCGGCGCTGTCGATCTCCCCGGTCTCCAGTGAGCGCAGGAGACGCAGCGCCTCGGCGTCGCCGCGGAAGAGCCGGAGCACCGCGTCGGGCTCGAGGCCCTCGTCCTCGCAGAAGGCGGCGAACGCGGGCCAGATGCTGGTCGTGAGGACGCCGCCGAAGTCGACTATGAGAGCCTTCGCAGGCATGGCAGGCGAGGAGGCTACAGCCGACGCCGCGCTCGTTCCGGACGGCATCGACCGCGAGCGCGTCGAGGCTTGGTTCGAGGCGAACCTCGAGGGCGTCGAGCTGCCCCTGGCGTTCGAGCGGATCTCGGGCGGACGCTCGAACCTCACCTACGGCGTGGCCGACTCCGCGGGCAACCGCTGGGCCCTGCGCCGGCCGCCGCTGGGCAAACGGCTGGGGTCGGCGCACGACATGGGCCGCGAGCACCGGGTGATCTCGGCCCTCCAGCCGACGCCGGTGCCGGTCCCGCCGGTGGCCGGCTTCTGCGAGGACGAGGCGGTGAACGGCGCTCCGTTCTACGTGATGGGCTTCGTTGACGGCCCGATCCTGCGCTCCCAGCGCGACGCTGTGGATGCGTTCTCGGAGGACGAGCGGGCTGCAATCGGCGAGAGGGTCGTGGACACCCTCGTCGCCATCCACGCGGTCGACCCCGACGAGGTCGGCCTCGGCGAGCTGGGCAAGAAGCAGGACTACGTCGCGCGCCAGCTCCACCGCTGGCAGGGCCAATGGGGGAAGTCGAAGATGCGAGAGCTGGACGTGGTGGACGACGTCCACGACCGCCTCGCGGCCCGCATCCCCGACCAGGGGCCGGCCACGATCGTCCACGGCGACTACCGCCTGGACAACATGATCCTGAGCGCCGAAGGTGGTGAGGTGGCAGCGGTCGTCGACTGGGAGCTCTGCACGCTGGGCGACCCGCTGGCCGACGTCGGCCTCCTGATGGTCTACTGGTCGGAGCTGGGCGACGACCTGATCCCCCTCTTCGACCCGCCGACCACGGCGCCCGGCTTCCCGGGCCGCACCGAGCTTCGCGAGCGCTACGCGGAGCACTCCGGGCGCGACCTCTCGCAGCTCGACTTCTACGTCGCCCTCGGCTACTGGAAGCTCGCGATCATCCTCGAGGGCGTCCTGGCCCGCTACACGGCCGGGCAGTACGGCGAGGGCGAGGACGCCGACGCGGCCCTCGGCGAGTCGGCGAAGATCGTCCAGCGCCTGGCCGAGGCCGCCTCCGAGGCCGAGCGCCGCCTGGGCTAGGCCGTCGCTGCGGCCGGGCTGACCCGCCGGGCGGCGTTTCGCGGCCGTCCAGCGGCACACGAGGCGTTCGCGGCGGACATTCATCACCGAGGACTCGTCGTGGGGGGGCGAATCGGCTCCGCCTGCTGCGCGCCCTACTCGATGGTGTTGGCGGCCGTCTTCAGGCCGTCGCTGCCGCGGGGGCCGACTCGGGGTCGCCGCCGCTCTCGGCCTCGAGCTCCCTCGCCCAGTGGTTCAGCTCGCGGCGGGCGATCACCATCTTGTGGACCTCGTCGGGCCCGTCGGCGACCTTCAGCATGCGGCTGAAGCGCCACATCCCCGCCAGCGGGATGTCGTCGGACATGCCGAGCGCGCCGTGGACCTGGATCGCGCGGTCGAGCACGTCCATCACGACGTTCGCCGCGACCACCTTGATCATCGAGATCTCGCGGCGGGCGGCCTTCTTGCCCTCGGTGTCCATCTTCCACGCGGCGAGCAGGGTTAGGAGCCGAGCCTGCTCGGTCTCCATGCGGCTCTTCGCGATGAAGTCCTGAACGAACTGCTTCTCGGCGAGCTTCTCGCCCTGCGTCTCGCGGGTCAGGGCGCGCTTGCACATCATCTCGATCGCCCGCTCGCAGCTCCCGATCGCGCGCATGCAGTGGTGGATCCGGCCTGGGCCCAGGCGGTCCTGGGCGATCGCGAACCCCGCCTGGCGGGGGCCCAGCAGGTTCGCCTCGGGGACGCGGCAGTCCTCGTAGAGGATCTCGCAGTGGCCCGGCCCGCCGTCGTGACCCATCACCGGTACCGGCCGCACGAGGTTGAAGCCGGGGTTGTCGACCGGGACGAGGATCATCGACGCCCGGGCGTAGCGGTGGGCGTCGGGGTCGGTGACGACCATCGCGATCGCCACGTCGGCGCCCACGGCGCCGGACGTGAACCACTTGTGCCCGTTGATGACCCACTCGCCGTCCACCAGCTCGGCGCGGGTCCTCAGCGTGGTGGGGTCCGAGCCGGAGACCTCGGGCTCGGTCATCGAGAAGCAGGAGCGGATGTCGCCGTCGAGCAGGGGCTGCAGCCAGCGCTCCTTCTGCTCGTCGGTGCCGTGCTCGGCGAGGATCTCCATGTTGCCGGTGTCGGGGGCGGCGCAGTTGAACGCCATCCCGGCGATCGCCGGGCTGCGGCCCATCTCCTCGCACAGCAGGCCGTACTCCCAGTTCGTGAGCCCCGGCCCGTAGCGCTCGTCGGGCATGAACAGGTTCCAGAGCCCCTCGGCGCGCGCGCGCTCGCGGATCCCGACGATGATCTCGGGATACGGGACCCCCGGGCGGACCTCGTCGTCGAGCGCGCGGAGCGCCTCCATCTCGACGGGGTAGACGTGCTCGTCGAGGAAGGCGCGAATCCGCTCGCGCAGCTCGTCGACACGCGGGCTTGGCGTGAAGTCCACGGGCGCAGACTAAAGGAAGGCCGCTGGGCGGCCGCGGAGGCGGCTACGTGGCCGCCGCGCCTCGCAGGCGCCGCTGCGAGATCGCCTGGATCGCGAACAGGCCGCCGACCAGCACGGCCGCGATCAGGATCGCCGGGATCACGACGCTGGGCTCGCCCTCCTTGACGACCAGCGTCGTCCCGGACGCGCAGAGTACGACCGCGAGCGCGCGGCGCAGGAAGGTCTGCGGGGCGCGGACGGCGAGCATGCCGCCGAGCAGGACGCCCGGCACCGAGCCGATGAGGATGTTGCCGGCGAGGACGAAGTCGACGTTGCCGCCGACCCAGTGGGCGATGCCCGCGGCCCAGAGCAGCACCGCTGCGTGGAAGATGTCGGTGCCGACCACCCGCTGGGGGGTGAGCCGGAAGATCGCGATCAGCGCGATCGCGATCAGCGTGCCGCTGCCCGCCGAGGTGAGCCCGATCACGAACCCGGTGACCACGCCGGTGACGACCGCGGCGATGATGTGGCGGCGGTAGAGGTGCACCGCGTAGCGCTCGGCGATCACGTCCTTGAAGAAGATCGAGCGCAGGAGGGTCGCGATCCCGACCACAAGGAGCGCGCCGCCCAGCATCCCCAGGACCAGCTTGTCGAGGTCGTCGCCGTAGGTGCGCTGGAGCAGCTCGATCACGTACACGCCCACGAGCGCCGACGGCACGCTTCCGACGGCGAGCCAGAAGGCGATGCCGCGGTGGACGGTCTTGAGCTTCAGGTGCTGGTAGCCGCCGACGGTCTTGGTCACCGCCGCGTAGAAGATGTCGGTGCCGATCGCGGTCACCGGTGAGATCCCGAAGACCAGGATCAGCAGGGGGGTCATCAGGCTCGCGCCGCCCATGCCGGTCATGCCGACGAGCAGCCCGATGCCGAGCCCGAAGAAGATGATCGCGGGGTCCATTGCAGCGCTGTCCGCCTTTGTTGACCGGTTAGGGCCTAAAGGCGAGCGCGGGATGGTAGCAGCGGGACGCGAGCGCCAAACCGGGGCCGCGGCGCCCCGGCGCCGAGCGGCGATCCCCCGCGTCTAGCGCTTGATCCAGGCCTCCGGGTTCTGCAGGATTGCGTCGATCCGCCAGGGGAGGTCGCCCCTGGCGATCTCGGCGAGGGTGATGCTCTCCAGCACGCCGCGCAGGTTCGCCCGCACGGCAACCCAGACGTCCCGCAGCTTCTCCGCGGGCCCGGCGTAGTGAAGGTCCTCGGGCGCCGACTCGTGGATGTTCGCGAGCGGCCCCTCGACCGCCCGGATCACGTCGGCGATCGTGATCTCCTCGGGCGGGCGAGCGAGCCAGTAGCCGCCCTTGTAACCGCGCTTCGCGCGGATCAACCGGGCGTGCTTGAGCTCGAGCAGGATGTGTTCCAGGAACTGCAGCGGAATGTCCTGTGCCTGTGCGAGCTGCTCACCCTTGATCGGGTCGCCCTCGGGCGCAGCGGCCAGCTCCAGCGCGGCTCGCACCGCGTAGTCGGCCTTGGCGGAGATCCTCATTTGGCGATTTCGTCCACAATCCTGCGCCCGGTGACCACGTGATCGACCTACAGAGCCACTCCACTGTCTCAGATGGCCAGCTCGAGCCCGCCGATGTCGCCCGCTCGGCGGCCGAGGCGGGCGTCACGGTGATGTCCCTGACGGACCACGACGGCGTGGCCGGCGTCGAGGAGGCTAGCGCCGTCGCGGCCGAGCTTGGGATCGAGAACGTGCCCGCGACCGAGATGTCCTGCGTGCACCGGTACTCCGAGGACCTTCACATCTGCGGCTATTGGATCGACGTCGAGAAGATCCAGCCCGCCTGCGACCGCGCCCAGCAGGAGCGGGTCGACCGCGCCAAGGAGATCATCGAGCGGCTCAACTCGCACGGGGTCGAGGTCACCTTCGAGGGCGCGGTCGAGCAGGCGGGCGCAGCCGACGCGATCGGACGCCCACATATCGCCAAGGCCGCCGGGGCGGGGCCGGACCTCGGGCCGTTCTTCGAGGAGTACCTCGTCCCGGGCGCCAAGGCCTTCGTCTCGCGCAAATGGCCGTCGGCCGAGCAGGCGGTCGAGATCATCCACGACGCCGGCGGGGTCGCCGTCGTCGCCCACCCGTACTGGGACGTCTCCGAGCCCGAGCAGGTGCGCGACCTGGTCGAGAGCCTCGTCCGCGACGTCGGTCTGGACGGGATCGAGACCTTCTACCCGCCGCACACCGCCGAGCAGACGAAGCACTGCCTCGAGCTCTGCGACGAGTTCGGCCTGGTGGCGACCGGCTCCTCCGACTTCCACGGCCCGACCCACAAGACGTTCTCGCGCTGGGGCGCCTACGACACCTACGGCCTCGGCGAGCCGCAGGTGCCGGCGAGGCCCTAGCGCCGCATTGCCTCGAGGGAGACAAGGCGCACACCGGCTACGCGATCTGCAGCAGCCACAAGCCCTGACCCGGTTGGGCGACGGAGCCGCTAGAGGCGGCGGCCGAGGAACAGGCTGCGGCTCCCCGCGCCCTTGGGGTCGACGCTGAAACCGCAGGCCTGGTAGAGGGCGAGGGCTGCAGCGTTGTCCTCGTTGGTGTCGAGCTCGATCCGCTTGCAGCCCCGCTCGCGGGCTCGGTCGCAGCAGGCCTCGACGAGCGCGCGGCCGAGCCCCGTCCGCCGCGCATCGTCACGCACGAACAGGTCCTCCAGCCAGCAGTCCTCCGCCGAGGCCCACACGCTCCAGCGGAAGCGGATCTGGGCGACTCCCACGGGCTCACCGTCGCCGACGCGCCGAGCAGGTACTCGCCGTCCCCGCCGGCCATGATCCGCGCCACGCTCTCGCGCATCTCCTCCGTGGCCGGCTGCGACTTCCCCCAGTGGTCGCGGAACTCGCCGATCAGCAGGGCTACGGTGTCGAGCTCGTCCCTGCTCGCGACCCACGCTCGTATACCCGCAGCGTTCATCCGCGCATCTTCACAGGTGATCGGCGGGACGAGGCAGGGGGGACCTGGCGCTCTCGGCGGCCCAAGACCCAGCGTTGTCGGAAAAGTCCCAGGAGGTGGGACAAACCCGACAACGCTGCCCGGTGGGGGCAGCCGCCTATGCGGTTGTGCGGGTGCGGCGCAGCCGCTAGGCCGCGACCGCCGCGGGGATCAGCTCCCGCTCCTCGAGGTAGACGAGGATCTGCTGCGCGGACTCCTCCGGCGACTGGTGCTCGGTCTCGATCACCAGCTCGGGGTTCTCCGGCGGCTCGTAGGGTCCGAGACGCCCGTGAACTCCTTGATCTCGCCGGCGCGGGCCTTCGCGTAGAGGCCCTTCACGTCGCGCTGCTCGCAGACCTCCACCGACGCCTTTGCGTAGACCTCGATGAACCGGTCGTCCATCATCTCGCGCGCCTCGTTGCGGATCTCCTTGTAGGGGGAGATCGCGGCCGTGATCACCGGCACGCCGTTGCGCGAGAGCAGGTTGGCCACGAAGGCGATGCGACGGATGTTCGTGTCGCGGTCCTCCTTCGAGAAGCCGAGCCCCTTGGAGAGGTTCTCGCGGACGATGTCGCCGTCGAGGACCTCCAGCGCGACGTCGCGCTTGCGAAGCTCCTTGACGAGGTGGTTGGTGATGGTGGTCTTGCCCGAGCCGGAGAGGCCGGTGAACCAGAGCGTGAAGCCCGTCCGTTCGCTCACTTGTCGTTCTTCCTTTCTTGTAAGCGTCGATCAGGATCTCCGCAACCTCGTCCCTGCTGAACTCGTGGGGCGGCTTCTCGCCGGCCTCGAGCATCTCGCGCACCTTCGTCCCCGAGAGGAACAGGTGCGACTCCTGCGGGTGGGGGCACGTCTTGGCCGAGCCCATCCCCTCGCACTCGTGACACCAGAAGGTGTGCTCGAAGAACAGCGGCGTGATCCCCAGCTTCTCGATGTCGATGTCGTCGAAGATCAGCTGGGCGTCGTAGGTGCCGTAGTAGTCGCCCACCCCGGCGTGGTCGCGGCCCACGATGAAGTGGGTGCAGCCGTAGTTGCGGCGGATGATCGCGTGAAGCACCGCCTCGCGCGGCCCCGCGTAGTGCATCTTGCCGGGGTTCACCCCGAGCATCACGTGGTCCGGGTGGTAGTAGTTGTCCATCAGGACCTCGTAGCAGCGCATCCGCACATCGGCCGGGATGTCGCCCTTCTTGGTCTCGCCGATCAGCGGATGGATGTAAAGGCCGTCGCAGATCTCGAGCGCGGCCTTGGTCAGGTACTCGTGCGCCCTGTGGATCGGGTTGCGCGTCTGGAAGGCGACGATGCGCTTCCAGCCGCGGTCGGCGAACGCCTGCTTCGACTCCTCGGTCGTCTGGTAGCGCCGCATGAACGCCTCGTCGTGGTCGGGGAGCGCGTCGGCCTCGATCCTCCCGGCGACGCAGCGGCTCCCCTCCTCGCGGATGGCCGCCACGCCCGGGTGCTCGTTATCGGTGGTGCGGTAGACCTTCTCCGCCTCCAGCTCGACGTCGCGCTCGAATACCTCGGTGACGTGCAGGCGCCCCAGGGCCTTGCCGTTGGGGGCCTGAAGCTCGACCACGTCGCCCTCCGAGCAATCGAGGTCGGTGGCGAGGGTGATCGGGATCGGCCAGATCTCATTGCCGCTGCCGTCTGCGAGCGTCATGTCCTCGCAGACGGAGCGCCAGTCGGCGGCGCCCATGAAGCCATCGAGGGGCGCGAAGCCCCCGTTTGCGATCAGCTCGAAGTCTGAGGCCTGACGATTGGTGAGGGTCAGACTCAGCGCCGTCTCGGCGCTACCCATTGATCCCGCACTCCGTGCGGTCGGTCCCGGCCCAGCGGCCGGCGCGGGCGTCCTCGCCCTCGCCGGGCACCGACGTGCACGGCATGCAGCCGATCGAGGGGTATCCCTGGTCGTGAAGTGGGTTGTAAGGCACGTGGTTGTCCTTTATGTAGTTCCAGATTCGCTTGTCGTCCCAGTCGGCGAGCGGGTTCAGCTTCCAGAGTCCGAACCGGTCGTCCCATCCGAACTTCGGAGCATTGGCTCGCGTGTCCGAGTCGACCCGGCGAACGCCTGAAACCCAGCAGTCGACCCCGACCAGGGCGCGCCGCATGGTAGCTACCTTGCGCGGGGCACAGCACTCGTCGCCCGGTCCCCACTCGCCGGCGTCCCACCGCTCCCGCAGCCCCGGGGGGTTGTCCTGCACGTAGCGCTCGAACTCGATCCCGAAGTGCTCGGCGAGGCGGTCGCGCGTCTCGTAGGTCTCCGGGAACAGCAGCTCGGTGTCGAGGTAGAAGAAGCTGGCGCCCGGCTCGATGCGATGGGCGATGTCGATCGTCACCGAGCTGGTCTTCTGGAAGGAGACCGCGAACCGGAGCTTCGGGTGGAAGGTCTCGAGCGCCCAGGCGACGGCCTCCTCCGCCGAGAGCGGCTCGATCTTCGCGGTGATCTCCGCCGGGTCGACGAGCTCTCCGTTGATGGTGGGGAGCTTCGGGCGGATGCCCGTTCCGTTCCCGTTCCCGTTCTCGCCCGGCATGGGGGTGTCGAGCACGAGCGGGCGCGGCACGTGTGGCCGACTCGCTCATATCGCGCACTCACCCTCGCCGCGCTCGACCTTGTACGGGTCCGAGCGCGACCAGTCGACGAACTGGTCGAGCGTCTCGAGGCTGAACTCCACCGGCATCGTCAGGTCCTTGACCTCCGCCTCGAAGCGCTCGGTGCCGAGGCGGTCCACGAACGGGTTGAACTCCTCGCCGTCGGTGCGCTCGGCCTCGTAGAGGCGCAGCCAGCGCTCGACCGCCTCCGGCACGCGCTTGGCGGGCAGGCGGGACTTGAGGCGGTGGCCGTAGACGACCTCGCCGCCCTCGTAGTTGCCGCCGAGGTGCGGGATGTACGCGGGGAGCTGGCGGTCGCCGATCTTCAACGAGGCGCCGTAGAAGCCGATGTTCGCGATGTGATGCTGGGAGCAGCCGTTCGGGCAGCCCGACATCTTGATGTGGACCTTCCGGGTCATCGGATCGGTGATGTCCATCGCCTCGACGCGCTCCTGGATCGCGCGGTTCAGCCCCATCGAGGAGGTGATGCCGAGCTTGCAGGAGTCGGTCCCGGGGCAGGAGACCACGTCGGTGATCTCGTTCTGGCCGGCGTCGCCCAGCCCGAGCTCGCCGAGGCGGGTGTAGACGTCGTAGACCGCCTCGTCGCGGACCCAGCGCAGGACCAGGTTCTGCTGCACGGTGGTTCGGGCGTAGCCGCCGGTGAACTCGCGCATGATCGCGGCGAGGCCGCGGAACTGCTCCGGCGTCAGGTCGCCGCGGGTGATCTTCACCGTGACCGTCGAGAAGCCCTGCTGGCGCTGCTGGGCGACGTTGGCCTCGACGAAGCGGTCGAACTCGGAGCGGTCGCCGTTCGGGCTGGCGACCTGGGCGGGCACCGCGGGCGCGTTCGCCTCCTCGTCCTCGTAGAACATGAGGTGCTCGATCGAGAAGTCGCGCTCGGCGACCCAGTCGCCCTCGAGCTCCTCCTCGACCATCTCGCGGAAGGCGTCGATCCCGATCTTGTCGATCAGGACCTTGATCCGGGCGCGGGCGCGGTTCACCCGCAGCCACTCCTGGCGGTCGAACAGGCGGAACACGGCCTCCGAGATCTTCAGGAAGTCGCCGTTGTCGAGCTCGACGAACTCGTAGAGGGTGGGGGCGACCCGCGGCATGATCGAGGTGCCGCCGCCGACGCGGATCTCGACGCCGCGGACGCCGTCGCGAACGCGCGGGATGAAGCCGATGTCGTGGATGCCGGTGATCGCCACGTCCTCGTCGGTGGCGGTGAACGCCGTCTTCACCTTGCGCGGCATCAGCTGGGTCGTCGGGTGGCGGACGAAGTAGCGAACGTAGGCGCCGGCGTAGGGGGTGATGTCGAACGCCTCGCCCTCGGTGACGCCGGCGAACGGGTCGCCTGTCACGTTGCGGACGGTGTTGCCGCAGCCCTCGCGCGAGGAGAGGCCGGCGTCGGAGATGCGGCGGATCAGCTCGGCCATGTCTCGCAGCGGGATGTGGTGGATCTGGATGTTCTGGCGCGTCGTGATGTGGCCCTTGTTGAGCGGTGCGTACTCCTCGACGACGTCGCCGAACATCTCCATCTGCCCCGGCGTGATGCCGCCCATCGGCAGCTTCACCCGGCACATCTGCACGTCGGGCTGGCGCTGCCCGTAGACGCCCTGCTTGAGGCGGAAGCCGATGAACTGGTCCTCGGGCGTCTGCCCGTCCAGGAACTTCTCCGCCTCGTTGTCGAAGTCGTCGAACTCGCGCTCGATCCGAGGGATCCAGTGGCCCGGGACGTTGTCGTAGACCTCGGGGTTCTCGAGCGAGCCGAGCTTGCCCTTGCCCTTCTGCGGCTTGCGGTGATTGACGTCGAGCTTGTGCTCGGCGGCGATCCGCTCGGTGACCGAAGACGGTTCGGCCTCGGGGTCGGTCGTGGCCCGCTCAGGGGCGGCGGTCGGCTCCATGCGCGGAGTATTACATAAAGCCCTAATCCCGATTGGGATTGGGGTATTTAGCGGTCGGCGGCTCGCTGGGCCGCCGGACGCTCAGTCGACCTCGGTGTCCTCGACGATGAAGGCGACGCGCACGTGGGCGCGGTACTCGTCCAGGTTGTCGCCGCGGATCCCGGTCGAGACGATGTCGACGGCGCGGATGTTCCGCAGTGAGCCGGACGCCTGCTGCAGCGCCTGCTTCGCGGCGTCGTCGGTCGAGGTCTTCGAGCTGCCGACCAGCTCGATGATCTTCACAACGGCCATTTCTCTCCTCCTCCAATCACCTGCGGGCGCCTCCTGCCCTGGCCGGCGTCTTTCCCGGCCCCTGAAAGGGTTCTATCCGGTTTGTCCCTGACGCGGGCTGTGGCCCCAGACCGCCGCGCTGACCTGGCGGGCCGAGACGCCCTCCTCCAGCGCGGCGCGCTGCCATGCGCTCACCGGCGGACCGGTTGCGGAGGGTGCGGGCGCCGTGTCGGCGAGGAACTGCTCGAGCGCCGCGACGATCGCCGCGGCCTCGGAGTCCGAGGCCGTGGAGGAGGCGATCTCGATTCGGGGTAAGCGCCTGTCGGCGCCACCGCTCGCCCTGGCGGGCTCGCTCGGCTTGCGGCTGCCGTTGGTGGCCATCGCCCGCACTGTACTGCGGAGGGATGCGGCGTCGGCGCTCGCGAAGTTTGGCGAGTTCTACCCGCATACCGGCAAGAACTCGCCAATCACGGCCCGTCGGCGTCCGGAAGGCGAACGACCCGCCATCGTGGCGGGTCGTTCTGGGCGAAACGGGACAGGATCCCGTGCTCACCTCACAAGCCACTTCATTCTACGTCAAGCGCGGAGGGCGCCGGACTCGAACCGGAACCGGCGGTCAGGCCGATCGCGTCACTTGTGAGGTGGGGCGGAGGCGCCGCGTGGCGCGCGCTTCGTGCCGGGTTCGCGTCAGACTCGTGCCATGTCCGTGCCCGTCTTCGACGCCGATGCGGTATTCGAGGCCGTTCCCGCCGAGGAGGCGATCGAGCGGACGCGGGTCGCATTCGAGCGCCATGCCGCGGGCGAGTGGGTGATGCCGGCCAAGGTCTATCTCGATGCCCCGCCGGACGGCGACTTCCGGGCGATGCCGGCGCGCGGCGACGGCTTCGCCCTGCTCAAGTGGGTCACCTCGTTCCCCCGGAACCCCGAGCGAGGGCTTCCGGTGGTGACCGGGGCCCTGCTCCTGTCCAGTGCCGAGACCGGCGAGCTCCAGGCGATCATGGACTGCGCCGCCGTCACCTCGCTTCGCACCGGCGCGGCCGCCGCGGTCTCGGCGCAGGCGCTGGCGCGCCCCGACGCCGTGAGCGTCGGGATCGTCGGCTGCGGCGTCAACGGCGCCTGGGCCGCTCGCTGCCTGGCGGCGGCGGGGTACGACGAAGGCGTGTGCTTCGACCCGAGGGATGAGACCGCGGCGGCTCTCGCGGAGGAGTTGGGCTGGGTAGAGGGGAGCAGAGGCGAAGCGGCGGGGCAGGACGTCGTCGTGACGGTAACCCCGGCGTCCACTCCTGTCATTGCCCGGGCCGACCTCAGGCCGGGTCAGCACCTCGCGGTGCTGGGTGCGGACGCGCACGGGAAGGCGGAGGTGGAGGCCGCGGCGCTCGCGAGGTGTTCGCTGTTCTGCGATGAGTGGGAGCAGGCCTCGGCCGGGGGCGAGCTCTCGGGGCCGGTCGCACGGGCGGAGGTCTCCCGTGAGGACGTGCGGCAGGTCGGGGATGTGCTTCGCGGCGTCGTGCCGGGACGAGTCAATGAGGAGGAGATCACCCTGTTCGACTCGACCGGGCTCGCAATCCAGGACCTTGGCATCGCCACGGCCGTCCACGAGGCTTGGCGCGCCGGCGCCCTCGACCCGCCGCTCATCACGCTCTGACGTCAGCTGTCCCTGGCTCAGCGCAGCTCGGTCGGGAGCGTGCCGGTCTCGCTGTCCGGCGGGGCCGGATCCGTCCCCGGGGGCGGCGGGACGACCTCATCGTCATCGCGACCGGCGACGGCGATCGTGATCGAGACCCTGCTGCTGGCCAGCAGCGCGCCCGCGGTCACGACGACCGCGCCCACGAGACCCAGCCACGCCCCGACCTCGAGCGAGCGCCCGGTCGCGGCCGGGGGCGGCTGGATCAGGCCGGCGACGATGATGATCAGCGCGCCGATGCCGAGGTAGAGCAGGCCCCGGCTGCGGGCCGGATCGGGCGTGATCCGGTGCTCCACGAGCGGCCGAAAGAGGCCGGCGATCGCAGCGACCCCGGCCGCCGCGAGCACGAGGTCGGCCAGCTCGAACGTGTCCCAGGCGCTCACGTCGGGCTCGAACCAGTCCAGGAAGAGGCTCACCAGCAGGAGGGCCCCGCCGAAGGCCGCGATCAGGACTCCGCCGTTGATTCGCTCGCTCACGCGGCCCACATTACCCGGGCGCGCCGTTTCTCACCCCTACGTTGGATCCTGCCTGATAGCGGTGCTCAGGAGGGCGCTAGAGCGGGATGTTCCCGTGCTTTCGCTTCGGCTGCTCGACCCGCTTGGTCTGGAGCATCCCGAGCGCCCGGGTCAGGCGGGGACGGGTCTCGTGGGGCTCGATCACGTCGTCGATGTAGCCGCGCTCGGCCGCCGAGTAGGGGTTGGCGAAGTGCGCCTTGTAGTCGGCGATCAGCCTCTCGCGGCGCTCCTCGGGGGTGGGGGACTGGGTGATGTCCTTGCGGTAGATGATGTTCACCGCGCCCTCCGGCCCCATCACTGCTACCTCGGCCGACGGCCAGGCGAAGTTGAAGTCGGCGAGCATGTGCTTCGAGTTCATGACGTCGTAGGCGCCGCCGTAGGCCTTGCGGGTCACGACGGTGAGCTTCGGCACGGTCGCCTCGGTGAACGCGTAGAGGAGCTTCGCGCCGTGGCGGATGATCCCGCCCCACTCCTGCGAGGTCCCGGGCAGGAACCCGGGGACGTCGGTGAAGGTGAGCAGGGGGATGTTGAACGCGTCGCAGGTGCGGACGAACCGGGCGGCCTTCTCCGAGGCCTCGATGTCCAGCACCCCGGCCAGGTGCTTGGGCTGGTTGCCGACGATCCCGATCGGATAGCCGTCGAGGCGCGAGAAGCCGCAGATGATGTTCTGCGCGAAGTGCTCGTGGACCTCGAAGAACTCGCGCGTCGTCCACGATCAGCGCCAGCACGTCGCGCATGTCATAGGGCTTCTGCGGGTCGTCGGGGACGATCGTGTCGAGCGCCGGCTCCTCGCGGTCGGGGTCGTCGTAGGGCTCGACCCGCGGCGGCATCTCGAGGTTGTTCTGCGGCAGGAACGAGACCAGGTAGCGCACGTCCTCCAGGCAGCTCTCCTCGTCCTCCGACGCGAAGTGCGCGACCCCCGACTTGGAGTTGTGGCTCATCGCCCCGCCGAGCTCCTCGAACTCGACCTCCTCGCCGGTGACGGTCTTGATCACCTCGGGGCCGGTGATGAACATGTGGGAGGTCTCCTTCACCATGAAGATGAAGTCGGTCATCGCCGGCGAGTACACGGCGCCCCCCGCGCACGGGCCCATGATGATGCTGATCTGGGGGATCACCCCGGAGCTCTGGACGTTGCGCACGAACACGTCGCCGTAGGCGCCCAGTGACACGACGCCCTCCTGGATCCGCGCCCCACCCGAGTCGTTGATCCCGATCACCGGCATCCCCACCTTCGCGGCGAGGTCCATGATCTTGCACATCTTCTCCGCCATCACCTCGCCCAGCGAGCCGCCGAAGACGGTGAAGTCCTGCGAGAACACCGCGACCGGGCGGCCGTCGATCGTGCCCCAGCCGGTGACGACGGCGTCGCCGTACGGCCGGCGCTTCTGCATCTCGAACTCGTAGGTGCGGTGCCGGACGAACGTGTCGAGCTCCTCGAAGCTCCCCGGGTCGAGCAGCTTCTCGATCCGCTCGCGGGCGGTCAGCTTGCCCTTGGCGTGCTGCTTCTCCACCGCCTCCTCGGAGGCCGAGTGGATCGCCTGGTCGCGCAGCTCGCGAAGCTGGGCGAGCTTCTCCTCGTGTGTCTCGGGGACCTTCTGGCGCATGGCGGGGCGGGATTCTATGCTCGCCGTCATGCCCAGCCGCATCGTCAGGGTCGGGGTAGTCGCCACAGCGGCGTCGCTCGCGCTCGCGGCGCCGGCGCCCGCCTATATGACGGATGTCGAGGATGTGATCGACCAGCATCTCTCGACGTCGACCGCGACGCAGGACATCACCCTCGGCTGCCCCGGAACCAAGAGCCTCCTCGGCGTAGGGGCGAGCGCCTTCTTGGGGGCCGAGCTCGGCCTCTTCCAGGTGGGCACGATCGGCAACCAGGTCGACGGTTTCTTCGTCGAAGCGGCTGAGACCGATCCTCTCGAAACCAACTGGAGCCTCACCGGGCACGGCATCTGCGTCCAGGGCACCGCGACACCGCCGCCGCTCGGGGCCGCGGACAGCTACGTCAAGGCGGTGCGCGTCAAGCGCACCACCGGCTCGGAGAGCTCGGCGGACAAGGACCTGCTCGCGGAGTGTCCGGGCTCGCGGGTTCCGATCGCCGGCGGCGGTGGGATCCTCACCGAGAGGCCGAACAGGGGCGTGGCCTTCGAGGCGCTGATCCCGCCGGCCCAGCCGGCCGCATGGGGCGCCCGCGCCCATGAGACCGACCCCACCGATGCCGCCTGGAGGCTGAGCGCCGCCGTGATCTGCGCGAACCTGTTCACGGAGACCGCGACGAGCGACTACGTCGGAGCGGGCACGCTGTTCACCTTCGAGGGGTCGTCCGCCGATTCAAGGCGTGTCAAGAGCGTCTCCGAGCGGTGCCCCGGGGACCTCTTTGCGGTTGGAGGGGGAGCGCTGATCCGCGACGCCGCGTTCGACTTCGTCGGCGACCCGGACGTGGTCCTAACCCGCTCGGAGCCGGCCAAGATCAATCATGGCAAGGCGAAGAGGTGGGTCGCGGAGGCGACTGAGATTGACCGCACCGACCTGGTGTGGAAGGTGGAAGCGCACGTGGTCTGCGTGCCCCTCGACGGCGGTCCGCCGGCTTAAGCCCTCAGCGGCTCGGCCGAAGCGGTCCGCGGCACCCCTCAAGTCGGTCCCGCGATCCGCCGACGAACAGGACATGGCGGATCACGCGCACGCCGTCTTCACCTCCGCGCACCTCTCGCGCAGCTTTCGCGCCGAGCGCAACGAGGCGCTCCACCGTGTGCTGCGACGGCTGCCCGACGACTTCATCGTCGCGCTGATCGAGGGTCTCGAGGGCGCCGACGTGATCACGCCGGGGAGGCTGTTCGCCGGGGAGCGGGGCGGCTGCGCCGTCGGCGTCACCCTGCGTGCGCTCGACCCGGAGAGCTCATGGGCGATGGGTGATGTGGGGGCGCAGCCGGTCGGTGATCGGGTTCCGGCGGCGGCTTGCGAAGCGGGTCGGCCATCTCTATGCGCTCGAGCAGGTATTCGACCGCTCTGTGGAGCTCGCCCGCGCTCGCCATCCCCTCGGCCCCGGACGAGGTGGCCGGGGCGGTCGCCGCCTGGGTCGCCGCCGAGGCCCGGACGGAACTGGTCCTGCGCGAGATGCACTCGGAGTGGATGGACCGGGTGATGGAGCAGATCGCGGAACGCACGATGCCAAGCCGCCGCGAATGCACCGAGCCCGCCCTCTTCCCGGCGTAGCGGATTAGGGCTCGTTGAGCAGCACCGAGATGTCGTCGTCGCCGGCGTTGGCGACCACCACATCGGGCCCGCTGGCGTTGTCGAAGCTGGCGACCGCGCTGCCGATCGGGAAGTCGCCGACGGCGTAGTCGTCCGGCATGTCGAAGCTGCCGTCGCCGTTGCCGGTCAGGAGCGACAGGTCGTCGTCGTCGGCGTTGGAGACGATCAGGTCGCGGGCGCCGTCGCCGTCGAAATCCCCCTCCTCGACGTAGAACGGATTGGCGCCGACCGGGAAGTTGTCCTCGTTGCCGAAGTCGCCGTTGCCCTCGCCGAGGCGGACCGAGACATCGTTGTCCATCGAGTTGGGCACGGCGAAGTCGTCGCCGCCGCCCGGGAGGAAATTGCCGAGGATGATCGAGAACGGGGCGTCGCCGACCGCCGAAGTCGTCGCGCGACCCGAAACGACCTCCGCCGCGGTTGAGCACGACTGAAACGTCGCCGTCCATGTCGTTGACCACGGCCAGGTCGAACCGCCCGTCGCCGTTGAAGTGCCCGGCCTCGACGGCCCGTGGGGTGTCGCCCACCTTGCGGTCCCCGACGCGCTCGAACTCCCCCGCCCCCCTGCCGAGCAGGATCGAGACGTCGTCGTCGTTGAAGTTCGCTACGGCGAGGTCGGCGCGCGGGCCGGAGTCGAGGCGGGCGCGAGCGATCGACCTGTGGGCTGGCGCCCACGTTGACGGTGCCGGCGTCGGTGAAGGTGCCATCCCCGTCGCCGAGCAGGATCGAGACGTTGTCGTCCATGCGGTTGACAACCGCCAGGTCGCGGTCGGAGTCGCCGTTGAACTTGCCGACCACGATGTCCTGGGGCTCGTCCCCGACCGCGTAGTCGTCGTCGAGGTCGAAGTCCCCGGCGCCGTCGCCGAGCAGGATCGAGATGTCGTCGTCGCCCTTGTTCGCCACCGCGATGTCCCGGTTGCCATCGCCGTTGAACTCGCCCACCGCGACCGCCTCGGGCTGATCCCCGACGGCGAAGTCCGTGGCTGGCTCGAAGACCGCCGCGTTGCCGACGGAGGGGGCAACGAGGAGCGCTAGGGTCGTGAACCCCAGGCTCGCGGCAGCCCTCAGCAGCAGCCCGCTCGCTTTGAACCTCTTCTGCATGGCGCTAGCTTGACCGGTGCGGGACCACGGCGCTAGGGGCCTTGGGGTCGGTCCGTTGGCACCCGGCGTGTTGCCGCCTTCAGCCCAAGGGTAGGTCAAGCGGCCGTGGCGCGGGTGAGCATGGTCTCGAGCGCGTCGACCACCATCGGGTCCAGCTCGCGCCCCGCCGAGCCGTGCAGCGCGTCGAACGGGCGCCGGTGCGGATCGGCCGCAGTGCCGCCCTCGCGAGCCCCCTCCGTGAGCGCGGCGTAGCACGCGTACGCGGCGCGGGAGATCCGCGCCTGGAGCGGGATCGCCTCGCCCGCCAGGCCGTTCGGGCCGCCGCCGTCCCAGCGCTCGGCCCCAAGGCGGATCCACTCACACACGCGCTCGGGGATCCCGGCGCCTCGGGCCAGCTGCGCGCCCCACTCGTGGTGTGCCTCCACCTGGGCGCTCTCCTCCGGCGTGCGGCTCCACGCCGGCTTCGCCAGGACATCGGCCGGCACGTAGACCCGGCCGACGTCGTGGAGCTTCGCCGCCTCGCGCATCAGCTCGGCGCTCGGGCGCATCAGGCCCAGCTCCACGGCTGCGGCGAAGGCGTAGGCGGCCGCCGCCTCGCCGACCTCGCGCGAGCCCGGGAAGTGCGCGTCCAGGGCGTCGACGAGTGGCGCGCCACGCATGCGGAGCAGCGCGACGAGGCTCAGCTCGGAGGCGCCGTCGCCTTCGCTAGCCGCGGGCGAAGGGGCGTCGCTCGGGGGATCCAAGTTCATCGAGGAGCTCCTCCAGGGCGCTCAGCGCGGCAACCGGATTCGGGGCGGTGTGGTGTGCGGTGATCGAGACTGCGGTTCCGAACCCCTTCTCGGCCAGCTCGATCGCGATCCGCGCGTGCGCCGCGGCCCTCGCCGGGTCGCCGTTCCGGACCCGCCAGGCCAGGATGCGCTCCGGGTCGCGGTCGGTCACCTCCACGGGGATCGGCCGTTCCGCACCAAGCAGGCCACCCATCCAGGCCTCCATGCGGGCGAGGTCGTCGGCCAGCTCCCAGAGTTCCGGCGCGGACTTCACGAGCGTCCGCTGTGCCTTGGTCTCCATCCAGGGCATGTTCGGCCGTCGAGGCGTGACTCCTTCCGCTTGCCATGGCCATGGCAAGCTACCCGGGCGGGGTGAACGACGCGCCGGGCTGGCTGGGCGGCCAGTCCGCTAGAAGAAGGCTCCGCCGCGGTACTCGCCGAAGACGTCGCGCATCGCGCCGCAGACCTCGCCGATCGACGCGTCCGCGGCGAGCGCCGCGCGGATCGGGTGCAGCAGGTTGCCCTCGCCGCGTGCCGCCTCGCGCAGCTCCTCGAGCCTGGCCTCGACGCCGGCCTGGTCGCGATCAGCCTTGAACTTCGCCAGGCGTTCGACCTGGCGGCGCTCGGCCTCGGGATCGACCTTGAGGATGTCGACGTCGTCGATCTGGTCGGTGACGTACTTGTTGACGCCCACGATGACGTCCTGGCCCGAGCGGTAGCGCTCGTGGTAGGACGCAGCCGACTCCTCGATCTCCTTCTGGATGAACTCGAGCGCCTCGGTCGACCCGCCCAGCTCGTCCACCTTGCCGATCAGCTCCCAAGAGCGCGCCTCGATCTCATCGGTGAGCGACTCGACGAAGTAGGAGCCCGCGAACGGGTCGACCGAGTCGGCCGCGCCGGATTCGTGCGCGATCACCTGCTGGGTGCGCAGGGCGATCCGGGCCGAGCGCTCGGTCGGCAGCGCCAGCGCCTCGTCGAAGCCGTTCGTGTGCAGCGACTGGGTGCCGCCGCAGACGGCGGCGAAGCCCTGGAGGGCGACCCGGATGATGTTCACCTCCGGCTGCTGGGCCTGGAGCGTCACCCCGCCCGTCTGGGTGTGGAACCGGATCATCTGCGAGCGCTCCTCGGTCGCGCCGAACTCCTCGCGCATGATCCGCGCCCACATCCGCCGCACGGCGCGGAACTTGGCGATCTCCTGGAAGACGTTGTTGTGGCAGTTGAAGAAGAAGGCGAGGCGGGGGGCGAAGTCGTCGATGTCGAGGCCGCGGTCGAGCGCCGCCTGCACGTAGGCCTTGGCGTTGGCGAGGGTGAACGCCACCTCCTGCACCGCCGAGCAGCCCTTCTCGCGGATGTGGTAGCCGGAGATCGAGATCGTGTTCCACTTCGGGACCCGCTCGGCGCAGTACTCGAAGATGTCGGTGGTGAGCCGCATCGTCGGCTCCGGCGGGTAGATGTAGTTGCCGCGGGCGACGTACTCCTTCAGCACGTCGTTCTGGACGGTCCCGCGGAGCTGCGCCGCCTCTGTGCCCTGCTCCTCTCCCACCAGCTCGTAGAGCAGCAACAGGATCGCGGCCGGCGCGTTGATCGTCATCGACGTCGAGACCTGGTCCAGCGGGATCTGCTCGAAACAGATCCGCATGTCCTCGATCGTGTCGATCGGGACCCCGGTGCGGCCGACTTCGCCCGCGCAGAGCGGGTCGTCGGAGTCGCGCCCCAGCTGGGTCGGAAGGTCGAACGCCATCGAGAGGCCGGTCGAGCCGTGCTCGATCAGGTAGCGGTAGCGCTCGTTCGTGTCCTCGGGGCTCGAGAAGCCCGCGTACTGGCGCATCGTCCAGAGCCGGTCGCGGTACATCCGCTCGTGGATGCCGCGCGTGAACGGGTACGAGCCCGGCTCGCCCAGGCGCTCGGCGAGGCCGGGCGCGACGTCCGAGTCGTCGTAGAGCGCCTCGATCTCGATGCCCGAGTCGGTGAAGACGCGCTCGTCGTCCGGCCCCACGACGGGGGCGATGTAGCGGTCGGTGTCGTCGTCCGTGCCGTCTGGGCGCGGCACGTCAGCGGGGCGGGTCGCCATCTGAAGAGAGGATACGTCCAGGGGCGCTAGACGCTGTCCACCGAGAAGGTGTCGCAGGCGGCCGGATCGCCCGATTCGTAGCCGTTTTCGAACCAGGTGCGCCGCTGCTCGGCGGAGCCGTGGGTGAAGGAGTCGGGGTCGATCCGTTGCCCGGCCTGCTCGGCCAGACGGTCGTCGCCCACCGCCTCCGACGCCGTGAACGCCTCGTCCAGGTCGCCGGGCTCCAGCGCGCCCTCCTCGAACACCGTGGCGGCCCAGACGCCCGCGTAGCAGTCGGCCTGAAGCTCCGTCCGGACCGACAGCTCGTTCGCGTCGCCCGGGTTCGACGACTCCAAGCGCGAGACCTGGTCGTTGGTGCCGGTCAGGTTCTGGACGTGATGGCCCATCTCGTGGGCGATCACGTAGGCCCAGGCGAAGTCGCCCGAGGCGCCGAGCTGGCGCTGCATGTCCTCGTAGAAGGTGAGGTCGATGTACACGCGGCCGTCGGCGGGGCAGTAGAACGGGCCGACCGCCGAGCTGGCGCTGCCGCAGCCCTGGGTTGAGACCGCGCCCGAGTAGAGCACGAGCTCCGCGTTCTGGTAGGGGTCGCCGCTCTCTTCGAAGCTGCCGTCCCAGGTGTCCTGGGCGTCGTTGAAGACGTAGGCGGAGAAGTCGCGCAGCTCGCGATCGGGGTCCTGGTCGGGCGGGAGCGGGTCGGGGTTCGACGCCCCGGGGGCCTGCCCGCCCCCGAGCAGGATCTGGCCGATGTCGAAGCCGCCGGCGCCTCCGCCTCCGCCGAAGACCTGAATCGCGAGCACGATCAGGACGACGACCACCCCGGCCCCGCCGCCGATGCTGCCGAGCCCACCCGGGATCGAGAGCCCGCCCGGCCCGGCGGCGCGCCCGCCCCCCGAGCCCGCGCCGCGAATGTCGATCACGTCCTTGTCCGAGGACTTTCCGCGCTTCCACTTCATCTGCCGATCGCCCTTTCTACCGCTTCAGCGAGGCGCTCGGCCGGCGCCGGGTACGTGTAGCGCGCGATCGCCTCGGCCGCTGGAGGGTCGGGCGGCCCCGCGGCGAGGCGCGCGAGCGCGGCCGCTATCGCCTCGGGGTCGTCGGCGCGAACCGCCTCGGCGCCCACCTCCTCGACGATCCTGCCCGCCTCCGTGCCCGCCGCCAGCGCGAGGATGGGCCGGCCCGACGCCAGGTACTCGAACAGCTTGATGTTGAGGAGCTGCGAGCGGGTCGGCTGCGCGATCAGGAGCAGCGCGTCGGCGTGCCGCTGGAGGGCGAGCGCGGCCGCGCGCGGGTGGCTTCCGGCGAGCACGATGCGGGCCGGCGAGACGTCCCGGGACATGAGGCGCGCCTCCTCCTCGGTGAGCGGCCCGGCGATCACGACCTCCAGCCGCCCGGCCGCCTTGGGGTCGGCCGCGGCCAGCCGCCCGAGCGCCTCGACCAGCGGGCGCGGGTCGCGACCGTACGTTCCGAAGCGGCCGGTGTAGAGCAGCGAGACGCGCTCGGGGTCGAGGACCTCCGGCAGCTCGCCCTCCGCAGGCGCCGTCTCCGGGTCCCACCCATTCGTGATCACCAGCGGGTCGGCGATGCCGCGCCGGCGCAGGTCGGCGGCCGCGGGCTCGGACACGCAGACCACCACGTCGGCGCCGCCGAGCCAGCGGCGCTCGAGGCGGCGGTCGAGCGCACGCTGGGCGCGCGGTGGGGAAGTCGGGCCGAAGCTGCTCGAAGGTCCAGGCGTCGCGGACGTCGGCGACCCAGGGGACGCCGCGCCGTCGCAGCGCCATCCCGACCGCATGCGCCGACTCCGGCGGGGAGGTGGTGATCACGCAGTCGAACCGCCGCCGGCGGTTGAGCGCCAGGGCCCGCGAACGGGCGAACGGCGCCCAGGCCACCGCGAGCGGCTCGGGGACGATCACGCGGCTGAGCGGATGCGGCCTGCCCCCGTAGGTGTCGGCGTCGAACAGGCCGCCCACGGTGTCCCGGCCCGCGCGACGCGCCCGCCACAGCTGGAGGTCGCGGGTGCGGTGGGTCGAGGGGTCGTCGTCGCTGCCATAGGCGGAGGTGGTCAGCACCTCGACCTCGTGCCCCAGGCGGCGCAGGTACTTGGCCATCGCCGCCGGGCCGAAGCGCGCCGGTGTCGCGCCCAGGCGGGTAGAAGTAGGAGACCAGCAGGATCCGCCGCCCGGTCATCGCGCGAGCTTCTCCCGCCGCGCCTCGATCGCCTCCGCGTAGGCCCGGTCCATCCGCTCGACGAGCCGCCGCCAGCTCCACTCGGCCTCGGCCTTGGCCCGCCCGGCCGCGCCCATGCTCTCGCGCTGCGCCGGGGTCGGCGGCCAGCTCGTCGAGGGCCGCGGCGACGGCAGCCACGTCCCCCTGCGCCACCAGCCGGCCGGTCGCCTGGTCCACCACCGCACGCACTCCCGGGTAGTCGCTGGCGATCACCGGCAGCCCGCACGCCATCGCCTCGATCAGGACGATCCCGAACGACTCCGGCGGCTCGGTGGTGAGCAGGAAGAGGTCGGCGGCGCGCAGCACAGCGCGGCAGCTCGGCGTGGGGCACCGCCCCGAGGAAGTGGACGCGATCGCCAACCCCGGCCTCAGCGGCCTTGGTGCGAAACCCCTCGAGCAGCTCGCCGCCGCCGGCGACGATCAGGTGGACGTCGGCCTGCGCCCGCGCGAGCCCCTCGATCGCCACGTCCAGCCGCTTGAAGTGGTGGGCGCGGTCCAGCGTCGCGACGAACGCGGCCACGGTTGCGTCCGGGCCGATCCCGAGCTCGTCGCGCATCCCGGCGTCCGGGGCCGGGCGCGAACATCGCCGGTGTCGACGCCGTTGGGCATCACGATCAGCTTCTCCGGGTCCCGCCCGCGGGCCCGGCGCAGATAGGAGACGGAGTCGGCGTGGTCGAGCGACAGCACGCAGACCCGGTCGGCCGCGCGGATCAGGGCCGGGGCCACGGTGTGCTCGTAGGCCTCGAAGGCCGCGCCCCGCGCCCCCCCGGCGACCAGCCTGTTCTTGTAGTGGACGACGAGCGCCTGGCCGCGCGCCGAGCGCCGCGAGCGCCCGAGCAGGGTCAGCTCGGCGCCGAAGATGAACGGGTAGTGGACGTGGATCACGTCGAACCCCTCGATCCGCGCCAGCGACGGGATCAGGGGCGCGTTGCCGTAGGCGAAGGCGGGCTCGATCCGGTGGACCTCGACACCCTCCGGGGTCGGGCGCCTCGCCCTCGGCGCGGGGCGGTGAAGACCTCGACGTGGTGCCCGCGCCCGGCCTGCTCGCGGGCGAACCGGAAGGCGGTGTTGCCGGCCCCGCCGCGGTAGGGCGGGAAGGTGGCCGTGAGATGGGCGATCCGGAGCGGTTCGATGCTCAGCGCGCTGAGGCCGACGAGCTTCTCGCGCCGGCGGCGTCGATCGTCATCCGCAGCCCGTCGCGCAGCCCAACCTCGGGCTCCCACCCCAGGAGCTGGCGGGCCCGGGTGATGTCGGGCTGGCGGACCTGCGGGTCGTCGACGGGGAGGGCCTCGAAGACGACCTCCGAGCTCGACTCGGTCACCTCGATCACCGCCTCCGCCAGCTCCAGCAGGGTGAACTCGTCGGGGTTGCCGACGTTGACCGGCATGTGCACGTCCGACTCAGCCATCGCGATGTAGCCGCGGATCTGGTCGTCCACGTAGCAGAAGCTCCGCGTCTGGCTGCCGTCGCCGAAGACCGTGAGCGGCTTCGCCTGAAGTGCCTGGCGGAGGAAGGTCGGGATCGCGCGGCCGTCGTGGGGTCTCATCCTCGACCCGTACGAGTTGAACGTCCGAACGATCGCCGGTGTCCACCCCCTGCTGGCGGTGGTAGGCCATAGTCAGCGCCTCGGCGTAGCGCTTGGCCTCGTCGTAGACGCCGCGGGGGCCGATCGGGTTGACGTGGCCCCAGTAGTCCTCGGGCTGCGGATGGACCTGGGGGTCGCCGTAGACCTCGGAGGTCGAGGCGAGCACGAAGCGGGCGCGCTTCAGCTTCGCCAGGCCCAGCATGTGGTGGGTGCCGTAGGAGCCGACCTTCAGCGTGTGGAGCGGCAGGCGCAGGTAGTCGATCGGGCTCGCGGGCGAGGCCAGGTGGTAGACGAAGTCGACCGGCTCGTCGACGAACAGCGGCTCGGTCAGGTCGTGGAGGACGAACATGAAGCGCTCGTCCTCGATGTGGTCGACGTTCTCGAGCGAGCCCGTGTCGAGGTTGTCGACGCACAGCACGCGGTGTCCGTCGCGGAGCAGCGCGTCGCACAGGTGCGACCCGAGGAAGCCGGCTCCTCCAGTGACGATGCAGGTACTCATCGCGGGGCCGAGGATACCGGCGCCGAGGTGGCCGATCGCGACCTCGGACGGCCCTGCAGGGCGGTACCCGGGGCGCCGATCGGGGCGCCGGGGTTGTCCCGCGCATGGAAGCCAGCGCATTCGCTCCTGGCGGCCGCGCCGCTGCCGCGGATCTCCTGGACGCACATCGCGACACGCTCATTCGGCGGGCGCGGCGATTCTCGATCTGTGCCGACGACGCCGACGACGCGCTCCAGCGTGCCGTCGAGATCCTGCATGCGCCGCTACGCGGAGGTCGACCCGGAGCGGGTCCTCCCCTGGATGCTGACCGTGGTCGGGCGCGAGGCGCTGGCCGTGCGCAGGCTGCGCCTGCGGGCGCTGGAGGGAGCCACGGCCTACGACGACCTCATCGAGCGGACTCCCAGCGAGGTCCCCGGGCCGCACCAGCACCTTCTGCAGCGCGAGCGGGTCGCCCGCGCTGCCCGCCTCATCGGGCTCCTCAAGCCCCAGGAGCGGCGGGCGCTGGCCCTCCGCGCGCAGGGCTACTCCTACGCCGAGATCCAGGAGATCACCGGCTGGACGCACACGAAGACGAACAGATGCCTGGCCGAAGGCCGGGCCAGGTTGCGACAGCTCCGGCCGCCCCGTAGCCGTCTTGGGGAGGACTTCCCGCGCCTCCACGTCACGCGGGCGAGCGTTCGGCCGTCGACGGGCCTACTTGATCGTTGCGTTGAAGAGGATGCGCTGGTCCGGGAGCGTGGTGTCCGGAGCCAGCGCGATCCTGCGCGGGCCTTCATGGGTCGGTTGACGAAGGTCACCGCTGCCTGGCCGAGGGGCGAGCGCGGCTGGGCCAGCTCGGCGGGTGTTAGCTCACCTTCGCCGCCGGGTAGCTAAGCGCCACGGATCCCGATCACGCCCCACTCAGCTTCTCGGTGCATGTTGCCCCTCGCGCGGAGGGCGGCACGGACGTCGCCGTGTTCGGCGAGCTCGATCTCGCCACCGCGCCGCGCCTGAAGCAGGCGCTGGAGCAGGCGGTCGAGGTGCCCGGGGAGCTCGTGATCGACATGCGCGCCTGCAGCTTCATCGACAGCATGGGCATCGCCGTCCTCGCCGGGACGGCGTCGCGGCTGCGGGAGGACGGGCGGCATCTGGTGATCCGCGGCGTGGGCAGGCGCGTGATGCGGACCTTCGAGATCGCCGGGCTGGCCGGCGGCCCCGCGATCACGATCGAGCAGGAGCCCCAGCCATCCGGATCCCAGTGATGGGCTGAGCGCCAACCGAGCCTCGAAACTCAGTGCCGGATGCGGGGCGCGAACTCGTCCCAGGTGCCCTTGTTCAGGTGCCGGCGCAGCTCGCCGCGGGCCGAGGGGTAGTGGTCGATGTCGTAGATCGTGTTGACCGACACGCTTCGGTAGTACATGAGCATGCGCACGCGGCCGTGGTCCTCGGCCCAGTCGAGTAGCCGGTCGGTGAACGCTCCGCCGGGGTCGCCATCCCACGGCGACCATTCGCCGATCATGAACGGGAAGTTGTCGTAGCGGCCGAAGAAGGCCTGCATGTTGTCGAACGCAGTCTGGTACTTGGAGAAGATGTCGACGCCCACCCAGTCGACGAAGTTGCGCCCGGGCCAGTAGTCGCGCGCCTGGTTTCCGGGGACGTTGGGCGAGGCGATCGTCTGCGGCACCCAGAGGAACGCGACCTTCGGCTTTTCGAGGCGCCTCGGCACGTCCTTGCGCCGGTAGATCGGGTCGTGGTTCGACTTCGCCCGGTAGATCCGCGCCATGTTGTTGTTGCGCAGTTTCTTGTTGATCGTCGCCCTCCGCCCGCCGCGGGTGATGATCACGAAGCGCTTCCACGCGCGCCTGAACGACCGCGTCTTGTGCCATCCGCTGCGCCTCGAGCCGTCGGCGTTGTATGCGCAGTACGGGTTCCAGTGCCCGTTCATCTCTGGCATCAGCCGGATGTAGGTGGGGTGGCGCAGCCCGCCGAGGACCTCGTTGTAGCGCAGGATGTAGCGGTCGCCGTTGCCGCGGGCGATGCCCTTCGTCGGGATCTGCGGCTTGCCGTTGGCCGGCAGCTTGGTCGAGAGGCTGACCATCCCGAGTGTGTCCGCCTTGTCCCAGCGCTTGACCGCGCCGGTCGCGGTCAGGGAGACATCCCAGTGGAAGAACTCCTGCTGCACGGCAGGGTGGGCCCGCACCTGCTTCTGGAAGTCCCGGAACCCGGCGTTGTCACCGGTGCTCGAGACGCCGTGGTACCGCTTGTGGCGATCGGGGAGCCAGGGATTCGCCACGGCGCCACCGGCCCCGAGCGCGAGGACGAGCACGCCGGCGGCGAGGCCGGCCGCGAAACCCCTGCTCCTGTCGCGTGCGGAGCCGATGCCCGGAACCGTAGCGTGGGCCCGCCGCCGCGACAAGCCCCCGGGCCCCCGATGCAATCCGCTGCCCCGGTCTCGGCGCCCGCGGATGAGTTTGGGCCACCCGGGCAGTCGGTACTCGTGTAGGCATGGCCGAGCGGATGATCGAAGCGAATGGCGTGGAGCTCTGCGCGGAGTCGTTCGGAGACCCGGCCGACCCGCCGATCCTCCTCGTCATGGGCATCGGGGGGTCGATGCTGTGGTGGGAGGACGAGTTCTGCCGGAAGCTCGCCGACGGAGGGCGATTCGTGATCCGCTACGACCACCGCGATACCGGACGCTCGGTCAGCTACGAGCCGGGACGTCCCGGGTACACCGGCGCGGATCTGCTGGCCGACATACCCGGAGTGCTCGACGCCTACGGTATCCCCGCCGCCCACCTGTTCGGCGTCTCGGCCGGCGGCGGGTTCGCCCAGCTCGAGGCATTGGAGGCGCCCGACCGGGTGCTCTCCCTCGTCCTCATGAGCACCTCTCCCGCGACGGGCGGTGAGCGCGGGCTCCCGCCGCCGACCGACGAGTTCGCACGGCTCGTGACCACGGCGGAGGTTGACTGGACCGACCCCGAGTCGGTCACCGAGTACCAGCTCGACTATTCACGCATGCTCGCCGGGAGCCGGCGGCCGTTCGACGAACGGTCCTACAGAGAGCTAATCCGGCGGGACGTCGAGCGTGCTCGCGACGTCGCCGCCCTCCAGAACCACGACCTGATCGCGGGCGACGAGCCGTCTCGAGGGCCCCTGTCTGAGATCACCGCGCCCACGCTCGTGATCCACGGCACGGCGGATCCGATGTTCCCGCTCGGGCACGGCCAGGCGCTGGCGGAGGAGATCCCGGGAGCGAGGCTGGTGGTGCTCGAGGGAGCGGGCCACGGCGTGTACAGGGACGACTGGGAGCCCATCGTCCGCGAGGTCCTCTCCCATACGGAGCGGAGCGGGAGGGATTCGAACCCCCGGACCCCCTGACGGGGGTCGGCTGCTTTCAAGGCAGCTGCAATCAACCGGACTCTGCCACCGCTCCGTGACTTGGCCGCAGGGTAGCCCCGGTAGCTGTATTGAGGGCGCCGCCCCGTAGGGTTCGGGCGTGGCGAGCTGGAGCAACTGGGCCGGGGACCAGCGCTGCACGCCGGCCGCGATCGAGCTGCCCTCGTCGCTGGACGAGCTGCGCCGGGTCGTGGCTGATGCCGCGGCTGCGGGGAGGACCGTGCGGGCGTCCGCCTCGGGCCACTCGTTCACCGACATCGCGCTCACCGATGGCGTCATGGTCAGGCTCGACCGGCTGACGCGCAAGCTCGACTTCGACCGGGGTGCGGGCCTGTTCAAGGTCGAGGGGGGGATCGTGCTGCGCGACCTCAACCGCATGCTCCACGAACACGGGGTCGCGTTCGAGAACCTCGGCGACATCGACCGGCAGACGGTCGCGGGGTCGATCTCCACCGGAACCCACGGCACCGGCGAGCGGTTCCAGAACGTCTCCGCCCAGATCGCGGCGCTCGAGCTGGTCACCGCCGGCGGGGAGCTGGTGGAGGTCGGCGAGGACGACCCGGATCTGCGGGCCGCGCGGGTGGGCCTGGGTGCCCTCGGCGTCATCTACTCCGTGACCGTGCGGACGGTCCCGTCGTACACCCTCGACCGCCTGGACAGCCCCAAGCCGCTGGCCGACGTACTCGACCGCCTCGACGAGCTAAACGCCGGCACCGACCATTTCGAGTTCTACGTCTTCCCGGGCACGGAGGTGGCCCTGTGCCGGGAGAGCCGCCGCACCGACGAGCCGCCCGCGCCCCGACACCCCGCCCGTGTCTACGCCCAGGAGGTGATGGTGGAGAACTGGGTCGGCCAGGCGTTCGCGCTGGCCGCGCGGCGGTTCCCCTCGCAGGCGCCCCGGCTGGCCCGGATCGCGTCTCGGGGCGTGGGGCGCTCGCGCAAGGTCGACAGCTGGCACAAGGTCCTCGCCTCGGAGCGGCGGATCCGCTTCACCGAGATGGAGTACGGGGTGCCGCGGGAGCGCGCCCGCGAGGTGGTCGAGCGGGTCCTCGAGGTGGCGGCCCGGCCCGAGCACGCGGTCGCGTTCCCGATCGAGGTCCGCTTCGTCGCCGCCGACGACTCCCTGCTGAGCCCGTCCCATGAGCGCGACACGTGCTGCGTCGCCGTCCACCAGGACCGCAAGATGGCGTGGGAGCCGTACTTCCGCGAGGTCGAGGCGGTCGCCCGTGACTACGGCGGGCGGCCGCACTGGGGCAAGCGTCACTTCCAGACCGCCGAGTCGCTGGCCCCCCTTTACCCGCACTGGGCCGACTTCCAGGCGGTGAGAATGCGACTGGATCCAGGCGGGGTGTTCCGAAACGCGTACACGGACCGCACACTCGGCACACTCTCGTAGTAGGGGTCTGACCCCAAGCTGCAGTAGGAACCACTGCGGGGTCTGACCCCGGCTCTGACCCCGGCTCAGCTGTCGTAGCCCAGTCCGAGCCGGTCGAGCGTTCGCAGCCACAGGCCCCGCCGGCCGGCGCGGCGGTCGGCGGCGGCGAGGCGGTTTCGGGTCAGCTCGATCGCCGCCCAGCGAAGGGGCTCGGGCGGGAAGGGCAGCGGGTGGCTGCGGATCGCTCGCAGGCGTGTCGCCTCCGTCTCGCGCCCGGCCAGCAGGTCGAGGGCGACCCGCGCTCCGAAGCGGCTGGCGCCGACACCCAGGCCCGTGTGGCCGACAGCGTGGGCCACGCGGCCGCCGTGGCTCGTTCCGTAGAAGGCGAAGAAGCGGCTGCAGGTGTCGATCGCCCCCGCCCAGCGGTGGGTGAAGCGGACGCCCTCGAGCTGCGGGAACGTCGTGAAGAAGTGCTGGGAGAGGCGGGCGAAGCACTCGTCGTTGCGCTCCAGCTCCTCGCCCATCCGGTTCCCGTAGTGATAGATCGCGTCGTAGCCGCCCCAGAGGATGCGGTCATCGGCCGTGAGCCGGTAGTAGTGGAACTGGTTGGCGCAGTCGCCTAGGCCCTGCCTGCGCTGCCAGCCGATCGAGCTCATGCGCTCGGCGCCCAGCGGCTCGGTGACGAGCACGTAGTCGTAGACGGGAACGACCCGCCGCCGCACCGACCGCACCAGCGCCGGAAACGCGCTCGTCGCGAGCAGCGCGTGGCGGCAGCGCAGCGCGCCGTCCCCCACCGCCAGCTCCAGCCCGCCCGCTCGGTCGCCGATCGCGGTGACCGGCGTCCGCTCGAAGATCCGGACGCCGGCGTCGAGGGCCGCCCGCCGCAGGCCCCAGCACAGGCGCGCCGGGTCGACGACCGCCGACCCGCTTTGCTGCCACATCCCCGTCCGGTAGGTGCTCGAGGCGACCTCGGCTCGCATCGCCTCCGCATCGAACAGCACGACGTCGTGGCCAAGACTTCGGAGCTGTTCCGCCTCCTCCGCGAGCCAGCCGTCCTCGTGAGGCTCGAGGGCGATGTTGATGTCGCCGTTCAACTCGAGGTCGCACTCGATGCCCAGCCGGCCGATCGACGCCACGGCCTGGTCGAAGTTCTGGAGGCCCAGCCGCTCAAGCGCAGGCACCTCCTCCGGAAAGCGGGCAATGCCGTTCGCGACGCCGTGGGTGAGCGATGACAGGAAGAAGCCCCCGTTCCGCCCGCTGGCGGCGTGAGCGATCTCGGCGCCCTCGACCAGGACCACGTCGCGCTCCGGGTCGTCCTCCTTGGCGAGCACCGCCGCCCAGAGCCCGCTGAGGCCACCGCCCACGATCGCGAGGTCGCACTCCGCCTTGCCCTCGAGGGGGTCGGCCGGCGCCGGGGCCTCGGGACGGTCGAGCCAGAACGGTGCGTGGGCCGCATCGGCATAGGCCGCCCGGTGCTCGGGGCCGGGCGGGCCCAGGTCCCACACGTGGCCTGCCGCGCCACCCATCGCTAGAGGAAGGTCTTGCCGTCGCCGCGGTAGGTGGGGACCTCGTCGACGATGGTGTCGCCCTCCACCAGGTAGAGCGAGGCGAAGCGCTCGCACATCTCGCCCGCCTTGGCGTGGCGCATGTAGACGCGGTCGCCGATCCGAAGCCCCCGCGCCGCCGTCCCGAGCAGCGGCGTCTGCACCTCGCCTGCGCCCTCCTGACCGTCGAGTCGGAGGCCGTCGGGGAGGTGCGGCTTGGGGAGGCGCAGGTCATCGGCCGGGCCCGAGGCCAGGTACCCGCCCCCGAGGGCGGTGACCGTGCCCGGGGAGGGGCGCCGGACGATCGGCAGCACGAAGAAGGCCGCGGGCTCGAGGTCGAGCGAGCGGTAGTTGTCGAACAGGTGCGGGGCGTAGAAGCCCGAGCCTGCGGTGAGCTCGGTCGCCACGCCGGCCGCGGCCGTCCGGGCGAGGCTGCCGGTGCCTCCGGCGTTCACGAACTCCAGGCTCGCGGGCGTGGCCTCCCGCACCGCCTCAAGGACCCGCGGCAGGCGCTCGCGAAGGTCACGCTCGGAGTGCGATTGCATCCAGCGCACCGCCGCGCTGCGCATCGCCTGCCCCTCCACGTCGTCGCCGACCCCGGCGATCTGGCCCTCATAGGACATGACCCCCGCGAGCCTCGTGCCGGGCCGCGCGGCGATCTCGGTGGCGAGGCGCGCTGCGCGCTCAGCGTCGTGGATCGGCGAGCGCTTGGGGCCTATCCGCGCCAGCCTGCCACCCAGTGGCCACCAGCCCGCGTCCACGTCCATGCACACGCGCACCTCCGCCTGCCCGGCGCCCATCGCCCCCTCGATCAGGTCGAGATGTGGGGTGTCGTCCACCATGGGGATCGGCGGCGCCGGGTCCGACGCGGCCAGAGCGACCAGCGCCCTGATCGCGTTGCGGTCGGCGGTGGGATAGGCGACGACGATGTCGTCGAAGCCCTCGCCGGCGAGCCACAGCGCCTCGGGCAGGGTGAAGGAGAGGATCCCCCGGAAGCCGTCGGACAGGTCGAAGATCCGGCGCAGCACCGGCAGCGAGCGGACCGATTTCGACGCCACCCGGATCGGCAGCCCGTTCGCCTGGGCCAGCATCGCGTCGGCGTTCGCGCGCATCGCATCGAGGTCGAGGAAGGCGAACGGCGGCTGCACCGCCTCGAAGATCGAGTCGTAGCGGGCGCGCTGCGCCTCGAGTCGGGCGGGGTCGCTCACGGCGCGGCGAGCGTACCTAGAATGGCCCCAGCCTCGGGCCTGCCCGAGCGAACGGAGAGGTGGCCGAGTGGCTGAAGGCACTCGCCTGCTAAGCGAGTAGGGGGCGCAAGCTCTCTCGCGGGTTCGAATCCCGCCCTCTCCGCTGGATGAACGCTTCCATCCGATGAGCCGGCGCGTCCCCGTCACCACCGAGGCGGTCGCCCGGGCCAGCCCGGAGGCGACGTTCGACGGGATCGTGCCGATCGACCTCTCGAGGATGTTCCTCGGGTATGGCCCGCTGCCGGCGGTCACCGCGACGCGCGATCAGACCGGTGGCTGGGACCACGTGGGCGCCTCCCGCACGGTCGTCCTCTCCGACGAGAGCACCGCGCAGGAGGAGATCCTGGCGCACGAGCGACCGCGGTACTTCGGCTACCGGGTCAGCGAGTTCACCGGTTCGCTACGCCTCCTCGTCAGTGGGGTTCACGGCGAGTTCTGGTTCAGCCCGGGCCAGGACGAGAGCACGGAGGTCCGCTGGCGCTACAGCTTCGAGCCCCGTGCATGGCGCCGCCCGATCGTCGCCCTGGTCGTCGCCCGCCTCTGGGCCGCCTACGCCCGCAAGGCGCTCGCCGTGGCGGTGTCCGAGACCGAGGCCGCCTGAGGGTCGGCTTCACCCGATCGTTAGTGGGGTTCGCGATCATTTGCGGTGCATGAAGGTGAATCGCGACTGGCGACCCGTGGCGTTCGCGGCCTTCGTGGTCGCCGTGGTCGCCGTGAGCCTGCTCGCGATATTCGCCAACGACCGGGGTTCCGACTCGACCGTGCCGCCCGTCAAGGCAACCGAGCCGCCCGTCAAGGCAACGGGGCCGGCGCCGGCGGCCGAGCGCGGAGCCAATTCCGACGGGACGGGCGCCGAGCGGCGCGCGAACGGCGGTGGCACCGGCGAGCGCAAGCTCGAGCTGTCCCGCACAGGCAACCCGGTCGTCTGGGTGCGCCCGGGGGAACAGGCCACGATCCACGCGGCACCCGGCGGCCAGGCGGTTGAGACCGTCGGCCACGAGACCGAGTTCGGCTCGACCACCAACTTCGCCGTGTTCGAGAGTGAGGGCGACTGGGTCGGCGTGCCGAACCCCTACACCGGCAACGGGAAGCTGGGCTGGATCGAGCTGGACGGCCGCCGGCTGAAGGTCGGCTACACGTCGCGCGAGATCGTGGTCGACCTCTCCGAGTTCCGCGCCCAGCTCCTCATCGACGATGAGGTGGTCCGGACCTTCACGGTGGCGATAGGGGCGCCCGGGACGACCACGCCCACCGGCCACTTCGCCGTGACCGACACCTTCCGTGGCGATCTGAACCCCGCCTACGGCTGCTGTGCCGTGGCGCTCACCGCAGAGCAGCCGAACCTCCCCTCCGGCTGGCTCGGCGGCAACCGGATCGCGATTCACGGCACCTCCGGGCCACTGGGTGCGGCGATCTCCTCCGGCTGCGTTCGCGCCGCGGATCGCGACGTCAACGCACTGGTCAACGAGGTCCCGCCGGGCACGCCCGTCCTCGTGCGCCAGTAGGCGCTGGGCGTAGACTGACTCCGTGACCGACGCGATCCGCGAGGTCGAGGACAACGTCGAGGCGACCGAGGCTTGGAACGGCCCGCTGTTCGACGTCTGGATCGAGTACCGCGACATCGTGGCCGAGGGCCTCCACAACCACGGCGAGGCGGCGCTGTCCGCCAGCCCCCCGCAGGAGGGCGACCGGGTGCTCGACATCGGCTGCGGGCTGGGCGACACGACGACGCGCCTGGCGGGCATCGTCGGCGCCTCGGGGCACGCGCACGGCGTCGACGTCGCCGCGCGGATGGTCGAGACCGCGATCGCCGAGGCCGCCGAGGCCGGGATCGGCAACGTCAGCTTCGCCACCTCCGACGTGGAGGCGACGAGGTTCACCGAGACCTTCGACTACGCGTTCTCGCGCATGGGGACGATGTTCTTCGCCAACCCCGTCGCGGCACTGCGCAACGTGCGCGAGGCGCTGGCGCCCGGCGGGCTCCTGAACATGGTCGTGTGGCGGCGAAAGCTCGACAACGAGTTCATGCACCGGGCCGAGCTCGTCGTCGACGAGTACCTCGAGGAGCCGGAGGAGTCCGAGGCGCCGCGCTGCGGGCCGGGCCCCTTCTCGATGGCGAACGCCGACACCGTGTCGGACGTCCTGAAGCACGCCGGCTTCGAGGACATCCGCCTCGCCCGCCAGGACCTTCCGTACAAGATCGGCAACGACCTCGAGCACGCCGTAGCGTTCAACATGGCGCTGGGCCCGGCGGCCGAGGTGCTGCGGATGTGGGGCCACCGCGTCGACGAGATCCGCCCGCGGATCGCCGCCGACATCCGTGAGGTGCTGTCCGACTACGTCGTCGACGGGGGCGCGGTGGTCGCGCCGGCCTCGACGTGGGCGGTGACCGCGCGAGCGCCGCGTTAGGCCTCGCCGCGCTCACGCCGCGTCAGACCGCGCCGAGCTGCTCGGCCAGCGCCGCCTCCACATCGCCCGCCGTCTCGTCGAGGTCGGACATCACATCCCGATCGCCGGCCAGTCCGAAGCAGACGTCGCCGTCGTAGCTCACGATCCCGATCGAGAGCGCGTGTCCCTGCGGGGAGAGGGGGACGAACGGATAGATCTGGCGCACCCTCCTGCCCAAGAGGTAGAAGGGGACCTGCGGGCCGGGCACGTTGGAGACGACCAGGTTCCACGTCAGCGGCCGCGAGATCGCCGCCGCCAGCACCCGGTTGAGGGTGGGGGGGACGAACCCGGTCGCCTCGATCACCAGCGAGGCCGCGCGGGCCTGCTCGGTCTGCTTGAGCCGGGACGTCTCGGCGTGGATCGTGGCGAGCCGGGCGACCGGGTCCTCCTCGCCCAGGGGTAGCGGGACCATCAGGGTCGCGATCCGGTTGCCGAGGTCGTGCTGCTCGTCGGCCCTGCGGATGCTCATGGGGACCAGCGCCACGAGCGTCTCCGGCGGATCCTCGCCGCGCCGGCGGAAGGTCCGCGCCAGCGCCCCCGTCGCGACCGAGAGGATCACGTCGTTGACGGTGGCCTCGGTCTCGCCTCGGGCCCGCTTCACCTCGTCCAGCTCCGCGCGGGCGAAGCCGACGCGGCGGTCGCTGCCGATCTCGGAGTTCAGGAAGGTCCTGGGCGCACTCGGCCCCCCGGCGGCCAGGCCGGCGAACCCCTCGGCGGTGCGCTTCACCCGGTTCGCGGTCTCGCGCGGCATCGTCAGCGCCCCCTGGGCCGTCTTCCGCGCCCGTCGCAGCGGGCTCCGCACCCGCTCGGTGGCCGCCCGCACCAGGAGCATCTCCGGGCTCGGCTCATCCGGGTCCCAGTCCTCGGCGGGCAGCTCCATCTCGGTCCCGTCCTTGTTCGGGTCGAGCAGGATCGTCCCCACGTCGACCGCCGAGACCCCGTCGACGAGCGCGTGGTGGGTCTTCGAGATCACGGCGTGGCGCTTGCCCTGGAGCCCCTCGACCAGGTAGAGCTGCCACAACGGCCGCGCGAAGTCGAGCGGCTGCGACATCACCCGGCCCACCAGGTCGCGAAGCTGAGCCTCGGCCCCCGGCGAGGGCAGGGCCACGTGGCGCACGTGCCAGCGCAGGTCGAAATCGGGGTCGTCGGCCCAGACCGGGTTCGAGACGCCCAGCGGGGTCTTCGTCACCTTCTGGCGGAAGCGGGGGACCAGGGCGAGGCGCTGGCTCACGTGGTCGACGAGCTCCTCGAACGGCGGCGGATTGCCGTCGAGCACGATCGTGCCGCCGACGTGCACGTGGATCGGCCCCCGTTCCGCGAGGAGCGAGGACATGTCCGAGGCCGAGAGCCGTTCGAGCTCGTTCATGCGCGAGGCGAGCCTATCTGTCGAGCGCGGGGTCAGATCCGGTATCGGCTCCGTGTGGGGTCAGACCCCTCAACTGGGGTCTGACCCCGGGCTTGCCACGCCGCTACCGGATGAAGAGGATCTCCGAGTACTTCGGCAGCGGCCACAGGTCGTCGGCCACGACCTTCTCCAGCTTGTCGGCCACGTCGCGCACCTCGGCCATCGCGGCGAGCTGGTTGTCGCGGGCGTACACGGCGAGCTCGAGGCCCTCGACGCCGTCGGGGTACTGGTTGGCGGCGTCCAGCCTGCGGATCGCCTCGACGAACTCCTCCGTCAGCGCCCGGGTGTTCGAGGACATCTCGGGCATCCCGGACTCCTCGATCAGCTTCAGGTGCCGAAGGGCCGCCGGCAACAGCATCGTGCGCGCCATCCGGGCCGCGGTCTCGGCCTCGATGTTGGCGCGGATGACGTACTGCTCGGTCCAGACCTCGAAGCGCGACTCCAGCTCGCGCTTGGAGAGCACCCCGTACTTGTCGAACGCGCCGACCGTCGAGTCGGCGAGGATCTCCGGCAGCGCGTCCGGCGACGTCTTGAGGTTCTTCAGCCCGCGGCCCTCCGCCTCGGCGTGCCAGGCCTCGTCGTAGTTGTCGCCGTCGAAGCAGATCTGCTTGTTCTGCGCGTAGCTCTCGCCGACTACCTTCGCGACGTCGGCGCCGCCATCGAGCTTGTCGGCCAGCTCGTCGATCGCCTCGGCGACGATCGTGTTCAGCACCGTGTTCGGGAACGCGAGCGACTCGCTCGACCCGACCGCACGGAACTCGAACTTGTTGCCGGTGAAGGCGAACGGCGAGGTGCGGTTGCGATCGCCCCCGTGCATCGGCAGCTCCGGCAGCACCGGCGAGCCCAAGTCGAGGGTGGTCGCCTCGGTGGAGCCGTCGGCCCCGGTCGCGATCGCCTCGAACGCCTTCTCCAGCTCGGCGCCGAGGAAGATCGAGATGATCGCCGGCGGCGCCTCGTTGGCGCCGAGCCGGTGGTCCTGGCCGATGTTGGCGACCGATGCCCGCAGCAGGCCCTGGTGCTTGTTCACGGCCTGGATCACGGCCGCGCAGAAGAACATGAAGCTGGCGTTCTCGCCCGGGGTGGCGCCCGGCTCCATCAGGTTGTGCCCGGTGTCGGTGCCCATCGACCAGTTGTTGTGCTTGCCGGAGCCGTTGACGCCGGCGAACGGCTTCTCGTGCAGCAGGCAGACCAGCCCGTACTTGCGGGCCACGTTCTGCATCATCTGCATCGTCAGCTGCTGGTGGTCGGAGCCGACGTTCGAGTTCTCGAACACGGGCGCGATCTCGTACTGGCCCGGCGCGACCTCGTTGTGTCGGGTCTTGACGGGGATGCCGAGCTTCGCGAGCTCCGTCTCCGTGTCCAGCATGCAGGCGAGGATCCGCTCGGGGATCGACCCGAAGTAGTGGTCGTCGAGCTCGTGACCCTTCGGCGGCAGGGCGCCGAACAGCGTGCGCCCGGTGGTCACGAGGTCGGGGCGCTCGTAGTAGTACTGCTCGTCGATCAGGAAGTACTCCTGCTCCGGGCCGACCGTGGTGAAGACGCGCTTCGAGTCCTCGTCGCCGAGCAGGCGCAGCGCCCGGATCGCCGACTTCGAGAGCGCGTCCATCGAGCGGAGCAGCGGGATCTTGGCGTCCAGCGCCTCGCCCGTCCAGGATGCGAACGCGGTCGGGATCACGAGCAGCGCCCCGTTGGGGTTCTCGAGGATGAAGGCCGGGCTCGTGGGGTCCCAGGCGGTGTAGCCGCGCGCCTCGAACGTGGCGCGGACGCCGCCGGTGGGGAACGAGGAGGCGTCCGGCTCGCCCTGGATCAGCTCCGAGCCCCTGAACCTGGCCAGCGACGTCCCGTCGCCCTTCGGCTCGAAGAACGAGTCGTGCTTCTCGGCCGTGGAGCCGGTGAGCGGCTGGAACATGTGGGTGAAGTGCGTGGCTCCCCGCTCGAGGGCCCAGTCCTTCATCGCCTCGGCGACCTCGTCGGCGAGGGAGGGGTCGAGCGCGGCGCCGGTGGCCAGCGTCTCCTGAAGCTGGGTGTACGTGTCCTTGGATAGCCGGTCCTTCTGGACCGCAGGCGAGAAGACGTTGGCCCCGAACGGGTAGTCCTCGCGGGTGAAATCGACGGCACCCAGGGCGGCTCCATTGGAGCTCCACTGCGCGGCCTGGACGTTCTTCTCACGGATCTTCATCTGTCGGCTTTCCTCCTAGCGCGCGGCGTGCCCCACGTGGGGCACGCCGACTGGGGTCTTGTCCGTCTGCGGTTTCGCGCAGGGTAGACGCGATCGGCTTCACATTGGTTATCCAAGCGTCGAAAGATCGCGCAAGGTGGTTTATCCGCGCGGTGAAGGGGGGTACGATCGGCGGCCGTGGGGCTGTTCGACTACTTCAGGCGCCGCCGCGAGCGCGAGAGCGCGATGCCGAGCCTCGAGGTCAACCCGCCGTCGACCCAGGTGCAGCCGCTTGCCGTGGGCCAGCGAGGCCGAGGGCGTCGCCCAAGCACCCGCGATGGACCTG
This sequence comes from uncultured Solirubrobacterales bacterium, assembly GCA_963797835.1. Lineage (GTDB taxonomy): Bacteria > Actinomycetota > Thermoleophilia > Solirubrobacterales > 70-9 > JBDTSW01. The sequence continues at coordinate 350,450 of CAWCRN010000026.1, forward strand.
GCGCAGCTCGGCCGGATCGGCGTGATGATCGCCGAGGCCACCCGCTCGGGGAACGTCCAGATCCAGCAGGGCGACGCCGTCGAGTTCGACGGGGCGCAGACCGTCGACCTTCGGGCCAGCGGCCTGCGCGAGGAGATCATGGGGATCATGGAGAGGCACGGGATCGATCCGGACCCGGCCTCGCCCCAGGAGATCGACGCCGGCCAGATGCCCGAGATGCAGATGGAGATCATCGACGCGATCGCGCGCCAGGGCGTGGACCTAAGCGGCTACCTGGGCGGCGACGACGCCTCACCAGGCACCCCCGGCGGCGAGGCTCCGGACGGCGATTAGCCCGCTAGCCTGTCCCTCCCCGCGCCCGTAGCTCAGTTGGATAGAGCGTCGGTCTACGAAACCGAAGGTCACAGGTTCGAATCCTGTCGGGCGCGCTCAGTCAAGCCATATCTAGACCGATCTGCGTCGATCTACGGGAGGGCTGACCTTCCCATTACCTTCCCACGGGCGACTGCCCCATTCTGGAAGGGGAGGGGTACCCCGGAATCGGCGCGGCGGCAGAGCAAGTAGTTACCGCCCCATCGCAGCCACCGGAGTCTCCGGCGTGGAGCGGAGTCCCGGCTGAGGGAAGTAACCGCCTCCCGCAGGCGGCCGGCGACTTCCTCTCAACACGACCGGCTCTCCATGAGGGACACGGAATCTGGGGGATTAGACGCTTTTCGTCCTAAGCGGCACGTTCTCTCGGCTCAGCGCACCGCCCGGCGCGGGCAAGTTGGCTGCCCGAGAAACAAATCGCACGCGCGGGGGACTTAATTCATATCTCGGCGAGACCGCCCCGCAGTCCATCCGCGCCGAGCTTGGCCCAAGCCCGCACGGCACCTGGAAGGGAGCATGATCCAAATGAGCGCGAATCCAGAGGAGTCCGACGGCGCAACCCGGGTGGCGTACATACTCGGCGTCCCATTGGCAGACAACGTCGTGCGCCAGTGGCCGCAGATGGGCGAGATCGTTCGCACCAGCGGGCTCGTGGCCGATGTCGAGGGCAACTTCCCCGAGCTCACGCTGGAGGTCGGAAGGCGTCTGCAGCTCGACGATGTCGTCGTCGTCGAGTGGACCTGCGACTACGGCGACGGACGCCTGTACCGGAACGTGACCATCGGCGAACTGGAGGACGGCGAAGCCGTGCGGGTCACCGACTACTGGGGTGAGCCCACCGAGACACCCGAATGGCGCAGGCCGCTGACCGATCGACTCGAGATGCCCGGCGACGGCATCTGGCCGGACGGAGAGCACCTGGCCCATTACTAGACCCTGCGTCCGATGCGTCCCGCTCTTCGTCCGAAGCGCAACTCTCTGTCACGATCAGCGGGTGGCCGCGCCGCCCGAGCTCTCCGGACCGCGCGTGGGGCTGGTCCCGTGCGCTCCGGAGCATCGCGCCCGCCTGCGAGAACTTCACCTCGCGCCCGAGGTGCGGCGCTGGTGGGAGGACCCCTCCGACGACTTCCCGGCCAACCTGCCCGAGAACTACACGGTCATGCTCGACGAGCGGATCATCGGCTTCGCCCAGTGGTATGAGGACAGCGACCCGACGTTCCGCCACGCCGGGTTGCATCTCTTCCTCGATCCGGCGGTGCACGGCCGGGGGCTGGGTCTGGAGACCGTGCGGGTCCTCTGCGCGCACCTGATCGACGATCACGACTTTCACCGCATCGTGGCCGAGCCAGAGGTTGAAAACGAGACCTCGATCGGGTGCTTCCGCAAGGCCGGCTTTCAGCCCGTCGGTGTCGTGCGGCAATACTTGCGCGACGCCTCCGGCGACCGGAAGGACGGCCTGCTGCTCGACCTGTTAGCCAAGGAGTTCGTCCGTGGCTAGCTGGCGCGTCGGCTACCGCTCTGCATACGACGCGACATAGCCGCTTCTCGTCCAAAGCGGCTAGCTGCCAGTCAGGCCAAAGACCGTGACCGGAAGGGCAAAGCGCTCAAGGAGCTGATCGAGCAGTCCGCGCTCTTGCCAGTCCGCATGGTCGCTCGCCCGCAGGCCGACGAGAATGTGATCGGCGGGGAACTCCCGCAGGGCATCCTCGAATGCCAACAGTGGATCGTCGGCTCCCACCGTCCCCCGAGCCTCGCTTCCGAGATCCTCCAGCTGGCCAAGCACCGCCTGAAGCCGCTCATCGGCCTGCTCTTGCGCTTTGTCGGTTGCCGAGGCCAGCCACTCGAAGCGGGTTGGCAAGGCCGGAGTCACGACCAGGATCTCGTCGGCAGCCCGCACTAGCTGCTGAACTCCGAATGGCAGGTCCCGAGCGCTTGTTGCCGCTTCACCGGCGACGACCAAGAGGCGTGTCGGCATACAACACAGCAGTGAACCAGACCGGACAGGAACTGTCGCTTTCCATGCAAAGCAACGATCCGCTCGTTAGGCTCGGCGACGCGTTCACCTAGGAGAGGAGAAGAGATGTCAGAGCAGGATGTGGCGAGCCTTCGCGGCGCCTATCGGGACTTCAACGCCGGTAAGCCCGAGACGGTCTTGGCTATGGCCGACGAGAACGTCGAGTGGACCGAGCCCGGTGGCGGCAACGCGCCCGGCGGAACCTTCACTGGCCCCCAGGCGGTGGGCGAGCAGGTATTCGCCCCGATACCGCAGAACTTCGACGAGTTCGTCTGCAGCCCAGAGAGCTTCGATGACCGAGGCGATACGGTCGTGGTCACTGGCCGCTTCTCGGGCAAGAACAAGAGTGGCGCGGTCCTTGACGCCGCCTTCACCCACACATTCGAGTTCAAGGACGGCAAGATCGTGCGGTTCAATCACGAGGCCGACAGGGCTGGGCGGCCGCCTGGTCCTGAGCCAGGCTGCGCTGCCGCGTCGCACGAGAAGCGAGCGTCGGCTCGAAACCGCCCGCTTTCCATGCAAAGCGGCTTAGCCGCTTCTCGTCTCTATGAAGAAGGGCTTCGTGTCAAGTGGCGGTCGGTGACTCGTCCTCCTCTCGGGCTCGGGGGTGGGGAGCGGTGCTCATGTCTCTATGGCCTCCTCGGCGGGAGGATCAGGCGAAATCGGATGCTTCGCTCGCGGGCGCAAGTCCAAAAGGGCGGTCAGGCCGCCAGACGAAAAGCGGCGCCTCGGGGAGCGAAGGTCTCGTTTCGGGTCAGCATGTGCCAGATCGCGTGGGCCAATCGGCGGGCGATGTCGATCTGGGCGACCTTGGCCCCGCGCTGCTTTCCGAGCCGGCGCTTGGTGCGCTGGTAGCGCTCGGAGTAGGCCGGGTGCTTGAGCGCGTGCATCGTCGCCTCGATCAGCGCCCAGCGCAGGTAGGTGGGGCCGTGCTTTGAGAGCGGCCCGCGGCGGTCCGAGTCGCCGGACTGGTTGACCCGCGGGCAAAGGCCGGTGTAGCCGGCGAGCTTCTGCGGGCTCTGCGAAGCGCTCGATCTCGCCGATCTCGGCGGCGATCGTGAACGCCAGGACCCAGCCGATCCCCGGGGCGCTCATCGAAGCAGCGGGATGTAGGGGTGCTCGGCGTGGCCGGCCCGCAGCCGCCGGTTGACCGCGTCGATCTGGCGCTCGAGGTCGTCGATCAGTCGAAGCGAGGCGGTGACGTTGCGAGCGCCAGGGCTCGGGGACCTCGAGCCGCTCAAGGAGCTCTCGGCCCTCGACCCCGAACAGGTCGGAGACCGGGCAGGGCCGGCCGAAGTTGATCAGGGTCGAGTGGATCCGGTTCTTGAGCGCCGAGTGGTGCTTGACGAGGTGGAGGCGAAAGCGCGCGAGCTCGCGCTCGGAGCGGACCTCGGGGTCGGGCAGCCAGATCGCCGGCACCAGGTCGCGGTGGCTAAGCACCGCCAGCACCATCGAGTCGATCCGGTCGGTCTTGCAGGCCAGCGGCGCCAGGCCCTTGACCTTCTGGGCGTCGGCGATCTCGACCGCCCAGCCCTCCTGCCTCGAGGGTGTCGTGGACGATCCGGGCGCCCGTCATCGACTCGACCACGGCCGCAGACGGGCTCGCGGTGGACCTCCTCGACCCGGCGGGCGAGCCTCCTCAGCGACTCGGGGTCGGGCGGGACGGCGAGCTGGTCGAGGTGCTCTCCCTCATCGGAGAGCAGGCAGACGTCAACTTTGCGTCGACTCAGGTCTAATCCAGCGTGCAACATGTGAAGAGGGCCTCCTTGGTGCGTTTGGTCGGTGGCACGACTGAGCGTCTCACCAACGGGGGCCCTTCTTCATGGCAGTCCAAAGCGGCTATTCCGGGAGTGCTCGTCCCTAGCGGCCGAGACTCCCGCATTCACGCGAAAGGAGAAGCCGAAGCAGTGCTGAGATCCGGGGTGCCCGGCGGATGCCAAGTGACCGTGAGGTCCGCACCCTGGTCCTGCGGAGTCTTCACTTCGACCTTCTCAAGGCGGAGCCGGAACACCCACGTGTCGTTCACCTCCGGGAGAAGCACGCCGGTGATTCTCGACTTCGAGACGTTCTGAGAGGTGAAGAGTGTGTCGAGGACAGGCTTGGCGAGGTTGTCGAGGTCGACGGCCGGTCTAGCCAGATCCTCGCGAGTCATTCGGAAGATCGCCTCGACGGTGAACTTGGTTTCCAGGGGCGTCGAAGTGAATGGGGCCTGCGGATAGGTGGCCTTCACGGCGTCGCGTATGGCCTCCCTCCAGCTGGTGGACTCGCGGCGCGCTGGGTGTCCACGCACCGGAATCCGCCACGGGTTCGGGTAATCATCGCGACGTTGGTGAATCGTCATCCCTCACCTCCCGGGGAGTCCGCCTCGAAGGTCGCGATGATCGGAGCATGGTCGCTGTATTCGGCCCACTCCGCCTGGTTGAGGGTTCCGCATACATATGGATTGGCTGAGCCTAAACACAGAACCGCTACTTCGTAAGCGGCTGCTGCTCTGGACGCACAGCCCTAGCCGTCCCGGAGCCGCCACGTACTACCGCTCCGCGCGAGTTGCACTAGCGCCGCCGGAGCCGGCCAGTCTTGAGCCATTCGTTAGGCGCGACCCACCGGCATCGCCCCTCGCCGCACTCAGTCTCGCCCTGACCCAGCCCACCGCGCCGGACTTATGGTTCAGCCCAGGGTCCCAAGATTCTGGAAAGGAGCGCCTGATATGAGCACCGACACTGGCAAGGTGGTCGTGAACAGGGCGATGTCGCTTGACGGCTTCATCGCCGGTCCCGGCCACACGATGGACTGGATCTTCGATTTCCTGACACCGGACGCATTCCCTGAAGTCATGGCCGCCACTGGTGCGATGCTTATCGGCCGGGGTACCTACGAGGTTGCCAAGCAGATGCCCGACGAGGAGCGCAACTACGAGGGAGGAGCCCAGTTCGTCCTCACCCACGATCCTCCCGACAAGCCGGACCCGAACGTCACATTCCTCACCTGTGACATCGCGGAAGCCGTCGCCACGGCGCTAAGCGCCGCGGGCGGTAAGAACCTGGAGATCCTCGGCGCCGACCTGGCCAGCCAGTGCCTGCAGCGAGGGCTCGTCGACGAGATTCTGGTCTATGTCCTCCCGGTGCTCTTGGGCGACGGGGTCCGCTTTTCGACCCCGACCGTCCACAGGATTGACCTCGAACCATTCAGCAACACCCAGTCGGGCGCAGTCACCATGCTCCGCTTCCGTGTGGCTCCCGCCTCCAGCGTGCTCTAACCTCGGCGGTCCGAAGTCAGCGTTCGGTGATTTGTGCCGGGACCCCCGATTCTGCATAGGCGGGTCACGCCTGTGTCGCGGTGGCCGGGTCCTGACCCCGGCTTGCGCTTCGCGCGACAAGCAGGAGCCTTCGGAGAGCCCGGGCTCCCAGGAGTCCTCCCCCCACGGTTGATGATCGCTCTCGGCACTCGCCGTGATTCAACCCTGCGCAAGGCGATCACGCAGCCGTCGACCTGGGCCGGTGGGTGAAACTGCCTTGGAGAAACGCCAGCCCGCCCTGGTCGCTCTTGCCTCGGGTGGAACCGGCGGTGAGGCTGGCGACAATTCGGCTGCTCCATTGCGCGAGAGCGAGAAGCAGCGCGTCGAATGCCTCACACGGAACAGCGCGAGACCGTCGGCGCATATGAGCAACGACGAAAGGGATCGCGAAAGGGAACGCGCACTGCAGAAGCGGATCCTGACGGAGCCATCCCTGCTTCGCGGCTTTGACGGGCCGGTGGCAGTAGCGGATGAGGTACCGATTCGTCGACCGGGAAGCGCCGACCTGGTGATGGTCAACGCCAAGGGCCAGATCGCGATCGTCGAGTGCAAGCGGGCGACTAATCCCGAGTCTCGCCGCTGGGTTATCGGTCAGGTGTTCGAGTACGCGGCTGAGGCCTGAATACGCCTTGCCCATGGTGGCGGGGCACCGATGACTTACACTCCCGCCAGGGACTGGATGGAGGGATCGATCAAACGGGCACGCATTGCCTCGGGGTGCGGGGTGTCGCTGTGCGCCGTGTAGCCGCCCGTCTCATCGGCCGCCGGAGCACCGCGGCCGTCGCGGCTGCCACGGCCCTCGCGCTCGCCTGGGCCCCGACCGCGCTCGCCGGCAGCCCCATCCTCAACACGTTCACGGTCAACCAGACGGGCGACGCCTCCGACTCGGCCCTCGGCGATATGCCCAACGCCTGCGACGTCGACCTTCCCACCGGCGGCGACCAGTGCACGCTGCGGGCGGCGATCGAGGAGTCGAACGCGACCGCGGGTCACGATGTGATCGCCTTCAACATTCCGGGGGACGAGGTGCACACGATCCAGCCCGCGACCGCCCTGCCGGACATTCTGGATCAGACCACCATCAACGGCTTCAGCCAACCCGGCGCCTCGCCGAACACGCAGCCGGTGGGCAAGCCGCTGGACTCGGTGCTGCGGATCCAGCTCGACGGAACGAACTTTCCGAACGACCCGATCGTAAACGGGTTCCACATTCCCGCCGCCGGGGCGGGCAGCACGATCAGCGGGATGGTCATCAACAACTTCGCGCCCTGGTCCGGGATCGATGTCCAGGCGAACGCGGTGACGGTCGTTGGCAACTACCTCGGCACGAACCCGGCAGGGGCGACCGCCCGGCCCAACGGGTACGGGTTGTCGGTCACCAACGGGCTCGGCGCCAGAGTCGGTGGCCCGTTGCCGGCGAACCGGAACCTGATCTCCGGCGGCACCCGTGGCGGTATCGTCTCCAACCCGCCGCTCGCCATCCAGGGCAACTACATAGGCGTGACTGCCGACGGGAAGTCCCCCCTCGGCAACGCCACGGACGGCATCACCCTCACCCTCTTTGCCGGCGGCCAGCCGATCGGCGGCCCGGGCGGCGCGGCCAACGTGATCGCCCACAACGGCGAGAGCGGGATCGTGATGTTCAACCAGCACAGCGGGATGCCGATCACGAACAACCGCATCTTCGGGAACGGCGAGCTCGGCATCGACCTGAGCGAGGACGGGGTGACACCCAACGACGAGGACGACCACGACACCGGCCCGAACGAGCTGCAGAACTTCCCCGTCCTCGAGTCCGCCCGTACCAAGCCGAGCGGCACCAAGGTAAAGGGCGAGCTGAACAGCACGCCTGGGCAGACGTTCAGCGTGGAGTTCTTCTCGAACAAGGCCAAGGAGCGTCAGGGACGCAAGCCAATCGGGTCGAAGGTGGTGGAGGCCGACGCCGGGGGCGACGTGACCTTCGGGTTCAAGCCCGTGAAGAAGGTCAAGCCGGGCCAATTCATCACCACCACGGCGACGACCTTGAACCAGAGCACGTCGGAGTTCTCGAAGCCGCTCAAGGTCACCTCGGGCTGACCCGTCCGAACGAGCGTTTGCAGCGTCGCTGACATCCGTCGCCGGAGACCTAACCGGGCGGGAGATGCTCCAACAGCTTGTTGCCTTCACGGTCAACGACACGGACTCGAAATCTACGAAACCGAAGGTCACGGGTTCGAATCCTGTCGGGCGCGCTTCTCATTCCCAAGCGGTTTCCAAGGATCTTGAGGTATTGGCCCAGCCCGCCACGCGGGACGCGGGCGAGCTACATGTCACCAGAGTGATACCGGCCCGTACCGATACTCCCTAGTCTGTTCCCGCCGCCGCGCTAGTGTGTGGCGTAGCGGCACCCGTCTCCATGGAGGGAGCTTTCAATGGCAGCGGGTCGAGGGATCGTCCTGTTCACGACGGCAGCGCTTGCGTCGATCGCGCTGGCGCCACACGCGAGCGCGAAGACGTTCGTAGTGACGAAGCTGGGTGATCCGCAGCCGAACGGCTGCACACGCCCGGACTGTTCGCTTCGTGAGGCCGTGATCGCCGCGAACGACCGGCCGGGCGCGGATCGGGTCGAGCTGCCGACGGCGAAGACGTACACGCTCGGCATCGAGAACTCCGCGCCTTCGGGCGAGGACGCCGCGGCCGAGGGCGACCTCGACATCACCGACACGTTGCGCGTCGGTCACCCGGGGAAGGGCAGGGCGACGGTGGACGCGGAGCGTGTCGATCGCGTCTTCGACGTCTTAGCCGCGGCGCAGTTCGCGGATCTCGTGATCACGAGGGGGTTCGCCGAAGAGGAGTTCGGCGGCGGAATCCGCGCCGTCGCGGACGTGACCATCCTCCGTTCGGTCGTGACGAAGAACCGGACCGGCGACGCGGATGGGGGCGGCATCGGGTTCCCCGATGTGGAGGGCTCGCTGACGGTGTCTCGCAGCGTCGTCAGCCGGAACGTCTCGCGAGACGATGGAGGCGGCGTCAGCTTCGACACGGAGGGCCCCGGCGAGTTCCGTGTCGACCGCAGCCGGTTCAGCGGAAACCGCAGCCAGGACTGGGGCGGCGGCTTCATCACCGCCAAGACGGCGAACATCACCAAGAGCACGTTCGCGGACAACGTCTCCGTATCCGGGAATGGCGGCGGCGGAGCGATCGAGCTGCCGGACGGCAGCCAGGTCTTCGATTCGACGTTCAGCGGGAATGAAGCGGACGGCGGCGGCGGTGGGCTCAGCGTCACCGACGGCAGCGACGTGATCCTGGAGAACGTGACGATCGCGGACAACACCGCGGCCCAGGGCGGCGGCCTCCTCGCTGGCGAGGCCAGCCTGAACGCTGTCTCGATTGTCCGCAACGACGCGGATCTCGGCGGAGGCCTCTTCGGCGCTCCGGCAGGCGGCGTGAGTGTCGAGAACTCGTTGCTCGCGCTCAACGACGCCCAAACGAGCGGCGACGACTGCATCGGAGACGAGCCGTTCAACTCCCTCGGGCACAACCTGCTCTCGACTGCCGCGGACTGCTTGGGATTCGAGGTCGAGGGTGACATCGTCGAGCCGAACCCCAGGATCGGCGCGCTCAGCCGGAACGGAGGGCCGACCCGAACGGTGCCGCTCAGGTCTGGGTCACCCGCGATCGGAGCCGCCAACGCGCTGACGGCCCCCGGTACGGACCAGCGCGGTGAAAACCGGGACGGCAGTCCCGACGTCGGCGCCTTCGAACGCACCGGGTAGCCGCCTAAGCCACGCTGTAGTCCCCGAACGAGAAACCGAAGGTCACAGGTTCGAATCCTGTCGGGCGCGCTAAGCGAAACCTTGGTCGGGATCGAGTCAGATCGCGATCCGCTGGTTTGCTTCGCGCAGCACGGCCAGGCTGTTCTCCCAGGCGCGTTGCTCCCGATCGCTCAGCTCCGGCATCAGCGGCGCTCCGGCCCCGTCGGCGCCGATTGGGGCGGGGAGGCTGGCGCAGACGCGATCTCCAACACGGACGCTGACCGGCTCAAGCCGACCAGCGTTACGGATCACGTGTCTGATCAGGTGCGCTGTCGCGAGGCCAATCGCGTGTGTCGTCGACCCCTTCAGGGCTCGAACCTCGTAGGCGGCGTGGCGCACCTGCTGCTCGATCTCGCTCAGCCGCTCGGCCGCGAGCGGCCGTCCGGACATCCGAGCGAACTCCCCCAGCGAGAACGGCCCTACCCTGGCGCTCTCGAACGGGAAGACCGCCGAATCGCCGTGCTCTCCGATGACCCAGGCATGAACGTTTCCGGGGTGCACCCCGAGCTCGACCGCCAGCAGCTCGCGAAGCCGCCACGAGTCGAGTGAGGTGCCGGTGCCGAAGACGTGCACCGGGCGGGATTCCCACCGGCGCGTCAGGTACTCGACGAGCACATCAACCGGGCTCGAGACCACGATCACGACCTTTGGCAGTGCCTGCTCCAGGGCGTCGGCGACCTCGATCGCCACGGCCAGGTTCTGATCGAGCGTGTCGAGTCGGGTCTGGCCCGGGTGCGTGTGCACGCCAGCGGTTAGCACCGCGATGTCGGCCGCGCGGATCGAGTCCATCGACCCCCCCTCAACCGTGCACTCGGGCAACAGCGGCGCGGCATGGTGGAAGTCGAGCGCCTCGCCTCGAGCCCTCTCGCCATCGCGGTCATAGAGTCCGAGCTGCGAGGCGAGGCCGAGCTGCAGGACGGGTCCCGCGCAGGCGACGCCCACGGCGCCGGCCCCCAGGATGGCGACCGAGGTCACCGATCGACCCTATCTGGAGCTGACGGCTGCTGCGCATTTAGCAGTACCGCAGATGGCGACTTGTGAGGGCATGAAAGGTGTCCGCATACCGACCGTATACCGCCCGGTTGGAGCCTCCGTGCAGATGACCGGCAGCGAGCCTCATCTCATCGGGAGAGCAGGTTCGAGGCCATGACGCAAGGAGGCCCCCAATGAGGGCACACACCATCACCATCGTGCTTGGGATCTGCGCACTGGCGATCCCGGCGAGCGCGAACGCGGAGCCAATCAGCAGCCCCGACTACTCGTCCGTCAACGCGGTCAGCGGTGACTCGGGCGAGTCGAGCCAGCCCGCGGGCGGCCCGGACTACCAATCCGTCAACTCGATCGCCCCGCCGGCGAGCGAGCCCAGCGGCTCGCAGGGCGTGAGCTCGGGCTACTCGTCGCTGAACGCGGTCAGCGGCGCGCCGACCAGCACGCCGACCCTGGTGTCCGGCTCGCCGGACTCGGGCGACGGATTCGACTGGGGCAGCGCTCTGGTCGGGGCGGGGGCCGCGCTGGCTCTGGCCGCGCTCGGCACCGCCGCGCTGCTCACGGTCCGCCGGCGCACGGCGATTTCGCCGTCCGTCTCGACCGGCTGAGGGCGATCGCGCCAGTCAACGATCAGGGCGATGGGCGCGGAGGCATGAGCAACGCTCACCTCCGCGCCCATCGTGTTCTCGCGATCGGAGCGCAGCATGAGCCGTAGTCATCCTCCGCGAGCGGGCTTGACTCGGCCCGGGCCCGCCGGTACGTTCGCCCCGGACCGGTTCGCGATGAGCATGGAAGTACGCCTTCTCGGGTCCGTCGAGGCGCTCGTCGACGGCCAAACACTCTCTCTCGGGGGAAGCAAGCAGCGCAGCGTCGTCGCCATGCTCGCGCTGCATGCAAACTCGACGCTGAGCGGTGATGAGCTGATCGACGGCCTCTGGGGCGAGGACCCCCCACCGAGCGCCGCCAAGAACCTCCAGCTCTACGTCTCCAGATTGCGCAAGACACTGGCTGACGGCAAGGCCGAGGCGGAGATCATCACCCGCGGACGTGGCTACGAGCTCCGCCTGCCCGAGGAATCCGTCGACGCCCTGCGCTTCGAGGACCTGGTCCAGGAGGCCTCACGGGAGCCGGCGAGCGCCGCCGGGGCGAATGGCGCGGCGGGCGCAGCGCTCGAGCTCTGGCGCGGCGCCCCGCTCGCCGATGTCGCCTCCGAGCCGTTCGCCGCCCCCGAGATCGGCAGGCTCGAGGAGCTTCACCTTCGCGCGATCGAGCTCGCAATCGACGCCGAGCTCGCCGCCGGGCGCCACGACGAGGTCGTAGCCCAACTCGAGGAGCTGATCGCCGAGGAGCCCCTGCGCGAGCGCCTCCATGCCCAGCGGATGCTCGCCCTCTACCGTGCCGGCCGTCAGGCGGACGCGCTGGAGGCATACCGCGAGGCGCGCGCGACGCTGATCGAGCAGATCGGGATCGAGCCCGGGCCGGAGCTCCAAAGTCTGCAGGCGGCTGTCCTCGCCCAGGATCCGAGCCTCGATGCACCGCCGTCGATCATGGAGCTGCCGGTGCAGCTCGAGGGCGGCTCGCCGCTCCTCGCCGGGCGCGAGCATGAGCTGCGCTGGCTGCGCAAGCGCTGGGACGAGGCGGGCGAGGGGCGGGTCGTTTGCGCGCTCGTTTGGGGCCCCGCCGGGATCGGCAAGACGCGGCTCGTGGCCGAGCTCGCGCAGGAGCTCCAGCGCGAGGGCGCGGCGGTCCTCTACGCCGGCGGGGGCCAGGTCGCCGAGGCCGCACTGGCGACCGTCGCCGAGGCGGGGAAGGGCCAGCGACCGACCCTGCTCGTGGTCGACTCCGCCGACGACGCGCCGCCGGCGGTGCTCGAGGCCGCTGCCGGGCTCGCCCGCGAGCCCGAGGGCCGGCCGCTCCTGATCTGCGTCCTGCATCACGACGAGCAGGGTCCACCCGCCTTCGCCTCGCTGCTCGAAAGCGGCGCCGCTCAGCGCCTGCGCCTCGATCCGCTCGGAGAAGCCGCGACGGCGGAGATCGCCGCCCTCTACGCCCCGGCAGAGCACGCCGCGATGCCTCTGAGCACCCTGGTCGTAGAGAGCGAGGGTGTGCCGCTTCGCATCCACCGCGCGGCCGGCGAGTGGGCACGGGCCGAGGCGGCCGAGCGCCTCGCCGCGACCGCAGACCGCGCGGCAGACGATCGGACCGGCCTGCGGGCGACCCAGGCAGCCGTCGCGGGCGGCGTCGTCGACCTTCAGACCGCGAGCGAGCGCGCCCGCCTCTACGCGGTCGCAGAGCCGCCCGATGCCACCGAGCTCAAGATCTGCCCGTTCCGCGGCCTTGCGCCCTTCGACGCCGCCCACGCCGAGTACTTCTTCGGCCGCGAGCGGCTTACCGCCGAGCTCGTAGCCCGTCTCGTCGGCTCGACCCTGCTCGCCGTCATCGGCCCCTCCGGGAGCGGCAAGTCCTCGGCGGTGCGCGCAGGGCTCCTGCCGGCCCTCGCCGACGGCGTCGTCCCAGGCTCGGAGCGCTGGCGGCAGGCGGTCATGCGCCCGGGCGAGCGCCCGCTCGCCGAGCTCTCCCGCACCCTCGGCCGCGCGGTGCCGGAGGTGGGGGCGCAGGGCGCCGCCCCGTGGATCGCGGACGCACTCGAGCGCCTGCCCGCCGGCGAGCGCCTCGTGCTCGCGGTGGATCAGTTCGAGGAGGCCTTCGTCGCCTGCCGCGACGAGGCCGAACGCGTGGCGTTCCTCGACGCGCTCGTCGAGGGTGCGGCCGACCCGGAGGAGCGCCTCGTCGTGGTGCTCGCGATCCGCGCGGACTTCTACGGCCGCTGCGCCGAACACGCCGAGCTCTCGACATGGTCAGCGCCAACCAGGTCCTGGTCGGGCCGATGCGCCGCGACGAGCTGCGGCGGGCGATCGAGCTGCCTGCGCGCCGGGCGGGACTGCGGGTCGAGCCGCGACTGGTCGCGGCGCTGGTCGGCGACGTCGCGGGCGAGCCCGGCGGTCTGCCGCTGCTCTCCACCGCCCTGCTCGAGCTCTGGCAGCGGCGCGAAGGCCGCACCCTTCGACACAGTGCCTACGAGCGCATCGGCGGCGTGGAGGGGGCGGTCGCGCGCCTGGCCGAGGATGCCTACGAGCGCCTGAGCGCCGACGAGCGCCGGCGGGCGCGCCCGATGCTGCTGCGGCTCGCGGGCGAGGACGAGGATGCGACGGCGCTCGTCCGCCGCCGCGTCCCCGTCGACGAGCTCGAGCTCGACCGCGACGAGGACGCCGCTCGGGCGCTCGCCGTCTTCACCGAGAGCCGCCTCTTGACGGTCGACGATGACACGGTCGAGGTCGCCCACGAGGCCCTCCTCAGCGAGTGGCCGCGGCTGCGATCGTGGCTCGAGGAGGATGCCGAGGGCCGGCGCCTCCATCTTCACCTGATCGGAGCCGCTCGCGAGTGGCGCGACTCCGGGCGCGATCCCGCCGAGCTCTACCGCGGCGCCCGGCTCGCCGCGGCGCTCGACTGGGCCGCCGAGCACGAGCCGGAGCTGAACGAGCTCGAGCGGGAGTTCCTGGCCGAAAGCCAGTCGGCGAGCGAGCGCGAGGCCGAGCGCCAGCGACGCGCCGTCCGGCGCCTGCGGACCTCGCTCGTTGGCGTCGGCGTGCTGCTCGCCGCCGCGGTGGTAGCCGGGGTGATCGCGATCTCGGAACGCCAGGGGGCTCAGGACGCGGCCAGAGTCGAGGCCGCCCAGAGGCTGGGAGCCCAGGCGCTCAACGAGGACCGCATCGACTACGCGCTGCAGCTGGCCGGCGCCGGCGTCGCGCTCGACGACTCCGTCGCGACCCGCGGCAACCTGCTGGCCGCACTGCTGCGTAACCCCCCGGCTGGACTTGGCGTACTCCTCGGGACGCCGGACGACATTCCGATCTACGCGGTAGCGGCAAGCCCGGACGGCGGCCTGCTGGCGGTCGGAGACGCCGCCGGCACCGTCACGATCTTCGACGCATCCAGCCGTCGACCCCTCGGCAAGTACCAACTCGGCGACGTAACGGCGGCGGGCTGGTGCAGACGCTGACCTTCTCGCCGGACGGCAGGACGCTCGCCGTCACGGGCCACGAGCCAACGGACGAGCCTCCGGGAGCGCTCGTGGATCTGATCGACCCCCGCACCCAGGAGCGCGGGGTGCGCACCGTCTTGCCACCCCCCCATGGGTCCGTGTTCACCGTCGCCGGTGTCGCGTTCGTGCCCGATGGCCGCGACTTCGTCGTGATCCAGGAGCCAAGCGAGCCGCCGAGCGTGTTGCGAAGGGTTGACGGACGGACGGGGAAGATCGAGGGATCGCCCGTGCGAGTGGGTCGCAGTGGCGTATTTGGCCTGTTCCCGGCGAGCGACCGACAGCGCGTTTTCGTGACAAGCGCGCAAGACGACGTGACATGGGAGATCGATGTGCGGACGCTGCGCGTGGTGCGCCGCTACCCGGTGGGTGGCACGGCGGGGGCACTCAGCCCCGATGGGACCACCTTCGCGCTCGGCTCGGAGGGAGGCACGGTGCGCACGCTGGACCTGTCCTCGGGGCGCGTGGGGCGGTTCACGGGCCATAACGAAGCAGGGGTCAGAAGGCTCGCGTTCACGCCCGACGGGCGAAAGCTCGTGAGCTCCGACCTCGCTGGAGGCGTGATCGTGTGGGACGTCGCCACCGGCGAGATCAGCGAGGAGCTGTCCGCTCACCGGGGCGAGGTGCATGGACTCGCGGTCTCCCCGGATGGCCGCACCCTCTACACCTCGGCGACCGATTCGCAGGCGATCCTGTGGGACCTGGGCGGCGATCGCCGGCTCATCCGGCCTTTCCCTGTCGAGCCTCGCTTCGACCTCGCCGACACCCCGCGAGGGATCGCGGTCAGCCCCGACGGCCGGACGCTCGCCCTGACGAATAGCGACGGCTCCGTCGATCTGATCGACACCGAAACGCTGCGGCGCAGGGGAGCCTGCGCGCGTTGCACGGGTTCGCCGCCGCGGTCGGCTTACAGCCCCGACGGAGGTCTGCTGGCGGTGGCGGGCGAGGGGGGACGCATCACTCTCTGGGATGCTCGGACGCTCGCCCCGGCGGGCGAGTTGCACGGGCTGCGGTCCGACTCCCAGGCGCTCGCCTTCTCGCCCGACGGCAAGCTGCTGGCCGCGGCGGTCAATACCGGGGCTCCCTGATGCGGGTCTGGAACGTGCGCCGGCGCGCGCCGACCGCATCCGTCAGCAAGACCGTGGCGGCCTCGCTCGCGTTCAGCCCCGACGGCGAGCTGTTCGCCGCCGCGGCCCTGGACCGCGGCACCGAGATCCGCGATGCGCGGACCGCCAGGCTCATAAAGCGCATTTCACGGAGGGGCTCTCGCGCTCGGTGGCCTTCTCCCCCGACGGGAGGCTGCTCGCGGTGGGGCAGTACGACGGTGTTGGCAGATCTATTCGACGGAGACTGGCGGCCGCTCGGGGCCCGCTCGAGGGCCACACGCAGCGGATCACCTACGTCTCCTTCTCGCCGGACGGTCGCACGCTGGCAACCGCGAGCGCCGACGGGAACGTCAAGCTCTGGGACGTGGGGACCCAGCAGCCGATCGGCCCGCCTTTGACCGTCGAGCCGGGCACCTTCGCCTCCGCCGCCTTCAGCCCCAACAGCGCACACCTGTTCGCCGTTTCCACCCGCGGGCCGGGTTTCCGCTTCGACACCGATCCGCGCGCCTGGCGCGGCCACGCCTGCACCGTCGCCGGCGGCGGCCTGACCTCCGAGCAGTGGGAGGAGATCGTGCCCGAGCAGGACTTCGTATCCGTTTGTCCGTCCGGCTGACAGCCGCGGGTCAGCCGGCCTTCTTCCGGTCGCGGTCGCGTGACGGCTGGACCCGCTTGGGCTCGCCCGGCATCTTCGGGTAGTCCGGCGGGTAGGGCATGTCGCCCTCGCCCTCGGCCTCGTCGCGCTCGTACATCTCGAGCAGCGGCTCGAGCGAGTGGGCGCGTCGTCGATCTCGGCGAAGCGGTCGCCGACCTCGGCGAACCGGGCGGGCATCGACTCGACCGTGAAGTCCTCGGGCTGGACCTCCGCCAGCTCGTCCCAGTCGAGCGGCGCCGAGACCGGGGCGCCGGGCTTCGGGCGAACGCTGTAGGGCGAGGCGATCGTGCGGTCGCGCGCGTTCTGGTTGTAGTCGACGAAGACCCGCTCGCCGCGCTCCTCCTTCCACCACTTGGTCGTCACCCGGCCGGGCATCCGCCGCTCGAGCTCGCGGCCGAAGGCGATCGCGGCGTGGCGGACGTCGGTGAAGGTCCAGCGCGGCTCGATCCGGACGTAGATGTGGATGCCGCGGCCGCCCGACGTCTTCGGGAAGCCCGCGTATCCGAGCTCGCCGAGCAGCCCGCTGGCCTCGCCGGCGACCTCGACCGCGTCGTCGAAGTCGGTGCCCGGCTGGGGGTCGAGGTCGAGCCGAAGCTCGTCGGGGTGATCGACGTCGGCGCGGCGCACCGGCCACGGATGGAAGGTGAGCGTGCCCATGTGCGCGCACCAGCGCGACGACGCCGAGCTCGGTGGGGCAGACCTCGTCGGCGTGCCGTCCGGAGGGGAACTCGATGCGCGCGGTCTCGACCCAGTCGGGGGCGCCCTTCGGGATCCGCTTCTGGTAGAAGGCGTCGCCGCCGCGGCCCTCTCGCGAGTCGAGATGGACGATCCCCTCGTGCACGCCCTTCGGCCAGCGCTCGAGCGTGGTCGGGCGCTCCCGCAGCGCGCGCATGATCCCGTCGCCGACCGCGACGTAGTACTCGGCGATCTGGAGCTTGGTGATGTCGCCCGTTCGCTCGGTCGCAGGGAAGATGACGCGGTCGGGGCTCGAGACCCGCACCTCGCGCCCGTCCGCCTCGACCATGGCCGCGTCCGCCGCCATGGCTCCGGAGGATGTCGCATCGGCGCCGTCGGGGCTCAGTCGAAACTTCCTTGGTCGGGACGACCTCGATGGTGGCGCCGTGGTGCGACGATGTCGCGGCGCCGTCCCTACTCAGGTGGCGGGGCAGCTGTCGGGCGCGCGCGATCTGTTGCGCGGAGCCCGGGCGCTGCTGCTCGTGGCCCCCCGTGCCGTCCGCGATACGGGCGGAGCTCGACCCAGTACTACTGCGCGGCCACCCTCGACGGCTACATCGCCGACGCCGACGACGGCCTCGGCTGGCTGTTCGGCTACCAGGGCAGCTACGAGGGCGAGGACGCCGAGCCGTCGCCGATGACCCAGGGCGGCGCCTACGAGCGCTTCTACGAGGGCGTCGGCGCGCTGGTCAGCGGCTCGACCACGTACGAGTTCGTTGTCGACCACCTCAGCGACGACAACGAGTGGCCGTACAAGGCGAAGCCCTATTGGGTCCTCAGCTCACGCGAGGTGCGGGTGCCCGAGGGGGAGGGCATCGACGTGCGGGTGGCCGACGCCAGGCTCGCCGACGTCCACGAGGAGATGGTGGCGTCGGCCGGCGATCGCAACCTGTGGGTGGTGGGAGGCGGCAACGTCGCCTCGCAGTTCGCCGAGGCCGGCCTCCTCGACGAGGTGTTGGTTACGGTGGTGCCGGTGGTGCTGGGCGGGGGCAAGCCCCTCTTCAACGACCAGCTGCCGGGCCGGCCGCTGAGGCTGACGGGAACGACCGCGTTCGACAGCGGCATGGTCGAGCTGCGCTACGCCGTCGAGCGCTAGTGCTCGAACATCGCCTCCTCGCGCTCGCCTGGGACCGCGTATGCGCCGTTAGCGTCGCGGGGCGCCGGAGCCGCGGATCACGGCTCGCGTCGCTCCAGCAAGCCCTCGAACCGGCGCTCGGACGGCAGGCCGCCGTGGGTGCGAGCCCGCCTGCGCCTTCGCAGCTGGAGTGCTCGTCGGCCGCCTCGAGCAGGCTCAACCCGACCACCGACTCCAGCCGGCGATTCGGCGGAGCACTCCAGGACCATTCCGGTCGCTTCTCGACGCGATGTGACCTCCATCGCAGCCTCTCCACTGCCGGCGGGCGGCTGCGGCACCGGTCTCGGGCAGGATGATCACGAACTCGTCGCCGCCGACGCGGCCGATGCCGTCGTAGGGCCGGGCCGCCTCGCGCAGCGCCTCCCACGATCGCAGGACCGGTTTCTCGAGGTGGCCATGGCCGTCGTTGACGGCCTTGAACCGTCGAGGTCAGGAACGCGCAGGCGAGCCGGTGACCATGCCGGTGCGAGCGCTCGACCTCGGCCCAGCATCTCCAGCGTGCGCTGGTAGCTGAGGCACCCGTGAGGTGATCGACCCGGCGCCGCGAAGCGCCGCGAAACGCCGTTCCTCTCCTCCATGCACATGGCGGCAGCCTCGCGTGCGCGTTGGTGATCAGCGAAGACGGTCGGAGCCGACTGCGCTCGGGGGGTCGAAGCCGCGTAGATCCGCCGAGCGGGCTGAATCCCTGGATCGGTGCGGCCACCGCGCTCCACACAGCCGACCGGCCGGTCCGTGGGCGCCGGGCCGGCTGCGACGCCTTCGGAGCTCAGCGCACGGCCGAGGAAGCTGCTCGACGTCACGGGGCGGTCAACCGCTCCGCCGCGGCCGCAGGCGGCGAGGAGCTGGGCCTGTCGCCGCCGTATAGCCAGGATCATGCCGGTGTCGCCGCCACCGACGCGGCGAAGCACGCAGGAGGACGTCCAGCGACGTCTGCTGGCGTCGGTTGCGTTACAGCACTCCAGCGGTCGCTCGTGTCGCTGGACATCCCTCCCTAACGAGGGTTGAAACGATCTCCAAGCCGGGGCCCCTCAGCCACGCGGGTGTCGAGCGACACGTCTTGCTGGTTGTGGGCGCCCTGGAGCCCGTTCGGGTCAACCTTGAGCCGCCGCGCCGAATATACGCCATCGACCCCAAGACAGAGCCGGGCTGGAGGAGATCCGCGTTAGGAGAGGATGTCCGGTACTGGCCGATGTTGGCGGCCGTGGCCAGGTAGCGATCGCGCAGGCCGCCGTCTCGTGCTCGACCTCGTCGCCAGTTGCCGGAGGCTGCCGGCGAGGGCATCGGCCTCAGGGTTGATCGCCGACCCCGAGCCGTCACCACGTTGGCAGCGACCTCGACGCGAGGGCAGTTCGGCGGCTGCTCCACAGGGTTGCGCGGACCGCAGCGACCGCGCTGGGACCAGCCCCATGGCCGCCGCTTTGGCTAGCATTGGTAACTCGTGTGGGGGCATCCGCCTCTTCGCGACGCGCTTGGATCTGGCGCCGCGAGAAAGCTGAGTGCATCTGCGAGAACTGCCGCGCGGGTGCTGAGACGACCTTACTCTAGGACTCGCTCGTGGGCGTTTGCTACAATCGGTCACTCGGGAGGTGAGTGAGTTGGAAGACAATCCTCCGGGAGCGGGTGAGGCAGGCGAGTCGAAGCCCCTGAGCGGGGGCGCGCTGCTCTCCGCGATCTCCACTCAGATCGTCGGGATCCTCCGTGAGCACTATGGGCGGGGCCCGATGCGGGCCAAGACGTACGTCCTCGACGACCTGATCGTCTGCGTCCTGCGCAACGGGTTCACCGCCCACGAGAAGACGATGATGGACAGCGGCGAGGGCGAGCGGGTGGTTGAGATGCGCCACGACTTTCAGCGCATGATGGGTCTGCGCTACAAGGAGCTGATAGAGGACCTGACCGGCCGCGAGGTCGTCGCGTTCCTCAGCCAGTCACACGTCGACCCGGACATCACGCTCGAGGTCTTCTTCGTCGATCGCCCGCTCGACGGGTTCGGCGCCGCGGAGCTGACCGAGCTCGAGCGCATAGACGGCGACTAGGCAGCGTTACGGCCCGGCCCCGGGGGCTGAGTTTGGCTTTCGACTTGACTTCAAGCTCACTTGAACTTGTAGTGTGTGTTCCCCGGTTCGACACTTGGAGGAAGTCATGTCCCAACCGCTCACCGTCAACCCGCTGATGACCCCGATGGAGTCGCCACTCCCAGGCCTGTTCGCCTCGACTCCGGAGCCCCTCCCCTTCGCGCCCTCGCTGGACATCCGGGCCTTCGTGCTGGAGCGTGCGGCGGGCAACGTGCTCGTGTACACCGTTCCCGGACTGGCGGCCCACTCCGACGCGATCGGCGAGCTGGGTGGGATCGCCCGGCGCTACATGGGCCACGGCCACGAGGCCATGTTCGCCTCGGCGTCGTTCGGAGCGCCCCTCTTCGTCCACGAGCGCGACGGCGCCGAGGTCGAGCGCGCCTCGCACGTCCGGGGCACGTTCTCCAGGCGCCACCTGTTCGACGACGACTTCGAGGTGATCCCGATCCCGGGCCACACGCCCGGGTCGACCGCTTACCTCTGGGAGGCCGGCGGGCACCGGATGCTGTTCACCGCCGACAGCATCTACCTCGCTGACGGCGAGTGGGTCGCCGCCGCGCTCGACTCCAGCGACCGCGCCGCGTACGTCGAGAGCCTCGAGCTGATCCGCGAGCTGGACTTTGACGTGCTTGTGCCGTGGGCGGCGAGCGGCGGGGAGCCCTACCACGCGATGACCACCGCGTCCGAGTCGCGCCGCCGGATCGACGCGATCCTGGCGCGCCTGCGTGCCGGCGAGGATCATTGATCTGCCGCGCCGGCCTCCAGGGGTCGCAGGCCGCCCTCGATAGCGTGATGGACGATGCCCACGTCCCGCTCGGTCATCCGCACCTACCTGCTGCTGATGCTGGGCAACACCCTCGCGGCGTCGTTCATCTGGGGGATCAACACGATCTTCCTGCTCGACGCGGGGCTCACCAACCTGGAGGCGTTCGCCGCGAACGCGTTCTTCACCGCCGGGATGGTGCTGTTCGAGGTGCCGACCGGGATCGTCGCCGACACCGTCGGGCGCCGGACGTCGTATCTGCTGGGCACCGTCACGCTGTCCGCCTCGACGCTGCTGTACGTGCTGCTGTGGCAGGTCGAGGCGCCGTTCTGGCAGTGGGCGGTGGTGTCGATGCTGATCGGCCTCGGCTTCACGTTCTTCTCCGGCGCGGTCGAGGCCTGGCTGGTCGACGCGCTCGCCGCGACCGGCTTCACGGGCGAGATGGAGACCGTCTTCGGCCGCGGGCAGATCGTCTCCGGCGCGGCGATGCTGACCGGCGCGGTCGCGGGCGGCGTCCTCGCCGAGGTGACCAGCCTGGGCGTGCCGTTCGTGCTCCGCGGCGTGGTCTGGTCGTGATGTTCGTGGTCGCGTTCCGGCTCATGCACGACATCGGCTTCACGCCCGAAAAGGGCAGCAGGCCGCTGGCGGAGATGCGCAAGATCACCTCGGCCTCGATCGAGTACGGCTGGAAGGTGCCGGCGGTGAAGTGGCTGATGGTCGAGGCCCTGTTCACCGGCGGCGTCGGGATCTACGCCTTCTACGCGCTGCAGCCATACCTGCTCGAGCTCTACGGCGACCCGCAGGCCTACACGATCGCCGGGCTCGACGGCGTCGATCGTCGCCGGCGCGCAGATCGTCGGCGGGATCGCCGCGCCGCGGATCCGCCGGTTGTTCCGCCGCCGCACCTCGGGCCTGATCGTGACCCAGGCGATAAGCGTGGCCGCGCTCGCGCGATCGGGTTCGTCGAGAACTTCTACGCCGTGATCGGCCTGATCGTCGTCTGGGGCCTGCTGTTCGCGGCCACGATGCCGATCCGGCAGGCCTACATCAACGGGATGATCCCGTCGCGCCAGCGGGCGACGATCCTCTCGTTCGACTCGCTGATGTCCTCGACCGGCGGGGTCTGGGCGCAGCCGCTGCTGGGCCGGGCTGCGGACGTCTACGGGTACGCGACGTCGTACCTGATCAGCGCCGGGATCTCGGCCCTCGCGATCCCGTGCCTGCTGCTATCGCGACGCCAGGGCAACCCGGCGGACACCGTTCAGCCGCTCGACGCCCAGCCGGTCCCGGAGGCGGCCTGACCCTGGGCGGGGCGATGAGTTTTCTTCGCTTTCACCGTCCTACGGGTAGGTGCAGGAGTGAGGGAGCGATTTGAGCCCCAACGGAACACTCGCGATCGAGGCCTCGGGCCTGGTCAAGTCCTTCGGCGAGACCAAGGCCGTCTGACGGCGTCGACCTCGCCGTGCCCACCGGCTCGGTCTACGGCGTGCTCGGCCCCAACGGCGCCGGCAAGACCACGACGATCCGGATGCTGGCGACGCTGCTGCGCCCCGACGCGGGCGAGGCCCGCGTGCTCGGGCCACGACATCGTCCGCGAGGCCGACGCGGTGCGCAGCCGGGTCAGCCTCACCGGCCAGCTCGCCTCGGTCGACGAGGACCTGACCGGGCGCGAGAACCTGGTCCTGCTCGGCCGGCTGCTCGGCCTCGGGCGGGCCGGGGCGAAGGCGCGCGCCGACGAGCTGCTCGAGGCCTTCGGGCTCACCGAGGCGGCCGGACCGCCTGGTCAAGAACTACTCGGGCGGCATGCGGCGGCGGCTCGACATCGCCGCCAGCATCGTCGTCACCCCGGAGCTGATGTTCCTCGACGAGCCCACGACCGGGCTCGACCCGCGCTCGCGCAACCAGGTCTGGGACATCATCCGCGCGCTCGTCGCCGGCGGGACCACGTCCTGCTCTGCACCCAGTACCTGGACGAGGCCGACCAGCTGGCCGACGGCATCGCCGTGATCGACCGCGGCAAGGTGATCGCCGAGGGCACGCCGGGCCAGCTCAAGGCGTCGGTCGGCTGCGGCGCGCTCCACGTGCGGCTCGCTCGACCCCGACCAGCGCGCCGAGGCGGAGCGGATCCTGGCGCGCGACGCTCGACGCGCGCGTCACCTCGAGGCCGATCCCGCCGCGCTGTCGGCGTCCGGCCGACGACGCCGACCGCGCCGCCGAGGCGATCGCCGAGCTGTCGCGCGCGGGGATCGCGGTCGCGGACTTCTCGCTCGGCCAGCCCAGCCTCGACGAGGTGTTCCTGGCCCTGACCGGCCACCCGGCCGAGGAGGCCAGGACCCGAGAACGAAAGCCCGAGGAGGAGCGCAGCATGAGCACCGGCCCCGCCCGCACGACCGCGCGACGCCGAACGCCGCCGACGGCGCTGCAAGCCGCGCTCTCCTCCGGCGAGCGGCCGCCGCGCGCGAGCGCCGATCGCGGCCTGCGCTCACCTTCGGGTGGCGCGGCATGCTGAAGATCAAGCACGTCCCCGAGCAGCTGATCGACGTGACGCTCACGCCGGTGCTGTTCGTCCTGCTGTTCACCTACATGTACGGCGGCGCGATCTCCGGCTCGACCGGCGAGTACCTCCAGTTCATCCTGCCCGGGACGTCGTATGTCGGTGCTGTTCACGCACCGTCTACTCCGGGGTCGACGCTGAACACCGACATCACCAAGGGCGTCGTCGACCGGTTCCGCTCGCTCCCGATCTGGTCGCCCGGCGCCGCTGGTCGGCGCCGTGATCGGCGACGCCGTCCGCTACGTGATCGGCGGCCACCGTGTGCATCATCGTCGGGCTGATCCTCGGCTACCGCCCCGACGGCGGCGTCGCCGGCGTGATCGCCGCCCTCGGGCTGGTGGTCGTCTTCGCGTTCGGCCTCTCGTGGGTGTTCACGACCGTCGGGCTGGTGATGCGCACGCCCAACGCGGTGATGAACACCGGCTTCATGGCGCTGTTCCCGCTGATCTTCGTCTCCAACGCGTTCGTGCCGCCGGAGACGATGCCGAGCTGGCTCGAGACGATCGTCGACGTCAACCCGTCTGCTTCCTCGTCAGCGCCGCGCGCGGCCTGATGGACGGCAACGCGGCCGGCAGCGACATCGCCGTGGTGCTCGGTGAGCGCCGCGGTGCTGACGGCGATCTTCGCGCCGCTGACGGTGCGCCTCTACCGCCGCGCGGGCTAAGCCGGAAAGCCGCCGCGGGCGCTAGCTCGAGCTGATCGGGCCGCGCAGCACGGAATCGCCGGAGTGGGAGGCGTCGCCGTCGTCGGCTTCGAGCGAGATGTCCAGGAAGCCGTACTCGGAGGGGTCTACCGGGATCGGCAGCTCGACCTCGGTCTCGCCACTGTCCTCGACGCGGAACGAGCCGAGCGAGACCAGATCGTCGGCGTCGTTCAGCATCCAGAGTTCGTAGAACTCGCCGTCGCGGCTGGACTCGAGGCCTGCAAGCTGGACCCGGGCGGTGTCGCCGGCGCCGCCCAGCTCGGCGGATCCGCTGGCGTCGGCATCGCTGCCGGGGACGGCGGCGAGGGTCAGCGTCGTCGCATCCTCGTTCCCATCGGTCGCGACGAGCACGACGGCGACGACCACGCGGCGGCAGCGGCAGCCACGCCTGCGGCGAAGGAGGGGGAGAGCCCGAGAATCCGGCGCCTGGGCCGCGCCGTGGTGCGCGCGTTGCCGGCCGGCTCCGACGCGGGCTGCAGCGGGGGGATCTGAGCCCAGACATCGCCCGGGACCTGACCGAGCTCGGCGACGACCGGGCGCAGCCGGTCGACCTCGGCCGCGAAGGAGGGATCCTCGCGCACCAGGCGCTCGGCCTCCGCCAGCTCGGGGCCGGAGAGCTCGCCGAGCACGTAGTCGTGGGCGCTGAAGCCACGCGCGCTCATGGGCCTGCCCCCTCGGCCTCCATCATCGTGCGCAGGCGCTCCAGCGCCTGCACCATCCGCATCTTGACCGTGCCGAGCGGGATCCCGGTCCGGCCCGCGATCTCCCTCTGGCTCAGCTCGTCGTAGAAGCGCATCCGCAGGAGCCCCGCTTCCTCGGCGGGGATCCGCCGCAGCAAGTCCGCGACGCCCACGCGGTCGACGACCAGCTCGGGCGACTCGTCCCTGTGCGGAGGCGCGGGCATCCTGTCGAGGGCATCGGGATCCGCGGACAAGGGTCGCCGCCGGCGCTGGTGATCGATGGTCCTGCTGCGAGCGATGGTCAGGACCCAAGCCCGCACGGGCCCGCGCGCGGGGTCGTAGCTCGCTCGCCGCTCCCAGAGCTCGGCGAACACCTGCTGGCGGACGTCCTCGGCGGCCGAGGGGTCGCGCAGGCGCTTCATCGCCACGGCGTAGACGGCGTCGCCGTACTCCCTCCAGAGCTCGTCGACCGCCCCGGGATCGTCGGCACCAAGGCGCGCGGCAAGCGCGTCGTCGCCGTTGGGCTCGGATGCGGCCTGGGCCACCCCCTGAAGGTAGCCGTATCCGTCGAGCCGGCGCAGGTCAGAGGGGATCGAGATCGGCTCCATCACCCCGTGACTACGCACGGCAGCCCGTCGCGGTTGCCCTCTGGCCGGTTTCCAACCGGCGAGTCGGCGCGCCCGTACAGGCGGATGAACCCCGAGACCCAAGGAGGTCACGAATGACAAGTCGAACACGCGGGCGCATCGTCGCCGTGGTAGCGGGCGCCGTCGCCCTGCTGGCCGCTCAGCCGGCGGCCGCCGAGGACCCCGATCCGCTCCAGGGCGACGGCACCACCCTCTTCGTCGACTCGGGCGTCGCCATGGCGCTCGAGGACGCCGGCATCAGCGTCAAGGGCGTCGATCCCGCCGAGTCCCACGGCGGCGGCTTCACCTTCCCGATCACCGGCGGCAAGCTGGATCCGGCGGAGGCGACCGGCAGGATCAAGCACGCCGGTGGGTTGCGCTTCAAGTCGGGGCAGGACAAGGTGAAGATCAAGGACTTCGTCGTCGATCTTGGCGACACCGCGACTTTGACCGCGGACGCGGGCAAGGCCGACCTGAAGGTGTTCAAGCTCGACCTGTCGGGCGCCTCGATCGATCGAGCTGGATTCAGCACCGAGGTCTCGGGGGTCGAAGCCGTGCTCACCAACAAGGCCGCGAAGGCCCTGAACGCAGCGCTTGACACCGACGTCTTCGCCGACGGCCTGGTGGTCGGCGGGGTCAGCGTCGTCGCGGTACCCGAGAGCGTCGCCCTGCTCGGCGGAGGGCGACACCACGCTCGCGCTCGACGAGGGCGCGGCCGACGCGCTCGAGTCGCTGGGGATCGCGCCCGCACCGATTGCGCCCGCGACCGCCGGGGTCGACGGCATCGCCTTCCCGATCACGGGCGGCCGGGTCGACACGGAGAGCCTCGCAGGCGTCATCAGGCACTCGGGCGGCATCTCCCTGACCAAGGACGACACCGTCGTCGAGCTCAAGCGGTTCGACATCAACATCGACGACAAGCCGGATCTGACCGCGAAGGTCGGGGGGGATCGGGTCTCGATCCTGAAGCTCGATCTCAGCGGTGCCACGATCCATGTGGTCGACCGCTCCGTCACGGTCTCTGGCGTCGAGGCGAGGCTGACCAAGGCGGCCGCGGACGCGTTGAACGGCGCGTTCGAGACCACGGCGTTCACGCCGGGCCTGTTGCTCGGCACAGCCACGGTCAGCGCCGAAGCCCGGTAACCCCACGCCGGCAGCGGCCCCGGGTCCGAAGGACGGGCCCGGGGCCCTCCGCGCGAGCCAGCCCGGAGGCCGCCGCGGGCGCCGGGCTACCCTGAGTCGCCTGCCGGCAGACCCCCACGCGCTGGAGATCTCCGACCTCGTCAAGAGCTACCCGACCGGGGTGGAGGCGCTGCGCGGGGTCGCCCTCGAGATCGAGCAGGGCGACTTCTTCGGCCTGCTCGGCCCCAACGGGGCCGGCAAGTCGACGCTGATCCACTGCTCGACCGGGCTGGCGCAGCCCACCTCGGGGACGATCAGGGTCTTCGGCCACGACGCGATCGACGACTACGCGGAGGCGCGCCAGGCGGTCGGCCTCGCTCCCCAGGAGCTCAACCTCGACTGGTTCCTGACCGTCGAGGAGACGCTCGACTACCACGGCGGCTACTTCGGCATGCCCAAGCGCGAGCGGCGCGAGCGCGCCGCGGAGCTCCTCGAGACCTTCTCGCTCACGGAGAAGCGCGACGAGCGCACCCGCACCCTCTCGGGCGGGATGAAGCGGAGGTTGATCCTGGCCCGCGCGCTGATGCACCGCCCGCGCCTGCTGATCCTCGACGAGCCCACGGCCGGGGTCGATATCGAGCTGCGGCTCGAGCTCTGGCACTACGTGCGGCGAATCAACGAGGAGGGCACCACGATCCTGCTCACGACGCACTACCTGGAGGAGGCGGAGCAGCTCTGCGACAAGATCGCCTTCATCAACCAGGGCGAGATCGTGGCCCAGGGGACCAGCGGCGAGCTGGCGGGCAAGTACGGCGTCGCGAACCTGGAGGACGCCTACCTGGCGCTCGTCGGCCGGGCCGAGCTCTCGCGCTCGCGGGTGGAGGAGCTTGCTTCGTGAGCGCCGCGCAGATCCGCCTCTTCACGTTGTGGCGCCGGGAGGTCAACCGCTTCCTGAAGATCAAGAAGCAGACGATCGGGGCGCCGCTTCTGGAGACGTTCCTCTACATCTCGGTGTTCGGCGCCGCCCTCGGGACCAGGATCGACAAGCTCCACGGCTTCGACTACGTGGTGTTCGTGATCCCCGGGCTGATCATGATGGCCTGGGCGATGAACGCGTTCTCGAACAACGCGTCGTCGATCCTCCAGCAGAAGTTCCAGGGGGCGATCCAGGACCAGCTCTCATCGCCGGCGTCGCCGCTGGAGCTGCTCCTCGCCTTCACCTTCGGCGGCTTCATGCGGGGCCTCACCGTTGCCGTCCTCACCTTCACTGCCGCGTCGTTCCTGGTCGACCTGCCGGTCGAGAACGTCCTGATCCTGTTCCCGGCGCTCTTCCTGGTCGGCTTCTTCTTCTCGCAGCTCGGCGTGCTGATCGGGATCCGGGCCGAGCAGTTCGACGACGTCGCGATCGCGCAGACCTTCGTCCTCACGCCGCTGATCTTCCTGGGCGGGGTCTTCTACTCGGCGTCGCTGCTCCCCGAGCCGTTCCAGACCATGACGCACTTCAACCCCGTCTACTACATGATCGGCCTCGTCCGCTACGGGTTCCTGGGATTCTCGGAGGCGTCCGTCGCGCTGTCGCTGGGCGCCCTCACCCTGGCGACCGCGGCCCTGTTCGCGGTGAACCTCAGGCTGTTCCAGCGCGGCTACAAGCTCAGGGCGTAGCGGGGGCCGGGACCGTCTGGTCGGCGCCGGCGCGCGCGGCCCGCTCCTTGCGCGGGTCGTAGCCGGTGAGGATCCGGGCCACGGCCAGCGCCGCCACCGCCACGAGGAGCCCGGCGATGTCATCGATGAAGTAGTGCCAACCCAGGTAGACCGTGGCGATCGTCGTGATCCCCAGCCAGATCCACAGCCCCTGTTTCAACCGGCGCCCGACGTCGAAGAGATAGGCCGCCAGTAGCGCGGTGAAGCTGATCGAGATGTGAAGCGATACGAACGCCGCGATCGCCTGGGGCGTGCCCGTCGCCGGGTCGGCGAGGAAGGCGACCCGATCGGACATGAGGAGATCCTGGAGGTATGTGGTCTCCGTGTAAGGGAGGTCCGAAAACCACTGCGGGTAGAAATAGATCGGCCCTAGCGCCGGAAGCATGAAGTAGGTGGCGGCGCCGATGATCCAGTTGGCGCCCAACGCGGCCGCGTAGAACAGGCTCGCCTTCAGGCGCTCCGCGAATACGAGCGCGACGCCGAGGGAGAGGGGGAGGAAGACGATGAACGCGATGTAGAGCGCCGAGATGACGTGGGCGGACGCCCCGGTGCCGAACAGCCCGTGCAGAAGTGCGGCAGGGTCGTTCCCGAGGAACATCACACGGTCGACGTCGGCGAGCTGCGCGTCGTAAAGCTCATCGGGGCGAATCAGCGGCACCACGGACTTCAGGTTCCGGTACGCGAGATAGCTCGCGTAGAAGGCGACGATGGCGATCGCCACGATGCCGGCGCGCGCGGGTGTCCAGCGCTCGCGCCGGACGGCGGCCATGGCGGCGCGCGGGGGCCACCGCGTACCGGTCTGGCGACGGGCGCGGAGGAAGATGTCGAGCCCGATGAGCAGCGCCACCCCGGCCCCGACCTCCAGCACGTAGAGGGCTGCGACGTTGTCGGGGTCGCGGAATGTCACGCCGGCCGCGCCGGTCGCGATCAGTGCTGCGATGGTGGTGACGGCGGCGATGATGGGTCCGGCGGCCACCGAACGCCAGCTCGCCTCACGGGTCTGGCTCTCGGCGTTCCTCCACGGGATGCCCCTTCGCGCCGCCAGCTCGACCGCTGGCTCTGGAGTCGACACGCCGGACAGCCTAGTTCAGCCCGCCGGCGTCAGACGTTGGCGCCTGTCGCCCCTGAGGCAACAGGCGCTTGTAGGTGATCCGGTGCGGGCGGTCGGCCGCGGCGCCGAGGCGCTCGCGGCGGTTCTCCTCGTACGCCTCGAAGTTGCCCTCGAACCAGCGCACCTCGGAGTCGCCCTCGAACGCGAGCACGTGGGTCGCGATGCGGTCGAGGAACCAGCGGTCGTGGGAGACCACCACCGCGCAGCCGGCGAACGCGAGCAGCGCCTCCTCGAGCGCGCGCAGCGTGTCGACGTCGAGGTCGTTGGTGGGCTCGTCGAGCAGGAGCAGGTTGCCGCCGCTTCGCAGCAGCTTCGCCAGGTGCAGCCGGTTGCGCTCGCCGCCCGAGAGCGTCCCGACCGTGCGCTGCTGGTCGGAGCCCTTGAAGTTGAAGCCGCTGGTGTAGGCGCGGGAGTTCATCGTGCGGTCGCCGACGGTGATCTCGTCCTGGCCGCCGGAGACCTCCTCCCAGACGGTCTTGGAATCGTCGAGGGCGTCGCGCGACTGGTCCACGTAGGCCAGCTCGACGGTGTCGCCGAGGCGCAGCGCGCCCGAGTCGGGCTGCTCGGCGCCGGTGATCATCCGCACGAGGGTCGTCTTGCCGGCGCCGTTGGGGCCGATCACGCCCACGATCCCCGCCGGCGGCAGCGAGAAGGAGAGGTCCTCGATCAGCAGGCGATCGCCGAACCCCTTGCGCAGGTTCTGGGCCTCCACCACGACGTCGCCCAGCCGCGGCCCGGCCGGGATGTGGATCTGGACATCCTCGAGCTTCACGCTCCGCTCCTCGGCCAGGAGCGCCTCGTAGCGGGCGAGCCGGGCCTTCGACTTCTTGCGCCGGCCCTTGGGGTTCTCGCGCACCCACTCCAGCTCCGACGCGATCGTCTTCGCCCGCGCCGTGTCGCGGCGCTTCTCCTGGGCGAGGCGCTCCTGCTTCTGCTCCAGCCACGACGAGTAGTTGCCCTGGAAGGGGATCCCGCGGCCGCGATCCAGCTCGAGGATCCACCCGGCCACGTTGTCCAGGAAGTAGCGGTCGTGGGTGACGGCGACGACGGTGCCCTTGTACTCCTCGAGGTGGCGCTCGAGCCAGGCGACCGACTCGGCGTCGAGGTGGTTGGTGGGCTCGTCGAGCAGAAGCAGGTCTGGGGCGCGCAGGAGCAGGCGGCACAGCGCGACCCGCCGGCGCTCGCCGCCCGAGAGCTTGGTCACGTCGGCGTCGCCTGGGGGCAGGCGAAGCGCGTCCATCGCCGTGTCGAGGACGGTGTCGAGGCTCCAGGCGTCGGCGGCGTCGATCTGCTCCTGGAGGCGGGCGAACTCGTCGGCGTTCTCGTCCGAGTAGTTGGCCGCGACCTCGTTGTAGCGGTCGAGCAGGTCGCGGATCTCGCGCACGCCCTTCCTCGACGTTCCCGCGCACGTCCTTGCCGGGATCGAGCTGGGGCTCCTGCTCGAGCATCCCCACGGTCGCCTTCGGGTGGAGCTGGGCCTCGCCGCGGAACTCCGTGTCGACGCCGGCCATGATCCTCAGCAGGGTCGACTTGCCCGCACCGTTGTAGCCGAGCACGCCGATCTTGGCGCCCGGCAGGAAGCTGAGCGAGATGTCGGAGAGCACCTCCTTGTTCGGAGGGTGCACCCGCGACACCTTGTACATCGAGAACACGTATTCGGCGGACATCGGCCGCGCAGGGTAGCCATCCGCCCCCACATGAACGTCCCGCAGTGGTTCCTATACGGGGGGTGTCCGGGACGTTCATGTGAGGTGACCGGCCGGCGCGGGGCTGTCCTGCGAGGATCCCT
This sequence comes from uncultured Solirubrobacterales bacterium, assembly GCA_963797835.1. GTDB lineage: Bacteria > Actinomycetota > Thermoleophilia > Solirubrobacterales > 70-9 > JBDTSW01. Next base: position 381,760 of record CAWCRN010000026.1, read on the forward strand.
CCGGATGAACGACCTCTACTCGATCCCCCAGGGCCACCAGGACCTCCGCGACCTCGTCCGCAGGATCGCCAGCGAGCAGGTGGCGCCGCGGGCCGCCGAGATCGATCGCGACGACGAGTACCCCTGGGACCTGCGGCAGCTGCTCGCCGAGCAGGACATCCTGGGTCTGCCCTTCGACACCGAGTACGGGGGTACCGGCACCGGCACGCTGATGCTTCAGATCGCGGTCGAGGAGCTGGCCAAGGCCTCGGCGGCGGTCGCGCTGATCCTGATGATCCAGGAGCTGGGCACGCTGCCGATCCAGCTGTTCGGCTCGGATGAGCTCAAGCAGCGGCTGCTGCCCCCCTGCGCCTCCGGCGAGCAGTCGCCCGCCTTCTGCCTGTCCGAGCCCGACGCCGGCTCGGACCCCGCGGCGATGCGGACGACGGCGGTCGCAGACGGCGACGAGTGGGTCATCAACGGGACCAAGAACTGGATCACCAACGCGGGCGTCGCCGACTTCTACGTCGTCTTCGCGGTCACCGACCGCGAGGAGCGGCGCGCGACGGCGTTCGTCGTCGAGAAGGATCGCGAGGGCTTCGCGGTTCCCAAGTACGAGCACAAGCTGGGGATCCACGGCTCGCCGACGGGCCAGCCGGTGTTCGAGGACGTGCGGGTCCCCGCCGAGAACGTGATCGGCGAGGTCGGTAGGGGGATGTCGGTCGCGCTCGGGACCCTCGAGCGCACACGCCTCGGCGCCGCCGCCCAGGCGGTGGGCATCGCCCAGGGGGCGATCGACTACGCCAATGACTACGCGAAGGAGCGGACCGCGTTCGGGAAGCCGATCAACGAGCTGCAGGGGATCCAGTTCAAGCTCGCGGACATGCAGACGAAGACGGCAGCGGCGCGCGAGCTGCTCTACAAGGCCTGCGCGATGGCCGACCGGAACGACGAGCAGCTCGGCCTGTACTCCTCGATGGCGAAGCTGTTCGCCTCCGACACGGCGATGGAGGTGACCGTCGAGGCTGTGCAGGTGCTGGGCGGCTACGGCTACGTCACCGAGTACCCGGTGGAGCGGATGATGCGCGACGCGAAGATCACGCAGATCTATGAGGGGACGAACGAGATCCAGCGGGTCGTGATCGCCCGCCACATGCGCTGAACGCGGCATCCCGAGCGGTTCCTGCACAGCCCACACTCCGTGTAGGGGCAAAGCAGGACACGTGCCGGGTGGTGGACAGCGGAAGCGGGAGATCGGGCGGGGGGAGAGGGTGCTCCCGGGCGTCTTCAGGCTGCGGATGCCGCTGCCGTGGCCGGGGGTACCGCATGGCAACGCGTTCGCGGTGGCGGCCGGCGACGGCGTCGTCCTCTTCGACACGGGGTACGCCGACAGCGACGGCACGCGCCAGCTCGAGCTGGCGCTGGCGCAGGTGGGGTTCTCGCTCGCCGACGTGAGCCTCCTGGTCTGCACCCACGCCCACACCGACCACTACGGCCTCGCGGGCCCGATCGTCGACGCCGCCGGATGCGAACTGTGGATGCATCCCGCGTGGGGCCACATCAGGGCGATGGCGGACGATCCCGACGGCGCTCTCGACCGCCGGATCGAGGTGGCGCGACAGAGCGGCGTCCCGGCGGCGGCGCTCGAGCGCTACGAGAAGAGCCGCCGCGGCGAGAACACGGGGCTCGCTCGCCTTGTCGAGCCGGACCGCGACCTGGTGCCCGGGGTCGAGATCGAGACCGACCTCGGCACCTGGGAGGTGCACGAGACGCCCGGGCACGCCCCGTCCCACGTCGTCCTCCACCAGCCTGAGAGTGGCCTGCTCATTTCAGGTGACCACGTGCTGGGCAGAGTGTCGCCCTTCTTCGACTACGGCCACACGCCCGATCCCGTCGGCGAGTTCCTGGCGAGCCTCGGCACGGTCGCCGCACTCGACACCGGGCTCTGCCTGGCCGGTCACGGGCGGCCGTTCCGCGACGTGCCCGCGAAGGCGGAGGCGAACCGCCTCCTGGTGGATGAACACCTGGCGCGCGTGCGCGGAGCGTTCGCCGGCGGCCCGCGAACTGCCTTCGACGTGATCGGCGACATCGTCGGGGCCGAGAACCTGAGCCCGGCGACGGCCGCGTGGGGCCTGCAGATGGCGCTCGCCTACATCGACCACCTGGTGTTGGCCGGCGAGTTGGAGGAGCGGGACGGCGAGGACCCGCGCAGGTGGCAACGGGCGTAACTTGTGAGTCGGTGACTCGGCTAAGGACCCCGATCTCCACCGACGCGGCCCCCGCCGCGGTCGGCCCCTACAGCCAGGCGATCGAGCACGAAGGGATCCTGTACTGCTCCGGGCAGGTCCCGCTCGACCCCGCAGGAGAGCTGGTGGGGGAGAGCCCGGCAGAGCAGGCGACCCAGTGCCTTCGCAACCTGACCGCCGTCGCCGAGGCCGCGGGGACCTCGCTCGCCCACGCGCTACGGCTCACCGTCTACACGACGCGCCTTGGGGACTTCGCCGCCATCAACGACGCCTACGCCGAGTGGTTCGAGGGGGAGCCGCCGGCACGGGTGACGGTGGGCGTCGACGCGTTGCCCAAGGGCGCCCTGGTCGAGGTCGACGCGATCGTCGCGATCCCCGCCTGATGGCCGCCACCGCCCTCGACCTCTCCGCGGCGACGGTCACGGAGGCCCGGGACGAGGCACGGCGGTTCGCGCGCGAGACGCCCGTGTTCGACGCGGGCTGGCTAACCCGTTCACTGGGCGGCTCGATCAGCGTCAAGGCCGAGAACCTCCAGCGCACGGGCTCGTTCAAGGTGCGGGGTGTGGCGGTCAAGCTGGCCCGCGAGCCCGCCGAGCCCGAGGCCGGGGTCACGGCCGCCAGCGCGGGCAACCACGGACAGGCGCTCGCCTACGTCGCCTCCGAGCTCGGGCTCACCTGCCGGATCTTCGTCCCCCGCACGTCCTCGGTGACGAAGGCGCAGGCGATCGAGGCGCGTGGCGCCACGCTCGAGTTCGCCGGCGAGGGACTGGAGGGCTGCGTGGAGTCGGCGCGGGCCTTCGCGGCCGAGAGCGGCGCCACCTTCGTCCATCCCTACGACGACCCGGCCGTGATCCTCGGCCAGGCGACGCTGGGCCTGGAGCTCGCCGAGCAGGTGCCGGACCTGGCGAAGGTGATCGTGCCCGTCGGCGGCGGCGGGCTGGCCGCGGGCGTGGCGGGCGTCCTCGCGGCTCTCCGCCCCGACGTCGAGGTCGCCGGGGTCCAGGCGGACGTCTGCGCGCCGATGAGCGGCCGCTCGCCGACAGGCGACGTGCGCTTCGCTCTGGCTGACGGGATCGCCGTGAAGGAGCCGGGCGAGCTCACGCGGCCGCTCATCGACCGCCACGTCCAGCAGCTGGCGACCGTGTCGGAGGACGCGATCGCCGAGACCATGGTCGAGCTGCTTCAGCGCTCGAAGCTGGTGGTCGAGGGCGCCGGAGCCGTGTCGGTAGCCGCGCTGCGGACGGGTGCGGTGGAGCCCGCGTCCGAGGGGACCACGGTGGCGCTCCTAAGCGGCGGGAACCTCGACCTCAGCCGCGTCTCGGCCATCGCCCGCCTTCATGAGGCGGCCACCGGCCGGAGCGTCCAGATCGCGACCCGCGTCCCCGACCACCCGGGAGGGCTGGCGGCCCTGCTCGCCCGGATCGCCGCCGAGGGAGGGAACGTGATCGACGTTCAGCACGTTCGCGACTTTGGCCGCCGTGGCTTTCACGAGACGCGCGTGGAGATGGTGCTCGAGGTGCGGGGGGCGGAGCACCGCGACCGGATACTGGCCGCACTGGAGACGGATGGCTACCGCGTCCAGATCATTCACGCACAGGACCCCCCGAACGGGGGGGTCGAGGGGTAACGCGTGGCGAGCGAGCGGGTAGCACCTGTCATCGAGGCCCACACCGCCCCAGCCCACCCCGACACGGTCGAGGTACTCGCAGGGCTGATCGCGGAGCTCGACTCGGCGACGGAGGCCGGGGAGTTCTATGACCACGTCTGCGAGGCCCTATGCCGCCTGACCCCGATGGAGCGCTGCGGCCTGTTCCTGTACGACCCGGGCACGCGGGCTGTGCGCCCCGTCGGCTCGCATGGCGTCGATCGCTCGCTGCTTCACGGCGTGGAGGGGACCCTCGACGAGACCCCCATCGCCCAGCGCGCCCTGGCCGAGGACCGCGTGGTCGAGAGCACCGGCGAGCTGGCCAGCCAGATCCCCGTCCGCTATGCCCGCTTCCCGGGTGTCACCACGCTCGCGTGCGGGCCGGTCGCGGCCGGCGGCCGGTGGCTGGGAGTGATCTTCGCCGACGGCGGCGGCGCGCCGTTCGAGCTGAGCCAGCAGGGGCAGCAGACGATCCTCACCCTGGGCCGCCTCGCCGCGCTCGCCGCGAGCGTCGAGCGCGCCACCCGCCAGGACGAGCGCACGCGCCAGCTCAACGAGCGGATCGAGCTGACCCGGGAGATCCACGAACGCGTGATGCAGCGGCTGTTCGGCCTGGTGCTGGCGCTGGGGTCGGGCGAGCCCCTGTCGGCCGACCAGCGGCGCAAGTGCCACGACGAGCTTCAGTCGGTTCTCACCGACCTTCGCTCGGCCCTTGGTCGTCCCGCCACCTACCACCGGCGCCCGCCGGACGTCTCGCTGGCTGACCTGGTCGCCCGCCGGGCCGAGCGGACCCCGGAGCTGCAGGTGTCCTGGCCGGCCCGGGTCGAGGTCCCGGAGCACCTGGAGGGGCTCGCCCAGGCCGTCTTCCTCGAGGCCCTGCGGAACTGCGAGAAGCACAGCGACCCGGAGCGGATCGACATGCGCGTCGCGACCCCCCGGGACGCCTTCGAGCTGGAGATCACGAACGACGGAGCCGACCGCTCCCCCGCGGGCGCGGCGGGGGCGGGGCTGGGCCTTCGCCTGCTGACGCTCGAGGCCCTTCAGCACGATGCCCTGGTCGAGTTCGGCTCGCTCCCCGACGGCCGTTGGCACGTGCGGATGGTCGGCTCCGCCTCGGGCTGATGGCCACGCCCGCCGCCAATGCGAACGGGCTCTCGCTGCGTGTGCTGGTCGCCGACGACCACGACGTGGTCCACTGGGGCTTCCGGCTGCTGCTGGAGCGCCAGCCCTGGGTCGAACGCTGCGCCGCCGCCGGGAGCGCCGAGGAGGCGCTGGAGCTTGCGGAGAAGATTCACCCGGACGTGGCGCTCGTGGATCTCTTCCTCGGCGAGCAATCCGGCGCCGATCTCACCGCCGAGCTGAAGGCGCGCTCGCCGGAGACGAAGGTGCTCCTGATCTCCGGCGCGGGCACGGTCTCCCGTGCGGTCGCCAGGGCGGCCGGCGCGTCCGGCTTCGTCTCCAAGGACTGGGGCGCACCGGACGTGGTCAAGGCGGTGCGGATGGTCGCGCTCGGCATGGAGGTCTTCGGCGACCAGGGGGTCGACGAGCAGCCACCGCCGCAGCTCACCTCGCGCGAGCGCGAGGTGCTCCACGAGATCGCCACCGGGGCCACGAACCGCGAGATCGGCGACCGGCTCTATCTCTCCCCGCACACGATCAAGGAGCACACCAGCTCGATCTACCGCAAGCTGGAGGTCCGCAACCGCGCCGCGGCGGTGAAGCGGGCCCAGCAGATCGGCCTGATCGGGTAGGCAGCGCTGCGGGATAGGGCGCCGACGCGGTCGGTCTCCGTGGGACCGCGTGTGGCGTGCCGTGGCACCCCCCAGGCGTCCCGGCTGCACCCCCCGCCCGGGGGGTATCGGCGCTCTGGGCCTTAACTTTCGGGTCGGCCCGGGGAAGTATCCGGTGATGCCCGCCGCCCTTCTCTTCCCCGGACAAGGCAGTCAGACCGCCGGCATGCGCGAGCTCGTCGCCGAGCATGCGCCCGAGCTCCTCGAGCTCGCACTGGCCGAGGTGGGCGCCGATCCCTTCGAGCTCGTCGACGAGGGCACCGCGTACGCCCAGCCCGCCATCGTCTGCGCCAGCCTCGCCGGCTGGACGCGGGCGGGCCGACCCGACGCCGCGTATCTCGCCGGGCACTCACTGGGGGAGCTGAGCGCGCTCGCCGCGGGCGGGGCCGTGGCCGAGGCCGACGCCGTCCGCCTGGCGGTCGTGCGCGGCCGCCTGATGCAGGCTGCCGGCGATGAGGCGCCAGGCGGGATGCTCGCCCTCCTCGGCGACAGCGAGGTCGCCCGGGCCGCGGCCGAACGCGGCGGGGCTCTGATCGCCAACGACAACGGCCCAACCCAGCTCGTCGTGGCGGGCCCCGTCGATGCGCTCGAGGCCACCACCGCGGAGGCCAAGGCGAACGGCGTGCGCGCCATTCGCCTCGCCGTCCGGGGTGCCTTCCACTCGCCCGCCATCCGATCTGCGGTCGCCCCGTTCCGCGCCGCTTTGGACGACGTCGAGTTCTCCGCTCCCGCCATGCCCGTCTACTCAAGCTCCACGGCGTCGCCGTTCGCGACCAGGCCGGCGGAGGTCCGCGACCAGCTCGCCGCCGCGCTGGTACGCCCGGTGCGCTGGCGCGAGACGCTGCTCGAGCTACGGGCGCTGGGCGTCGACCGCTTCAGCGAGGCCGGGCCGGGCAAGACCCTGACCGGGATGGTCCGCCGTGCCTTCGACGACGTCGAGGCCGGCGTGCTCGGCGAGGTGGCCCATGCCTGAGGCAGCCCCTGCGCCCAGCCTCACGCCCCGCGCCGCCGCGATCCGCGGAGCCGCCGTCAGCGCCGTCGGGGTGGCCGTTCCCGCGACGGTCGTCACGAACGCCACCGTGGCCCCCAGGCTGGGCGTCAGCGAAGACTGGATCGTCGCGCGCACCGGCGTCCGCGAGCGCCGGGTGGCCGCCGCCGGGACGGACCTGATCGACTATGCCGCCGAGGCCGCCGAGCGCGCGCTCGCCGCCGGACGGCTCGACGCGCGCGAGGTCGACCTCGTGCTGGTCGCGACGATGAGCCACGACCGCCTCACGCCCAACGCGGCTCCTCTCGTCGCGGCGCGAATCGGCGCGACCGGGGCCGGCGCGATCGACGTCGGGGCCGCCTGTTCGGGCTTCGTCTCGGCGCTGGTTCTCGCGGCGGGACAGGTGGAGTCGGGACGAGCGCGGGCGGCGCTGGTGGTCGGCGCCGACCTGATGAGCCGTATCACGGATCCCGGGGATCGCGCCACCGGGGCGCTCTTCGGCGATGGGGCCGGGGCCGTCCTGGTGCTCGCCACCGCACCGGGCGACAGCGTCGGACCGGGCGTCCTCGGGGCCGACGGCGATCGCCACGACCTGGTCACGGCCGACCGCGCCGAGGCGATCCTGCGCATGAAGGGACACGACACCTTCCGCCAGGCGGTCGACCGCCTGGCCGAGGCCACGACCGACGCCGTCGCGGCATCCGGCCGCCGGCTTGAGGACATCGACGTCTTCGCCTACCACCAGGCCAACACGCGGATCCTGACCGCGGTCGGAGAGCGGCTGGGACTGGACCCAGAGCGCGTGATCGATTGCATGGACCGCTTCGGCAACACATCGGCGGCGACGATCCCGCTGGCCCTCGCCGACGCCCGCGACTCCGGTCGTCTCGAGCCCGGCGCGAGCGTCCTCGTCGCCGCCTTCGGCGGCGGCCTGACCTGGGCGGCGACGGTGATCGAGTGGGACCCGGCCTCAATGGGAGGTGCGGTCGATGACGCGTGAGGGCTGCGCGCTGGTGACCGGCTCGGCCCGCGGGATCGGGGCGGCGACGGCGCGGGCGCTCGCCACACAGGGCTGGCCCGTCGCGGTGCACTACCGCGGCGACGCCGACGGCGCCGCCGAGGTCGCGAAGCAGATCGAGGCGGACGGTGGGCGCGCCCTGCCGCTCGCCGCCGACATCACCGACGCCGCGCAGGTCGATGAGCTCTTCGAGCGCGCCGAGGCCGAGCTGGGGCCCGTGATGGTGCTCGTGAACAACGCCGGTATGCGCGCCGACGGCCTCACCCCGCAGCTCAAAGAGGAGGAGTGGTCGGTCGTCCTGGAGACCAACCTTTCGGCCGCGTTCACGACGACCCGCCGAGCGCTGCGGCCCATGCTGCGTGCCCGCTTCGGGCGGATCGTGAACGTCGCGTCGATCGTGGGCCCGCGCGCCAACGCGGGACAGGCCAACTACGCCGCGTCGAAGGCCGGCCTGATCGGGATGACCAAGACGGTGGCCGTGGAGGTCGCGCGCCGGGGCATCACCGTGAACGCGGTCGCGCCCGGCCTGGTCGAGACGAAGCTCACCGAGGGGATCTCCAACGGCCTCGCCGACGCGATCCCCGCCCGCAGGACCGGGACGCCCGAGGAGGTCGCGGCCTGCGTGGGGTTCCTCGCCTCCGAGGAGGCCGCGTACGTGACCGGGTCCGTGCTGACCGTTGACGGGGGCCTCAGCGCCTAGCCGGCGGCGGGCCCAGAACACGAGAGAAAGGAGAACCAGTGCCAACAAAGGTGACGAGCGAGGCGGTCGAGAAGGTGATCTTCGACGGCCTCGAGGAGATAGGAGCCGAGGGCGAGGTGACGCGTGAGGCGACCTTCGAGGACCTGGACGTGGATTCGCTCGACGTGGTCGAGCTGGCCCAGATCGTCGAGGACGAGTTCGGCGTGGAGCTGGACGGCGACGCCGTCAAGGACGTGCGGACGGTCGGCGACGTGATCGACCTGGTGGTCGCGCGCTCGGCATGACCTCCCAGGCCACCACAACGGGCCGGCGGCGCGTGGTTATCACCGGCGTCGGCGCGGTCACCCCGCTGGGGGTCGGCGCCGACGCGCTGATCGACCGCTGGAGCGCCGGCGAGTGCGGCATCGCCGACGGCGTCGGCCGCTGCACGGACTTCGAGCCGACCGACCACCTGAGCCGCAAGGAGGCCCGCCGCCAGGATCGCTTCACCCAGCTCGCGGTGGTCGCGGCGGATGAGGCGCTCGACCGCGCCGGCTGGGAGGGCGAACCCCCCCAGGACCCCGCGCGCGTCGGGTGCGTGATCGGCACCGGGATCGGCGGCCTCAGCTCGCTCGAGTGGCAGCAGGGCGTGCTGTGGGAGAAGGGCCCCAAGGCGGTCTCGCCGTTGGCGGTCCCGCTGCTGATGGGCAACGCAGCCGCCGCCGCCGTAGCGATGCGCCGCGGCATCCACGGCCCGTCGTTCGGCGTGATGTCGGCCTGCGCCGCGGGGGCCCACGCGATCGGACAGGCGCTGCGGATGATCCAGTCCGGCGAGGCCGACGCCGTCGTCACCGGCGGCTCGGAGTCGGCGCTCACCGACGTCGCCACGGCCGCGTTCGCCGCGATGGGCGCCACGTCGCCCACCGGCATCTCGCGCCCGTTCGACGCCCGCCGCGACGGCTTCGTGATGGGCGAGGGCGCCGGCGTCCTCGTGCTCGAGGATGCCGAGTTGGCCGCGGCCCGCGGGGCCGAGCCGGTCGGCGAGGTGCTCGGCTACGCGGCCACCTCCGACGCCCACCACCTCACGGCGCCCGAGCCCTCGGGCCGCGACGCGGCGCGGGCGATCGGCCTGGCCCTGGCCGACGCGGGCCTCTCCGCGGCGGACCTCGACTACGTGAACGCGCACGGCACCTCGACCCCGCTGAACGACCGGAGCGAGACCGAGGCGCTGAAGCTGGCGCTGGGCGAGCCGGCGGCGGACCTGCCCATTTCCTCCACGAAGTCCGTCATCGGCCATCTCCTCGGCGCCGCCGGAGCGGTCGAGGCGGTCGCGACCGTCGAGGCGCTTCGCCGCGACCTCGCGCCCCCGACAGTTGGCTGGGAGGAGCGCGACCCCGACCTCGACCTCGACTACGTACCCGGTTCGGCCCGCGAGCTCGAGCGCCGCTCCAACGGCGCAGGGCCGGAGCCCCTTCGGGCGATCTCGAACTCGTTCGGGTTCGGCGGCCACAACGCGGTGCTCTGCGTCTCGGCATGACGGCGCTTGCGACAGCACCGCGCACCACGGTCGTGGAGCCGCCCAGCCTGCCCGTCGAGCGGCTGGAGCGGCTGTGCGACCCGGGCAGCTTCGGTGCCCTGCGCACCGGCGCCGTCTCGCCCGCCCTGGGCGAGCGGGCGGTCGCCGGGGACGGGGTCGTCGCCGGCGCCGGGACGGTCGGCGGCCGGCCGGTGTTCTGCTACGCGCAGGACCCGGGCTTCCTCGGAGGCTCGCTGGGGGCCGCCCAGGCCGAGTCGATAGTGAGGGTGATGGGCCTCGCCGGCGACGCGGGCGCGCCCGTGGTCGGCTTCGTCGAGTCCGGCGGGGCGCGACTTCAGGAGGGGCACGAGGCCCTGGCCGGCTACGGCCGGATCTTCCGCGCCAGCGTAGAGCTGGCCGACAAGGTGCCTCAGATCACCGTCGTGAGCGGCGTCTCCGCGGGCGGCGGCGCGTACTCGCCGGCGCTCACCGACTTCGTCGTCATGACCGAGTCGGCGCGCATGTTCCTCACCGGGCCTCGCGTCGTCGAGGCCGCGCTTGGCGAGCGCATTTCGATGGAGGATCTGGGCGGCCCGCGCGTCCACTCGCGGAACGGCGTCTGCGACCTCGTCGCCGCCGATGACGCCGACGCGATCGATCTCACCCGCCGCCTGCTGGGCCTGCTGCCCGCCCGCATCGGCGAGTCCGCGACCCACCGAACGTCCCTTGATGGACCCTATGGGGAGGAGTCCGGGATGTTCGGCGGAGATGGAGATGACCCCGACCCGGCCGCCTCGGTGCCCGAGATGCAGCGCAAGGTCTACGACGTGCGCGACCCGCTAGGTGCGATCGCCGACCCCGACAGCGTCCTCGAGCTCAAGCCGGGCTGGGCGCGGAACATGGTCACCGCGATGGCAAGGATCGACGGCCGCCCGGTTGGGGTCATCGCGAACCAGCCCCGTTACCTGGGCGGCGTGATCGACGCTGTGGCCGCCGAGAAGGCGGCGCTCTTCGTGGCCGACTGCGATCGCTTCGGGTTGCCGCTCGTGGTGCTCGTCGACACCCCCGGCTTCATGCCGGGCGCCCGCCAGGAGCATGACGGGGTGATCCGCCACGGCGCCTCGCTGCTGCGTGCGTTCGCGGCCGCGCGGGTGCCGAAGCTCACCGTCGTCCTGCGCAAGGCGTACGGCGGGGCCGTGATCACGATGAACTCGAAGGACCTGGGCGCCGACATGGTGTTTGCCTGGCCCGGCGCGGAGATCGGGATCATGGCCGCGCGCCAGGCGGTCGAGATCGTCCATCGCAGGGCGGTGGAGAGCGGCGAGAGCGATCCCGCCGAGCTCGCCGACCGCTACACGGAGGAGCACCTCGGGGCCGAGCGGGCCACGGCCTCGGGCTTTGTGGACGAGGTGATCGAGCCGGCCGAAACCCGCGCCAGGCTCCGCTGGGCCCTGGGGGCCCTGGAGCGGCGATGACCCTCCGCGACCCGGTAGCCGAGCTGGCGATGGAACTCTCCCCCAGCGAGCGGGCCAAGCGCCTGTCGCTGTACGTGGCGATCGGCGACAGCTTCACGGCGGGTACCGGGACGGAGGGCGCCGGCGCATGGCCGGAGCTCCTGGCCTCGGCGCTTCGGGAGCACAACCCGGGGCTTCGCCTCCGCAATCTGGCGGTGGAGGGGGCGACCAGCGACGAGGTGCTGGATCAGCTCCCGGAGGCCGTGGAGCTGGAGCCCGACCTGGTCACCGTGGTCTGCGGCGCCAACGACGTCCTGCGCGCCATCCGCCCCGACCCCGACCGCTACGCGTCGAACCTGGAGCGGATCCTCCGGCGCCTGCGCCGGTCCGTCCCGGGCGTGCGGATAGCGACCGCCACCGCCCCGGACGGGTGGGCGTTCATGCCGCTGGGCCCGCGCACGCAGCGGCGCGTCGAGCGTGGCGTCGCGGCGATGAACGACGTCACCCGCCGCCTGGCCGCTGAGATGGACGTCCCCTGCCTGGAGGTGGCGGGCCATCCCGGCCTGGCGGACTCCGAGAACTTCTGCGACGACGGCTTGCACCCCTCGCCCCTGGGCCACGAGCGGGCCGCGGCCGGGTTCGCCGCACTGCTTCAGGAGAGCTTCGAGATCGAGATCACCCATCCGGGAGGAGACACATGAGCGGCAACGGCACCACCAGCGCGATCGCGGGGGAGGCGGAGACGCCCTTGCCCGGCGCCGAGCACACGACCCGGGGACGGACGATCACCGAGGCCGACCTGGTGTCGTTCTCGTCACTCACGGGCGACTGGCACCCCCAGCACGCGGACGCCGAGTGGGCGGCGCGCGGGCGCTTCGGCCATCGGGTCGCCCACGGCATGCTGGTCCTCTCCTACGCCGTGGGCCTGGTGCCGTTCGACCCCGAGCGGGTAGTGGCCCTGCGCGGACTCGACTCGGTTTCGTTCAAGCGGCCGGTCGCGATCGGCGACACGATCCGCGTCCACACCCGCGTGGACGACGTGAGGCCCCTGGACGACGAGCACGCCCTCGTCTCGTTCGCATGGCGGGTCCTGAACCAGCACGACAAGGTCGTCGCCCGCGCCCGCGTCGACGCGTTGTGGCGGGGAGCCGCGCCGGAGGCGCTGGAGCGCGACCTCGAGCTGGCCGGCGGCGAGGTGCTGCTGTGATCCTCGACCGAAAGAGGATCGTCGTCACCGGCGTGATCAACCGCCACTCGATCGCCTACAGGATCGCGGAGCGCGCCCAGGAGGAGGGCGCCGAGGTCGTCCTCACCAGCTTCGGCAGGGCCCGCCGGATGACCGAACGCGCCGCCAAGCGGCTGCCGGATCCCCCCGACGTGCTGGAGCTCGACGTCAACGACGACGAGCACCTGGCCGCGCTGGCGACCGACCTCGCGTCGCACTGGGGGCGCGTCGATGGCGCCGTCCACGCCATCGCCCATGCGCCCGCCGACGCCCTCGGCGGCGGCTTCGTGGAGGCGCCGCGCGAGAGCGCAAAGATTGCCTTCGAGACGAGCGCCTACTCGCTGAAGGCGCTGGCCGAGGCGCTGGCGCCGCTGATGCGCGGCGCGAACGGCGACGGCCCGGCGAGCGCGGCCATCGTGGGCCTCGACTTCGACGCGTCGGTCGCCTGGCCGGCCTACGACTGGATGGGCGTGGCCAAGGCGGCGCTCGAGTCGGTGGCGCGTTACCTGGCGCGCGACCTCGGGCCGCACGGCACCCGCGTCAACCTCGTCTCGGCGGGGCCGATCTCCACCCCGGCCGCCTCCGGCATCCCTGGCTTCGGTGAGCTGGCCGGCGTCTGGGATGCCCGGGCACCCCTCGGCTGGGATCGCACCGACGCCGGGCCCGTTGCCGACGCGGTCGTCTTCCTGCTCTCGGACCTCGCCCGCGGCATCAGCGGCGAGATCGTCCACGTGGACGGCGGGGTGCACGCCGTGGGCGCGGGCAGCGGCGAGGCCGCCTCCGTCTCCGAGGCGGCCGTATGAAGGAGACCTGGCGGCGTCCCGCCGCCATTTAGTTAAGAATCTGTGAATGGAATCGGGCTCGCTCACGCGGGCCGAGGCTGACGACCTCCGGGGTAGGGAGGTCGGAACGGTGACGCGCGCCCTGGCGGCGCCCGTGGCCATCGCAGCCATCGGCCTGGCCGCGATGTTGACCGTCGCGGCGGTGGAGGGGTTGCCCCTGCGGGATCCCGACGCCCGCTACGTGGGCTCGCCGCTGGCCCTGATCGCGCTGATCGTCCTGCTCTTCCTAGTGGTCGACTTGCTGCCCCGCGCCTGGCGTGCGAGCCGCGCGCGCGAGATGTCCTACCCGGCGACGATCGCGGCGGTCTTCCGGGAGCGCTGGTGGGGGAAGCGCGGGGCGATCGTGGTGATCTGCATCCTGGCCTTTTACGGCACGTATTTCGCGTACCGCAACCTGAAGAGCTTCATGCCGTTCGTGAACGGCGATGTCCACGACCAGGCGCTGCTCGACGCCGAGCGCTGGCTCTTCTTCGGCAGCGACCCGGCCTCGATCCTCCACAGCGTGCTGGGGACCGGGGCGATCGCCCACGTCCTGTCGGCCGTGTACCTGGCGTTCCTCACCTTCGTGCCGCTGTCGATCGGGTTCGCGCTGATCTGGTCGAGCCGCCTGCGGGTGGGCATCTGGTACATCACCACGCTCTCGATCTGCTGGCTCCTCGGGGCGCTCTCGTACTACCTCGTTCCGGCGCTGGGGCCGGCCTACGCCGAGAAGACGCTCTTCTACTCGCTCCCCGACACCGGCGTCTCGGAGCTCCAGAACACGCTGTTCGACCATCGCGCGGAGGTCCTGTTCGACCCGCACGCCAGCTCGGCGGTGCAGAGCATCGCCGCCTTCGCCTCCCTGCACGTCGCGGTGCTCTTCGGCGCCGCATTGCTGGCGCAGCTCGCGGGGGCGCCGCGGCTCCTGCGGATCGGGTTGTGGACGTTCCTCACTCTCACCTCGGTGGCCACCGTCTACTTCGGCTGGCACTACGTGGTCGACGACATCGCCGGGCTGCTGATCGGCGCAGTGGCCGTCTACGGCGGAGCGCGGTTGGTCGGGATCGAGCTGCGCCCGCTGCGGCGCCGCGCCGCCGTCCCGCGGAGGAGCGCCAGTGCGACCTAGAGCCCGCGGGCCGGCCGTGAACCTCCCCAACTGCCTCACCGTCGGGCGCATGTGCCTGACCCCGGCCCTCGTGATCCTGCTCATCGGCGACGCTTGGGGCGCGGCGCTGGGCGTGTTCATGGCCGCCATGGCGACCGATGCCCTCGACGGCTACCTGGCCCGCTCCCGCGGCCTCGTCACCGACTTCGGGAGGCTCATGGACCCGATCGCCGACAAGCTCCTGATCGGCTCGGCCTTCGTTTGCCTGGCGGCCATCGACCGGATCGACCCCTGGGCCGTGGCGATCATCCTGGCCCGCGAGGCGGCCGTCAGCGGGATCCGCCTGGCGGCCCGCCGGCAGGGCGTCGTGATCAGCGCCAACCGGCTCGGGAAGGCCAAGACCGTCGTGCAGAGCGTCGCGATCGTGGTCCTGATCGCGGTCGGCGACCCTCAGGCCGCCTGGGTCCAGGCGCTGGTCGGGGTGACCGTGGGGATCACGGTCGTCTCGGGCCTGGCCTACGCCGTGTCCTACTACGGCGGGCGCAGGACCACGGTCGCCACCTCGCCGGCGGGCTGAGTCGAAGGCCGATCCTGCTACGTTCATCCGCGACGGACGACACTCGTCCGTGAGTTTTCGTCTTTTTTCCGGTGCGCTTCAGGCGCGGTTCGGGTCAGTCGAACTCTCCGAATCGCCCCGCGGCCCAGAGGCCGTGGAAGGAGTACACCCACATGTCAAGTCAGTCCTTCGAGGACCTGGGCATCACGCCTGCGGTCCGACAGGCCCTCACCAATCAGGGCATCACGAAGCCGTTCCCGATCCAGGAGCTGGTGATCGCCGACGCGCTCGCCGGTGAGGACCTGCTCGTCAAGTCCCCAACCGGGTCGGGTAAGACACTCGCCTTCGCGGCGCCGCTCGTCGAGCGCCTCGAGGCCTCGGAGCGCCGCCCGGCGGCGCTGGTCGTCGCGCCCACGCGCGAGCTGGCCCTCCAGATCGTCGACGAGATCCGCCCGCTGGCCCAGGCCCGGGCGCTGTCCGTGGCAGCGGTCTACGGCGGCGCCGGGATCGCGAAGCAGGCCAAGCTGGCCCGCCGCGCCCACATCCTCGTCGCAACCCCCGGCCGCCTGCTGGATCTGATCGGCCGCGGCGACGTGACGCTCGACCGGGTCCGCATCCTCGTCCTCGACGAGGCCGACCGGATGCTCGACATGGGCTTCCGCCCGGATGTCGACCGGATCGTCAAGGGCATCCGGGCCGAGCGCCAGACGCTGCTCTTCTCGGCCACGCTCGACGGCGAGGTCGGCCGGATCGCCAAGGCCTACACACGCTCGCCCGTCAGCCACTCCTACTCGCCGCCCGGGCCCGCCACCCCGGTCGAGCACCGCTTCGTGGGCGTCTCCCACGAGAGCAAGCTCACCGCACTGGTCGAGGAGCTCCGTGCCGAGCGGGACCTCGCCCTCGTCTTCGTCCGGACCAAGCGCGGCGCCGACCGGCTCGTCAAGCGTCTCGGCTCGCATGGCGTCGAGGCCCTGGCGATGCACGGCAACAAGTCCCAGAACCAGCGCGAGAGGGCGCTCTCGCGCTTCGACTCGGGCAGGGTCGACGCTCTCGTAGCCACCGACGTCGCCGCCCGCGGCATCGACGTGGACGCGATCAGCCACGTGATCAACTTCGACCCGCCGGGCGACAGCGACGCCTACCAGCACCGGGTCGGCCGCACCGCGCGCGCGGGCCGGAGCGGGGTGGGGGTCACGTTCGTCAAGCCCGAGGAGGCGCGCGACGTCAACACCATCGCCCGCCAGCTCAACCTCCAGTCCGAGTTCGCGGCCGCCCGAATCAAGCCCGACGCCGACCACCGGCGCGACGGCGGGCGCCGCCGCGGCTCTACGCGGCGGCGGCGACGGCCTCGTCGAACGAGGGCAGCTGCTTGATCAGGGGATCGAGCACGTTCCCTCCCTGCCGCTACTCCTCGAAGCTCGTCAGGTCCTGCGCCTCGATGCCGTTGGCCTCGCAGAAGGCCTCGTAGCGTTCGAGCGACGTCTTCCAGTTCTCGCGGGCGATGATGTCGCCGTCGTCGTCGAGGAACAGAAGCTCGCCGACGATCACGAAGAACACCTCGGCGTCCTCCTCGCCGACGCTCACCGGCGTGTGCGATGAGGCGGCGACCTCATACACGGTGTCGCCGGCCTCGGAGACCCAGTCGTGCTCCTTGTAGCGCCAGGCGCCCTTCATCGTGTGCCCGATCACCGTTCCGGTGTGGAGGTGCGTGGGAAGCTCGATCCCCGGCGGAAAGCGCATCGCGACGACGATCTCGCCGTGGATCGGATCGACCTTGAAGTACTTGAGCTCGACCTCGTCGCTATAGGGAGCAAACGGCACCCACGGCACTGAATCGGCCTTGACGTTCGACACCACGACGTCCTTCGCAGCAGTGGTCATCCATGTCCCCTTCCGTCGGCTCTTGTCGTCTCGGCAGCGTGCACCGTGGAGCCTACCGGCGGAGTCCGGGGCGACTCACGCGGGGAGGACACGCGGGGCCGCCGCGATCAGCCCGTGGGCGTGAGTCGGTAGGCCGGCGCTGGGCGCAGGCGGTCGGCCAGGGCCCAGGCCGCGAAGCAGAGCGCGCCGACGGCCCCGGTCGCGGTCAGGAGGGCACCGGCGGCGGCGACCACGGCGACCCCGTTCGAGCCGAGGATCATCACCGCGCAGGCCGCGCCGAGCCCGGGGCCGATCGGCAGCAGCCCGAGCGCCGCGGTCGCGATCAGGAGCGCCACCGAGTCGAGCACCGAGATGTCCACGCCAAGGCCCTTCAAGAGCAGCCAGTTGCGGAGCACCTGCATGCTGACCGCGAAGACGACGAGCGCGATGATCCGGTTGCGGCTCCGAAGGCCCCGCATCACCTCGAGCCCCTTCCAGAAGCCCTCGCGGCGGTGGCGGACGAACCGGGCCATGCCCCATATGACGAGCCCGGCGCCTCCCAGCACGGCCATCGGGATCCACCAGGCGACGCCCAGCGGGCCGACGAGGGTGAAGCAGAGCAGCGCCGCCAGGCCGATCTCGACGACGATGATCGGCAGCTCGGCCGCGACCAGCACCGAAGCCTTCGGGCTGTCGGCGGGCGCCGAGCGCCGCAGGGCCGCGATCCGCACCGCGAGCCCGAAGTTGGCGTTGAAGAGGTTGCCGAGGTAGCCGACGGCGGAGGCCCGGTAGAGGCGCCGCCGCCCAACCCTGCCACCCGCCGCGCCCACGCATACGTGCCAGGCCTCGCTGCGGGCGAGGAGCCAGATCACCTGAAGGGCGACGGCCGCGGCCAGGATCCACCCCGAGGCGCTGGCGAGTGCCTCGGCGAAGTCGCCACGCTTGCCCCAGAGCCCGACGACGAGCGCCGCGAGCACGACGGTGCTGCCGATCAGGGTGATGGCCGTCGGATGCCGCCGCACCCATGCCCGCGCGCGAACCCGCAGCGGCACCCGCGCCACGGGCGCCCGTACGGCGTCCAGCGACCCCTCCTCGGGCAGCGGCACCAGGGCCGTGGGATCTGCTGGTGTAAGCGGCATGGTCATCTCCTCGGCTCCTCGCGGAGCGGGCCTGACCCCGAGGGGCCGCGCCAACGGTGATCCGGCGGCGCTTACTCGGGTGCTTCCAGTAGCTCCTCAGCCTGTGACCAGGTTCCGGGCGGGACGCGCAGGGCGATGTCACCGCGGCCAAACCGGTCCAACGGCCAGTCCGTGGTTAGCACCGATTCCTGTCCCCGCTCCGAGAGGTTCTGCCGAAATGCGCGCGCGGCATCAAGCTCGGCGAAGTCTCGGACCACGTCCCAATCGTCGAATCGGGGGTCGTCGACATGGAGCTCCGCCTTGCCATCGGGTTGCGGCTCGCCGACGAGGGTCTTGCCCACCCGGCCGAGCCTTTCGCGCAAACGCATCGCCTACACGCTACGCCCTCGGGGCGTGTCCATGGGGTAAAGATCCTGAGCCCCGCTTGGGGAGCCGCTCCGTGGAGAGCCCCGCGCGGTTGCGCGAGGGGCACGGACCCCGCCCCGATCGACGCGCGATCACGCCGATATCAGCGCCCCGCCACGCCCCCCCTCAACGGCCGCCGTCCGCAGCCGCGGCCAGGCGCTCGGCGAGGCGGTTCATCCCGCGATCCGCGGCGGCCTTGGCCGCCGCATCGAAGTCGGTCGGGCGGTCCGGGGGCGGATCGACCCCGGCCTCGCGCAGGGTCGCGATGTCCTTGTAAGCGCGGAGCTCGTCGCCGGAGGAGAGCAGGGTAGAGCGCAGCTTGGGGCGGGTCTCGGCGATCGCGTTCTCCAGCAGCGCCTCCAGCGAACCATGGCGCCGAAGCAGCTCGGCCGCGGTCTTCTCGCCAACGCCCTTGGCTCCCGGGATGCCGTCGGAGGGGTCGCCCCTCAGGGCGATGAAGTCGGGCACCAGCTCGGGTGGGATCCCGTAGCGCTTCTCGACCTCCTTCGGGCCGACGACGTCGGCGCCCTGGCCCCCGCCGGTGCTGGTGTAGAGGACTGAGACCGCCTTGGTGGCGCACTGGAACATGTCGCGGTCACCCGTGAGGATCAGCGCCCGCCCCCCCGCCTCCTCCTCCTTGCGCGCCAGCGTGCCCAGCAGGTCGTCGGCCTCCAGCGAGTCGTGCACCGCGACCTCCCAGCCGAACGCGCGGAAGAAATCATCGGCGTCGTCCCACTGCGGCACCAGTTCGTCGGGCATCTCGGGGCGCTCGGCGTGGTAGCCGTCGTAGAGCTCGACCCGGTAGGTCGCTGCGTCCGGGCCGAAGCAGAGGACCACGGCCCGGGGCTCGTGTTCCTCCACCTCGCGCAGGATCAGGTTCGCCGCCCCGAGCAGCGCGTTCACCGGCTTTCCGTCGGCGCCCTTGATCGACTTCGGAAGCGCGAAGAAGGCGCGGTAGAGCATCGAGGGAGTGTCGACGACGAGGAGTGGGGAGGGGGCGGGCACAGCGCCACCGTATCGTCCGCTTGCCAACATGCGCGGCGATGGCGAAGCGGCGAAAGCGCCGGGCGAAGGAGCCGGTCGAGACGGTCGAGTACGCAGACGACGAGGGCGGCGTCCTCACGCTGCGAAAGTCGCTCAGCCGGGCCACGATCCGCAAGATCGCCGCCGGCCAATCCAAGGCCGCGACGTCGGTCGAGGACGCATGGGCGAGGCGCGACGAGATGCTGTTCGAGCGCCTGGTGGTGAGCTGGGAGGTGGCCGGCCTCCCGCTCGACGACCAGAAGATGCTCCTGGGGCGCTACCGGATGGCCGATGCGGCCGAGCGTGATTGGGTCCGTCGCACGATCACCCGGCACGTCGAGCGCCACATCCCCGAGCTGGCGCCCTAGCGCTGAATCCTCGGCTTCAGCCTCGACAGCCGCGGCTTCGGCAGCGCGGCGAGCACCGGCTCGAGGCGGTCGGCGACCTCCGCCGCCGTAGGGCGCTGTGCAGGCTCGTGGGCCAGGCACGCGAGGATCGGCTCCGCCACGGCGGGCCCGACGTGGTCCGGCAGCTCGCGGGCCGGGCTCATCAGCTGCGGCCAGCGCTCGGTGGGAAGCTCGGCGTCGCGCTCGCCCTGGGCGAAGGCGCGCTCGCCGGCCACCGCCCGGAACAGGGTCGCGCCGATGCCCCAGACGTCGCTGGCGGGCCCCGGCGGGGCCGGCCCGTCGGGGATGCACTGCTCGGGCGCCATGTAGGCGTCGGTCCCGACAGGGGACGTGAGGTCCAGGCACTGCTCGTGGGTGCGGGCGACGCTGAGGTCGATCAACCGCGGCGGCCCGCCCATGATGATGTTGGACGGCTTGATGTCGAGATGGGCGACGCCCTCGGCGGCGAGGTAGTGCGCGGCAGCGCACAGCTGGAGCGCCAGGGGGACGGTCTGCTCCACGGTCAGCGGGCCATAGCGGCGAAGGAGCGACGAGAGCCGCGGCCCCTCCAGATGCTCGAGCGCCACGAACGGCCGCGGCCCTTCCAGGTCGTGGCCGAAGGAGCGCACCAGGACCGGATGGGCCAGCCGCTCGAGCAGCTCGACCTCCGACGCCAGGCCCCTCAGCGTGCGCTCGTCGCCCACCAGCCCGGGACGAACCACCTTCAGCACCACGAGGGTGCGAAGGCGCTCGTCCCAGGCGAGGTAGGCCTCGTAGCGGAAGCCGCCCCCGAGGAGCTTGATGGCGCTCCGCCCGGCGACGATCTCGTCGCCCTCGCGGAACTCCCAGGCCGACTCGGTGGGCTCGATCTCGGGGGCGGCTACCTGCGCGCTCATCGTCAGGAGCTGTTCGAGACGCTATTGCGGGACGCGCCGGTGTTGGTGGTGCCGGTCTTCGTGTTGGCGCTGCGGTCGCTCGAGTTCGTGGCCGACTTCGAGTCGCCGGTGCCCTTGGTGGTGCCGGTCGGCGTGTTGGCGCTGTTGCTCTTCGAGTTGCTGTTGCCGGAGCGGCTGTTGCTGTTGCCAGAGTTCGATCCCTTCGCGAGATCGTCGTCATCGTCGTCGTCCTCGACGGCGACCAGCTCACGCGAGTCGTCGTCACGCTTGCCGGTGACGTCGGCGTTCGCCGAGCTGAGCAGCGGCGCCATCGTGCCGATCAGGAACGCGGCCAGGAGCAGCGCCACGGCGCCGATCCCGATCCGGTCCCAGACGGTCGGGGCCGCCTGCTCCTCATCTGTGATGTCTTCGTACATGCCTGCCCTCCTGGGGGTTGGTCATGGGTTGCCTGATGGACCACACGATCCCCGCTGCCGCTGAGCGCGCGATGAGACGCCGATGAGAAAGCTCTCAGCGGATTAGAGATCTCTAATCGGGCGCCAATCGGCGCCTCAGGGCCGGGTTCCAGCATTCCGGCGTGTCGCCGAAGGCGCTGATCGTGGGCATCGTCGCCGTCCTGGCCGCGGGCGGCCTGCTCGTGCTCCCAACCCTTGGGAGCGAGCCGCCGCGGACGCCCGAGCCGGTCGAACTGCGTGAGGACCGCGGCCGCGATCCGGCGAAGCCCGATCGCGAGCCGAGGCGCAAGCCCGACCCTCCGCCCAAGCGGGATCCCAAGCCGAGCCCAGCCGCGGCCCCGGCGCCCGCTCCGGCGCCGAGCCCACCGCCCGCCCCGGCTCCCGCTCCCGCCCCCGAGCCGCCTCCGCCGCCAACGCCGGCAACGCCGGCACCGCCCGCCGGTGGACGACGATGATGATGGGGGCGGGGACGATGATGGAGCGAGCGATGACTGAGGGCAGACGACAGATCCCGGCCGTGCGGCGGATCACGGGCGACGTCCGGGTGCGGATCCTCGCCTCGTACGTGCTGCTGCTCGTGGTCGCCGCGGTGATCTCGGTCGTGGTCGTGCGCCAGGTGCTGCTGGTCCGGCTCGACGACCGCATCGACGAGGACCTCTCGCAGGAGGTGCAGGAGTTCAAGAGCCTCGCCGGGGGCATCGACCCGGAGACGGGCCGGCCGTTTGGCTCGGACTCCGACCGGATCTTCGCCGTCTACCTCGAGCGCAACGTGCCGGGGGAGGGCGAGCAGCTGCTGACGATCCCGAAGCGGGGCGAGTTCGACTACCGCGCCACCGAGCGTGCCGATCTGCTCCCCGACCAGTCGCTCGTGTCACGCTGGCGGACGCTGCGAGAGACCGAGCGCGGGGAGATCGACACCGTCGCCGGCGAGGTCCGCTATATCGCCCTACCGCTGGTCTCCCAGGGGCGCAACGTGGGCACGTTCGTGGTCTCCCACTTCACACAGGGCGAGCGCGAGGAGGTGAACGAGGCCGTCCGGATCGTGGCCCTTGTCGCGCTGGGTGTGCTTGTGCTGGGCACGGCGTTCGCGTTCGCCGTCTCCGGGCGGGTCCTGACGCCGGTGCGAAACCTCCGCGACGCCGCCCGCTCGGTCTCGGGGTCCAGCCTCAGCCGCCGGCTCGACGTGGAGGGCGACGACGAGCTGGCCGACCTCGGCCGCTCCTTCAACGCGATGCTGGACCGCCTCGAGTTCGCGTTCTCGAGCCAGCGCGACTTCATCCGCGACATCTCCCACGAGCTCCGCACGCCGATCGCCGTCGTCCGCGGGCATATCGAGCTGCTGAGCGAGGAAGGCGTGAGCGAGGCGGGCGACCGGGCGGCGACGATGACCCTGATCGCGGGCGAGCTGGATCGCATGAGCCGGTTCGTCGACGACCTGCTGCTGCTGGCCAAGAGCGAGCAGCCGGACTTCCTGCAGCTCGAGACCGTGCCGCTGGACGAGCTGTCCGAGGAGCTTGAGAGCAACGGCCGAGCGCTCGCAGCCCGACCGCGTCTGGGCGGTCGAGGCGGGCTCGCGCCGCTCCGTGGTGGCCGACCGCCAGCGCCTCACCCAGGCGGCCGTGAACCTGATCCGTAACGCCGTCGAGCACACCGGCCCGGGCGACGAGATCGCAATCGGCGGGGCCGTGGAGGGGTCGACGGCAAGGATCTGGGTGCGGGACTCGGGCACGGGCATCCCGCGAGCCGAGCAGGGGCGGGTGTTCGACCGCTTTGCCCGTGGCGGGGCCAGCCGCCGCCGCTACGAGGGCAGCGGCCTCGGCCTGGCGATCGTGAAGGTGATCGCTGAGGTCCACGGCGGCACCGTCGAGCTGGAGTCGAGCCCGGGCAACGGGACCACCTTCACGATCGCAATGCCCGTCGAGGGGCCGACTGACCTCGACCGGCGCGAGGATGTGGGGCGATGAAGCGGATCCTGATAGCCGAGGACGAGAAGGGGATGGCCAGCTTCCTCGAGAAGGGGCTCGCCTCGCGCGGCTACGCCGCGAAGGTCGTGGCCGACGGGGCCGAGGCGATGGCGATCGCAAGCGACGAGGACTTCGATCTCCTGATCCTCGACCTCGGCCTGCCGGACGTCGACGGGCTCTCGGTGCTGCGCGAGCTGCGACGCCGTGGCGAGCGGATGCCGGTCCTGATCCTGACCGCGCGCGACGACCTCTCCGACAAGGTCGAGGGGCTCGACGCCGGGGCCAGCGACTACGTGACGAAGCCATTCAAGCTGGAGGAGCTGCTGGCGCGTGTGCGCGTTCAGCTCCGGGAGGGCAGCGGCTCGGAGCCGACCGTGCTCGAGGCGGGAGGGGTCACCCTCGACGTTCGCACCCGCAAGGCGATGGTCGATGGCAACGCGGTCGACCTGACGGCACGGGAGTTCACGATGCTCGAGACGCTGATGTCCCATCCGGGACAGGTCCTGAGCCGCGAGCAGCTCCTCGCCCAGGTATGGGGCTACGACTATGACCCGGGCTCGAACGTCGTGGAGGTCTACGTCCGCTACCTACGCCGCAAGCTCGGGGACGAGCTGATCGAGACTGTGCGCGGGATGGGCTACCGGCTGCGCGACTGACCGGCTGAGTTTTTTCTCACCTCACTCTCAGCGCCCGCTCAGGCCCGGGCGAGACCCTCGGTGGCAGTCAAGACGACCACCATCAAGGAGGCACACCATGAACGCGAAGGCATTGGCCCTGGTGGCTGGCGGCCTGGTGGCCGCGGCCGGAGTCGGGACCGCCATCGGCGACCTCGACGGCGGCGATGACCGCGAGCGGTCGTTCAGCGAGCTGGAGCTCCGCAAGGACGACGGCGGGAGCGACGTCGAGCTGGTCGACGAGGAGGACGACCCGCGCGACGGCGACGGCAGTCGCGATCGCGACCGCAGCGGCGGCCGGGACGGCGATCACGGGGACGGCCCCACGCAGGATCCGCAGACCGGGTCCGGTGACCGCACAGGCGGCACGAAGAACACCGCCGGCACAGGCTGGGAGGGCGACACCGGCGACGGCGACGCGACCGCCGGCAACGACGGCACCGGCGGCGGCGACAACTCGTACGTCGCCCCGGCGCCCGCACCCGCGCCAGCCCCCGCGCCCGCCTACTACGGCGACGACGGCGGCTCCTACAGCGGCGGCGGCAGCGACGGCTGAGCCCGTCCGCTGCGCGACGGCCCCGGCGAGTCCTGGTGCTCGTCGGGGCCTCGCCATGCCGACGTGCACCAATTAGGGAACCCGAACATCTTTAACAACGACTGAGGTGAAAGCCTCTAGAGTCCCGGCTAGTGACCGGTGCCGCCGTCGAGATGAAGCCGACCCGTGCGCGCCCAACGTGGGCCAGGGACCTCGAGCCGTACTCGAACCCCACCTGGGGCCGGAGCCTGCTGGACATCTGCACCTCGCTCGTGCCTTACCTGGCGCTCACAGCGGCGATGTACATGCTGGTCGACGTCTCCGTCTGGCTCGTCCTGGCGCTGGCGATCCCCGCCTCGGGCTTCCTGCTCCGCACCTTCATTCTCTTCCACGACTGCACGCACGGATCGTTCCTGCCCTCGCGGCGGGCCAACAACTGGTTCGGGGTGTTCTGCGGACTGCTGGTCCTGCAGCCATTCGAGAACTGGCGCACCGACCACTGGGCCCACCACGGCTCTGCCGGCGACCTCGACCGCCGCGGCCAGGGCGACGTACCCACGCTGACCCTGAACGAGTACTACTCGAAGTCATGGCGCGGGCGCCTGGGCTACTACCTGTTCCGCCACCCGCTCGTGATGTTCGGGATCGGCCCGATCTACTCGCTGTTGGTCATGCCCAGGTTCTGGGGGAGCCAGGCGGGCAGGGCGCAGAAGCGGAGCGTCATCTTCACCGACATCGGCGTCGTGGCGATGACGGCCGCGCTGGTGATGCTGTTCGGCTGGCAGGCGGTCCTGCTCGTCCAGCTCCCCGCCTGGGTCGGCGCCGGCACCGCGGGCGTCTGGCTCTTCTACGTGCAGCACCAGTTCGAGGACGTCTACTGGGAGAACACCGAGTCCTGGAGCTACGCCGACGCGGCGCTCCGCGGCAGCTCCTACCTGAAGCTCCCGAAGGTGCTCCAGTTCTTCACCGGCAACATCGGGCTCCATCACGTCCATCACCTGAACGCCCGGATCCCGAACTACAACCTCCAGCGGGCCCACGACGAGAACGAGATCTTCCATGACGTCCCGGTGCTCACCTTCTGGGACGGGATCCGCTGCACGCGCCTCAAGGTGATCGACGAGTCCTCGGGCCGCCTCCTCACCTGGCGCGAGGCCCGCGCGGCGCATGCCCGCGCCGCCGCGCCGAAGCCCAGCGTCGCCGCCGAGAGCTGCCGGGTAGCCAGGCGGCGGCGAGCGCAGCCGCCGAGTTCGAGCCCCATAGACGCCGAAGCCGCCGCTGGGGCGAGTCCATATCCGCCGTTCGATGCCGGGCGCAGGCCGGTGCACCTGGATGCTCAGGTCGTCCTTCGCCGAGACGATCTCGAGGTGGCGATGGACGCCGTCGAGCAGCGTCTCAACCTGGCGACGTGAGGCGGTGAGCTCGGCGAGGGCGGCGTTCAACGAGACCGCGTCGACGTCGCCGCTGCCGCACTCGACGCACGGCCCGGCGTGTTCGGCGGCGTGGACGGCGCCGCAGCTCGCGCAGGTAAGCCGCAGCACGTCCGGCACCGGGCGGGCCCCGTCGCCGTTGCCGTGCACGGCCGTAACGTCGGTCAGGATGCCGCCGATCACACGTCGGCCGTCCGCTCCCTGGGCGACCACGGCCCGGTCGCGTACCCAGACCACGGAGCCCGATCGTGACAGCAGCCGGTACTCGCTCACCCAAGGGCGTACCCACCGCCATCGCTACGTGGCGTTCCTCGTCGCGGAGGACGCGGGAGCGGTCGCTGGGGTGGAGGTTCGCCTGCCACCGATCGGGCTCAGCGGCCCATTCCTCGGGCGTGTAGCCGATCAGGTCGCGCACCTGCGGCGAGAGGAACTGGCGACGGGGCATGGCCATCGGGTCGGCCTCGTATGCGCACACCGGAAGGCTGGTGACCAGGCCGCGATAGCGGTCGTGCGACTCGGCCAGCGCGCGCTCGGCCACCCGCGCCTCGGTGATGTCGATGAGAACGCCTCGCCAGAAGGGAGCGCCCCCGTCGGGGACGACCATCCGGGCCTCGTCGCGGACCCAGACGACGCCGCCGGCGCGGTTCAGCATCCGATACTCGCTTACCACTGTGGCGTCGGCCCGACGCGCCATCTCCGCCTCGGTGCGCTCAAGCTCCATCACCTCGTCGCGGTCGTCCGGGTGCAGGCGCGTGTAATAGAGAGCCGCGTCGCTGATGATCTCCTCGGGCGTGTAACCGAGCAGCTGCTCCATGTGCGGGCTCACGTAGTACCACTCACCATCGGGCCCGAACTCGGCCTCGTAGATCGTGGCCGGGAGCCACTCGATCAGGTCGCGGTAGCGCTGCTCGGCGCTTGCCGCCGCGGGCACGCGTCCGTTTTCGGCAGCTTCAGGCATCACGCTCTCTATCGGTCCCCGACCCAGGAGATTTTAGGCCTACACGCGTCCCGGCGCGCGGGTTCTACTGAAAACCAAGTATGCAGGCGCCGGCCGCGCCTACGAGGCTCGGCGGCACCGGCCCGCGCAGGCAGCAATCCCGCCCTGCTGTCGCACTGCAACAGCTAAGCGGGATCGTCTCCCCGAAGCACGGGACGGAGCTCGACGAGGGTGCGTGCCGGCGTTTCGAAGACGTCGTCCCAGTTGTACCGGCGAAAGTCCTCCCCTCGGGCGCGCGCCTCGCGCTCCCGGCGGTGGTCCTGCGCCCAGGCGTGACGCGAGTTGTGGTAGCGGTAGCTGTCCAGCTCGACGGTGAGGCGAAACTCGGGCCAGCGGCAGTCGACGCGGTATCCGCCGGCGGGCCTGTTCGTCAAGGGCAGCGGCAGTCCATCGCTCGCAAGGAGCTTGATGAACCCCTTTTCGAGCCTGCTCAGGACCACCCTTGCGTCGCCAACCAGGATGCATTTCAGCTTCGCCGCGCCGCGCGCGTTCGGTCGGCGTTCGAGGACGGCCTTGACGTGTCGCGGCGTCGTGCCGTGCAGCACGCCGGCTTCGTGACATGCGCGCGCTAGATCGTCGATGGAGAGCACCGCCGCCAGGTCGACGAGGGTCCGGGCCACGGTGGTGATCGGGATCCCGTGGTAAAGGGTGGCGTCTGCGCTCGCGCGCGTTCGTGCGCGGTGCGTGACGATCCCTGGGATCCGTCTGTTCGTGGGGGCCACGACTTCTGGTCGCGGCGTCGCCGAGCCCTTGATGAGGCTGTAGACGTAGGCGGCGGCACCGCCCGCCAACATCGCCCCCTCACCGCAGGCCAAGACTGCCGCCAGGTACCGGGCTTCCACGCTCGGGGCCCGGTGGCCGACGCGGTAGACGCCCGGGAACTCGACGAGCAGGGCCCCGACGTGGAGCCGATGGCGGATCTCGGCTTCCGTCACGCCCGCCCGTAGCAGCTCGCGACGCGTCGCCAGGCCCTTCTGCCGCGTCGCTATGCGGGCGAGTTTTCGTTCAACGATCCCGTCCTGCTGTCTCACTACAACAGTTAGGCGGGATCGCCCGCGAATTCTCCCCCCGGATCTCGCCTGGCGGGCGCGGCCGAACGCTACGAGGCGCGGCCGACGCTACGAGTCGAGCTCAACCCGCTCGATGACCTGGGGCTCGAGCGGCGCGTCGCCCGGGCCCGTGGCGGTGCCCTCGATGGCGTCGATCGCGTCCATGCCGTCGGTGACGCGGCCGAAGACGGTGTGCTTGCCGTCGAGCCAGGGGGCTGCGTCGGTGGTGACGATGAAGAACTGGGAGCCGTTGGTGTCCGGGCCGGCGTTGGCCATCGCCAGCGCCCCGCGGACGACCTTGTTGTCGTTGAACTCGTCCTCGAACGTGTAGCCCGGGCCGCCGGTGCCCGTGCCCTCGGGGCAGCCGCCCTGGATCATGAAGTCGCTGATCACCCGGTGGAAGGTGAGCCCGTCGTAGAAGCCGTCGCCGGCGAGCTTGCGGAAGTTCTCGACCGTCTTCGGGGCGTCCTCGTCGAAGAACTCGACGTGATCGCCCCGGCGTTGGTGTGGAGGGTCGCTGCGGACATCGGCGCTCGCACCCTATCGTATCCGGGTGCCGCGACGGCATGGAACGCCGACCGGCAGGGGTAGTCGCAATGAGGCAGGCGGATGAAGGCAGGACGACTGCGGTGCTGGTGTGCGCCGTAGCGCTGGGGCTTCCCGCTGCAGCCCGAGGCGGAGATCCCGAGCGTGTTCACGAATACGCCGACGCCGGTGGACTGCACGGTGCAGTCGGGCGGGGCCACCGACGGGGTGCGCTTCTGCTCGGAGAGCCCGCGCAGCACCGTCGCCACCTGGGACGGGGTCCCGATCGACGTGAACGTCGCCTTCCCCCCGGAGCCCGTGGACGCCCCCGACGACGGCTACCCCGTGGTGATGATGTTCCACGGCTACGGGGGCAGCAAGATCGTGCTGAGCTCCATGAATCGCTGGCTCCAGCAGGGCTACGCGACCTTCTCCATGACCACCCGCGGCTTCCACGAGTCCTGCGGCAGCCTCGCGGCCCGCCAGGCCCTTGGATCGGCGTGCGACGACGGGCACGTGCGCCTGATGGACACGCGCTACGAGGTGCGCGACGCGCAGACGCTCATCGGTCACCTCGTCGACGAGGGCCTCGTCGCGGGCGATCGCATCGGAGCGACCGGAGGCTCCTACGGCGGGGGCATGTCGATGGCGCTCGCCGCGCTCAAGGACCGGATCATGCTCCCCGACGGCAGCTACGCGGACTGGGAGACGCCGGACGGCACCCCGCTGTCGCTGGCGGCCGCGGCGCCGCAGGTCCCGTGGGTCGACCTCTCCTACTCCCTCGTCCCCAACGGCGGCAACCTGGACTACCTCGCGGACGCGTCCTACTTCGGGGCCGTCGAGCGCGTCGGCGTGCCCAAGGAGCTGTGGATCCAGACGCTCTACACCGGCGGCCTCCTGGCGCCCGGGTTCTACGCGCCGGCGGGATCCGATCCCGATGCCGACCTCGAGGGCTGGCGCGACCGGCTCCTCGCGGGTGGCGGCGGCCTCGACGACGACCCGGAGGTGCTCGAGATCGTCGACGAGATCTCCAGCCACCACTCCGCGTACGGGATCGACGACTCGACCGCGCCGGCCCCGGTGATGATCTCGAGCGGCTGGACCGACGACCTCTTCCCCGCGAACGAGGCGGTCCGCTACTACAACCGGCTCAAGACCCACCACCCGGACGCCCCGATCTCGCTCAACCTGGCCGACTTCGGGCACCCCCGCGGCCAGAGCAAGAGCGCGAACGGAGCCGCGATCGGCGCCGCCGAGAACGCCTGGTTCGCCCACTACGTGCGGGGCGACGGACCGGCGCCCCCGGAGCAGGTCCAGGCGCTCACGCAGACCTGCCCGTCGAGCACGCCCCCCGGCGGCCCGTTCACGGCCGACACCTACCGCGAGCTCGCCCCGGGCGAGGTCCGCTTCGAGAGCGACGCGCCGCAGAGCATCGCCACCGACGGCACCGAGCACGGGACCGCGTTCGGCGGCACCTTCGGCGGCGCGTTCGCCACAGCCTGTGTGACCACCGACGCCACCGACACCGCAGCGACGGCCAACTACCGGCTCGACCCGGCGCCGGCCGGCGGCTTCACCCTGATGGGCTCACCGACGGTGAAGGCACGGATCGCGCTCGCGGGCGAGGACTCGCAGATCGCGGCACGCCTCCTCGACGTCGGCACCGACGGCCAGCAGACGCTGGTCGCTCGCGGCCTCTGGCGCCCGATGGTGACCGGGACCGAGCGAGTCCGTCAGGTATTCCAGCTCAACCCCAACGGCTACCACTTCGCAGAGGGCCACGTGGCCAAGCTCGAGTTGGCCCCGCACGACAAGCCCTACGGGCTGCAGACGAACCAGGGCAAGGTCTCGCTCGACCGCCTGCGCCTGACGCTCCCCGTGCGGGAGGCGCCCGGCTCCGGCGGCGGCTTGGTCCAGGAGCCGGGCCCGAAGCCGATGCCCTGGGGCGTCGACCGCGAGGTGCGCCTGGCGCCGGACTACGACGACGGCCCCCCGCGCACGTTCATCACCAAGCGGCCCGGAGGGGCCCACCAACAAGCGCAAGGTCACCTTCGACTGGGAGTGGAGCGACGTCGGCTCGGTGCTCGAGTGCCGCCTGGACGACGACGCGTTCGAGCAGTGCACCGGCCCGTTCCAGATCGGCGGACTCCGTTCCGGGCGCCACGTCTTCGAGGTCCGCGCCGTGGACCCGGACCAGAACGTCGATGAGACACCCGCCCGCCGGGTCTTCAGGGTCAGGCGCTGAGCCCGCCGGCTAGGAGCCCGTGAGCCAGCGCGGGGGGTTGGCCACGAGCATCGTCTCGATCTGCTCGTCGGTGGCGCCGCCCTCCCTGAGGGCCGGTACCACCCTGGAGGGGACCATCGCGAACGTCCAGTCCTTGACGGCGCCGGCGGCGATCATCTGCTTGTCGACCTCCAGTGGGAACCAGTCGATCGTCACGCACGCGTCGGCCGACAGGAACATCCGCTCGGCGTAGCCCCGCTCCAGCAGGGCGAGGGTGGTGGCGATCCGCTTGTCGAACGGCAGGTACATCTCGATCCCGAAGCGGTCCAGGCCCGCGTACACGCCCTTGTCGATCAGGCGCTCGATGTAGTCGGGGTCGTCGCTGTCCCCACAGTGGGCGATCTGGACGCGCGAGAGGTCGACGCCCTCCTCCTCGAAGATCTCGATCTGGCGCGGCGCGGTGTCGCTGGCCGGGCGCGAGTGAGCCATGATCGGGGCGCCGGTGCGGACGTGGGCGCGGGCGACCGCGCGGTGGACCTTCTCGACGTTCTCGTTCACCCCGGGCTCGTCCGCGGCGCACTTGAGGAACGCGGCCTTGGCGTCGGTGCCCTGGATGCCCCGCTCGATGTCATGGACGAAGAGATCGGCGATCTCGTCGGGGCTTCGCGACATGAAGAACATCGGGAGGTGGTCGTAGGTGTAGATGCCGGTGCACGGGACGACCTGCAACCCGGTCTCCTGCGAGACGCCCTGCATCAGCTCGATGTCGCGGCCCAGGAACATGCAGCTCGGGTCGCAGATCGTCTTCACCCCGAGGCCGAGGACCTCGCGGGCGGCCTCCGCGGCGCGGGTGAAGACCGCGTCGGGCGGGACCTCGACCGGCTCCTCGTCGATCCCCACGGTGCTGACGTGCGGCCACTGGAACCGCACCGCGTCGTCGCGTGCCTGAAGGTGCTCGTGGATGAGCGTCGTGCCGAGTTCGGCCGCCTCGATCGGCCCCCTGACGGTCTCCACGGTCGCCATCGCCGGAGTCTATGGCCGCGCGCGGTGAACGGCGCCTCTACGCTTCGGCCATGCCGCGCAGCTGGGTCTACAGCATGGCGATCCTGATCCTGGCCCTCATGGCGTCGATGGTGATCGCCGTCATCAAGCTGATCTAGGCGGAGGGTTTCCGGCCCCGGCCCCGTCGCCGGGGATAGGATGCCCGCGTCACGGTGATTGAGGTGAGGGGCTTTGCCCCGAAAGCAGCGTGTAAGGCCGCCGCAGGCGGCCGCAAGTGATTAGGAGGAGGGCGTCTTGTTCCAGCGCATCGTTGTAGGCACCGACGGATCCGACACGGCCTCGGAGGCCGTGCGCCATGCGACCGAGCTCGCGAGGTCCACCGGTGGGACCCTGGACGTGGTCAGCGCCTTCGACCCGGTGCCGCAGGAGCGCCTGCGTGAAGAGGCTGCCGAGGTGCCCGGTGACGTCGCCCACGGGATCGGCCCGCGCGAGGACGTGAACGTGTCGCTGGAGGCGGCGGCTGGCCCCGCGCGCGACGCCGGCGTCACCGTCCAGACCCACGCCCGCGAGGGCGACCCCGCCGACGCGATCCTCGACGTCGCCGAGGAGGTCAACGCCGACCTGATCGTGGTCGGGAACAAGGGCATGACCGGGGCCAAGCGCTTCCTCCTGGGCAGTGTCCCGAACAAGATCTCCCATCACGCCCCGTGCGGGGTATACATCGTCCGCACGACCTAGCTCGACCGCCTCATACTGGGCCCGGTGAGCGAAGCCAGGTTCTTCGGCCGCGACGAGCACTTCATGCGCCTCGCGCTGGGCGAGGCGGAGCGCGCCGCCGAGCGCGGCGAGGCGCCGATCGGCGCGGTGGTCGTCCGCGACGGGGAGGTCGTGGGCGCCGCCGGGAACGAGCGCGAGCTGCGGGCCGATCCCGACCGCCCACGCCGAGGTGCTCGCCCTGCGCGAGGCCGCGAAGACACTCGGCGGCTGGCGCGTGCCCGACTCGGTGCTCTACGTGACCCTCGAGCCCTGCGCGATGTGCGCCGGGGCCATCGTGCTCGCCCGGGTGCCGCTCGTCGTCTACGGCGCGGACGATCCGAAGGCGGGCGCCGCCGGAAGCGTGCTGGACGTCCTGGGCGAGCCGCGCCTGAATCACCGCCCCCGGGTCGCCGGCGGCCTCCTCGCCGAGGAATCCTCAGCCCTGCTCACGTCGTTCTTCGGGGAGCGGAGGTAGCCGTGGCCAAGCGGGGGACGGCCGAATTCAACCGCGTCACAGCGTTCAGCGACGGGATCTTCGCGATCGCGATGACCCTTCTGATCGTCTCGGTGGCGGTCCCGACGATCTCCGACACGGACAGCGTCAGCGACCTGGCCGACGCCCTCAACGACCAGGTGGAGTCCTTCACCAGCTTCTTCATCTCGTTCGCGGTGATCGGCCGCTACTGGGTCGCGCACCATCAGTTCACCTCGCTCCTCGACCGGTTCGACTGGCGCCTGATCGCGATCAACCTCGTCTACCTGGCGTTCATCGCCTTCGTCCCGTTCCCGACCGACCTGATGGGCACGTACTTCTCCAACCCGCTGTCGATCTCGATCTATGCGGTGACGATCGCGATCATCAGCGGGCTCGAGGTCGTGATGCTTCGTCACGCTCACGTCGCGGGGCTGATGCACAGGCGCATGCCCGACCCCGTCTACCGCTGGGCCGTGATCCAGTCGACGGCCCCGGTGGTCTTCTTCCTGATCTCGGTGCCGGTCGCGTTCGCCGTCGGCACGCCGCTCGCGGTCGCCCTCTGGTTCGCCGGCGTCCCCTTCGCCATCGCCACCCGGGGCCGCAAGCCCGCCGGGTTCGACGAGTACTTCGCCGAGCAGGAGTAGCGTCGCGGCGTCGCCTCAGGCGGCGACCGCGGCCGAGGTGCCCCGGTGGCGCGAGTAGATCCCGTGGATCCACTCGCCGCCGGGCCGCGCCTCCAGCTCCTCGCGGAGCTCGGCCACCCCGGGTGGGGAGGAGAGCGGCAGGTACGGACGGCCGGGCGGTCGGATGAGCGGGGTGAACAGCGCGCAGGCGGTCAGGTCCGCGACGCTGAACGCGTCTCCCACCAGGTAGTCGCCGCCGCCGAGCTCCGACTCGATGCGGTCCATCGCCGCACGCATACCGTCCACCGCCTCCCGCGCCGCTTCGCCGGAGACGTCGTAGTCACGCCTGACGACGGGCCGGGCAAGCGGGAGGGTCGACTTGAGGATGCGCCTGCGCGTCGGACCGGCGTTGGTCGCGATCGCTGCCACCGTGGCGTCGGCATCGTCGAGCGTGTGCTGCCAGACGAACCGGCGCACCCTGGGGGCGAGCTCCTCGTCGAAATAGTCCTCGAGCTCGAGCGCGCTCCCGCGCTCAGCCGCGTCGGCGGGGTAGAGCGCAGGCTCCGGGTGGGCCTCCTCCAGCGCGGCGATGATGGCCGTCGAATCGCCGATGCGCCGGCCGTCGATCTCGGCCACGGGCAGCCGGTCATGCTTGCCCCGAGTAACCCGTAGCGCGGTCAGGCGGTGGGCCCCGGGGAGAGCGGTCTTCAGCTCGTAGGGGACGCCCTTGTAGTCGAACGCCCACCGGGCCTTCTCGTTGTAGTGCGAGATCTCGAGGTGCCAGAGCGTCGCCTCAGGTGCCACGTTCCCGATCCTACGCGTGCAGCCCGGTCAACGGAGACGGGCACCGTTGTCGGGTTTTGCCCACGTGGTGGGAAGAATCCGACAACGCGACGCCGTAGCGGCGGTCTGCGCGGGGCCAGCGCGAGCGGCCCAGGACATCACGTGGAAGCGGAGAGGGTGGGATTCGAACCCACGAGGCAGCGTAAACCGCCCACGCGATTTCCAGTCGCGCACCTTAAGCCGCTCGGTCACCTCTCCGAGGGTGCGTGACGATAGCGGGGCCCCTCAGGCGAGCGCGGGGGCGTCGGGCAGCCGCTCCAGCGCGGACTGCATCTCCTCCTCGGAGAACTCGAGGTCCTCGAGCTCGCCTGCGAGGTACGCGCTGTAAGCGGCCATGTCGAAGTGGCCATGGCCGCAGAGGTTGAACAGGATCACCCGCTCGTCCCCGGCTTCCTTCGCCGCCTCGGCCTCGTCGAACACCACCCGCAGGGCGTGCGCCGGCTCGGGCGCGGGGATGATGCCCTCGGAGCGGGCGAATCGCACCGCCGCGTCGAACGCGGAGGTCTGCGGCACGGCGCGGCCCTCGACGAGCCCCTCCTTGACCAGCGCACAGAGGCTGGGCGCGTCGCCGTGGTAGCGCAGCCCGCCCGCGTGGACCGGCGGCGGCACGAAGTCGTGCCCCAGGGTGTACATGGGCATCAGCGGGGTCATGCCCACCGTGTCGCCGAAGTCATAGGCGAAGATCCCCTTGGTGAGCGTCGGGCACGCGGCGGGCTCGGCGGCGAGGAACCTCGTCTCGAGCCCCTCGCGCAGGCGCTTCCGCAGCAGCGGGTAGGCGATCCCGGCGAAGTTCGAGCCGCCGCCGACGCAGCCGACGACGACGTCGGGGTATTCGCCCGCCTGCTCCATCTGCGCCAGCGCCTCCTGCCCGATCACCGTCTGGTGCAGGCAGACGTGGTTCAGCACCGACCCGAGCGTGTACTTCGTGTCCTCGGAGCCGGCGGCGACCTCGACCGCCTCCGAGATCGCGATCCCCAGGCTGCCGGAGGGGTGCGATGCCTGCGAGCGCCCGGCCTCGGTCAGCTCCGAGGGGCTGCGGTGGACCGTCCCGCCCCAGGTCTCGATCATCGCCCGGCGGTAGGGCTTCTGGTCGTAGGAGACGCCGACCATGAACACCTCGCACTCGAGCCCGAACATCTGGCACGCGAGCGCGAGCGCCGAGCCCCACTGGCCGGCGCCCGTCTCGGTCACCAGCTTCTTGACGCCCTGCTGCTTGTTGTAGAACGCCTGCGGGACGGCGGTGTTCGGCTTGTGCGAGCCGGCGGGGGAGACCCCCTCGTACTTGTAGTAGATGTGGGCGGGGGTATCGAGCGCCCGCTCCAGGCGCCGCGCGCGGTAGAGCGGCGTCGGCCTCCACAGCTTGTACGCCTCGGTCACCTCTTCGGGGATCTCGATCTCGGGGTCGGCCGAGACCTCCTGCTCGATCAGCGCCATCGCGAACAGCGGCGCCAGGTCCTCGGGGCCGAGCGGCTCCTTCGTCCCGGGATGGAGCGGCGGGTGCGGTGGCGGGCCCAGGTCGGCCGGCAGGTTGACCCAGCTCGTCGGGATCTGCGATTCCTCCAGCAGGTACTTGGTCGGCTCGCTCACTCTCGCTCCCTCCGGGTCGGTGCGGCCCGATCATATGATCAGTGCCATGGCGAGCAGCGCGACCTGGAGCGTCTACCTCGCGGGCGAGATCCACTCCGACTGGCGCGAGCGGATCGCCGCCGGCATGAGCGAGGCGGGCCTGCCCGTGGATCTCCTGGCGCCGGTAACCGACCACGCGGCGTCCGACGACGTCGGCGTCGACATCCTCGGCGCCGAGGCCGACAAGTTCTGGCACGACCACAAGGGCGCCGGGATCAACGCGATCCGCACCCAGACCCTGATCAAGCGGGCCGACGTCGTGGTCGTTCGCTTCGGGGAGCAGTACAAGCAGTGGAACGCGGCGTTCGACGCCGGGTTCGCGGTCGCGCTCGGGAAGCCTTTGATCACCCTCCACCCCCCGGAGCACGACCACGCCCTCAAGGAGATCGACCGCGCCGCGATGGCAACGGCGCGGGAGCCCGAGCAGGTCGTCGAGATCCTGCGCTACGTGATCGCGAAGGAGTAGGCGTGGCCCGCACGGTCTCCGGGCCCGTTTCCGGTCCGCGTCCCGGGGTAGCCGGTTCGCATGGAACTCTCACTACTGCTCATCATCATCGGGATCGTGCTCGCGATCCTGGTCCATTATGCGCTGGGCATCGCCTGCATCGTGGTGGGCTTGGTGCTCTTGATCTGGCCGCGCATCTCGGGCGGCGGGATCACCACGCGTCGCGTCTGAGCGCCTCCGGGCGCCCACCCGACCGCTAGCCTAGACGCCGCCATTCAGGCACCCTCGGAGGGGTGGCAGAGCGGTTGAATGCGGCGGTCTCGAAAACCGTTATGGGCGTTTTCTCGTCCATCGAGGGTTCGAATCCCTCCCCCTCCGCTGTAGAGCCAAGTTCGGCTTGTTCAAGCCGAAGCCCGCGGGCGCGCGCCTATCCGGCCGGCGCCGGGGAACCGCGATCGCCGCGCCGACCGGGAGACGAAAGCACGAATCCCGAGCGACGGCTGATCAGCTCCGGTGCGACGGCCTCAACCAGCCGCACCGGAGGGGCAAACTGAGATGTAGTCCTGCTCGGGCACTACCTCCGCCCACTGCTCGGGGGTGAGACCGCCCGCTATCGCGCAGGCGTGCCGGATCCACGCCGCGGGATCGACCTCCCACCGGGTCGCGTTCCCGGTGTCGTACACGGCGAACAGGCGGCTGCCGTTCGGCGTGAAGCGCGCCGTCACCCAGTCGTCAGGGCCCGGCAGCGGCGAGCCGATCGGGAGCTGCGCTGCGACGTCCCAGAGCACGACCGCGCCGGTGGCGTGCGAGGTGGCCAGGGTCCGGCCATCCGGGGAGAAGGCCACCGATAGGGCTTCCCCGGAGCGGGAAGCCAGCGGCGTCCCCAGCCGCCGCCAGCCGTCCGTCTCCCAGAGGACGATGTTCCCGTCGAGCTGGCCGCCCGCGAGCATGCGCCCGTCGGGGGAGAACGCGACGGAGCGGACCTGGCCGTCGGAGCGCAGCCTTGCGAGCCTCTCACCGCCGCGGATGTCGCGCACCTCGATTCCGCCGACCCTCGCAGAGCGAGCACCGAACGGGATCGCGAGCTGCGAGCCGTCCGGGCTGAAGGCCAGCCCCATCACGAGCGGCGGCAGGTGCAGCGTCGGGCCGAGCCGCTCGCGTCGGTCGAGATCCCAGATCCGCACGTCGCCCCCCACACTCGCCGACGGCGAGCAGTGCCGTCCCCGCCGAAGGCGAGCGCCTGGACGCTGTGGGTGTTGCCCGTCTCAGGGCCACGGGGCGCGAGCAGAAGCGGGCCGGCACGCTGTCCGGAGCCGGCGTCCCAGATGCCGACGCCGCCGTTTTGGCCGCCGACCGCCAGCAGGCGCCCGTCGGGCGAGTACTCGATCGCAAGGGCGGATCGGCCGGCAAAGGCCTCGAAGCCGCCGGTCTCACGCAGCGTCTCGGCGTCGATCAGGCCCACCCTGCCGTCAAACCCAGCAGTCGCCAGCGTACGCCCATCGGGGCTGAGGGCGAAGGTGGGCGGGGAGGCCTCGCGGCAGATCGTTGCGGGTGTTGGTGCGGAATGGCGTACCGAGCCGGCGGTCGCCCGTGACGTCCCACATGATCACGCCGCCGCCCTCGCCACTGGTGTAGAGGGTGCGGCCGTCGGGACTGAAGACATGCTGCCAGGAGAAGCCGGAGCGGCCCTCGAGGCTCTCGATCGACGACTCCCCTCTCCACATCCCACACGGTCACCTCCCGTCCTCGCCGACGTGGAGAGCATGCGCCCGTCGGGGCTGAACCCCCCGATCCGATGGCCCCTGCTCTTCCGAAGGGTCCGCACCTCCCCGGAAGCGAGGTCGAGCAGGCGAAGCTCCTCGTCCGCATCCTCGACGGCAAGCGTGCTGCCGTCGGCGCTGATCGCCATCGAGACGGCGCCGAGCGGATACCGGCGGACGACGTCCAGCGTCTCCTCCTCGATCGCGTAGGTCGCCTCGTCGGTCGAGATCGAGCAGGCGCCCACCCTGGCTCGAAACCGGTGGGGTGATGGTGGACCGGGGGGCGACGCGGACTGCGCTCCCAAGCGGCGACCCGTCGCCGGCATCGAAGCGGCGCATGAACATCGGCTCCGATCGGGCCCAGTCGCCGCTGTTGTACACGGCGGTGACGCTCCGGCCGTCCGGCGCGTAGCTCGCCCTCGGGTAGTAGCCCAATCCCGCGGTCGGCGGGATGGTGGCCGAGCGGGGCCGAGCTGCGCACCCTGCGCCGTTCCGGTGTCGAGGATCTCAACGACTCCCTCGCGAGGGCTGCCCGCGCTGGCGGCGCAGCGCGAGCGGCGCCGCCCTCCGGATCGAAGTCGAGGCTCCAGACGGGGCCCGGCGCCTGATGCTCGCCGAT
This sequence comes from uncultured Solirubrobacterales bacterium, assembly GCA_963797835.1. Taxonomy (GTDB): domain Bacteria; phylum Actinomycetota; class Thermoleophilia; order Solirubrobacterales; family 70-9; genus JBDTSW01. Next base: position 420,493 of record CAWCRN010000026.1, read on the forward strand.
CGTCTCCCGCGTCCGGGTGTCGAGGATCGTCACGGTGCCGTACTCGTCGCCGGTGGCGAGCATGCCGCCGTCGGGGCTGACCGCGAGCGAGGAGACTCGGTAGCCGTCGCTGTTGAGAACGCCGATCGCCGCGGGGCTGCGCAGGAGGGTCGAGAGCAGGCTGGAGCGGCTCGCGAGGGAGTCGTCGAGGGCGACGCTCGGTGTTGGCGAGACGAAGCGCTTGATCGAGGCGTTCCTCTGTCGAGGGCCTCCGCGCCCAGGCGCCGGGCGTCGGCGACGATGGCCGCGTCGCGCGCGCTCTGGCGCTCCGAGAACGCGATCGCGCCGGCGATCACCGCGGCTGTGAGCAGGACGCCGACGCCAGCCAGCAACGCCGTCAGCCTGCGGTTCGTCTGGCGCTGGCGCTCGGCCTCACGCTCGCTCGCAGTGCGGCTCTCGTCGAGGAAGGTTCGCTCGAGCTCGTTCAGCTCCGGAGCATGGCTCGCCGCCCAGTCGAGCGCCGCGGCGAGTCGAGCGCCGCGGTAGAGCTCGGCAGGATCGCGCCCGGAGCCGTCCCACGCGCCGGCCGCATGGATCAGGTGCTGGTGGAGGCGCCGGCCCTCGGCATCGTCTGCGAGCCAGCCGCGCAGCCGGGGCCACTCGCGCAACAGCGCCTCATGGGCGACCTCGACCGTGTCCTCGTCGATGGTGACCAGCCGGCTCTCGGTCAGCACCGCCAGGGCATCGGCGGCGTCGCTCGTCCCGCTCGACCTCGAGCTCGCCGGAGCGGGACCCGGCGGCGGACGGGCTCTGGCTCCTCGCGCGTCGACGAGGCGGAGCAGGATCCGCCGCGCCCGCTCCCGTTGCGGCGCGCTGAGCCGCCGGTAGGCGCGCTCGGCAAGGCGTGCGACCGCGCCGCTGACGCCGGCGGTGCGCCTCGTACGCCGAGTAGCGAAGGGTTCGCCCGCTGCGCGCCTCCCAGAGCTCGAGCAGGGTGGTGGAGAGCAACGGCAGGCCGCCGGGCTCGCTCGGCGACCTCGCCGACCAGCGCCGAGACCAGCCGCGGTTCGACCCGCAGCCCGGCTCGGCGAGCGGGTAGCTCGATCGCGCGGCGCAGCTCGTCGCGGCGCATCGGTCCGACCAGGACCTGGTTGGCGCTGACGAGCGTGGACAGATCGGCGTGCTCGGCGCAGCGCCCGTAGAAGTCGGCGCGGATCGCGAGCACAACGACCAGGCGCTCGTCCGGATCGGCCGCGCCCTCGACCAGCGCATCGAGGAACGCCCCGCGCTCGGCCTCGTCGCGGCAGGCGACGAAGACCTCCTCGAACTGGTCGACCGCGAGCACGAGACGCTCGCCCGCCGGCACCCCGTCGAGCGCGTCGGCGATCCACGGCGCGGCGTCCTCGGGCCCGGTCTCCGGCACCGCCCGGGCCAGGGTCCGGGAGAGCTCCGCAAGCGGACGCTCGCCCGGGCGCATCACCGCCCGGCGCCAGCGCTCCGAGCCGGGAACCACCCCGTCGGCCAGCGCCGGCAGGAGGCCGGCGCGCACCGCCGAGGACTTGCCGCTGCCGGAGGGGCCGAACACCGCGAGGAGCGTCGAGCCGACGAGGCGGGCGACGAGCTCGGCGATGAGGCGCTCGCGGCCGAAGAAGAACTCAGCGTGTGCGGCATCAAAGGGCGCCAGGCCGCGGAAGGGGCAGATCTCGAGCTCCGAAGGGTCGGGCGGCTCCTCGACCGCGTAAAGCCGCGTGCGCTCGCTGGCGGCCTGCAGATCGACGACGCTGCCCGCGATCGCGGCCTGCGCGGCGCGGAGCCCGGTGCGATCGTCTGCGGCGTTGCCCGCAGTCGCGGCGAAGCGCTCGGCGGCCTCGGCCCGAGCCCACTCGCCGGCCGCCCGGTGGATGCGAAGTGGCACCCCCTCGCTCTCGGCGACCAGGGTCCTGAGCGGGATCGCAAGGCCCTCGCGGGGTGCGTAGAGCGCCGCGATATCCGCCGTCGCATCCTCGTCCAGCGGATCGAGCCGCAGGCGCTGGGCGGCGCCGCTCTCGAGCAGGCCAGCGAAGGCGGGCGGGCCCTGCTCGTCGTGGTGAAGGACGCACACCAAGAGCGGGCGGCCCTCGGGCTCACGGGCAAGCTGAGCGGCGGCCGCGAGCACCGCCGGTGGCGCGTCGTCGGCGTAGTCGAGCACGAGCAGGGTCGGGCGGTGGCCCTCGCCGGCCGCCGAGACGGTGGCGAGGGCGGCCTCCGGGAGCTCGCCGCCGCCGGCGTAGAGCACCGCCGCGCCCTCGCGCTGGGCGTCGTGGGCGAGCTCGGCAACGAGCCGCGTCTTGCCGATCCCCGGCGATCCCCAGACCATCACGCAGACGACCCGCCCCTCGCGCGCCTCGTCCCAGCGCCGGCGCAGCCAGCGCAGCTCCCGCTCGCGCCCGGCGAGCAGCGGCGAGCCGCCCTCGAGCTGTGCGGGAAGCTCTGCGATCGGCGCAGGCGCGTCCAATGACGGATCCTGGGCGAGGACCGCCCGCTGCAGGCCCTGTAGCTCGGGCCCGGGCTCGACCCCGATCTGCTCGATCAGCGTCTCGCGGGCGGCGCGGTAGGCCTCCAGCGCCTCTGCCTGGCGCCCGGCGCGATAGAGGGCGAGCATCCGCTGGGCGTGAAGGCGCTCGCGCAAGGGCTCCTCCGCGATCAACGCCTCGAGGCGGGCGATCACCTCGTCGTGGCGCCCGGCGGCGAGCTCGGCGTCGATCGCCAGCTCGATCGCGCGCAGGTGAAGCTCCTCGAGGCGGCCGATCTCGGGGGCGGCGAAGGGCTCGGAGGCGACGTCGGAGAGCGGGGCCCCGTGCCAGAGCTCGAGCGCGGCGCTGGCCGCGCCGTTCGCCGCGGCGCCGGTGGCCGGCTCGCGGGCGGCCTCCTCGACCAGGCGCTCGAAGCGCAGGGCGTCGACCGCGTGGGCCGGGAGCCTGAGCTCATAGCCGTGCCCACGGGTGAGGATCTGCGCCTCGGCGTCGCTCTCGGCGAGTACCTTGCGCAGCCGCCAGACGTAGTGCTGGACGTTCTTGGCGGGGTCGGTTGGCGGGTCGTCTCCCCAGAGGCCGTCGATCAGCCGCTCGCCGCTCAGCGTCTTGTTGGCGTGCAGCGCCAGCATCGCGATGACGCTGCGCTGCTTGCTTCCTCCCAGCGAAAGGGAGCGTCCGTCGGCCAGCGCTTCGACGGAGCCCAGAAGGCGTACTTCAAAAGCCATGCTCGCCCCGGATGAACCGACCGTACCTCTGTTCAGGTCTGGGATCAACTCTGGGCTCATGAGGTCACTCCTGGATAGCGACGGGCGCGGAGCGGGCCTCGATCACCCGTTCTCCGCGCCCGTCTGGTGGGTCGGCTGCTGGTCGCTCAGCTCGCCGAGGCCGACGGTGAGATCGCCGTGCGCCTGCGGACGGTGAGCAGGGCGGCGCCGCCGAAGGCGACGAGCGCCATCGCGGCTCCCGCGCCCAGCGCGGCGTCGCCCCACTGGAACCCGTCGTTCGCGGACGGCGAACCGGATGCGAACGTGGGCTGGGTGGGGGACGGACCGGTGGTCGCGTTCAGCGAGGTGTAGCCGGAGCCGCTGCTCGTCTCGCTGACCGGTGGTGCGGTCGCGTTCAGCGACGAGTAGTCCGAGCCGCTGGGGGATTGGCTCGACTCCTCGAGCCCGGCCGCGATCGCGTCCGCCCTGGAGTAATCGCCGCCGCTCGGGTCGGCGCTCGCGCTCGCCGGGATCGCAAACGCGCAGACCAGCAGGGAGATGATCATGACGGTGATGGTGCGTGCCCTCATGTTGGGCCTCCTGTGGTAGTGGCGTCGGATCTGGCCTCCCTTGAGACGAGCTCCGGTGCCAGTGGTCAGCGCGGAGGCTCCGATACCGCGGTGTACGCTCGGTGTACGCGCGCGGTGCCCCCCGGAACGCCGCCTGGACATCGGGCGCGTCGACCCTGAACCCGCTGGGCTGCGGGAGGAATCGTTAGTCGGGCAGAAGCTCTGGAGTTCCTGCCCGAATCCCGCCCGCGCTACTACCGCCCACATCTCCCACCCGGGCATTTGGGGCAGCTTTCAGGGGAAAACTTCCCCACAGCCGTACCCACGGCGGCGAAAAGGCGCCGATTAGCAGGGTGGTTTTCGGGGGGCGTCACGGTCTCGAAAACCGTTATGGGCGTTTTCTCGTCCATCGAGGGTTCGAATCCCTCCCCCTCCGCTTAGAGCCAGATCTGGCTTGTTGATGCGGTTCCTGCCAGGCAGATGAAGGGCTCGATGACCGAGCCCGAGTTCTGCGAGGCGGTTCAGGCAGTCGCAGCGGCCTACCGGGAGGGAAACGATGCTGAGACCGACCTGCTGCGCGACCTAATCAAGACCAGCCTCAGGCCCAAGGAGCGTCAAGAGATCGTCCTTGGCCTGGCTGCGGCCTATGCGGGCGGAGAGTTCCCCGCCCACCTTCTGTACGAACTGGATCCGAGTCGTTCTGGATCCTGCAGATCCACGCCTCCGTCGCCTGGCTGAGGGGCAGATGGAACGATCCATGCGGGTCCCTTCGCGGGTTCCCATGCGGGTCCCTTTGGATCCTCGTGACCTTGAGCCGGCCCCAGCGACCTCCATAGGACGTAGCCCGACCTAGGGCTCATGCTCATGTTTCTTCGGCTCTCCGGCCCCGTAAGGGGTGATGGGCAATGAAGGCTCTACCCAACAGGCAGGCTCAAACCTTGGATCATGCCGCTGCGGCTGCGGACGAGTGGCTCCACGTGGGGACGGCGGCCAACCCTCATGGCTGATCCAGCTCGGCGTCAAGCTGCGGGCGCCCACCCCGCCCCCGTATCGGAATACTGCGGGGGCGATGTCGCAGAAGAACCTAGAGATCGTGCGTCGCGTCTACGAGGCGATGAACGCACGCGACTTCGAAGCCTTCGATGAGCTCGCGGATCAAGACGCGGAGTGGATCCCGGACAGCAGGGTCGGCGAGGGCCCCGTCCGGGGACGCGAGAGCGTGCTCCGCTTCTTCACCGACCGGGCGGAGATGTTCTCCGAGGTTCGCACGGAGGTGGAGCGCCTCTGGGATCGCGACGACCGAGTCCTTGCCTTCATCCGGGTCACGGGCCGGGGTCGGCAGAGCGAGGCGCCGTTCGACCTCCGGGTCGGTCACCTGTGGACTATCCGCGACGGCCTGGTCGTGCGCGGCGAGGGATACGGCAACCGCGACGAGGCCCTCGAAGCTGCCGGGCTCTCGGAGTAGGCGATGGCGCAGGAGAACGTCGATACGGTGCTTCGGTGCTACGCGGCGTACAACCGTCGTGACTGGGATGCCGCGGTGGCCGACTTTCATCCTCAGGCCGAGTATCGGGTCGCTGCTGCCTTGGACCGGCCCCTGCTCCATCGAGGGCGCGAGGCGATCCGTGATTTCTTCGCTGCGGCCGAGGCCGACTGGGAGGGCGACGTCAGCGAGCCCCGAGAAAGCTTCGACCTGGGCGATCGGGTCCTCGTCCGCGCGGTGGAGCGATGGGTGGGGAGAGACGGGATCTCCATGGAGATGAGCGGCGGACAGCTCTGGACGCTCGACGGCGATGGGCTCATCACCAGGTTCGAGTCCTTCGACGAGTGGGAGGACGCCCTCGAAGCCGCCGGGCTTGAGGAGTAGGCGATGTCGCAGGAGAACGTGGAGATCGTGCGCGAGGTCTGGGATGCCTACTCGCGTCGCGACTACGATCGCATCGCAGGGTTCCACGACCCCCACATAGTGGTGATCAGCTTGGAGGACGGTGCCTTGTACGGCAACGACGCCGTGCTGGCGAACTACGAACGCTGGAACGAAGCCTGGGAGGGGGCCGAGACAACCCTCGAGGAGGTGATCGGGCGCGGAGACCGGGTGTTAGTGAAGGTTCGATTCCACGGCCGTGGTCGAGCGAGCGGGGTCGAAGTCGAAACCCGCTTCTATGAGGTCTACACGCTGCGCGACGGCAAGGTTCTGCGCATAGATGAGTACGAACATCGGGCCGACGCCCTCGAAGCCGCCGGGCTCTCGGAGTAGGCGATGTCGTAGGAGGATCACCCTCGACCTCCATCCCTACTACGTGAGGTTGGTCACGGGACGTATCCGGGGCTTGATTGGGATCGGTCTGCGGCGTAGCCTGCCTCGGGTGGGATTGGCAGCCAGGGGAACTCGCAGGGTGGTACCGCTGATCGTCGCCCTGGGCGCGCTCGCCGTCACGCCGGCGGCCGGGGCGAACGCGATCAAGGTGGTCGACCGGGTGAAGGCCGACGCGGGCGAGAGGCTGACGCTGTTCTCGAATCAGGACCTCAAGGTCACCGGCGAATGCGTGGACGAGGGCGGCGGAGACTTCACCGCCGACACATTCCTCAAAGCCAAGCGCGAGAACCTCGCCGTCGACACGTACAGCGGCGATCCCCCCGACCCCGACTTCGACCCCGCGGACGGCAAGCTCGACATCACAAACAACGACGCGAACGGCACGATGCCGAGCCTGGAGGCCGCCGAGTACTACGACTTCTACGCGGAGGGTCACAACGGCCGAGCGCTGAACGGGCGGCCGGTGACCGGAGTGCACGTGAAGGGTGCCGACTGCGCGTTCTGGGGGACCTTCCTGGGCTCCGAGAGCGAGGGCCCGGTGCACGCCCCAAAGCGGGCGAAGGCCGACGCCGGCGAGACGGTGACCATGTTCTCGAACGAGGACTTCAAGCTCACCGGCAGGTGCGTGGACAACGGGGGCGGCGACGTGACCGCCGACACCTTCCTCAAAGCCAAGCGTGAGCACCTCATCTATTACCTGACCGAGCTCAATCTGTTCGACACCAACTTCTCCCCCGGTGACGGCAAGGTCGACATCATCCAACCGTCCGACGACGCGAGCGGCACGCTCCCGGAGTACATCGGCCGTTCCTTCAACCACGACGTCTGGATGGAGGGCGCCGGCGGCCGGGTCCTACAGGCGCGGATCGCGACCGGCGTCCACACCAAGGGCGCCGACTGCACCTTCTCGGGCCTGCTCGCCGGCTATGGCGATGTTGGGCAGCTGCAAACGGTGGACAGGATCAAGGCCGATGTGGGCGAGAGGGTCACCGTGTACGCGAACGACGACTTCAAGGTCACCGGCAGGTGCGTCGACAACGGGGGCGGCGACTTCACCGCCGACACCCAGCTTGCGGCGAAGCGTGAGAACCTCATGTACTACGCGTACAACGGCGACCCCTTCTACCTCCTGGACTTCGACCCCGACGACGGCAAGATCGACATCTCGAGTGACGACGCGGAAGGCGCGGCGCCGGACTACTACAGCGAGGACGACTACTCGGACTTCTTCGGCGACGGCAAGGGGGGCGAGATGCTGGTCGGGCGGCTCGGAACCGGCGTCCACATCAAGGGCGCGGACTGCACCTTCTCGGGCATCTTCATCGGTTAGGCCGGACTCGCGCGGGTGGAGCGTCTCGACCTGGACGGCCAGCCGATGGACTCGGAGCGGCGCTTTCTCGAGGCCCGCCTGGCAGAGGTCCGGGGCTGATGGGCGGTATTCGGGACGTTCGGCTGCGGCCGGCGCAGGCCGGCGACGTTCCGAGGATCACCGAGATCGTCCAGGCGGCCTACGGGCCGTTCGCCGAGCGCCTGGGCAGGCTGCCGAGGCCGCTGACCGACGACTACGCCGAGGTGGTCCGCCGCGGGCGCACCACCGTTGCCGAGCGCGGGGGCCAGATCGCCGGGCTCGTCGTTCTGGGCATCGACGACGAAGGATTCCTGGTGGACAACATCGCCGTCGACCCCGCGCATCACCGGACCGGGGTCGGCAGAGCGCTATTCGAGCACGCCGAGGCCTCGGCGCGCCAGGCCGGCTTCGACTCGATCTACCTCTACACCGCCGACGCGGCAACCGAGAACGTGGAGCTCTACGAGCGGATCGGCTACGTCGAGTACGACCGCCGCGTCTACGAAGGGGTCACCCTGGTCTACCTCCGCAAGGCGCTCCGCTGAGACCCCCCGTTAGCCTCGGTGAGCGTGGACGCTGAACGGATCCTCGCCTTCAGGCTCGCCCGCTCGGGCCTCGCCGGCAAGGCCCCGGCGAGCCTCGCCGACGCCGCCGCATGCCCCGCCTCGGACTTCGCCCGCGACGCGGCGCTCCACGCGCTGGCCGCCCGGCGGCCGGGGCTGACGCGCGAGGAGTACGACGCGGCCGTCGAGGACGGCGACATCGTCCTCGCCCACATCGTCCGCGGGGCGATCCACGCGCTCGCCCCCGGTGACCATGCGCTCTGGGGCCGCGCGCTGCTTGCGTCCGACGATGAGGAGCTGGGCGCGCAGCTCGGCCGCCAGGTCCAGCGGCTGACCGAGGAGGGGGGCATCGCCCCGACGGACGCGCTCGCCGAGGTCGCCGATGCGACGAGGTCTGGTCTTGCCGGTGGCCGGGCGCTCACCAAGGACGAGCTTCACGCCGAGCTTCGGGAGCGTGTACGGCCCGAGCTGATGCCCTGGTGCAAGAGCTGCGGGAGCCATCACGTCGCCCCGATGCTCTGGCGGTACGCCGGTGTCAAGGCGGGCGCCCGCCTCGACTCCAAGCGCCGCTACGTGCTGGGCAAGCCCGGCAAGGAGCCCGCGGCCGGCGAGGCGGTCCGGCGCTACCTCGGCTTCTACGGCCCGGGAACCCCGGGGGAGTTCGCCGACTGGGCCGGCCTGGCCAAGCCGCACGCCGGGCGGCTCTGGGCCGAGATCGAGGGCGACATGAGCGAGGTCGGGGTCGGCAAGCGCAAGCGCATGGGCCCTGAGCGCGGACGTGAAGAGTGCTCGAGGCGCCGCCCCAGGCGCGCGGCGTGCGACTGATCCCGCCCGGCGACCCCTACCTCCAGAAGCCGAACCGGCCGCTTCTGGCCCCAGACGACGGACCTGCGAAAGCGGCTGTTTCGGCCCGTCGCGAGCCCAGGTGCGGTGCTCAAGGACGGTCGCCTGGTCGGGCTCTGGCGCTCTAAGGCGAATGGGACGGAAGGCCGAGGTCAGCCGTCGAGAAGCTCGGCCGGATCGCGCGCCGTGACCTCGAGCCCGAGGCGGAGCGGATCGCCGGGCTGCGCGGCGCCTCCGAGTCCGTGCTCGTCGTGGAGTAGCGGTCAGGCGAGCACCGGCTCCGCGCCGCGCGCGGCCGGCGCGCTCCCAGTCGAGCGAGAGCTCGGCGGCGACGCCGTCCGGGCGCGCCAGCAGCGCGCCGCGCGCGCCCAGGCCGACGGCGCGGGCCGTGATCGCGTCGAGGCGGTGCTCGGCCACGGGCGCCCGAGGAGCGCTGGGGCGCCATTCGGCCTCCGGGCCGAGGAGCAGGGTGAGGCCGGGTCCCAGCAGGTCGAGCGTGGAGCGGCCGGGCTCGACCCAGGCGTGCGGGATGCGCGGCCCGAGGTCGACGTGAAGCTCCTCGGCCACGCTGCGGATCGACCCGTTCGGGTCGACCGAGCGCTCCATGTTGTGCTCGGCGACCGGCCGGCGCTCGCGCTCGTAGGAGTCGAGCAGCTCGTCGTCCGCCCATCCGAGGAGCGTCCAGGCGAGCTTCCAGCCGAGGTCGCGGCCGTCGCGGATCGCCGTGTTCATCCCGGTGCCACCGCGGGGGGTGACGCGGTGCGCCGCGTCGCCGGCAAGGAAGGCCCGGCCCTCGCGGAAGCGGTCGGCGAGCAGCGCTCCGTAGGAGAAGCGCCCGATCCTGCCGATGCGCACCTCGCCCAGGGGCGCTCCCGCGGAAATGCGGATGCGGCGCTCAAGGCCATCCGGGGTGGTGTCGGCCGGGTCGATCATTCCCGGATCGGAACCGAAGCCGTAGACCCAGCGGTCGCCACGGCTCACGGTCACGAACGTGCCGTCGGGCGCATCGGGATGGGTGATCGAGTAGATGGGATGGCGCGGCCGGAGCCCACGAGGTCGTCGAGGCGGACATCGACCAGTGCGGTCACGGCGTCACGGACGGCGCCGGGCCCGGCCTGCCGGATCCCGAGCTCCTCGCGAACGCGGCTGCGCACCCCATCGGCCCCGATCAGGTAGCCGGCCTCCACGATCCGCTCGCCATCGCCCTCCCGTAGGACTGCGCGCACGGCGTCGCCACGCTCTTCGAGCGAGACGAGTTCGGTGCCGAGCTCGACCGTGCCCACGCCCAGCCCTCGGAAGTGCTCGAGCATCATCGGCTCCAGCACGTCCTGCGTCACACAGAGCGGCTCGTTCGGCGAGACGACCGCGGCCTGCTCGGGGCTGGGCACCCCGACCGGGAACTCGAGCTCGCGGTCGCGGAGCGTCCTTCCAAGGAACCCCGTGAAGCGGACGTCGATCGCGGCGGCCGGTCACGGCGGCCTCCAGGCCCCAGGAGCGGAAGAGCTCCATCGAGCCGGTGCTCACCAGGCTGGCGCGCGGCATCGCCGACAGCTCCTCCTTGCGATCGACGACGAGCGACTCCACGCCGTAGCGGGCGAGGGTGATCGCGGCGGCCAGGCCCGCGGGACCGGCGCCGGCGATGAGGACAGGGACGGTGGATGGGGGAGATGCATAATTCGTCATACACTCTGTCTTATATCAGACAGCATGTCTGATGGAAGTGCTACCGTGGGCTCATGACCCCCCGCCCCTACGAGCAGCGGCTGCGCGCCGAGTCGGCCGCGGCCACACGGAGCCGCATCCTCGACGCACTGTTCGACCGCATCCGGGCCGAACCGTCGAAGCCGGTCAGCGTCGACGAGATCGCTCGCCTGGCGGGAGTCGCGCGCTCGACGATCTACACGGTCTTCGGCTCCCGCGCCGGGCTCTTCGACTCCCTCGCGCGCGAGCTGTTCGAGCGCGGCGGCTACCAGCGGCTGCTCGAGGCGGTGCGCCAGGAGGACCCCCGCGAAAGCCTCCGCGACGGCATCACGGCCGGGGTCGAGATCTTCGCCAGCGATCCCGACGTGTTCCGCGCACTGCACTCGATGGAGAGGCTCGACGCGGACGCGGTCGGGGGCGCGATCGCGCGGATCGAGGAGCAGCGCACCGCCGGGATGGCGGGCCTGGCGCTGCGGCTCAAGCGCGCCGGCGAGCTGCGCGAGGGCGTCAGTACGAAGCGCGCGGCCCACGTGATCTGGATCGCGGCGAGCTTCGAGGCCTTCGACCTCCTGCACTCGGGGCGGGGCCTGCCCACCGGCGAGATCGCGGAGATCCTGGTGGACGGCGCCGAGCGCGCGATCTGCCGCTAGGTAGCCGGGACGCCGCTCCAGCCCGGACCCGGCTCCACGTCCGCGTCGGTGGAGCGCATGGGCTCGCCGCACACCGAGCAGGTGGGCTCGACGTGCGCGATCTCGCCACACGCGGCGTGCCGGAACAACGCCGGCGGTCCGGCGTCGCCGGCGGTCCAGCGGTCGCCCCAGGCCATCAGCGCCATCAGCACGTCCATGAACTCGAGGCCCATCTCCGTCAGCACATACTCGTCGCGTGGTGGGCGATCGGAGTAGGGGCGCCGCTCGAGGATGCCGGCGTCGACGAGGTGCCGCAGGCGCTCTGCGAGGACCTTGCGGGAGATGCCCAGGCTGCGCTGGATCTCGTCGAAGCGCCCGCGCCCCACGAAGACGTCGCGGATCACGAGCGGTGACCAGGGCTCGCCGGCGACGGCGATGCCCCGGGCGATCGAGCACTCCATCTGCGAAAAGTCGGTTCGCTGCATGGAAAGAGGGTAGCTTAGTTCCCTGAAGGAACTAAATCTGTTAGGGTGCGTTCCTCGAAGGAACTGCCACCTGAGCCGAGGAGGAAACACGAGATGGAGCTACCACCGATCGTCAGCGAGGAGGAGTGGGCGCGAGCCCGCGCAGCAGATGCTGGTGAAGGAGAAGGAGCTGACCCGCGCCCGCGACGCACTTGCCGCCGAGCGCCGGCGGATGCCGCGGATGGCTGTGGAGAAGGAATACGCCTTCGAGGGTCCGGACGGCCCGGCGAACCTGCTCGACCTGTTCGAGGGGCGCCGCCAGCTCATCGTCTACCGGTTCTTCTACGACCCCGATGTCGACGGTTGGCCCGAGAAGGGCTGCCCTGGGTGCTCGTTCGTCGCCGATCAGGTCGCGCACCTGGCACACCTCAACGCCCGCGACACCACGCTCGCCTTCGTCTCCCGCGCGCCGCAGCCTCAGATCGAGCGTCTGAAGGCGCGGATGGGCTGGGAGATGCCCTGGTACACGATCACCGACGACTTCGACACCGACTTCGACGTCCGCGAGTGGCACGGCACCAACGCCTTCCTGCGTGACGGCGACCGGATCTTCCGCACCTACTTCATCGACAGCCGAGGCGACGAGGCGATGGGCAGCACCTGGAACTACCTCGACATCACCGCGCTCGGGCGCCAGGAGGAGTGGGAGGACTCGCCCGACGGCTACCCGCAGACGCCGCCGTACCAGTGGTGGAGGCGCCACGACGAGTACGAGCAGACCGCGGCGGCCCGGTGACCGTCCTCGCCCACGTCGGGGCGTTGCCGGTGGAGGAGCTCCTCGCGCTGGCCCCGGCGGCGGGCGCGATGCTGGCGGCCGTGCGCGCGGCGACCCCGAAACGGTGTAGAAAGCCGCAATGGGGTTTCTCACGCCGACGCCCCCGCCCGTCGACCTCGATGAGTGGAGGGAAAAGCCGCACCTGGAGCGGATAAAGCCGCTGGCGCAGGACTGGTCGCTGAACGGCTTCGGCACGCCCACCGCGGTCTTCCTGCTCTACGTCGTCAAGCTCGTCATCTTCTCGCTCGGCGGCCTCGCGCTGATCGGTGCGACCACCCCGGGCCTGGGCGGGCTCGGCGACTTCGGAGACTGGTGGACCGAGCCCATCGTCTTCCAGAAGGTCGTGGTCTGGCTGATGCTGTGGGAGATCGTCGGCCTCGGATGCGGCTCGATGCCGCTCACGTTCCGCTTCCTGCCTCCGATCGGCAGCATCACCTACTGGCTGCGCCCCGGGACCGTGCGCCTGCCGCCGTGGCCCGGCAAGGTCCCGCTGACGGCGGGCAACACGCGCACGATCTCCGACGTCGGCCTCTACGCCGCCGTGCTCGCCACCCTCGTATACCTCCTCTTCAGCGACGGCGAGCCCGCCGCGGGAACCGTCGCCGGGCGGCTCGACCCGACGGCGGTCGCGATCCTGCTCGGGCTGCTCGCCCTCCTGGGCCTCCGCGACAAGGTCGCGTTCCTGGCGTCGCGGGCCGAGGTCTACGGGCCGCTCCTGATCATCTTCCTGTTCCCGCTCGAGAGCCTGTTCGTCGGCGCCCAGCTCGTGTTCCTGTGCATCTGGCTCGGCGCGGCCAGCTCGAAGCTCAACCGCCACTTCCCGTTCGTGGTCTCGGTGATGATCTCCAACACCCCCTGGAACCGCTCGCGCAGGATGAAGGGGCAGCTGTACCGGAGCCAGGAGGACCTGCGTCCCTCGTGGCGGGCGCAGCTCGCGGCGCACGCGGGCACCGTCACCGAGTTCACGCTGCCGCTGCTCCTGTTCTTCACCGCGGAGGGCACCCTCGGCACCATCGCGGTGATCGGGATGATCCTCTTCCACATCCACATCACCTCGACCTTCCCGCTCGCGGTGCCGCTGGAGTGGAACCTGTTCATGATCTTCGGGATCCTTTGGCTGTTCGGCGAGTACGGCGACGTGCCGCTCTCCACGCTCGACCCGGTGCTGCTGGTGATCCTGCTCGCGACCAGCGTGCTGATCCCGGTGATCGGCAACTTCCGTCCCGACCTCGTCTCGTTCCTTCCCGCGATGCGCTACTACGCCGGCAACTGGGCCACCAGCGTCTGGTGCTTCCGCAAGGACACCGGCGCCGAGGACAAGCTCGACACCAGGATCAAGAAGTCGGCGCCGATCGTGATCAAGCAGCTAGAGCGCCTCTACGGGCGAGAGATGGCCGAGTACATGCTCAACAAGGGCCTCGCGTTCCGGGCGATGCACTCGCACGGGCGGGCGCTGAACGGGCTCTTGCCGCGCGCGGTCGACGATGTCGAGGCGTACGACGTGCGCGAGGGAGAGCTGATCTCCAACGTCGTCAACGGCTGGAACTTCGGCGACGGCCATCTGCACGACCTCCAGCTGATCGAGGCCATCCAGGAGCGCTGCGGCTTCGAGCCCGGCGAGGTTCGCGTGATAACGCTCGAGTCCCAGCCCGCTCACGTTCAGCGCCAGCACTACGCGATCTACGACGCCGCGACCGGGCTGGTCGAGGAGGGCTGGGTGAACGTCCGCGACATGGTCGAGCGGGGCCCGTGGTTGGAAGGCTCGTGGGACTTCCCGGTCGAGGTGACCGGCGGCACGGGCGAGGCGCGATCGCCCGCGGCGGCCGCGCCGGCAGGGTGAGCGAAGCCATCGTCGTCGGCGCCGGCCCCAACGGGCTGGCGTGCGCGGCGGCCCTGGCGGCCCGCGGCGTGCGGGTGACGGTGATCGAGACCGCCGACACGATCGGCGGCGGCGCCCGGACCAGCGAGCTGACGCTGCCCGGCGTCCTTCACGACGACTGCTCCGCGGTGCACGCGATGGCCGTCGGCTCCCAGGCTCTGCTGGAGCACGACCTCGCCCGCCACGGCCTCGAGTGGTGCTGGCCCGAGGTCGATCTCGCGCACCCGCTCGACGACGGCTCCGCCGGGGTGATGGTGCGCTCGATCGAGGACACCGCCGCCGGGCTCGGCGATGATGGGCGCGCCTGGAGGGGGGTGTTCGGCTCGCCGTCGGCCTCCTTCGGCGTTCTGGGGGAGGACATCATGCGTCCGGTCCTACACCTGCCGCGCCACCCGCTGCGGCTGACCCGCTTCGGGATCCCGGCGGCGATGCCCGCGACCGTGCTCGCGCGGCGCTTCAAGGGCGAGCCGGCGCGCGCACTGTTCGGCGGTGTCGCCGCGCACGCGTTCAGCCCGCTCACGAGGCCGATGAGCTCGTCGGTCGGGATGGCGCTGATCTGCTCCTGCCACCACTACGGGTGGCCCGTCGCGCGCGGGGGCTCGCAGGCGATCCCGGACGCCCTCGCGGCCGTCGTCCGTGAGAACGGCGGCACGATCGAGACCGGGCGCACGGTCACGTCACTCGCCGAGCTCCCGGAGGCCGACGCGGTGGTGCTCGACCTGGCGCCTGGGGCGGTCGCCGACCTCGCCGGCGATCGGCTCCCGGGGCGGGTCGCCCGCGCCTACCGCGCCTACCGCCACGGGCCCGGGGCGTTCAAGGTCGACCTTGCGGTTGAGGGCGGCGTGCCATGGACCGCGGAGCCCGCCCGCCGCGCGGGCACCGTGCACGCCGTCGGCTCGTTCGAGGAGGTCGTCGTGGCGGAGCGCGAGACCAACGCCGGACGGATGCCGGAGCGCCCGTTCGTGCTGGTCGGCCAGCAGTATCTTGCCGACCCCTCGCGCTCCGCGGGCGACGTCCACCCGGTCTGGGCCTACGCGCACGTGCCCAGCGGCTTCGACGGCGACGCGAGCGACGTCGTGATCGATCAGATGGAGCGCTTCGCTCCCGGGCTGCGCGACCGCATCGTGGGCCGGTTCGTCCGCTCGCCCAGTGACTTCGAGGCCTACAACCCCAACTACGTCGGCGGCGACATCATCACCGGCGCCAACACGACGCGGCAGATCCTGTTCCGTCCGCGGCTAGCTCTCGACCCGTACGCGACCGGGATCCCGGGCGTCTTCATCTGCTCGGCGGCCACGCCTCCCGGGGCCGGCGCCCACGGGATGAACGGGTTCAACGCCGCGCGCTCGGCCCTGCGCCACCTCGGCGTCTAGCTGACCTTCGTGGGCGGCGATGGCCGCCCGCACCCGCCGCTTGCGCCACCACTCGGCCGCGTAGTAGCTGCCGATCACGAAGGCGAAGGCAAGGCCTGGGCGACGAGCGTCTCGACGGTGGGGAAGATCCCCAGCCAGGTGCCCATCCACAGCGGGAACTCCACGTCGAGGGGGGTGATCGAGAGCCAGCCCACGCCCTGGAGCGTGCGGACCGTGTTGCCGACCAGCACGACGAGCACGAGGGCGATCAGGACCCCGGTCACCACGAGCATCCGCTTGTAGGGGAGCCGCTGCTCGAGCTTGAACGTGATCGCCCCAACCGCGGCCGTGGCGAGCAGGCCCAGCGCGACCCCCGCCACAACGATCCCTGTGCCGCTCGAGAGCTGAAGGGCCTGGAGGAAGAGCACCGTCTCGAAGCCCTCCCGCAGGACGCTCGAGAAGCCCAGCAGGTAGAGGCCGGCGACGGTGACGGCGCCAGCCCCGGCCGCCGCGGCGGCGCCCGCCAGGCGCATGCCGCGCTTGCGGTGCCCCGAGATCCACTCGGTCCAGTAGACACGGTGGAAGAACCAGTTCATGACCAGCAGCAGCACGCCGATCGCCACCAGGCCCACCACCGCCTCCAGCTTCTCCCCGTAGCGCGACAGGGAGTCGAGCAGGAACAGCGAGATCACGAAGAGCAGGACGCTGGCGGGGAGGGCCATCAGGGCCCCGCGGTACACGGGGCGCCGCAGCCTCCGGTTCACGCCCACCATCGAGGCCGTGATCGCGGCGATGATCAGGATCGCCTCGAGGCCCTCGCGGAACACGATCGTCGCGGCGTTGGTGATCACCGTGGCGTCGCTGGCCCCGTCGCCCGTCTTCGCGCGGGCCTCCTCGAGAGCCTCGTCCAGCTCGAGCCGGGTGGTCCTGATGTCGCTCGCCGGGGCGTCGGCCGCGATCAGCTCGGCCAGCCCGTCGACGCCTCGGGCGCCGTACCAGACAAGGCCCTCGACCTCCTGCACGAGCTGCGGGTCGAACGCCCGCAGCTTCGGCTCCGGCCCGAACTCGAAGAACGCGTAGGCCGACAGGCGCGCCTGCTCGGCCTGCTCATACTCGCTGGCCGAGACGGCAGCCTCCATCTGGTCGAGGGAGATGTCGACGAGGTCGAAGTCCGCCTCGTCGCTCGACTCCTTCCACTCGTCCGGGAAGACCGCGTCCAGGGTCGCGGCGGCCTCGGCCTGGATCGAGTCCACCTCCTCCTGGGAGACGACCTCGCCACCCTCGCTAGCCTCCGTGGCGATCGCGCGCAGGTCGGCCAGCGCGGCCTCGACGCTGGTCGCGGCCGCAGGATCTCGCTCGTCCAGTTCCGGCTCGAGATCGTCGAGCGCCGCCTGCGCTCCGTCCACGAACGCCAGCATCTCCTGCATCTCGAAGGGCACCGTGAGCCGCCCGTCCTCGGTGCCGTGGTCCCACTCCACCGGCACCAGGTCGAGGAACGTGGTGAGCTGGGCGGCCCGGCGCGCCTGCTCGTCGGGCGTGAACGGGGCGGCCGTGAAGCCGTCGAGGCGCTCGCGGACCTCCGTTGCGGCCGCCGAGAACCCGGAGGCGCTGCCGGCCAGGGCGGCGCGCTCCAGCCGTGTGAAGGAGCGGTCGGCCCGCGCCGCCGTCGTCTGAGCCGCGCTGCTCGGCGTACTCGTCGTCGATGATCAGCCAGTAGCCGCGGACCAGGGCCGCGGACTCGGCGAGCGCCGGCCCGAATCCGTTCTCGGCCTCGCGCTCGGCCTCGGCGAGATAGTCGACGAGGCGAGCCTGGTAGGCGTCGAGGAGGTCCTTCTTCACCTGCGTCGCGGCGTCGGCCGGGGAGATCTCGCCCGCGTCGAGCGAGTCGATCGCGGCGGTCGCGTCGATCCCCGGTCGCGTGAAGCGGGTCGCCTCGCGGAAGTCGCGCACGAGGAGCCAGCGGCGGGCGAGGGCCGCATCGCCCCGCTCCACCGCCGCGAGCGTGACCGCGTATGCGCCGCGGCGCAGCGCGGCCAGCGCCTGGCCGCGCGCGTTCGCGAGGGCCACCTCGTCGCCGGAGGCGAGTGCCCCGCCGGCCCGCCGCAGCGCCGCCCGGGCTGCGCCCAACGCCGCAGGGTCGGCCCGCTCCAGCTCGGGCGCCAGCGAGCGTTCGAGCGAGCGGCCGGCCGCCGTCGAGAGAACCCGTCGCGGGCTCGTCGAGGAGCAGCCCCGTTTGGCTCTCGAACAGCGACGCCCGCACCTCCTCCGCCGCCTCCCACGGCGGCTCGGCGGCGCCGGCGGCGGGCGCCAGCGCGAGCGCGACGAGGAGGAGGAGGGGGAGCAGCATTACACCTGCAGCTCGATCCCCAGCCTCTGCGCCGCCTGGGTCACCTGGCCGGCGATCGCCTCGGCCTGGCGCTGGGCCTCGGACCCCAGGGTGTCGGCCTCCTCGGCGTCGTATTCCTTGCCGGCCTCCTCGCGGTCGCGGATCTCCTCGACGAACGCCAGCAGGTCGTTCAGGGCCTCCCCGGTCTGGTCGGCCTGCGCCGGGTCCTCCTCGGCGATGATCGGCTCGACCTCGTCGTAGGTGAACTGGATCCCCTCCAGGATGTCGGCGATGTCCTGAAGGCGCGAGGCGGCGACGAAGCCCAGCTCGGTCGCGTCCTCGCCCGCGATGAAGCGCGAGTTCTTCCAGGCCTCGAAGTACTCGCTCATCGTCGGCGTCATCACGGTGATCGCGGTCAGCGCGTCGGACGAGGTGGGCTCGAACTCCTGGGCGTCGGCGTCGAGATCGTCGGCGAGCTCGTCGAACTTCTCGACCATCGCCAGGTAGATGTTCGCGTCGGGAACGCCCTCGCCGAACTCCTCCCTGCCGTCGCCGTCGACGTCCTGCGACGAGTCGGCGAGGAAGTCCTCGTTGGTCCCGTACAGCGAGGTCTCGGTGACGAAGAACGCGTTCCCCGGCTGCTTCAGCGTGCCGCCGTCGGGAAGCTCGAGGCTGTAGGAGACGGCGTTCTCGGGGTCCGACGCGTCGGCCCCGGCGTCGATGTCCACGTCGTACTGGGCGAGGCGCGGGACTCCGGCGACGATGCCCTCCATCTCCTCATAGGCGGGGTTGGCCTCCGCGTAGGCGCGCTTCGAGTCCTCGAGGATCGTCGCGACCTCCTCCCCGTGCTCGTCGAGCAGCGCCTCGTAGTCGAAGTCGACCGACTCGGCGAGGTCGTAGTACTCCTGTCCGAGCGTCTTCAGCTCCTCGGTCTGCGCCGCGAGCGCCGCGCTGTGCTCGGTCAGATAGTCCTTGACGGCGGTGAGGTCTGCGCCGGGCGCCGCGTCGGTGCTGTCCGTCTCGTCGTCGCCACCGCAGGCGGTGAGGCCCAGGGCGAGGGCGCTGAGGACGAGGGCGGCGTGAATCCGGGTCAAAACTGGGCCTCCAGAGGGTGTTAGGAATACCTAATTCGGGAAGCCTAATCAAACTCGGCCAAATCTGACGGGCGAGGTCGGATTTGTCACCATGCGGGGTGTGGCGAAACGAGCCGCGAAGAAAGCCGTAGACGACGGCCTGGCCGCCCTCTACGGCGCCCCGCTCGAGGAGTTCACGGCCGCGCGGAACGCGCTGGCCAAGCGCCTTCGCGAGGACGGGAAACGCGAGGAGGCCGACGAGGTCAAGGCGCTTCGCAAGCCGAGCGTCCCGGCGGGGGCCATCAACCAGGGTGTCCGCGCCGACGCCGACGCCGCGAAACGACTGCTGAAGGCGGGCGAACGCTTGCGGAGCGCGCACGAATCCGCGCTCGGCGGCGAGGGAGCGGACGAGCTCCGCGGGGCGATGGGCGAGGAGGCCGCGGCCGTCGAGGCCATGGCGCAGGCGGCTCAGGCGGCGGGCGGGAAGCCGGAGCTGGGCCCGGCGATGCTCGACCGCGTCCGTGACACCCTGCGGGCCGTGGCCGGCGACGAGGCGCTGCGCGCCGAGTTCGAGGCCGGCCGGGTCGAGCGCGACCGAAAGCCGGTGGGCCTGGGCGGCGGGTTGGTGGCAGCGGCGGGCGCGGCGGCGAAGCCGAAGCGGAAGCGCGGCCCGACGGCCGCCGAGCGACGCCGCGCCGAGCAACGCGTGACCCGCGCCCGCAAGGCCCTCGATGCGAGCAGGGAGGCGCTGGCCTCGGCGGAGCGGGAGCTGAACGATGCCCGCGGCGCTCTCAAGCGGGCCGAGCGCCGTGTGGAGGGCGCGGAGCGAAAGCGCGATCGGGCCCAGGACGAGCTCGACGAGGCAGAGGCCGAGCAGGCCAGGCGCTGAGCGGCCCGCCTCCGCGCCGTCCCGCCCCCGCCCCGCCCCACCTTCTTGTGTGGTCGAGGCGGGCCAGAGGGCGTCGCCGCCGTTAGGGCTTCAATCGACGCCGCGGGCCTGCTCTGCGGCCTCGAGCGCCTCCGGGTCGTGCAGGTGGCATCGGACCCGCGCCGCCGCCGCCACCGAGGTTGCGGGGGACGAGCCCTCGTGGAATCGCACCCGAACGCCGTCCTCGACGGTGTCGAGCTCGGCCACCCCGCGCCAGAAAGGGTCATCGGGGCTCTCGGCACGAAGCCGGTCAAGCACCGCGGCGACCTCCTGGGCCCTGCCCGCCGCGGCGGGCAGCGTCGCCGCGAGCCCGCTGCGCATCGAGAGGTCTCGAGATCGCCGAAGAGCTCGCGCTCGCGCTCGTACTCGGGCTCGGGGAGCCGGGTCCAATGCTCCTCCAGAATGGCACGCAGATCGCGGCCCTCCCAGCCGCAGACCTCGAACGCCTTCGGGCAGCGGGGGTGGAACGGGCAGCCGGCTGGGGGCCGGACCGCGTCGGGGATCTCCCCGCGGGGCAGGTCGCGGGGGACGGTGCGGGTGGGGTCGGGCTCGGGGATGGCTCGCAGCAGCGCCTGGGTGTAGGGGTGCTTGGGGTCCTCGTAGATCTCGGCCGACGGCCCGATCTCGACGATCTTCCCCAGGTACATGATCGCGATCCGGTCGCAGAGGAACTTCGCCGTGGCGAGGTCGTGGGTGATGTAGATGTAGGTCAGCCCCAGCTCGTCCTTGAGCTCGAGCATCAGCTCGAGGATCTTCGCCCGCACGCTCATGTCGAGCATCGAGACGGGCTCGTCGGCGATCAGGACCTCCGGGCCGAGGATGATGGCCCGGGCCAGCGCCGCCCGCTGCTTCTGCCCGCCGGAGAGGTCGCCGGGGCGCTTGTCCATGAACTGCTGCGCCGGCGAGAGCCCCACCCGCTCGAGGACCTCCGTGACCCGCCGGTCGATCTCCTCCTCGTCGGTGGCGAGGCCGTGGAAGCGAAGCGGATCGCCCACTGAGGCGCCGATCGTCATCGCGGGGTTGAGCGACGCGTGGGGATCCTGGAACACGATCTGCAGGCGCTGGCGCAGCTCGCGCAGACGGGTCTCGCGCACCCCGGCGATCTCGAACCCCTCGAACACGATCGAGCCCTCGCTCGCCTCGACCAGGCCGAGCAGCGTCCGTCCGAGGGTCGTCTTGCCCGAGCCCGACTCGCCGACGATACCCAGGACCTCACCGCGCGCAAGGGTGAAGTCCACGCCGTCGACGGCCTTGACCGACCCCGCCTCGTGCCCCCGCAGACGGTCGATGAACGAGCCCCGCAGCGAGTAGTGGGTGTGAAGGTCCCGCACCTCGAGGAGGGGGCCGCCGGTTGCCGTCTCGGGGGCGCTCATCTCATGCCTCCTCCGCCAGCGCGATCTCCTCGCGCTCGAGCGGCTCCTTGCCGCCCGGCGGGATCTCGCCATCCGGGCCATGTAGCCAACACTCCACGCGCTGGGCGCCCTCCAGGCGGACCTCGATCGGCTGCTTCTGCGCGCACACCTTCATCGCGCTGGGGCAGCGTGGGTGGAAACGGCACGCCGGGGGTGGGTCGATCAGGTTCGGTGGGGCGCCAGGGATGTAGTGAAGCCCGGTCCAGGCCGTCGAGAGCGAGATGATCGACTGAAGGAGCGCCCTGGTGTAGGGGTGCGCGGGCTCGGTGAAGACCTGGCCGGCGGTGCCCTCCTCCACGATCCTGCCCGCGTACATGACCGCCACCCGGTCGCAGGCCTCGGCGACGATGCCGAGGTTGTGGGTGATCAGGAGCAGCGCCGTGTCGAAGTTCCGCCGCAGGTCCGCGAGGATGCCGAGGATCTGGGCCTCGACGATCACGTCCAGGGCCGTCGTGGGCTCGTCGGCAACGATCACCTTCGGGCGCAGGACCAACGCCAGCGCGATCATGATCCGCTGGCGCATGCCGCCCGAGAACTCGTGTGGGTACTGGCCGAAGCGGGTGGGCGGGATCCCCATCCCGGCCAGGGCCTCGAGCGAGCGGCGCTTCATCTCGTCCTCGTCGAGCTCGGACTCGTGAGCGCGCAGCGTCTCGAGGAAGTGGTCCTCGATCGTGATCAGAGGATTCAGCCGCGTCATCGGCTCCTGGAAGATCAGGCCCAGCTCCGGCCCCCTCATCGCCTGGAGCTCGGCGGGATCCATGCCCACCAGCTCGCGCCCGTCGCAGCGGACTTCGCCCGCCACCGCGGCGCTCTCGGGCAGGAGGCCGAGCACGCCGCGGCCGAGCGTGGACTTACCGCAGCCGGATTCGCCGACGAGGCCCAGGGTCTCGCCGGCGTTGATCTCGAAGGAGACGCCGTCGACGGCACGCACCGGGTGCTCCTCGGTGCCGTACCAGACCCGCAGGCCATCCACCGAGAGGATCGGCTCACTCACGACGACGCACCTCCGGATCGCCGACGCCCTCGTCGGCCAGCTCCGCCATCATCCCGCCGCCCCCGGCCGGCGGGATCTCGGGACGCTCGATGCGCCGGTGGCGGATCAGGGGGTTGAGCACGTCGTTCAGGCCCTCGCCGACCAGGGTGAAGCCCGTGACCAGCAGCACTATCGCCAGCCCGGGGAAGAGCCCCGTCCACCAGATGCCGGCGCCCGCGTCGTCGATCGCCCGCTGCAGGTCATAGCCCCACTCGGCCGCATCCGTCGGCTGGATCCCGTAGCCGAGGAACCCCAGCGCGGCGAGCGTGAGGATGGCGTCGGCGGCATTCAGGGTGGCGATCGGTGGCACGTTCTGGATCACGTTCGAGAGAACGTACTTTCGGATGATCGTTCGGCGAGGGGCGCCAAGCGCGCGAGCGGCCTCCACGTAGGGCTCCTCGCGGACGCTGACCACGTGATTGCGTACCACCCGGAAATACTGGGGGATGTAGACCACCGTGATCGCGATCGCCGCGGTCAGCACCCCCTGCCCGAGCGAGTCGGAGAGGAGGAAGGCGATCACGATCGCCAGCAGCAGGTACGGGAAGGCGAACAGCGCGTCGGTGATCAGCACCAGTGCGCGATCGAGGCGGCCGCCCAGGTAGCCGGACAGCAGCCCGAGCGGGACGCCGATGACCAGCGAGAAGAAGACCGCGAGCACCACGACCTCGATCGCGGTGCGCGACCCCCAGATGACCCGGGAGAGGACGTCGGTGGACTGCACGGTGGTGCCCATCAGGTTCTGGGAGTCGGGCGCGTGCTGCTTCGGGAAGCGCACCCCGTCAGCGGTCACCTGGTCGAAGCCGTACGGGGCGAGCAGCGGGGCGAAGATCGCCAGGATCACGAACAGGAGCACCAGGGCGACGCCCGAGATCAGGATCCAGCGCGGCACGCCCTGGGCGGCGGCCACCGTTCGGAGCCAGCGCGGGGCGCGCACCTAGTACCTCACCCTCGGGTCGACGAAGGCGATGACCAGGTCGATCACCAGCGAGATTAGAACCACGCCAAGGGCGAAGATCGTGATGATCCCCTGCACGGCGATGTAGTCACGTTCGTTCAGGTACCGGATCAGCTCGGCCCCGATCCCCGGCCAGTTGAACGTCTGCTCGGTCAGAACGGCGCCGCCGAGCAGGATCGCGAACTGGAGACCCGCGACGGTCACCACCGGCACCAGGGCGTTGCGGAAGGCGTGGTTGACGACCACTCGGCGCTCGCTGACGCCGCGGGCGCGGGCGGCCTCGACGTAGTCGCTCTTCATCGTCTGCAGCAGGTTCACCCGCACCAGCCGGATCAGCACCCCGCTGATCAACAGGCCGAGGGTCACCGCGGGGAGGATCAGGTGCTGCACGACGTCCCAGAAGGCAGACCAGTTCGCCGTGAGCAGGGAATCGAGCAGGTAGAAGTGCGTGACCTTGTCGAGCTCGAACTCGACCACCGGGCTGACCCGCCCGGAGCTTGGTAACCAGCCCAGCTCGCCGCTGAAGACGAGCTGGGCGAGGAGGCCGGTGAAGAAGACCGGAGCCGCGTAGACGACGATCCCGAACATGCGCCCGGAGACGTCGATCCAGGTGTCGCGGTAGCGCCCGGCCAGGAGGCCGATCGGGATGCCCACGATGAGCGCCACCGCGAACGCCGTGAGGGTCAGCTCCAGCGTCGCCGAGCCGTTGTCGACGATGATCGAGGTGACCTCGCGGTCGTCGTTGATCGTGGTGCCGAGGTCGAGCGTGAGGGCGTTCCCGAGGTACTCGAAGTACTGCTCGATCAGCGGCTTGTCGAGGCCTGCCGCCTCCTGGCGGGTGCGCGAGCTCCTCCTGGCTCACGCGCCCGCCGAGCGCGGCGGTGATCGGGTCGCCCGGCGCGACCCGCATCAGCAGGAAGACCATCGTCAGCAGGATCAGGACGGTCGGGAGCGCCAGCGCGAAGCGCGTCAGCACATAGGCGCGGAGCGAGGTCCCGTGCCCGCTCAATCCAAGCGTCCCCGGCCGCGATGCACCGGCCCCGAGGGCGACCACCCCCGCGGCCGGTGCTCACGCATTGCGTCTAGCTCTTGGAGACGAGCCAGTAGCGGAAGATGTAGGAGGGATCGAGGGTGTCGGGGACGCCCTCGACGCCGTCCTGTACGACCGCCACCTGGGAGAGCTCGATGTACGGGACGGTCGGGGCGTCCTCGGCGCCGATCTCCTGGATCCGGGCGAACGCCTCCTCACGCGTCGCGTCGTCGGTCGAGGCCTTCTCCTCGGCGAGGAGCTTCTCCATCTCCGGGTTCTCGTAATGGATGTTGAGGAAGCTGTCCTTCGAGTAGAAGGGCGACGTGTAGTTGTCGGCGTCCGGGTAGTCCGGGAACCAGCCGAGCTGGTAGACCGGGTACTTGTCGGTGAACGCCGCCTCCGAGTACTGGTTCCACTCGGTGGACTCCAGGGTCACGTCGAACAGCCCGCTCTCGTCGAGCTGGCGCTTGATCTCGGCGTACTCGTCGCCTGACGCCGGCCCGTAGTGGGACGGGGTCCACCAGACCTCGAGCGGCACGGGCGTGTCCACGCCCGCGTCCTCGAGGGTCTGCGTCGCGGCGTCCACGTCGGGCTCGGTGCCGTACACGTCGGCGAATGCCTCCGTATGGAACTCGAAGCGCCGCGGGCACCATCGAGTAGAGCGGCGTCGCGGTGCCCTCGTAGACGTTCTCCGCGATCGACGTCGCGATCGATCACCTGCGCGACCGCCTGGCCCACCGCGGCCTTCTGCTCGTCGCTCCCCTCCAGGAGGTCGAGGTTGAAGTTGAGGTAGCGGATCTCCGCGCCCGGACCCTGCTCCACGTTGACGCCCTCGGCCCCCTCGAGGTCCTCGATCTCGGTCGGGCTCAGCGAGCGATAGGCGAGGTCGACCTCGCCCTGCTCCACCGCCTGCTTCAGCGTCGACGACTTGTCGTAGTACTGGATGATCACCTGGTCGACCTGAGCCGGGATCGTCGCCCGTGTACTCGGGGTTCGCGGTCAGCACGGTCTGCTGGCCGGGCTCGTACGACTCGACCTGGTAGCGGCCGGAGCCGACCACCTCGGCGCTGTTCTGCACCTTGTCGGCCGGGTACTCGGCGGGGCGATCGCGGCGCCGCCGGTGGTGAGGAGGAACGGCCACGTCGCGTCGGAGGCCGTTGAGATTGAAGATCACGGTGGTGTCGTCGGGCGTCTCGATGTCCTTCAGGTTCAGGTACAGCGAGGAGGCTCCCTGCGGGTCCGCGATCTTCAGGTTGCGGTCGAAG
The DNA here is from genome assembly GCA_963797835.1 of uncultured Solirubrobacterales bacterium. Lineage (GTDB taxonomy): Bacteria > Actinomycetota > Thermoleophilia > Solirubrobacterales > 70-9 > JBDTSW01. Next base: position 446,214 of record CAWCRN010000026.1, read on the forward strand.
GAGGCCTTCACGTCCTCGGACGTGAGGTCGGACCCGTCGGAGAACTTGAGGCCGTCCTGGAGGGTGCACTCATACACGGTGCTCTTCGAGTCGGTGAACTCGCACGACTCGGCTGCCTCCGGCTCCGGCTTGTTGCCGCCGGGCGGAATCTGCATCAGGTTCTGATAGACGTTGAAGATGACGTTGTAGGACGGCAGGTCGTAGGAGCCGGCCGGGTCGTAGGAGACCGGCTGATCGGTCGTCCCATGGATCAGCGTCCCGCTCTCGCCGCCGCTGTCATCGTCGCTCTCCGCAGGCGGCGATCCCCAGCGAAAGTGCCGCCGCGGCCACCATGGCTGCGCCAAGCTTCCAACTACGACTCATTCAGCACCTCCCCGTGCCCTTGCCCTCTCGTCTCCGGCGCCGAACAGCAGTCGCAACGCCGGACGGTTCCTTACCCGACTGACCATATCCCCTAAACGCCTACGGCCGCTTCCGCGCCTTCCAGATGTTCTCGGCGGGCCAGCGCCGGGCCCACTCGAGGGGAACCAGGTCGTACGTGGTCTCCCCGCCCTCGGGGGCGCGCAGCTCGATCAGGTCCTCGACCTCCAGGCCGCTGGCGCGGAACAGCCGGATCCAGTCGCCGTAGCGGAGCTGGAAGTCGACCGTCTCCGAGTCCTCGAACCGCTCCAGCTCCCAGTAGCCGTTCTGCAGCTGCTCGCACACCTTCTCCTGGTCCAGGTCGTAGAAGAGGTCGAGCAGGGGGGAGATCATCGAGAACGCGAGCCGGCCGCCCGGCCGCAGGACGCGCGCGGCCTCGGGGATGCTGCGCCGGGGGTCTGTGAAGTTGAGCGCCCCGTGGTCGCAGAACGCGAGGTCGAACGACTCGTCCTCGAACGGCAGCTCCTCGGCGCTCCCTTCCACGAGCGGAAGGTCGAGCCCTTCGGCGTCGAGCGCCTGCCGGGCGTGCTCGAGCTGTCGCGGGGAGATGTCGAGGCCGACGGGACGAGCCCCCAGCTTCGCCAGCCCGATCGACCACTGGGCGGCCCCGCACCCGATCTCCAGCACGTCCAGGCCCGCGACGTCGCCGAGGACGCTCAGCTCGGACTCGGGGATCGACCAGACGCCCCAGCTCAGCCCGCCGGCTATCTGAGCGCCGTGGCGCTCCTGGTAGGCGTCGCTGTCGGCGTCCCAGTGGGCGCGGTTCTTGGCGACGTGGGGGGGCGGTGTTCCGTCGGGCACGCCTACGGCTCCACGTGGACCCGCGGGCTTCGCGTGGCCTTGCAGATGTGGTCGTGCGCCGAGCCCGCGGCGAGATCCACCCTCTTCACCTCCGAGTAATAGGTACCCGGGTTCAGGGGATCACCCATCGGTGTGTCCACCGTGTACTGGACGCCGGCTCCCCCGTCGAACGAGCGATCGGCCGCGATGAGCTCGTCGTCGCCGGACCGCTTCCGTACGAGCCTCACCCTGCGATCGGGCTCGCACTTGGGTTTCGGCGACGAGACCGTCCCGTAGACATAGCTCTCGCTCGGCGGGAGGGTGACCGCGAGCGATGTGGGGCTGGAGCTGACGTGCGCGGACGCCACGATCGCGATCGAGCACCCCGCGGCGAGCGCGAGAGCACCAGCCAGGAGAATGCGTGGCGTCGGGCGACTCATGCCGGAACGGGCGCCGGCCGGTCGATCGGGTGGTGGCAGGCGGCCCAGTGGCCGTTTCCGTAGTGGACCAGCTCCGGCTCGACCTCCGAGCAGATCGCCGTCGCGCTCGGGCAGCGGGTGTGGAAGCGGCATGCCGCGGGCGGGTTCGCGGGGCTGGGCACGTCACCCTCGAGCACGATCGGCTCGCGGGCGGCGTTCTCCCTCGGATCGGGCACTGGGATCGCGGACAGCAGCGAGAGCGTGTACGGATGGATCGGGTTCGAGTAGACCTCGTTCGCCGGGCCGATCTCAACGATCTTGCCGAGGTACATCACCGCGATCCGGTCGGAGACGTGCCGCACGACGCCGAGGTCGTGGGCGACGAACAGGTAGGTGAGATGGAACTCGTCCTGGAGGTCCTCGAGGAGGTTGATGATCTGCGCCTGGATCGAGACGTCGAGCGCCGACACCGGCTCGTCGGCGACGATCAGCTTCGGGTTGAGCGCGAGCGCCCTGGCGATCCCGATCCGCTGCCGCTGGCCCCCGGAGAACTCGAACGGGTAGCGGTTGTAGTGCTCGGCCGAGAGGCCGACGCGCTCGAGCAGCTCCTGGGCCCGGTCGCGCAGCTCGGAGCCCGACGCGAGCCCGTGCAGGTGCATCGGGTCGCTGACGATCTGGCCCACGCGCTTGCGCGGGTTGAGCGAGGCGTACGGGTCCTGGAAGATCATCTGCATCTCCCGCCGCAGGGGGCGCATGTCGCGCTTGGAGATGCCCGCGATCTCCTGGCCCTCGAAGCGAACCGAGCCGGAGGTCGGCTCGATCAGCTGCAGCAGCACACGGCAGAGGGTCGACTTCCCACAGCCCGACTCGCCCACCAGCCCGAGCGTCTCGCCCGGGGCGATCGAGAAGCTGACGCCGTCGACGGCCCGCACCCGGCCAACCTCGCGGTCGATCAGGATCCCCGACTTGATCGGGAAGTGCTTGACGAGGTCCGAGACCTCGAGCAGCTGTCCGTTGGTGCTCACGCGGCCGGCTCCTCAAGGCCGATGTCGCCCCCCTCGATCACGCGCAGCGTGCGCTTGCGGTCGGGCGGAAGCCAGCAGCGGTCGAGGTGGCGGCGGTCGCCCGAGCCGGGCTCGAGCGGCGGCACGGCCGAACAGCGATCGAACTCGTGTGGGCACCGCGGCCGGAAATGACAGCCCTCGGGCGGTGAGATCAGCGACGGCGGCTGCCCCTTGATCTGGGGGAGCCTTCCCTCCCTGGGCCGATCGATGCGCGTGACCGAGCCCAGCAGGCCCCACGTGTACGGATGCTGGGGGTCATAGAAGATCTGCTCCAGGGGTCCCTGCTCGACGACGCGCCCTGCGTACATCACGAGGACATCGTCGGCGATCTCGGCGACGACCCCGAGGTCGTGGGTGATCAGGATCACCGCCATCCCGAGCTCCTGCTGCAGGCGCTCCAGTAGCTGCAGGATCTGCGCCTGGATCGTGACGTCGAGCGCCGTCGTCGGCTCGTCCGCGATCAGCAGCTTCGGCTCGTTGGCCAGCGCCATCGCGATCATCGCTCGCTGGCGCATGCCGCCGGAGAACTCGTGCGGGTACTCGCCGATCCGCCGCTCCGGATCCGGGATGCCCACCAGGCCGAACAGCTCGACAGCACGCTTCCTGGCGGCGGCGTCGTCGAGCGGGCGGTGCGCCTGGACCGCCTCGATGATCTGGTCGCCGACGCGATAGAAGGGGTGCAGGGAGGTGAGCGGGTCCTGGAAGATCATCGCGATGTCGTCGCCCCGGACGTGCTCGAGCTCTTCGGAGGAGAGTTCCTGGAGGTCACGGCCCTCGAAGACGGTGCGCCCCGAGATGTCGGCGTTCTCGGCGCGGGTGAGCCCGAGGATGCTCATGTTGGCCACGCTCTTTCCGCACCCCGACTCGCCGACGACGCCGAGCGTCCGCCCCTCCTCGACCGAGAAGGAGATGCCATCCACCGCCTGAACCACCCCGTCCTCGGTGTGGAACCGCACGTTCAGGTCCTCTACCTCGAGCAGATCCTTGGCCATCAGTAGCGGACCCTCGGGTCCAGGTAGGCGTAGAGGATGTCGACGATCAGGTTGAAGATCACGATGAAGAAGGTCCCGAAGAGGACGATGCCCTGGATCAGCGCGTAGTCGGACTGGCCGATCGCCGTCACCACCTCACGCCCGACGCCGGGGATGTTGAACACCTGCTCCGTGAGGATCGCGTTCCCGGCCAGCAAGATGCCGATGTCGAGGCCGAGCAGGGTGACGACCGGTGTGATCGCGCTGCGAAGGCCGTGATGGATGATCACGCGGCGCTCGGTCAGTCCCTTGGCGCGGGCCGTTCGGATGTAGTCCTCGCTCATCACGTCGAGCATCTGCGAGCGCAGATACCGGGCGTAGATCGCCGCGCTCGCCAGCGCGAGGACGATCCACGGGAGGACGAGGGTCCACCCCTTCTCGAAGAAGCTCCCGGCGGTGTTGTAGCTGCCGGAGCTCGGGAAGATCGGAATCAACCCCACACCCTGCGCGAAGAGGTAGAGGCCGACGAGGCCGAGCCAGAAGACGGGTGCCGAGATGAAGGCGAGGGTTGTGATCATCGTCGTCCGGTCGAGAAGCGAGCGGCTCTTCACCGCTGAGATCACCCCCACGGGGATCGCGATCAGGATCCACAGGATCACCGCCCCCGTGACCAGGTAGATGGTGGCCGGCAGGCGGTCGAGGATGATCTCGCGCACTGGCTCATTGTTCTGGAAGATGCTCGTGCCGAGGTCGAACGGGCCGTCGATGTTCACGTCCTCGTTCTGATAAGGCGTGAAGACCCCGGCGATGTAGCGACCGAAGCGCTCGTAGATCGGGTCGTCGAAACCGTACGACTCGCGGATCCTCTCGATGTCGTCGGGCGTGGCGTTCTTGCCCGCCCGCAGCGTCGCCGGATCCGCGGTCGGGAGGACGTTGAACATCGCGAAGACGACGGCCGTGACGACCACGAGCATCGCGATCGCCCCGATCAGTCGTCTGACGACGTAGCGCAGCATTGGGACTTGAGCGGGAGTCGGGCCCGCCGCCACCGTGGCGGCGGGCCCGCTCCTCAATCGCTCAGGCGATCACCTCCTACCGCCTACTCGCTCAGCGACGTGTACGACAGATCCCAGTTCGCGTTGAACAGGTTGATCACGCCGGCCACGTCGGCCGAGCGGATGTTGACCTGGTTGTCCCACACGTACGGGACCGCGGCCGCCTGCTCGCTGATCGACGTATCGACGTCGGCCCAGGCCTGTGCCCGGTCGTCGGGATCGTTGACGATGGCGGCATCCGCCATCGCCTGGTTGATCTCCGGCACGTCGAGCAGCGGCCAGTTGACGTTGTTCGCCGCGATGATGTTGTCGCCGTTGAACGTCGGGTCGAGGATGGACTGGCCGTCGTTGAAGTCCTTCAGCCAGCCAACGCTCGGGCAGACGTTCGGCTGCGAGTCCGGAATGCCGCAGTACCGCGTGTACATCACGTCGCGAGCGACGTTGCGGATCTCGACGTCGAACCCGAGCTCCTCGACCTCCGAGACGAAGACCTCGGTGGTCTCCTTGTCCGGCGAGGCGCCATCGCCCACCAGCGTCAGCTGGCACTCGGATCCCTCGCACTGGCCGCTGTCGAAGCCGGCCTTCGTCATGTATTCGGCCGCGAGATCGTCGTCACCGTTGGGGTTGGCGAGGGTGTCGACGGTGCCTTCGACGCCGCCGGCCTCCTCGAACCCCGGGATTCCGGGCGGGATGTAGTGGGTCGCAACCGGGCCCACGAGCTCGCCGCCGCGTGTGTTCCGCAGCGCCGTCCGGTCGACCGCCGCCACGACCGCCTTGCGGACGTTGACGTCGTCGAACGGGGGCTCCTGGGTGTTGAGCGCGATATAGCGGTTGCCGCCGCTCGGGCTCGCCACCATCTGACCCGGCTCCCCCTGCTCCGCGGCCTCCTTGATCACGGTCGGCGGCGCCGTGATGTCGCCGTTGACCTGCGCCGAGCCGTCGAGGATCTCCCTCGACGCCGACGCGGTGTCGGCGAAGCCCTCCTGGACGTTGATCGAGTCCAGGTAGGCCGGACGGAAATCGCCGGTGGCCTCGCCGTCCCAGTTCGGGTTGCGGACCATCAGGATCTCCTTGCCGGGCGTGTAGCCGGTCAGCTCGCCGCTCTCGGGGTCGTTCTCGACCATGTACGGGCCGGTGAAGGCGACGTATTGGCCGTAGATCGACGGGTTCTCAGCGTCGAACTCCTTCGCGTACTCCTCCGGAACCGGGGCGCTGATCGGCAACGACAGCGCCTGGATCGCCGTGTAGGCGGTCGGCTCGTCGAGCTCGATCACGAGCGTCTGATCATCGGGCGTGGTGACGCCCGAGATGTCGGGTGCGCCCCCGGTCGGGTCGTCCTCGGCCTGCTTAAGGGCCTCGTCGAAGCCGGTCATGTCGCCCAGGTACGCCCCTACGTAACCGTTGGCGACCCCGGGGAGCAACGCCCGCTCGATCGCGTACTTGACGTCGGCCGACGTCACCTCGCGGTCCACCGGCGGGCTGAACATGACGCCCTCGCGGATCGTGTACGTGATCGTTTGGTCGTCATCGGAGATCTCCGGCTCGTCCTCGGCGAGGTCCGGGGTCGGCTCCTCGACGTCGTCCGGCTCCCACGACATGAGCGCCCGATGGCCGGCGCTGGTCACCATGTAGGTGAACTGGTAGTAGGCCGCGCCCGGGTCCATGTAGTCGATGTCGTCGGTCGCGATCACCTCCAGCTCGCCGCCCTCCTGGGCGTCGTCCGGGGCCGCCGTCGGCGCGGCGAACTCCTCGGGGATCCCGGTCTCGCCGGTCGCCGAGGAGTCGTCGCCACCGTCGTCGTCAGATCCGCACGCCGACACCACCAGTGCCAGCGTTGCGATGGCGCAGATCGCGATCAGCAATCGCTTCGATCGCATCGTCCTTCCTTTCGGGTTGGGATGAATGTGGTCATCCGTTTCATTTGGTCAGCGTCGTCTCTGGCGCGGGTTCAGCGCGTCCTGCATCGCGTCACCCACGAGGTTGAAGGCCAGCACCGTCGCCAGCAGCGCCAGGCCCGGGAAGAGCATGTACCACCAGGCGTCGGGGAAGAGGCCCGTGGCATCGGAGATCATCTGTCCCCAGCTCGGCTGGTCGGTGACGCCCACGCCCAGGAACGACAGGGCCGCCTCGTACAGGATCACCTGCGGGATCAGGATCGAGGCGTAGACGATGATCGGGGCCGTCAGGTTCGGCAGGAGCTCGCGGAAGATGATCCGCGCGTCGGAGGCGCCCACCGATCTCGACGCCTCGATGAACTCCTTCTCGCGCAGGGAGAGCACCTGGCCGCGAACGATGCGCGCCATGTAGGTCCAGCTCGTGATCGCGATCACGAAGACGACCACGCCGATGCCCGGCTTGACGAGGCCGCCGAGGCATCCGCCGCCGGCCTCGGTCCCGGTGCCCGTGCAGGCCGCCGCGAGGCCGGTCGCAAGCAGCAGGAAGGGGATCGCGAGCAGGACGTCGACGCTGCGCGAGATGAGCGTGTCGACCCAGCCGCGAAAGTGCCCGGCGAGAAGGCCGCCGATGATCCCGGCCGCGGTCGCCAGGAAGGTGGCGGAGAAGGCCACGATCAGCGACACGCGCGCGCCGTAGATCGTGCGGCTCAGGACGTCGCGGCCGATCTGGTCCACGCCGAACACGTGCTCCGCGCTCGGGCCCGGTAGGGACCGCGAAGACGGGGTCGAGGGCCGCCGTGTCGCGCTCGTCCGGGCCCGGCGATCCCGAGGATCTCGACGACGAGGGGGGCGAAGATCGCGATCACGATCAGCAGGACGATGAAGATGAGGGACGCCAGCGCCAGCTTGTCCTCGCGAAAGCGCCTCCAGAAGAGCTGCCACGGCGACCGGGCCGGGATCCCAACGTCGAACTCGACCAGGTCGGCCGAGGCGCCAACCGGGGTCGGGGTGTCCTCGCGGTAGCCGCTCGCCTCCAAGCCGGCTACTTCCCTCCCGCGAGCGGCGTCGCACCGCGCGCGGAGCGCGCCGTTGCAACTCGGCCGGGGCACTCGTGTCGATCACATCATGGCTAACTCCCTAGGACCTGGTCATCGACCCGGCCCCCGACGCATGGCCGCTTGGTCATGCCACTGGACGCTACCCTCAGGGCCCCGAAGAACCGGGCCGTGGGGTCCGTATTCCCGGGTGTCGGAAACTGGGTGCGCATCATCGCGTCCCAGACGCGGTCGGAGACGAGGCGGCGCTGGGCGATCGCGAGGTGGGCCGACGGGGTGACCCGGTAGCGCGGGCGCGGCCGGCGCGCGCTCAGCGCCTTCTCGATCTTCCTGGCGACGGCGTCGGGGCCCGGCGCCGAGCTTCGCCAGGGGGCCCTCCTCGTAGACGCCCGCCGTCGCCTCGGCGACGTGGGCGTTGAACTCGCCGTAGGGCCCGCCCTCGCCGGTGCCCTCGGCGATCGATCCCACCGCGGCGGTCCCGAACTCGGTGCGGATCAGGCCGGGCTCGATGCAGACCACGTCGACGCCGAACCCACGGACCTCGAATCGCAGCGCGTCCGAGATCGCCTCCACCGCGTACTTGGTCGCGTGGTAGATCCCGCCGCCGGGGAACGTGAGGCGGCCGCCCATCGAGGAGATGTTCACGATCCGGCCCGCGCCGGCCTCGCGCATCGCCGGTAGCACCAGCTGCGACATCCGGATCAGGCCGAAGACGTTGGTCTCGAACTGGCGGCGCACCGAGTCCAGCTCGACGCTCTCGATCGCGCCCGACTGGCTGTAGCCGGCGTTGTTCACCAGGCCGTAGACGGGGCCGGCCGCGGCGACCGCGGCCTGCATCGAGTCCTCGTCGGTCACGTCGAGCGCGAGGACCTGGCAGCCGGCCTGCTCCAGGTCGCCGAGGGTCTCGGGCTTGCGGGCCGTGGCGATCACCGACCAGCCGTTTCGGGCCAGGTGAAGCGCCGTCTCGTGCCCGATCCCGGTCGAGCAGCCGGTTATCAGGACCTTCTGCCGTCGTTCCCATCGCGATCTCCTCGTTCGCGGTTGGGGGCAGCAACGCTACGCCGCATTACAGAGTGGGCGCCGATGCGAGCCGTGACCTTTCAGGCCCCGGGCGAGGTCCGGGTGGACGAGCGCCCCGATCCCGAGCTCGAGGGCCCTGGCGACGCCGTGATTCGCGTGGAGGCGAGCGGCATCTGCGGCTCGGACCTCCACATCTACCACGGGCGCGTTGCGATCGAGCCCGGGTTCGTCATCGGCCACGAGTTCGTCGGCACCGTGGTGGCCGTGGGCGACGAGGTGAGCCGGGTCGCCGAGGGCGACCGCGTGCTGGGCACCTACTCCACCGCGTGCGGCGAGTGCTTCTTCTGCGCCCGCGGCGACTTCCACAAGTGCGACAACGGCCGGGTCTTCGGCCACGGCGCCACGCTCGGCTCGCTCCAGGGGGCCCAGGCCGAGCTGCTCCTCGTGCCGAACGCCGACCTCACCCTGCGGCGGGTCCCCGAGGGGCTCGCCGACGACGTGGCGCTGTTCGCCGGCGACGTGATGGGCACCGGCTACCACGCCATCGCCGAGAGCGGCCTCGAGTCGGGCGGCAGCGTGGCGGTCCTGGGCCTCGGACCCGTCGGCCTGTGCGCGGTGCAGGCCGCCAAGGCGGCGGGTGCCGGGTTGGTGGTCGCGGTCGACACGGTCGCCGCACGCCTGGCCATGGCCGAGTCCTTCGGCGCGATCCCGGTCCACCTGACGGAGGCCGACGTGCGCGGGTCGGTCAAGGAGGCGACCGAGGGGCGCGGGGTGGACGTGAGCGTCGACGCCGTCGGGCATCCCGACGCGCTAGAGCTGGCATGCCGTCTCACCCGCAAGGCGGGGACCGTCTCGGTCATCGGGGTCTATGCCGAGCGCCTCGACCTGCACATGGGGATCGTGTGGATCAAGGCGCTCACGCTGAAGACGGGACACGCGAACGTGATCAAGCACGTGGACCCGGTCCTCGATGCGCTCTGCGCAGGCACCCTCGATCCGGCTCCCCTCGTGACCCACCGGATGAGCCTCGACCAGGCCCCCGAGGCGTACGAGATCTACGACCGCCGCGAGGCGCTCAAGATCGTGCTGACGCCCTAAGCGGCCAGCGCGACGCCGGCGATCAGCGGCGGGAGCGCCGCGGCTGGTGCGGGGCCCGGCTGGGGCCGAGGATCCGGACGCGCAGCATCTCGCCCATGTCCGAATCGAACGTCAGCTCGAACTCTTCGGCGCGGGGCGGTTCATCCAGCGCGGCTAGCCAATCGGGCAATCCCTCGCCGCTCGGATCAGCGCTGCTGCTCGCGGCGCGGGGCCTCCTGCCGCCCTCCGAAGTCATTCATGCTTCCCACCTCTCGTCCGTCAATCTGCACCCCGGCCACGTAGGTAATCGCGGGTTCGGTGGCATGCGAAGCCCGGAGCGCCCGATTACCCCGATCCGTGTAGCCGATTACCGCGGATCGGTGACCCCGTGAGGCACTCGAGGCCTGGCGGGAGCCGGCGGCTCAGGAGTTGTCGTCGCTCGCCGGATAGGCGAGCGTGACGTGGTCGCGCGCGACGGCCACGAAATCCCGTTCCGCGGAGACCCCGCTGCCGTTCAGCGAGCTGATCTGCGCGTTGGAGAGCGGGACGAAGTGATCGTCGCCGCGGTTCAGGTAATCGGAGAGGCGGCTGCGATAGCCCTCGCGGGGCAGGTGCAGGTCGCCGACGATCCGGTGCTGCCTGGTTTCGAGCACGACTCTTTCGATGCGCATTTCCATGCCCCCGTTATATCGGCCGCACGCAGGGCTCGTTGAGGTACCTTGCGCCCGCGATGGCGCCGCGCAAGCGACAGCTCAAGTGGTGGGAGCGTCCCCTGGAGGCGATCGCCCGCTCGCGGCCGGGCGGCTGGATCGCTCTCAACGTCGCCAATCCCCTCGACCAGCGCCTCCTGGAGTGGAGCAACGGGCGGGTGGGCGTGTTCGTGGGCCAGTCGGTCGGGCTGCTGTACTCCACCGGCGCGAAGTCGGGCCAGCCGCGGAAGACGCCGCTGCTCTACGTGCGCGACGACGACGGGATCGTGCTCATCGCCTCGCAGACGGGCAAGCCCACGAACCCGGCCTGGTACCACAACGTGAAGGCGAACCCCAGGGTCGAGTTCCTGCCCCGGGGCGGCCCCCGCGCCCACTATGCGGCGCGTGAAGCCGAGGGCCGGGAGCGGGAGCGGCTATGGGCGGAGTGCTGCGACCACTACGCCGGATATGAGGAGTACGAGCGGAGGGCGGGCGATCGCGTGATCCCAGTCATCGTCCTCGATCCGGCCTGAGGAGCCCCGGTGGCCTGCCTCGCACCCTGGTACTGCCAGTCTCAGCTGGGCGGCTCACGCCGGCCCTTGCTGCGCGGGCGGGCGGCCGCGACCGCCCCTCACTAGAGTCTTGCGTCCTCCATGGCCCGGCTCTTCAGCTCCATCCCCCACACGGCCGGAGCCCTGCTCGCGGTGTTGGTCCTTGCCTTAGCCGTCCAGTTCGCGAGCGCGGGGACCAAGCGCACGTCGGTGCCCTGGCTCCTCGGCCTCTCGGAGGCCCAGGCCGAGAAGCGCCTCGAGAAGCACGCGCTCGAGGCCGAGGTGCTGAAGCGACCGGCCGGCGTCCACCGGCTCCCCGAGCGTTACCGCGTCGCGGGCCAGATCGTGTTCCAGGACTACCGGCGCGGGATCGCGCTCCCCACCGGCAGCGAGGTGCGCGTGATGGTCTACGGGCCTCGCGGCAAGAAGCACCGCCGGGACTGATCGCGCGGGCTCGGGCGCCCGGCGCAGGTGCCAGTCGACCACGGGACCATTACGCCTTCGCGTGCCCGCTCGCCGGCGGTTCGACTCCCTGAGCGAGGTCGTGGCGGATCTCGTCGCGGAACTCGGAGAAGCGGATCACCTCGTAGGCGATAAGCGCGACGAGGAGGCCTGCGATGATCGTGCTCGTTGCCAGGGCCGAGATCTCGGTGGCGACCGGGATCAGGGCGAGCATGACGAGCGCGCAGGCGAGCCGGCGCGCGTTCAGCGTGTGGACGTTCCGCCACCGAAAGGCGACGTGCGAGAGCAGGTAGGCGGCGACTCCCCCCAGCGTGGCAGTCGCAACCTCGAGCTTGAGCGGCTCGCCGACGTCCCCGATCGTCTTCTTCAGGCCGAGCGCGGCGAGGATGATCCCCGCGACCATGCCGAAGTGGATCAGCGAGTACGAGTCCCGCGCCATCTCGTTCTGGACCTTCCCGACAGGGGCCTCCGACAGGCGGCGCTCGGCCACCAGAGCGACGACGTCGAAGTAGAGCCACCAGAGCGCGGCGGCGATGACGATCCCGATGACGGCCGCGGCCACGACACCCGTGTCGACCGCCACGGAAGCGCCGGCTCCGATCGCCACGATCGACTCGCCGAGCGCGATGATGATGATCAGGCCGTGGCGCTCGGCGAAGTGGCTCGGCTGGAGCTTCCAGCCCTCGGACCCGAAGAAGTACGGCTCGGCGACGTCGAGGAGCAGAGCCAGGCTCCAGATCGCGAACTGCGCCTCAGGCTCGAAGAACGACCCCAGGATCAGCAGGCCGCAGCCAACCGCGGTGCCCCCGGCGAGCCCCAGGACCGAATGGCGAAGCTCGGGGTGGTCCTGGCTGGCGAGGATGTACAGCCCGATCTGGGAGAAGCGCACGACCGTGTAGGCGGCCGCGAAGAGCGTCGCCTCTGCCCCGAACGCGCCCGGGACACAGAGCGAAACCACGAGCAGGGCTGCCATCGCGGCGAAGATGACCAGCCGGACCGCCCCCTCCTCCGGCTCGACGACGCTGGTGAGCCATGCATATGCGGTCCAGGCCCACCACATCAGGCCGAGTACGAGCACGCCGCGCGCGATCCCCTCCCAGGTGGGGTCCTCGGCCATCAGGGCCGTGCACTGGGTGATCGCGAGGACGAAGACGAGGTCGAAGAACAACTCGAGCGACGTCACCCGCTCCTCCTCGCGCATCACCGCCTTGAGGCGGGGCGCGCGGGCCGTCGCAGGGGTGCTCACCCTCCGGATTCTCGCAACAGCTCGCCCTGGGCGGCCAGGACTGAGCGCTCAGCCCTCGAGCGTCGCGTCGACCGTGATCTCGACGTTGTGGAGCCTACGTCGCTTCGCCCGCACAGCACGTCGTGGATACTCGGGCCGCAAACGCTCGAAAGGGAGGCTGATGACGACCAAGGCGGACTTCACCGAGGAGGAGTGGGACGAGGTGCTCGAGGGCCCGCCGGCGGCGGGGCTGGTCGTGTCGATGGCCGAGCGCGGCGGGTCGATCCGCGAGGCGTTCTCGATCGCCAAGGCCTACGCCGAGGCGGCCAAGCAGCACGGCGGCAGCGAGCTGCTCGACGAGATAACCGCCGCCAGGCCGGAGCTGGATCGGACGCGCCACTCCAACTTCGCGGAGCTGAAGGAGCACTCGCTGACGCAGCTGCGCGCGGCCGTCTCACTGCTGGAGGGGAAGGTGACGCCGGAGGAGGTCGAGGACTACCGGCGGTTCGTGCTTGCCGTCGCCGAGCGCGTGGCCGCCGCGAAGAAGGAGGGCGACGAGCCGGTCTCGGACGCTGAGCGCACCACGATCGCCGACATCGCCTTGGCGATCGGGGCATCACCCCCCGGGGATCCCGAGGCGCAGACCGCCGAGCCGGAGGCCTAGCGGCGGAGGGCGCCTACGCCCGCGCCTTCGCCTTGGTCCACTCGGCCTTGTGGAGGCGCTTGGCGGCCTGGTAGTCGTCGAGCGCCGCGCGGGAGTCGACGTCGCCCAGCGTGGGGTGCCACGGCACGAGGCCCTCGGCCGCCTCGACCCCGAAGTGCTTGGCCAGCACCGAGCCCAGTGCCTTCACCTTCATCTCGCCGAAGCCAGGAAGGCCGGCCAGGTTGGCCCGGAGCTCGTCGGCGTCGGCGGCGTCGGTCCAGACCCGCGCCGCGTCCCCGTCGTACTCGTCACGAACGTGGACGGCGAGGTCGTGAACGCGCTTGGCCATCGCGCCGGGATAGCGGTGGATCGCGGGCTTCTGCCGAAACACGGGCTCGAGGTCCGCGCTCGCCAGCGCGTCGGCGTCGATCGACCCGAGGCGCTTTCGGATGTCGAGCGGGCCCATGAACGCCTTCTGAACCGTCACCTGCTGGTCGAGCGCGAAGCCCACCAGCAGGGCCATCGGATCGGAGGCGATCAACTCGTTCGCCTCGTCCGAATCGGTGAAGTGCAGGCGGTCCGGCATCGGACGGATGGTATCCATGGCGGCGCGCCGGCCCGCCCGCCTACCGCACCACCCGGTACTTCAGGTGCGTCACCCCGGGCGCCTCGACGGCCCGAGGGCTCCTGAAGCTCGTCGAGCAGTCCGGCCCTCGATCCGCCCGCTCCGTGTAGGGTGGGCCGCGCCGGGGCAGACTCGTTGAAGGGAGTTCAGATGGGTAGGGGCAGCAGTAGGGGCCGGTCGGCCGGGCGAGGCCTGCTCATGGTCGGCGTCTCGCTCGTCCTGTCCGCCGGGGTGGCCGCATGCGGGGACGACGAGGACGAGGCCACCGTGGGCGACACGACCGAGGAGGCCGAGGACGTGACCGTGACGGCCGAGGAGTACTCGTTCGACCTGTCGGCCACGCCGACGGCCGACACGAAGTCGGTCACGTTCGACAACCAGGGCAAGGAGTTCCACATAATGGTCTTCGCCCGGCTGAGCGAGGGCTTCACCGTCGACGAGGCCGTCAAGCTCGAGGGAGAGAAGGGCTCGGCCACGCTCCTGGCGGAGACAGAGGCCCCGCCGGGGACCAGCAAGACCGTGAAGGTGAAGGGTCCGGTTGAGCCGGGCAGCTACGTGATGCTCTGCCCGGTCGAGGGGCCCAAAGGACCGCACTACAAGCTGGGCCAGCTCCAGGAGTTCGATATCGGCTGAGGCGCGGTCGCGCTGAACCCGGCATCAGGTGCCGCCTGGCGCCTCAGCCCGCGTTCGGCATCATGAAACACGATGAAGGCGATCGTCCAGGACGGCTACGGCCCACCGGATGTCCTGGCGCTCGAGGACGTCGACCAGCCGGTCCCCGGGGAGGGGCAGGTGCTCGTGCGGGTCCACGCTGCTTCCGTCAACCCGGCCGACTGGCACTTCATGCGGGGCGACCCAGGATCGCTCGCCTGGACTTCGGGCTCCGCGGGCCGAAGCACACGATCCTGGGGTGCGATCTGGCGGGCGAGGTCGAGGCGGTGGGCGACGGCGTCACGGCGGTCGAGCCCGGCGACGAGGTCTTCGGGAGCCCCTTCGGGCACGGGCTGGCGGCGTTTGCCGAATACGCGTCGTGTTCCGGAGGGCCAGCTGGCCGCGAAGCCGGCCGGCCTCTCCTTCGAGCAGGCCCCCATGCCACTGGCCGGGCAGACGGCGCTTCAGGGCCTGCGCGACCACGCAGGGGTCGAGCCCGGACAGCGGGTCCTGATCGTCGGCGCCTCGGGAGGGGTCGGCACCTTCGCAGTGCAGGTCGCGAAGCACCTCGGGGCGGAGGTGACCGGCGTCAGCAGCACTCGAAACGTGAGCATGGTCCGGTCGCTCGGCGCCGACCACGTGATCGACTACACGCAGGAGGACTTCACGCGCGGGACAGGGCGCTACGACGCCATCTTCCAGCTGGCGGGGACCCTGTCGCCGTCGGAGTGCCGGCGAGCGCTCACGCCCAAGGGAGTCCTCATCCTGAGCAGCGGCGAGCCGGCCGGCCGGCTGTTCGGGCCCCTGGGCCGTGTGATCAAGGCCCAGCTGATGTCGCCGTTCGTCGGCCAGAGGCTCGCCAGCTTCACGATGAACACCCAAGCGCGGAGGACCTTCGTCCCGACCGGAAGCGAGATCATCGGGGAGGCGGGCAAGCTGGAGCCGGTGCATCGACAGGACCTACCCGCTGAACGAGGTGCCGGACGCGATCCGGTACCTGGAGGAGGGGCGCGTCCGGGAAAGGTCATCATCTCGGTGTGACCGTCGACTCAGGCTGCGCCGGGGAGGCACTGCGGCGCGCGTCCGGTTCATGCCGGCGACCGCTCGGGCCGCGAACCCGGCAGCCGCGCTAGCCTGGACGAGTCGCATGGGCTCCGAGGCAGACGTCTGGCATGACCGCCAGGTCTCCGCCCTTGAGGCCGTGTCCGTCGTTCGACCTGGCGACAGGGTCTTCGTAGGCAGCGCGTGCGCGACTCCCCGCACCCTGGTGGACGCCCTGGAGGAGCTGAGGCGGCCGGGGGTGGTGCTCGTGCATTTCCTCGCCCAGGGGGTCGGCACCGGTGATCCACCGGAGACCGGCTATCGGCATCGCGTCTTCTATGTCGGGACCGACGTCCGCGCCCTGCATGACTCGAACCAGGTGGAGTACGTGCCTGTCTCGCTCCCGGACGTCCCCCGGCTCTTCGACAACGGACAGCTCCCGCTCGACGTCGCCCTGGTGCAGGTCGCCCCGCCCGACCCGGACGGCACCTGCAGCCTGGGCATCTCGGTCGATGTGACCAGGGCGGCGGCGTTGGCGGCGGGCACCGTCATCGCGGAGGTCAACCCGGCGATGCCCCGCACCGCCGGCGACAGCCGGATCCCGGTCGATCGGATCGCAAGCTTCGTGCCGGTGGACACGCCCGTGGCGGAGTATCTCCACCCGCCCGCCGCTGACGCGGCGGAGCAGATCGCTCGCTACGTGGCCCGGCTGATCGACGATCGGTCCACCCTTCAGATCGGCCTGGGCCGGGTGCCGAACGAGATGCTCGCCCACCTCACCAACCGGCGGGACCTGGCCATCCACTCCGACGTCATCACCGAGCCGATCGTCGATCTCGTCGCCGCCGGCGTTATCACGGGCCCGGTGGCAACGAGCTGGGCGATGGGCACCCGGCGCCTCTACGACCTCGTGGACGGTGATCCTCGCTTCACCTTTCATCCGATCGACCACATCTGCGACCCGGCGGTCATCCAAGAGCGGGAGCGGATGGTCTCGGTGACGCAGGCGTTCACAGTCGACCTCACCGGCCAGGTCTCCACCGAAAGCCTGGACGGCGTGCTCTACGGCGGTGTCTCCACCGGCCCGGCGTTTCACCGCGGAGCGCTCGCCTCTCCCGGTGGCATGGCCATCGTCTGCCTCGCCTCGCGGACTCCCGAGGGCCGCTCCGCGATCTCCCTCGAGCTCGCTCCCGACGAGGCGGTCGCGATCCCGCGGGCCGACGTGCACTGGGTGATCACCGAGTACGGCACCGCCTACCTGTTCGGCCGCTCGCTGAGCGAGCGCGCGGTCGCCCTGATCGAGATCGCGCATCCCGACGCCCGAGACGAGCTTCTCGATGCCGCGATCGCGAGTGGCCTCGTGGGGCGGAGACAGCAGCTCCACAGCCGCACCGCGTATCCGGTCGCCGAGGTGCGCGACGTGCTGCTTCGCGACGGCCGTGAGGTGGAGGTCCGACCGACGCGCACCAGCGACGCGGGAGCAATGCAGGAGCTCTTCTTCCGGCTGGGCGAGGAGGACATCCGGACCCGGTTCTTCCAGAAGCTGACCTCGCTCACGGATACGGCCGCCCAGCACCTCTGCAGCGTCGACTACGAGGAGGAGATGGCGTTCGCGGCGGTGGTCGGGCCCGCGGCGCATGAACGCATCGTCGCCGCGAGCTCCTATTACCTCAATCCCGCCAGCGGCCTCGCCGAGGTGGCGTACATGGTGGATCCGGAGTGGCAGGGCGCGGGCCTCGGGGCGATCCTGCATGCTGGACTCGTCGAGTACGCCCGCGGGCACGGCGCCCGCGGCCTGACGGCGGACGTGCTACCCGGCAACTCGCGCATGATGCACATCTTCGAATGCGGCGATCACTCGCTCACCGTGGAGACCGAAGCCGGCGTCGCCGAGCTTACGATGCTCTTCTAGTGGCCATGCGGAGGGGTGGCTGAATGAACCTGTTCCTTCTGGCCGTGATCGTCGACCGCAGCCGCTGCGGCGAGCGTCGCGTTGATGTTCGTCATCCGCCGTCGAATGCGGGACGACCACTTCTTCATCGAGGTGGAACGGGGCGCCGGGGTCTTCGCCTTCCTCGGCACCGCATTTGCCGTTCTGCTCGCGTTCGTGGTCCTGGAGGCCTTCGAGAGCTTCAACGACGCGAGGACCGGTGGCGAATCCGAAGCGACGGCCGTGGTCGAGCTGTCTCGCACCTCGGAGTTCTTCGCTGAGGCCGATCGTGAGCGGTTCGCGGGCCGGTTGATCTGCTACTCGCGGGCGGTGATCGACGACGAATGGCCTGCGATGCGCGACGGGGAGCGGAGCGCGCGGGTACAGCGCTGGGTCGAAGGGCTATCAGCGGCGCTGCGGCAGATCGCACGTTCACACGCCGCGCCAGGAGGCGGCATTCCTCCAGCTGCTCGAGCAGGAGGCGAACCGCGTCGAGGCGCGCCGCGCGCGTCTCTCCGAGGCGACGCGCGTCCTGCCGGCGCCGGTGTGGTTCATCCTCGGGCTCGGAGCGGCACTGACCATCGGGTTCGCGCTCCTGTTCGCCGACAGGCGGGAGAACTTCCTCGTCCAGGGAAGCCTGATCGCGGCGATCACTGGCCTCGTGACTGCGGGCCTCTTGATGGTGTGGTTTCTCGACCATCCCTACGCGGACGCGAGCGGGAGCATCAAGCCGATCGAGATGGAGCGCCAGTTGGAGATCGTCGAGCACGAGCAGCGAGAGCACGTGGTGCCCCCGTGCAACTCAGCGGGCGAGCCCGAGCGGGGGTAAACGGATGGGCGCGGCTGGTTTCGAACCAGCGACCTCTCGCGCGGGATACGATCGACGAATGGCCGCGCGATCGGGCGAGCTCACGCTCGAGATCAAGCGTGTTCTGGCAAGCTCCCCTCTGGCGCGGGATACGATCGACGAATGGCCGCACGATCGGACGAGCTCACGCTCGAGATCAAGCGTGTTCTGGCGGCGGTTCCTTCGATCGTCTTCCGCGCCTTCAGCGATGCGAGCGAGTTGGTGAAGTGGTGGGGGCCCGAGGGATTCACCACCCCGAGCCTGGAGTTCGAGCCGCGCGTCGGAGGGCGCTACCGGATCGAGATGCAGCCGCCGCAGGGCGATCCGTTCTATCTGACCGGGGAGTTCCGCGAAGTCGACCCACCTGCGCGCCTCGCCTACACGTTCGTCTGGGAGGATCCCGACCCCGACGACGTCGAGACCATGGTCACTTTGTCATTCCGGGACCTCGGTGAATCGACCGAGGTTGCGCTCAGGCAAGGCCCGTTCAAGACCGAGGCGCGTCGTGCGCTTCACCGTGACGGTTGGACGGACAGCTTCGACAAGCTCGAAGGGCTCAACTCCGCGCAGCATAGCCAACCCGCAAGACATGTTGACGAGCGTAGGATCGGCTGCGTGAACGAGTACGTCTTGGACCATCACCTCGAAGGTGAGCGCTCGCGACTGGCGTTGATGTCTCGGCTGCTCGACCCGATGCACCGCAGGCACATCGAGTCGCTCGGAGTGGGTCAAGGCGCTCGGACGCTCGAGGTGGGCTGCGGCAACGGCTCGATCTCCGCCTGGCTCGCCGAGCGCGTCGGCCCCCGCGGTGAGGCGGTCGCCTTCGATCTCGACCTGTCGCTCGTCGACGTGCGGGCGCCGAGGCTCGAACTGCGGCAGGGCGACATCGTTGCCGGCCCGGTCGATCCCGGCGGCTTCGACCTCGTGACCGCGCGGGCGGTGCTGCACCACGTCACGGACCTCGAGGCGGCGGTTCAGAACCTCGTCGCCAGCTTGGCGCCAGGGGGCGCGATCCTGCTGATCGAACCGGACTTCTTGCCGGTCAGCGTCGCCCAGCCGCCCGAGGTGCGAGCGTTCTGGAGCGGGTGGCTCGAGTGGTCGCGAGACCAGGGGATCGATTACCACGTGGGTCGCACACTGGCCCCGCGGCTCGCGGCGTTGGGACTCGAGCAGGTCTCGGGGACGGCCGAGACCGCCGTCTACAACGGAGGCTCCCCGTGGGCGGCCTACTGGACCCAGACGGTCGTCGAGCTACGCAACCGGCTCGTGGACTCGGGGAGGCTCGACGACCCGCTGATCGACCGGTTCCTCGCCCACTGCGACGATCCGCGGTGGTGGACGCAGACGATCGCCTTCACCGCCGTCCACGCCCGCGCTCCGGGCGGCTGAGTGGAACCAGCGAGCCTCTCGCGTGCCGAGGCGACGCTGGTGCACGATCCTCACCTGGCGCGGGACCGAGTAGGCAGAGCTACCGCCCTGCCACGGCCGCGACGGCGGCGACGAGGCGGTCGATCTCCTCGGCGGTCGTGTAGAGCACGATGCTCGCGCGGATCGCGCCCCCCGTCTCGGCGAAGCCGTAGCGGCTCATCAGCTCGTAGGCGTAGTTGTCGCCGTCCCACACGGCGATGCCCTCACCGGCCAGGCGGGCGGCGAGGGCCATGGGCGTGTGCCCGTCGACGACGAAGGACACCGTCGAGGTGCGCAGGCGCGGCGCTCCCAGCAGGCGGACGCCGTCAATGGCGGAGAGGCCGGCGAGCAGCCGGTCGAGAAGGCCCTGGAGTCGCGTCTCGATCGCGGCGAATGCGGTGAGCAGCCGGGTCCGCCGACCGCCCGACGCATCGGTGAGGCCGGCGAGCCAGTCCACGGTGGCGCGCACGCCGGCGAGGAGCTCGAAGGGCGGAGTGCCGTGCTCGAAGCGACCCGGAACCCCGTCCGGCGCCGGGATGAGCTTCGCAGGTCGCAGGTCCTCCAGCAGAGCAGGATCAGCGACGACCGCGCCCGTGTGCGGCCCGCAGAACTTGTAGGACGAGCACGCGTAGAAGTCGGCCCCCAGCGCGGCCACGTCGGTCGGCACATGCGGGGTCGCGTGCACGCCATCGACGTACGCGAGCCCGCCGGCGTCGTGCGTCGCATCGCAGATCGCGCGCACGTCGGGCCGGGTGCCGATCGCGTTCGAGGCGGCGGTCACTGCGACCAGCCGGGTGCGGTTGCTGAGCACGCTCTCGACCGACTCGACGGGCAGTTCGCCGGTCTCGACGTCGAACTCGGCGACGCGCACGGTCGCGCCGGCACGCTCTGCGGCCAGCCGCCAGGGCCGGATATTGGCGTCGTGATCGAGCGAGGTCACGACCACCTCGTCGCCCGGCCCCCAGGCGCGCGAGAGCGTCTCGGCGAAACGGAACGTCAGCGTCGTCATGTTCGGTCCCAGGACGACCCCCTCCGGCACGCCGCCGACGAGATCGGCGATCGCGGACCGGGCCTCGGCCACGACCTGAGTGCTCACGTGGCTGGCGGCGAATGCGCCACCGGCGTTCGCCATCCCCGTCACGAGGGCCTCCGCGACCGCGTCCACGACCGCCTGCGGCACCTGCGTCCCCGCCGCACCGTCGAGGGCCGCGACCTCAGGCGACAGCCCAGGGAACTGAGCACGGAGAGGGTCGGTAGAGAGGAGCTGAGGCTTCGCTTGCTGGTCCTCGGTCATCGTCCCTCGGCATAGGCGCGGTGCATCTGCTCCACGTTCTCCTCCGACATCGCCCGCGCAGTATCTCGCGACGGCAGCCGAGGAAGGCGGAAGGCCTGCTACGACAGCCCGGCGGCTTCGAAGGGCTCCGGCGCTTGGCGGCGGCTAGCCGCTAGACACCTTCCATAGCTCCGCGCCGTGGGTTCCGTCGTCGGCCTGGAGGAACAGGGTCCCGGCGACGTCGGCGAGGTTGGCGGGGTACGAGGGGCCGACGTCGGGATTGATATCGACGGCCTTCGTCCCGTCCCTGGTGCCGTCCGACCTCCAAAGCTCGTACCCGTGGGTGACCTCAAAGGCCTGGAAGTAGAGCCTGCCGCCGGAGGCCGTAAGGTCCTCGGGGTCCGAACTGTCGCTGGCTGCGGGATTGATGTCCTTGACCAGCTTCGTCCCTGACTTGGTGCCGTTCGACTTCCACAGCTCCACGCCATGCGTGCCGTCGTTCGCCTGGAAGAACAGCGTGTCGCCGGCGTTCGTGAGGTTCTGGGGGAAGGAGTTGGCCCCCGGGATGGTGGTGTTGATGTCCTCGACAAGCACCGTTCCCTGCTTGGTGCCGTCCGACTTCCAGATTTCCTCGCCATGGGTGTCGTCGTCGCCGTTGAAGAAGAGCGTCCCGCCGACGTTGGCGTTGTAGGTCGCGTCGACCTTCTTGACGACCTTCGTCCCGGCCTTGGTCCCGTCCGACTTCCACAGCCAGTGCTGGCTGCCATTCCACAGCTCGAAGAACAGCGTGCCGCCGGCGTTGATTAGGTAGTCGGGGTAGGAGCTATCGGGGCCGGGGTTGAGGTCGTCGGTCAGGATCCTCGTTCCTGCCTTCGTCCCATCGGAGGTCCACAGCTCCTCGCCGTGCGTGGCGTCACTCCCCCTGAAGAAGAGGGTGCCGCCTGAGTTGGTGAGCTGTTCGGCTTGAACGTGCTTCACGAGTCTCGTACCCCGCTTGGTCCCGTCCGTCTTCCAGAGCCCAGGTCCAGAGTTGGTGACAAACGCACTGAAGAAGAGCGTCCTGCCGACCGTCGCGAAGTCGCCGGGCTCGGACCCTGTCGAAGGGTCGAGGTCCTTGACGAGCCGCGTGCCGCGCTTGGTGCCGTCCGACCTCCACAGCTCACCACCGAAGCCGTCGTCGTCAGCGCGGAAGAACGCCATGCCGCTGAAGCTCGTGATCTCCAGCGGCACCGAGCCGCCGCTGGGTTCCCCGCCGGGCCTGATGTCCTTGACGAGCTTGGTCCCGCCCTCCGTGCCGTCCGACTTCCAGAGCTCCGTGCCGTGATCGTCGTCGTACGCCGAGAAGAACAGCGTGCCGGACACGTTGGCCAGCTCGTCGGGGTCGGAGGCGGCTCCGTTGGGGTTGATGTCCTTGACGAGCTTCGCGTGAGTTGCGGCGAGGGCGGAGACTGCGAGCGACAGGCCGGCCAAGAGGACGCAGGCGGTCACGAGGCTTCGGATGCACGCGCTCGTGCGGGAACGGCCACGCTCATCCATTGGGACCTCCCTGTCCGGCGTCGGGCCTCGTGCCCGGCGGGATCGCCAGTGGGGCCAGTGTAGACCCGAACCGTTCGCCGTACCAGCTGGCGATCCACCCGGTACGTACAGAGCGGGATTTCGGTGAATGGCGGTTTCGAACCAGCCACGCCGCTCGCGTGCGGGTGGGAACCGGGGGGGCCGAGGCCGGTGTAGCCTCGGCGCGGTGTTCGACCACGTCGGCATCGCCGTCTCCGACCTGGCCGCGTCCGAGCGCTTCTACCGCACCGTGCTCTCCATGCTGGGCGTCGAGCCCAGCCACGCGGACGCCGAGCTCGTCGAGTGGGAGGACTGGGACATCGGGCCCACGGACCGCGAGCACCCGGTGACCCGCGGCCTGCACGTCGGCTTCCGCGCGCCGACCCGTGAGGCCGTGGACGCCTTCTGGCAGGTGGGGATCGACGCCGGCTACCGCGACGACGGCGCGCCCGGGCCGCGCGCGATCTACGGACCCGACTACTACAGCGGCTTCCTGCTCGACCCGGACGGCAACAGCGCCGAGGCCGTGCACGGCGAGCGGTCGAGCCCGGTTCCCCCCGGCCGCATCGACCACATGTGGATCCGCGTCGCCGACCTCGAGGCGTCCAAGCGCTTCTACGCGACGATCTCGCCGCACGCGGGGATCCGCCTGGGCGACGACGAGCCCGGGCGCGTGCAGTTCGCCGGCGGCGACTACAGCTTCTCGCTGATCGCCGACGAGCGGCCGCTCACGGAGCACGTCCACCTCGCCTTCCCCGCCGGGGACGACGCGACGGTGCGGTCCTTCCACGCCGCCGCGCTCGCCGCCGGATACGAGGACCACGGCGGCCCCGGCGAGCGCCCCGTGTACCACCCGGGCTACTACGGCGCGTTCGTCCTCGACCCCGACGGGCACAACGTCGAGGTCGTCAACCACAATCGCTGAGCCGGAGGGCTTCGATGATGGGTGCGGCTGGTTTCAAACCAGCGACCTCTCGCGTGTGAAGCGGTGGGCCGTCAGGCACGGATGGGCGTCGTTCCGCGCATCTGGATGCCCGCGGATGCACGGGGATGTCTGCGGATATGGGCATCAGAACGCCTCCGGTGCCCAATCCACCCTCATCCAGAGTGAGGTCTCCCTAGAGCACCTCGTCGATGCGGTCCAGGGTGCGTTCTATGTCCGCTTCACGGGTGTAAAGATGCGGGGAGAACCGGATCACGTCGCTTCGCGACGAGGCCACGACCCGAGCCGCCCTGAGTTGCGCGGCGATCTCGGCCGGGTCGACCCCTGGGAAGCGCGCGGTGACGATCGCTGTGCGCTCTGCATCGTTCAGGGGGGAGGTGATCTCCAGATTTCGGCCACGCAGCCCCTCGATCAGCAGATCGGCAAGCTGCCGGTTGTATTCGAATATGCCGTCGACCCCGACGTCGAGCAGGAACTCGATCGAGCGCGATAAGCCGAGCGCACAGCCGTATGCCATCGTGCTGAACTCGAATCGCCGCGCCGTTGGCGGATAGTCGAGCCGATCGGCCCGAAGATCCCACATGTCCTGGTGGCTTCGGAACCCAACCAACCCCGGCGCCAGCCCGGCTTGGAGGTGGGGGGCGAGGTACATGATGCCCGCGCCAAACGGCCCACAGAGCCACTTATAGCCGGCAGACACCACGGCATCGAGCGCATCGGCGCGAACGTCGATCGGGATCGCGCCCGCGGATTGAGTGGCGTCGACGACGAGGAGGGCGCCGTGCTCATGCGCAGCCTCCGCCAAGCTCGTCAAGTCAAACCGCTGGCCGGCTCCGTATTCGACATGTGAGATGCAAACGACGGCCGTGTCCTTGTCGATGAGCCCGAGGATGTCGTCAAGACGGACGTGGCCCGCATCTCGCTCGGCAAGCCTGATCTGAGCGCCGGTCCGAGCCGCAACGCGTTGCCAGGGATAGATCGTGCTCGGGAAGGCCAGGGCGGTACCGACGACGTTCGTGCCCGCTTCGGGTGCGACAGCCCATGCCAATGAGCCGAGTAGCTCGGTCGCACTCGAACCCACAGCGATGTCCTCGGGCTCCGCGTTGAACAGCCCGGCGGCCGCCCGATGCAGATCGTCGAACACGCCGGCCTCGGCGGCCTCGTTCAATGCAAGGCTGCCGTTATCAGCCACGTCGCGTTGCCAATCGACGATCGCCCGTTGCGCGCCCTCGTACATCAGCGCGATGTTTGCGGCGTCCAGGTAAGCGCTGTGCTTCGACCCCGGGAAGTCGTCGGGGTCGACCAATCGCCTCATGTGCAGGAACTTCTCACGATTGGGCGCGCCGGGTTTCGGACCAGCGGTTCTCGAACGCATTGACGATCTCAGTACAACTGGTGATTCGTGCAAGTCGCGTAGGAGGAAGGCTGATGCTCATGGAGCGTAAGTGGTGGGGCCTGCTCGCGGTCTGCTTGGCGACGTTCATGTTGCTGCTCGACATCACCGTCGCCAACGTGGCGGTCAGCCTTCGTGTCGCCCGGAACCTGGGAGTCCGCTACCCTCGTCAAACCGACGGCGCGCCAAGCGCTGTCCCGGGGGGAAGCAGGGAGTGCCTAGATGAGGCGAGCCGTTCTGTTCATGGCCGCAGCCACGTTGCTGTGCGTCCCCCCAGCGTCGCCGGCCGCCGCGCTCGAGCAGAAGCTGACCGCCTCCGACGCCGAGGCGTATCGACCATTTCGGTGAGTCGATGGCGATCGATGGCGACACACTCGTGGTCGGCGCACCTGGTAACTCGGCCGTGTACGTTTACGAGCGTGTCGGCGCCAGCTGGACGCAGAGTGCGAAGCTGACCGCGACTCGACGGCGCGGGCCTCGGCACCTCCGTCGCGATCGACGGCGACACGATCGTTGCCGGGGATCAACGTAACGCCGTCGGCCCCGTCGGTGGTGGCGACGGCGCCGTCTACACCTTCGCCCGCACCGGCGCGGCCGACCGCACCGAGACCGCGAAGCTGACCGCCTCCGACCCCTTCTCAAACGAGTTCCTCGGCACCTCCGTCGCGATCGACGGCGACACCATCGTCGCCGGAGCGCCCTTCAACACTGAGCCCGGCAGCGGCGGCGCCTACGCTCACGGCACCGTCTACACCTTCGCCCGCACGGGCGCGGCCGCCCGCACCGAGACCGCGCAGCTGAACGCCTCAGACGGTGCCTCCGGTGACCAGCTCGGCACCTCCGTCGCGATCGACGGCGACACGATCGCCGCGGGGGCGCCCTACACGAACCGAAGCGAGGGTTACCACTCCGACGGCTCCGTCTACACCTTCTCGCGCACGGGCGCCGCCGCCCGCACCGAGACCGCGGAGCTGACCGCGTCAGACGCTGCGGGCGACGAGCTCGGCCTCGAGCTCGGATTCTCGGTCGCGATCGACGGCGACACGATCCTCGCCGGAGCGCCCGCCGACGACGTCCCCAACGACCGGGAGGGTTCGGTCTACACCTTCGCCCGCACGGGCGCGGCCGCCCGCACCGAGACCGCGAAGCTGACCGCGTCCGACGGTGGCGTGCCCGACCGGCTCGGCTGGTCGGTCGCGATCGACGGCGACACGATCGTCGCCGGGGCGCCCGGCGTCGACTACGGCCCCAACAACCAATTCCAGGGCGCCGCCTACACCTTCACGCGCACGGGCGCACCCGCCCGCACGGAGACCGCGAAGACGACCGCGTCCGACGGCGAGGCGTACGACAATCTCGGCACCTCGGTGGCGATCGACGGCGACACGATCCTCGCCGGGGTACCCGGGGACGACTTCGACACCATCAGCACGAGCAACGAGGAGGGATCCGTTTACGTGTTCCTCGATTCCGATCTCGACGGGGTGCCCGACGCCGCAGACGGCTGCCCGCTCGGCGCGGGCGCCGGCCTCGACACGGACCGCGACGGCTGCAAGGACGAAGGCGAAGACGCCGACGACGACAACGACACGGTCGCCGATGTCAGCGACAACTGCCCCGTCACAGCAGGGCCGGAATCGAATGCCGGCTGCCCCGACACCACTGCCCCCGAAACCGCGATCGACAAGACGAAGGTCAACCAGAATACGCGGAAGGCGACGTTTGAATTCTCCTCGAGCGAGCCGAACTCGACCTTCCGCTGCAAGCTCGACTCGAACCCCTACAAGGACTGCAGCTCACCGAAGACCTACGGAAACGTGAAACCTGGCGGCCACACGTTCAAGGTCCAAGCGGACGATGAGGCCGGCAACCGCGATCCCACACCCGCCGTCAAGGAGTTCCGGATCAAGCGGTAGGGGTCGGAATGGGCGCGGCTGGTTTCGAACCAGGGACCTCTCGCGTGTGAAGGCTCTCCTTCCGAGTGAATCGGTATCCGACCCGACCTACGGCGTGCCCGTGGACGGGGCAGAGTCCATCGCCGCTGCCGTGGGCGCCATCAGCGCGCCGATGATCCACAGGAGGGGGAAGAGGAACCCGAACCAGAACATGGCCGTGTGGCCCTTCCGGAGCGTCGCCATACCGAGGAGGACGAGACACGTGATGTACGTGACCGCGAGAACTATCCAAAGAAACGTGGACATTTGACTTTCCTTTCCATGGGTTAGTTGCCCGCCGGCTTGGCGGACCCAGCACTGCTAGGAAGAGGGAACTCCTGCGCGGTCTGCCGCCGCAGCATCCCTACGCCGACGATCGCGAGCACGGCGAGCAGGACGATCACCAGGATCTGTCCGAGATTGTCGATCCCAGGGATGAGGGCCAGCCAGAGCAGGAACAGGACGGCGACGGCCGAGTAGACCGCGACCGGATGATCGCGCAGGGACGGTGCGAGGGAGCGCCGTGCGGCGACGGCGAGGCGCCCGGGGCCCGCCAGCCAGCCGGCGACGACGAACGCCAGTCCGATGATGAGGATGAATACCGCCCGCTCACGAAGCCCCGCGGAGAGGATGTCCCAGAGGGACTGGACGGCCGGCTCGACCGTGTCCGAGCTCGCCAACGCTGCCACGACCTCGGTGCCGATCAGGCGCTGCACGAGCAGGACGAGCAGCGTCGCAACCAGAATCCCACCACCGGCGCCGAGCAGTGCCCGCCGGCGCCATCCGTTCGCCAGCCAGAGGGCGGCCACATAGAGCAGGAGCACGAGCACCGGCAAGCACGACGCCGAGGTTGTGAAGCTTCTGCAAGAGGGTCTGAACTCCGCCGAGCTCATCCGAGTCCATCAGGACGAGCTCGCCCGGGTTCTGCACCGCCGGGCGCTCGAGCGCCGTGGTGACCTGCGTCTCCAGCGCGGCGAGCGAGGCGTCGAGCGCGTCGAGGTCGGCCTGGGCGGGGTCCTCGAGCACGGCCGTGGTCTGCTGCTCCAGTTCGGAGGCGCGCTCGTCGAGGCCGGTGAGCAGCTCGCCGAGGTCGGCCAGCTGGTCCTGAAGCTGGGCCGGGACGCTCTCCTCAACACCCTTGATCTGCTGCTCGAGGCTCGCGATGTTCCCCTGCAGCTCGGCCGCGTGCTGGTTCAGCGTCTCCAGACTCTGCTGCAGCTCGCTGTCCAGTTCGCCCGCTTCGACCTCGGAGATACTCGCCCGCGCCGCCTGGATCTCGGTCTGAGCCGTGGCCAGCCCCTGGCTGAGATCCTCGGAAAAGCTCTGCACGACGCCCTGGACCTCCGTGATCGTCGCCGGATCCAGTCCCAGGCGGGTCGCGAGGTCGGCGACGACGCTCCCGTACTCGAGCGTCACCTCGCCACCGGTTGTCGAGACGTACTCGCCCTCGTCCTCGATGAGGGCGATGAACCGCCCGTGCGCCCCGCTCATGGCACTGGAGACGAGCTCCTGAACCTCAGCAGAGGAAAGCGCCCGTTCCGCCGCGTCCGTGGCGAACTGGGTGAGGGCAGATCCGATCGGCACCGCGAGCGCCTGGGCGGACTCCGGAAGCTTGCCCTCAACCTGGCCCTGTACGTCAATGGTGGCGCTGAGCTGCTCCACCGTGAAAATGCTGAGCTGCTCCTGCACATCCTCGTCGGCGAGGATCTCGGTGGTCGTGTCCGTCACCTCGTCCGTGTTGAGCAGCGTGCGCTGAACCCAGTTCGCGGTGATCGAGAGGATCAGCAGCACTGAGGCGAGGACGATCAGCGACCACACGATGACGCGGTGGCGCCGCTTCGGCTCAGCGGCCTCGGAGGACTTCTCGGGAATCGCTTGGTGCGCCAGTGGCGTCGTCCATGAGGCAAATCTCGCAGGCAGCGTCGTGCCGGACAAGGCAGCGGGCATGCCACTTGGGACTGATGCGCACACCCTCGGACGCGGGCCCGCCAATATCCTTCCAGCGTGCCGATTCGGGTCGTAGTCGCCGACGACAGCTACATCGTCCGCCAGGGGATCGAGGAGATCCTCGCGCTCTGCGAGGGAATCGTGGTCGAGGCCTCGTGCGGGGACAAGGACTCGCTGCTCGCCGAGGTGGAAGCCAGAGAGCCCGACGTCGTGGTCACCGACATACGGATGCCGCCCACCGGCACCGACGAGGGGATTCAGGTCGCCGCGACGCTGCGCGAGACCCACCCGCGGATCGGAGTCGTGATCCTCAGCCAGTACTCGGATCCCAGCTACGCGCTGCAGCTGCTCGATTCCGGCTCCGACGGCAGGGCCTATCTGCTCAAGGACCGGGTCAGCGAGCGCGGCCAGTTGCAGGCGGCGATCGAAGCCGCGGCCGCCGGCGGGTCGGTTGTCGACCCGAAGGTCGTCGAGATCCTGGTCGAGGCGCAGACGCGCGCCGAACGCTCACGCGCTGTCCGAGCTCACTCCGCGTGAGCTCGAGGTCCTCTCCGCGATGGCCGAGGGCAGGAGCAACAACGCAATTGCGGAGGACCTGGTGCTGACCAAACGCGCCGTCGAGAAGCACATCAACGCGATCTTCCTCAAGCTGGGCTTGACGCACGCAGCCGATTCCGAGGACGTCAGCAAGCGGGTCAAGGCAGCGCTGCTGTTCCTGGCGGAGAGCGCGGACCGCGGCGCCGGCTGAAGGACGCTGAGGGGAGACAGGCACCCCGCGCAGATGCGTGCGTGCCCCCTTGTCGCGAAGGTCACCGAACCGGATCCTCCCGATGGTGAATACCGCTAGTGCGACCGGCGCCGACCCGGTAAGGGTTCTGACGGTCGACGACCACGAACCCTTCCTCGAGGTGGCCCACGAGATGATCTCCGGCACGCCGGGGTTCGAGGCGGTCGGGGAGGTCACGTCGGCCGCGGAGGCACTGGCGGCCGCGGAAACGATCCAACCCGACCTCGTCCTGATCGACGTCCACATGCCCGAGATGGGCGGGATCGAGGCGAGCCGAAGGCTCAGCGCCGACCATCCTGAGCTCGTCGATCGTCCTGATCTCCACGGCAGACCCGAGCGAGCTGCCGGCCGCTGCGCGGAACTGCGGTGCGGTCGAGATCCTTCGCAAGCAGGACCTCGGACCGGCGACCATACGCCGCGTCTGGGCGTGCCCGGGGACGATCTTCGCCCACCTGAGCCTGCACGCTGTGAGACCCTGGTTGCCCGCGGCATGGAGGACGCAAGGCTGAGATAGAGGAGCGTCGAACAGCTTCCGACGGTGACAGCGCTGCGGTTGAAGCTGGTTGCGCTGGCGGTCGCGGCGGTTGCGCTCTCCGCGGCTACCGCGACGCTCGCCCTCTCCAATCCGACCGCCACCGATCGGATCACGATCGCGATCGTTTCGGTGCTGCTGACCGCGATCCCGGTCGGGCGTCGGCATCTACGCATGGGCGCGGGAACCGAGCAACCGGTTCGGCGCCTTGCTCGTCGCGGGCGGCTTCCTCTGGGGCGTGACGTCGCTGTCGGCGTCCGACAACGACGTCCTCTACAGCATCGGCAGAGTCACGCTCTGGGCTGCCGAGGCGGGGCTGCTCTACACGATGCTCGCCTTCCCGACCGGTCGGCTCATCACCCGCGCGGAGCGGGCTCGTGGTCCTGGGCATCTGCCTGCTCGTTCTCACGCTCTACCTGCCGACGGCCTTCGTCAGCGAGCAGTACTTCCTGCCGTTTCCGCTGACGACATGCACGGAGGGTTGCCCGACCAACGCGTTCATGCTCACCAACTCGGAGCCCGCGTTCCTGGGCGGGGTCGAGGACGTCCGCGACGTCCTGGCGATCGGACTGTTCATCGCCGCGGTGTCGATCCTGGCGCTTCGGATCAAGCGCGAGACGCCCCTGGTCAGGCCGATCCTCGTCCCGGTGCTCGCGATCGCGATCGTCCGCCTGGTCGCGGTGGCCGTCTACCAGCTGATGGCAGGCACCTATCCGGACTCTTCGTTCACCGAGGTCGCCGGATGGATGGCGGCCTTTGGAATCCCCGCGATGTCGATCGCATTCCTGGTGGGGCTGATCCAGTGGCGCATGGTCGAGGCGAAGACGCTCGAGGAGGTCACGGGCGGATTGCGGGCCGATCTCGGTCCCGGGACCCTCGACTCGCTGCTCTCGCGTTCGGCGGTCGGCGATTCCGTGCGGATCCTCTACGGGGATCCCGAGGCTGCGGGTGACCCCGATCAGTGGGTGGATGGAGCCGGTTCGACCGCGCAGCTGCCCGCCGCGGGCTCCTCGCAGGTGGTCGCAAAGTACGAGTCCGGTGAGAACAGGGTGGCGGTGGTCCACGGTCAGATGCTCTACGGGCAGAGGAAGTTCCTCGACGCGATCGCGGCCTGCGCGATCGCGTCGGTCGAGAACCAGCGACTCGCCACCGCGCTGGACTCGTCTCTTCAGGACGTGGCGGACTCGCGCGCCCGCATCTCCGCCGCCGCCGACGAGGAGCGCCGGCGAATCGAGCGGGACCTGCACGACGGCGCCCAGCAGCAGCTGGTGACGCTGGGCATCAAGCTCGACCTGATCGCCGGGATGATCGAGTCGGATCCCGAGCGGGCGGTCGAGCAACTCCGCGGGGCGGGGACGCGGGTGACGGATGTCCTCGACGACGTGCGCTCGCTGGCGCGGGGCATCTATCCGCCACTGCTGGTCGATGCCGGGCTGGCCGAGGCACTGGTCGCGGCGGGGAGGCGGTGCGCGCTCCCAACCAAGGTGGATTGCGACGGCGTCGGGCGTTACCCGCCGGGCACGGAGAGCGCCGTCTACTTCTGCTGCCTCGAGGCGCTTCAGAACGCGAGCAAGCACGCCGATGGCGCCCGGTCGATCTCGGTCCGCGTGCGTGAGTCCGCTGGCAAGCTCCGCTTCGAGGTGAGCGATGACGGCGCCGGATTCGCCCCCGGGACGGCCATGAACGGCGGCGGGCTCACCAACATGCGTGATCGAGTCGCGGCCGTAGGGGGTCAGGTGACGCGTGCGCTCGTCCCCGGGCGCTGGGACCCTGGTCGTCGGCACCATCCCGCTCGCGCCGAAGACCTGATCGTCCACTGCCGGCCCTTACACTCGGCTACGCCAGTCCGCTGCGGGCGCGCGTCACCTCGACCGGCGCGCCCTCCATCGGTGGCTCAGCGTCACGGGGGTGGCGTTCGAACCATCCGCCGTAGCGGGTGGCGAGCGGCGAGGCCGTGAGGCCGTGGGCGAAGACCGAGAGCCCGACGGTCACGTAGATCGCGAGGACGATCAGGTGCTCATGGGGGAGCGCGGACTCCTCGACCACGATCAGCGCGAAGACGATCGAGGCCAGGCCGCGGGGCCCGAACCAGCCGAGGAACCCGATCGTCGGGATCCGAGCGTGCGAGCCCAGCATCCCGATCGCCACGGGCACCAGCCGCACGAGGGTCAGGCTGAGAACCGCGTAGAGCGCCAGTTGCCAGGTCAGCTCGCCCAGCGCCGGTCCCAACAGGATCGCCCCGAAGAGGATGAAGGTCACGCCGTTGAGCACGCCTCCGACCTCCTCGGTGAGCCGATTCATCTCCTCGGGGTCGCGCTTGATCACCGCGCGGAAGACCAGGCCGGCGACGAAGGCCGCGATGAAGCCCGACCCGTGAAGCGCCACCGCCGTGCCGTAGGCCAAGGCCGCCCCGGCGGCGGGGATCACCTGGCGCCAGGCGCCCTCGATCAGATCCCTGCGCCCGGCATACACGACGACCGCTCCGATCACGAGCCCGCCGCAGACCCCACCGACGATGCCGTAGCCGATCTCCTCGAGCAGGAGCTCGCTCGCGCTTCGCCCGTGCGAGATATGCGACTCGACGTCCGCTGCCGCGACGGCCGCGAACAGCAGCGGCACGCAGATCCCGTCGTTCAACCCGCTCTCGATGTTCAGGGCCTGGCGAATCCGACCCGGCACGCGCGGCTCGGTGACGACCGCCTGACCGAGGGCGGCGTCCGTGGGCGCCAGGACGACCGCGAGGATGACGGCCTCCCAAATGGTCAGGTCGACGAAGACCACGGCCGCCGTGGCCGCGCCGAGGGCGATCGTCAGCGGTAGGCCGATCCCCAGCAGGCGCAGCGGCACCGAGATCTCGCGTCGCAACCTGCCGAAGTCGATGCGCGAGGCGTCGGCGAAGAGCACCAGCGCGAGCGTCGCCTCCGCCAGCGTCCGCACGGCCGAGCTGGTGCTCGAGATTTCGATCCCGCCGATGACCTTGGGGCCGACCAGCAGCCCGATGGCGACGAACAGCATCGCGGGGGTGAGCGGCGATCCGGACAGCCGCTTCGAAACGGCGGCAACCGCGACCAGTGCCAGAGCCACGAACGTCAGCGACCACTCCATCAGGCACCCGCCCTCATAGTCGCGCGTGGTCGGAGCGGGGGTCCACCACCGGCATCATCAGGGCCCCGATCAGCCAGAGGAGCGGCAGGAAGAAGCCGAGGATGAACAGCACCCAGTGACCCTTCCTCAGCCCGATCATGCCCAGCGTGACCAGCAGCAGGATGTAGAGGACGGTGAGCCCGCCCCAGACCGCGGGGTTGATGCCGGCAGTGACCATTGGTCACAACCGTCACACCCAGCGCCGGATTGGGCAATGGGGTGCCCCTCCCAGCGGCTGTGGTGCGGCCACCATCGCCCGTCGGGTACTCGCTCCCTTGCGGTGCCCACCCGTCGCGCGCAGACTCCCGTCCAGCAGCTTGAGCACGAGCAAGCCCGGGCTGGACATGCGAAATCCCGAGGAGGAAGCGATGTCAGACGGCAACGGACAGATCCCACCGATGAATCCCTACGGGGGGGTTGGTGGAGGCGGGATCACGATGCCGCCCTACTACAAGCCCACCGAAAACATGGGTAGCGGATCCACCTACTACCCGACGTCGGAGGAGCTCGGCAAGGACGAGATGCGGATCACCTTCGTCGGCAGCTGTCCGTTCCCGCCGCGGCGGAACCAGGCCGCCACCTGCATCATGGTCGAGCTCGGCAACGGCAAGCGCTTCTTCTTCGACTTCGGCCCCGGCTGCCTGCGCAACATCCTCGCGATGCAGGTGCCGCTGCAGATGGTCAACGACATCTTCCTGACCCACCTGCACGTGGACCACTACGGCGAGCTGCCGTACCTCTTCGCGTTCGCCCCGTGGGCCGCCCGCTGGAAGCCGCTGCGGGTGCACGGGCCTTCGGGCCGAACCCCCGAGGACGGAACCCAGGCCATGGTCGACGGCATGAAGAAGATGGCCCACTGGCACATCGACAGCTTCAACTCCTCACCGATCGGCGACGGCTACGAGGTCGAGGTGAACGAGTTCGACTTCCGCGACGACAACGGCATCTGTTACGACCAGGACGGGGTGACGATCCGTCACTGGCGTCGCTCCCACACCAAGGACGGGGCATCCGCGTACCGCCTCGACTGGAACGGTCTCTCGTTCGTGTGGACCGGCGACGGCCGCCCGGACGAGCTCACCGCCGAGTTCGCCAAGGACGTGGACGTCTTCGTGACCGAGGTCCAGCCCGACACGGCGCACCTGCAGGAGATGAAGATGGGGATTCCGGCGATGATCGTGAACAACACGATCGACACCGCCCACACCGTCCACTACGCGGTCGGCTACCTGACCAAGCAGGTCAACCCCCGCCTGGCGATGGTCACGCACACCGCCTACGACGAGGACATGCTGCCCGAGATCATCGCCGGCATCAGGGTCCACTGGGACGGTCTGTTCCAGTTCGGCGCTCCCGACGGCATCGTCGTCAACGTGACCAAGGACGCGGTCTGGACGCGCAACTCGGCGCTCTCCGAGGCGGCCAGCCCGGCGCGGCCGAGCCCGTCCGAGGCGAAGGACCTGTTCGACCTCGGTCCCGACCCATCTCAGCGTCGACTTCC
This sequence comes from uncultured Solirubrobacterales bacterium, assembly GCA_963797835.1. Lineage (GTDB taxonomy): Bacteria > Actinomycetota > Thermoleophilia > Solirubrobacterales > 70-9 > JBDTSW01. The sequence goes on from CAWCRN010000026.1 coordinate 481,049, forward strand.
CCGACCCGGTGCACAACGTCACCGACGTCCAGGAGGAGTTCGTCCGCGAGAAGGAGATCGACCCGAACCTCTACTACCCGGAGGACGTCAAGCGCGACCTCGTCCGCGTCTTCCCCAAGGGGTTCAAGATCGAGATCCCGAAGATGGTCGCCCAGAAGGTCGGCGAGAAGCTCAAGGGCCGATTCGGGCGGGACTAGGGAGCGCGATGGGCTTGGGTCACCACGCGGATTCGGGCGGCGCCGGGCGGACCCCGGTGACGGTGCTGACGGGGTTTCTCGGCGCCGGCAAGACGACCCTGCTCAACCGCATCCTCAACGGCGATCATGGGATGAAGGTCGGCGTCCTGGTCAACGACTTCGGCTCGATCAACATCGACGCCGACCTCGTCGTCGACGTCGAGAGCGACGTGATCAGCCTCGCCAACGGCTGCGTCTGCTGCTCGATCCGCGACGACCTCTCGGCGGCCCTGATCCAGGTCATCGAGCGGCCCGAGCGGCCCGAGTACATCCTGCTGGAGGCGAGCGGGGTGGCCGAGCCGACCGGGATCGCCCTCACGTTCGTCGACGACGCATCGCTGATCGACCGCGTCCGCCTCGACAGCATCATCTGCGTCATCGACGCCGAGCAGGTCTTCGCGGCTCCCGAGCACATGGAGCTGAAGATCTGGCAGGTGGCGACGGCCGACATGGTGATCGTCAACAAGACCGACCTCGTCGGGCGCGAGCAGATCGAGAGGATCAGGGCGTGGCTCGACGATCGCCTGCACCGATACAGGCTGCTGGAGGCGAAGAGGTGCGACGTCCCGCTCGAGGTGCTGCTCGGCGTGGGGCGGTTCGACCCCGGCCGCGCAGAGCCCGGTCAGGCGAGCCACTCCCCGACGTGTTCCGACCCCGGCGTGCGAACACGCGGAACACGACGCTCATGATCGACGGTTCGAATCGTGGAGCTACGAGACCGACCGGCCGCTGTCGCTGGAGGCAGTTCGCACGGAAGCGGCGAAGCTGCCCGCGGGGGTGTACCGGGCCAAGGGCGTGATCGCAGCCTCCGAGGCGCCGGAGCGCCGCGGGGTGCTCCAGGTGGTGGGAAAGAGGGTGGACGTCTCCTTCGACGGGGAATGGGGCGGAGAGGCCCCGAGTACTCGAATCGTCGCGATCGGAGCGGCCGGGACGATCGATCCCGGCGATCTGGAGAAGCACTTCGCCCCCTGTCTGGCGGGAGGGGGCGCCGCGAGCGCGTAGGTGAGCCCGATGGATGAGGGCGATCGCGAGTGGGAGGACCCACCGGGCTCTGCCGACGACGCCGCGGACCCCGCCGCACCAGACGTAGGTCCGGGCGGCGAGTTGCCGCCAGCGGAGGTCGTGAGCCCGTGAACGGTCCGCGGTTCAAACCCTGAGCTCAGCGCTCGACCGCGCTGTCCAGGGGTCGCGACCACCGGTCCAGCCGGCGTCAGCCGGTCACGATCACAACGGCAGTCGCCACTCCGAGCCCGCTTCCTGCGCTGGTCGGCCCTTGGCGGAGTCCTGTGGTCGGTCTACACCTGCGCCCTGGCCTACAACGTGGCGACCACGCTCTCGGGCTATCCACTCGCGTCGCTCGTCATCTCCTCGCTCATTACGTCCGCCGCGTTGGCGGCTATCTACTTCGTGGATCGTCGTAGGAGGAGAGGCGCGGAGACCGCGCAGCCGGCGGCATGAGTCCATGCGGCTGGTTTCGAACCCGCGACGTCCGGCGTGGTGCCCGATCCTCACCTGGTTCGGGACCGAGTAGCCGGAGCTACCGCCCTGCTACGGCCGCGACGGCGGCGACGAGGCGGTCGATCTCCTCGGCGGTCGTGTAGAGCACGATGCTCGCGCGGATCGCGCCCCCCGTCTCGGCGAGGCCGTAGCGGCTCATCAGCTCGTAGGCGTAGTTGTCGCCGTCCCACACGGCGATGCCCTCACCGGCCAGGCGGGCGGCGAGCGCCGCGGGTGTGTGTCCATCGACGACGAAGGACACCGTCGAGGTGCGCAGGCGCGGCGCTCCCAGCAGGCGCACGCCGTCAGTGGCGGAGAGGCCGGCGAGCAGCTGGTCGAGAAGGCCCTGCAGTCGCGTCTCGATCGCGGCGAATGTGGTGAGCAGCCGGGTCCGCCGACCGCCCGACGCATCGGTGAGGCCGGCGAGCCAGTCCACGGTGGCGCGCACGCCGGCGAGCAGCTCGAAGGGCGGAGTGCCCTGCTCGAAGCGAGAAGGCACCCCGTCCGGCGCCGGGACGAGCTTCGCCGGTCGCAGGTCCTCCAGCAGAGCAGGATCGGCGACGACCGCGCCCGTGTGCGGCCCGCAGAACTTGTAGGACGAGCACGCGTAGAAGTCGGCGCCCAGCGCGGCCACGTCGGTCGGCACATGCGGGGTCGCGTGCACGCCATCGACGTACGCGAGCCCGCCGGCGTCGTGTGTCGCGTCGCAGATCGCGCGCACGTCGGGCCGGGTGCCGATCGCGTTCGAGGCGGCGGTCACTGCGACCAGCCGGGTGCGGTTGCTGAGCACGCTCTCGACCGACTCGACGGGCAGTTCGCCGCTCTCGACGTCGAACTCGGCGATGCGCACGGTCGCGCCGGCACGCTCTGCGGCCAGCCGCCAGGGCCGGATATTGGCATCGTGATCGAGCGAGGTCACGACCACCTCGTCGCCCGGACCCCAGCCGGGCGAGAGCGTGTCGGCGATGCGGAACGTCAGCGTCGTCATGCTCGGTCCCAGGACGACCCCCTCCGGCACGCCGCCGACGAGATCGGCGATCGCGGACCGGGCCTCGGCCACGACCTGATCGCTCACGTGGCTGGCGGCGAATGCGCCACCCTCGTTCGCCATCGCCGTCACGAGGGCCTCCGCGACGGCGTCGACGACCGCCTGCGGCACCTGCGTCCCCCAGCACCGTCGAGGGCAGCGACCTCAGGCGACAGCCCAGGAAACTGAGCGCGGAGAGGGCCGGTGGAAGGGAGCTGAGGCACCCGCGCAGTATCGCGCGACGGCAGCCGAGGATGGGCGCGGCTGGTTTCGAACCAGCGACCTCTCGCGTGTGAAGCGGTGGGCCGTCAGGCACGGATGGGCGTCGGTCCGCGCATCTGGATGCCCGCGGATGCACGGGGATGTCTGCGGATATGGGCACCAGAACGCCTCCGGTGCCCAATCCACCCTCATCCAGAGTGAGGTCTCACTAGAGCACCTCGTCGATGCGGTCCAGCGTGCGTTCTATGTCCGCTTCACGGGTGTAAAGATGCGGAGAGAACCGGATCACGTCGCTTCGCGACGAGGCCACGACCCGAGCCGCCCTGAGTTGCGCGGCGATCTCGGCCGGGTCGACCCCTGGGAAGCGCGCGGTGACGATCGCTGTGCGCTCTGCATCGTTCAGGGGGGAGGTGATCTCCAGATTTCGGCCACGCAGCCCCTCGATCAGCAGATCGGCAAGCTGCCGGTTGTACTCGAATACGCCGTCGACCCCGACGTCGAGCAGGAACTCGATCGAGCGCGATAAGCCGAGCGCACAGCCGTATGCCATCGTGCTGAACTCGAATCGCCGCGCCGTTGGCGGATAGTCGAGCCGATCGGCCCGAAGATCCCACATGTCCTGGTGGCTTCGGAACCCAACCAACCCCGGCGCCAGCCCGGCTTGGAGTTGGGGGGCGAGGTACATGACGCCCGCGCCAAACGGCCCACAGAGCCACTTATAGCCGGCAGACACCACGGCATCGAGCGCATCGGCGCGAACGTCGATCGGGATCGCGCCCGCGGATTGAGTGGCGTCGACGACGAGGAGGGCGCCGTGCTCATGCGCAGCCTCCGCCAAGCTCGTCAGGTCAAACCGCTGGCCGGCTCCGTATTCGACATGTGAGATGCAAACGACGGCCGTGTCCTTGTCGATGAGCCCGAGGATGTCGTCAAGACGGACGTGGCCCGCATCTCCCTCGGCAAGCCTGATCTGAGAGCCGGTCCGAGCCGCAACGCGTTGCCAGGGATAGATCGTGCTCGGGAAGGCCAAGGCGGTACCGACGACGTTCGTGCCCGCTTCGGGTGCGACAGCCCATGCCAGTGAGCCGAGTAGCTCGGTCGCACTCGAACCCACAGCGATGTCCTCGGGCTCCGCGTTGAACAGCCCGGCGGCCGCCCGATGCAGATCATCGAACACGCCGGCCTCGGCGGCCTCGTTCAATGCAAGGCTGCCGTTATCAGCCACCTCGCGTTGCCAATCGACGATCGCCCGTTGCGCGCCCTCGTACATCAGCGCGATGTTTGCGGCGTCCAGGTAAGCGCTGTGCTTCGACCCCGGGAAGTCGTCGGGGTCGACCAATCGCCTCATGTGCAGGAACCTCTCACGATTGGGCGCGCCGGGTTTCGGACCAGCGGTTCTCGAACGCATTGACGATCTCAGTACAACTGGTGATTCGTGCAAGTCGCGTAGGAGGAAGGCTGATGCTCATGGAGCGTAAGTGGTGGAGCCTGCTCGCGGTCTGCTTGGCGACGTTCATGTTGCTGCTCGACATCACCGTCGTCAACGTGGCGCTGCCCGACATCCAGAAGGACCTCGGCACCGACCTCACCGGGCTGCAGTGGGTGGTCGACGCCTACACGCTCCTGCTCTCGGCCTTCACGCTGATGATGGGCACGCTCGCCGACCGCTTCGGGCGGCGGCGGCTGTTCGTGATCGGGGTCGGGCTGTTCACGCTCGCGTCACTGCTGTGCGGGCTGGCCACCAGCGCGACCCTCCTGCACCTCGCACGGGGCCTGCAGGGCATCGGCGGCGCGGCGATGTTCGCGACCTCGCTGGCGCTGATCGCCCAGGAGTTCCAGGGTCCCGAGCGCGGCACCGCGATCGCCGCTTGGGGCGCGACGATCGGCGGCGCGGTGGCGGTCGGGCCGCTGGTCGGCGGGGCACTCACCGACGGGCTCGGCTGGGAGTGGATCTTCTTCGTCAACGTCCCGATCGGGATCGGCACCGTGATCCTCGCCGAGACCCAGGCAGGTGAGTCGCGCGATCCCGAGGCCAAGCGCCTCGACTGGGCGGGCCTGATCACCTTTTCGCTCGGGCTCTTCGCGCTGATCTTCGGCCTGCTGCGCGGCAACGCCGCGGGCTGGGGCAGCGGGCTGATCGTTGGCGCGCTTGTCGCCGCGGCCACCCTGCTCGCGGCGTTTGTCCTCTTCGAGTGGCGCCAGGAACATGCCATGCTTGACCTCGGCCTCTTCCGCAAGCCCGCGTTCTCCGGCGTCTCCTACGGCACCTTCGCGATCGGCGCCGGGATGTTCGCGATGTTCCTGTACATCACGATCTACATGCAGAGCGTGATCGGGATGACGCCGCTCGAGGCCGGTGTCCGCTTCCTGCCGCTGACCTTGTTCGCGTTCCTCGTGCCGCTCGCCACCCGCAACCTGGTCGCGAAGATCCCGGCACGTGTACCGCTGACGACTGGACTAACGCTGGTCGGCGTCGGGTTACTGCTGATGCGCGGGGCCAAGCCGGACTCGGAGTGGACGACCCTGCTCGCCGGGTTCATGATCGGGGGCTTCGGCATCGGGCTCTCCAACCCGTCGATCGCCTCGACCGCGCTCGGGGTCGTGCCCGCGGCGCGGTCGGGCATGGCCTCCGGTATCAACAACACGATGCGGATCGCCGGCGTCGCGACCGGGATCGCCGCCCTCGGCGCGGTGTTTCAGAGCAAGATCTCCGACGAGCTCGGCAAGCTGCTGCCCCAAGCGCCGAGCGGGTTCGCCGACGGAGTCGCGGCGAGCGGCACCCAGGCCGCGAGCCAAGCGCCGCCCCAGCTCCACGACCAGGTTGTCCACGCGGCCGGCGTCGCCTTCACCGACGCCTTCAACGACATCCTCTTGATCGGGGCGTTGATCCTGTTCAGCGGCGCCATCGTGGTGGTGGCGCTGGTGCGCCAAAGCGACTTCGTCCCCCAGGGCGCGGCGCAGGAGCCGGGACAGCCCGAGGCGGCGCAGGAGCCCGCCGCCGTCTAGCTAGGCGCGAATCCGTGGTCGCCCGTCGTGAGAACGGGCCCCGATGCTCCATGGAGCTGCGAATCGAGAGCTCGCGTCGGGCTTCCGAAGGCCCTGTGCGGCGTGATCAAGGCATGAGCGCGGCTGGTTTCGAACCAGCGACCTCTCGCGTGTGAAGCGGTGGTCCCTCAGGCACGGATGGGCGTGAATAGCAGGGCCGAAATGCCTGCGGATGTGCGCGATGTGGGGTTTGGCCGGATATGGACGACGCTTCTCGAGTTCCACCCAGGGCTTGGCCGGGCGCGGTCAGCCTTCGCGTCGCCCGGAACCTGGGAGTCCGCTACCCTCGTCAAACCGACGGCGCGCCAGGCGCTGTCCCGGGGGGAAGCAGGGAGTGCCTAGATGAGGCGAACCGTTCTGTTCATGGTCGCAGCCGCGTTGGTGTGTGTCCCATCAGCGTCGGCGGCTGGCAAGGCGGGCACGCGGGTGACGCTGGACAACATCCAATCCTTCCCCACCGGGGGGATATTCACGGTTTGGTCGGGCGACATCTTCTCCGCCGAGAAGGAGTGCAAGAACAGGCGACGGGTGATCGTGTATCGCGTCCTTGACGGGGCGGATGAGAAGCGCGGATCGACGCTTTCCTACAAGGGCAGCGACCAGCCGGGCTACTACTGGCTCTACGAGGAGGACGGCGTTCCGCCCGAGGGTGACTACTACGCGAAGGTCAACCCGACTGATGACTGCAAGCCGGATCGCACGTCGATATACGGCTTCGGGCCGTAGCCACGGCGAGCGCCGGCGCGAGGAGTTTCGAGTGGCGAGCAGGATCGGATCGGATGCCCCAGCGACGAGCTTTCTGCGTCGCTCGCGAAACTTCCCGCTGCGCCTTGCGCCTGCCGCCGCACTCGCCCTGACGGTCGCCCTGGTCTTCGCGTCGCCCGCTGCCGCGCTGGAGCAGAAGCTGACCGCCTCCGACGCCGCCGCGTTCGACATCCTCGGCTCCTCGGTGGCGATCGACGGCGACACACTCGTGGTCGGCGCGCCTGGCGAGAACAACGGCGGCAACGCAAGGGGGCCGTGTACGTCTACCAGCGTGTCGGGGCCAGCTGGACGCAGACCGCGAAGCTGACCGCCACCGACGGCGCGAACCTCGGCACCTCGGTGGCGATCGACGGCGACACGATCGTCGCCGGGGACAAGGCGAACGCCGTCGGCCCCGTCGGTGGTGGCGCACGGCGCCGTCTACACCTTCGCCCGCACCGGCGCGGCCGATCGCACCGAGACCGCGAAGCTGACCGCCTCCGACGCCTCTGCAGCCGAGTACCTCGGCACCTCCGTCGCGATCGACGGCGACACGATCGTCGCCGGAGCGCCCTTCGACGCCGTCGGCCAGGACGAGCCCGGAGGCGGCACCTCCGCTCAGGGCTCGGTCTACACCTTCGCCCGCACGGGCGCGGCCGCCCGCACCGAGACCGCGAAGCTGACCGCCTCCGACGGTGGCTTTGGCGACCAGCTCGGCACCTCCGTCGCGATCGACGGCGACACGATCGTCGCGGGGGCGCGCTCGACGACGCCGCCGACACGAACGAGGGCTCCGTCTACACCTTCACGCGCACGGGCGCCGCAGCCCGCACCGAGACCGCGAAGCTGACCGCGTCAGACGCCGCGGGCGACGAGTTCGGCCTTGAGCTCGGATTCTCGGTCGCGATCGACGGCGACACGATCCTCGCCGGGGCGCCCGCCGACGATGTCGGCCGCCAACCTGAGCAGGGCTCTGTCTACACCTTCGCCCGCACGGGCGCGGCAGCCCGCACCGAGACCGCGAAGCTGACCGCCTCCGACGGCGGCACGCCCGACCGGCTCGGCTGGTCGGTCGCGATCGACGGCGACACGATCGTGGCCGGCGCCCTCGGCGTCGACTACGGCCCAAACAATCAGGCGCAGGGCGCCGCCTACACCTTCACGCGCACCGGGCGCAGCAACCCGCGCGGAGACCGCGAAGCTGACCGCCGTCCGACGGCGAGGCGAACGACGTTCTCGGCTCCTCGGTGGCGACCGACGGCGACATGATCCTCGCCGGGGCGCCCTACGACGACAACATCGGCACGAACAACGACCAGGGCTCCGTCTCGGTGTTCCTCGATTCCGATCTCGACGGGGTGCCCGACGCCGCAGACGGCTGCCCGCTCGGCGCGGGCGCTGGTCTCGACACCGATCGCGACGGCTGCAAGGACGATGGCGAGGACGCCGACGACGACAACGACACGGTCGCCGATGTCAGCGACAACTGCCCCACCACAGCAGGGCCGGCATCGAATGCCGGCTGCCCCGACACCACCGCCCCCGTAACCACGATCGACAAGACGAGGATCAACCAGAACACGCGCAAGGCGACGTTTGAGTTCTCCTCAAGCGAGCCCAACTCGACCTTCCGCTGCAAGCTCGACTCGAACCCCTACAAGGACTGCGGCTCACCGAAGACCTACGGAACCGTGAAACCTGGCGGCCACACGTTCAAGGTCCAAGCGGACGATGAGGCCGGCAACCGCGATCCCACACCCGCCGTCAAGGAGTTCCGGATCAAGCGGTAGGGGTCGGAATGGGCGCGGCTGGTTTCGAACCAGCGACCTCTCGCGTGTGAAGCGGTGGCGCCTCAGGCACGGATGGGCGTCGTCGTGCCAAACCAGATGTGCGCGGATGTGCGTCGATGTACGCGGATCTATGCGCCAACGGGCACCAGAACCGCGCTGGTGCCCAATCGGACGGGAGGAGTCCCTAGGCGGTCGCCATCGCCACCGAGTGGTTGGCGACGATCCGGTGGTCCGGATCCCAGCTCCGCTTCACGTCTGAGAGCCGCTTGCACGTCTCCTCGGGAAGGATCGCCTCGACGTCGCACGGACGCTCTGCGTAGTTGTAGTAGCCGCCATCCGCCGCCCACGGCTTGATCGCGTCGTGGAGCTTGTCCAGCTGGCCCTCGATCGGGTCTCGCAACGCGGGATCCATCAACATGCCGATCCCGAGCATCACGAATTCGGCGTCGAGCTTGTCCAGCGCACCGGCGTTCTCGGGAGGGCGTCGGAGGGCACCGCCGAGGTGACGCAGCTCCGCAGCCAGCAGCGGCGAGTCCGTCTCCGGGCCGGCGGCCCCGACGAACGCATCGATTGCATCGTCGGGCAGCTCGCTGAGCGTCGCGTGGTGACCGAGGGCGGGCACGGGCGGTTCCGGGTCCATCGCGATCCGGGTCAGAGCCGTGGCCGGGATCTGATCGAAGGAATCGATCGCCGGCTCGCCGATCTCCCGGAGTGGGGCGATCACCTTCTCGCCCTCCTCCCTGGTCCCCAGGCAGCAGGCGGTGATAGCGAGCCACTTCTTCCCCGGATCTCCTCCGGGATATCCGGAATCGGCGGGAGGTTGAGCATGCGGACCATGCTTCCGACCTCCTCGGCGGCCTCCGCCGTCCAGTCGCGGTAGCGGCGCAATCCGTCCTCCGTGACCTCGGGCGGGAAGAGCAGCACGCCGGCATACGCCTCCGCGACCGGGACGAGATCGACGTGCAGCGCCGTGACGATCGCGTATCCACCACCACCGCCGCGCAGCGCCCAGAAGAGATCTGGATCCGAGTCTGCATCCACGGCGCGCGGCTCGCCGTCGGCCGTCACGAGCTCGATCGCGGTCACGTGGTTGCACGCCCAGCCGTACTTGCGACCGAACCAGCTCAGCCCGCCGCCGAGCGAGTAGCCGGTCACACCCACGTTTGGAGACGTCCCGGGCAGGAAGGACTTCCCCTTCTCGTGCGCCGCGCCGCCGATCTCCTCGGCCAAGACGCCGGCCTCGATGCGCGCGGTTCCGTCGGCGACCTCGATGCCCCGCATTCGCTCGGTCTTGATCAGGATCGCGTCTCCGAGCGAGCCGATCGCCACCGCGCCGTGGCCGGTGCCCTGTCCCGCCACCTTCAGATCGTTCTCCGCGGCGAACTTGATCGCCTTGGAGGCGTCGTCCGCACTCTCCACGAAGGCGACCGCCGGTGGCCGCTGATCCGCCGCCAGGTTCCAGGCTTGGCGCGCCTCGTCCCAGTTGGCGTCACTGGGGGTGGCGACTCGTCCGCGGATTGAGAGCTCGGAGAAGTTCGTCATGCCGGCGCACTGTAATCAGTGGCCCCCCAATCCCGTCCATCCGTAGCCTTCCAGAACCCTGCGAGAGCGGCAAGGCTCGTCTCTTACTGCTTACTTCCGACGAAGCCGGTAGAAGCGCTCGTCGAACTTGAGCAGCCGCGCAATGGGATCCGGTTCGGTGTCCGCGTTCTCGACGTCCGTGATCTCCCAGTCGGAAAACGCGACCTCCACGTCGTCCTGGCTCGCGCCCCGCGGCAGTGGGCCGCGCCGCCGCGGCGCGAAGACGTCGAGGATCACCGCAGCGTCGTCGGCGGCGATCGCGCTGACCTCGCGGCCCATGGCCGCTTGCTGGTCTGGATCGAGCCCGTGAAAGGTCCCGGTGTCGAGCACAAGCCGGAACCCGTCCCCGACGTCCGTGGCCTTGAGGTCCGTCACGTCGCCCTGCACCACCTGCATCTCGACGCCGGCATCGCGCACTCGCTCGCGCGCCCGCTCCAGTGACTTCTCGACCAGGTCGACTCCGGTCACCTGCCAGCCGCGCTCGGCGAGTTTCACGCCCCACACGGCGCTCCCGCAGCCGAGGTCAAGCGCCCGCCCGTAGGGCGGCTCGCGCCCACTCTCCTCGTGCTCGAACAGCTCCGTCAGCTTGTCTGCGAACGGCGGATGCTCGGCAAGGTCCTCCCAGGGGTGGAAGCCGATCCGGTAGAAGAACCTGTAGGGAACGCCCATCGGCCCTTTCCTCGTCCTACTTCGGAAGCCCGCGGCTTCCAGGGGCCTCAGCCAGTATCGCGTATCTCTCGTCGCCGATTGGGTGCTCAGGCGCGCGTAGGCCACGGCGAGCCCCGATGGGCGCGGCTGGTTTCGAACCAGCGACCTCTCGCGTGTGAAGCGAGCGCGCCGGCGGAACTACGAAGGTTCAGAAACCGCATCTCCAAGCGGAATACACCGCCATGGGCACCGGCGGCTCTGTGTGGCGGTTACCAGGGATTACGCACGATTACCGGGGATTCGGGCAGAGAGGGCGCCCTTCTGCCCAGATAGGTACGCAAGGCTGGTCGCACTCGGGACGCTTGGATTCGTCAAGCGCTATTCCTGCGGATGGAAGCTGCCCTCAATCCACAACGCCTTGGAGCGACCCTCGCTGCCCGCCAA